>SCNS01000049.1 GCA_005503215.1 Sphingomonadaceae bacterium 3R27C6 | reverse complement strand
GGCGCTGCCGTGGCGGCATCGCCGCCGATTGCCGGGTGATCGAGGCGCTCAGCGACCATAGTCACTGCGAAAATGCGCACGTTTGACGCGCTAAAGCGCAAACGGCACCAGCCCGCTCCCCCACCCGGCCTCCCTAGGTTACTATCGTCAGGGAGGCCGGGTGGGGGAGCGGGCTGGTGCCGCAACCGGCAGAAGCCGGAAATAAGGTGGGACGATTCTGTTGCCCGGCTCGTCCCCAGCCGCTGGTATCCGATTCTGTTGCCCGGTTCGGTCCGAACCGCGTTCTATTTGTCTAACCTTAGGCCGTGAGGCTTATCGGTTAGGCAGCCAGAGCGAGTGCTTCGTTATCGTTAGCACCTATTGGTTTTGAGCCTTGAACGGGTTACTCAGCCCGGGCAAAAATATCGTCTTTGAACACACGTCGATCCTGGTTCGGCCCCGTCAGAAACCCGCGCGCCCATCAAAGAAACGCGGGTTTGTGGTGGAGCCGCCGGGTACTGCCCCCGGGTCCGCTGTGTCTATTCCACGACACCATTTATCACCATAGCCGGCCGAAACCGGCACGAGTGATATAGGGTGCCCGCGCGCCGATGGAAAGGGCGCGCGTGCGATTCATCGTGGATAGATCACGCCTTCTTTCTCAGCTCGTCGCGGATTTCGGTAAGGATATCAATCTCGGTCGGCCCCGCCTCGGCCGGCTTGATGAATTTGGCCGCCTGCCGCACCAGCAGGAACACGACGAAGGCGAGCAGGATGAAATTGATCACCGCGGTGACGAAGCTGCCGAGCGCCATCACATTCGCGCCGGTCGCCTTCGCCGCGGCCAGCGTCATGCCCGCGGTCACCTTGTCGCCGCCCGACAGCACCAGATATTGGTTGGTGAAATCGACCCCGCCGCCGGTGACGAAGCCGATGAAGGGCATCAGCACATCGTCGGTCAGCGACTTGACGATCGTCCCGAACGCCGCGCCGATGATCACACCGACCGCCAGCCCCATCACATTGCCCTGGTTCAGGAATGCCTTGAAATCCTTGATCATGTACCAACCCCTTTGGTCGCTGCGCCTGTCATTCCAGACTGCATGACACGATTATCCGCGTCAATGATTGCGGGGTGCGAAGCGTCTTACTATATTAAACCAGTTGGCGCGGCGCCCTGCCGCGCGGAGGGAGTGTCCGACCATGACTTTGCGTTCCGCCCGTTGGTTGATTGTGCCCGTTGCCGCGATGTCGCTGTCCGCTTGCGGCATCAACAGCGTTCCTACCAAGGAAGAAGCCGCCAAAGCCAAGTGGGCGAACGTCGAAGCCGCGTATCAGCGCCGCGCCGACCTGATCCCCAACCTCGTCGAAACCGCCAAGGGCGCCTCGCAGATCGAGCAGTCGACGCTCGAAGGCGTGATCCAGGCGCGCGCATCGGCGACGCAGGTCAAGCTCAGCACCGACGACCTCGAAGATCCCGCCAAGGTACAGGCGTTCCAGCAGGCGCAGGGACAGGTTTCGGGCGCGCTCGGCCGCCTTCTTGCCACGGTCGAAGCCTATCCCGACCTCAAGAGCCAGGCGCGCTTCGCCGACCTGATGACCCAGCTCGAGGGCACCGAAAACCGGATCAACGTGTCGGTTCAGGATTATAATGGCGCGGTGCAGGATTATAACACGACGATCCGCACCTTCCCCGACATCATCGGCGCCAAGATCGTCCATGGCGCGCAGCCGATGACCCCCTACAAGGCGATCACGCCCAACGCCAACCAGGCGCCAAAGGTCGATTTCGGCAAATAAGGTGCGACGCGCCGCCCTTGCCGCTCCGCTCATGATCCTGACGGTCGCGGGCGGCTGCAAGGCGGCGCCGGCATCGTCCGGCGCCGCAGAGAGTTCGGCCGTGCCCGCCTCAGGGACGGAATCGGCTTTTTGCGATGGCGTTCCTCCGATGGCGCTCAAGGGCCGCGTGACCGACGGGGCAAAGATTCTGAGCGCGGAAGACGAAACGCGCCTTTCCGACCGGCTTGCCCTCTACGAACAGCGGACCAAGCACCAGATGGTCGTCGCGACGACACCCAGCCTGAACGGCGCGCGGGTCGACAATTTCGGAACCTGCCTCGGCCTCCGTTGGGGAATAGGGCGGAAAGAACAGGGCGATGGCATCGTGATTCTAATCGCACCCAACGAACGCGAGATGCGCATCGCGACCGGGACGGGCATGGAAAGCATCCTGACCGACGACGAGGCTTTGGAGGTAGTCAAGCAGATGACACCGCATTTCAAGAATCTGGATTATGCCGGCGGGCTGTCGATGGGGATCGATGCCATCGCCGCCCAGACGGGAGATTCGAAATGAAGTCCGTCCTGCTCGGTTGGGCGTTGGGACTTTCGCTGCTCGCGGTCCCGGCTGCGGCGCAAACCTTCCCCAAGCTTGCCGGCAATCCTGTCGTCGACCAAGCGAACATCATCCCCGCCGCCGAGGAAGCGGCGCTCAACACGCAGCTCCTCGAACTGGAGAAGACGACCGGGCACCAGCTTGTGGTTGCGACGGTCAGCGACCTCGAAGGCAATGATGTTTCCGAATATGGCTACAAGCTGGGCCGCGCGTGGGGGATCGGCGACGAAGCGAAGGACGACGGCGTCGTTTTCCTGATCGCGCCGAACGAACGGCGGATGAACATCGCGGTCGGCCTCGGGCTCGAACCGGTGCTGACTGATGCGCTGTCGGGGCGGATCATCCGCGACGTCGTGACGCCCAAGTTCAAGGCGGGCGACATGCCAGGCGGCATCCAGGACGGCGTCAATGCGATCGCGCAGCAGATCCAGCTGCCGCCCGAAGAGGCGGCGGCGCGGGCCGCCGCGGCCGATTCTGCCGAGCGCGACCGCGCCAATGACGGCAATTTCGGCGGACTTTTCTTCGTCGGCTTCATCATCCTGATCTTTTTCGTCCTGCCGATGCTCTCACGCCTCGGGCGGCGCGGGAAGAAACGGCGCAAGGGCCGGCCATGGGACGCGCCGATCATCATCTGGGGCGGCGGCGACGACGACCATTGGGGCGGCGGTGGCTGGGGC
>SCNS01000048.1 GCA_005503215.1 Sphingomonadaceae bacterium 3R27C6 | reverse complement strand
GTAACCGTGGTGTGAAGGCCGCCTTGCGGGACGGCGTTCCGGGGTGCTGATAGCCGCTCTTTGCGAGGAGCGGTGATGAGCGAGGATATCGGAGCGGCGGGAGCGAGTGCTCTTGTGACTGGTCATATGAGTGATCGTATGAGCAGTCGGATCGCGGTCGTCGGTGGCCGCCGTCGCTGGTCGGTGGATCAGAAGCTGTCGATCCTGCGCGAGGCATTTGGCCCCGACGGCTCGGTCTCGGCGACATGCCAGCGGCACGCGGTCGGCAGCGGGCTGCTCTATACGTGGCGCCGACAGGCCCTGGCTGGCGATCTGACGGGAGCGAAGCGCACGCCGGCACCCTCGTTCGCCGAGGTGGAGGTGTCCGTTCCGGCCCCGGCGACGGCAGGCAGCGGCCAGATCGGGATCGAGCTGCCGTCAGGCGTGCGGCTCACCGTCGACGCGGCGGTCGATGCCGATGCGCTGGCACGGGTGATGTCCGTCCTTGCCCGATGATCCCGTTACCGCCGACGACACGGATATATCTGGCCTGCGGCGCCACCGATATGCGCAAGGGGTTCGACGGCCTCGCGGTGCTAGTGCAGCAGGTGCTGGAGAAGAGTCCGCACTCGGGCGCGCTGTTCGCGTTCCGCGGCAAGCGCGGCGATCTGGTCAAGCTGCTCTGGTATGATGGCCAGGGCCTGTGCCTCTTCTCGAAGCGCATGGACCGTGGCCGGTTCGTCTGGCCGATCACCAAGGCGGGCAAGGTCAGCCTCACCGCGGCGCAGCTTTCGATGCTGCTCGAAGGCATTGACTGGCGGCGTCCCGAACGCACCGCGGCGCCCTTGCTCGCAGGGTAAAAAGTGGCGGATTAGTGAGGGTTTTACTGGCATCGCGGAGCCACTTTTGCTAGATGTTCCGCGTGTCGGAACCAGCCTCTTCCAGCATCGACAAGGACGCCCGGATCGCCGAGCTCGAAGCCGCTTTGGCGGCGCGCGATACGCTGATCGACACCCTCCGCCACCAGCTCGCGCAGCTTCGCCGCATGACCTTCGGCCAGTCCTCGGAGAAGCTCGCGCTCCAGATCGAGCAGCTCGAGCTGGCCCTCGAAGAACTCGAAGGCGAGGCTGAGGTCGCCGACAGCCGAACGAGTGAGCGGGCACCCGCCGAACGGGTATCGCCGGTGCGCGCATTGCCCGATCATCTGCCGCGCGCGGAACGGCGGATCGAGCCCGAGGCCGGCAGCTGCACCTGTCCCGATTGCGGCGGCGCGCTGCGCCCGCTTGGCGACGACAGTGATGAGCAGCTCGATATTGCCCCGATCCAGTGGCGCGTCATCCGCACCGTGCGGCCCAAGTATAGCTGCCGCGCCTGTGAGAAGATCGTCCAGGCACCGGCGCCAGCGAAGGCGATAGCACGCGGTAAGGCGAGCTTTGCCACGCTCGCCCATGTCGTCGTGAACAAGTTCGATCATCATCTCCCGCTTTACCGCCAGGCAGAGATGATGGCAGCGCAGGGTATCGACATCGATCGCTCCACCCTCGCCGGCTGGGCGGGCCAGGCCGCGCATCTGCTCGACCCGATCGTCAGCCGCATCCGCGAAGAAGGGCTGAAGGCCGCCAAGCTGCACACTGACGACACGCCGGTGCCGATGCTCGTGCCCGGCAAGGGCCGCACCGCGCAGGCACGGCTCTGGGCCTATGTCGTCGATGATCGCGCATCGGGCGCCGCAACCCCGGCACTCGCCTGGTATCGGTTCACCCCTGATCGCAGCGGCATCCATCCGCAGAGCGAGCTCAGATCGTTCACCGGCCTTCTCCAGGCCGACGGCTATGCCGGATATGAGAAGCTCTATGAAGGCAACCGCATCCGCGAGGTCGCCTGCTGGGCACACTTTCGCCGCAAGATCTTCGAGTGCCACCAGACGAGCCCGACGCCGCTTACCACCGACCTGCTGACACGTATCGCCGGGCTCTACCGGATCGAAGAGGATGTGCGCGGCCAGCCGCCCGATATCCGGCGCCGACAACGACAGGAGCAAGCCAGGCCGCAGATCGATGCGCTTCGCGGCGCGATCGACGACGCCCTGCGTCGTCTGTCGCCCAAGTCGGCGATGACGAAGGCGCTTGCCTATGGCCGCAAGCGCTGGGACGCGCTGACCCGCTACATCGATGACGGCATCGCGGAGATCGACAACAATATCGCCGAGCGCGCGATCCGCGCCATCGCGATCGGCCGCAAGAACTGGCTGTTCGCCGGATCGAAGGCTGGCGGCGAACGCGCCGCTGCCACCTACTCGGTCATCGAGACAGCCAAGCTCAACGGCGTCGAGCCGCAGGCCTATATCGCCGATGTCATCGAGAAGATCGCATCGGGCTGGCCCGCCTCCCGCTGGGACGAGCTCATGCCGTGGAACTGGACAGCGCAAAGCGCACCCGTCAGCATGGCGGCATGACCGACCAGATCGCACGGATTCGCATCACGCTCGAAGACATGAAGCCCGCCATCTGGCGCCGTGTCGAACTTCCCGTCACCAACAGCCTCAAGACCCTGCACCTCGCGATCCAGGCCTGCATGCTCTTCGAGAACTACCATCTGTTCCGTTTCGACGTCGGCGATGCCGCCTATGGCATCCGCTTCGATGATGATGACGCTTTCATGGTCCGCACCCGCGATGCCGCCAATATGCGCATCGGCAAGCTCGTCGAGCGCGGCATCACCAGCTTCACCTACACCTATGATTTCGGGGACAACTGGCGACATCGTATCGAGATCGAAGAGATCACACCCGCCATCCCCGGCATCGATTACCCGCGCTTCGTCGATGGCGAACGACGAGCCCCGCCCGAAGATGTCGGCGGAACCCCGGGGTTTGAAGAGTTCCTCAATGCCATGGCCAAGCCGCGCCATCCCGAGCGCGCATCCATGGTGCAATGGTATGGCGGCGTCTTCGATCCCACCGATATCGGCGCCGACGAGATCAACGCACGCATGGCGAAGCTCGCCAAGCGACGAGCACAGGGAAGAGCCGCCTACGCCGACGCTAAATCCCGCGACAGCTAATCGATGGCGGTTTCCTGACCACGCTTAC
>SCNS01000047.1 GCA_005503215.1 Sphingomonadaceae bacterium 3R27C6 | reverse complement strand
GGCGGTGCCACCACCGGCTCCGGTGCGCCACCGAAGTTGAACGTCAGCGTGCCGAGGATCGAGTGCGAACGGAAGCGCGTCGAAACGTCGCGACCGCGCTGGTCGACCAGGTCGATCTTGTCGGCGTTGAAGAAGCGATACTTCAGGCCAACGTCGATGTTGTCGCTGAGCGGAGCGCGGACGCCCGCGATCGCCTGCCAGGCAAAGCCCGTGTCCGAATCGTCGAGGAAGTTACCGGCAAAGACCGGCTCGACCGAAACGCGCGCGACACCGGCACCACCGCCGACAAAGCCCTGAAGGCCGTCGTCGTCGCCGAAGTCGAGCATGCCGTTGACCATGAAGCTCAGCGCGTTCGTATCGCCAGCGAGGTCAAACGAACCGGTAGCGAGCGAGCCAGCGCCGTTAACCGACTGCGGAATGCCCGGGGTCGCGAAGCGGCCCGACTTGATGTCGGCTTCACGGAAGCCGACTTCGACTTCTGCGCGGAAACCGCCGAAGTCATAACCGACGGTGCCTTCGACGTCATAGCCAGCGCGATGGTCGAGCGAACCGGCATTGTTGAAAGTGCCAATGTCGAGATCCAGGTCTTCGACGAGCATTGCGCCAGCACCAACACCAACATACCAGGAGTTGTCGCGCGCCAGGACGGGCGACGCCAGGGTGGTGGAGGCCAACGCCACAGCGACGGCAAGCTTCCTCATAGTAATTCCCCTTTCAAATTGAGATATACGTCTCGGCAGACGTCCTACTCGCCGCTTTGGTTCCGTGCAAGTGAACAAATCGTCAATCTGTTGCCAAAAAGTCGCACTTCTTATGTCAAAGAACCGAAAATCAGCCTGAGATCAGAAGACCCTGCGCGGCGAGGTGAAGAATCAGTGTGGAGATCGCGTTACGCGCTTCGGAATCGATTATCGACCCGCCCGAAGGCGCCCCCACCATCGCCGGCGCGGCCCATGCGCCGCCCACGAAGCGAAGCTGCGCGCCGTCGGTCAGCCGCGTCGCCCGCATCCCCTCACGCGGCGGCGCAAATCGCCATCCGCCCCCGGTCCGGATTGCGATCGCATTTGCCTGCCCCGCCCAAGGACCCGTCGGCGCCGCACCGACGATCCAGCATTGCCCTTCGACAGGTCCCGCGGGCGGCGTGGCGAGCGGCCCGGCCTCGACGGCCGCATGAAGCAGCGCGTCGAGCAGCGTCAAAGCTTCGTTGTGCGTTACCTCTTTCTGCGCCTGCGCTACGCCAAGTAACGGTAACGCAAAGCGCGGTGTGGATGGCATGACGGTCATGGTTTTATCCTTTATGTCAATGGCAAAGACAGGGGCGAGGACAGTGCGAAATCCCCCGCCTGCCGGATCTCGATCGTGCAACCGGGCGGCAGCGCCGCCAGCTCGGCGGCACCGATATCCAGCGCCGGCGATGCGCTTTCCCACGGCCCGATTCCCGGAACGGGCGGCGACAGCGCAATGCGCCACGCCTCATGACTTTCGCCAAGTGGCTGGTCGACATGGTCGCGCCACCCCGTGTCGACGCGGCTGCGCCGAACCCAACCGACCGTCACGCCGCCCGCACCGTCGGCCCGGACCTGCCCGTGTACCGGCGTCAGCGGCCGCAGCGCCCGGCCGGTCGCCGGCACACCAGCCTCGGTCAGCGTCGTCCCGCCCCGCGGAGCCCATTCGAGGGTCGCCGCACCGCCCTCCGCCAATCCTGCGAGAGTCTCGGGCAGTGTCAGCAGCGCCGGATCGTCAAGCAGGACAAAGGACGCTCCCGCCGAATGCGTCATTTCCTTCTCGGTCCCGGCGCGCCCGCGCAGCAATCGCGACAGACGCCAGCGCCCGGGCCCGACAACATCGGCAACGCCGAATTGCAGCAATTCGCCATCGACCATCGCCCGGTTCGCCCCGCCCAGCAGCGCGGCGTCGCCGACCGATTCCAATGTCATCGCCGAATTGACCAGCTGGACCTCGACGCTGTTCAATAAGTCGAACAGGCAATCGCTTCCCGCCGCCAGCGGCTCGACAAGCTGGCCCAGCGCCGCGGCCGGACGCACCGTGCCGACGGGGATCGGCTCGGCACCCGCCGATGCGACGATCCAGCAATCGGCGCCGCGCCAGCCATCGTTGCTGCCGGCACCGGCAACCAATAACCGCGGCGCCGATGCCGCCGGACTGCCGATATTGGGAAGGTCGAACAGGTGGACCGTGCCGATGGCATCGGGCCAATCGGGCGCACGGACCGGAACGCCGGGTTCCGCGGGAAAATCGGCCGCGGGAAGCGGCGCGTGGCGCCTGAGTTCGAGCAAGATTTCGCTTCCGCGAACCGTCCTTCCCGCCAGCCGCCAGCGGCTCCCGTCGGCCAGTGCAATCACATGCCCGACGGTCAAAGCCAGCGCCGCAAGGTCGGCGCGCCACACCAAAGTTTCGCGCCCGTCCGCCGCGGCGGCGGCAAGCCGCTGCGCCAGCGCCCGCGCCGACGTCGCCGGCAGCACCGCGGGTAAGTCGATCCGCTCCTCGCGTGACCCACCACCCGCAACCTGGCTCGTCTGTTGGCCCAGCTGATAATCGCGTTCGGGCTCATAATGCCGCAGCCGGATCGTCCCCGGCAGCGATGACAGCGGGGCGCGGCGATGCTCGGTCCGGTCGCCCGGCGCATCGCCCCGCCTAGCCTCGCGGAAATCGGCGAGCGCCAACGGCTCGCCGGCCGCAGCCGTCGGCGCCAGCCGCCATCCGCCCGGCCCGCTCACCAACCGCGTGCCGTCCGCGTCGAACAACGGCGCGAGCGCGTCGCGCAACCGGTCTCCCGATGCGGCATAGCCCGTAAAAGGCCATTCGCCGCCGCAGCGCGCGGTTTCACCGAACAGGCTGTTACCGACCATTCCGGCGTCGATGCCCGCGGCGTCGGCCTCCACCTCGAATGTCAGCGACGGAATCCGGTTGCCGAACGCGCCGAGCTCAAGCTCTTCGAACACCGCATAGGCGCATCCCCGAAATGCACTCGCCGACGCGATGCCCAGCGCCGAAGCGATCAGCGGATCGGCCGCCTGGTCCTCGCTGCCGTTATGCCAGCGAAAGATGCACCGCTCCTGGAACGTCCCGCTCGACCCGCGCAGCAGATTTCCGTCGGCCCATATCCGTCCAATCCTGCGGATCGGCCGCGACGACAGCGCGACCGCCAGCGACACGGCATAGCTATAGTCGGTCGTCGATGGCCGCCCCTTGCCCCCGCCGCGCTTGCTGCGCCGTTCGATCAGGTCGGTCGCCCAGATGACGCTGCCCGCGACGCGCATCGTCCCGAACAGCTGCGGAATCTGCTGGCCATAGGTCGACGCCTGTATCTTCAGATCGGCAAGCCGCGGCCCTTCGCGCCCCTTGGGTTTGAA
>SCNS01000046.1 GCA_005503215.1 Sphingomonadaceae bacterium 3R27C6 | reverse complement strand
CACTCGCTCCCGCCGCTCCGATATCCTCGCTCATCACCGCTCCTCGCAAAGAGCGGCTATCAGCACCCCGGAACGCCGTCCCGCAAGGCGGCCTTCACACCACGGTTACGACGGTCTCGAACTTCCGCTCGATAAAGCATGCGGAGATTGAACTCGGCGCGACGACGGTGCTGATCGGGCCAAATAATGCCGGTAAGACGGCTATCCTCGAAGCCATTCGTATCGCGCTGACACGACGCTGGGGGCAACGCGGGACGGGATTTACTGAGTACGACGTGCATCTCTGCGCAACTCGCACTGACCCAAAGGTCGGCGATCCAGTGACGATTGAAGTCGAAATGCAGGAATCGGTGGCAAATGAATGGCCGGAAGAACTGCACGAGACGCTAGCGGACATTATCCAACTCAATCCGCTGTCGGGCCAAGCATCAATCATATTGCGGGTAAGCTGCGCGTGGGACGCCGGCGAGGAAAGCTACGTTCCGAAATGGGAATTTCTAAACGTCGATCGAAACCCCCTCGCGGGCAAGGGCGCTAGGGCGACCAATTTTCAGGAGTTCTTTGCATTCCTGCCTGTATTTTACCTCAACGCACTGCGTGACGCAGGAGACGAATTCTCCGAACGAAGCCAGTTTTGGGGTCGTCTATTGCGGACGGTTCAAATTCCAGAAGCGCTAGAGAAAAAATCGGTACGCATCTTCAATCTTCTCAATACGAAGCTGCTGGCCGCCGACCCAATGCTGGGGGATCTAGAAACGTCGCTTTCCGACATCAGCCGTGTTGCGGCGACTGGGACACCCGGGCAAGCGAACCTGCGCGTACTGCCACTCAACACGTGGGATTTGCTGTCGAAGGCGGAGGTTATTTACCAGACTGACGGAGCAAGACCTTGGCTGCCGCTCGTGCGGCACGGTCAAGGAGTTCAAAGTCTATCGGTGATGTTTCTTTTCCGCTCGTTTGTGGAGCTTCTGCTGGCCGAACTCTACCGTGCCGAAAGTACACCCGTATTGGCGATGGAAGAGCCAGAAACGCATCTTCACCCTCAAGCGTCACGTAGCCTATTCCAACACATCAACACGCTTCAGGGGCAGAAGATCGTCTCAACGCATTCGCCGTATTTCCTTCAATATGTCCCGTTCCGCGATCTTCGAGTCGTCCGTTCCGCTCCTAATGGAACAGAGGTAAGGTCTCTTCCGAGAGAGTTTCGCTGCCGCGTGCCCTTTCTGCCGGCACTCGCGCCGATCATTGCGGGGTCGGGTGGGCTCTTAGAATACGATAACGGCTTGTCGGAGCTTGTTATCAAAGGCGAATTGCCGACCGCGACATACAATAATCTGCTCATCGCATATCATGGCCAAGCGGAGACCGCGGAACACCATGCGAAGCTGCGCTCCACTCGCGACGCTTCACTCGAATACATTCCTGATGACGAACTGACGAAACTAGAGACGTTCGCGCGCCGCATTAGGGGCGAAATCTTCTTTGCTAGCAAATGGCTGCTGGTCGAGGGCCAGTCAGAATATCATCTATTGCACGGGATGGCCAAAGCCGTCGGGTATGATCTGGACGAGCACGGCGTAGCTGTGATCGACTTTCAAAACAACGGAAACCCGGAATGTTTCGCTGCGCTCGGGCGGGCCCTCGGCTATCCTTGGTTCATGGTGGTAGATGGCGATTTAGCTGGTAACCAGTTCCTTGCCGCCGTGGGTGCACGTAACTTTGACGCGGCCTTTATGGCGCAGCGAAGCAGGCAACTTCCCGGAGGCACCTTGGAGCAGCAGCTTGTGGCCGACGGGCTACAGCCGGAGTTGAAAGCGATCCTCGCAGCGCAAGGAGTCGCGAATGCGGCCACTTTGAATGATGTCGACCTTGTGGCCGCCTTGAAAGCAGACAAATGCGGTTACGCGGCCGAGCTAGGTACGCAGTGCGCCAATAGTCCGGCGCTAACGCAGCGAATGCCGTTGGCGCTGCGCGATGCAATTGGGACGTTGAGGATGTTGGCATGAATGATTTAGAAAAGGCGCTTGATGAACTCACGCCCGCGCAAGCTGCTGCCGTAAATTGGACCGAAGGTCCCCTTTTTGTCTTGGCAGGCCCTGGCTCTGGCAAGACTCGCGTGTTGACGACTCGGGTCGCGAAACTTCTCGCCGAAACGCCAGAAAAGTCATTCCGCGTGATGGCGCTTACATTCACCAATAAGGCGGCCGATGAAATGGCGACCCGGATCGAGGCCTTCGTTCCTGATCAGCAAAACCGAGCCACCATTGGCACATTCCATTCGTTCTTTATGCAGATGTTGCAGCAGCACGGGTCGCACATTGGTATCAATCCAAATTTCGCGATCTACTCCTTAGAGTCCGATAGAGCGGACCTTCTTAAGGAGGCCATCAGAGAGAATGGGTTGAGCAGCGAGGACGAGAGATTCCTTGGCACGATCGACAAACTTAAAGCTCGTCTCATCCAACCGGAAGGTTGCGCCCAACGTTTCCGGGAAGCCTCCGTGGGCGAGCGCGTGGAGCGGACTTACCTTGCCTATGAGGAGGCGCTGAGCCGCGCGAATGCGCTCGATTTCGGGTCGTTGATTGCTCAAGCCTACCGTCTGATTTCTGCTTTCCCCGGGGTCGGGATACATTATCGTCGCGCCTACTCCTATTGGATGTTCGACGAGTTTCAGGACACGACTGTTGGGCAGTACCGGTTGATTAAAGCGCTGGCCGGCGACAGCTTTCGCAACGTCTTCGCTGTCGCCGACGATGATCAGATCATCTATCAGTGGAACGGCGCAAGCTACCAGCAAATCCAGCGCTTTCGCGCGGATTTCCAACCAACCGAAATTCAGCTTCCAACCAATTACCGCTGTCCTCCTAGTATCGTCGCTGCTGCCAATCAGCTGGCGGTCCACAACACGCAGCGAACGGTCGACAAACAGCCGCTCGAGGCTGGGAAAACGACACTTCAGTATCCAGATGGTCAACACATTCGTTTGTTGCGCTATACGTCCGAAGAGGCGGAGGCGGCCGCGATCGCCGCAGGCGTTGCCGGGATCGACGCATCAAAGCGGGGCGAGGTCGCCGTACTTGCTAGGACAAGAGCATTGTTAGAGCGGATGCAACAAGCGTTAACGGACGCGCACGTGGAGGCCGCCATCGCGCAACGTCGCGACGATTTCCGATCAGCACAGTTCTTATGGTTGGCCGCGGCGCTTCGGCTCGCTTCGAGGCCGCTCGACAGACGCGCGCTCGATACCCTTACGGGTGCCTTCAACCGCTGGTTCGGCAGCGAAATTTGGTCGGACAATATCGCCGCAGCAGCCGACATCAGTTCGCGGTCTCTTCTTGGCGAATGGGCAAGTGCTGCGGCGTCGTGTGAAGGTGACAACGCGCAAAACTTTGCTGCAATGGCGGCGGAACTGGCAAGGCAGCCGACGACCTTTCGAAATTTCATTACGAAATTTCTAGATTCGCTTCCTCGGGCGTCAGCCGAAGATACTACGGACATTGAAGAAGATCGGTCGGCTTGGAATGGCCTTGTGCGAAGTATCAATCAGGCCGTCGGTCGAGCGGCCCCTTTAGAACAGTTTCTGCAAGAATTGGCACTTCGCTCGAAAGAACCGCCCGTGGGGCCGAACGCTGTGACGCTGATGACCATTCACAGCGCAAAGGGAAAAGAATTCGATCACGTTTACGTGATCGGCCTCGCGGAAGATGTGCTGCCGAGCTTTCAGAGCATTAAAGCGGGTGAGAACAGCGCTGAGATGGAGGAAGAGCGCCGAAACTGCTTTGTCGCGATTACGCGCGCGCGCGAGTGGCTGTGCCTGTCGTATGCGGATCGCTATCGCGGCTGGGCAAAGCAGCCTTCGCGGTTCCTCGGGGAAATGGGCCTTGAATTGCCTCTTACGCCGAGTTCCTAAACGTGAGAGGTCCACCGTCGCGCTATCGGGCGGAGGGGCTCAAATTGCCATCTCACACGCCATCACGTTAGATTCGATATAGGATATTATCCCTGTTCGGAATCGAACCAGACCCGAAATAAGGGCTAGGGGCTTTGAATGGGGCCTGCTCTAAATCGAATTGCGAATTTGATTTCCATTTCAAATCATAAGCTTAGAGGTAGGATTCCCGCTACCGCTCCACCAAAATCCTGCATCGATGACGCGATAATCCCGGCTTCGGCTGCCCGCCGTTTTGCGCCGGTCAGGCCCCGGAACCCGCGGCAACATGCCGACG
>SCNS01000045.1 GCA_005503215.1 Sphingomonadaceae bacterium 3R27C6 | reverse complement strand
GAGCACTCGCTCCCGCCGCTCCGATATCCTCGCTCATCACCGCTCCTCGCAAAGAGCGGCTATCAGCACCCCGGAACGCCGTCCCGCAAGGCGGCCTTCACACCACGGTTACGACGCAAACGCAACCGTGATATTGAACCATCTTTACTCACACGGTGCCCTTGCTGTGAGTATGCGTGACATTTGCGGGACGGAACACGATTCCGGCGTATGGGGACTGCTCGGCGCCCAGTTGCGGCGTCTGAGCGGGGGCACCTTAAATCGATCTCGAACCCATCTTATGGCGTTGCTTGTCGATGAAGCGCTTCAACATGGCGATGCTCGGGGCAATGAAACCGGCATTTTAGCAGATGCCATTAAAGGACCGACGATCGGCGGCGAGCTCCATTTCTCGTGGAGCGGCGCGCGCGAAACGGAAGACGGGATGCTTGCCACCGTTCGCTTAGTGGCTGGCCAAGAAAACCAGTTTTTGAAAACCGGCATAGATCTGATGTCGCAATTTTCGTTGCTAATTCACAGGAACGGAGTTGCGTTCATCTAGGTGCAGCAGATCATCGCAAAACCTTGAGTGGCGGGCTCAGAGCGGCGGCGAGTTCATTTGTGTCATATCGGTGGGGATCACCTCCTTGAGCTTGGCGATCGTGCTCGCGGCATCCTTGTGGTGAAGGAATAGGCCGCCCGCCGCCTCCCAGAGATGGGCATGCTTGAGCTGATCGTCGACGAGGATGTCACCCTGCTGCGCATGGTTGCGCTTATCGACCGCCATCACGGTGAGTATCTGTGTTCCCGGGAAATGCTCCGCAGCCCAGCGGATCTTTTGCGCCGCGGCCCAGTTGCCGCGCGGCAGCCCGGTTAGAATGACCGGGACGAGATGGCGCACCGCGGCGAAGAGCTCCATGGCGTCGGGCATCAGCGGCAGCGTGCCATAAAAGTCAGGGTGGCGGGCGATCTCGCGCCAGAACGCGGCGATGCCATGACGCTTCTCGTAAGCGCGGGGCGGCATGCCCAGAAGGTCTGTCGCGCCGCTTTCAAAATCGGCGAGGACGCCGTCGCAGTCGAGATATAGCTGCATCAGGGCCTCCAGCGCGCCGGCTCGAGCATGACCGTGATCGGCGGATCGACTGGCCGCCACGCGCGATCGACGATGACATCGTTGCTTTCCTTAGCTTTGCGACCTTTCGCGAGCGACCAAGTCAGGTGGAAATGGCTACCGTCACCACGTTCGCTCCGGCCGCCGATCGCGACAACCAGAGCTTGCACGCCCGCGCCATCGTCCGCCTCGCCGATAACGACGCCGGCATGCTCGGTCGGAATTTCAGTCCGGGCGTCGGTGCCGTAGCGAAGCGTCACATGATCCGCGACTACGGTCTGATAGCGCGGCGGGAAGCGCATCAGGAGCGCCTCGCGCTCAGCATCGGGAAGCCGCCAGCCGGTTATACTGCGGCTCATCGGCTAGCCCTCCTCGCTAGTGAGACGCGCGCGCTCTTGGCGCATGCTGACGAAAATTCGGATGATCGCGCCCCAGAGCAGACCGACCGCGATGAGGAGCGGGGCCGTGGCTTCGAGAAGGGAGGCATGCGACATTATCGATTCCCTGTGGAGGCTCGTTCAAGGAACCCCGCAGAAAGACGAAGGATGCCCCGCCTTCGCCGCCAGCACCGGAATCGGGTACGCGACGCCTGGCGCGCGCACTCGTGAAAGAGCAGAAAATTGATCATTTCGAGCGAAAACGGGAGGGAATTGTGCTCGGCTGTGCTATGTCACTTTGACTGACTGCGGTCCCACCATAGATCGGCTTCTCGTGGTTTCCGGCATTACCCGCAGTTGTCAAACGGCGTTCAATAGGGACCCCCGATCGGCGTCGAACAGGTACCCCCTTTTCGGATATGATGCTGGTTAGTTGAGGGTCGCCTTGCGCTGCGTGCGGCGGAGGGCGGGCGTAGCCCGACCGGAGGCGCGCGCAGCGCAAGATAGATTTTTGAAGGCGCCGAAGGTGGCGGTCAGCTGCGGTTTTTGAAGCGTCAGCTGTCGTTGCCCGTCTCGATAATATCGCAGTGGTGGGTGACGCGGTCGAGCAGTGCCGTAGTCATCTTGGGATCGCCGAAGACGGTAGGCCACTCGCCGAAGGCGAGGTTGGTGGTGATGATGACGCTGGTGCGCTCATAAAGCTTGCTGATGAGGTGGAACAGCAACTGCCCTCCGGAGCGGGCGAACGGCAGATAACCGAGCTCGTCGAGCACGATCAGGTCGAGCCGCGACAGCTGCGCCGCCAGGGTCCCGCCCTTGACGATCCGGGTCTTCTCTTCGAGGCGTGTCACCATGACGCTTTTGACGCAGCTTCGCGCAGGCCCCCTCCGCGCCCTAATCGCCCGCGAAGTGCTCTCGCGTGCTAGGCTATTGTTTGGATTCCTGCCTTATCGACAATGCCCACGATAGCGCCATCGTGGAGCTCGCTGAAATGCACGGGGACCTCCTTGTAGGTGCTGGCGCCAATTGCATCGAGATCCGGCACCTCCTTTTCCTCGAACCGCCTCGCGATCTCTTCCCAATCGGATTGCCGCAGTAGCCAGTGCTCCGGCGCTCGTCCTGCTGAAATAACTGAAGTCAAAAGATCGTCCATCACCGTCAGGATGTCGGGCATTTCATTTCCCTTTACAATTTGCGGGCAATCCATCCAAAGCAGCAACCACCTTGCAGCTTGATATTCAACCATATAACGCGGACATCAATGATATTCATTCGGGGGCGATATGACGACAGATAATTCAAGTAAACCTGACCACAATGCGCTGGGAAAAGCGGCATTTATCGTCGGTTTAACCGGACTGATACTCTCGTTCATTCCGCTAATCGGCTTCGTGTCGTGGATTCTCGGTCCCATGGCGATTATTTTTGGGCTGATCGCACTTCGCCGCAAGTCAAGGTCGCTGGCGATCGCGGGGCTCGTTACCGGCGTCCTGACTCTCTACGTCTGCTACGGCTGGATTAAGGGAACCCAATCCTTGGGCGAGGCGATGAACAAGGACGCCTTCAATACATCTGGCGAAACGGTTGACACGACCAATGCACCAATCATCGATGCAACCATCAAAGACATTTGGGCCGATGTCGAAGGCAATAAAATTGCTGCTGGAGAGAAATATGGGAAGCGCCGTCTCCGCTTCACCAATGAGGTCGTCCAAGAATTCGCCGGGGACGCCAGCGCACCTGTGATTTCTTTCACCGGCAAGACGGAAGATTATCTGGTGCACTTCGTCAGCGCTTCCTTCGCGGAAAAGGACGGCAAAGCCATCGGCTCCCTAAAGAAAGGCGCCAAAATCTCGTTCGTTTGCCAAGATATCCGTGAGACGTTCGGCGAAGGCTATTCTTTGGGCGGTTGCTCACTCCGATAAGCGTGCAGGCGCTCCGGTCGGTGCTGCGGCCCGATTTGAGCGCATGCCATCCAATTTACAGGCTGGCGGGAGAGCCGAGAATGCGTGTGCTGCTAGCAGCTATTTTATCATCCTTGTTGAGCGTGACGGCAAGCGCCGCGCCAAGCGTCTTCGTCAAAGGCGCGCCGAACAGCATGTGGTGGGACGGTTCGATGAACGCGCGCATTCTCGGACAAGCAGCGGGGCCAGTGACCGTCAAAAAACTCTCCGACTTTATCGGCGAGACGATGACCTACTACAGCTACTCCGTCTGCTCGCTCGAACCCGTGGGCCCCGACACCTTCGTCGGCATCGATCGAGCGACCCAAACGGAGATCGATAGCTACAGGATGCAATCATCTTGGCGAGCCGAAAGCGTGGCGCCGGGTGGGCGGCGCATCCTGGGGCAGAGTGTCGTCTTCGAAGCCTGCGACGACGGTCCAAAGGGTGCGGCACTGCTCGTCACGGATGCCGCCACCGGGGAAATTCTGCGCTGGCAACCAATGGGAAATTACACTGACAGCTCCGGGCGGGATGTTCCCATCTGGGTGATGTTCCTCGACGCGAAAGAAGGCGACGAGCTATTTTCAACCTCGCTCTGCCGCGAATGCGGCGACAGAACGCACATCTATTATGATGTGACGCGGCGGCACGTGTACGCAGAGCATAATGGCCATTGAGGAACTGAAACGATATCTTTGCAGCCCAGACTGCCGGTGGGCGCAAGGTCGCGCTGCCAAAGCCTGCGGAATTTTATCGATTAGCGGGCTGCGCCCATCGAAATAGCAGCACGCTCTCGCTCGAGAACGGCATTGTGGATGCGACGATAAGATCGGCCAAGAGATCGGCCAATTTTGAAGCTGCTTGAACTGAACATGCTGAAAAATCGGAGGTTTCCACCATGTAGGATCGGCCATGGAAGCCATCCTCCTCCCTAACGACGCGTAACAATTCGTCCTTTGTCGCGGAATTTGCCTAGAGGCGCCGAACTTGGTGATCGACTTTAATCATCTGCAGCATCGCCACTGGCTCGGTCACATCTCGCCCCATCGTCCTCTGAGATTACGTTGATCGCCTGTGCTGCTAGGGGCTTCTTCGTGTGGCGGTACTAGTCGGGCGGATCCCAGGCGACGAACTCTAAACGGAATGCCTAAACGCGACGCAATTCGTCTCAATGACGAGACGGCGGTCTTTCGGCGCCGCGGAGGAATCTTCATTGTGCAGCTAACTGACGACAAGACGAAGAACTTGATTGGAAGGCGCTAGCGATACCTGCCTTCCCCATTCAAACCGGATGAAATCCCCTTCGATACCGTCCGCAAAGATGACGCCGTCCGTCATTCGCGATGTAACCGCGAGCGCCTGCTGGCCAAATTTGCCCGCACGAAGTGCGGTACCGGTTGCGACGCTCGGGAACGGCTCCCGGACAAAGAAGCCAACCGCGCGTTCCACCGGATCCAGCGCGATATGATTCCCGGTTGCCTCCATAATCGAGCGCGCCCAGCCGGTGGCACCCGTACCCGTTGCAACGATTATCCCGCTTGAGGACTGGTCCTCGGCAGCATCCCCAATTGCAATCCGATATCGTGCCGACTGATGACTGCGGTGGCCGACAAACAGCTCGTTGAGGGCCGTCAGCTTTTCGCCAGTATCGAGAACGGCCTCGACCATCGTCCTGTTCTCGACTGCGGTATCGCCGTGAAGGCACCCCAACAAAGTGGCTGGAAGACGTCCGAGCGCGACTCTGACCAGAACGCCATCATAGAGGCCCGGGGCCGGATTAATCCCGAGAACCGGTTGGCCGGTCAGATATTTCGCGACGTTCGCAACGAGCCCATCTTGACCGACGGCTATGATCACGTCTTCCGGAGCGAAAAGGAACCGGTCCAAATCTGCGCGTCGAACCAAGGTTTGCCGCCAATCAGTGGGGATCGCGGCACGCGCGCGATGCAACACGGTCAGAAATTGCTCATGCCGTGTTTCAAGCTCGCCTAGCTTCTGGCCTCGCGTCTCAAGGTAGAACCGCGCTTGCTCTCGTGTCGCATGGCGCGCGAGGAGCAATTCATAGTCGGTCTCACGCGTCACGAACACGGCGCGGGGCGCTGTGGAGGTCATGGCATCCTTTCCTTACGGGGTCGGGAGCGCGCCGGAAGCAGCCGGCCTGAACTCCCGCATGACGGCCGCGAGAAGATCGGGCGTGAAGTTCAAATGCTCGATCGTCTCCAGATTGCCCGCCAGCTCGCGCGCGGCCAGTCCGAGTAGCACCGCGGGCGGCAGATCGCGGTAGACGGCGATGTGAGCCTGTTCGGCTTCCGCCTTCGCGCTTTCAACAATGCGGATACGGCCCGCTTCGGCTTCCGCCTCGACCCGCTGGGCGTCGGCGAGTCCGGTGGCGCGATTTCGGGCGTTCTCCGCTTCTTCGGCGATCAACTGCTTTTCGCGGCGCGCAAGTTCTGTTTTGTTGCCGAGCTCATTCTCTGCAATTGCGCGCTCCTTATCGACCGCTAGCGCTCGGCGCTCGAACATTGCCTCGTCGGCCTTTTGTTGAAGCGCCTCGAAGGTTGGCGTTTGCAGCGCACGTTCGAGTTCGCTGCTCGGGGCCAGATTGTTCAGCCGAACCGCGACAACCGCGAGACCTATTTCGGTGAGGGCGGGATCATTCGCCAGGGCTGCCTCCAAGCGCAGACGAAGCGGCTCGACGCCGGCGTCGAGCAGATCGCGCACCGGGAACTCAGCGAGATACTGCAGGGTCGCCTGATTGACGAGGCCGGAGAGCCGGGTCTCGATCCGCTCGATCGGCTCACGA
>SCNS01000044.1 GCA_005503215.1 Sphingomonadaceae bacterium 3R27C6 | reverse complement strand
GGGTCTTGCACAAGCCCGGCGCCCTCCACCCCCAAACCGGCGCCGCGCGCGAAGGGGCCTGCCCCATGCCCCGCTTGATCGACCCGCCCGCGCGCCCAGCGCTCGATGTCGAAGAGGTGACCGCTCGCCTCGACGAAAGCGGCGTCGACCTCACCGACGAGGCGAGCATCGCCCGCTGCACCGACCTCCTCGCCGGCTTGTCGCGCAACCCCGACTTCCTCGCCGACCGCGTGATCGCCGCGCTCAAGGCGAGCTATACCGACCAGCTCACCCTCAACCGCTATACGGCGCAAGTCTTTCTCCTTCACCGCAGCCCGCGCGGCTTTTACCTCCGCGCCAATATGTGGCCATCGCAGCGCGACGCCGCTTTCGCCGCAAGCGGCCCCGCGGCCTTCTCCTACGGCGTCCCGCACGACCATAATTTCAGCTTCCTCACCGCCGGCTATTTCGGCCCGGGCTATATCAGCGACTATTATGACTACGACCCCGAAACCGTCGACGGCCGCCTCGGCGAACCCCTCGACCTCAAATTCGTCGAGCGCAGCAGCCTCAGCCAAGGCAAGATGATGCTCTACCGCGCCCACCGCGATATCCACAGCCAGCTCCCCCCGCCAAGCCTCTCGGTCAGCCTCAACATCATGGACGAGGGCGAGCAAGTCCCCTGGCGCGACCAATATATTGTCGACCTGGAGAAGGGCACGATCGCCAAGCGCCCAACGCTGACGAGCAGCGAGATGCTGCTCCGGTGCGCGGTGCATTTGACCGGGAATGGGAAGGATGTGGCGGAGCAGTTCGCGAAGGCGCACCCGGTGCCAAGGGTGCGCGCGAATGCGATTGGGGCACTGGCGGCGGTGGAAGAGGGCAGCGCGCGAGCTGCGACGCTCGAGCGCGGTATGGCCGACAGCGACGCCCGCGTTCGCGACGATTGTCGGCGCTGGCTTGCGCTGTAGCTTCCCCTGCTGACAGCGCGGCTTTCCGCTGCTAGGCCGCGGCGCATGACCACGCCTCTTTCCCATATCCGCAACTTCTCCATCATTGCGCACATCGACCATGGCAAGTCGACGCTCGCCGACCGGCTGATCCAGTTCACGGGCGGGCTGACCGCGCGCGAGATGTCGGCACAAGTCCTTGATAATATGGACATCGAGAAGGAGCGCGGGATCACGATCAAGGCGCAGACGGTGCGCCTGAAGTATAAGGCGCACGACGGCGAGACGTATGAGCTCAACCTGATGGACACGCCCGGCCACGTCGACTTCGCCTATGAAGTGTCGCGGTCGCTCGCGGCGTGCGAGGGCGCGCTGCTCGTCGTCGACGCGGCGCAGGGGGTCGAGGCGCAGACGCTGGCGAATGTCTATCAGTCGATCGAGCACGACCACGAAATCGTCCCCGTGATCAACAAGATCGACCTGCCAGCGGCCGACGTCGACAAGGTGAAGGCCGAGATCGAGGACATCATCGGGCTGCCCGCCGACGACGCGGTGCTCGCCTCGGCCAAGGCCGGCATCGGCATCGAGGAAGCGCTGGAAGCGATCGTCACGCGCATCCCGCCGCCAAAGGGCGACGCGACCGCGCCGCTCGTCGCGATGCTCGTCGACAGCTGGTACGACCCGTATCTCGGCGTCGTCATCCTGATCCGCGTCGTCGACGGCGTGCTCAAAAAAGGCCAGCAGATCAAGTTCATGCAGGCGGGCACCACCCATCTGATCGACCGCGTCGGCTGTTTCACGCCGAAGCGCGAGGAACTGACCGAGATCGGTCCGGGCGAGATCGGCTTCATCACCGCGCAGATCAAGGACGTCGCGCAGGCGCGCGTCGGCGACACGGTGACCGACGCGAAGAAGCCCGCCGCGAATCCGCTGCCGGGGTTCAAGGAAGTCCAGCCCGTCGTCTTCTGCGGCCTGTTCCCGACCGACGCGAACGACTTCGAAAAACTCCGCGAATCCATCCAGAAGCTCCGCCTCAACGACGCGAGCTTCTCGTTCGAGATGGAAAGCTCGGCCGCGCTCGGTTTCGGCTTCCGCTGCGGCTTCCTCGGCCTGCTCCACCTCGAGATTATTCAGGAGCGGCTGACGCGCGAGTATGATCTCGACCTGATCACGACGGCGCCGTCGGTGGTGTACAAGCTGAAGCTGAGCCACACGAAGAATGAGGCGGCGAAGGAGATCGAGCTCCACAACCCCGCCGACATGCCCGACCCGAACCGCATCGACGAGATCGAGGAGCCGTGGATCGAGGCGGTGATTTACGTGCCCGACGATTATCTCGGCCCGATCCTGAAGCTGTGTCAGGACCGCCGCGGGGTGCAGAAGAACCTCACTTACGTGGGCGGCCGCGCGCAGATCACCTATGAACTGCCGCTCAACGAGGTGGTGTTCGACTTCTACGACCGGCTGAAGAGCATTTCCCGCGGCTATGCGTCGTTCGACTATCACCAGATCGGCCACCGCGCCGGCGACCTCGTCAAGATGAGCATCCTCGTCAACAACGAGCCGGTCGACGCGCTGAGCATGATCGTCCACCGCGGCAGCGCCGAAAACCGTGGCCGCGGCATGTGCGAGCGGCTGAAGGACCTGATCCCGCGCCACATGTTCAAGATCCCGATCCAGGCCGCGATCGGCGGCAAGGTGATCGCCCGCGAAACCATCGCCGCGCTGCGCAAGGACGTGACCGCCAAATGCTACGGCGGCGACGCGACCCGCAAGAAGAAGCTGCTGGAAAAGCAGAAGGAAGGCAAAAAGCGGATGCGCGAATATGGCAATGTGAACATTCCGCAGGAGGCGTTCATTGCGGCGCTGCGGATGGGGGATGATGCCTGACTATTAGCTAGCCCTCGTCTAAGCAAAAGAAGGCTTGGTCTGTATCAGGCAGAAATCCACCACGGTCGCGCATGACCTGAAAGGCTTCAAAGGCCTGAGTGCAGACCATTAGCTTATGCTCAACTGCCCATCTTAAAAGCCGAAGGCTTCCGATAACGCGGTCTCCTCCTAGAATATTCGACGCGGCGATTCGCGCTTTCCGGTCATCTGTACAAACAATGGAATTGTTTCCAACCGCTGCCGCAATGGTTTCCGTTTCGCCATTCCCAAGCTGGATTTGTTCGACCAGATTTAAGAATAATTCTGCGTCGATCTCATCGTCGGGGAGAATTGATAAGTTTCCTGCCTGACGTGCGCCCTGCAATTGGTCCGTGCAGCGTTCATCGCATTCATCGTCAACCCAAGGCGTAAACAAGAAGTCCGAATTTTCGATTTGACAAACATTCTCAAGGACGCCCGCATTGCACAGGTTTATTATGCTGCTCGCGTCCAATAGAACTTCCAAGATTATGACCGCTTAGCATGTAGCGAGAAAATCTCGCCAATTGAGAGCCCAAAGCGATCCGAGGCCCATCCAATTGAAAACGAACCGTTATCAAGTTTCTCTACAATGGCTTCCGCTAAACTGGCAGATATGACCGGAAAGTCGATTTTCTTCCGTGGTGGCACTCCTAGTTCTTTCGCTCTCTTTTCGGGAGAGCCAAATCTTTTAGTTATCATGTCAGTGATCAGGTGGCTTGAGCCTCGAGGGATTAATTCCAAATCCTCGCAGCGTCGAGCTGCGACCTGAAAGCTCACGCCGTAGAAATGTGATAGGAGGGATATTTCAAAATCGCTAATGTCCTCATCTTCAATTTCATAGAATCTTTTGAATTCTATAATGGACTTTGCCAAACCCATGTCCGGGAGAATTAGGCAAGACGAGAAGGCATCGGCAAAAGATTCCCTAATCGAGTATCTTCCAAATGTCCCTACGGATTTTGGTGAGTCAAAGATCGCTTTATTTTCATTTCTGTGATGGCAAATAATATGACCGATCTCGTGACCTAGAGTAAAAAGCATTCTTGCTTCAAATCTAGGAGAAACAAAGATAAAACAATAGTTGCCAGCGATCAATGAAACTCCTTCATATTTTGAGAAATTCAATCGTCCTAGCACTACACCTTCAAGGCTTCCGATTAGTTCAGGTAATTCGGTTAACGGGTCGTCCGGCCCGATGCTTGGAAGATTTTCCCTAAAATCTTTGGCGATGCGGTCTGCGGCAGTATAGTCCGCCCCAGAGCAATCGATGTCTAACAGCCAATTGGGGAGGGTGGTACGCTGAGGCAATATTTCTAGGGCGGCTGAAACGAACGTTTTGACCTTCTCAACCGTTACATCGAAGGTTTGATCAGATCTCCCGGCATCCCGAAATAGAAGATCGATATCCCCGGAATTTCTGTCTTTGCCCCCCGCAAAGATATGCATTGGCAGTCTTAGGCCGCGGCTCAATGCTCTCAGCTCGGAAACAGTGGCTTTGTCCCCTGAAAAGATTGCCTCAATCCGATCGATCGGGAGGTGGCTTTTTCTGGCAGCCTCTGCCGCGGAGACTCTGAGGTCCCTCAGCGTGTCTGCGACCCTAGGCACGAGGCTTATCTTTTTGCATCAGTCTTGACGTTCTTTAGCCAATCAAGAAGGCCAGCAACTTGTACATCATCTAACTTCCTTTGCCGACCCATGATGTCAATTGCTCGGTTGCCGGGGCGGTCAAACATATCAGAAAGCTTCAAAAGCGTACGTTGTCGTCCGAGTTCCACTTCCTTCTTCGTTTGCAGCGATACAGGGCTCTCGCCAACAATGAAATTCTTGATACGCCTTTGGAAACTTTCGTCGGTGTGGCGATCAAGCGGGTGCTTGTTGCCGTACTCGTCAACGATGATATTCCCCTTCAAAAGGCCATCTGATCCAATCCGAAGGCGGTTTTCTGGGAATCTTCCGTAAGCCGTAAGAGCGTCGAGCTTCTCTTTTACTCTCATTCCTCCAATAATATACTGCTGCTCGGTTGGAACTTTGCCTGATACCACGAAGATAAAGTCACCTGGATCGAGGAACTCCCGAAGATTGCTCATGCACGCGCCAAGCGTTGGCACCTTATCAAAAAGAGGGTCATTCAGATTGCCCAGAAGTGCGGGATCGGCACCCGTGCCGGTGATATAGATATAGCCCTTCACGGATTATCTCCTTAACTCGTTCTGGTTCTGATGGAGTTGTGCGATGGTCGTCAAAAATGGGTTCAGTACGACCTTCTTTCGCATTGGAGAAACCCACTCCACTCCACACTCCGTGCAGTTTCTCTTTTGCCTTGGCGTAAAGGCTTCTTGACCCTGATCAAAAAAAGAATGGCCGCAAGCGCATACGGCGGTTGCAATTTTACCGTCAAGATATCGCAGAGCGCTCTGCGCCATATAATATCTGAGATGCTGTTCGTTGAGCGTTATGCCGTCAATTGTTAGCTGATCAAAAGTATCGTCCTCGATCCGGTCAATTCTGTCTCTCGCGTAGCCGTGGAAGTGAATTCCAGACTCTTCCGCACGTCTCGCCGTCCATAGCAGAGCAGGATTGGATGCCCAGATTTGTACGCCTCCGGGATAATCCGTTTGTTGGCAGCGTAGGCTTCGTGGGGCCCGCATGAGTTCGTCACCTACCCCGTCGTCCTTGAGGGCGAATTTCAATTCTGCAAGAGGGTTGGAAACGGACCTCTCATTTGCCGTGAATAGTTTTCCGCAGGCATGGCAAAGGTGCCTCTTATGCAGTTTCACGGCGTACCATTCAGAGTCGAGATGAGGAGTGCCGCAATAGGTGCAAAACAGAGATTGCATCGGACGTTCTAAGAACTGGCTTATGTAAGATGCCACTGCCGTCTCTCGTGAGACGAGGATCTTTCTGCTTTCAAATAGATCCCGCTTTACCGTGATGGCAACCGTATCGAAAGTATCGTCATGTTCCTTAGTCGTATCTTCCACCAAGCGGCGGGCGTGGACATGAACGCCCTCCTCATCAGGTAGGCCGGTCGTATCATAAACTGGCCGGACGGCACCCCATATGGCTATCCCACCTCTAAAATTTTCTGGGTCCAGTTCGAGCACTTTGCGATTGCTCGGCTTCAGGTACGCTCCCTCACAACGCTCTAGCTTCTTGCCATACTTCGCCGTTGCCGATGCCTGATGGGTTAGGCACCAGTATCGCGACGCCCCGTTTCTCTGCTTTCCTACAGAGACAACTTCGCATCTATTTTCATTCCCCCCGAGATCCATAAAATCGCCATGAAGAAATTAAGCCGAACATGGTAACTTAGGAATCGATTTTGTCAAAATACAATTCTACCAGATATGTTATCGATTATTTCAACCGCTGGCTTCCTCCAACCGCACAATCCGCACCACGCATCGCGCCGGAATCTCGATGATCCCGCTCATTCGCAAACCCTCGTCGCCGACGAGCATGGCCGATCCGGCGAGCACCTTCACGCAATCGTCGTCGTGGATCAGGCGGCCGACCGACAGGCAGATTTGCGGGTTGCCGGGATCGAAATCGAGATAATCGATCCAGCCGCCGTCGGGTTCGCGCGGCTGGATCCATTCGATGGCGACGGTGCGGCCGAAGCGGGCCGCGATGCGGCCCGCGCGGGTGTCTTCGAGGAGGCTCATGCTTCGCTCTCCGGCTGCGGCTGGTTCGTGTCGTCGGCTTCGGCGGCGTTGGTCTC
Source organism: Sphingomonadaceae bacterium 3R27C6 (assembly GCA_005503215.1). Taxonomy (GTDB): domain Bacteria; phylum Pseudomonadota; class Alphaproteobacteria; order Sphingomonadales; family Sphingomonadaceae; genus Sphingopyxis. The sequence goes on along the minus strand of SCNS01000044.1, from coordinate 1,471 downwards.
GGCCGCCGAAGCCCGCCCCGCCTTCCACGCCGCCCAGCTTTCCTCGCTGTAGGCGGCGTTCCATTCGCGTTCGAGTTCGGCGATCCTGCGTTCGATGCGGCGGCGGGTGCTGTCGCGTTCGCGGCCGGTGCCGCCGCCGCTGAGGCGCTTGTCGGCGAGGAAGCCGTGGGGGTGCTGGTACACCGGCTGGCGCGCCGCTTGCCAGGCCTCGGCGCGTTCGCGGAGGCGGCCCGCGGCGGCGCGCATGTCGCCGCGGGCGATCCGGCCGTTCGCGAGGTCGCTTTCGCGGGCATCGCCCTCGACGATATGCTCCTCGTAGCGTTCGAACCAGATTTCGTCCTCGCGGCCGCCCTCGGTCCAGGGGATGTGGTCGGCGGGGGGCGGGTTCGGGTTCGACAGGTCGCCGCCCTCCTCGGCGTCCCAGTCGATATTGCCCGCGCCGGCGCTGATCGGCACGATCATGTCGGGGTGGTGCATGTGCCACTCATGCTTTTGCGGGTTGAGGTAGGCGTCCTCCTTGCGCACCGCGTCCCAGTCGGTGCCGGGGCCGGTGAGCAGGTCCCATGCGGCGCGCTTGACGGGGTCGTGCGAAATCCTGCGCTGATAGGCGGTGCGGATGATGCGGAGGCGGTCGTCGAGGTCGGTTGCATGCCGGTTCGCCCGGCTGTTGTGCTCGAACATTTCGGCCTGCCGCTCGGCCTCCCACTCGGTGCGCCATTTCTCGCGCAGGCGGTGGATGCTGTGCGGGATCGCGCTCGCCGGGCGGCCGTCGATGGGGTCGATGCCGCCGAAATTCTCGGGAAAGCGGCTCGCGGCGATATGCTGCATCGCGCGGATGTTCGGGCGGCGGCGCTCGAGGATGACCTCGCCCCGCTTCGAGATCGTCTCTGGCACGCCATAGATGGCATATTCCATGAGCAGGTCGGCGACGCGGCGCGCGCCCGCCTCGACCGCGCGGTCCCATGCCGCGGCGAAGCTGTCGGCGTTCGCGCGCTTGCGGAGCTGGTAGAAGGCCGAGGCCGAGTGGCCCGCGACCTTCGCCGCCATGCTGACCGCGCCGGTCGCGGCGAGATGGGCGATGAACATCCGCTGTTTCTGGGCGGTGATGCCGGTCCAGCGTTTGGTGCGTTGTTCGACGGGGGTGAAGGCGAGTTCTTCGGGGAGGTCATCGGGGTCGATCGCGGGGTCGGCCTCCGCGTCGATGACGGCGGGGAGGGGCGGGAGGATTTCCTGTTTCACGGGCTTGGCTCCTGTGGTTCGTTTGAATTTTAAGGACGAACCATATGGGAACAATGTAGGAAAGCAGAAAAGTTGGAATTCCTTTGCGTCGTCACCCCGGACTTGATCCGGGGTCCATTTGCGCGCGGTAAGCTGGATCCCGGATCAAGTCCGGGATGACGAAAGGAGGTGAGGGGACGAGAGGAGGGCGGCGCGCGCCCAACGCCGCCCCGTGTCAGGGGCGGGGCGACGA
>SCNS01000043.1 GCA_005503215.1 Sphingomonadaceae bacterium 3R27C6 | reverse complement strand
AGAGCACTCGCTCCCGCCGCTCCGATATCCTCGCTCATCACCGCTCCTCGCAAAGAGCGGCTATCAGCACCCCGGAACGCCGTCCCGCAAGGCGGCCTTCACACCACGGTTACATTGCTGCCGCTGACGGGACGCGCTATAAGATTGTGCGAGCCGTATTGAGGCGTTGAGCACTCGAACCGCTTCATTATAACGGAAGTGGGGGTGGCGAACGGGCCACCATTGTGTCCGTTTTGGATAAATAAAAATCTTATCAAAAACATAGCTTTAGCATTAGTTTCCTCTTCTGACCATTACTTCCCCTCCCGACATCCGGAAACCATCGCCACGGCAGAAATGCCGTTGTTGCCGCATGATCCTTGGCCGCAACGCATCCAGACGGGGCGCGTCAATCGGCCGAGATTTTCGATGATCCTGCAGTCCCCAATGGGCTTATGCACTTTGCGCGGCGCCGCGCCCCATGCGCGCGATCGTGCGGACATACAGAAGTTCGAACAACAGCTCGACGAGCGTCTGCGTGACGATGATCGCGGGCAACACCGGCATCGCGCCGGGGACGGCCAACGCGAGCGGCAACACGACGAGCGAATTGCGCGTGCCGGCGCTGAACGCGACCGCGCGGCCGCCGGGCGCGTCGAGCCGCGCGGCGCGGGCCACGAGCCATCCCGCGACGGGAGCGATCGCCGCGAAGGCGATATAGAGCGGCAAGACGCCGAGTGCCGCAGGGATCGCGGCGCCAAGCCGCGGCAGGACAGCGGCGATGACGATCAAGAGCACGAGCGCGGTTGCCGGGACGGGGAGCAGGCCGAGCGCGGCGGCCGCCCGCCCGCCCGCGCGGCTGCGCACCGCCCAGAGCTGGCACAGGATCGCCAGCGCGAGGGGCAGGGCGATGAGCCAGAGAAAGGCGTGGATGAACGGGCCGGCCTGGACGAGGCCGGCAGCGGCCTCGCCGAGAAATGCGGCGAGATATAGTGGCAACAAGAGCATCTGCGCGATGAGCAGCGCCGGGGTGGAGGCAAGCAGCAGCCGGGCATCGGCGCGGCCGAGATGCGCGAAGGTCACGACATAGTCGATACAGGGGCAAAGCAGCACGATCAGTACCCCGAGGCGGATGAGCGGATCGTCGGGCGCGAACTGGATCAGCGCCGCCACCAGCAGCGGTACGACAAGGAAGTTGACCGCCAGCAGCGCGGCGAGGAACCGGAGATCGCGCAGCGCCTGGCCCAGCGCCGCCAGCGGCACCTGGAGAAAGGTCACGAACAGCATGAATGCGAGCGCGGGGTTGATCGCTGGTTCGAGCGCTTCGGCGCCGGGTATCAGCGCGCCCGCGAGCGCGCCGAGCAACACGGCGCCAAAGTAGATCGCGACCTGCCGCGTTTCCATGAGGTCGCGCAGCTCGCCCCGCGTCACCGTCCGCGCCCCGCTTTGCCGATCATCATTTCACTGGCCATAGTGGAGGCTGCATCGCTGCGAAGTCGTCCAGCTGCAAGCCGGAATGGGGCCATCGGCGTCTTTGCCATAAAGTTGCGACAAGTTGGTGTTGCTGTCGCCCGCGCTGTACGACGGGGCGGCAGCGCGCAACAATGAATGATCGGCTGGTTTGCATATGGTGCGCTCGTTCCGCGTCTTTCTCTGGGCCCTGATCCTCGCCGCGACCGCGTTCGCGCCAGCTTCGGCGCAAGTGATGCGCTCGGAAAATATCGAGGTATCGCTCGTCCCGATGCACCGGTGGGCGGCACCGGGTTCGACCGCGATCGTCGCGGTGCGCCAGGACATCAAACCCGGCTGGCATACATATTGGCGTAACCCGGGTGATTCGGGCGGCGCAACCGAGCTGACATGGTCGCTGCCGCCGGGCGTTTCGGCGGGCCCGATCCTGTGGCCGCTGCCCGAGCGGCAGCCGGTCAAGGGCCTGATGAACTACGGTTATTCGCGGCAGGTCTATCTCCCCGTGCCGATCGAAATACCCGCGTCGGCCAAGCCGGGATCGACCCTGCCGCTCAGCGTCACGGTGCTCTCGATGGTCTGCAGCGACGAGATGTGCGTTCCCGACGAGCGCGTGGTGAAGCTCGAACTCGCCATCCGCGAAGCCGTGCCGTCCCTGACGGTCGGGGAAGGCGCCGCGATCGAACGCATCGTCGCTAGCGCGCCGCGTGCCGCCGACCTCGATGCCCGCCTTGTCCGCGACGGCGCGGATCTCGTGCTGACCGTTCGCGGTACGGCGCTGAAGCAGAGCGCCGCTGGCGACGCTTATTTCTTTCCGTTCGATGGCGGCGTTGTCGAACACCCCGCCGCACAGCGCGCCGAATGGAAGGGCGACGAACTAAGCCTGCGGATGAAAGCCGGGGGAGCGATTGTCGCTGCCGGCCTCACCAAACCCGTCAAGGGGGTCCTGTCGACGCCCGGCGGGGCATGGGAAATCACCGCCGACCCGTCGGCCGCCCCCGCATCGTCGAAGGGCGATACGAATATCCTTGTCTTTGCCCAGGCTGCACTGTTCGCGCTTGTCGGCGGCCTGATCCTGAACCTGATGCCGTGCGTGTTCCCGATCCTCGCCATGAAGGCCGCATCGCTGGCCGCCTCGGCGCACGCCCCGCGCGCGGCACGGCGCGACGGTATCGCCTTCCTTTTCGGCGTCCTTGCGACCTTTGTCGTCCTGGCGGCTGCTTTGCTCGTCTTTCGCGCCGCGGGCGAGGCGGCGGGTTGGGGTTTTCATCTGCAAAATCCCGCCGTCACCGCCGCGCTCGCGCTGCTCATGCTCGCCGTCGGCCTCAATCTTTCGGGGGTTTTCGAGGTCGCCTTGCCCGCAAGCGGCGCGGGCAGCCGGTTGACGCGGCTTCCGGGCTGGTCGGGGGCGTTCTTTACCGGCGTGCTCGCGGTGGTCGTCGCCGCGCCCTGTACCGCGCCGTTCATGGCCTTCGCGCTCGGCGCCGCGCTGCTGATGCCCGCGCCGATGGCGCTGGCGATCTTTGCCATGCTGGGCCTGGGGCTCGCGCTGCCCTATCTGGTCATCAGCCTCTCGCCCGCCTTGCTGCGCCGGTTTCCGAAGCCGGGGCCGTGGATGGAGCGGCTGAAATCGATCCTCGCCTTTCCGATGTACGGCGCCGCGCTCTGGCTTGTCTGGGTGTTCGCGCGTCAGGCGGGCAGCGAGGCGTTGGCGCTCATCCTCGCGGCCGGCCTGCTGCTGGCGTTGGGGCTCACATTGTGGGGCTGGCGCCAGATCGCAAAAATGTCGGGGCGCCGCGCGTTCGGGTCGACCATGGGGGCCGTTCTGTCGCTGCTCGCCGGTTTCGGTATCGCGGCGTCCGCGACGCTGCTCCCCGTTGCGGCACCGCAGGCAGGTTCCGAAGAAACCGCGGACACGCCGTGGACCGCCGATGCCGTTGCCGCCGCGCGGGCGCAGGGCAAGGTTGTATTCGTGAACTTCACCGCCGACTGGTGCGTCACCTGCAAGGTGAACGAGCGCGCCGCGCTGGCGAACGCGGGAGCGCGCGCGCTGCTCGCCGAAACCGGCACCCTCTATATGGTCGCCGACTGGACGCGCCGCGACGACAGGATCGCCAGGGAATTGGAGCGCTTCGGCCGCTCCGGCGTTCCGCTCTATCTTATCTATGCGCCCGGCAAGGAGGCGCCCGAGATTTTGCCCCAGCTGTTGACGCCGGGTATCGTCGCCGACGCGTTGAAGCGGGCGGCGGCGGGGCGCGAAGCATCATAACCGAGAGGAGATTAGCCGTGAAATATCCAGTATTTTCCGTTGCCGCAGCATCGGTCCTGCTGCTCGCCGGATGCGGCCAGCCGGCCGAGCAGAAGGCCGATCAGCCCGCCGGCAAGGAGGCGGCGGCGAACGCCGGGGGTCAGGTCGCGCCAGCCTTCCAGCTCGCGAGCGCCGACGGAAAGCAGGTTTCGCTGGCCGATTTCCGCGGCAAGACGGTCGTGCTCGAATGGACGAACGAGGGCTGCCCCTATGTCAAAAAGCACTACAGCGGCGCGATGCAGAAGCTGCAGAAAGAGGCGGTGGCCGACGGCGTCGTGTGGTTGACGATCGTCTCTTCGGCACCGGGCGAGCAGGGCTTTGTCGAGGGTGAGAGCGCGAAAAACTGGGGCCAGCGGTTCAATGCGGGCTTTACCCACCTGCTGCTCGATCCGACCGGCGCGACCGGCCGCGCCTATGGCGCGAAGACCACCCCCGACATGCGCGTGATCGATGGCGAGGGGCGCATCATTTATGCCGGCGGCATCGACGACAAGCCGACGAACAAGGTCGAGGACCTTGCCGGCGCGAAGAATTTCGTGCGTGCCGCGCTCGACGACCACGCCGCGGGGCGTCCGGTGACCACCGCCTTTGCCCAACCTTATGGCTGTGCGATCAAATATGCCGATGAGGCCGCGACGAAGACCTGATCGCCGCGCTCCCTTGCCGGCCGTTCCGCCGCGGTCTCCACGGATCGCGGCGGGGCGCGAGCAGCATGCGGGCATGCTGGCGGCAGAAGTCCCTTCCAACTTGCTTTGGATATTAGTGGATTAGGACGCGCCGCAGATTGGGTTTTGGCGCCCTATGTTTTCGTGATATTTGGGCGTTGCTGTTTCTGGTCACCTTTTGGGGAAGGGGATTGTGATGCTTGGCCCATTCAAAGCGGCGGCAATAGTGGCGATCGGGGTTTCGCTGACGAGCTTTGCGCCGCCGCCGGCTTTTTCGGCCGCCGCGCTCGAAGCGCTGGATCCGAGCCGTCTTGCGACCCTGTTCTGCGGCGCCAGGCGTGCGGGTTCGTCCTTGGCGCAGAATCTCCTTGTCGCGGCGGCGTTCGCGGCGCCGGCGAGCGAGGGCAGGCCGATCCCGCTCTTTCCGGACCTCGCCACCTCGCCGTTTCCGGTTTCGACCGACAAGGATCAGGCCCGGCGCTATTTCAGCCAGGGGCTGCTCCTGACCTATGGCTTCAATCATGCGGGCGCGGTGCGCTCGTTTCGCGAAGCGCAGCGGCTCGACGGCGATTGCGCGATGTGCTGGTGGGGCGAGGCCGTCGCGCTCGGCCCCAACATCAATGCGCCGATGGACGATCGCGACCGCGAGGCCGCGCTGGACGCGATGGACCGCGCGATGGCGCTGCGAAGCGCCGCCACGCCGATGGAGCGGGCGCTGATCGAGGCCGTCGCGAAGCGATATTCGCGCGATCCGGGAAGCGACCGCGCCGCGCTCGATGCCGGCTATGCCGACGCGATGCTCGACGTCGCGCGCCGGTTTCCGGGCGACGACGATGTGGCGGTGCTCACGGCCGAGGCGGTGATGAATACGAGCCCGTGGAACTATTGGGAGGCCGACAAGAAGACATCGGTCGGCCGGAGCGGAGAGGCCGTGCGGCTTGTCGAGGCGGTGCTGAAGCGCAATCCCGGCCATGTCCAGGCGAACCATCTCTATATCCATCTGGTGGAAGCGAGCGACCCGCAGCGCGCCGAAGCGGCGGCCGACCGGCTGGCGAGCCCGTCGGCGCCGAGCGCGGCGCATCTCGTCCACATGCCCGGGCATATCTATCAGCTGCGTGGTCGCCACGCCGATTCGATCCGCGTCAACATCGCCGCCGCGCGCGCGGACGAGGAATATATCCGCAGCGCCGGCGACAACGGGCTCGTGCGCTACGGCTATTATCCGCACAATGTCCACTTCATCGTGACGTCGGCGCAAATGGCCGGCGACATGCCCACCGCCATTCGCGAGGCGCAGCGTCTGCGAACCCTGCTCGATCCCAAGACGTCGGCGCAGATCGCGTGGATTCAGTCGATCGATGCCGCGCCTTATTTCGCAATGGCGCAATTCGCCGATCCGAAAGCCATATTGGCGATGCCGGCGCCCGACGCGAGCCTCGCTTATCCGACGGCGATGCGGCATTTCGCCCGCAGTATCGCCTATTCCGGGCTTCGCGACCGCAAGGCCTTCGATCGCGAACTGGCGGCGATGACCCGGATACGGACGTCGGACGCCATGAAGTCGATGATCGAACAGGGCGTGCCCGCGGGCGATCTGGTCTCGCTGGCCGAGCTGGTGGCGCGCGGCCGGTTCGCAAGCGCGCAGGGCCGCACCGAAGAAGCGATCGGCTTCTACCGTCGGGCGATCGAGATCGAGGCCGGCCTTCCGTATCAGGAACCGGCCTATTGGTATTATCCGGTGAAGCAGTCGCTCGGGGCGGCGCTGTTCCGGGCGCGGCGCTATGGCGAAGCGAGCGACGCCTTTCGCGCCGCGCTGGCGCAGACGCCAAACAACGGTTGGGCGCTCTACGGGCTTGGCCGCAGCGAGGCGGCGCAGGGGAAAAGGCTGGAGGCGGCCGCCGCCGACAAGGCCTTGTCGAATGCCTGGATCGGCGACAAGGCCTGGCTCCGCATGGATCGATTATAGGCCGGCGCCCGGAAACGCGGTGCAAAGCCCTGCGGCTTTTCTCTGGTGATTTTGCGGGAAGATGGTGGCCGCTCAGGACTCGAACCTGTGACCCCATCATTACGAATGATGTGCTCTACCAACTGAGCTAAAGCGGCAACGAGGGGCGCCACTAGCAGCGCCTTGGGATGAAAACAAGCATCCTTGCGCAGGTTTCGGCGTTCGCATTCGACACGGGCAAAGCGGGGACGGTCCGCTGCCTAATCCTGACACAGCGGCAGTTCGGTCGTCGCCTTGATTTCGGACAGCGCCACCGTCGAATTGATTTCCTGTATCCCCGGCAATTTGCTCAGCTGGTCGAAGAAGAAGCGTTCATAGGCGTCGATGTCCTTCGCGACGATCCGCAGCATGAAATCGGTCGTGCCCATCAGCACATAGGCGTCGAGCACCTCGGGGAACCCGCGGATCGCGGCGCTGAATTCGTCGAGGTTGGCGCGGCCGTGGGCGTTGAGCTTGACCTGTGCGAAGACATGCGCGTTGAGCCCGACCTTGCGCCGGTCGATGATCGCGACGCGCTTCCTGATGAAGCCTTCGCGTTCGAGCCGGTCGATGCGGCGCCAGCACGGCGAGACCGACAGCCCGACGCGCTCGGCGATCTCGGCCGTCGTTTGATTCGCGTCGCGCTGCAATTCGCGGAGAATCTTTATCTCGAATGGGTCAAGATCGGTCATTTCATTCTCATATCGTAATTATTCGGATCATAACATGCAAAATTCGGCATAGGTGGTCGATAATCGATCAAGAATGCCCAAGGCGGAAATGCGACAAGGCACGCTCAATCAAAGGAGTATGTTTCATGGTCGTCCGTCTTGCCCGTCTGGCCCCGCCGCTCGAATGCGTGCGGCTCTATGATCTCGAAGCGGGGCTCGACGGATTTATTGCGATTCACTCGACCGCATTGGGGCCGGGGGCGGGCGGATGCCGCCTGTGGTCCTACCCCGATATGAAGCAGGCGCTGGGCGATGCCGTGCGGCTAGCCGAAGGCATGAGCTACAAAAATGCGCTTGCCGGCCTGCCGCTCGGCGGCGCGAAGGCGGTGCTGCGGCGTCCCGAAGGCGAATTCGACCGGGTGGCCTTGTTCCGGGCGTTCGGCCGTGCGGTCGAAAATCTGGGCGGGATGTATGTCACCGCCGAGGATGTCGGCACGTCGGTCGAGGATATGCAGGAGGTCGCCTCGGTCTCGCGCCATGTCGCCGGACTGCCCGCAGTGGCGGGACGCGCCGGGGGTGATCCGTCGCCGTGGACGGCCAAGGGCGTGTTCGAATCGATGCAGGTCGCGGCCGGGTTCGCATTGGGGCGCGATCTGGCGGGGCTGACGGTGGCGGTGCAGGGCACCGGCAATGTCGGCGCCGACCTGTGCCGCCGCCTCGCCGACGCCGGCGCGCGGCTGGTGATCGCCGACGTCAATCCGGCGCGCCGCGACCGGCTGAAGGCTGTGCATGGCGCCGAGGTCGTCGACGTGTCCGAGATCGCGTCGGTCGAGGCTGACATCTTTGCGCCCTGCGCGCTCGGCGGCGCGCTCGACCGCGAGACCGTCGCCCGGCTGAAGGCGAAGCTCGTCTGCGGCGCGGCGAACAACCAGCTTGCGACGCCCGACGTCGCGGCGCTGCTTCTCGATCGCGGCATCGCCTATGCGCCCGATTATGTCGTCAACGCGGGCGGGATCATCAACGTGTCGGCCGAATATCTGGGGGAGGACGAAGATGATGTGAAGCTTCGCGTCGCCGAAATCGCGCCGCGGGTCGGTGCACTGCTCGAACGCGCCGCGCGCGAAGGCCGCTCGCCTGCGCTCGTCGCCGACGAGATGGCCGAAGAGGTGATCGCGGGCGCGCAGCGCGAGGCGGCCTGATGCACCGCTTCCATGTCGACGCGATCCTTGATCCGCAATCGCTGCCGCGCGTCGCCAATTATTTCGCGCAGCGGTCGATCGTACCGCGCGCGATGGCGATGCAGGTCCTGCCGACGCATATGCGGATCGAAGTGACAGTCGCGGGGCTTCCGCCCGGGCAGGCGGCGATCATCGCGGCGAAGCTGGGCGAAGTGGTCGCCGTCACGGGATCGGAACTGGAAGAGCTTGTCGCCGAACTGGCCTGACGGCCAATGGCGGCCCGTAGCGAACGGAGCCAAGCTCAGCTACGGGCCGCAACAGTATCTCTACTGCTTTGGTAGAGTGACATCGGGGCGGTGGCTTGGCTAGACAGGGTGCGTTCGAAACAGCGCAGCAACCACTCGATTCATCGCCCGAAATGTTCCCCCAGCAAAAGACCAGAACCGGACTCATCATCCGCCACGTCCCGCACGAAGGGATCGCCGGATATCGCGAACCGATCGAGGCCGCGGGATATGCGCTCGCGCGTATCGACGTGTCCGATACGAATTTCGGCGCGATTGATCTGGGCGAGCCCGACCTGCTCATCATGATGGGCGGTCCGATGGGGGTCTATGAGCAGGACGCGCATCCATGGATCGCCTGCCAGCTGCGGCGGCTTGCGCGCCGGCTCGATGCGGGGCGGCCGACGCTCGGCGTGTGTTTCGGAGCGCAGATGATCGCCGCGGCGCTGGGCGCGCGTGTCTATCCGGGGCCGGCGAAGGAGGTCGGGTTTCACCCACTGAGCCTCGTCGATCCGTCATCGCCGCTGCGCCACCTTGCCGGCGTGCCTGTGCTCCATTGGCATGGCGACACCTTCGACCTTCCCGACGATGTCGAATTGCTGGCATCGACGCCGGCCTATCCGCATCAGGCATTCCGGCGCGGCAACAATATATTGGCGCTGCAGTTTCACGGCGAGATGGGGCTCGATCCGCGGTTCGATGAATGGCTGCGCCAATGGCCCGATGCGTTGGGCGAAACCGGCGGAAGCGTGAACGGAATGCGCGACCTCCATCGGCGGCATGGACCCGCCGCGGTGGCGGCGGGGCGCACGATGATCGCCGAATGGCTCGCCGGGCTGACGGACTGACCGGCCTTCGACCTTCAAGATTTTCTTTCGCCATCGCGAGGCCGCGGCGGCTTGCCTCGCCCGCGGACGCGTGCGAGGGGCACCGGCGAGCAGTCGGAGACGAAGACGATGCAGTTCGACGTGGTGATAGTGGGCGCGGGTCATGGCGGGGCGCAGGTTGCGATCATGCTGCGTACGCAGAAGTTCGAAGGCAGCATCGCGATCATCGGCGAAGAGCCCGAACTTCCTTACGAACGCCCGCCGCTGTCGAAAGAATATTTCGCGGGCGAGAAGGAGTTCGAACGCATCCAGCTGCGCCCCGCCAAATATTGGGACGAGCGCGAAGTGACGATGCTGCTCGGCAAACGCGTCGCAAGCGTCGATCCGGCCGCGCACACCGTCACCACCGATGGCGGCGAGACGATCGGCTATGGCAAGCTCGTCTGGGCCACCGGCGGGTCTCCGCGCATGCTCCCGATCCCCGGCGGCGACTTGCCCGGCGTGCAGGGCGTTCGCACGCGCGCCGATGCCGACGCGATGAAGGCGGCGTCCGAGACCGCGGGCCAGATCGTCGTGATCGGCGGCGGATATATCGGGCTCGAAGCCGCGGCGGTGCTGAGCAAGGCGGGCAAGAAGGTCGTGCTCCTCGAAGCGCTCGACCGCGTGCTCGCGCGCGTTGCTGGCGAAGAACTCTCGCGCTTCTACGAAAAGGAGCACCGCGACCATGGCGTCGATCTCAGGCTCGGCGTGTGCGTCGATGCGATCGAGGGTGAGACGAAGGTCACCGGCGTCCGCCTGTCCGGCGGTGAGGTGATCCCCGCCGATCTCGTCATCGTCGGTATCGGTATCGTGCCCGCGGTCGAGCCGCTGATCGCTGCGGGTGCGGACTGCGCCAACGGTGTGCGCGTCGATCGCCTCTGCAAGACGAGCCTGCCCGACATCTATGCCATCGGCGACTGCGCGGCGCATGCGAACGACTTTGCCGAGGGCGCCGAGATCCGGCTGGAATCGGTGCAGAACGCCAATGATCAGGCGAATGTCGTCGCGAAGGGCATCGTCGGCGACGAAGCGCCCTATCATGCGATCCCCTGGTTCTGGTCGAACCAGTACGACCTCAAGCTCCAGACCGCGGGCCTCTCGACCGGCCATGATCAGGCGGTGCTGCGCGGCGATCCCAGCGCGCGCAGCTTCTCCGTCGTTTACCTCAAGGCCGGCAAGGTCATCGCGATCGACTGCGTCAATGCGACCAGGGACTATGTCCAGGGCCGCATGATCGTCACCGCGGGGCTGGTGGCGACGGCCGGGCAGCTCGCCGACACCGAAACCCCGCTGAAAGCCTTGCTTCCCGCCTGACGCCTACCAGCTGATCGTTACCCCGACCGTGCCGCCATAGCGCCGGCTGCGCGGCCCGTCGGCGTCGAAGGCATAATCGCCCTTCACATGCACCGCGACGCTTGTCCCGATGCGTGCGATCAGCCCGGCGCCGACCTCGGCCTCGGTGCGGCCGAGGTCGGTGCGGATCGGATCGGTGCCGAAACGCGTCGACTGGTCGCCCGAAAAGCCGTGCCACAGGCTGGCGTGGAGATAGGGCTGGAAGCCGCCATATTCGCCCTGGAGACGCAGTCCGGCGCGCCCCGTAAGCGAATCGCCAGTGGCGAAGTCGATCGTCGAGAAGGCGTCGGCGCGGTCGTCGAGCTTGACCTGCTGCCACAAGAGCTGCGCCTGCGGTTCGAGCGCCCAGTTGCCCGAGAGCGCGATCGGATATCCGGCCTCGAGCGATGCCGTCCAGCCGGTGCCGTCGACGTCGATCGCCATGCCCGAACTGGCGGCGGCTTCGCCGTCGAACCAGCTGTGCATCGCGACCAGGTCGACGTACCAGCCGCTTTCGCCGACCAAGGTCGCGTAACCGGCAAGGCTCGTCGCCTTGACGTCGATCTGGCCGACGGTCAGGTCGTTCCAGCCGAGCGCGCCGCCGCGGACGGTGCCGTCGGTCGACGAGCGCCCGACAAAGGCGCCGAGGCGGATATTCGTCCCGCCATCTTCGCCCCATCCGGCGAAATCCTGCCCGATCTGAAAGCCCGAGAGGTCGCCGTCGAGCGAGGGCGCGACGTCGCCGTCCCATTTGATGTCGCTATTCTCGGCGAAGACGCGGCCCCATGTCGCGGGCAGTACGCCGCCGCCGCGCAGCAGCGCCTGCTCGCCGCGGCGTTCGTGGAAGGTGCCGAGCGTCGCCGACGCCAAATGATGCGCGACGGGCACTGCCGCGACAAAGGCCGCGACCTCGGGGCGAAAGAGCGGAACGACCTCGCCGGCCTCGGCAACGGCCGGCGTCGCGCCCGGCGTCGGCGGTTCGGCGGCCGGGTCGGGGGTCGGCGGCGGCAGCGGCGCGGGCTCGGCC
>SCNS01000042.1 GCA_005503215.1 Sphingomonadaceae bacterium 3R27C6 | reverse complement strand
TTAGCTATGGTGTGCGCTGTATAATGATGACTTGTATATCGATCATGATAGTTGATTGTTGCGTCAGTTGCTTACTCTTGTTTTTGTGTTCAAGAAGTCGAGACCTGCTAGACCCACCAACTGCATATCGTCGGCAGCGTCAGATGTGTAGCAGAGACATCCATATGAGCATGAATCCAAGCGAACTGATTGCGCCGACCGCCGAGAACAAGGCAAAGAGAAAGAACACGACACGTTCGAAACGTGAAATCCGCTCCCAATATGTTTGATATGCCATCGCGTCCCCGCCTCCATTCGGAAACGTTATATCATTAAATATTGTCGAAGGCCATGCGTGCGGCGGTGCTCGGACGCACTCGTCGCTCGTCCAACAGGAGTTGTTAGTCGCGGCCCAGCCGGACGAACCGCATATCGCCCTCGGCGCGGTGGAGCGTCAGCCCACGTTCGGTCTTTTCGGCGCAGGCGCCCTCGAAATTCACGACGCCGATATCGTTCGGCACGATAATTACGCGTAGCTTGCCGCCGTCGGCTTCGGTCAATTCATAGCGTGGCGCCGTGATGCCATAGATCGGTTCGCGCACCTCGATCCAGCGCGGGATGCGCTCGTCGTCCTCGGGCATCGTCCAGCCATAAACCTGGGTATAATCCTCGGTGGGGTCGCCGCTGTCGAAGCCGATCGTGAAATCGACGCCGGGGATGCCCTTGCCGTTGGGCCAGGTGACCAGCAGCGTGGGGACGGCGCCTTCGACTTCGATCGGCGCGCCCTTTTCCATCGCGGGCGGCACCGGCTTGGGGTCGGTGGTCAGGCAGACCATGTCGCCGCGCACTTCCCAGCGCCCCTCGGCCTGCTCGTCGAGCGCGCCCGCGGCGAGCATATATTGGAAGCGGCCGTCATTGCGGATCAGAAGTCCGCCGCCGACGTCGGGCCCTTCGGCAAGGCTATATTCGCCGACAAAGGGGGAATCCTGCGCCGCGGCAGGGGCGGCGATCAGGACGGCGGCAAATGCGGCTATTGGGAGCAGTGTGCGCATGCGTCGATCATGCGGCGACCGGGGCGGGGAAGCCAGCCCCTTTCCACTTGCTCCGCCACCTGCTAGGCGCCCGCGCCATGTCCCAGAAGCACCCCGACCGCCGTACCTTCGCCATCATCTCGCATCCCGACGCGGGTAAGACGACGCTGACCGAGAAATTGCTCGTCGCCGGCGGCGCGATCCATATCGCGGGCGAGGTCAAGGCGCGCGGGCAGGCGCGGCGCGCGCGCTCCGACTGGATGAAGATCGAGCAGCAGCGCGGGATTTCGGTCACCTCGTCGGTGATGACCTTCGAACATGCAGGGCTCGTCTTCAACCTGCTCGACACCCCGGGGCACGAGGATTTCAGCGAGGATACCTATCGCACCCTCACGGCTGTCGACAGCGCGGTGATGGTGATCGACGCCGCGAAGGGCATCGAGCCGCAGACGCTGAAGCTATTCGAAGTGTGCCGCCTGCGCTCGGTGCCTATCATCACCTTCATCAACAAGGTCGACCGCGAGGGCCTGCCGCCGTTCGAACTGCTTGACGAGGTTGCCGACCGGCTCGCGCTCGACGTGTGCCCGATGAACTGGCCCGCGGGCATGGGCGGACAGTTCGAGGGGATTTACGACCTCGCCGATCCGGCGATCATGCGGCCGGGCGGCGATGCGTCGCGCATGTACGAAGGCCACCGCGCGAAGGTCGCCGGGCTCGACGATCCGGCGCTCGCGGCGGAGCTTTCAGAGCGCGCGCTGGCGCATCTCAAGGAAGAGACCGAGCTGGCGTCGGCCTGTTATGCACCCTTCGACGCCTCCGCTTACCGCGCTGGCGACCTGACGCCGGTCTATTTCGGATCGGCGCTGAAAGAATTCGGCATCGGCGACCTGCTTTCGGCGCTCGCCAACCATGCGCCCGGGCCGCAGCCGCAGCCCGCCGAGCCCGCGCCGGTGCAGCCGGATGACGACGCGGTGACGGGCTTCGTGTTCAAAGTGCAGGCGAACATGAACCCTGCACACCGCGACCGCATCGCCTTCATGCGCCTCTGCTCGGGCAAGTTCGAGCGCGGGATGCGGTTGATGCAGGGCGGGACGGGCAAGGCGATCGCGATCAGCCGCCCGATGCTGTTCCTCGCGCAGGACCGCGAAATGGCCGAAGAGGCGTTCCCCGGCGACATCATCGGCATCCCGAACCACGGCACGCTGCGCGTCGGCGATACGCTGTCCGAGCGCACCGACATTACGATCACCGGGCTGCCGAACTTCGCCCCCGAACTGCTGCGCCGCGTCGCGCTGGTCGATCCGACGAAGACCAAGCAGCTGAGGAAGGCGCTCGACGACATGGCCGAGGAGGGGATCATCCAGGTCTTCTACCCCGAAATCGGGTCGAACATGATCGTCGGCGTCGTCGGGCAGCTGCAGCTCGAAGTGCTGATCAGCCGGTTGGATGCGGAATATAAGGTCGAGGCGAAGCTCGAGCAGTCGCCGTGGGACACCGCGCGCTGGATCGCGAGCGACGACGCCGCGGCGCTGAAGGCGTTCCAGGCCGATCATCGCGGCGCCAGCGCCACCGATCGTGACGGTGCGCCGGTGTTCATGGCGAAGGATGCGTGGGAGGTCGGCTATGTGACCCAGCGCCATCCGTCGATCCGGTTTACGGCGACCAAGGAACGGCGCTTCGCTCCGGCCGATTGACGCCGGGATCGAAGCGGGCGTCCATTCAGCCGGATGTTGCCACGGACGTTTCGACCACGGCATTACTCGCCGGAACCTGAACCGGAACCGGCGGATTGACGATCGTCTGGAAATTGGGGCGGTCACAGCCGTCGCCATTTTTCAGTGCCGCCAATTTGGTACGGATTTTCTCCCAATTGGTGGCGCCGACCTCGTCGGGCGGACCGATCCAGAAATGGCTCAGCACGGGTTTCGGGTTAGCCTGGCCCGGCGCAATCAGTTGCCCGGCAAATCCAAGCGCGATCACAACGACACGACCCTCGTTCATCAAGCCAAGATGGACTGCGACCCCGTCGACGGGCGTATCGCCGGCGGGCGTGTCGGGAAAGGCAAAATCGGCGTTCCCGCCGGCGAGCGCCACGGCCCGGCAGCGCGCCACCGACAGGGCGGGAATACCGTTCATCAGACCGGCAAATTGCGCACGGGTGGCGACAATACCCTTGTTTCCGATAACGGCGTCACCCAGCTTTGCCTTCAGAATATTGTCCATGTCATATATGGTGACGCCGCCGGCGACATACGCCGGTAGGGCGGTTCTATTCGCTCCGATCACGAACTGCTGGCTGTCGCCCGCGGCTGTCATCAGCGGGGCTTTGTCCTTGATCGGCTGATAGATGTCGAAGGGTATCGAAAAGCGTTCGAGCGTATCGATGGCTTCGCGGGTCGTCAGGCATTTGATGTTGGCTATGTCGGCGGCGACCGCCGAATTGCGGGCATGGGCAAACAGGATGATGCGTGCATCGTCCGAAGAGACGCCCATGTTCGTCAACTGGATGAATGCCGGTGCGCATGCGGCGTCGAAACCCGCTGCATTCCCCGCGTTATTGCTCTGCTCAGCCAGATTCTTGAATGCACCGCCCAGTTGTTTCCAACTTTTTCCGGCGCCTTCCTTCATTCCCGCTGGGATCGTGGCATCCAATATGGATGCAAGGTCGGCGGCGTCCGACAGATTTGGATATTCGCGGTTGCCCGACAGCAGGCTGCCTTGATATTCCAGGCTAAATTCGAAGCTGGCATATTGGGCTGCCGCATTCCCGCCCGGCGCGGACCACGACCAGGGAAATTTCTTGGGAAGGAAGCTGGTCGCAATGTCGGAATCAGCCGGCTTGACCACAAGCGGCCGCGAGAATGTGTAGGGGTCCCCGGCCGCTGTGGCACCGGTAAGAACCGGCGTGCTATTTCCGAACAGGCTCAGTTCGGCTTGCGAGCGGATAGAGTATTTATCGCTTTGCGTGTCGCCGAAGAACAGATTGCCGACCGGACCGAGCAGGTTGGCGAAGGCTGATATACCCGTCCAGAAGGCGGCCTTTCGCTCTTCATTTTCGGAAACGACCACCCAGGGCCGAAATTTAATCTCGGCTGCGATTGCCTGCGGCGTGCGATGATCGATAGCGATCCAGGGGCCGGCATATCGGTCGTTCGCCTGGTCGAAATAGGAAATTTCGAAGCGGCATGCTTTCTTGCCCGATCGCTTCCAGTGGAAAAGATTGACCTCAGCGGTCATTTCCTGGCCGTCTTCGGATTTTCCGAGCGGCAAGATGGCGGCCATCCCGGCCTCGTATTTCGTCTCGAACAGCGTGTGCAGAAACTTATAGTCCGGAAGCTTCTCGAATATGCTGTTGCAATTCTGGATATCGTCGATCGAAGGCTTCTTGTGAATGAGAAGCCTGTAATATCCAGCGTTTATGCTCTTCTTTTTACGAGGGATGGCGACATCGTTCTGATCCGGCCAAAGCTTCTTTTTCATTTCTTGGAAAAAGTCGGCCGCCGCTGGCGGAAGAGGGGCCGCGGCGGACGCCGTGCCTGGAAACAATATTATGGGGCAGATCGCGGCGAGCAACCATCGCCGGTGCGGATATTGGTTTGTCCGCCGATGGAATCTAGATCCTTGCTTGCGCCACATAACTGCCCCCACAGTCATTCCATTAATGGATATTAGTCTAGCTGGCCAAATCTGCTCTTGTCAAAGCGATCACCAACCAATTTGGCCGGATCAAGGTGAGAGCGCGTGGTAACTATTGTCCGAGCAGACTCAAAAGATCGATTGCCGTCGCGGCGGCGGCGTCCTCCTCGTCATCCTCTTCGCCTTCGAACTTGCTCAGCGTGACGCCGAGCAGGCGGATTCCTTGTTCGGTGGGGAGCAGAGGCGCCAATATCGCTTCGCCCGCGGCGAGCAGCGAATTGCCGTCGAGGATCGGCGCGGCGACCGATTTGGCCCGCGTGATCGTGCGGAAATCGGCATAGCGCAGCTTGAGCGTCACGGTGCGGCCGCGCGCCCCCTTCTTCGCCGCGCGGTCCCAGACGACGGTGCAGACATGCGCGAGCGCCTCGCGGATTTCGGTATCGCTGATCAGGTCGTTGAAGAAGGTCCGCTCGCCGCCGAGCGACTTCAGCGGCCGGTTCGACTTGACGCGCCGATGGTCGATCCCGCGCGCGAGGTTGTAGAGCCATTCGGCGCTGTTTCCGAAGTGCTCGGCGAGCCACATCGGATCCTTGTCCGCAAGATCGGCGCCCGAAAAAACGCCGAGCCCCTCCATCTTCGCCGCGGTCACCGGGCCGATGCCGTGGAAGCGGCGGATCGAGAGCGTCTGGACGAAGGCGGCGCCCTTGCCGGGCGGGATGATCGTGATGCCGTCGGGTTTGTTCTGGTCCGATGCGAGCTTGGCGATGAATTTATTGTACGAGACGCCGGCCGAGGCGGTGAGGCCGGTTTCGGCGCGGATGCGCTGGCGGATCAGTTTTGCCGCCGCGGTCGCGCTGCCGAGCCCGGCCTTGTCGGCGCTGACGTCGAGATAGGCTTCGTCGAGCGACAGCGGCTCGACCTCGTCGGCATAGTCGCGGAAGATCGCGCGAATCTGGTGCGAGATGTCGCGATAGACCTCGAAGCGCGGGGGCACAAAGATCAGGCCAGGGCACTGGCGCTTCGCGGTGATACTGGGCATCGCCGAGCGAACGCCGAATTTGCGCGCCTCATAGCTGGCGGCGGCGACGACCCCGCGCCGCGACGAGCCGCCCACGGCAACCGGCTTGCCGCGCAGCGACGGATCGTCGCGCTGTTCGACCGACGCATAAAAGGCATCCATATCGACATGGATGATCTTGCGGACCGGGGCGTCCGCGCCGTCATCGGGGGCATGATCGTCGCCGTCTTGCACGGCGCATCTTTAGCATGTTGCCATGATGTTCTCAACGATGCGTTTGACGAGACGCTTGACGCAAAGGTGGCAAAATGGCAATCGCCGCCGACCTTGGGAATGCGGGTATAGCATAGTGGTAATGCTCTAGCCTTCCAAGCTAGCTAGGCGGGTTCGATTCCCGCTACCCGCTCCATCAGCCTGTTTCAGGGCGTCTCAAACCATTTACAAAACCGAAAAAATGGCTGTATTCTGCCATTTATCGGCTCATAAGATTTCCCTTGATCTCAGGGCATCTCTCGTCATTGGGGGCCTCGTCTTTGCCGAATCGATCCCGTTTGGGGGCCTCGAAAGGAAAGGCTTGGACATGCCTCTGACAGACACCGCCGTCCGCCACGCGAAGCCGAAGGACAAACCCTTCAAGATGGCTGACATGCTGGGCCTGTATATTCTGGTGCTGCCGTCAGGCGGCAAGCACTGGAAGATGAAATATCGATTCGACGGGCACGAGAAAAAATTGAGCTTCGGCCAATACCCCCGCGTGTCGCTTCGCGAGGCCCGTCGCCAGCGAGATGAGGCGCGGGATAGCCTCTCGAAAGGTGTGGACCCCGCTTATGAAAAGCAGCGGGAGAGGCTCCGTGCGAAGGTCTTGGCAGAAAACACCTTCACGGCGATCAAGAAGGAATATTGCAACAAGCGTCGTCGCGATGGCGACAAGGCGTGGGCGCCCGCGACGGCGGTTCGTTGCGAATATCTTCTGAGCCTGCTCGACAACTCAATCGGCAAGATGCCGGTCCATCTGATCGAGCCGATCGACGTTCTGGCTGCGGTTCGAAAAATCGAGGCGAAGGGAAAATTGGAGAGCGCGCGACGTACGCTCCAACTCGCGGGTGCCGTGTTCCGCTATGCCGTCGCGACTGCCCGCCTTAAATCCGACCCCACGCGGGATTTGCGTGGGGCGCTCATCAATCCGACGGTCACGCACTATGGAGCGATTACCAACGCAAAGGAGGTCGGTGCTCTTTTGCGCGCGATCGATGGCTATCAAAGCCAGACTATGACAAATTGGGCGCTAAGGCTGGCGCCCCATGTCTTTGTCCGGCCGGGAGAGTTGCGTACCGCCCAATGGGAGGAATTCGATCTCGAAGCGCGGGTTTGGACCATTCCCGCCGAGAAGATGAAGATGCGAAAGCCGCATCATGTGCCGCTTTCGCGCCAGTCGCTCGCGATCCTTGAGGAAATCCGTTCGATCACTGGGCCGTGGAGCTATCTCTTTCCATCTCTGCGATCGAGGAAGCGGCCAATGTCGGATAATACCCTCAATGCTGCACTTCGACGGATGGGCTATGCCAGCAACGAAATGACCGCCCACGGTTTTCGCGCGATGGCCAGCACTTTACTCAACGAGTCCTGCAAATGGTCGTACGATGCAATTGAGCGGGCTCTGGCCCATGGCGATAACAATAAGGTGCGCGCGGCATACCATCGAGGCGCGCACTGGGATGAGCGCGTTGCAATGGCGCAATGGTGGTCTGACTATCTCGATGAGTTGAGGAGCGACGTCGGCAGGGAGAATGAGGCGTCGCTGCCGAATTCCATGGGATTTCGACCGCAGATCGAAGAGAGCAACGTGATCAGCCATAGTTTCGGATGGCGACGTTCGCGCGGGCGGCGCTATGTGTGACGTGCACTGCATTGACGCGGCTGTCTTTGGTTAGTCGCCTCAGATGTCAATTTTACGGACGTCGGACTCAGTCGCGCTTGAGGTCTGAGCGCGGAAGAACGATCGGCTTGTCACTCACAGGAAAAAGGCCGCCCACATCTCCAAGTTGGCCTATGTTTGCGCCCATATACCCGCCAGTGGCCTTTCCTGTCTCGTCAACCCACAGGATGGGCTTCAACTCAACTCCGCGCGACGTGATTGTAGCGCCCTGCATGCTGCCTCCGACCGAAGGGACATCGCTGCTTTCGATAACGGCTGCGAGCAACTGGTGAGGCTTCGCTTTTGTTCCGCTCTCCCAGATTTCCCAAAGGCGCTGCTGAGCATGGCTGAAACCATCGCCGATGATGTAAAGAAGCGTCTTTTCAAAATCCATCGGCTCGACTGGTGCCGTCGCTTTGGCGTCGTCTCCGATCTTTACGTCGAAAGTGAAGACAATGGGCTCTTCGTCTTCCCAACCAAAGACTGCTCCTTCAAAAAGGAATTGGTCAGATGCTACCGACCGGCGCATCTCGTTCACGACGTAGACCGCGCAGCGGGCATAATAGTCGGCGACATCCCTCACGCTCGGAATCCCGTGAGGCTCATTCCCTACGAGATTCTGTAGGGCTGCTGCTGCGATCGCATGGGTAACCTGACCCGCCGAGGTGAAGCCCGCAAATGCGAAACCCATGTCGAGGCATCTTTGCAGTTCACCAGAACCAAGAGTCCTGACGGTGATTGGAACCGTGAAAATCTTTGGCCCGACCTCAAGACCGGCGCGACCGTTCGCACGAAACAAAGTGTCAGCGATCACTGAGACGCCGACATCTGTTCGGCAAAACATCACCATGGTCATAGCTAATCTCGCATTGTTCAGGCCGGCCGGATTTTCCTTTCAACGAGAATTCATTGATCTCCAACCCCCATTGTCGCTGCGAAGCGAATGTCCGTTATGGAGCCGATGAGCGGTGATCGAAACGGCATAGATCGAGGCGTCAGGTTATCGTGAAACCTCATAGGTGACGGGGCTCTTCTGCCATTCTGCAATATCGGACTCCCGCCAGGCACAGCAGCGCTCGGATATGCGAACCTGTTTCGGAAAGGTCCCGGCCTGAATTTTCCGGTACAGTGTTGCGCGGCTAAGGCCCGTGCGATCGAGCACGCTATCGAGCCTTAAGAAACGATCCGGCGGTTGAGACGCCATGCTAATATCCTCCATATCCTGACCTCGCAGTTTCTCTCCTGCGAACGAACATGAGGTGGGCGGCGGGCACTTCAATCTGTCGGAGCCGGCTTGTGGCGCGGGGTGCTTCTTAGCGCTCTATGGCGCTGCAAATCCCCGACCGCCGTCCCGCCCATGCGGGCGGCCGGGCTCTATTCCGCTTCGCTCCACCGAGCCTGCTGCGCCGTCTCGGCCCATACGGGTAACGATCCCTGACGGGAATATGGTCATCGCGTGAACCACGCGATGGCGTTGCTCGTTTCGGCCGCGGCCAAGCGGGGTGGGCGTCGCTACCCTCTAGTTCCGCCCCGGCGCGCCGCAACCCGGACGCGCTGCGCCCGGGTCCTCCACTTCGTTTCGGCCTGCGGTGCGGCCCGCCTTCATGGGCGGGACTGTCGGGTCGCTCCTGCCGCCCACCCCGCTTCGCCGGGGCCGGTTGCGGTTGAAGGAAGGAGGAAGGGCGATGCGTTGGCATCCTTTGCAGCGTTCCGTCCGTGGAATCGGTCGTCGATTGGTCGTGCTGCGATGGCGGTTGGGCATCGAGACGAAGCGGGATCGCGAGCGGACCGAACGCTTCCATCGTGCCCTTGCTGCCCTGTCTGAAATCGACCGCGCAATCTTCCTGATGGCCCGGCTCGACGATCTTTCGTTCGCCGAAATATCCTCGCGATTGGGCGTGCCGATGCCTGAGGTTCAGGCCCACTTTGCGTACGCGCTGGAGAAGATTGCTCGCGCTCTTTCCGATTGAGAGCCAAGACGCCTCAAGTCGAAGAGACAGAACGAGGGTGGAGCTTTATGGGCTTGGCAAGCGGCGAAAATAACGCGAGTCAGGATCGGAAATGAAAACCAGCCTCGATCATTTGCCCGACCGGAAACGCCGCGATCTCGAACGGGTCGTCCAAATCCTGTTCGCCGAATTCGAGGATGCGACCAGCCTCGCCACGCAGAAATGGAAGAAGCAGGGGCGTATCCTCAAGGTCGTCCTTTACGGTTCCTATGCGCGCGGCAACTGGGTCGAAGACCCGGTCGGCGGCTATTTCTCTGACTATGATATTCTCGTCGTCGTCAACGACGATCGCCTGACCGATACGCTCGAATATTGGGCTAAGGCTGACGATCATCTCCTTCGCGAGGTGACGATTTCGAAGCGGATTTCGGCGCCGGTCAACTTCATCGTGCATAGCCTGAGTGACGTGAACGGCCAGCTTCAGCATGGCCGACCCTTCTTCATCGACATCTATGAACAAGGTGTCGCGCTCTACGGGGCTGATGATCATCCGTTCGAAAAGCCCAAACCATTGAACCCCGAGGCGGGGCTGAAAGAGTCACGGCAATATTTCGAAGAATGGTATCGCAGCGCCACCAAATTTGCTCGCGCTGCCAAGTTTCTGGTCGACGACGGAGCGCCTAAGGAAGCCGCGTTCAATTATCATCAGGCCGCCGAACGCTTCTACCATTGCGCTCTACTCACGCTGGCCCTGTACAGTCCGAAATCCCACAGGCTGAACTTCCTGCGTGGCCAAGCCGAGCCTTTATTGTTCGATCTGATTCAGGTGTGGCCGCGCGATACCAAGTTCGCCCAGCGCTGTTTCGAACTGCTCCGACAGGCCTATGTCAATGCGCGCTACTCACCGCATTACAAGATCACACCGCAGGAACTGGAGTGGATCGGCGAGCGGATCGAGCTTCTTCAAACGCTCGTGAAGGACGCCTGCGAACAGCATATCGCCGCCCTCGAAAAGGCGGTCGGTTCGAACTGATAGCCGACGGCTTCAGCGCTCCTCTTCGATCAATTTCTTGAGTGCCGCGAGGTCGCGCTTGACCCATTCGGCATCAGCCGCGAACCGCTCATCATCCATTTCGGGTTGGCGATATAGCGTCAGCAGCACCTCGGCGCCGCCGCCATTCTGGATGACGCGCAGCGGGATGTGGACCTCGTTTCCGTCGCCCAGTTCGACGAAATGATCCATCACGCCATGGGCATTATGCGCCGTGAACCGGATGCGGACCGGCCCTTCCGGACCCGTCGCGACCCATGCCCCATCTTCCTCGCGGAGGTCGGCTTCCGACAATCCGGAGGCCCATTTCGGGAAGAATTCAGGGCGCCAGATACGCTCGCAGAGCGCCTGCCAATGGCAGTCGATCGATACGCTAAAGGTCGTAGCTGGCAGCATATTACCTCTCCATTTTTCCCCCGGATGACGTCTTAGGCGATACGAAAACGCCATGCCATTGCGAGATCGCAGGGCTCTCGCCGCGTGTTTGTCCGGGGATGACCAGAGGCATCCGGGACTGTCCGAAGGCGTTATATGGCCGGGCTTTGGACTGAGGACGGATCGCGTAAGGCAAGATATAAAGCAATGGCACCGTCCGTCCGCGAACGGTGCCATAAGCTATTGTCTGCACATCATTTTTTCTCAAGTTTTTGCAAAAAATTTCGACACTGCTCGCGCTCGAATAGTGCCACACATATGATTTTCCGCGGAATTCCTAGCTATTGTTGGCACTGTCGAGCTTCGCCGAGTTCGGCGCGGTGGAGCGCCCGCGGAAGCAAAGCATACTAACGCCGCGTCTGCGCTTATAACCCACGTGTCTCTCCCAAAATTCGAGGCCAACTTCGAGTGCTCGGAGCGCTGTCGAGATCACATATGCGGCTTCGTTGTCGACTACCACGGCGACAATCAACGTGATCGAGAGCCTCGCTAGTCGAACAAGTTTTGGGATCGATTTGATAACGGTGGGGGCCATTGTCACGGCAAGCCTTTCCTTTCAGTTGGAGACGCGGAAAGGATGCATGATTCAGCGCTGCGACATATGCGGTTGACGTGCGGAATATGTGCGCGACAGATGCGCAAATGACCCAGTTACAATTCGGACAGGCCCTGGGGGCGCTGATACTGCGCAAGCGCAAGGCGATGGGCTTGTCCCAGCTTCAGCTTTCTGAAGATGCATTCGGCAGTTCTGCCAAGGTACGCCGCATAAGCGAGATCGAAAATGGTCAGGTTACGAACCCGCACCCCAAGACCATCGATCCTATCATCGTCGCGCTGAAGATAACCGACGCAGAAGTCGAAGAATGCGCGCGGCAGACGGAGGCGGTTCCAGACCCTGACCTCGATCGCGCGTATCGAGAGGCTAGAAATCTCATTGAGGCAGTCGCCTATCAGTTCGAGCATAACAAGCCGAGCGCGACCTTGGCGGAACTGGATGACTTCCTAAGATCAAAGGCAAAAGAATGGGGCACTTTGCGCGCGCGCGTGGAGGCCATCGATTCAGCCGATATCGCTGCGACCAAGCTCAAGGACGAAGCAGCTTTAGCCTTGGCGGAAGGCCGGTTCTCAGATGTCGACCAGATGCTTGCCGAACTCGAAGAGAGCTTCCAGCAAGAGGCGACAATTGCGGAGATCAGAAAGCAGTCTGAAATCCGGCGGACACGTGGCGACGCGTGCCTCATGAAAGAAGACCCTGATGGTGCGCTCGCTCACTATCTTCAAGCGGCGCGCTATTTTCAGCATTTCGATGAAAATGAAATGAGCGAGGTGCTCGATGAGACTGCTCATACAATCTACGAAGGCAGCCTACGGTGGATCAAGCCGCGATTCCAGATTGGCCTTGTGCTCCTTGAAGAACTCCTGACTCTTAGCGTTGTCCAGAAGGATCAGGCCCGTCGTACGGAGGCACATTATCAACTGAGCCTTATGTACCGAAATGCTGCATCGCGAGGTCGAGGCGATGCATCACAAGGCTATCTCGAAAAGGCTCTCCAGCACGCCCGCACCGCTGCGGCCGACATTGATCATAGTGACGCCTACAAGCTGGTCTGTACGAAGATCAGCGTCAGTAATTGCCTTTTCGATCTCGCACGGCTCTTCGGCCAACTGGACAATCTGCCAGAGTCCGTCGAAGCATTGCGCACGGCGGAAGAGATTGCTCTGACAAACCCAAACGCCGAGAAGCTTCTTTCCATTGTCTGTAACTGCCTCGGGTCAAACCTGCTCGCGGAACGGGCTCGACAGGGCAACCATTCCCCTGAAAACGCCGACGAAGCATTCGAGAAATTCAGCGCGGCTATTCGGCACGCGGAACGCCATGTCGATTTGGAGGTCTGGGGCGCGGCCAAAGTGAACCGCGCAAGGCAGTTGCAACTCAAATCGAGAGAAGATCATCGTCCGGATTTTGAACGAGCGTTTCTGCGAATCCAATCGATTGCAGACTATTTGGCCAGCATCGAGATGAACCCAGTTTCGATTTTTCCCGATCGGTTTGCCGACGCGAACTATGAACTCGCCAGCGTTCTTATGGAGCATGCGCTGGCTTCACCGGAGCCGGAAGCGGAGTTTCACCTCAGCAGAGCAATCGCCAGCTTTGAAACCGCCTCGAACATTTATCATGGGATAGGTGTCATGTCCCGGTGGGCGGCCGCCCAGATGGGCATCGGGTCGATATATTTGCAGCATTCGCGACTTCCATCGAACGACCAGCCTGCTGAGGACTTGGACAAGGCGCTGGAACATCTCCAAGGCGCATTGGCATTCTATAAGAGCGAAGGCCCGGAGCAGCATGTTGCAACATGCGAACAAGTCATTACGCAAGCTCGCGCAGACCTAGAAAAAATTCGCAGCAGTTGAAAGAATGCCAGAGGCCGCGCTCGCGATTAGTTACTTCCCCCAATCGATGTCTCTACCTTGCCTCAGGGGTTGGACGTGGTAGCTTGGTTCCCGGGGGATGAATATGGCCATACGCAAAATTCTACTCAGCGCATTAATCGTGAATCGAGCAAACGATAGACATGGTGAGCTTGAGAATGAGACCGCTGCGATCGCGTGGCTCTTTAACGAGCGCGAGCAGCATATGCGAAACCTGACCAAAGATATTGTCGAGAGGGGTGAGATATATGAATACCCTCTCGTTTCGCCCGAGAAGGCACAATTTATTGTCTTCGACGGAAACCGACGTGTCACTTGCCTGAAGCTACTCGAGAATCCGCGCCGAGCGCCGACGGGCGAATTGCAGGCTTTTTTCAAGGAACAAAGGGCGCGTTGGGCCGGCCCGTTTCCGAAGAAGATCAGCTGCCAAGTCGAAAGCGATCGCGACAGGATTGATGAAATTTTGTTCCGCCGTCACACCGGGACGCAAAACGGCGTCGGCCAGAGCACGTGGGACGACCGCATGAAGGCAACCTTTGTGACCCGTACGGGCAAAGGCGGAGGCCCCAGTGTCGCGGACGAGATCGAAAAGCGTCTGGCGGACGCCAATCTGCTGCCAACGCGTCGCAAAATACCGCGATCGACCCTTAACCGATTGTTGTCCGCCGAACCGCTGCGCAAGCGTGTGGGCATTAGCATGAAGGGCGGCAAATTCGGCTTCACGCACGATGAAGGAACATCGCTGGGAGCGCTGGCACGTATCGCGAGTGATCTCGCAAGTCGGCAGGTCGTTCTCGGCGACATCTGGGATATCGACGGCAAGCAGGATTATTTGAATAGCCTGCAGGAGGAGGGCGTCCTTCCAAATCCTGCCGATACAATTGTCGATGACGATGAGAGCAAGAGGACTGCCAAGCCAGCGAAAGCGAGGCCGACCGCGAAGGCGAGCCCGACCCTTCGCTCAACGCTGATTCCGCAAAAGGAATTTGGATTGAGTTGGCCGGGACGACTGCAGCGCCACCACCAAATCTGGGAAGAGCTTCAGTTCCATTTGGACCTTAGGCTGCATCCCAATGCAGTCTCGGTCTTGCTGCGCGTGCTTTTGGAGCTGGCCCTTGAGAACTACATCACGCAGGCTGGCGTTACCATTCACGACAATGACAAGCTTGCCGCGAGGCTTGAGAAGGCGGGGCTTCACCTCAAGGCCGCAGGCAAAATCGATGGCAAACAGATGGACGTCATCCGAAAGTTTAAGCAGGGCGACAAACTCGTATCGGCGGATACGCTCAACAAATATGTTCATTCGCCGAATTTTGCGCCCTCACCTGAGCACCTTGCGTCAATGTGGGATAGCTTGGCGGACGTCGTGGTGCATTTGCTAAAGGCGTAAGGGTTAAATGAGGGTGTGCCGCTGTTTGGCTTCAAGGAAGCGGCGACGTACGGAGGGGTGAACATTCTTTGCAAATAAAACGTGTGACGGTCTGTAAGCGTGGTCAGGAAACCGCCATCGATTAGCTGTCGCGGGATTTAGCGTCGGCGTAGGCGGCTCTTCCCTGTGCTCGTCGCTTGGCGAGCTTCGCCATGCGTGCGTTGATC
>SCNS01000041.1 GCA_005503215.1 Sphingomonadaceae bacterium 3R27C6 | reverse complement strand
CCCCCGCACGCCGCCCCGGCCTCGTCCTCGGCGCTGCCCAACCGGCGCATTTCGGCCGCAGCGTGTGGCAAGGCAAACGGCAGTGAAACATTGGCGTCCGGGTGCTGAGCTAATATTTCAACATTCGTCATTCCCGCGGACGTGGGATGACGAAGGAAGAAAGAGCGCGGCCACACCCGGTCCTGAGCGGCCGGACGGGTGCGCTTCCTTTGGGCCGAACGACCGGATTCAGTCCGCCTGCGGCATCCCGTGACAGAAATATTAAATTGCAAATGACTCGCAATAACATATAAGCCCGCCGGCGCGGCTTGTCGCGCGCGCTGGAAAGGGAAACGATGTACGCCTTTGTCGACCGCCGGGTGGACAGCCTTTGCAACAGCGGGCGTTTCCTGCTCTGGGCGATGCGCGGGTGGGTTCACGCCGCCGAGCGCGGGCGATGTCCACCGCGAGTGCTCCATCGGGGCTTTGCTGCGGTCGGTGCCGCGGGCGCCCTGCCCGACTTTCACGTTGCGATGGCGCTGCTTGCCGGCGATGCGGTCGAAACCCTGCTGCTCGCGCCCCTGCCCTGTCTCCAGATTTCAGAGGATGAAGCAATTCTGCTTGGACTCTGGCGCGATTTTTCGCTTGAGAACGCCGCAAATGCCCATGCGACGCTGGCCTTGCTGGCC
Organism: Sphingomonadaceae bacterium 3R27C6; assembly: GCA_005503215.1. Classification (GTDB taxonomy): domain Bacteria; phylum Pseudomonadota; class Alphaproteobacteria; order Sphingomonadales; family Sphingomonadaceae; genus Sphingopyxis. The sequence continues at coordinate 14,845 of SCNS01000041.1, read as the reverse complement.
GAGGGAGAAAGCGTCGGCCCGATCGCCAAAGCGATGGGCGCCGCGATCGACCGGCTGGTCGCGACTGGATTCGATATGTCGGCCCTCGCGGCCGGCACCATGACACATCAGGAAAGTCCAAAGTGATGAGTGACCGTATTGCCGAAGCCGCCAAGCTGGCCCCCTCCGCCTCGCTGACCGTCGAGGAGGTGCGTTCGGTGCGCCATTGGAACGAGCATTTGTTCAGCTTCACGATCACGCGGCCGCCGAGCTTCCGCTTCCGCTCGGGCGAATTCGTGATGATCGGCCTGCCGGGCGAAGGGCGCCCGCTGCTGCGCGCTTACTCGATCGCGAGTCCCGCCTATGCCGACGAGCTCGAATTCCTGTCGATCAAGGTCCCCGACGGACCGCTGACCTCGCGGCTCCAGAAGATTCAGCCGGGGGATCCGGTTTATCTTGGGCGCAAGCCGACGGGGACGCTCGTCGCCGACGCGCTGCTGCCCGGGCGGCGTTTGTTCATGCTGTCTACCGGGACGGGGCTCGCACCCTTCCTCAGCCTCGCGCGCGACCCCGACATTTACGAGCGCTTCAACCAGATCGTGATCGTGCATTGCGTGCGGCAGGTCAGCGACCTCGCCTTCCGCGACGAGCTCGAAAGCCAGCTCGCCGGCGACCCGCTTGTGCAGGATCAAGCGCTCCTCCAGTTCCATTATCTGCCGACGGTGACGCGCCAGCCCTTCCGCACCGAGGGGCGCATTGATGCACTGATCGAAAGCGGCAGCCTGTTCGGCCACCCGCTGACCGGCTCGGCGCATTTCGACCCCGCGACCGACCGCATCATGATGTGCGGCAGCATGGCGATGATCCGCGACCTCGAAGCGCGCTTCGAGGCGCTGGGCTTCAAGGAAGGATCGAACGCCGCGCCCGGCGACTTTGTCATCGAGCGCGCGTTCGTCGGTTAAGGCCAAATCCCGTCAAGGCTTGTCGGCGTACGCCTTCACCAGATCGAACATATAATCGCGGCCGACATAAACCGAGCGCACTTCCATGCGTTCGTTGAGGCCGTGCGCACCATTGCCGTCGGGGTCGCCCCACATGCCGGGAATGCCATAGGTCGGGATGCCGGCCGCGCCGAGGAAGGTTGCGTCCGTATAACCGTTCGCCATCGACGGGATGACCTTCAGCCCCGGCCAATATTTGTCGACGAGCGCCTGCATCGGCCCGATGATCTTCGGATCGAGCGGCGGTGCGGGCGGTGCGGGGCGCTTGGGCGGCAGCTGGGTGATCGTGACGCCCGGATCGCCGATCACCTTGGCGAGTTCGTCCTTGATCGATTCGATGCTGTGCCCCGGGAAGATGCGGCAATTGATGTTCGCGCCCGCGCGCTGCGGCAGTGCGTTCGGGGCGTGACCGCCGTCTAGCAGGGTCGCAACGCAGGTGGTGCGCAAATTGCTGTGGAGGAACGGATCCTTGTTGACGATCGCTTCGGCCGCCTTGTCGGCGGGGTTCTTCGCCAGCGCGGCCATCGCCCTGCCGGTCTCGTCGCCGCGCGCGGCGCCGGCTTCGGCAAAAAAGCGCCGCGTCGTGTCGGTCATCTCGACCGGGAAATCATAGTCCGCAACCTTGGTAAGCGCGCGCGAAAGCTCGTAGATCGCATTTTCAGGCACCGGCGCCGAGCTGTGGCCGCCGGGGTTTCTCGTCTCTAACCGGAAGTTCGCGAAGGTCTTTTCGCCGACCTGCACAGACTGGCCGAGCACCTTGCCCTTCCCATCGCTGTCGCCGCCGCCGCCTTCGTTGAGCGCAAATTCGGCGTCGATCAGGTCGCGCTTGTTCGCGGCGAGCCACTCGACGCCGTTGAACGCGCCATTGGTTTCCTCGCCGCAGGTCAGCGCGACCTTGACGGTGCGCTTGGGCTTGTAGCCCGCCTGCTGGAAGCGGATCAGCGTGTCGACCCACACCGCGGCCTGCGCCTTGTCGTCGGCGGTGCCGCGGCCATAGAAATAGCCATTCTCCTCGACCATGACGAACGGATCGCGCTCCCAATCGGCGCGCTTGGCCTCGACGACATCGATATGCGCGACGAGCAGGATCGGCTTCGCGGTCTTGCTGGTGCCCGGATAGACAGCGACAAGGCCGCCTTCCTTGGGATTTTCGGGGGTGGCGAACAGGGTGAGCTGGCTGGCCGGAAGGCCCGCCGCCTTCAGCCGGGCCGCCATGCGTTCGGCGGCGAGCGTGCAGCTGCCCGACGACAGCGTCGTGTTCGTCTCGACCAGCTCCTTGTAAAGGTCGCGGAAGGCGAGCTGGTCGGGGCGCGGCTGCGCCTCGGCGGCGATCGCGGGCGCGGCAAGCAGCATGGCGGACGTCAGCAGCGCGGACAGTATCTTCATCATTTTCTCCCCTGTTTTGCGGATGAAGGGAGCAGAAAGACCGCATCGCCGCAAGCCGCGATGCGCGCACCTCTTGCGTGGCGTGCGCCTTTCGCGCAATCCGGACCGAGCGAGAGGACCAAGCGTGACACGAATGAATGACGACCCGCCGGGGCTGGTGGCGCGCGCGGTGCGCCACCTGTTGCTTCTGCTGTACCGGATGCGCGGATGGAAAGCCGAGGGCGAGGTGCCCGAGGCGCGGCGCTTCATCCTGATCGCGGCGCCGCACACGAGCAATTGGGATTTCGTCAATTTCCTCGGACTGACCGCCGATCTCAAGATCCGACCCTATTTCATGGCGAAGCTGACGCTGTTCCGCTGGCCGCTCGGCGGCTTTATCCGCCAGATGGGCGGGGTTCCGGTCGATCGCCGCGGCGGCGGCAATGTCGTCCAGCAGATGGTCGATGAATTCGCGCGCCGCACCGAATTCATGCTGACCGTCGCGCCCGAAGGCACACGCGGCAAGACGGCGAAATGGCGCACCGGCTTTTATCAGATCGCGATGGCGGCGAAGGTGCCGCTCGTCGTCGGTTTCATGGATTATGGCACCAAGACCGGCGGGCTCGGCCCGCTGATCTGGCCGACGGGCGACTTTCGCGCCGACATGATGAAGGTTTTTGAGGTATATAAGAGCCATAGCGCGCGATTCCCCGAGCGGCAGGCGCGCTCGATCGATGACATCGTCGGCCGCGATGAGGAACGGGACATGCGCGCGTGAATGACGCCCTTTTGCTGCTGGCGATCAATTTCGGCGGGTTGCTCGGTGTGATCCTGCTACTTTGGGGCATCGCGACGCTGATCCGCGACGTATCCTTCATCGACGCCTTCTGGGCGTTCGGCATGGTGCTGCTCGCATGGGGGACATGGTGGCAAGTCGGCGCCGAAGGCGCGCACGGCAAGCTGCTCCTCGGCCTCACGTCGCTATGGGGGCTGCGGCTCGCGATCCATCTGACGATCCGCTGGACGAGCCACGGCGAGGACCCGCGCTACAAGAAAATCCTCGCGCTCTCGATGGAGAAGCGGAAGTGGAGCTGGGCGAAGACCGCGCTTGTCATGGTTTTCCTGACACAAGCGCCCTTGCTCTTCATCACCTGCCTGTCCGCGCAGATCGGTATCTGGGCGAGCGCGAGCAACCCGGCCGCGAGCGTGGGCATCATCGGCTGGATCGGCGCCGCGGCGGCGCTGGCCGGCATCGTATTCGAAAGCATCGGCGACGCGCAGCTCGACGCCTTTCGGAAAAACCCCGCGAACAAGGGCAAGGTGCTCGACACGGGCCTCTGGCGCTACACGCGCCATCCCAATTATTTCGGCGACGCTTTGACCTGGTGGGGCATCTGGCTGATCGTCGCCGACCTCGGCTGGGCGCCAGCGCTCATGAGCGTGATCGGGCCGGTCTTCCTGACCTTCACCCTCACCAAATGGTCGGGCAAGGCGCTGCTCGAAAAGGGGCTGCACAAGACGCGGCCCGACTATGCCGCCTATGTCGCGCGCACCTCCGGATTCATTCCATGGCCGCCAAAGACCAAGGCTTAGGCGGCGCGGAAAGGCCGGCCGATGTGTCGGCGCTCGGCGACGCGCCGCGCATCCGCGCGATCCTGATCGACGCGGCGCGCGAGGGACGCAGCGTCAGTTACTCCGAACTGCTCGGCGATCTGGGTTTCCGTTTTACCCGGCCCAAGATGCGCGCGGTGTGCCGGACGCTCGAAGAAGTCGACCGACTGAGCGCGATGGCCGGCGAACCCGATCTGGCGGTCCTGGTGGTGCGCGAAAGCGACCGTCTGCCCGGGCAAGGCTGGTGGGTCGGCGGGACGGCATTGCTTCTCGGCTATGACGGGCCGTGGGAGGGCGCGGCGGCGGCGCGGTTTATTCGCGAGCAGCAGCAGGCGGTGTTCGATTATTGGGAGGGGCGGTAGGCAGGTTCGACCGAAAGGCGACGCTTGGTATCTCACAACCCGTCATTCCCGCGAAAGCGGGAACCCAGTGCGGGGTCAACCGATGCACGCTCTGGGTTCCCGCTTTCGCGGGAATGACGAATGTTGGGAATGGCGGGAATTCACCCCAGAGCGGTCACCCGCCTACTTTTTGAGCCCGATCTCGCGCAGCCGTTCTTGCAGATACTCATCGGCAGTAATCGGCGTTGGATATAAATTCGGGTGCGAGGCGTCGACGCAGCTTTCGAGCGTCTCGATCGGATAGTCCGAACGGAAATGCAGGAAGAAGGGCATCGAGTAGCGCGCGACGCTCGCGCGGCCCGCGTCGGGGTTGCGGACGCGGTGGGTGGTCGAGGGAAGCTTGTTGTTGGTGAGGCGCTGGAGCATGTCGCCGACGTTGACCGCCATCGCGCCCGGCGGGGGCGAGACCGGCAGCCAGCTGCCGTCCTTGTCGAGGATTTCGAGCCCCGCTTCTTCGGCGCCAAGCAGCAGCGTGATCGTGTTGATATCCTCATGCGCCTCGGCGCGGATGCCCTTGGCGGGGGCTTCGACCGGCGGGTAATGGAGCAGACGCATCACGCTGTTGCCGTCGGCGACGGTGTCGTCGAAAAAATCGGGCGCAAGGCCGAGGTAGCGCGCAATCCCTGACAGCAGGCGGCCGCCGACGCGGTCGAATTCTGCGAAGAGCTTGTCATAGGCGGTGCGGAAGCCCTCGACCTCGGCGGGCCAGACATTGTTCGGCTGCTGCGCCGCGAGGCGGTGGCCGGCGGGCAGGTCGCGGCCGACGTGCCAGAATTCCTTGAGGTCGACTTCCTTCGCGCCCTTGGCGATCTCGGTCCCGAACGGGGTGTAGCCGCGCGCGCCGCCGCCGCCGGCGATATGATAGGCGCGCTTGGTTTCTTCGGGCAACGCGAAGAAGGCTTTCGCCTTGTCCCACGCTTCGTCGATCAACGCGGGATCGATACCGTGATCGGTGATCATCGCGAAACCGAAGCGTTCGAACGACGCGCCGAAATCCTTCGCGAACTGGTCGGCGGGGAGCGACATGGAAATGACGGGAACGGCAGCAGTCATGCGATTATTGTCCATCTGATCGGGGCGGCGCCGGTCGGGCGCGTCATGAGTCGCGATTTAGGCGCTGTACGCCGACGGTTAAAGGGAAAAAGGCGGTTTCGTCCCGCGCGCGCCTCGGCTAAGCCCCGGCCCATGAGCAAGCAATATTGGCTGATGAAATCCGAACCCGACGCCTATGCGTGGGAGCAGCTCGTCAAGGACGGCACCGGCATCTGGGACGGCGTGCGCAACCACACCGCAAAGCTGAACATGATGGCGATGAAGGTCGGCGACGAGGCCTTTTTCTATCACAGCAATATCGGCAAGGAATGCGTCGGGATCATGGAGATCACCGAAGAGAGCTTTCCTGATCCGACCGCCGAAAAGGGTTCGCCGTGGGTCGTGGTGCGCGTGGCGCCGGTGCGCGCGCTCGCCAATCCGGTGACGCTGGCGGCAATCAAGGCCGATCCGAAGCTCGCCGACATGGATCTGATCCGCCAGTCGCGGCTGTCGGTCGGGCGCGTGACGCCCGCTGAGTGGAAGCATATCCTGAAAAAGTCGGAGAAGCCCGGGAGCTGAGCCGGCTTACTGGCCGCGCAGCTTTACCTGCAGATGCTTGGCCACCGACGGGTGGAGCGGATGGACGAATTCGCAGCCATAATTATTGCCATCGGCACGGCGGACGACAGCTTCCAAAGGCTGGAGGCCGGGCAGGTTCACCCAGATATGCTTGCCGATCTGCGGCCGGAAAAACGTTACCATGCGAAAGCCCGTCGACGACAGGTCGAACAGTTCGACGTCGAAGGGGTTTAGCCCCGGCTCGCGGAAGCGCGCGCGTGCGGTCACGGGTGCGCGCTCGGCGCCGCGCCCGGCGGTGGGCGCTTTCCTGGTTTCGATGGTGCGATTCCCCAACACGGATTCGGTCCCTGTATTTCATTCTTGGTCGAACCGCTTTTAGAGCGCCGTTGGTTACCTCAAAGTGAAGCAATATGGTGAAAATCGGCTACACCGGCGGGGTGTCGCCGACCGCCATCAACTGGCTGGGATAAGGAACCGCGAGCGCGACGGCGGCGCGCCATTCGCCGCTCAGCCAAGTGGCATAATCCTCGGGATGAAGGATCACCGGCATGCCCTTTGGCTGATGGTGCGCGACCAGCCGGTTGGCGTCGGTCGTGAGCACCGCAAAGCAGGGCCAGTCATCGCCCTGACGATGGATCCCGGCAAAGGCGAAGACTGGCCGCGACGGCACCGAGAACCAGTGCTGGCGCCGCGCGCCGTCGGCGCCCGACCAATAGGAAAAGGCGGTTGCGGGGATCAGGCAGCGCAGTTCGGCATGGCGCAGCGTGCCGATCCAGAACGGGCTTTCAAGGTTGCGGACGCTGGTGACCGGCCGGTCACCCTGCGGTGGCGGCGGAACGCCCCAGAGTTTCGGGCGCAAATAGCGCCGCGATCCACCGCGGCCGTCGCTGACGATTACCGGCGCGGGGCGGCCCGGGGCGACATAATCGTCGGTCCACGGGTCATCGCCGGCCTCGGCGCCGAACGCCGCGGCGATCGTGCTGGCTGGGGCATCGAGGCGGTAGAGGCTGGTCATCGCGGGGCTAATCGGTTCCGCGGACCCGTCCGCGCCCGGCCTTGACCGTACTGCGCGCTTTCTTGCTGTCGACGCGCTTCGCCTTGGCCGCCTTGCTCGGCTTGGTCTTGATGCGGCGTTCGGGGCGGACGAGCGCGGCATCGATCAGTTCGGAGAGCCGCGCGCGCGCGTCGGCGCGGTTCGCTTCCTGTGTCCGGAAACGGCGCGCGAGGATCACGAGCTCGCCCTCGGTCGTCAGCTTGCTGCCCGCGAGCAGCTTCAGCCGGCGAAAGGCGTCGGGGGCGAGGCCCAGCGCATAGATATTGACGCGCAACTGGCATGCCGTCGCGACCTTGTTGACGTTCTGGCCGCCCGGGCCCGACCCAGCGAGGAACTTCTCGCTGATCGCGCTTTCGGGGATGTCAGCCACGGGTCGGCGAGGCGCCTTCGGGTGCGGCGAAGCCCAAGGCGATGAAGCTGTCGGGGAACGGCGCCTCGGCAATTATGGACGGCTTGACGTCACGTTTTACGACCAGCCGTTCGGCGTGGAGCAAGGTGCGCGTTTTCGTACCGCCGCGGCCGTAGACGGGATCGCCGACTAGCGGGAAACCGAGCCCTTCGAGCGCGTGGACGCGCAGCTGATGTGTGCGGCCGGTTTCGGGGCGGAAGCGCAGCAGACTGCGGTCGCCGACGACCGCGAGCTTTTCCCAATGCGAGACCGAGGGCTTGCCTTTCGGATCGCCGACCATGCGCCAGCCATCTTCGGCGGTCGACACCTTCGACAGCGGCAGGTCGATCGTGCCGCCGTCGCCGTCGGGCACGCCGTCGACGATCGCGAGATATTGCTTCTCGACCTCGCGGCTTTCGAACGCGCGGGTGAAGCGGCCGTGCGCCTTGGGATTGCGCGCGAGAAGCAGGCAGCCCGAAGTGTCGCGATCAAGACGGTGGACGGGAAGCGGCCAGCGTTTGAAGCCGAACTTCAGGAGGTCGAGATGATTCTCGAGGCTGAGACTGCCGTCGCGCGGCGCGTCGACGGGAAGGCCCGCAGGCTTGTCGATGACGAGGGCCTCGCCGTCGAGGAAGAGAACACGATCTGAAAGGAGCATGGCGCGCTATAGGCGCGCCGCTGCCTAGTCGAAAGCGTAAACGTCCATCGCGAGCAGGCCGTAGGTAACGCTGTGATGCAGCCGCTCGGCTTTGAAGGATGCCCCGCCCGCGCCCATCGCAACGAACAGCGGCAATATATGGTCTGGGGTCGGGTGATTGTCGGCGCCGTACGGCGCGCGCTCGACGCTGTGAAGGACGTCATCGGCCGCGCCGACGGCCATGCGATCGGCAACCCAGTCGGTGAAGTCGGTGACCCATGCTGGCGCCGGGGCGTCGATCGACAGGCGCCCCGAAAACAGCGCGCGCAGATTATGCGTGATGCTGCCCGACCCGACGATCAGCACGCCCTCGTCGCGCAAGGGCGTCAGCGCCTGACCGAGCGCATAATGCCATTCGGGCGAGGCGTTCGAGGCGATCGAGAGCTGGACGACCGGGATGTCGGCGTCGGGGTAGATCAGCGAGAACGGCACCCATGCGCCATGGTCGAGCCCGCGTTCGGGATCGGCGGTGACGGCCAGGCCGTGACCCGCGAGCAGCTCGACCACACGCGCCGCGAGCACCGGATCGCCCGGCGCGGGATAGCGCATCGCGAACAGCTCTTCGGGAAAGCCGCCGAAGTCGTGGATCGTCGGCGGTGCAGTCGATGCGGTGACGGTCGCGCGTCCGCCCTGATGGGCGGCGTCATGATGCGCCGACACGACAAGGATCGCGCGCGGGCGCGGCAGCTGGGAACCCAGCCCGGCGAGGAAGGTCCGCGCCGGGCTGGGCTCGAGCGCCATCATCGGCGAGCCGTGCGAAAGGAAAAGGCTCGGGAGACGGCGCATCGGTTCAGGCCGCCTTCTTCAGTTCGCCGATCGCCGAAGTGGCGCGAGCGACCGCTTCGCCGTCCATCATATGGCCGTCGGCGGCGATGATCGTGACATCGGTGATGCCGACAAAGCCAAGGATATGCTTCAGGTAGCCGCTCGCGAAATCGACTTCGCTGCCCAGCGGTACGCCGCCCGAGGCAAAGACGATGAACGCGCGCTTGCCCGTCAGCAGCCCTTCGGGACCGGCCTCGGTATAGCGGAAGGTCCGGCGCGCGCGGGCGATCAGGTCGACCCAGGCTTTCAGCGACGCGGGGATCGCGAAATTATAGATCGGCGCGGTGATGACGATCGTGTCGGCGGCTTCGAGTTCGGCGATCAGTTCGTCCGAGCCCGCCAGCACGGCCTTTTGTTCGTCGCTGCGCGCCGCTTCGTCGGTGAAGTTGGCGCCGATCCAGTTTTCGGTGAGCAGCGCGGGCGGTGCGGTGTTGAGGTCGCGGCGGGTTACGGTGGCGCCGTAACCCTGTTCGACGAGGCGGTTCACCAGCTGGTCGGCGAGCGGGCGCGTCGTCGAACCTTCGTTGCGGGCGCTGGCGTCGATGCGAAGAATATGGGTCATCTCAAATACTCCTGTTTCACTTCGGGGAGAGGGGGTGCCGCGAGCCGGGGAACTCGCGGCACCGGTTGGGCCGCCGTCAGGGAGGGGGACGTCGCCGGCCCGGGGGCTGGTTAGAGGCTGTCCACGAGCACCAGTTCGGCGTCGTCGAGCGCTTCGACCTCGATCGTTCCAACATCTCGGAGCGCGATGCCGTCGCGGGGATCGGCGTCCGTGCCGTTGACACGGATGCGGCCCTTGGCGGCGACTAGGTAGGCGTGGCGTCCGGCTTCGAGGTCATAAGAGACGCTCTCACCGGCATTCACCGTCGCCGCGGCGACGCGGGCGTTGGCGCGGATCGGCAGGGCTTCGTCGCCCTCGATCCCGCTTGCCAGCGTCACGAACTGACCCGACCGGTCGGCCTTGGGGAACTGGCGCGCGCCCCAGCCGGGATTGCCGCCGTCACGGTCGGGCATGATCCAGATCTGGAACAGCGTCGTTTCCTCATCCTCGAGGTTGAACTCGCTGTGCGTCACGCCGGTGCCGGCGCTCATCACCTGGACGTCACCCGCCGCGGTGCGGCCGCTGTTGCCCATGCTGTCGCGGTGGGTGATCGCGCCGGTGCGGACATAGGTGATGATTTCCATGTCGCGGTGCGGATGCGGGGGGAAACCCGACTGCGCCGCGATGGCATCGTCGTTCCAGACGCGGAGCGCACCCCAACCCATCCGCTTCGGATCGTGATAGTTGGCGAACGAGAAATGGTGACGGGCGTCGAGCCAGCCGTGGTTGGCGTGGCCGAGGCTGTCGAATTTGCGAATGTCGATCATGGCCTTGTCCTTTCGTATCTTCTCAATCGTTGCGCACATCGGCGATGCCGGTGCGCTGCCGTTGAGGACAAAATAGGGATATGTATCGTTTCGAAAATAGCATAGATGAAAAACCATCGTTTCCATTCAGGAGCTATTGCGTGGCACTTCCCGACTATGAAGGCTGGGCCTGTTTCGTCGCCGTCGCCGATGGCGGCAGCTTTACCGCCGCCGCGGCCTCGCTCGGGCTGTCGAAGGCGAGCGTGTCGAAAGCGGTGACGCGGCTCGAGGCGTCGCTGGGCATCACCCTGCTCCACCGAAGCTCGCGCGTCGTCGCGGTGTCGACCGCCGGCGCGGGCCTGCTCGACGAGGCGCGCGCGATGGTCGCGGCGGCGACCGCGGCCACCGAAGCGGCGCGCGGCGACCGCGTCGACCTCGCGGGGCCGATCCGGCTGGCCGCACCGATGAGCTTCGGGATCAAGGTGCTCGGCCCGCCGCTTGCGGTCTTTCTCGAACGGCATCCCGCGGTCGAGATCGAGGTGCTGCTGAGCGACGCGCGCAACGATCCCGTCGCCGAAGGCATCGACCTGACGCTGCGCATTTCGCCGCTCGCCGATTCGAGCCTGCTCGCGCGGACGATCGCGCCCGTGGCGGCGTCGGTGATCGCCAGCCCGGCCTATCTGGCGAAGCATGGCACCCCGAAACATCCGCTCGAACTCGCGGGCCACCGGCTGATCGGCTACGGCCATCGCCAGCGCGCGTTGCCGCTGCATTTCCACCGCAAGGGTGAGGAAGCGACCGTGCTGCCGACGGGCCCCTTGTTCGCGAACAATGGCGATGTCGCGGTGCCGCTGGTCGTCGCGGGGGTCGGGATCGCCGTGCTGCCCGACTTCATTGCCGCCGACGAGCTGGCATCGGGCGCGGTGGTTCCGATCCTGACCGACTGGTCGTTGCCGCAGTCGCACCTGCACCTGTTGTCACCGCCGTCGCGGCTGCGCCCGGCGCGCGTGCGTGCGCTTTCGGATCATCTGGTCGACACGCTGAAGATGTCCTGCACCGGGGCACATGACCGCGACATAGCCCTTCACCATGAAGGAAAAACGGCCTGAGCGACTGTTGCAAAATGGCCGCGACTCGCGGACTTCTGCGGGTTAAATCAAAATTAACCTTTTCCCTTCATTAGTTTCGTGGTTAATGTTCCGGCAGTCCTGCAACGGGGGGTTGGTCGGTGACATCCTTGATGGTCATGCGATCGGTTCGCGGGATTATCGTGGAAAAAGGGGTGCCCAATGCGCGTACTGCTGATCGAGGACGAGCCGACGACCGCGAAAGCGATCGATACGATGCTCACGACCGAGGGCTTCAATGTCTATACCACCGATCTCGGTGAGGAAGGCTTGGACCTGGGTAAGCTCTATGATTACGACATCATCCTGCTCGACCTGAACCTGCCCGACATGCACGGTTACGACGTGCTGAAGAAACTCCGCACCGCCAAGGTGCAGACGCCGGTGCTGATCCTGTCGGGCATTTCGGAAATGGATTCGAAGGTGCGTTCGTTCGGCTTTGGCGCCGACGATTATGTCACCAAGCCGTTCCACCGCGACGAACTGGTCGCCCGCATCCATGCGGTCGTCCGCCGGTCGAAAGGCCACAGCCAGAGCGTCATCAAGACGGGCAAGCTGGCGGTGAACCTCGACACCAAGACGGTCGAGGTCGACACGACGCGCGTGCATCTGACCGGCAAGGAATATCAGATGCTCGAGCTGCTCTCGCTCCGCAAGGGCACGACGCTCACCAAGGAAATGTTCCTGAATCACCTGTATGGCGGGATGGACGAGCCTGAACTCAAGATCATCGACGTCTTCATCTGCAAGCTGCGCAAGAAACTCGCGCTCGCCTGCCACGGCGAAAATTATATCGAGACGGTCTGGGGCCGCGGTTATGTCCTTCGCGACATCGACGACGAAGGCAATGAAGTGCGCCGCGTCGCCTGACGCGTAACGCTTCACAAGTTTACCGAGGGAACCCGGCGCGGAGCGATCCGCGCCGGTTTTCTTTTGGGTGTTGGTTCGTAGGAAGGCAGCTGACGACCGAACCCCGTCATTCCCGCGAAGGCGGGAATCCCGCTTTTTTCTTCACCGTCGCCAAGCGGGATCCCCGCCTTCGCGGGGATGACGAAAAAGAGAGAGCAACGTCCGCTCACCACCCCAAAACAGCCGACGCTAGACCCGCCTCCGTGCATCAGGCCCGCGACCGCGTCAGCCGATGCACGGGACCGAATTGCGCAATGGCCGCGCCCACGAAAGGCAGCGCGACGAGCCAGAGGCGCACGCCCGTCACGCCGAGCGGGCTTGCGATGCTGATCGCGGCGGTGGCGCCGAGGCCGGCGCAGATCAGCAGCAGCCCGGTAATCAGGCGCCAGTGCGGCACCTCGCCGCTGTCCTTGCTCGCGCGTTCGTAGCGGGCGAAGAGCGTGATCAGCGGGAAGAGCGCGGCGATGTAGAGGATGAACCAGACCGGGCGTGCGAGCCACCATGAAGCGCTGCCGGGCGCGACGTCGAGCCCGATCCCGCCGAGGAGCCACGCCGCGACCATCACGAGCACGAAAGCGGTGAGGTGCCAGAGGTAGATTGTCATGATCATGCCGTTGACGAGCACGACGCTGGTCCAGAGGCGGATATTGTCGAGCATCCGCCGCCCCGCGGGTTCGAGCGCGAGCGCGAAGCCCGCCTGCGCGATGCCGAGCGCCAGCAGCGCGAGCGTCGGCGGCATCGAGTTGCTGAGGCCGCTTCCCGGGACGCCGATCATCGCGACCGGATAGGGTCCGAGACCGACGAGCAGCGCGAGCGCGGCCAGCCCGCCGATGCCCCATAGAAGCGCCCTGCCCGGCGCCAGCCGCCCCTCGCTCCACGCAAAGCCGAGCTGGTGGATCGCGAGCCAGACGAAGGCGAAGTTGAGGAAATTGACGTAGGGGACGTCGAAGCGCAGCGCCGCGATATCGATCGCCACCGCGCCCGCGACGAGCGCCCAGAAGGAGGCGAAACCCCAGCGCTTCCATGCCTTCCACGTCAGCGGCACGACCGCCGCGACCATCAGGTAATCCGACAGGAACCACACGGGGATCAGCGCGAGCTGCGCCGCCATCGCGACGATGCCGCGCTCGATCCCCGCGAGCGTCCCGAACATCGCGACGAGCGTCCAGATCAGGAACAAAGGCAATACCGGGTTGATCAGCCGTTGCAGCCGCCCGCTGTACCAGCTTTCATAACTGCCGCCCTTGCGCAGCGTCGCCGCCCACGACATGCCGTTCGAGAAACCGCCGACGAGGAAGAAGAGCGGCATCACCTGGAATCCCCAGGTCAGCCACTGCGTCCACGGCAATATGCCGAGCAGATGCCCACCCTCGACCGCGCCGTCCTTCATATAGGGCGCGGCGACGAGCCAGTGACCGACGACAACCGCGAGGATCGACAGCGCGCGGAGGAAATCGACGTAGCGGTTGCGCTCGGGCGGCGCCTCGGCGGCCATCTCGCTTGCGCGCGACCAGATGTTCTTGCGACGTGTGCCCTCGCGGCTTTCGGTCAATATCCCATCCCTTTCCCAATCAGGCATCCAACCTAGTGGCGCTTGGCACAAGCTCAAGTCCTTGCGAACAAAAGCGCGGCGGCGAAACTTATTGCGAATAAATCGCAACAACGCCATGATGCGGGCCCTGAGCGAAGGGAGACGCCGTGACCGCTATCGACAGCATCGCCGCACTCGAAGCCGTGGTGGGCAAGGCGCCGCCCGCGATCGACCTGAAGGTGATCGACCATCTCGACGCGACCGCGCTGCGCTGGCTCGCCGCCTCGCCGCTGATGTTCGCGGGCATTGGCGACGAAGCCGACATCGGCATCACGCTCGCGGGCGGGGCGCGGGGTTTCGCAAGCGGCGACGCGGCAGCGCTTTCGATCCCGCTCGAGCTTTTCGACGATCCTGCCCTGCTCCGCCCCGGCGGGGGGTTCGGCTCGCTGTTCCTGCTCCCCGGGATCGGCGAGACGTTGCGCGTCAACGGCCGCGTCGAGAGCGCCGACGGCGTGGCGCGGATCGCGGTCGAGGAATGTTATGTCCATTGCGCCAAGGCGCTGATCCGCTCGGAGTTCTGGAAGGCCGCGCCCGATGAAGGCGCATCGGCCGAGGCCGATGCGTTCGTCGCGGCGAGCCGTTTCATGGCGCTCGCGACGATCGACCCGAAGGGCGCCGCCGACCTTAGTCCCAAGGGCGATCCGGCGGGGCTGATGGTCCGGACCGACGGCGACGCGCTGTGGTTCCCCGACCGCCCCGGCAACCGCCGCACCGACAGTTTCCGCAACATCATCGCGCAGCCGCGTATCGCCGCGGCGCTGCTGATCCCCGGCGCCTGTTCGGTCGCGACCTTCACCGGATCGGCGACGCTGACGAGCGACGAAGCGGCGCGTGCGCCCTTCACCGTCGGTGACAAGCGGCCGTTGCTCGCCGCGCGCGTCGACGACGTCGCGGTCCGCGTCGCGCCCAGCCCCGCGCTGCGCCGCGCCGCTTCGTCGC
>SCNS01000040.1 GCA_005503215.1 Sphingomonadaceae bacterium 3R27C6 | reverse complement strand
TCCTCGTCGCCTTCGTCGTCTTCATCCCCTTCATCATCCTCGTTCAGCTCATCGTCTTCGTCGCCCTCGTCGGCTTCGTCATCCTCGTCGCCTTCGTCGTCTTCATCCCCCTCATCATCCTCGTTCAGCTCATCATCTTCGTCGCCCTCGTCGGCTTCATCATCCTCGTCGCCTTCGTCGTCTTCATCCCCCTCATCATCCTCGTTCAGTTCATCGTCTTCGTCGCCCTCGTCGGCCTCATCATCCTCGTCGCCTTCGTCGCCTTCGTCGTCTTCATCCCCCTCATCAGCCTCATCATTCTCGTCATTCTCGTCATTCTCGTCATTCTCGTCGCCCTCGTTGCCTTCGTCTCCGTCGTTATCCTCGTCGCCTTCATCGTTCTCATTGCCCTCATCTGCCTCGTTGGCTTCGTCGTCCTCATCGCCCTCGTCGTCTTCAACCCCTTCGTCCGCCTCATCGTCTTCGTCGTTCTCGTCGCCCTCTACGCCTTCATCAGCTTCGTCACCTTCGTCGTCCTCATTGTCCTCGTCTGCCTCGTCATCTTCGTCATCCTCATCGTCTTCGTCGTTCTCATCATTCTCGTCGTCCTCGTCGCCCTCATCATTCTCATCTGACTCGTCGCCCTCGTCATCCTCGTCGCCCTCATCATTCTCGTCAGACTCGTCGCCTTCGTCATTCTCGTCGTCCTCGTCATTCTCATCGAGTTCATCGTCCTCATCACCCTGATTATTGGCCTCGTCGCCCTCATTGTCCTCATTGTCTTCGTCGTTCTCGTCGCCCTCGTCATTCTCGTCATTCTCGTCGGCCTCATCATCCTCATCGGCTTCGTCGCCTTCGTCATTCTCGTCGCCTTCGTCGTTGCCGCTGGGTTCATCGCCCTCGTTGTCCTCGTCGCCCTCATCCGACTCATCATCTTCGTCGGCTTCATTGTCCTCATCGCCCTCGTCGTCCTCATTATTCTCATTGTCCTCGTTCTGGCCGCCGGCGCCGCCTTCGTCGCCTTCGTCGCCTTCGTTATTCTCGTCATGCTCGTCGTGCTCATCACCCTCGTCGGATTCGTCGTCCTCATCGTCCTCATCATCCTCATCGGCCTCGTCGCCCTCGTTCTGCTCGTCGCCCTCATCATTCTCGTCACTCTCGTCATCTTCGTTGTTCTCGTCGCGCTCGTCGTTTTCGTCGTTTTCGTTCCCCTCGTCGTTCTCGTTGTCCTCATTGCCCTCGTTGTTTTCGTCGCCTTCGTTGTTCTCGTCGTCCTCATTGTCTTCGTCGCCATCGTCCAGGGTGCTCTCGTCACCCTCGTCAGCTTCATTGCCCTCGTCGCCCTCGTCGCCCTCATCCTCTTCATCGGACTCGTTGCCTTCGTCACCCTCGTCATTCTCGTCGTCTTCGTCAGCTTCGTTGGCTTCGTCGCCTTCGTTGCCCTCGTCGTTTTCGTCTAGCTCATCGCTTTCGTCGTCCTCGTCGCCTTCATCATTTTCATCGGCCTCATCGCCCTCGTCGTCTTCGTCGTCCTCATCGTCCTCATCGTCTTCGTCGCCTTCATTGCTTTCGTTATTCTCATCGTCCTCGTCTTGACCCTCGCTATCGGGGTCGTCGATGAAGCTGATCGGCGCAAACATGTCGGCCGGATCCAAAGTCTGGAGGAATTCGTCCAAAGGATCGGGGCAGACCTCCGCACCGATATGGTTAATGCTGGTCATGGTGAAATTCCCCTCTTGATATCACGACAGCTATGGCGCTCGATCCCGACCGCCGACACTCTTGACGGGTTATATCAATTAGAATATGCGACAAGCCCCGTGAAAGCCTCGTCCAAAATTGGGGCACCGAAGCGAGGGAATTTTAACAAATCGTTCGTTGCTCGACGCTTTGGAAATGCTTCTGGTTAACAGACCAGGCGGATGTCACTCATAAATCGGGAAGAGGATCCTTGCGGCGCGTCAGCGGGATCTGAAGTACCGTTCGATTCTCGGACCTTTGATACCATTTTCAGATAGGCTGCCCTGGCGGTCGGCACCGCTGTGGAACTATGGTTTGAGGTTGCGGCGCCCGCAGCTTCTATCCGCAACGCGTTTCGCCGTATTGGCGGCGAACCGGCGGCTTCGACGGCGTGGTCGTATCAGGAATACCCACAACTTGCAGTATGCACTGCGTGAGGATCATCGAAGATCTGCCTGAACATGATTGAAGAAGATCCGCGTGTTCGATGAATTCGACAAGGCACTGCGCGTCGGTGGATTCAAACTCAATCTGTTAGGCCCTTTGCATAGCAGGCCTCCCCGACTGGGAGGACCAAACGGTATTTCTTGAGCCCAACAAGGGAGGCGCGGGTCAATCGCGAAAGGCCTTAGTGAAAAAATCTTCCACTGGCTTAATGATATAGCTTGCAGGGGAGCGCTGATCGGTTCTGATGAACGCTTCGACGGGCATCCCTGGCATCAACTGGACACCACCAAGCTTCCTGAGCTGGCCATCGATCAACTTGATGTCTACAAAATAGTAGAAGGTCTGAGTTTTTTCGTCGCGAAAGACGTCCGCGGATATGGCTGATACCCGACCATCAATGATCGGTGTCGATCGTTGATTGAACGTAGTGAACCTTAATCCTACCGGTTGGCCGACGTGGACTTGCTCGATATCGTTGGCCTCGATCCGAACGATCGCCAGATGGGGCGCGTTGCTCGGCACAACATACATAAGTGGCTTTGCCGCCTCGACGACAGAACGTGGGCCAAGCAGCTGCGAATCGAAGACCATGCCGCTCACCGGCGCTTTAACGTCCAGCTTGGCAAGTTGAGCAAGGAGTGCACTCCGCTTCGCAATCAACGTCGCTGACTGCTGCCTTGACTGATTGAGCCTGTCCGCGCTTTCCTCGCGTGACTCCAGGGGCGCGGCATAGGTTTCGAGTCGTTGCTCGGAATCTTTGCCGCGCAGTTCAGCGATTTTTGCTGCGAGCGTTGCCGCCTCCCCCCTCGCCTTGATCACTTCCCGTTGCAAGGTTGTGACCACGGACCTGGTGACGTACCCCTTTTCCATATTCTCCTGCGCGCTCGCCAGTTCCTCGCTCAGAAGTGCGAGCTCCTCACGCTTGGCCGCAAGTGCTGCATGAACACCTCCAGCCTCCTCGGAGGTCTGCGTTCTTTTGGTGCGCACCAGCGATAATTGCGTACTGAGCGAATTAAAATGCGAATCCAATTGCCGTTGCTGCTGGCGGATGAGGACATTTACGGATGGGTTTTCGATCGCTGCTGCTTGCAAAATAGGATGGAACGTCAGGGTCCTGCGATTTTCGACTTCGGCTTCCAGACGCGCTTCGTTGGCGAGAAGTTCGTAGAGCTCACTCTCAACTGCTTCCAGCTCCGAATGCAGCACGGGATCGTCGAGTCGCAAGACGACATCGCCGCTCTTCACCCGGTCACCGTTTTTAACGAGTATCTCCGCAGCGATGCCGCCAACCGGGTGTTGAACAGCAAACCGGTTACCCGATGCCTCCACCTTCCCCTTTCCCAGAACGGCGCCTGAAATGGCAGATGTGGCAGCCCAGGCAAATACGCCGCCGAACAACCCGACGATCGCCAAGATACCGATCACGAGCGGCTTGCGAACGGTCCAGGAGCGGCGATCGGTGTCGATCTGAGAGTTCATGTGAGAGAAACCTTATGCTGGCGCCGCAGCGTGCGTCCTGCGCAACCGCCACGCGTTAAGGGATGATCGCAAAACGTCCCCGCAAGCCAGGATCGGAAAGCGCGTCGGCCTCGCCCCCCCTGTAATTTCCTGCTGCGCCACCTTATCCAAGCCAAGCATATGGCGGTGCTTCGAAAAATCCTTCACGCGCGCCTCCTCCCCACAGGAAACCTAGTCACTCAAAACCCGAGTCGCCAACGGTGCATATGGTCTTGCTTATGCCGACTCCGCCCGAATGGCCAACTTGCGCCAGCAGCAACGAGAGATAAAGAATTTGTTTCGCTCACGTTCCACATTGACACGGCACCGCTCTCCGGATCGACGGCCTGCAAATCTTTGTTGACTTCCAGATTTTTGGCGAGCCATATGTACGGAGGGCCGCCAAAAACACAATAATCTGCACGCACGAGAAATCGGCGAAGGATGGTGGCCACCCGGTTCCCCTGACTTTCCGATCCCTCGCAGCGTTTTCTTACGAAGTTAATTGCGTGGGGAGATAGGTTATGACAGCAGGGAACGTGGCCCTTGCGACAGTGGTGGCTGACGCGCCGAAACCGGCCAGCAAGAGCAAGCCGGTTGCCGCAACGGAAGGCTTCATCCAGAAGCCGCATTTTCCAACCCTTATATTTCAGAACGATCTGCAGCAATGCAACGATCTCAACAAGACGTTACTCGATTTGATATATGCCGAGCGCGACAGCGGGCGTACGCACAACAAGTCGAACACCGCTGAGCTTGGCAGCTGGCACAGCGCAACGAATTTGCACAAGAATTCCGACTATGCTGCGATCTTGGCAGAGATTAATTCGGCGTTGGCCCGGATATCGGACGATTTGAGCTACTCGAAGGACCATGTTCTCAAAGTCACTTCGATGTGGTCGATCATCAATCCTCCCGGGAACGGAAATCGCGCCCATTGCCACCCAAACAGCCTCTGGAGCGGCGTGTATTACGTCCAAGCGCCTGAGAATGCCGGCAACATCGAATTTACCGATCCGCGCACAGCGCTGGTGATGAACCAGCCGAAGTATGAGACGAAGAAAAAGCGCCCGCGCGAGTGCTGGACAAAGGCAAACTTCAAGCCAGTTCCAGGGCGGATGATCATATTCCCCGCGTGGCTCTACCACGGCGTGGCGTCGAACCTCTCGAAAGAGATCGGCAGGGCGGCCGACCGCATCATCATTTCTTTCAACGTCAACCAAGTGAAGAAATAGCGCCGAGCATCACTTAAACGCCTAGCTGTGGGAGTGGGGCCTTGGCTACGACTAGAAAATCGAGCGTGCTACGCGGGATATTTCACGACCTTCGATACCTCGTGTATTTTCCGGTGTTCCTGAGCCTCATCTACGGATTGCTCAGGCTGATCGGTCCGCTTTTCATGATCGTGATTTTTGACAGGGTCCTGCCCTCTCGGTCCATTCCTACCCTCGTTTCGCTGCTGATATTGCTGGTCATGGTCTATGCCTTCATGGCGCTCATAGACTATTCGAGAAGGCGAATATTGGCTCGCTTCGGGGCGCGGTTCCAAGAGCGGGTCGAAGACAAGATATTCGGCGCTTCCGACCGCGGCGCCTATTTGGACCGATCCAAGGGAAGACCCGCTGCCGGACTCTACGAAGTGGATCAGCTCAGAAGCTTTTTCCATTCCGGCTCACTGGTCACAATGCTCGATTTTTTCTGGTCGCCATTGTTCTTGGTTGCGGTCTTTATAATCAGCCCATTCGTCGGTTGGATTGTGCTGGCGGGGATCGCGGTGGTGGTGCTTGTCCGCGCGATAAAGGACTCCCTCGACAATTCTCGTGAGGAGCGTCACTCCGAAGCAAGCAACAGGGTCTCCGAGCTCAAGGAGACGCTGGCGCGGTCACCGCATGTCATCGAGTCGCACCAGATGACTGCGGCCTTCAACAAAAGATGGGTGCTGGCCCGCCGGCGATCCCGCGATGCGTCTGTGGAGGCGAACGACTGGAATGCGTGGTTCTCGATCCTGTCGCGCCACATTTCTCGTTTCCTGCCCTACACCGTTTTGGCAGCGGGTGCGTATCTGACGATTTCAGGGGAAATGACGATCGGCTCGATGGTGGCCTGTATGCGTCTGGCCCGCCTCGTGCATGGCCCGACCGAACGTTTCATGAAGGAAGTGTCCGACATAGGCGAGGTAAAATCGAACTGGAGGAACCTGGACAAGATACTCGGCGCACAGCAACCGCCGACCGCGCCGGTAAGCGGCAAAACAAGCCTGCACCTGGCCCAGGTCAGGGCTCGCTGTCCGGTCACAAAAAACCTGCTGCTGAACAACGTAAATTTGACGATCCCCCCTGGATCATCGGTCTCGATCGTCGGCGGTGCCGGTGCAGGCAAGACCGTGCTGGCCGAAACCCTGATCGGGCGGTTCCAGCGCGCCAACGGCAAAATTCTACTTGAAAATGTCGATATCGAGCGCCTCTCGATCAACGATGCTGCCGGCACATTCGGGTATGTAGCGCAGCGTGTCGACTTCTTTGCGGGCTCGATCGAGGAGAATATAACCGGGCTTGAAATTGAGCCGGACGAACAGCGCCTGATCAAGGCAGCGCAGTTTGCGGGCATTCACAAGCGCATCATTTCCCTTCCAGAAGGCTATGCCACGCGTCTCGACGCAATCGGCAGCATCTTTTCAAAAGGCGAGCGCCATCAACTCGCCCTGGCGCGCGCCTTTTACCCGGATCCGAAAGTGCTGATCCTCGACGAGCCAGATGCCACGTTCCGCAGCGGGCTCGGAAATGAACTCAAAGGAAAAATCACGCGCTTTTTGAAACGTGGAGGCATCCTGATAATTTTGACACGCCTCCCCCTGAAGAATTTCGATACATCGAAACGCTTCACGCTCAGCAACGGCATACTGACGGAGAAAAAGATAACTCTCATTCCTGCAGGCAATGTCGTCGCCTTGCAAGATGTAGACGGCCGGTAGGTGCCGACAACCCTCATGGTACGATTGGCGACAATTAACACTTCGGCTGATCGGCTGTTGAAACAGCAAATCTCCGTGTCGATATTTGACCCTGCGTACGAAACGCGCAGAATTTCTGTATAAGAAGCCACTATTATTCTGGAGTAAATTGCTATGAGTGAAGGTGCTGGACCCGACTTTGAAGTGTTTTCGATCAGAGAGCGCGAGGGCGGAGGCAAGGATATTTTCGTCAAGGTTGGCGTGGCCTTCCAGCGAAAAAATGCGAAAGGAATGACGATCATGCTGGACGCCCTGCCGTTCGGCCGGAAGCTGGCTGTGCTACCCGTGGAGGATTCCGGAAGGCACTGATCGGGCTGACGATGACGACAATTTTAAATGCTTCGTCATCGTCAAGCACGCCAGACGCGGCGAGCAATCCGAGACTCGAAGTACAACTTCAATATTGGACCTATTATGGCAGTCCCAATTGAGATGCGCTCGTTCCGGGAATTCGTACATTGATGCCCTGGTCCTGGCTGAAGGCAGCGACGGCAGCCTGCTCTTGCCTCTCTGTCACGCAAACCGTCGCAACGATCCATCCCGCCGAGTCCGTCGGAGAGATGAGCTTTGCCGAGTTTGCGAAGATAGCTGGCACGTCGCGCAACGCTGGCGACTTTCTGCTAACGGCTCATGCGCGGACCGTGGGACATGCCGTCGACGGGCCGATCGTCACGCCTCCGTCTTACCGACCGGCGGACCCAAGACGCGGCGTCTTGGCCAGCACAACGTCCATCGATGAAGTGATTGGCTTGAACATCACGGTACGAACCAGTGAGACATCCTATCCGCCTGCCCCTCCGGTGCATGACACTCTCTCGATGGAAGGATGGTCGAAACCGGCTTTCGAACCGGTTGCGGCAAGACAGGCGGACAATCCATCGGGTACGGCAAGGGCCGCTCTAGAACGGGGCTCCGATGCAATATATGACGCTGTAACTATTGCCCCGGCGGCGTGTCCCGCATGCCGACCATCGGCTCCGACGTTCAACCTGCGCTCCCGTGCGCAAGCGGATGGCGATGCGCAAGATGACCCGGCGACGATGCCCAATGCTGAAGGGCGGGACGAACCCGCTACAACCGAAATTTTGTCCGTTGTACAGCGGCCCATAGAGACGGTTGCTGGCGGTAGCGGACCGCGGTCGATGGACGAGCCGGATCTTCCCCTTCTGTCGAGCGGGGCGCAAGTGCGGTCGTTACGGCAGGCCCTGTCGAACACCTATCAAACCAATCCCACTCTGATGGCACGGCGCGCTGAGCTGCGCGGGCTCGACAATCTCGTCGCCTTGGAACAGTCTGCCGGAAATCCGCAAATATTCGCGGGTTCAACCTTCACCCAAGATCTTCACACCACGAGGGCCCTCGGAGCGCGTGGGAGAAATTTGCGCTCCACTGTCGATTTCTCGAAGATTGTTTTTGCCGGCGGACGAATTCGGAACGCCACTCGAGCCGCACGGACGCGCGTGATTGCCGGGCGCGCCGAGCTGCGCGCCACCGAAGGCGACATTTTGACCGATGCCGTCGCAGCATATGCGGACGTGCTACGCGATCGCGAGATCCGCGAGCTGAACCAGTCTCAGGTCAGGATCCTGGCGATGAACCTAGAGTCTACCCGTGACCGGTTCGGCGTCAGGGACCTTACCCTGACCGACGTGGCGCAGTCCGAAACCCGGCTTGAGGTGGCCAAGAGCAATCTCGCAACGTCGGAAGGACGGCTGCAAGCATCGGAGGAGAATTTCGAACGGATTGTGGGAGCTCGAGCGGGCGACCTCGAACCACTGCCTGCGTTGCCGCCGCTGCCCTTGAGTTCCGAACTTGCAGTGCAAACGGCCTTGGCTGACAACGCCGACATCGTGGCATTCGCGGCTCGCGCCCGGGCGGCGGATTATGACGTAGCCGTTTCAAGAGCGGCAAGGTTGCCCACGCTTTCCGTCGTTGGCACGGTCGACAACGACAACGCGCTTGGGACAGCAAACAGCGCATCGGGCCTTCCTTCAGGAACCACACCCAACAGCGAAACGAACATCGCGGCGGGACTGACGGTACGGATTCCCTTGTTTCAGGGAGGCGCTGCGAGCGCGCGTACGCGTCTCAATGAAGAAATCAGGTCGCAATATATCGAGGAGGCCATTGCCGTCGAACGGCTTGTGGTGGCAGACACCCGAACCGCTTTTTCCATCTGGCGCAGCGCCACAAGTGCTATCTCTGCAAACGAATCCGCAGTTACTTCGAGCGGAAAAGCCTTGGAGAGCGTCAAGTTCGAGCAAACGGTCGGCGCTCGCAGTATCCTTGATGTACTCAACGCGGAGCAAGAATTTCTCAACAGCAAGATCGCTTTAACAAGCGCCCGTCGCGATGCGTATGTCGCGGCGTTCGAGCTTCTGAATTCGATGGGAGCGAGCGAAGCCGCCGATCTGGATTTTGCGGCCGATCCTCTGTACGATCCGAGAGTAAATTACAAAAAATATTCCGATAGCTGGTGGGACTGGAAAGACATTCCGCGCCGTCCGCCGGCTTCGACGCGCAATGTGCCAGCTGAAGCCGAAAGCCCACTAACTCGGCTTAACAGCGGGACGCTTCACGAGATCGAACCGGACGACTGAATAACGAGGCAATCTTCCTTCCGTCGAATCCGACGAGCGAAGTCGGCTACCATAGAGATCCAATCCTTCGTTCTTGCACAGCCCTGGCCACGCCCGCGTGGTTGGTGGCACAATTGAATTTGCCGGGATGTTTCAGCCGCTGACGGCCCGGGGTAGGAACCAAGATGCTGCCACGTCGCCGGCGAATTTTCATGAAATCTCTCCCGGGCAAAATCTTCAACCAGTTTATAGACTAGACATGGCCGCTTTGCTCGAGGCGGCAAGTCAGAGGTCAAATCTCCGTGAGCTTGCAGGGACGCCAGTTCGTTGCCGCGCACTTTCGGGCAGCATATTCGGGACGTTGTATCTAACAGCCGCGGGCCCACGAGCTTCTCGACGGATTTCGCATCTGCCGAGGTCTCTCTCCAGCCACGGATACGGAGGCGACGTGAACGCGCCGATTGCGGACACCGCCGGTCAACTGATCGACAGTGGCGCGACTTGAATATCCAGGTGATGAAGTGGCCTCTCCTATTCTGGCCACCGCAAAGCGTTCGAATTGGACGACCCAAACTTAAGCTCCGCGGTTCAAGCTATTGTGCTAAGCTTGGTCCGGGTCATGTTCGTTGCTGGTGCGGCGCATGAGGAAACGATGTTAAAACTTCAGAACATCATTCTCGAAATGATCGCCAAGGGCGACTCATTGGCAAATATTTCCACGCGGTTGTGCATCGAAGCGGAGATGCTCATTCCCGACGCCATCTGCTCGGTGCTCACGATCGACGGTGCCGGAATCATACATCCGCTGGCAGGCCCTAGCCTTCCCTCTCGCTATTCCGCCGCCCTCGATGGCATCGAACCAGGCCCATCCGCCGGATCGTGCGGGACAGCGGTCTATCTTCGGTCCGAAGTGACCGTCACCGATATCGAGACGGACTCGCGCTGGGCCGACTATAAACATCTCGCTCTGCCGCTCGGCTTGAGGGCATGCTGGTCAAGTCCGATACTGGATGCAACCGGTGAAGCGGTAGGTACTTTCGCCTTTTACTACCGCGAATGCCGGGGACCTACGGAGCTTGAGCGGGAAATTGTCAGGCAATGCGTTCATCTGTGCGCGATCGCGCTTGAACGCGAGCAACGCATGGAAGCCCACCAGCAGCGCGCGTTAACAGATGCCCTTACCGGGCTTCCCAATCGAGCGGCGTTCAATGCTGCGCTCGGGTCATTGGATTGTGGCGTACCGGGCGACTGGGCCTTGCTTGTCATCGATCTCGACAATCTCAAAGTCGCGAACGACACCTTCGGCCATCATGCGGGCGATTGCCTTCTGACGATCGCTGGCGAAAGGATTGCGAAAGCGGTGGCACCGAACGCAAGCTTTCGCATCGGCGGCGACGAATTCGCCGCGGTTATTCAATCGGCGGTCTCCTCGACAGATCTTGATCGCACCGCCGAGCAGATCCTCGCCGCGCTCGCCGAGCCCGCCGAATGCGGAGCGCATGTCATCGTGCCGCGCGCGACGATCGGCGGAGCCGCACTCTCCTTCGGAGACCGGGTCGCAGAAAGGGTCCGTCAAAACGCCGATTTTGCGCTTTATCACGCGAAGGAGACGGGCCGCGGCGGCTATGTGCGTTATTGGCCGGGCCTCGGCACAAACATCACGCGCCGTCTCGGCGACATCCGCGACGTCGACGCAGCGCTTCGCGAGCACCGGATTGACGCTTATTATCAGCCGGTCGTGCGGCTCGATACGCGCGAGATCGTGGGGCTCGAAGCCTTGTGCCGAATGCGGATTGGCGATCGGGTCATTTCCGCAGCCGACTTCCAGGAAGCGACAAAGGATGTGCATGTCGCGGTGGCGATGACAGCGCGCATGATCGAACTCGTCGCAGCGGACGTTCGCGCATGGCTCGACATGGGCATCGCCTTCCAACACGTCGGTATCAACATATCTTCGGCGGACATGCATGGCGGAAGGCTAGACCGCCTGCTGGCGGACGCTTTCGAGAAGGAGGGCGTGCCGTTGAAGCACGTTGTCCTGGAGGTCACCGAAACCGTATATATGGGTGCAGGCGACCGGATCGTTCAACGGGCTGTCGAGGCGCTTCGAGCCAAGGGTCTGCGCGTTGCGCTCGACGATTTCGGTACGGGCTATGCCTCGCTCACGCATCTTTTGACCGTTCCCGTCGATATTCTCAAGATAGACAAGAGCTTCATCGCGCGGCTTGCACCGGGAGATGCCGGGATGGCGATCGTCGAGGGCCTGATCCAGATTGCCGGCAAGCTCGAGATGCGGGTTATCGCGGAAGGCATTGAAACGGAAGAACAGGTCCGGGAATTGATTTCTGCGGGCTGCTTGCTCGGCCAAGGTTATCTTTTTTCAGAAGCGGTCGACCGTACCGCCACCACTGCCCTGTTGCTCGGCGACAATCAAACGCCCGCCGGTACGCGGGGGACCGGGGACGGAAGCGCATATTCTACAGCCCGGAAAATGTCTCGATGACCTGAAGTGGGTGATCGCCCGATTACGGAAAAGGGCCTGTCTTTCGACAAGGCCCCTCCCGGTTTTCGATGGATTTGGAGACACCGAAGACCGTCCCCCACCTGATCTCCTTAGGGTCGCATTGGAGATCGGAGTGGCGTCACGATTATCGACGGACGAACGGGAGTCAACTGCTAATTGCCCTTACGGCATCCTAACTTAACATAGGTTTCAAAGACACCGCTTTCGCTCGGCTCCGGTGCCTCGTCCGCGGCTGTAACTGGCCGGGAGGTTGCGCGTTGGTGCCTGATCGCCATGGGCGGTTTTAGGTGACCTGATGACGGTCGCTGTCGAAAGAGACAGGGCGGTGTTGCGACGCGCGAGTTGACATCAAGTCAGCATGGCCAGAGCCGTTAGCCTTCGACGCGTGAGGGGCCGGACCGACCCGTTTCCAATCCCCCGTCGAGACTGCCAGGGGCCGGTTATCCGATACACGGATCGAAGACGTTCGCTATAAGCTTGGGATAGATACAAACTTTTGGTCCAGCCCTCGTCTCGGGGGCCGCTCGTTTTCTCCACCCGCAGCGCAGCGAACTCCAGGCGCCGGCTCCGCACAGTTTAGCGAACCCGACCGGGTAGGCGCCAACGTCAGACGATCAGTCGCGCATTGTTCGCTACGATAGCCGGCGGGCGACGGTGTATCACCAACTCCAGCGGATATCAGAATTTGGCGAGCGTTGACGATTGCCCCATTTCGGGTCAATCTTCACTTGCCCTGCGACTCACGTTCCCCCCGGCGAGGCAAGGAGGGCTGCATGCATATGCCGGAAAGGCCGTGCTCCACTGGCGCGGCCTTTTTGGGCCGCGCGACACAGCAATCTAGGAAGGTGATTCCGCCCTGCGAAGCTTCCGAGCGGTTCGCTCATGTTTGATCGCCTGCTCTCGAAGCCGGATGGCAAGAACCGGATCTCCGCATTCAGCGGCCTTGACCCGTGCGACGCGGGCAAGTTGATCAAAGTAGATGGCGTCGCGCGGAATCTCCATGAGCCGCCGATAGCATGAGGGAATAACCAAAACACTAAAATGACCAAGAATGGGGCACTTCGGCCGCATGCATATCAGCGTCCACCCTTGGCTCGTTTCGACCGCGCCTTGAACTTGATGGCCTTGTAACGGGCAGCTCCCAGCGCAAATCATGAAATCCTGATATCAGAACCGAGATCGATTGGCTAAAGACGATCGCCCGCGAAGGCGCTGAGGAACAACCGCGAATGCGGTCGCGTCGAAGCCAGCAGCCGCGAGATGCGAAGCCAAAATCAGCGCGTTGCCGGACGATCAACTGAAGAGGCGAAGCCGTTTCAGAATGATCGGCACTATCCGTTAGGCTAATTGACGATCCTGCCATTCTGGATAGGATTGCGCCAACTTTGGCGACTTTAACCGACCAAAAGACGCCAGGGGGCTGCATGAAAATGCCGGAAGGCCGCGCGTCCACTGGCGCGGCCTTTTTGCCGGAAGCTCGGTCTAATGTCGGCGAACGGTCGGGTTACGAGCGCTCGGCGAAAATCTAGTCGTCCGGCGACGGACGCAAACATTCATCAATTTGATCGCTTTGATGTGGGTCCGGCCGCGGCACCATACACCGCCGTGGGTCGTGTGGGTGCATCGGCCGATCTTGTGGTGTGGGAGTTTTCTCGCTTGCGCCGGCAGCGATCCGCCCGCCCCACCTGGCGGAGACTGGTCGGCAGCCTCGCTTGCTTGGCGCCTGCCCCGGCTTCCAGCGAGCGCGATCGGATGAACGATGGTGACCCCTACGGGAATCGAACCCGTGTTTCAGCCGTGAGAGGGCCGCGTCCTGACCGCTAGACGAAGGGGCCTATAAAGATGCCTATGAGCAATCGATGTCAGAAATATTTTTCCCTGTCCAGCGCGGGAAAGTGGGAGGAATCCCAAACTGGTTCGACTTCTTTCCCCCTCCCCTTCGCGCACCGCTGAAAATCGCTCCCAAGAGCCCGATTTTGACAGCACATTCAGCCTTTAATGAATCAATTCATGACGGCACATCATTCCCCGCGTGGCTGAATCCGCGCCACTTTGGCCAACTTGCATTGGATCGGTCGATCTGAGCAGCCGCCGTGCCGCTGCCTTCTGCTTTCTTGCGCGGGCGCGAAGCTGAAGTGGTCAGCGTCGACGCGACAAACTCGTTTGCGATGCCAGTATAGCCTGGCGAGGGCGGTGGCCGCTCGACGCAAAGCGGCGATCGCGCCTGGCTTTGATCCGGATCCCGAAAAACTGCGGGATTTTGCCAACAAATTCATCCCGACCTGAAACAGAGTCTCTCTTCAAACTCACGAACGAGCAAAAAAACGATGGGCAGATGTCTAGTTCATGGTTTCCCAGCGGTTAAGTCATTGAAAAGCCACTGGTAGGGCCCGCAACATTTTTTCGCGGTTTTCTGCCATTTTTCGTTGATATTGATCGCATCCCCCTTCAGTCTGCCAGCGGAGTTTCAAAGGGGGAACGAGGCGGACTAACGGCCACTCAACGATGCGGACCGGTTTCTTGCCGTTACGTTCGAATGGTAAGTGTGGGGGATATGCTATGAAATTCGTCATGCTGACGGGCACGCCTGACAAGGCGGCACTGGTCAACTCGTCGCTCTTGGGACCGCCCATCCGATGACCGCGTGGCTCGACTTCCTCATCAATAGCGATGATCCGACGGACAAGGCTTTGCTCGACGAGCACCGGGCTCGGTCTTGGGCGTTCGTTCAAACAATGCAATGGATTGTCGAATGTGAAGGCATCGAGATCCAGACGTTCGACGCAATTCAGCGTGAGAACGATCTGACCGACGAGCTACAGCGCCGCATCACCGTTCGCGGAGCCGAACTGGCGGACGCGGGAGCTGAACCGGCTTCGGTCGAACAGATCGAGGCCTGGAACGCGACATTGGTTCCCCTCATCTTGAACCTGCAAGATAAGGGCGCGCTCAAACACTGGGCCTAAGGTCGCTTAGAAAGAAGCACCATATCGATCTCCTCGACATGCTTTAGCCGTCGCAGGACCAATTTCCCGCGTGGGATTAGAGCCGACCTTTCCACGCCTCTCGCGGGGTTGATAGGCCAAGCATATGCCTGCGCTCCGTCGCAGTGACCGACCGTGAGCTATCACCGGCCGCTAAAACGCCATCGTATCAGGCAGGGGGCGTAGGCGTGGCTGTTCCTATTAGTGGCTGGCGAGCGCGACCAAATTCCTAGTCCGAAATCTGCCACATCGTTTTGCTCTTAGGCACCCGCTTTCGACCACGGGCGCGGACCAGCCGCAGGCAGGATATGCCGATCTGGATGCGGTAGCGAGTCCAACTCCTACAACATTGGCGGCAGTTTGTCGCAAACCGGGACGGTTTCGTCCCGTCGATCGCGCGATCTTTCGGCAATGCAGATGCTCCTGCATCCGCGCCCACTCTCATGCTTGGTCCGAGCTCGAGCGTACCGGCAGAGACCGACAGAAGAACAGCAACTGCCGATCAGTTTGCCGGCTTTGAGTGTCTTAAAGGGGTCGAGCGCAGTCGGGTTGTTCGGGGACGTCGACACGCACAGCGCGCATTACCTGGAGCGATGATAATATTAGAACGAAAAAGGGCCTGTCTTTCGACAAGGCCCCTCCCAACTTTCAGCGCCTCCGAGAAGCCGAAAGAAGTCCCCCACCTGATCTCCTTCGGGTCGCTGTCCGGAGATCGGAGTAGCGCGACGATTATAGATGGGCGCGAGAGAGTCAATTGCCTGTAAACCTTACAGCATCTCAACTTAACATAGGTTGGGAAGATTCTGCGTTCACCATGTCCCATTCGGGTCAGTCCGCTTGATCCGTCGGCCCGCTTTCCCCGAGCAAGATGAGGACGCCTAAATGTCACATGCCGGAAGGACTTCGTTTCACTGGGTTATTTTGTTGTTCTCGTTAGATTCCTCTGGCCAGCTTCAGCAACGTCAACCATCGGCTAGCGGCCACCTGGATCGAAATAGTGAGCGACAAGATCACGGGCTTCATCATGCCTGGAAGATGACGCCTCCCACACTAGACCTGCTGTTCAAGTTTGCCGGTCGATCGCGCATGTGATAGTTAATTCAGCATTGGGTACAATCCGCAGGGGGATTCGTCCATGAAGCTATGCTTACTTGCTTTCGCTCCCGCTCTTCTGGCGGCTTCATTCGCGGTAGACATTAATTCGGCCTACGGCGCTGAATTAATTGGCGGTTATGCCATCACCTACGCCAAAGAGGGTGAGTACCAGGCAATTGCGACATCGTCCGAGTACACGACCTCTACAAACCTCGTTTCATCCGAATCAGGAGATGTTGCAAGGTTTTGGACGTCTGCGCGTTCGGAAACTGGTCCTTGGCTCAATAAAATCGAGACGACATCCAACTTGTCGTCGCCACCACCCACCGGAGGCCTCGCGTTCGCGGCCGCCCTCTCTCTGTACGCCGTAAATGGTGTTGTGACCGGCCCCGGAACGACGGCCACCATTCGCTATACATTCAATGTGGATGGCAGCTTTACTCCCGGACCTAATGCGTTTTTTCCACAGACATCCACGCCGCAGAACTTGGGCGTCTACCTCGCCGGCTATTACGGAACCGCGGATGAAATCTTGCTTCAAAACGACGTCTTCTACTTACGGTCGGAGGGCGGATTAACGTCGTTAAACGTACTTCCAGAGCATCCAGGGTATCGGAACGACGGAGCGGCTTTCATGATACCGGGGGCCGCGAAAGCCGCCTGTCCTGCCCCGACTTTCACATGCCTGTCTGCCACAACTTTTAATAATCTGTCCGTCGTCAGAACATTTGGCACAACTCGCGGCGTAAATTAGCGGAGTGCGGGCCTCGTCAGGGGCTGGATTTTAAGCGGCGAGCTTGCGGTGTTGCAAGCGCCGATATTC
>SCNS01000003.1:155000-313406 GCA_005503215.1 Sphingomonadaceae bacterium 3R27C6 | reverse complement strand
ATTTTGCATTGGAGGATTTGGGCTTCATCTTCGTTCCTTCGTCACTACGACGAAGCCCAAATCCTCCTTAAATCACAACCTCAAATCTGTGCCATTGGTGCTGACGGGGAACACTCAGGCGTTTCCCGACGGCGCCCCATCCTCCTGTTTCTCTACAGGGCGCAAGGCAATCCGACTCGCCCCGCTGGCTTCGGTTAGCGGGGTTTTTGATGTGCGTGACGTCCTGAAAGGCGTATTGTCTCGTCATGGCGAATGAACTGGACGACATCCACGCATCACTGACTGCCCCGTCTGTGGCCGAGAACTGAGAGTCGCCTATCGCATCCTGCGACTTGGCCGGACGATCGAATGTCAGGGATGCGGGGAAACGATTAAACTGGAGGACGAAACGCCTATCGCCGCGGTGCAAAGATTAATCGACGAAGCCGGCGATGGCAGCTAACCTACGCTTTCGGCCTGCCATCGCTCGGTGCCGCAGCCCTTTCCCACCCCGCGAGAGGCCTAGAAGGCCAACAAATATGGCGGGGGACAGGCGGGCGTAATAGAGCACCAAGCCACGCTCCACGCGCGCGAAAGCCAGCCGTCACCAATTTATCCACGCGGCCTAAGATACGCGCGCGTCCGATCGAAACTCGGAGGGCGTTCTGGCGCTCACCCACCATGGGGACAGGAAGAAGTTGGCCAAAGCGCGAGGTGGAATGGTTCCAACAGCATTACTACGATCAGGAATGGCTCTGCAGTATCAATTGGAGTCGCCTGTGAAGGAACTTCCGCGCATAGGAAAATGATGGCGGACCGAAAAAGCTAGCACTTCGTTTCGCTTCCTATCTCGAAGCATTGGACTCTAAATGGCGCGTGCACGGCAGCGGAAGAGCGAAGGGGAAACGAGTACGTCTCTCCATGGTTACGAACGCAAGTTACTCGACCGCGCGGCGTAAGCGCTACCGAGCGCGTCTAAATTTAGGAAGAATTGTGGCCGCGAAATCACTTGTAATCGCACCGTTTCGAAATCTTCCTGGCGAGGTAGAGATAATCGGGCTTGGAAAGATTCGACGGCAATCCGGGGTTGCGCTCGAGGCTGAAGTTGAGGTCGAATTGCTATCTTTGACGGATGAATCTTCTTTCGATCCCGACGTGCACCTTCATAAACGGTGGGTGGGGTGCGGCCAGCTTGACTTGCTTGCAGTTGGGTCTCGATGGGAGCGGGGGCGCCATACGGGAACGGCGACCGCCGAAGAACATCGCGGGAGCTTTCGCGCTGTTGGCAAAGAACGGATTGGACTTGGTTGCGAGCAGCGCCGTGAAGACTCGCGTTTTCTTCCAAGTCGCTCCTCCGGACTTGCGCCCTGCTTCCTGCTCGAGCGGGAGAGTTCAGCAGCGACGCAATACAACGGCCCGCGCAAGGTTTTGCTGCCTTATGCTGAGTTAGTTCGCGCAATGTTTGGAGTAAGCGGCCGCTTTCTTCTGCAGCTTTTGGATGGTCTGCGTGAGCCGTTTGCATTGGATCGAGGGCTCATTGACCGTAGCAAATCGGCCGTTCTGGAAGATGGCACGATCAGGTTGGTTTGCTGGAGGCGCCCAACTGATGACGAGGCGCTCATCCTTGCGGCGATGATTTCGAAACCTGAAATCATGAGGCTGCACGATTCTGTGTTGCAGCAGCTGATTGTCCAGCCAGATTTTCGGAATGGCGGGTCTGGGCATTTGGTCGTCGACTGGCCATTTGCCGGGGAAGTGGGACTTAAGATTGAAGGCACATGGTTTGAGCGTGTTGATGGGTTCAAGCGGTTCTTGGTGACTCGCATTCTTGAGCTCGATCTGGGGCTGCCATTTCGCCGGATCGAAGTTCACCACCTAGGATCAGGTTCGGAAGATCGTCCGGATAGGGCGCCACCCCCGAGGGGCCGTTTGCGAGCTGTCAGTGCGCCAACTCTGTTGCTCACGACGGGACGTCCGCCAACTGCATCCAAGCGGCCAGGTGAGCTGACATCCATGCCCCTCGACATCGTCGGGGCGAACACAATTTCGATCGACTATTTTAGCAAAGGCGGCCCGCCGCGGCCTGCAACGTCCACAATTGCTGGCGCGAAAAGTTCTGAGGCTGAAGTCTCGACAGCCAGCCGAACCGCCGGCGGCGACAGCGAGGTTGGCCGCGTCGAAGTCCGGCGCATTTCAAGCGGCGGCAATGGGCCGCGGGTGGATCAATACCGAGCGGATTCTCTTCGCGTCACAATGACTGCGATCGAAGCCGCCGCAGCGAGTATGGGATGGAAAGTGACGCCATACCCTAAAAGCGGCTTGTATCTCCCGGGAGCGACGGCCGGAGCGTTCGATTTCGATCGCGAAGGGATCCTGGTAGGTCTGAACGTTCGCGGGCGCCATATTCTTCTAGTGGATAGCGGAACGGGGACTGGGGATCGGCGAAGTCTAGGAATTTTAGTGCCGACAATGACGCGGCCCGTTGCTGAATACGACTTGGCAACAATCCGCGATGCGGAGCGCAATGGCATCCGATGGGGCAGTGCAGCGACAAAGCTCGCTGGTTTCGCAATACACGCAGTACGCCGGCATCCTAAAGTTTGGAAAATGGGCTCGTCCTACGCTGACCTGATACGAAGTCGCGTCGAACAAGCGATCCTATCCAGCGTTCGATAGCTTGCTTCGAACTTGAGTTCGCCATTTTGAGGGGCGGCTTGGGATGCGCTGATAGTCCATATGCTGATAGACGAGCGCTCGACTCTCACCACACAGCGAACACAAGTCCGAGTAGCTTGCGTAGCCCTTGACGCGCCGTAGCCAAGCCGCCGCCGCAGCCACCTCGCGTTCCGAGGGGTAATAGGGCGTCGCATCCAGGTACTTGCGCGTCATCTGTTCATAGACGTGAGGAGGATCCCGCATATCTTTAATAGCGTATGACCTGTGGATTCCTGCCTCTTGGCATGCCATCACGAAATTACTGGGCCATGATCGGACGAGTGCATAAACCATCTGGAACAGTCGATGGCGCTCTTTCACGTCAAGATATTCGATTGGCTGCCGGGGCGTGATTTTCTCAAACGGAGTGTCATCCCCGCCAAGATTGTCGGCGACCACCGCCCTGAGTGCCGGCGCGCGGGGACCATTGACGAGGAGCGCTGCAATCTGCCTCACGATCGCAAAATAGATATGGGCACGGATCGGTTCGCCAGCGAGCATTGCCCAGCCTCGGTCTAAGATTCGTTCTTGTTCCAGGATCCACGCAAGATGGTCATGGCAAGACGCAGCTATTGATGGCGCACACAAGCTTTCACCGCACCGGAAGCATAGCGTCACCGACGGCGCCCGGTGCGGATGAACGGCTTCGCAGCAAGAAGGGCAGCGATCCCGCAAAAGCACGCCGTGCTTGGTACAAGCTGTAATAAGAGCGAGTCTCCAGCGACGTCTGAAATAGGGCTGCCGGTCAGTCGCTAGGCATCGTGGACAATATTGGAGTCCTCGCCGTCGGCGGTCGTTGGATTTGATGGTCGTAGGTAAAATCCAGGCGTTACGCCCGCCAACGTTATGATTGAGAAACAAGGTCTCGGCATAACCCGCAAGCGTCATGCTGTAGATTTCGCAAATTCCAATATTTGCGCCTTCCGCGACACGCTGGGCAACGTGGGCAGGCGCGTAATTATCAAGATCTTGGTTCAGCAGTGAGCGGCTCGATCCCCATATCGCGCTCAGTAAGCGGGCGGGCTTGAGGTCAAGGCCTGTCGCTACCCTCATCAGGTAGGAGGTAAGGAGCTCATCCTCAAGCGGTCGCGGCCGATATGGCCACGCAGTTCCGCTTCCATAGCGCTGCGGAAAGGACGGAGACACCTCATCATGCCGCGCGTCGGCCGACCGCTGCTATGCTTCGATCCTTTACCCGATCGACAACGGGGAAAGTGATACGCTCCACGCCATCTTCGATTGCGACCTGGCAGGCATCGTGGAGCAAGTAAGAGAGGCGGCCGATGTATCCGCCGCTGCTCCTGTACAAAGCCTCAATGAGCTCGGGGTCAGATCGAAAATTGGATTCGCGCCGCAAAGGCAAAACGCGTTCGAACGCCAGCAAAATTTTCGTGAAGTCGGCGAGGGTAAAAGGTTTGAGCCGGATAACGGTGTTGAGCCGGCCGCTGATCTGATCGCCCGCAAGCAGGTCGAGTATCACGGGTGTGCCGCCGACCACGAATGGCCGTCCGACTTCATTGATCAAATTTTTGAGAAAGCGGAGAAACTCGAGAACCTTGGCGCTCATGTAATCGCGCTGAATATCTCCGATCTCATCGATCATCACAGTGCCGACCCCGCAGCGTTTCAGCATGCGCACGGTATGGTTATGCAAATCCTCTTCCGAGGCATTGTAGAGCAGCGGGTGTCCAAGCGCTTCGAGTATCTTTTTCAGAACAGCGGTCCGGCTCGGGTTGTCTGGCGCGAGCAGATAAATCACTGGGTGCTGTGCATATTCCGTTTCGGGGTTCAGCGTCGGCGGATATTTGTCGAGGAACGCCTTCATCGTTCGGCTCTTGCCGGTGTCCGCATCACCGGTGATGACCAATCCCCGTGGCTTCGACGAAGGCGCAGAGGCCATGCAATCCTGAAGCGCGAGAAATGCTTCTTTGGTCGATGGTGTCGGCACCCAGATGCGGTCCCAGCAGGCGTAGAGGCGTTCCCGGCCTTCTATGGCAAGAAAGGTTTGCAGTTCAGGCCGTAGCTTCGGGTTGGCGAGTAGGTCGGTCATACAAACATATCCTCGATATCGTTATCATCGATGCTCGCCAAAATTGCCGCAAGATCGTCCTTTTGGGAGGGTACGAGATTGACCGGCTGGCGTTCCGACGCCGGAACCTGCTCACGAGCCCTGTTTGCGCTCTGACCGCCTGCGAGCTCAATTTTCGGCAACGCTTTGCTATCGGGTAGTGAACTTTGTTCGTCGCGAAGCCTCTTATGGTCTTGCCGCCGCGCGGCGTATCGCTGGGCCGTTTTCGTCTTTTTGACGGCTTCTTCGATGTTGCGATGCTGCTCATCGATGATGTTTGCGAGCAACTCGGGGGTGGGCTTACGCTTGCGTTTCAGCGCTTCTTTCTTGGCTTGTTGCTGCTCGAAAATGCTGGCTACGGGATAGCCAATCTGTCGCGCTGGCACGATTATCCATTCGTCGCGCCCGGGATGATAGAAGTGTACTTCCCGAACGTCGAAGGGATTGCGCCGCACAAGGAAGCGTTCTCCCTTCTTCCGATTTTTGACCAGCTGCCTCAGTTCGTCGCTGTAGTAATCGAGATAGTCGATACGAATGCCGTACCGCTGCAGCGTGCGTGTTTCGAGCGGATACCACTGCCGGCGGAAATCGATATTGTCGACATAGACTGGGGGCAAGCGTCGTTTTTGGCCCTCTGGTCCGAAGAAATAGCTTCGATATTTCTCCAGCGGCGTTGAGCCGATGCCGGTGTGAACGTCGTTGTGATACCCATCGATCAGCAGCCACACGTGCCGCGTCAGGTCTTCAAGCGTAAAGGCCGCGGTGACTTCGGGGCGCAACAATTTGCGTTCGACGGCAGTCGATCCGGTTGCGCCCGGGAGATCCTTGAAGCTTTGAGCGAGATTGCCGTTCAGACGCTCGATGTGGCCGCCATATTGGGGCGCGCCCAGAGGCCGCCATTTCAGTCGAAAGTTGAAATGGTCTGCGGAAGCTTGAAGCGCGTTCCCGGTGAATTCGCCGGCGTTGTCTGCTTCCAGGCGCCCGATCGGACCGGCGATGGGATTATCCCACTTCAACCCGTAACGCTCGGCAACAGCGTCTTTTCGCAGCATACCGTTAATCATGCAGAGACCCATCGTCGTCGTACTCGGCGGGTCGAGAGAGACGTGCATGCCAAAGACCATGCGCGAGTAGATATCGATCGCGAGCGTGATCCAGACGCGGCCGATGACGGTTAAGCGGTCCTCTGAAACGATTTCAATATCGGCTCGCCAGTGATCGATTTGCACGACGTCGAGAGGTGCTTTGATATCGGGATATTCACCCGCAATCGGATCATCGGTCCGCTTGGCCTCGTTGAAGCCTTTCCGTGCCTTGTTCCATTTGTTGGCAGGGATTTTTGCAACGCGTAGCCGCAGCGTGCCTTGCGACACTCGTTTGCCGGCCTTTTCTAGGCGGCGTTTCGTCACCTTGTAGAAATTGCGCGTCGAGCCGTTGCGCCGCGTGAGCAGCAATTCATCGATGGCCTTCTGGATTATTTCTTCGGTGGCTTTGTCTTTGAGGCGCGATTTGCCTTTGCCGCCAGGCCGCGTTGGGGGTGGCAGTTCGTCTACATTGCCTGATTGTCGGTACCGTTCGAGGACCTTGTAGGCGGACGCGAGGGAGATGCCGACGGCCTCCCCCGCTTTTGCGACGGTCTCTCGGGTGTTGCGGTCTCGGCCCAGAAGATGTCTAAAGGCTTGAACGTATGCAGGGACCTTCGACTGCCTGATTGTGTCGACGACGACCTTTTTGGATGGGGTGCCTTCAGCCTCGCTCTGAAGATCGGCTAATGTGGCGTCAAAATATTCGCCGTCGGGGCTAAGCAGAGTAAGGACGTCCAAGTCGCGGGCGCCAACAACCTTCATTATCTGGCCACCATAAACGATTTTGGCACCCTTCCGCGTTTCAATCATCGCCATCTCGGGTACCCTTCATCTAGGTGTATAAGGTTGCTGTTCCTTTATTGTTCACCGATCCGGCGCGTCATGCAAGCGCCGGAGGACAGGATCTTTACGCACGAAAAAGCGCCTGTCGCCTCGGTTCGTGATTATCGTCTGATCGGTTAGTGCGACGGTGAGATCGGCGTCGATCATATTTCCGGCAATTGCAAATTCGAGGATGTGACGTGCGTCTGGTTCGGCAAACCCCTCACGACCGAGAACCTTGATCGCCTGACCGATCGACAGAGGCATGGCGGCGTAGATCACGTCCATGCCGAGATACTCTTCCTCGGTAAGCTCGAGCCTCCGATACCGAGACAGCAGACGAGCGTTCTGTAGATAGGGGCTTCGTATCTGCGTTTCGTCCATAATGCGGAACACGGCGCCCATTTGCTCTGCACAGGCACGGCCGACCTCAAATCGCACGCGGTGCTTGTCCGGGTCTTGAAGAAGCTCCTGTTGTCGCTTCACCTCAATCAAGTACCTCTGGGGGAGGTCGTCGCTCGTGCCGTTCAGTTGGACAGCAATGTCGGGGGTGTAACGCCGACTTTCGCCGTCGAGGGTGTAATAAATGATCGGCTGTGTGATGAGGTCGTAAACCAATGGAGAAAAAGCGAGCTGCTCCAAAAGCTCGGTTTCGAGTTCCGACTCGGTCCATTGAGGGCCGCTCGCTGTCGGCAGTGGTACGAAGCTTCTGAACGAGCCATAAGTGCTTTCGATTTTCCGTTGCTCAAATTGCTCTGAAAGCACCATCATTCCTAACTTATCGTACCTTAGCGGCCATTCTGGCTCTAAAACTGGTCGCATATTCTTCTCCTTTTTTAGTAACTAGTCTAGCTAGCTTCTGCCAGATTCCGGCTGACTTCCCCGAGATTGGACCGCCGGCCCATGTTCAAGTCTGACTATCTATTGGGATTCACAGCCGACCTCGTCCTGCCGCCGCCCGCCGAGGGCAGCGCCGAAGTCGCGGCGCGCGTCGCGGCGGCGCGCGCGGCGCAGACGACACGCTATGCGGCGCGCAAGGCGCGGACCAATGCCGAGATCGACGGCGAGCTGCTCGAAGCGGTCGCGACCCCCGACGAGGCGGGGCGCAAACTGCTCGCGCAGGCGGCCGAGGCGATGCGGCTGTCGGCGCGCGGCTACACGCGGATATTGCGCGTCGCGCGGACGATCGCCGATCTGGCGGGCAGCGACGCGGTTGGGCGCATCCATATCGCCGAAGCGCTCAGCTATCGGCGGCAGGCGCCGAGGAACTGATGGAGGAGATCGTCTTCGAGGCGGAGATCATCGAATGGCGCGGGCCGGCGCCCTTTCTTTTCGCGCCGGTTCCGGGCGAACATGTCGGTGCCGTCCGCTACGCCGCGATGACAGAGAGCTATGGCTGGGGCGTCGTGCCCGTGGTCGCGACCGTCGGGGAAACGGCGTTCGTTACCTCGCTTTTCCCGCGCGACGGCACCTATCTGCTGCCGATCAAGGTCGCGGTCCAGCGGTCCGAAGCCGTGGGCCTCGGCGATCGGATCGCGGTTCGGATGCGCGTCGGCCGGCCTTAGATTCGCGCGACCCTCCCGATGGTGGTAAACATTTCCGAACATATTGATGCGATGGGGTAGGGATGATCGCGGCGGCACATCTTCTGGCGCACCTGTGCGGCCGGCTGGGGCTTGGCTTTGCCGTCCTTATGCTCGCGATGTGGGCGGGACCGGCAGCGGCGGGGACGCTCGACGTCGATCGCGACCTTTGCCATGCGCAGACCGGTGTCGCGGCGCGCGATAGCAGCCTGCCCACGCTTCGCTTTTCGTGCAGCGGATCGCCCGCGGATTATCAGCAGGGCAGCCTCTGGCTGCGCGCGCCGCTTGAGGGGCCGGGCGCCCGGCGCGGCGATGTCACGCTGATGGTCCATCAGTCGCGTTTCGACCGGCTCGCCGTCGCCTTTTCCTACGCCGACGGCACGACGCGCTGGCAGCAGGTGCGGGCAGGCGATTATGGATCGCATTGGCGCACCGGCGGGCAGATCCTGTTCGAAGCGCCCGAGCGCGGCGCGGCGTTGACCGCGGTGACAATGCGCTTCGATCGCCTGTCCGGCCACCAATTCATCCACGCGCGGCTCATCCCGAAAGCCGAGGCGGCGATGCAGTCGGCGGGCATGGCGGCAGTCATCGGTGCGGCGCTCACGCTGCTGCTCATCAGCTGCATCTACAGCCTGTCGCTCGCCTTTGCTGTGCGCCGCCAATATCTGGCGTGGCAGGCGGCCTGGTCGGGCACGATGCTGCTGTGGGGCGCGCTCTGGTCGCAGATCCACCTTGCGCTCGTCCCCGGATTGGCCGGGACGGTGACGACGCAAATCTGCACCTTCCTTGCCTGCCTCGCCATCGCGCTCGCGACGGTCAGCGCGGCGACGGCGGTCGACCGCGGACGGGTGCCGAAGTGGCTTCGCGCCGGCACGCTCATCCTTGGGCTCGGCGTCGGGCTCGCCGGCATCCCGTTGGCGCTGATACGCGGCAGCAGCCTGGGACTCTTGGGCGACGTGCTGGGGCTGGTCGTCCTTGCCGATCTGGCGGCGGTGACCGTCTATCTTGGCTGGGCATGGCGACGCGGATCGGTCGAAGCGCGCGATTTCCTCGCGGCGTGGGGGCTGCCGATGGCGGTGCTGGCCGGCATCCATGTCGTCGATGTCGAGGACGGTTTCTGGGGCGGCGGATCGAAGCTGCTCGTGCTGGTTGCCGCGACCTGGCAGGCGCTTTGGCTGGCGGCGGCGGCGACGCGGCGGCTCGGCCATCTGCGCATCGAACGCGACCATGCACGCAGCGCCGCAGCGCAGGCGCAGCAACTCGCGCGGCGCGATCCACTGACCGGCCTGCCCAACCGCCGCGGCTTTGTCGAAAGCGTCACGCCGTTGCTCGAACGCGCACATGCGGACAATCTGC
The DNA here is from genome assembly GCA_005503215.1 of Sphingomonadaceae bacterium 3R27C6. Taxonomy (GTDB): domain Bacteria; phylum Pseudomonadota; class Alphaproteobacteria; order Sphingomonadales; family Sphingomonadaceae; genus Sphingopyxis. The sequence continues at coordinate 303,798 of SCNS01000003.1, read as the reverse complement.
CCGCGGCGCTGCTGCTCGTCGACATCGACCGTTTCAAGTCGATCAACGATATCTATGGGCATGATGCGGGCGATGTGGTGCTGTGCGGTATCGCACGCCGGATCGAGCGCTGGGAGGGGCCGATGTGTACCGTCGCGCGGCTCGGCGGCGAGGAGTTTGGGTTGCTGACGATCGGGATGGAAGGGATCATCCTCGGACGTTTCGCCGAAAGCATCCGGCGCGGGATCGCGGCGTGCGACCACAGCGAGACGGTCGGCGAGCGGCTGGTCACAGCCAGCGTCGGGGTTGCCGAGGTGCGGCCGGCTTGCGATTTCCAGCAATTATACCGGCTCGCAGACGAGGCGCTCTATGATGCCAAGCGCGGCGGCCGCAACAAGGTGGTCGTCCAGCGGCATTATGACATGCCGGGACGCGCGTCCGCCCGCGAGGTTGCGATATCGAAGTGAAGGCCGCATGGACGCGGCCCCACCGGAATCGGTTTAGTTGGAGACGACTTCGAGCGGCGGCGGCGCCTTTGCCGCCGCGGCGCCGTGTCGGCGGTGGCTCAGCTTGCCTTCGACCTTGCCGCCATTTTCGATCGTGATGTTTTCATAGGTCACATCGCCGGTGATCCGCGCGGTGGCGTGGACGATCAGCGTCTTGGCCTCGATCGCACCGTCGAGCAGGCCCGCGATCTTCGCCGTCTCGGCGACCACCGAGCCCTTGATCTCGCTCGCCTCGCCCTGGACCAGGTTGGCGCATTTCAGGTCGCCCTCGATCTTGCCGTCGACGTGCAGGTCGACGCTGGCGGCGACATTGCCGGTGACGACGACGTCCGATCCGAGGATCGAAAAGGTCGTATGACGCGCGCCCGTTGCCATCTTAGCGGGCATCACGGACGGCAGCGACGGAACCGACTCGCTGTCGGGCGTCGTCTTTGACTTCGAGAACATCGGCTTTGGCCTCCAGGAAGCGGCGCGGGTTGACCGCGACGCCATTCAAACGGACTTCGAAATGCAGGTGGCTTCCGGTCGAACGGCCGGTCGAGCCCATTTTGGCGATCTGCTGCCCTGCGGCAACCTGCGCGCCAACGGTCGAGGTAAAGCCCGACAAGTGGGCGTAGCGGGTCAGGATGCCCTGACCGTGATCGACCTCGACGACATTGCCGTAACCCGACTTCTGCCCGACATAGACGACGCGGCCGGGGGCGGCGGCGAGGATCGGCGAGCCGAGCGGGCCGGGGAAATCGAGCCCCGAGTGCATCGCGCCGGCGCCGGTAAAGGGATCGCTGCGATAACCGTAGCTCGACGAGAGCATCAGCACATTCGCGGGCTTGCCCGAGGGCAGAGCAACGAGCGTGCGTTCGAGCACTTCCATGCGGAACAGCGCGCTTTCGAGCGCGGCGAACGACTTGCCGAGCGAACTCGCGCGGCCCTTGCCGCCGCGATAGGGGATGAACGGACCACCGCGGCCGGCCGCGGCGTTGCGGACGAGCGCGGCAGGGTTCATGCCGAGCTTGGCGACGGCGCCTTCGGCCTTCGCCGCGCGTTCGTTGACCGCGGTGAGCAGACGCGTCGCGAAATCTTCCTGGCGCGCTTCGAGACGGGCAAGGACCTGTGCTTCGGGCGGCAGGTTCGGGTCGATCAGCGCGCTGGTTTTCTGCGGCGCCTGTTCGGCGGCCGGCGCCGCGGCGCCGGTGTGGGGTTCGGGTGTCACCGCTGCGGGCTCGACGCCGAAATGGACCTTGGACCATTCCTCGAGCTGTTCCTGCCGGTCTTCGAGGTCGGCGGCGGTTTCGGCGACATTGTCGCGATATTTGGCGATGCGCGCTTCGGACGCGGCGGCGGCGGCCTGTTGCTGCGCGACCGCGGCGCGCTCACCCGAGCTGAGCAGCTGGTTGACGAGCACGGCGAGCGTCGCGCCGGCCCATGCGAGCAGAACGATGCCGGCGATCAGCGCGACGCGCTTTTGCCAAATGGCGCTGACGCGCACGAAACGGACATGGCCGTGCGTGCGGACGAAGATTTCATGGTCCTGAAACAGCGCAGAAAAACGCTGGCGCAAATCGCGCAGACCCGTTGTTCTCGATGACAAGTGGCGACCCCATCTTGTGTTTTATTGGAGCCCTCCGCCCCGATTGATGCGCGCTGTATCAGGCCGGTTGCACGGGCGCGAATCTTTGGAGGGCGACTCGGGCCGAGTCGAAATTTTCGTGCGGTGAACGGTGTCAAACGGTCGGAACGCCGCCATTTTGGCAGGAAAACGCCCGCGAATCGGAAAATGCGATTGACGGCTTGCTTACCATTTTCGGGTAACGCTAAGCGGGTGAATATCATGGCGAAATCTGCATCATCCGACGCGCACGAATCGGCAAGCGCTCCGATCGCCCCGACGGGCGTCCGGCCGCGTTCGGCCGTCAGCGCCGGGGTGGGTATCGTCGGGCTCGCCGGTCTGGTGAGTTATTTGCTTATCGCGCGCTTCGCGCCCGACATTGCGACCTTCCTCGGTATCGACTGGGGGACGCGGGGGGCGATGAACGGGCCGAATTCGGCGATCGCGAGTGTGCTTGCCTGTGGCGGACCGATGGTTTTGTGGTCGATCTTCGTCGACAAGGTGCATCGCAATCCGTCGACCGGGATCGACTGGACGCAGCGCCGTCCGTGGCGCGAGACGCTCGACATCAGCCTGACCAAGCTCGCCGGAATGTGGGCGACCTGGGGGCTGATCGCGCTGATCTATGCGACGATGCGCTATTATTGGGAGGGCAATTACGCCTTTTCGATGAATTTGCTCGAAACCGTCGCTCCGTGGCTGCTGCTCGCCTCGGTGCCCTATATGTTGTGGCTCGACCGCCGCATGATTGAACCGCGCGACGGGTGCTACGCCTTCGGCCGCTGGCTGATTGCGCCCGGCCAGCCGGTCGACGGCAAGGCCATCGGCCATCATCTGCGCGCATGGGCGGTGAAGGGCTTTTTCACCGCCTTCATGCTGTCGATCGTGCCGGGCAATTTTTCGGCGCTGGTCACGGTGCCGCTGAGCGAAATCCTGGCCAATCCGTACAAGACCGGGATCTGGACGATCAATTTCCTCTATTTGATCGACGTCCATATCGCGACGGTCGGCTATATCCTGACTTTGAAACCGCTCGACGCGCATATCCGCACCGCCAACCCCTATGGCATGGCGTGGGTCGCGGCGCTTGTCTGCTATCCGCCTTTCATCCTGATGAGCGGCGGGCCGCTCGACTATCAGATGTACGGCTCCGACTGGGGCTATTGGCTCGCGGGGCACGAAAACCTCCTGATCGTCTGGGCCATCGCACTCGTGCTGCTCACCGCGGTCTATAGCTGGGCGACGATGGCGTTCGGGATCCGCTTTTCGAACCTGACGCACCGCGGCATCATCACGCATGGGCCGTACATGTTCACGCGCCATCCGGCCTATATTTCGAAGAATATGACCTGGTGGATCGGCTCGCTGCCCTTCCTCGTCACCGCGGGCGGCTGGGTCGAAGGCGCGCGCAACGTCGTGCTGCTCGGGCTGGTCAGCGGCGTCTATTACTGGCGCGCCAAGACCGAGGAGAAGCATCTCCTCGCCGATCCCGCCTATGTGGCGTACTGGAACTGGGCGCAGGAGCATGCGCTGGTGCCGCGCCTGTTCGCCCGGATGACCGGCCGCACGCGCCCGCTGATCCGGCTCGAGCCCGACGAGCGCGTCGGGCCGGTCGCCTAGCTTTCGTTCGCGCTAGTTCGTGACGCCGTGGCTTGCAGCGGCGTCGGCGGCGCGGCGCGCTTGCAGCTCGGCATGCGCCTGATTGATCGCACGCCACGCCTTTTCGCAGCGTTGCTTATCCGAAGATCGATCGCTGGCGCAAAGCTGATTGAGACGCGCGAGGACGGCCTTGGGGCTGTTGTCGCGGCCTGCGGGAAATGCCCGGACCTGTTCGCCCATGGCGTTGGCGCCGATAGTGGCGGCCGAATTGATATCGATGCCTTGCGCCGCCGCGGCGGTGGAAAACAGGGCAAGCGCGGTCAAGCTGGCGGTCAAACGGATCATCATCGACTCCCGCATCGTTGAGTTGCATGTCGATGATAACATGGAAGTCATTGGAAACGAAGCCCAATCCGCGCGGAGCGAAACCCCGCGCGGATCGACGGCTTTTAGAATTTGAAACCCGCCTCGATCCCGTAAATGCGGGGTTCGTTGACGTAGCTGGTCAGATTGTTGAAATCGATGCCGCCGGTCGGCGATTCATCGTTGGTGATGTTGCGCACGAAGCCCGCGATGTCGAAACGATCGGTCTTGTAACCGACGCGGACGCCGCCCTCGAGCAGCTTGTCGTCCGAGAATTCGACCGAGCGATAGAGGAAGAACTGCACCTTCGAGCGGTAATACCAGTCGGTGAAGGCATAAATGGCGCCGTCGCCGACGGGAATTTCATAACCCGCGGTCCAGTTGAGCGTGAACTTCGGCGACTGCGGCAGCTGGTTGCCGTCGATCGAGAAGATGCCCGGGCTGCCCGGACGCGCCGGGTCGAGCACGGTGCACGGCGTCGCCGAGCCGCAGCCCGCGACGAAGGCGTTGGCGTCGTCGATCTTCGCGATGTTCCACGCGCCGCCGATCGAGAAGGTCAGGCCCTTGGCGGGCGCCGCCTGCAACTCGGCCTCGATACCATGGCCCTTGGCATCGACGTTGAGCAGGCTCGCGACGTTCGACGTGCCGCCGACCGCGGTCAGCTGCAGATCCTTGGTATCGAAATAATAGCCGGTCAGGTTGAAGCGGACGCGGTTGTCGAGGAAGTTGGTCTTGATCCCCGCTTCGTACGACATCGTTTCTTCCTGATCGGCGGTGGAGATGACGCGCGAGAAGGTCAGGCGGCCCTGCACCGACGGCGCGCGATAGCCGCGCGCGACGCGGGCGTAGAGGGTGAGCGCGTCCGACGCCTCATAGGTCGCGCTGGCGTCCCACGTCAGCAGCTTGCCCTTGACGCGGGCGGCCTGCGGCGGGACCGGCGTGTTCGGGAAGACAACAAAGTCAGGGCGCGTTTCGACCGGACGCGACGCGACGAAATCGCGCGTGTCATGGTTGTAGCGCGCGCCGGCCTGCAGCTTGAAGCCATTGTCGAACTCGTAATTGACCGAGCCGAAGAGGCCGTAAGCTTCGCTGTCCTGACGCTGGATCGCGATCGCCGACGGGGTTGCGTCGGTCGGGGCGCCGAACTCGAAGCTCGAAATGTCGAGCTTTTCGTCGAAATAGAAGGCGCCGAACTGATAGCCGAGCCCGCCGCTGTTGTTCGACGCGATGCGGATTTCCTGCGTGAACTGGTCGAGGCTGGGGACATTGTCCTGGCTCTGCGCCGAGAAGGGAATGAGGCCCGGTCCGCTGACCGGCGTGAACCGGTTGCCGAAGGCGCCGTCGATGTCGCCGCGGCTGCGGAAATTGCCATTCCAGTAAGAGGTGATCGAATAAGCGGTCACCGCGCCGAAATCATATTCGAGGTTCAGCCCGGCGTTATAAGTGTTGAGCTTCTGGAAATTGAGCCCGTCCTGATACACCTCGTCGCGCTTGAATTCGGTGCCCGCGCCGCCGAGGCCGACGAGCTTGTTGCTGCCCGGAAGCTGCGTGTTGGCGCGGAAGATGATGGCCGAGCCGTCATAGATGCGGACCTGCCCGGTCACGCGGCCGGTGAAGGGGCCGTTTTCATATTGGAGCTGGAGGCGCGCGGCGATGTCGTCATAGCCGCCGAGATCGTTCTTTTTCGTCGTCGCGATGTTGTCGACCCAATTGTCGCGGTGCTGGTACAAGGTCGACAGGCGGACGGAGAAGCCATTGTCATCGGCGGCGCCCGCCGCGACCTCGACCTGCGTGGTGCCGTAGCGGCCATAGCTGGCGCGCGCGTAGCCGCCGGTCTTGCCGGGCTTGACGGTGTCGAACTTGACGATGCCCGCGGGGGTGTTGCGGCCGAACAAGGTGCCCTGCGGGCCGCGCAGCACTTCGACGCGGTCGAGATCGAAGATCGGGAAACCCTTGAGGATCGGGTTTTCGAGTACGACGTCGTCATAGACGAGGCTGACCGGCTGCGACGCGTTGAGGTCGAAATCGGTGTTGCCGAGCCCGCGGATGTAGAAGCGCGGGAAGGTGCGGCCGAACGAGCTTTCGATGTTGAGGCTGGGGACGCGGCCCGCGAGCACTCGCACGTCCGAACCGGTCGAGGTGATCGCGTCGAGCGTATTGCCCGACAGCACCGAGACGGCCACCGGCACGTCCTGAAGGCTTTCCTCGCGGCGCTGCGCGGTAACGACGATGTCGCCGAGGCCGGAGTCTTCGGCGACGGGAGCGGTGTCCTGCGCGGCGGCGGGGGCGGCCCAGGCCGAAGTGGCGAGAGCGATGCTTATAGCAATAGTGGAAGGAAAGTGGCGCATGGCGAGCTTCCTGAAACAGAGTTGATGATGGGAGAGTGGAAAAACCAAAGGCTCTTTGGCTTTCCGCACGCGCGCAATCAATCGCGGAAGCGTGCGCCGCTGACTTTCATGTCAGCAGTGTTGCGCAATTGCTGCACTTTTGCGGGCGTGCGTCATTCCTTCCTTCGTCATTCCCGCGCAAGCGGGAACCCAGTGGCGATGGCGCGGTACAGCGCTGCCGCGCCGGTTTGTAGTTGGGCTGGGTTCCCGCTTTCGCGGGAATGACGAGGTGAGTTTTAGAAGCTCAGTTCTTCGTAGATCTTCGATAGATCGCCGCCCCATGGGCCTTCGTAGCGGTCGAGCAGGTCGTGCGCCGGGGATTTGCCGGCCTTGGCGATGCGGCGCAGCGGTTCGAGGAAGCCGACCTCGTTATCGCCCATCGAATTGACCTCACCGCGTGCGGCGAGCCCCGCGGCGGCGATGTCGAGGACGCGGTGCGCGAGTTCGCCGACGGTGCCGCCGCCGGGCGCCGGGGCGCAAAGGCCTTCGCGCGGGACGGCGTCGCGGAGCGTCTGCTGTTCCTCGATGCTCCAGCCCTTGACGAGATCCCATGCGGCGTCGAGCGCGCCCTGGTCGTAGAGCAGGCCGACCCACAAGGCGGGAAGCGCGCAGATGCGGTTCCACGGGCCGCCGTCGGCGCCGCGCATTTCGAGAAAGCTCTTGAGCCGCACTTCGGGGAAGGCGGTCGAGAGATGGTCGTTCCAGTCGGAAAGGCGCGGCTTTTCGCCGGGCAATGCGGGCAGCTCGCCCTTCAGAAAGTCGCGGAAGCTCTGCCCCGCGGCGTCGATATATTTGCCGTCGCGGAAGACGAAATACATCGGCACGTCGAGCATATAGTCGACATAACGTTCGTAGCCGAAGCCGTCTTCGAACACGAAGGGCAGCATGCCGGTGCGCGCGGGGTCGGTGTCGGTCCAGATATGGCTGCGGTACGACATGAAGCCGTTGGGTTTGCCCTCGGTGAAGGGCGAGGAGGCGAAGAGCGCGGTCGCGAGCGGCTGGAGCGCCAGCGAAACGCGAAATTTCTGCACCATGTCGGCCTCGCTCGAATAATCGAGGTTGGTCTGGACGGTGCAGGTGCGCAGCATCATGTCGAGCCCCATGCTGCCGACGCGCGGCATATGGTCGAGCATGATCTTATAGCGTCCCTTGGGCATAATCGGCAGTTCGGCGCGCGTCTTGTCGGGCCACATGCCGAGGCCGAGGAAACCGAGGCCGAGTTCGGCGCCGACTTCCTTGACCTGTTTCAGGTGGCGGCCGGTTTCGGCGCAGGTCTGGTGAAGATTTTCGAGCGGTGCGCCCGACAGTTCGAGCTGGCCCGCGGGTTCGAGGCTGACGGTGCCGTCGCTGCCGGCGAGCGCAATCACCTTGCCGCCCTCGATCACCGGCTCCCAGCCGAAGCGCGTGAGCGCCATCAACAGGTCGTGGATGCCGCCGGGCTCATCGTAGGACGGCGCGCGGTGGTCGGCGGTGCGATAGACGAATTTCTCGTGCTCGGTGCCGATGCGCCAGCGGTCCTTGGGCTTTTCGCCCTTGATCATGGGGACCGCGAGCTGGTCGCGGCTTTCGACGATGGGATCGTTGCTGTCCGAGGCGGTGCGCGTGCTCATATCGCGCCATTATACGGTTCGGTACAGAATGCAATCGGCTGTTGCCGCCCGCTATTTCACCCCGGCGCGAAGGTGGATCGTGAAGCGCGGTTCCGGCGTCATGCCGATCAATTGACCGTCACGTCGAAGGCGATGGCCAAGGCGTTGCCGGGAGCGAGCGCCGGCGTGGTCGCGGCGACAATATTGCCGCCGATTGATGCCCCGAACGGATCGCTTTCGTCGGCACCGCTCGCATTGTCGTCCTCGACCGTTGTCGCACCCGCGCAGCTTGTGCCGCTGCGCAGCGAACCGGGAGCGAAGGTTGTATTCGCGGGCAGCGGATCGGCGATGGCGATGCCCGTCGCGGTGCCGCTGCCGTTGTTGGTGACGAGGATGCAATAGCGCATCGTTGCGCCGGGGATCGCCTTTGGATCGGTGGCCCCGTTCACGGAGTCGCTGACGACGCTGCTGGTCTTGGCGATCGTCAGGTTCGCGGTCGGGCGGCAGAAGGTGATGTCGTGGATCGCGGCGCCCTGTTGTCCGGGGTCGGCCGGGGCGAGGCCGTGGCTGCCATAGGTGATCGTGATCGTGTCGACCGGCGCGGCAAAGGTGACGACGACGTTGCCGTTCGCGCTGGCGTCGGCCGAGGTGGCGTCGCCATAGGCGCTGTTGCCGATGACATAATTGCTGACCCCGTTGGTCAGGGTCGGCGTCACCGGCGATCCGTTGAAGCTGCCCGTCACGGTCAAACGGTCGGCGAACTGCCCCGCCGCGTAATCGATATCGAACACGCGAAATTGCACGCCGGGAACCGCGGTTGGCAGCGTGATCGTCGACGTGATGGCGCCGGCCTGGCTGGTGAAATCCGCGATCTCGAAGATCGAAAATTGAGCCGGCGCGAGGCCGCCGCTCACGACATTCTGGCGCGTGGGCGATTGCCCGCCATAGGTCGCATTGTTCAGGAACGCGCCGCCGCTGATGCCGATATTGAAATTCATCGTGCCGATCGCGGTCAAGGCATAGCTGCCGCTGGTCGTGCCCGCGGTCCAGGTGACGCCGTCCCAGTCGTGCATCGTTGTGCCGACGGGGCAGACGAGCGTCGGCGGTGTTCCCGCGGTGCGCGTGCCCGATACGGTGAAGCTGGCTGCATCATAGTCATCCTCGCCCGCCGCCCCGTTGCCGGGGGTCGAATCGAAGTCGAAGGCCGATGACGCGCTGACCTCGGCGATATTGGTCACGCTCGCGCCCGCGGTGGCGGTGACGGTGCCGGTGATCGTCAGCGTCCGCGTCGTTCCGGGCGGGATGCTGCCGACCGTCCATACCCCGCTCGTGCTGTTGTAACCGCCGAAACCCGACGCGCCGGTGAAGGCGAATCCTGCGGGCAGTATGTCCTGCACCGTCACACCGGTTGCGGTCAGCGCCGAGCCGCTCGCGTTGGTCACGTTCAATATATAGTTGATGCTGGCGCCCGACGCAGGCGATGCGTTGCTCACCGACTTGGTCAGCGACAGGTCGGCGGACGGCGCGATCGGCACCGTCGTGAGCGTCAGGTCGGTGCGGGTGAAGTTGCCGCTGTCGCCATTGAGCGAGTCGCAGATCGTGAGTTGCCAGGTTCCGGCGGCGCCCTGTCCATTGAAGCTCGCGAGCGAGCCCTCGGGACGGAAGCTGCGCTGATAGGGCGGCGCTGCGGCCGTGTTGTCGTTGCTCGTATGGGTCGAGATGCTCGCGGCCGCGCTGTCGTCGAACATGACGTTCAGATTGTCCGCCGAGGTGCCGACATTGGTGATCAGATTGACGATAGTGCCGGATGGCGAAACCAGCGTCGCGCGGACATCGCCGCGATAGCTGTGCGTGAACTGGACGCCGATATTCACATCGGTGACCTGTGCGTTCGCGGCGACGGTGAAATTTCGCACCATCGGACTGGCGCACGTGGTCGCGGTTTCGCTGATCGTGCCGGTTGTCGCGTTGCTGTAGCTGGTGGTCGTCTGTGCGGCGGCGGGATTGCTGGCAAGCGTCAACGCCAGCCAAACGAGCATGAGACATACTCGCACAGACTGCAAACACTGGCCCCCACGCCAGCGGTATCGGCTCTGGTCCCGCCGTTGCATGGCGCCGCTATGGGCGCCGCATAGCTAATATCCGGTTAAAATCGGCGACATGGTTGCGTTTCTGTGCGGCAACGGGACAGATTGGGGGGCTCAGGCGCCCGCCGACCAATCGCCATTTTGCGCCATCCAGATGCCGACGGCGGCGATCGCCGCGGTTTCGGCGCGCAGGATGCGGGGGCCGAGCGTGATGCGGCGGACGGCGCGATGGCCGGTCAGAAGCTCCCGCTCGCGCGCAGTAAAGCCGCCTTCGGGGCCGGTGAGGATCGCCGCTGGCGCCGGGGCGTCGATGCTGGCGAGCGGCGCGCCGCCGGCTTCGTCGGCGAACAGCAGAGCGCGCCCGGTCGGCCAGTCCTTCAAGAGCTGGGGCAGTTTGACGGGTTCGGCGAGCGTCGGGAGCGCGGTGCGCCCGCATTGCTCGCACGCTTCGACGATCTGCGCTTCGAGCCGTTCGCTTTTGACGCGTTCGACGATCGTGCGTTCGGTGATGACCGGCTGCAGGCGGCTGACGCCGAGCTCGGTCGCCTTTTCGATGATCCAATCGAGCCGCGCCTTCTTGACCGGCGCGAAGCACAGCCAGAGATCGGGAACCTGTTCGATCGCGCGGACCTGCCGCTCGATGCGCAGCGTCAGCGAGCGTTTCGCGGCGTCGGCGACCACCGCGAGCCATTCGCCGCTGATATTATCGAACAGCAGGATCGGGTCGCCCGCCTTCATCCGCATCACGTTGAGCAGATAATGCGCGGCGGGGCCGTCGATCATGGGGGCGGCATCGGGCCCCAACGGCAAATCGACAAACAGGCGGGGTGTGCTGGCGGGCGGCCAGGCGGGAGTCGCGGGCATGAGGGGCCGATAACAGAAGGCGATATTTTGTGCATCCTTTGCCGGCTAGATCGGTGCCGCTCCGATCATGTGTGACCGCAACATCACGTCATGATCGAATCCGGCACCGAACTCGCTCTGCAATATTATTGAACCAATCGGGCGGTCTGAAGCGCCGTAGAGAATAGCTGTTGAAGGGCCGTGGTGATGTTGTCATTGGCCGTCACTGTCTGCACTAGCGGCGCGCCGTCGGTGCCGACCGATGCGCAACTCCGCAGCTTGGTGAGGACCTGATCGGAACTCCCTGCATTGCCGCGCGGATATGAAGAGGGGGGGGCGGGCAAGAACGGAGCGATGTTCGTCTGGGACCAGCTGTCGCCGACAAGCGATTCCGGCAGATATTGCGTATAGAGGACCGCAATCTTGATTCCCTTGGCCTTGATCGCCGTGCACACGGAGAGGTCACTGTCCCGCAGCGGCCCGAAATAGCGACCGCTCCCGTTCGCTTGGGCCGGTTGGTCGAGCATGCCGTCGGTGATGATAAACAGAATCTTTTGCGGCGTCGCTCCGGGCGCACCCGTTCCCGCGGCGGGGATGATGTTGGCGTCGTTCATCACCGTGAGCATGCCGGTCATATCCGTAGACCTGTCATTATTGTTGGTGCCCTTGGTGGGCTGCGAATTCTTCCACCAATAATCGTCTGCCGGGAACAGCGAGGCTGCCGAAAAGCCGCTGCCGTACGAATTGACGTTGGCCAGCTGATTCAGCGTCCTGACGGGCGAAGTGCCGTTAGGACGCGTCCAGTCGAACGAAAACATCTGTGCGCGGTAGGTCACTTGATATTGGGTAGCCTGGTTGGAAGCGAACGGAATGAGCTGCGTTGCCGCCGAAACAACGTCATCCTTGCGCAGGACAATCTTTGCGGGGCTGCCGTAGATGAGGCCGTAATTATGGGTCAACCAGTAGCCGTCGGCCCAATATCCGGTATCGAAGTCCACCGTTGTTGCATTTGCCGATCCAACCTTCGTAGACTTCTTTATGACAATAGCGTTATCTCTATTGTCCCAATCAGGGAGATTGTATGTAACAGTGGTAGTCACCCCATTTGAAGTGGTGGAAGTGTTCATTGCATTGCCGGAGCTATCGAACAGCCTTTTGGTTGATTGATTCCAGCGATAGAAAACATTTTTGTTGGCGGAGGTTGCATTGTAATGATCTGTGGATAGCAGAATGTGGCGACCTTGCGTGTCTTTGATGAATATCTTGTCGCTATGCGGCACCTGCGCATGACAAGCAAAGGCGCAGCCGTCCGGCAGAGTATTATCGGTTGTTTTGGTCGCCGCGAGAATCTTGCTGATTCCATCCGAAGTCGAGGGCAGCAGCATCGAGGGCGAATTGTCCATCGCCAGGTAGAAATCGACGTTGGGCGGCTGCGCCGCGCTTGCCGTGGACGTTCCGCTCACGGTCAGGGTATCGGCCCCCAGAAGCCCGCCAAACATGTTGATCGACTTGGCTGAATAGCTCACGGTCGCCTTGCGCAGGTAACCCAAGGCGCCGCTGCCCCCGGAGCTGGAGCTTCCTTCCGTAACTACGGGAGTCACCTGGAGATCCTTATAACCGGTCTCCAGCGAGGCCTGCGCATTGAACATGTTGGTCGCGGCAGAGGTTGATACGCTGTTGGACTGCAGGATCATCGACGGCGCGACAGCCGCCAGCGCGGCAGCGTCGGCGGCGGCGTTCAGCTTTGTCTGGAGGCTCATGGCGCGCGCATAGTCGATCCCGAAGCCCAGGATGAAGGTCAGCGGAATGATCGCAAACCCCATGATCATGTAGACCCCGCCCTTCTGGTCGGCTTTCAGTCGGGAAAGGAACGGCATCCTTGGAGTCGCAGAGTCGAGCTGAGGAAATATTTTGGTCATAATATATCCACCTAGTAAAGCCGAGGAACCATGTAGATCGTCTCGGTCATCGTCGTGCTTGTCATCGGGAGATAACTGATGAAGGGCGCGTAATTGTAGGTGATCTTGCCCATGAACAGCCAACCGCCCGCGGTGCCGACCTGGGTCGTATTGCTGGTGCCCGGAGCAAAATTTCCGCACACGTTCGAGCCGTCCAGCGAAACCGGGATCATCGTGGAGGTGATCATGTTGGCGGGAATCGTGACGATGTTGCTGGCTGACTGCGCCTCGTTCTTGGGAAGCGTGCCGGCCTGATGGCTTGAGGTCGCGGTGGCCACGACGCTGCCATCGACATTTTGCGTCTGGGCCTGGGTCCAGACGACATAGGCGTGGGTGGCATCGCAGACCCGGAGCAGCGAAACCTGCTGGATCGCCTTATCGAGCTTGTAAGGTGCCAGGACGACCGCACTGGCGCTCAGATGCGATTTCGCGTTGGCGCTTGTCGGGTCATTGTAAATAATCGTCGGAGACATGGTCCGGCTGACGAGGTCGACCAGCGAACGGGTCGCGACGGTAACCTTGCGGCTGGCGCTGACCCTATCCGACAAGTAAACGCCGCCCGTGTACATGAGCACGAGCACCGGCAGGGCGAAAGCGAATTCCACTATCACTGCGCCGCGCGTGTTCCGGGTGAGGCGCCTCAGCATGATGTCTGCGATGCGTTGCATGAGTAGTCCTCCGTCGTGAACACGGAGGTCGCCACGAGTTTGCGATTGGCGTTGGGTTCATCTATCAGGTTCAGGCCCAGTGGTCCCTTTCCTGTCGGCCACAGGTAGATCAGTTGCAGGACGACGATGCGGTTTTTACCGCTGCCATTCGACTGGTGATCGTAGCCTGTCCCTGTTGAGACCAATATGCCATTGCTGTCGTAGGTGAATGTCGGCGCCGCGGTGCTGGCCACATTGTAACTGCTTGCGGTGGTAACATTCACCGTGAGCCGAGAACATGAGAGCAGCGGCGGCAACAGTGCGGGAGTACTGACCGCCTCGCCGCTGGGATTGGTGCCGGAAGCGCCATTGCAGATGGCATTTTTGAATTCGCTCGCTGACATGCCAATTGTCCCGTTGGCCTTCTGCGTCGTTTGAACGAAGCCGGTCAGGACTAGGCGTCCTGCGCCCTCGGCCGCAGTCTCCAACATTTGTTGGGCCAGGTAGATCAACATCGTGTACATAATCGCCAGCAGGAGCGCGAGGAACGCCGGTCCGACGATGGCGAACTCCATGGCGGCCGTGCCCGCACGGTTTTTCCACAGATTCTTGCCGAACGGGCCAACGGCCGTCCGGGCGCGAATCCTATTGCGCAAAATTGCCATGTGGGTCCCCCTTTGTGGTTGTTTTCCACGATCAGGGTTCAAATTTGGTAAATGGCCGGATTTCGGGATCGCGTGGCGGCCAAATGTCTGGCGATCCACGCGTAAAGATCCAATCAGCCATTTATCGCGCGCGCCGCGCCTGCTATCGCCCGCGCATCGATGACTGCCACCCATCCTCCCGATAGCCAGCTTCGCGGTTTCGTCGCCCTGCTGCCCTCCGCGGCGCGGCCCTATGCGCTGCTCGCGCGGTTCGACCGGCCGATCGGCTGGTGGCTGCTCTATTGGCCCTGCGCGTGGGCGCTCGCGCTCGGCGGCGGCGCGGTCAGCCACTGGCCCTTGTTCCTGTGGATGCTGGTCGGGGCGATCGCGATGCGCGGGGCGGGCTGCGTCTACAATGATATCGTCGACCGCGACCTCGACGCGAAAGTGGCGCGGACCGCGTCGCGCCCCGTTGCGAGCGGCGCGGTGTCGGTGCGGAATGCTCTGCTGTGGACGGCGCTGCTCTCGCTTGTCGGGCTGCTTGTGCTGCTCCAGCTGCCGCGCCCGGCGCAGATCGTCGCGCTCGGCAGCCTGATCCTCGTCGCCGGCTATCCTTTCATGAAACGGATCACTTGGTGGCCGCAGGCGTGGCTGGGGCTGGTGTTCAGCTGGGGCGCGCTCGTCGCTTGGGTCGCGGTGGGCGGGGCGACAGGGCCCGCGCTGCCCTTGCTCTACGCCGGCTGCATCGCGTGGGTGATCGGATACGACACCATCTATGCGCTGCAGGACATCGAGGACGATATGCTGATCGGCGTGAAATCGAGCGCGCGCGCGATGGGGCGCCATGTGCGGGGCGGGGTCGCGATGTGCTACGCGCTCGCGCTCGCCTGCTGGGGCGGGGCACTATGGGCGGTGCGGCCCGATCCGCTGGTGCTGATCGCGCTGCTGCCCGCGGCGGTGCATCTGACGGGGCAGGTGGTCACGCTCGATCCGGCGAACGGCGAGGATGCGCTGGCGAAATTCCGCAGCAACCGGTTTGCGGGACTGCTGGTGTTCGCGGCGATGCTGGTGGTGGGCCTGGCGCCCTAAAGTTATTCGGCCGCGAGCAGTTCCTCGGCGCCGCCGAGGTCGACCGAGACGAGGCGCGAGACGCCGCGCTCGATCATCGTCACCCCGAACAGGCGGTGCATGCGCGCCATCGTCACCGCATTGTGCGTGACGATCAGGTAACGCGTGTTCGTTTCGCGCGCCATGCGGTCGAGCAGGTCGCAGAAACGCTCGATATTCGCATCGTCCAAGGGCGCGTCGACTTCGTCGAGGACGCAGATCGGCGCGGGGTTGGTGAGGAACAGGCCGAAGATCAGCGCCACGGCGGTCAGCGCCTGTTCGCCCCCCGACAGCAAGGTGAGCGTGCCGAGCCGCTTGCCCGGCGGCTGCGCCATGATTTCGAGCCCGGCTTCGAGCGGATCGTCCGAATCGACGAGTTCGAGATGCGCCTGTCCGCCGTTGAACAGGGTCGTGAACAAGCGCTGGAAATGCTGGTTCACCGCCTCGAACGCCGCGAGCAGCCGCACCCGGCCCTCGCGATTGAGATTGCCGATCGAGCCGCGCAGGCGATGGACCGCCTGCGTCAGCTCCTCGATCTCGGCGGCGTTCTTTTCGCGTTCGGTGTCGAGTTCGGCGAGTTCGTCGGCGGCGACGAGGTTCACCGGGCCGAGCCGCTCGCGGTCGGAAACGAGCCGGTCGTGCTGCGCCGATTCGGCATTGGCGTCGCCGACGCTGCTCGATTCGAAGCCGGCCTTTTGCGGCAGCAGCGGCGGCGGGCATTCGAAACGCTCGCCCGAAAGGCGGCCCATCTCGATGCGGCGCAGCTCGGCATTTTCGGAGCGCGCGATCGCGCCGGCACGCGTTTCGCGCGCGGCGGCGACGCGCTCGCGGATCGCATTCAGCGCGGTTTCGGCCTCGCGCAGGGCGGCCTCGGCGGCGCGTTCCTGCGCTTCGGCGGCGGCGACCTTTTCGCGCAGATCGGCCTGCTGGGCTTCGGCGGCGGCGCGCTGCTGCGCGAGCTTGGCGGGGACGTCGGCGAGCTTTGCCGCTTCGGCCGCCAGCGCGTCGGCGCGCTTGTCCATTTCGGTCACGCGCCGTGCGGCCTCGCCCGCGCGCGCCTTCCAGCTCTTGATCTCGGCGCTGACGACCGCCTGGCGTTCGCTCAGGCTGGCAAGCGTGCGTTCGTGCGCCGCCAGCGCATCGCGCGCGGCATTGGCATCCGACCGTGCGCGGTCCGCCGCATGCTCTTCGGCCTCGAGCGCCGCGCGCGCGATGCTGTCGTCGGGCAGCGCGGCGAGTGCTGCTTCCTGCACCGCGAACTGCTCGGCGGCGTCCTTCGCGGCTTCGGCGATTTCGGCGAGGCGGCGGTCGAACAGCGCCGCGGCATCGCGATGGCGGTCGATCGCGGCCTGCGCCTGGTCGGCGGCGCGTAGCGCGCTGCGCCGCACCTCGTCGGCCTCTGCGAGCGCCTTGCGCGCCGCGGCCGCGGCGGCGGTGAGCTCGGACGCCTTCGCGGCGGCGGCATCGCGCCGGTCGCGCAGGTCCTGCACGCCGAGTTCGACCTGCGGGCGCTGCGCGGCGAGTTCGTCGAGGCGGTTCTGGCGTTGCAGCCGCTCGGTCGCGGTCGCGCCGTCGCCGCGCGTGACGAAGCCGTCCCAGCGGCGCATCACACCATCGGTGGTCACGAGGCGCTGGCCGACCGCGAGCGCTTGGTCGCCGTCGCTTTCTGTCACCGCGACCTGTGCGAGGCGGCGCGCGAGCGCGGTGGGGGCCTGGACGAATTCGGCGAGCGATTTGGTGCCGGGAGGAAGCGCGGGATCGCCCTTCGCTGTGTCTGCGCCGCCCCAGCTGCGCGCCGCATCCTTGTCGGTCCCGGCGTCGAGATCGTCGCCGAGAGCGGCGGCGAGCGCGGCTTCATAGCCCGGCGCGACGCGGAGCTGGTCGAGAATGCGGTCGGCATCGCTGCGCGCCGCGGCGAGCGCGCGTTCGAGCGTCGACGCCTCGCCTTCGAGCGCGGCGAGCGCGGCGCGTGCTTCGGCGAGGCCCGCCTCGATGCCCGCAAGGTCGGCGGCGGTCGCTTCGCGATCGGCCTCGGCTTCGTGCAGCGCGTTTTCGGCGGCGGCGATCGCGGCTTCGGCCGCCTCGGCTGCCTTCGTGCTGTCGGCGAGCGTTGCGGCGAGCGCGGCGCTGTCGCCGAGCGCGGCGACCTCGGCGTCGACGCGCGCCTTGTCGCCCGCGATACGGCGGACGGCGGCTTCGGCGCTGTCGCGAGCCGACACCGCGATGCGCCGGTCGGCGGCCTCGCTCGCTGCCTTGGCGCGCGCCTGCGCCAGCGCGACCTCGGCGTCGCGGAGGCACGCCTGTGCGGCGAGGCTGGCGTCGGCGAGCGCGGCCTTGCCCGCGTCGTGCCCGGCGATCTCCTGCGCCAGCGTTCTGGTTTCGGCGTCGAGCGCCGTGAGCGCCGCATGGGCTTCGCGCGCCAGTTCGCCTTCGTGCGCGCGGTCGTCGGCGATGCGCCGTTGCTGCGTGGCGAGATCTTCGAGCCGCTGAAGCGCCGCGCGCTCCTCGCCCTGCAGGCGGACCTGCGTTGCGGTCGCCTCGGCGAGCGCGTCGCGCTGCGCCTGTGCGTCGCTGCGCGCCGCGGCGACGCGCGTTACGACCTCGGTCTGCGCCTTCGATATGGTTTCAAGTTCGTCCTGTGCGGTCTTGACCGCCGTCTCGGCGGCATCGGCGTCGCGCCGCGCCTGATCGGCGGCGGCGGCGGCGTCGCGCCAGCGCGCATAGATCAGCCGCCCCTCGGCGACGCGGATGTCGTCGCTGAGCTTCTTGTATTTCTCCGCCGCGCGCGCCTGCCGGCGCAGCGCGTTCGCGCGCACTTCCATGTCGGCGACGATCTCGGAAAGACGCGTGAGGTTGGTTTCGGTCGCGCGCAGCTTCTGCTCGGCGTCCTTGCGGCGCACGTGCAGTCCGGCAATGCCGGCGGCTTCCTCGAGCATCGCACGGCGGTCGGTCGGCTTGGCGGCGATGACGTTGGCGATCTTGCCCTGGCTGACGAGTGCGGGGCTGTGCGCGCCGGTCGCGGCGTCGGCAAAGATCAGCGCGACGTCCTTCGCGCGCACGTCGCGGCCGTTGGCGCGATAGGCGCTGCCCGCGCCGCGTTCGATGCGGCGGATGACCTCGAGATCGTCGCCGTCGCTCGAATCGGACAGGCCCGCGACGAGCGCCCCCTCGGTATCGCAATGAAGCGCCACCTCGGCGAAATCGCGCGCCGGGCGCGTCGAGGTGCCGGCGAAGATCACATCCTCCATCCCGCCGCCGCGCATCGACTTGGGGCTCGATTCGCCCATCACCCAGCGGATCGCTTCGAGCAGGTTCGATTTGCCGCAGCCATTGGGGCCGACGACGCCGGTCAGCCCGGGTTCGATGCGGAGTTCAGTGGGTTCGACGAAACTTTTGAAACCGGTGAGGCGCAGCCGCTTTATCTGCACGGGATAACCCCATGCAGCTCATCGAATCGGAGCTGGTGCAACCTTGTCGTCACATATCCCCCATGAAGCCGTCATGCCGTGTGGCCGGGGGAGTCGCAAGGGGGTAGGGTTAACCCTACCCCCGGCAAATTCGATCAGCGTGCGCCCATCGTGCGGAGGCGGTCGCGCAGCGGAGCCCACGATGCGACGCCTTCGGCGACCTGGCCGTTGATGACAAAGGTCGGCGTGCCGGTGATCTGATATTTCTCGACCCCGGCGTTGGTGCCCTTTTCGATCGCCTCGACATTTTCGACCTTGGCAAGGCACTGCTGGATCGTCGCGGCGGGGACACCGCGCTGCTGATAGAATTGATCGATGCCCCAACCCTTGGCGAGCGCGGTAAAGCGCTGTGCGGGGGGCAGCTTCATCGCTTCCTCGATGCCGGGCGCCGGCTTCGACGCGCCCGCGATGAACGCCTCATGCTCGAGGAAGGTCGCGTCGGCGAGCGGGAAGAAGCGGTCGGGGCCGGTGCATTTGACGATCGCGCCCGCGATCGCGTCGACCGGGTGAAGCATGAACGGCGTCAGCTTGTACGATACGCGGCCGGTGTCGACGAAGTCGCGCTTCAGCTCTTCGTGCGAATCCTTGGTGAACTGGGCGCAATGGCCGCAGGTGAAAGCACCAAATTCCTCGAGTTTGATCGGCGCGTCGGGATTGCCCATCACGACGCCGTCGCCATCGACGCGCACGACCTGCGACCAGGTCTTGCCGGCCGGCGGCGCGACCTTGGCGACCACGGACTGTTCCTTGGAGGGGTCGGTCGCGCCGTCGCCGCAACCGGCGAGGGCGAGCGCGCCGAGCGAAGATAGAAGGGCGATACGAAGCGATGCGGTCATATTGTTACTTTCTCCACAGAACGGGAATGCGGCGCTTTTAAGCGGCCTTGATCGCGAGGTCGAGTTTCGATTTGAGTGCGGGCCATGCGGTGACCCCGGCATTGCGGCCATTGACGAAGAAGCTCGGCGTGCCCTCGACGCGGTCGGCGTTGAGCCCGATGTTCGTCATGCCGGTGAGTTCGGCCTGCGCGACCTCGCTGTCGAGCGCGGCGTCGATCTGCGCCTGTGTGTAGCCGCGCGCGCGCATCAGCGCGGTGAGTCCCGTGCCAGCGGCGATCTTGCGCGCGCGCTCGCCGGTGGTGCCTTCGAACCAGCTCTTCTTCTGCGCCTCGGTCGCCTTCTGGATGCTGGCGATCAGCGCGGGGAAATTGTTGAAGATCGCCTGATGGTTGCCCGCGAACGCCTTTGGCCCGCCGCAGCGCGCGAGCAGGGCCGCGGTCATGTCGGCGGGGTCGCGCACCAGGTTGCGATATTCGAACAGCACGAGTCCGCGATCGACATAGCCTGTCTTTAGCGGCAGCGCGCTCGCCTTCGCGAAATCGGCGCAGACGTGGCAGGTGTAGCTGAAATATTCGACGACCCGCACTTTCGCGGCGGGGTTGCCGATAAGGAAGGCGCCGATCGGGGTGGTCGTCACGGTCTGCGACCAGAGGATGGGTTTCGCGGGGGTTGCGGCGATCAGGCCGAGCGCGGCGCCCGAAAGTGCCAGCACCGCCGCGCGGCGATCGAGAAGCGGGTCGTCAAAAGCGGGCATCGTCGGCCGTCTTTCCTTTAGCTTATGCGAGGAAGCTTGGGCGGCGTCGCCAGTCCTGCCGCCATGCGTTCGAGCACGGTGCGCAGTTCCGGGTCGCCGATGTCGCGCAGACTGTCCCCCAGTTCGGCGGGTACGGGTTTGAGCATTGCCGGCTGCTGAACGGGCGCGGCGGGAGTGACCTGGCCGTGCGTCATGCGGACCTGCGCGACGGCGGCATAGCCGAAGAAGCGGTTGACCGCGCCGATGATGTCGGGCGCGACATGCTGCAGCATCGGCGCGTGCGCGCCGCTGATCGTCAGGTGCAGCGTGCCGCCGGCTTTCTGGCCTGCCGGAAAGCGGATCATCGCGGGCTGGGTGACGTCGGCGAGGCGGTCGCCGACGATCTCGCGCCAGCGGCTGACGACCGAGCTTTGCACGAAGCCGAATTTGCGAAACGCGGCGCGGCCGATTTCGGGAACGAGGTCGGATACCATGCGCGCTTCGCCGCCGCGCGGGCGTTCATAAACGCGCACGGGCGGTTTGGCGGATTTCGCCTTGCCTTTCGCCCTGGCCTTTTTGGCCGGCGCATCCTCGCCTGCGTCTTTCGTCATGCCGGGTGCCATGCCATAGGCGGGGGGTGAGCGTCCAGACTTCCAGCATGATTGACGACTTCGCGGCGCGTGTGCTCGGCTGGTACGACCGGTCGGCGCGGGTGCTGCCGTGGCGCATCGCGCCGAACAGCGGCGGTGTCCCCGATCCCTATCGCATCTGGCTGGCCGAGGTCATGCTGCAGCAGACGACGGTCGCCGCGGTCGCGGGCTATTTCGCGCGCTTTACCGGGCGCTGGCCGACGGTTGCCGATCTGGCGGCGGCCGACGATGTCGATGTTATGGCGGCGTGGGCGGGGCTTGGCTATTACGCCCGCGCGCGCAACCTGCTCGCCTGCGCACGTGCCGTGGTGGCCGATCATGGCGGGCGTTTCCCCGATAGCGAAGCAGCGCTGCGCACGCTGCCGGGAATCGGCGATTATACCGCGGCGTCGGTCGCGGCGATCGCCTTTGGGCGCCCGGCGGTGGTCATCGACGCCAATATCGAGCGCGTGATCGCGCGCCACCGGTTGATCGAAACCCCGCTGCCGATGGCGAAACGCGAGATACGTGCCGCTTTGGAGCCGCTGGTGCCCGCGGATCGGCCGGGCGACTTTGCGCAGGCGCTGATGGACCTTGGCGCGACTGTCTGCACGCCGCGCTCGCCCGCCTGCGCGATCTGCCCGCTGATGGCCGATTGCCGCGCGCGTGGGCGCGCCGATATCGAACGCCTGCCGGTAAAGCCGCCGAAGAAGGCGAAGCCGCATCGGCATGGGCTGGCGCACTGGATCGAGCGCGATGCGCAGGTCTGGCTCGTGCGCCGGCCGGGCAAGGGCATGCTCGGCGGGATGCGCGCGCTGCCCGGCGGTGACTGGGGCGATGCGCGGCCGTCCGAGTCGGGAATCGTCAGCGTCGACCATGGTTTCACCCATTTCGACCTGACGCTGACTTTGGTGCGGCGTGAAGCTCCTCCCGAAGCCGCCGATGCCGCAGCGGAAGGCCGATGGTGGCCGATCGCGGACCTTGACGCGGCGGGGCTGCCGACGCTCTATCGCAAGCTGACCGACAAGATGCTGGAGAGAGACGCATGAACATGATGGTGTCGCGCCGCGCGCTGATGGGTGGGATGGCGCTGGCGGGCGCGGGCGCGTTACTGCCGCGCGCCGCGCTGGCGTGGAAGATCGACGGCGCCGCGCTCTATCCCGCGACCAATGCGTTCATCAAAGGCTTCGTCGATCGCCGCGAACTGGCGGGCACGCTCGCCGCGATCGGCAAGGGACAGGAAGCCGCGGTGTTTTTCGGCGCGGGGGTGCAGTCGAACGATTCATCGACGCCCGTCGGCCCCGACACTTTGTGGCGCCTCTATTCGATGACCAAACCCGTCACCGGGATCGCGGCGATGCTGCTGATCGAGGACGGCAAGATGAAGCTCGACCAGCCGATCGCCGATTTCCTGCCTGCCTTTGCGAATATGAAGGTGCAGAATGTCCCCGACGGGTCGATCACCGATGTGCGTCCGGCGAAAGGCCCGATCACGGTGCGCCAGCTGCTCACGCATACCGCGGGACTCGGCTATAATATCATCCAGAAGGGGCCGATCAAAAAGGCCTATGACGACAATGGCATCACCGGCGGGCAGGCGAGCCGGCTGCCGATCCCGGGTTTCGCGCCGGTGACCCCCGCGCCGAGCCTTGCCGTGATGGCCGACCGGCTTGCGGCGCTGCCGCTCGTCTACGAACCCGGCACCAAGTGGAGCTATTCGATCAGCCTCGACCTCTTGGGGCGGCTGATCGAGGTCGTGTCGGGGCAGCCGTTCGACGCCTTCCTGAAGGCGCGGCTGTTCGATCCGCTCGGCATGACGAGCACCGGCTTCATGGTGGCGGCGAAGGATGTGGGGCGCTTCACGAGCAATTATGCGCCCTTTGGCGGCGCGCTGATTCCCTTCGATCCCGCGACGAGCTCGATCTATCTCGACCCGCCCCCCTATCCGTTCGGCGGCGGAGGTCTCGTGTCGAGCGCGCGCGATTACGACCGCTTCCTCGCGATGCTGCTGGGTGAAGGCGAAACGGGCGGGAAACGCGTGATGAAGCGCGAGACCGCGCGGCTCGCGATGTCGAACCTCATCGCCGACAGCGTCGACCGCAAGGGGACGTTCATCGACGGGCAGGGCTTTGGTGCGGGCGGCCGCGTGTCGCTCCCGACCTCGCCGGGTGGCGAGGGGATTTTCGGCTGGGCGGGCGCCGCGGGGACGATCGGCTTCGTCCACCGGGGGCTCGGCTATCGCGTCGGCGGCTATACGCAGATCATGCCGCCCGATGCGGTGTCGTTCCAGGGCAAGTTCGGCGAAACCTTCTTCAAGGATGTGACGCGCTGATGCCTTTGCCGCTCGGGTTCACCGGGGCGTGGCTCGACCGCGCCGATCAGTTGCGGACGAATGCAGAGGCTTTTGCCGAGGCGGTAGCCGATCCGCGGGCGCGCTGCCTCGTCCTCGACGGCATAGATTTCGTGCCGGGCGAGGGCGGCGGTCTCTTGTGGGAGACGCTCGACCCCGCCGACGATCGTGCGCTGATGCTGCTCGGGATCGACGACGCGGGAATCCCGCATTTTGTACGCGAGGCTCCGGCCGGTGCGCGCATCGATGCGCGGTCGCGCACGGTGATGCGGCTGTTGCCGTTGCTGTCGGGTGAAGAGGCGGCGCTGTATGGCGGCGCGCGCAGCCTTGTCGACTGGCACGCGCGGCATCGTTTCTGCGCGGTGTGCGGATCGCCGACCGACCTGTTTCGCGGCGGGTGGGGACGGCGTTGCGGCAGCTGCAACGCCGAGCATTTCCCGCGCGTCGATCCGGTGGTGATCATGCTCGCCGAATGCGAGGGGCGTGTGCTCGTCGGGCGGCAGAGCGGGTTTCCGCCAGGATTCTTCTCGGCGCTCGCGGGGTTCGTCGAGCCCGGCGAATCGCTCGAGGAAGCGGTCGCGCGCGAATTGTTCGAGGAGGCGGGCATCCGCGTCTCGGATGTCAGCTATGTCGCGAGCCAGCCCTGGCCGTTCCCTTCGTCATTGATGATCGGGTGCCGCGCGGTCGCGAAGGACCCGGCGTTGACGCTCGACACGACCGAGATCGAGGCGGCGATGTGGGTCGACAAGGCCGAGGTGCGCGCCGCGCTCGCGGGCGACATGGGCGCGCCGTTCATGGCGCCGCCGCCGCTGGCGATCGCGCGATATTTGCTGGAAGATTGGGCTGGTTAGAGCCGCTTGCCGGTAATCCGGCTGATTTCCTTGGCGACCATCGCCTCGACCAGCGCGGGCAGGTTGGTGTCGAGCCAGTCCTTGAGCATCGGGCGCAGCGCGTCGAGGACGACATCCTCCATCGTGCGGCCGGCGACGGTCGGGGCGGCCACGGTTGCAGCGGCAACCGCGGGCGCGACCGCGGCGGTCAGCGCTTCGAGCGACTGGCGCGCGGCATCGGCGCTCGCCTCGGAAACGAGCTCCGCGGCCGCGGGGGCGGCATCGGCCCGGTCTTCTTCATCCTGAAGGTCGAGAATATCGTCGGCTTCGGGGACGCGGATCTCGCGTGCCGAGCCCGGCGCCTCGTCGCGAGCGATCACGCGCCGAATCGACGACAAGATATCTTCCATCGATGGTTCCCGCGACATATCGCCCATAACCAACCCCCTAAACCATCGCGATTACCGGATGGTTAACCATCCTCTTACCGATTCGGGGCGGATTTTGCCAAGCCTTATTGTGGCGAGAGCGATGGCGGACCGACGGGAACGCTGGCGGTGGCAGCGGGAACGGCGCGGGTGTCGGTCGCGACTTGCTGCGGCGCCGGATCGTCGGCCCAATCCCAGATCTCGCCGCGCACGCGCTTGTAATTGACTTCGGGATCGTAGAGCGCGCCGCCGCCGATGCCGAGATCGCGCGCTTCGGCCTTGCCCATTGCGGCGAGGACCGAGAAGGCGGCGACGTACGAGTTGCGCTGCGCCGACACGAGCTGGACCTGTGTGTTCAGATATTCCTGCTCGGCGTTCAAAATGTCGAGAATCGAGCGCGTGCCGACGCTGTTTTCGGCGCGTACGCCTTCGAGCGAGAGCGCGTTCGCGCTGACCGCCTGCTGCGTCGCGGTGATGATGCGTTCGTTCGCCTGCCAGGCGGCATAGGCGCCGCGCGTCTGCGCGATCACGCCGCGTTCGGTTTCGACATATTGTTCGATCGCCTGGCTGCCGCGCGACTGCGCCTGCCGCACCTGGGCCGACCGGCGGCCGCCGGTGAAGATCGGCAGCGTTACCGAAACCCCGGCGGCCGCGTTCGATGTTTCCTGCAATACGCCGACGCCGGTGACGCCGCTGTTCAGCGAGCCGAGGTAATTATTGTAGCCGCCGCCGACCGTCGCCGAGAGTTTCGGCGCGCGGGCCGCCTTTGCCGCACCAATGTCCGCCTTGGACGCATTGACCAGCTGATTCGCGGCCTCGATATCGGGATTGGTGTTGAGCGCGATTCCGACCGCTTCTTCGGCGCTCGCGGGCAGGTTCGGCAGCGTCGGTGGTGCCTGCAGGTCGGTCGGTGCGTCGCCGACAAGCCGGATGTAGGATTCGCGGCTGCCGATCAGATTGGCTTCGGCGTTGCGCAAATCGCCCTCGGCGAGCGCGAGCCGCGCCTCCGACTGGGCAACGTCGGTGCGCGTCAGGTCGCCGATCTCGAAGCGATCGCTCGTCGCCTGAAGGTTGGTCCGCAGGACCGAGACGTTCTTTTGGTTAAGCTGGACGATCGCCTGGTCGCGAATGACGTCCATATAGGCGCCGACGACCTGCGAAAATACGCTTGCTTCGGTTGCGCGCAGGTCGGCTTGTCCCGCCTCGACGCGATATTTCGCGGCGCGCACGGCGTTGCGGACGGCGCCTCCCTGATAAATCGGCACCGACAGCTGGCCGCTCGCGGTAATCGATCGCGTCGGCGCGTTGAAGCTGTTGCCGGGGATGATCAGATTTTCCTCATAATCGGCGCGGGTGTTGACCTCGGGAAGGCCGAAGCTTTTCTGAATCGGCACATTCTCGTCGTTCGCGCGCTGTCCCGCGCGCGCGCCGGTCAGTGTCGGATTGTTTTCATAGGCCTTGGCCAGCGCACCCTGCAATGTTTCGGCCTCTGCCGCCGCGGGCAGCATCAGCGCGCCGACCGCGAGGCCGGTGAGCCAGCTGGACCGGCGAAGGGGCTGTTTCTTATTATTATCGTTCATAAAGATGTCAGCCCCGCAACAAGGAAGGAAGTGGCCTTAAAACTGAAAAGCGACCGGTGCCGCAAAGCCCGGCAGCGGCGCGACGTCCATGTCGGCGAAGCTGCGCAGCGCGATCGCGCCGCCGGCCTTCACGCCCTCGACCAGCCGCGTCACCGCACCTTCGCGCCGCGCCGCGATCAGCCGGCCGCCGTCGGCGAGCTGCTGGGCAAGCGCGTCGGGCAGCGTTTCGATCGCGCCCTCGATGATGATGCGGTCGAACGGCGCCGCATCGGGCGCACCGGCGGCCAGCGGTCCCTGGGTCCAGTGGATATTGGCGTTGGCGACCGCGCCCTCTGCCACCGCCATCAATTCACCCTGTTCCTCGACCGCATGGACCTCGGCGCCGAGCAGCGCGAGCAGTCCGGCGGTATAGCCCGTCGCGCTGCCGACCAGCAGCACGCGCTGACCGGGGCGGATCGCCGCCGCGACCAGCATCCGGCCAGTGACCAGCGGCGCGTTCAATGCGCGGCCGTGGCCCAGCGCGATCGGACGGTCCATATAGGCGACGCCGGCGAGCGCGGCGGGCACATGCGCCTCGCGCGGTGCCGCGGCCATTGCGCCGATCACCGCGGGGTCGATGACATCGTTGGTCCTCAGCTGGCTGTCGATCATGGCAGCGCGCATTTCTGCCGCAGTGATTTCGCTAAACTTCGTCGCCATCAGCCTTTTCCAATTCCCTGGAACTTGAACCTTTGCGGGGCAGCTTTAGCCGAAGCAATGCTGTATTGCAATAGTAATACAGCCCCGCAGCCGCATCGCGTGTCGCATTAGCTGCCAATGGGGGTGCCGCCAACCCTCATCGCGCGCTGTACCGCGGCCCGAGCGGTGCCGGTCCGGCGAATCCTTGACAAGGCAGCCAAAGCCCCTCACTAGCGGCGCCGTCCAACACCCGGCCCGTCCCACTCAGGATGCGGTAATTTGGCATGAGGCCCGATGGCGGAGTGGTGACGCAGCGGATTGCAAATCCGTGCACGCCGGTTCGATTCCGGCTCGGGCCTCCAATACCCTGTCAGCAGACGGTTGCTGATGGTTGAAAAACCCCCGGTTTTCTGCTAGTTATGGGACATTCACTGATTGCCGGTGATGGTCTCTGATTGCCCGTAATTATGGCTGTTGGGGGCTTTTTTTGGGGCAGCCGAGGCCCCCAAATTTGCGAGGCCCCCAAATGGCTCTGACCGATGCGTCGATCCGACACGCCAAGCCAAGAGAAAAGCCCTACAAGGTAGCGGATGCGAAAGGTCTGTACCTTCAGGTCAACCCGAGCGGCAGTAAGCTGTGGCGGGTGAAATATCGCATCAATGGGGTCGAGCGGAAGTTGGCACTCGGCTCTTATCCCGAGATCAGTTTGGCCGAGGCGCGGGAGGCACGTGACGCCGCCCGCAAGCAGGTCGCGCATTCGATCGATCCAAACTTCACCAAGCGGGAGGCGAGAATTGAAGCGGCCGTGCGCGCTCGCAACAGTTTCGCGCATGTGGCCGACGATCTGATCCAGAAGAAAACCCGCGAAGGTTTGGCCGCGCCAACGCTTAAAAAGATGCGTTGGTTCGTAAAGCTGCTCGGTCCTGAATTCGGTAGGCGTCCCATCGCCGACATCACGCCACATGAGATTTTGCATGAACTGCGCAAGCATGAGCGCCGGGGTCGGCTGGAAACAGCAAATCTGCTGCGGTCGTTCGTCAGTCGTGTTTTCCGTTACGCCGTGGCAACCGCGCGCGCTGACCGCGACCCTGCGCACTTGTTGATCGGTGCGCTGACGATCCCAAAGGTAAAGCATTTTGCCGCGATCACCGATCCGGTGGCATTTGGCGGGTTGCTGCGTGCAATCGACGATTATCAAGGCGACCCAGCCGTTATGACGGCTTTGAGGCTCATCCCCCATCTTTTCCAGCGCCCCGGCGAGATGCGCCAGATGGAATGGCGCGAAATCGATTTCGACAAGGCGGTGTGGACCATCCCGGAAGCCAAGATGAAGATGCGCCAGCCCCATGCCGTGCCTCTTTCGCGGCAGGCTCTGGCGATCCTTGCCGACATGCGGGTTCTGTCGGGCTCCGGCCAATATGTATTCCCGTCGGTTCGCACGCGGTCGCGGCCCATCAGCGACAACACGCTGAACGCTTCGCTGCGGCGAATGGGGATACCCAAGGACCAGATGACGGCGCACGGTTTTCGGACCTCGGCATCATCGCTTCTCAACGAATCGGGCTACTGGAATCCCGACGCAATCGAACGGGCACTTGCGCACGCGGTCGGCGGCACAATACGTCGTATTTACAATCAGTCAGCCTATTGGGCCGAACGCGTCGAAATGGCCCAATGGTGGAGCGATTATCTCGACGATCTGCGTGAAGGAGGAAATCGATGCCCGTCGCCGAGACCTCAGCCCCGCCCGGCATTTGGCATCGGTCGGCCGATGCACATCGGAGCCTCGCGCGGATTGCCGCCCGTCTCTTATATGCCAAGGACAAGGAGGAGCTGGGGTTAAAAGAGCTCGACCGCGTCGCGGTCGCCACCGAGCGCGCGATCAGGCGCCGTTTCTTGGTCCTGGCGACATCATTCCTGCTCTGCATTCTGCTTTTGTTGCTCGTTCTGGTCGTTTGGGGCGCCGCGGCATTGAATGGAGATGACACCGGTCAGGCCGCTTCTATTGCGGCGATCTCCCTGCTCGCGATCGCGGCCTGCGTCGCGGGGTACTGGCGGCATTTCCAATACGGATTGGGGATCGCCGAGAAAAAGCGAACGCCCATCTACGGTAATAGCCGCCGCTCAACCGTCGAAACGCTCGAGAAGCTCTTCGACTATCTCGGTCGCCGCACCGCGCCTGCAGCCTATTATTACGACCGGAGGGGCAGGAGGCGCGCGGTCCATCGCCGCCACTTTTACGGACGGCTGCGCGGCTTGCTGTTATCCGAAGTCGCCAGCGACCGAGCGATTGTGCTCCCACCGCATGGCTTCTGGTTCAGCGCTCAGATCTATGTTGATGCCGAACCGGAAGACATCATCCGCGCGCTCAAAGTGCGGCCCAGCAGCGGAGGGCGTCCGAAGGAATATGATTATGAGGCAATGCTGCTGGCCGTGATCGAGCACCCTGCTCTCCGTGCGATCGATCCGGACGAATATCGCGCCGAAACCAAGGTCATGGACCTCATCAGAGATCGCTGCGAGCCGAGCGACGAGCACGGTAACGATATCCCCGTTCCGGAGAACACGCGACTGCGGCAATTTGCGAAGGACATCATCGCGGCAGTAAAGATAAATCGGGGCGCCCGCTAGGCGGGAGCTTCCGGAGATACCGAAAACTCGCCGAAAAGCGCCAAAATCTTTAGCGCGCAGTTACCGAAATTTCCAACCGCTCGCAGATTTGCGCGGGTTCGGGTTACCGGACGACGCATGCGCAATCATGTGCAACCTGAGCTGTCTCCCGCCAACAATCGTCGCACACGGAGACCCTCATGGAACCTCTCGTCCTTTCGATCAACGAAACCGCCAAGGCGCTCGGCATTGGCCGGTCGTCTGTGTACGCCCTCATCAAATCGGGATCGCTCGATTCGATCAAGATTGGCACGCGAACATTGCTGACGACAGAATCGATCCGCCGCCTGGCTCAATCCGACCGATGATGTAACCGGCAGCGCCCACGCCGATTTTCTTCGCAACATTGCAATAGGAACTTTGAAGCCGAGCTTAAATTGAGCGCGGCCTCTATTGAGCGCACACTGGCGGCGGCAGGCTGCCGCCAGAGGTCGCGCGTTTGCTTGGGTCGCCGCGCTGCGCTCTTGGCTCGCTGATCTTGGCGGGGCGGCGGCTAAGCACATCTGCGCACGCACGCCGCCCCGCCTGCGGCTTCGCCAAGGGCGCGTCTGTTGTCCGATGGTGACTCCGCGCTGTCCGCACGGCGGCGTTGCCGAGTTTGCCGGCCTTGGACAGCGTGGCAGTCGGCGCAAGGCTATGGGACCGCTCGGCCGGTGCGCAAGCCGGGCGTTGCCCGGCTCCTCCACCTTGTTGCGGCCCTGCGGGTGCGCGCCGTCCTTTGGCGCGGTCCCGTCGCCTTTTCTCGCCGCCCGCCCCGCCGTCCGGGGCCGGGTGTGGTTGAAGAGAGAAGGAAGAACGTCATGAAGTTGGATTTCATTGAACTGGGCAACCTGTCCATCGCAGCCGCCAATATGCGCGGGAAGGGGAAAGACCCCGATGTTGCAGACCTTATGCCGAGCATCCGCGCGCGCGGGGTGCTGGTTCCGCTGCTCGTTCGCCCGAACTGCTCGGAGGGCCATTACGAGATCGTCGCGGGACGTCGGCGTTTTACCGCCGTGGGCGCCGTGGCGCGCGAGGGCGGGGCGGTACGGCCCATTCCCTGCGCCATTCTCAACGAGGGCGATGATGCCGATGCGCTCGAAGCGTCGATGCTCGAAAATCTCGCGCGGGTGCAACCCGACGAAGTCAGCCAGTGGGAAGCGTTCGTCGCGCTCGTGAAGGCTGGGCGCAGCGTCGAGGATGTCGCCGACAGCTTCGGGTTCGAGCCGCGCGCGGTGAGGCGCATTCTCGCGCTCGGCAATCTGCTCCCCCGCATCCGCACCCTCTATCGCGGTGGCGAGATCGATGCGGGCACGGTGCGTCACCTGACCCTCGCATCGAAAAGCCAGCAGAAGGCATGGCTGGCGCTGTTCGATGATGAAGGGGCTTATTGCCCGACCGGCCATCAGCTCAAGGCGTGGCTGTTCGGCGGTACGGCTATCGCGGTCAAGCATGCCCTGTTCGATGCCGAAAATGCGAAGCTCGCTGTCGTGTCCGACCTGTTTGGCGAAGACAGCTTCTTTGCCGACGCCGATGCTTTCTGGTCGGCGCAGATGGCGGCCATCGAGGCGCGCAAGGCGGACTATCTCGCAGCGGGATGGTCCGATGTCGTCATCATGGCGCGCGGCGACTGGTTCCGGTCGTGGGATTATGCCCATGCGGGCAAGCGCAAGGGCGGCCGCATCTATGTCGAGGTTCGCGAGAGCGGCGAGGTGAGCTTCCACGAAGGCTTCGTCACCACCAAGGAAGCGAAACGGCTTTCCGGCGGCAGCGGGAGCGAGGACGGCGATGCCGTCATGGCCAAGCCTGTTCGTCCAGAAGTGTCGGGTCCGCTCAATGCCTATATCGACCTTCATCGCCATGCGGCGGTGCGCGCCGATCTTGCAGGGCATGGCGGCGTCGCGCTGCGGGCGATGCTCGCGCATGTGGTCGCGGGTGCGGACTTGTGGCGCGTCGATGTCGAGAGCCAGCGCGCGCCGAAAGAGGATATTGCCGAGAGCGTCGAAACCTGTTCCGCCGAGACGGCATTCGATCTCAGGCGCCGCGCGGTGCTTGGCGTACTCGGCTTCGACGAGGAAGCGCCGACCGTCACGGGAAGGCCGCTGAACCGTCCCCCTTTTGCCCCGTTGTTCGCGCGGCTGCTCGAACTCCCCGATCCGGTGGTGCTGGAGATCGTGGCGATCGTCATGGGCGAGACGTTGCAGGCGGGAAGCGAGGCCGTCGAGGTGATCGGGCTCCATCTCGGCACCGACATGCGTCAGCACTGGTCGGCGGATGCGGCCTTCTTCGACCAGCTTCGCGACCGCGAAGTGTTGCTCGCCATCGTCGGCGAGGTGGCGGGACCGGAGGTTGCCGCAGCGAACGCCGGAGAAAAGGGGAAGGCGCTGAAGGCCATTGTCGCCGATTGCCTTGAAGGGGCCAACGGTCGGGCCAAGGCCGAGCCGTGGGTGCCGCAGTGGATGGCATTCCCGCCTTCGGCCTACACGACGCGGGGCGGGGTTGGCAGCGTCAAATCGGCGCGGCGGGTCGCGCACGAGCTTGCGGCTCCGGCAGCGCCCGAACCCGATGCGGAAGACGCACAGCCGTTGGCAGCATGAAATGACGGCGGGCGGCTTCGGTCGCCCGCCACATTTTCTGCGGGCGCAAATTGACGCGCCGGCCTGGTTGGCCGGCGCGGCGTTCATGCTTTGAGCGCGCCGCCGCCGCAAGCGGCGCCGACGCGCGGCTCGGCCAAAAGAAAGAGGCGACGCGAAGTTGCCTTCGCGCCGCCCATACGAGGATGCTGCATCCTTCGCCCCACCATCCTGACTTGCCGGGGTCGCTAGTCGTCAAGCCCGGACGGAAGTTGGCGAGCCCGATAATTTCGGTAATAGCGCCTGAATTGTACGAAAACGCCAAATCGTATGCCTCCAGCATGATTTTCTTGCCTGCGGAAGCGGAGGATGGGCCCCGTGAACCGCCGGTGCATTATTTCCTTCGCCATTACGACCGCGAGCGAAAGCGCCATAAAATCGCTTTTCCCACTCTGATTGCAAGGTTTGATCGTTCCGGTCGATAGCACTGGCTCGCTCCACAAGACCTGCAGAACCATCCCCGGCGACGGGCGATTTGACCTGGACCGGCGCGGCGCCCCGCAAAAGTGCGGCGGCGCGATTATTTCCCCGACTGCTGCGCAGTCTCCTCGCGGCCGCTTCGCTTCAAATAATTGCGCCGCCGCACTCCTCCGCTTCGCTGCGGCCCTTGCAGGTTCGCGGGTCACCTCATGCGCCGGTCCTTGGTCCGCCCATGCCGCAGGGATGGTCCCGCGGTAATCTAAGGAGACGACCAATGGCAGCAATCGGCTTTGTGAACGGCACCATCGAACAGGGCTTCGTGGGCCAACTGAAAACCCTCTCGATCCGCGCGGCGATCGAAATCCGGACCAACCGCTCGAAGAGCGGCGACGTCCAGCCCGACTACCGGGTTTATTCCGAAGGCGTCGAGATCGGTGCCGGCTGGATCCGCGTCGGACAGGTGTCGGGCGAACCTTATGTGTCGCTGAGCCTCGCCGCTCCCGAGTTCGGACCGCGCCGACTCTACGCCAACCTGGGCCGCGCTGCCGGGCAGGATGGCGAGGACGGCTACGCCCTCATCTGGAACCCCGCCGACTGAGGCGGGCTTCCACCCCGCGCCGCAGATGCGGCGCGGGGCTTTGCCGTGCGTTTCAGGCGGCGTCGCGATCTTCGTCGCGCTTGAGGTCGGCGAGGGTGAAGGTGACCGGATTGCGGAGCCAGATGTCGACGTCGCCGGCGCGCCAGCCGCAGCACCGCTCCGCGAGCTTGTGCTGCGTCGGAAAGGTACCGGACGCGATCTTGCGGTAGAGGGTCGCGCGGCTGAGACCGGTGAGGGCCAGGACTTCATCAAGGCGCATCATGCGTAAGGGAGACTGATATGCCATGCTCTGTTACTCCATATGTTGGGGGATCATACGTCGACGTGAGATGATAGAAGGGGAACGTCGCGCCCTAAGTCAACACCGCAGAAAAGCGACATTTATCGTGTCGCACGCTGGCGTAGGGTCGCCGGCATCCGCCGGCGTCCCTGGGTGTCTGTGGCGGCTGATGGCGTAAGCGCAGATATTTTTCTCACTGCGTCTCGCCCTGCGTGTCGAACTCGGAGAATGAGGCCGTCCGCGACGGCCGCGTCCTGAAATGACGCGCCGATCACGGCGCGGCGTTACCCGAGTCGCATTGGGAAGGCGCCGCTGGCGGGCATGCGGTCGCCGCGTCGCGGCGGCGTGAGATATCCCCGGCGCTGCGGGGGCGGAGGCGGGCGTCACTCGCCTTAGCCCCGCCCGGCCGGGCCGCAACCCGCGTTCCGCGGGTCCGCCACTTCGTTCCGGTCCTCCGGATGCAGCCCGGCCGATGATGCGGGTCTGCCGGCTCCCTCCTGCCGCCCTTCTCCGCCCCCTTCCGGGCCGGGGTGCGGTGGCTGGAAGGAGAAAGGATATGCGCAAAGAACGAATCGAGAGGGCGAGCCTCTATTCGGAGGTCACCAACCGGATCATCGCCGAGCTGGAGGAAGGACGGCTGCCTTGGGTGCAGCCGTGGGACAGCGCGGCGTGCGGATGCACGATGCCCCAGAACGCGGGAACTGCTCGGCGCTATTCCGGCATCAATATTTTGATTCTGTGGGCCGAAGGTATTGCGAGAGGCTATGCCTCGCAGCGCTGGCTCACGTACCGGCAGACCGACGCGGCGGGCGGCAATGTCCGGCGCGGCGAGAAGGGCACGGTCATTTGCTACGCCGACCGGTTCACGCCCAAGGCCGAAGCCGAGGCCGCGCGCGGCGAGGATCGCGAGGCGCGGCAGGTCGCGTTCCTCAAGCGCTTTGTCATGTTCAATGTCGACCAGTGCGAGGGACTGCCCGACGATTTCATCGCCCCCTTGGTCAGCCCCGATTTGGTGCTGGCGATTGTCGAGGCCGATGGGCTGATCGCCGCAAGCGGGGCGCGCTTCCAGATCGGCGGCGGCGAGGCTTTTTACAGCCCGAGCCACGACTTTGTGCAGGTGCCGCCGCAGGCCGCGTTCCACGAACCGGTGAACTGGTACCGCACCGCGCTTCATGAGCTTGGTCACTGGACGGGCCATGGCAGCCGTTTGGATCGCGACCAGAAAGGCGGGTTCGGGTCGGAGGCCTACGCCAAGGAAGAGCTTGTCGCCGAGATGGCGGCGGCTTTCACCTGCGCCTCGCTCGGCATTGCGCCGACCGTCCGGCATGCGGACTATATCGGTTCTTGGCTGTCGGTGCTCCGGGACGACGAAAAGGCGATCTTCCGTGCCGCGAGTGCGGCGAGCAAGGCGAGCGATTATCTGCTCACCTTCGCGGGATCGCAGAAATGAGCGCGCGCATGTCCCGCGAGGAACGGCTGCAACTCTGGCGCGCCGAGCGCGCCGTTGACCGGATGGAGGAGATGGACCGCAAGGTCTTCCTCGCCATCCGCGTCGAGGAAATGAGCTATTCCGAAATCGCGAAGCGGTTCGGCATCACGGTTACCGACGTCGAATGGCATTTTGCGGGCGCGCTTCGCGTCCTCATGACCGCCATGGACGAAAAGGATCCATGGTGGTGGCGATTCCGGCTTTAGGAAGCCGCGCGGGCCGGATGGCGCTTGCCATCCGGCCCGCGCGATCACAGGGTGAAATGAATGCGTACCGACCTCGATCACCTTCCGGCGAACAAGCAGCGCGAACTCGAGCGGGTGAAGCAGATCATCTTCGAGGAATTTGCCGACAACATCGCGCTCGCGACGATGAGTTGGAAGAAGAAGGGCCGGATCGACAAGATCATCCTGTACGGTAGCTATGCGCGCGGCGGCTGGGTCGACGAGCCGCACACCGCCAAGGGCTATCGTTCCGACTTCGATCTGCTCATTATTGTGAGCGACAAGCGCCTCACTGACAAGGTCGAGTTTTGGCCCAAGATCGAGGATCGTTTGGACCGCGAGCTGGCGATCGACAAGACGCTCCACACGCCCGTCAACCTCATTATCCACACCATGCAGGAAGTGAACGACGGGCTCGCGCATGGCCGCTATTTCTTCATGGACATCGCGAGGGACGGTGTCGCGCTCTACGAATTCGATGACAAGGAATTGCACAAGCCCAAGCCAAAGACGCCCGATGAGGCGCTCGACATGGCGCAGGAGTATTTTGATGAGTGGATACCCGGCGCAGCGAGTTTCCTAAAAGGATACCGCTTCTATTTGGAAGAACGAGACTGGAAGAAAGCGGCGTTTCTTCTACATCAGGGCACGGAGAGCCTCTATCACGGCGTTCTTCTGGTCTGCACCTTCTACACGCCGCATGTCCACAATCTGGGCTTTCTGCGTACCCAGGCAGAACGCCTTGATATGCGGCTCGTCGATGTTTGGCCGCGCGAACTGAAATCGGATCGCAGGCACTTCGAGAAGCTCAAGGAAGCCTATGTGAAGGCGCGCTACTCGAAGCACTACCGCATCACCGAAGAGGAATTGCGCTGGCTTGGGGCGCGCGTCGAAGAACTCGGGCGGGTCGTGCATGCCATTTGTTCGGAGCGGCTCGAACAGCTTCGCCGCACGGCTGGGCGACTGCCGCCAGAATAGCGCGGCATGATTTATTCCATTTGCGAGAACTACGTCATTTGTCCGAAAGGGAATGTGGCGCTAAAGGATAACCGAAGTGGTTAGACCTCGAAGGAAAACGCAAATGGAAGATGCCGAAACGCTGGTCACGCTGACTGCCGATATTGTCGCCGCCCACGTCAGCAACAACAGCGTCGCGATTTCGGACATCCCGCTTGTCATCCGGTCAGTGCATGAAGCGCTGTCCGGTCTGTCTTCCAAGGCTGAGCCCGAACCCGAGCCGCAGCAGCCTGCCGTGTCGGTCCGCGCGTCGATCAAACCCGATTATATTGTCTGTCTCGAAGACGGCAAAAAGCTCAAGATGATGCGCCGCCATTTGATGACGCATTATGGCATGACGCCCGAAGATTACCGCGCCAAATGGAACCTGCCGAAGGATTATCCGATGGTCGCGCCCAACTATGCCGAAACGCGCCGTGTACTTGCGAAGCAGATTGGTCTCGGCACCAAGGGGCGCGGCGGTGGCCGTAAGCCCACAACGCGCGGCCGCGCCAAAGCGAAATAGCGCTCGCTACTGCCCGCGATAGGGCTCGCACGCGATCCCGTCATTGTCTGCATCGAGGCCATCGCGATAGCCCGGCTCGCTCCGATAAATCGGTGCCGAGCCAGCTCCGCGCGCGTCGTCGCAGCGTCGCCAATAGTCGCCCTCTTGTGGTACACGCGCACGAGCCATCCCGGTCGCTACCGCCGCGTCCCTCGCCGACGACATTAATTGCGCGCGTCCTTCGGGCGTGGTCGCGGCGGAGCCTAGGCCGACGACCGCGCCGACCACCCCTGCGCCGACGAGAAAATTGACGGCCGAATTCTTCGGCCGGCGTCTCCGATTATGCTGCTGCGATTGCCGTGCCATGCCCGGATCATGACAGCCGAAGGTAAATCTCCAGTAAGGGAGACTTACAGGTCGGTCGCTGCTGCATCGAACGCGCGTTGCCCGCGCCGTCGCCAGAGCAACAATTGCTGCTCGCGAGCTTCGCTGCGTAGCGTTGCCGCCGCCTCGACGAGCAGGCCGAGCAGGACCGCGCGATCGTCATCGGTCAGCTCGACGAGATCAGCCTTGGTGACGAGGCCGCCAAGCTCGATCAGCTGGCGCGTTCGCTCGCGGCGCTTCACCTGCCATTCCCGCGTGTCATGACGCGCCCGCTTCGCCTGAAGGCGGTTCCGTGCTTGCACCGCTCGGCGCGCCGCCGCCTGCGTTCCGGCCAGCGCCTTTGCGAGTACGGGCGCCGTCTCCGCGAAAGAAGCTCGCGCCGCTCTTGCGCCACGCCTCCTTCCGCGCCGCCTCGGCGCCGACCGCATCGAGAAGCGCGCCGGCGAGCTGCTCGATTGACAGCGCGTCGGCGCCGGTTGCCAACACCAGCTCGCCGAGCTGCCCTTGCTTCTTCGTCTTGAGGGCTTTCGCTTTGTCGGTGAGCGCCTGGAGTTCGGCGTCATAATCACGCGGTTTACGCATCGTCTGTCCTTCCGTTCAAGTGGGGCGGACGAACCAGCTATGCCGTGTCTCAACGTCATTCAAGTAGCTGAAATCTTGTGAGAAGCTGTGATCCCGAGCGCGATGAAATCGTGTGAGGGCGCGCTTATACGTCGTGCCGACGTGCTCGTTTTGCTGTAAATGGATGGCCGCCATGGCGATCTATCATTTCTCGGCAAAAGTCATTTCCCGCGCCGCTGGCAGCAGCGCCGTCGCCGCCGCGGCCTATCGTTCGGCCGACCGCCTCCACGACGAGCGGCTTGGTCGCAGCCATGATTTCTCGAACAAGGCGGGCGTGGTGCACAGCGAGGTGCTGCTGCCCGACGGTGCCGACGAACGCTGGACGGATCGCGAGCAACTCTGGAACGATGTCGAGGCGGCCGAGCTTCGCAAGGACGCGCAGCTCGCGCGCGAGATCGAGTTCGCGATCCCGCGCGAGATGACCGAGGCAGAGGGCATCGCGCTGGCTCGTGATTTTGTGCAAGCCGTGTTCGTCGATCGCGGCATGATCGCCGACCTCAATATCCATTGGGATATCGGCGCCGATGGGCTGGCGCGGCCGCACGCGCATGTCATGTTGACGATGCGCGAGATCCGCATTGGTGAGGAGGGCAGCGCCGAGTTCGGCGCCAAGGTTCGCGACTGGAACCGCACCGAGCTTTTGACTCATTGGCGCGAAGCCTGGGCAGATCATGTGAACGCCCGCTTGGCCGAGCTCGATATCGACGCGCGCGTCGATCATCGGACCCTGGAAGTGCAGGGCATCGACCTCGAACCGCAGCATAAAATCGGTCCTGCCGCATCGCGCATGGCGGGGCAGGGGCTCGAAGCCGATCGGCTCGCCGAGCATCTTGAGATCGCGCGGTCGAACGGCGACAAGATCCTCGCCCATCCCGAGATCGCGCTCGACGCGATCACGCGCCGGCAGGCGACTTTCACAACCCGTGATCTTGCGATGTTCGTGCACCGACACAGCGACGGAAAGGTGCAGTTCGATGCTGCGATGGCGGCAATCAAATCCTCGCCCGACCTCGTCGCGCTCGGCCAAGACGGGCGCAGGGAGGATCGGTTCACTTCGCGATCAATGATCGAGACCGAGCAGCGGCTCGAACGCGCGACCGCGACGCTTGATGCGCGGCGTCATCACGGCGTTGCCGATCGTCATCGCGAACTTGCCTTGTCGCGTGCATGGGAGCGCGGTCTCGATCTCTCCGCCGAACAGCGCGCCGCGGTCGAGCACGTCACATCCGCACGCGGTGTCAGTAACGTCATTGGTTATGCCGGGACGGGGAAGAGCGCGATCCTGGGTGTCGCGCGCGAAGCTTGGGAGGCCGCGGGCTATCATGTGCAGGGCGCAGCGCTCTCGGGCATTGCCGCCGAGGGGCTTGAACATGGCTCGGGCATCGGCTCGCGGACGCTCGCCAGTCTCGAACATGCTTGGGGTCAGGATCGTGATCGGCTGACCGACAAGCATATCCTCGTGATCGACGAGGCAGGCATGGTTGGTACGCGCCAGCTCGAGCGCGTTGTGTCCGAAGCCGAGCGGCAGGGCGCCAAGGCCGTGCTGGTCGGTGATCCGCAGCAGCTCCAGGCGATCGAGGCCGGAGCAGCGTTCCGGTCTGTCGCCGAACGCCACGGCGCCGTCGAGATTGTGGATATCCGGCGGCAGCAGGAGGACTGGCAGCGCGAGGCGACGCGCGAACTCGCAACGGGCCGGACCGGTGATGCAATCGGTCGCTATGCCGACGCGGGATTTGTCCACGCCTCCGATACCCGCGAGGCCGCGCGTGTCGAGCTGGTGGATGCCTGGGATCGTGATCGCCAGCATCATCCGGACGCCAGCCGAATCATCCTGACCCACACCAATGACGAGGTGCGCGCTCTCAACGAAGAAGTTCGCGATTGCCTGAAGGCGAGCGGTGCGCTCGGCAATGAAATCACTCTTACCGTCGAGCGCGGCGAGCGCGGGTTCGCTGAGGGGGATCGCGTCATGTTCCTGCAGAATGAGCGCGGTATGGGCGTGAAGAACGGGTCGCTCGGGACCGTCCAGAATGTCGACCGCATGCGCATGGCGGTGATGCTCGACGACGGGCGCAGTGTGACGTTCGACCTTAAAGATTACGCCCATGTCGAGCACGGCTATGCCGCGACGATCCACAAGGCGCAGGGCATGACCGTCGATCGGGTTCAGGTGCTCGCGACGCCGGGGGTAGACAGCCACTCGACTTACGTCGCGCTGTCCAGGCATCGCGAGCAGGTGGATTTATATTATGGCCGCGACGATTTTGCGACCCAGAACAAGCTCGTGCGCGCCGCCTCGCGCGAGCGCGGCAAAGACATGGCAAGCGACTATCGGGTTCCGGCACCCGCGAAGTCTACCGAGCCCAAGCGGGGCATCTTCGACGGACTGAACCTGGGTGTCTCGCGCGAGCTGCCGGATCCCGCGACGCCCGAACGGACGCGCCCGGTCAAGTTTGCCGAGGTCCGCATCAGCGCCCGGTCGATCGATGCCAACTTGTCGCGCTCCCCGCTCGACAAGGCGGTCGAGCGCTTCGCGGGCATCACGAAGCAGATCGTCGATATCCGGCGCGCCGGCGGCAAGGAGTTGCCGCACGAGATCGACGCCTATCGCAAGGCCCGGGCGGAACTCGATGCGCTCCGCCCCGGGGGCGCGAATGATCTGCGCGAAGCGTTCGGGAAGAGCTATGAGCTTACGAACGACGCGGCGGAGGGGCGGACCGCGGGCGCGATGGCGGCGATGGGCCGCCGAGACGCGGCCCGTGTTGCAGAAAGAGCAGCAGCCGAACGCGCGGCACGCGATCGCGTCCGGCTCGCCGCCGAGACCGAGAAGCGCGCCGAGCTGTTCGTCGCCGCGTGGAAGAAGGAAAGCGCGCAGGCGCGCAAGGCGCCAACCTATGCCGCGCGCGACGAGGCGCGCGCCAACCTCAACGACATGGTGAAGAGCCTGCACCGCGACCCGCAGCTCGAGTCGCTGCTGCAGAATCGCCGCGCTCAGCTGGGTTTAGACGCTGTGAGAGGGAAAACGCTGTCTCATGATCTCCAGCAATATCTCGGGCGTGGACGCGGCATGGGTATCTCGATGTAAGCTGCTGCCATGACCCAGAAACCAGCCCGCACTCTCCGGCAGCCCGCCGATGCCGCCACCGCCTTCGAACAGCTGCGCCAGGAAATCTCGCTGCAACGAACCGCGATCCAAGGCCTGACCTCGGCCAAGGACGAGCTGCCCGATTATTCGCTCACCTTGCGAGACATCGCGTCGCGGCTCGGCCAGCTCGAAAACCAAATGGAAAGTATCAACAAGCGCCCGGCGATGCAGCTCACGCCGCTGACGGTTGCTACGGAAATGCACGAAGGATTGATGACCTACCGGGCTGATGACCGCAAGATCCTCGGCGAGGCAAGCGACGCGCTCGCGCGGTCGCTTGGCCGGGTCGAGGGCATGATCAAGCAGAAGCGCTCGAATGACGAGCAGGACTGGTGGGTCACTTGGGCAGGCACGGGCGGGGTGCTGTGCGGAATGTTCTTGACGCTGGTCGGCGTAGCCATCTGGGCCTAGCCTCGGACGCAACGCGGTGCAGCCGCTTTGCGCCTGATCCCGGCCATTCTTAGCCAGCGATGCGTGGCCCAAACCGGTCGTTTGAAAATAGGCCCCAATGGCAGTGCACGGGCGTCCGATTTCGCGCGAAACCTAGCAGTTGCGAGAAGCACTAACATCCCTGGAACGCGAGAACATCCCCCAAGCCCGTTCGCTGCCCCACCACAGAGCAGCAAAACCGCCAAGCGTGACTCCGCCCAGAATGCGCCAGCCATGTGGTCCCAGCGGCAGCATCCCGATTGCGTAGCCAACGACGAGTGTCGCCATCGCAATCAGGAACGGTCCCGTGAAACGGCAATGAGTCCGTCCGCATCGTCGGGCGTTCATGATGCAAGCCGTGCCCATGCCGACGAGCATGACGGTCCAGATGACCGCGCGGGGCGTGGGTCCCAGCCACATGGCGGCCAGCATGGCCACGCCCGGAATGCCCCAGAGCCCGACAAGCGTGCGCCAGCTACCCGACCAATCCGTAGCGCCGCTGCCGGGATCGGAACCGCGCGGGCTACTCATGTCATCTCACCGCAGCGACAGGACTGGGCAATCCTAGCCTGCACAGCAGGACAGCCTTTTCACATCCCGGTCGAATGTCTGCGCCGCCAGCTTCAGGCCTTCGACCGTGGTCAGATAGGGGAAAATCGTCTCTGCCAGATCGTCGATCGTGAGACCGCAGCGGATCGCCATGGCGGCGGTCTGGATACTGTCCGCACCTTCCGGCGCCAGGATGTGTGCGCCCAGCAGCTTGCGGGTCCGGCCATCCGCCACCAGTTTGATCAGACCGCGCGTGTCGCGGGCCGCCAATGCGCGCGGGACATTTTCGAGCGGGAGGGTCGACGTTCGAGTGGCATATCCTGCCGCGATAGCCTGCGCTTCGGTGAAGCCGACGCTGGCTACCTGCGGATCGCTGAATACGACGGCCGGCATGGCCGAATTGTCGTACCTCAGACTGTCGCCGTTCAAGGCGTTCTTGGCGGCGATCTTTGCACCATAGGCCGCCATGTAGACGAACTGGTCTCGGCCGGTCACGTCCCCGGCGGCATAGACGCCGCGCACAGAGGTTCGCATATGGTCATCGACAAGGATGGCACCGCTGAGCGTCTGCTTCACCCCCGCCTCGATGAGACCGAGGTCCTCCACATTCGGGGCGCGCCCGGTCGCCACGAGAAGGCGCTCCGCGACGATGGTTTCGGCGACCCCGTCGCGCAGGACGGTGAGCGCAGAGCCCCCTTCCGCCGTCTTGTGGACCGACTGATAGGCGAGGTTGCCAAAGACGGTGATGCCTTCGCTCGAAAGATAGTCGGTCAGCGCGGCGCCGATCTCCGGCTCCATCTCAGGGAGAAGGCGGCTACGGCAAACGAGCGTCACGTCGACACCGGCGCGCGAGAACATCTGAGCGAGTTCCACACCGATATAGCCGCCTCCGAGGACGATCATCGATTTCGGCAATTCGGTCAGGTCGAGCGCGGTCGTGCTGTCGAGCGTATCGACATCCGGAAGGCCCGGGATAGCCGGTGCAGCCGGACGAGTACCTGTCGCAATCACGACCCGGTCGGCGATGAACCGCCTTCCACCGGTCTCGAC
This sequence comes from Sphingomonadaceae bacterium 3R27C6, assembly GCA_005503215.1. GTDB lineage: Bacteria > Pseudomonadota > Alphaproteobacteria > Sphingomonadales > Sphingomonadaceae > Sphingopyxis. The sequence goes on along the minus strand of SCNS01000003.1, from coordinate 260,980 downwards.
GCCATTACCGACGAGCCGCGCCGTGCCTTCATGGTAGGCGACATTATTGTAGAGAGGCAGGAGGTCCGCATATTTCGCCTGGCGAAGGCTCGAGACGAGTGCGTCCTTTTCTGCGATCATCTGGCCCCAATCGGCCGTTCGTGCCTGGGCCTCGACACCCTTGAACCGCATCGGCGCGGCATTGGCGTGGTGGATGCTCTCGACCGCGCGGATCAGCGCCTTGGAAGGAACGCAGCCGACATTGACGCAGGTTCCTCCGATGGTGCCCGCACCGATAACGGCGACCTGAGCCCCTTGCTCCGCCGCGGTGATCGCGGCCGAGAAACCAGCCGATCCGCCGCCCACGACGATAAGATCGTACGTCTTGCCCTGAGGGCGATCGACCGGATTGCAGCAATCACTCATGATCCGGCTTTCACTTGCGGACTTGCGAAGGGTAGCCGGCGTTGGTGGTCGCCGCGATCAACGCCTTGGTGCTGGCCTTGGCGTCGTCATAGGTGACGGTCGCGGTATGCGCTTCGGCTGACACTTCGACGGCGGTCACGCCGGGTACGCGCGACAGGCTCTTTTTGACTACGGGGCCGCAGGTCGCGCAAGTCATGTTCTCGACGGCCAGGGTCACGGTCCGGATTGCGGCAAAGGCCGGGCCGGATGCGAACAGCACAGCCGCGGCCGCGAGCAGGGTAAGCTTCTTCATCATGGTCTCCTTGTTCAAACTTCGAGGAATAGGGGGGCGAGATAGGGGAAGAGGACGGCGAGTCCGATCAGCGCCGTTGCAAGCCACAAGGCCGTCTTTGCCAGGCGGTTGGAGGAAGGCGTGCCGCATTCGCCCTCGGCGCATACCGCCTGTGGTCGACGGTAGATCCGCCAGAACCCGGCCGCCAGAAAGGCGATGGCCACCGCCAGGAAGATGGGCTGATAGGGGGCGAGCGCGGTCAGGTTGCCGATCCATGCGCCACTGACGCCCAGAGTGAAGAGCACCAGCGGGACGATGCAACACGAGGCTGCGCCAATCGCGCCGAGACTTCCTGCGGCAATCGCAACCCACGTACCTCGTTTGGAAGCCGTTTCAGGTTGAGTCATTTTCTGTTCTCCGAATCACGTTGTTGACCCTAGATAGGATCTGTAGTGGCTACAGGTTCAAGAGGTAATTCATCATGGATCGGAAAAATCTGCAGGACACAGCGCCCCGGCTTCCAATCGGGATGCTGTCGCGGCGCACCGGGTGTAACATCGAGACCATCCGCTACTATGAGAAAATAGGCCTGCTACCCGCGCCTGCACGCAGCGACGGCGGTCACCGGCTCTATGGCCATGGTCATCTCATGCGCCTCGGCTTTGTGCGGCGCGCGCGGGAACTGGGCTTCACGCTGGACGAGATCCGCGCGCTGCTGCGGTTGGCCGAGGACCGCGATCGCCCGTGCGCCGAAGCGCGCGAAGTCGCCGCGGCCCATTTGACCGACATTCGTACCAAGATCGCGGATCTTCAGGCCATGGAGTCGGTGCTTGCCGACACCGTCGTGCGATGCGCGGATGGCAAGACCCCGGAATGCCCCCTGCTGGAGACACTATTCGGCTCGATCGATCCGTCTGCGAGCGGATGAGCGCTGTGCAAGGTAGTTGCCGGTCTCCCGACGGCTAGCCGACGTCAGGCAGCGCCGACCCATGTCGGTTTTTGCAAGAACGGCGCCTTAGCGGATCTCAATATCTGCTTCTTTCATTCTTAGTCCGGAAGCGGACAGTCTGGAAACGGCCACAACCGGAAGACGGAATGGTACGCTCAGCCTGTTGAAGGCGCTCATCGCCGCAATCGCGATCGTCAGGTTCACAAGGTCGTTCGGCTCGAATGCTTCGGCTGCTAATGCGCAAGCCTCGTCGGAAGCATGTGTCTCGCTGGCTCGCGTGAGCGAGAACGAGCGAGGACATTATATCGCCAACGGGTGCATTTGCCCTGCAATGGATCCACTGCGCGATGCCGATGGCGGCATGGAAAAGTGCCGCCTATATTCCCGCGAGAAGTGGCTCCCGTTTGCGAATCCTGATGCCGTAGCCACCTCGGCAACCGTCATGCCGGTTTCGGCCAACAGGCGACGGGCTCTCTCCAGTCTCAAAGCTCGATAATGAACCGCGATCGTCGTTCCCAGTTGGGCGGCAAACAGGCGTTCCAATTGCCGGACCGACATTTTCGCGACCGAAGCGAGTGAAGACCGATCAAGTGGCTCGCCGAGATTCTCTTCCATCGCCGACAGTGCGCGGCCCAAGCCTTCGCTGGATATCCGGTATCGCTGTCCGGGATCGGGCCGTTGCGCGCCGCCTCCTTGGCGCTGCTCGGCTTGAATATACCAGTCGCTTACCCGGCGTGCCAGCCTTGGGCCGAAATCCCGGGAGATCAGCGTGACCGCCAGATCAAGCCCTGCCAGGCCGCCAGCGCAGGTTGTGCGATCGCGGTCGAGAACGAACAGGCCGCGTTCAAGCCGTGGCGCGGCAAAGGTTTCAAGGAAGGCGGCCTCGTGCTCCCAGTGAATGGTGCAGCGATAGCCGTCGAGTAATCCTGCCCTTGCGAGTATGAAGGGACCTCCCGATACGCCCACCAGCCGCACCCCGAAGCGTGCGGCACGCCGGAGTTGGGCAAATGTGCCTTTGTCCCGGAACAATGCGGGGTTGCCGCCTGCACAGACGAACAGCATGTCGATGTCGCCCATCGATTCAACCGAACCGTCGACTGCCAGGGTTACGCCGTTCGAGGCCAGCGCCGGTCTTCCGTCGACGGAATAGTGACGCCAGATGTAATGGTCCTCGCCCGACAGGCGGTTAGCGGCGCGAAAGGGCTCGATGACCGGCGCGTAAGACATGAGAGCAAAGCCGTCGATGAGCAGATAGCCGAGCCGGGTAGGCAAATATCTCTCCAATGTCGCTGTTAGGCAATATCATGTCGCTATAAGACAAGCGGCGCCGGGCAGCAAAGCGTAAATTCCTTCTGATGGAACGGCAACGCTACTCCCTGTTCACGCTCGCGCGTCACGCGCTCACGGGGCACCGCGGCTGGAAGCCCGCGTGGCGCGATGCGGCGCCGAAGGAGCGCTATGACGTCATCGTCATCGGCGGTGGCGGCCACGGCCTTGCCACGGCCTACTATCTCGCCAGGAATTTCGGCATCACCAATGTGGCCGTTATCGAAAAGGGCTGGATCGGCGGCGGCAACGCCGGGCGTAACACCACGATCGTCCGTTCCAACTATCTGCTGCCGGGCAATATTCCCTTTTACGAGCATTCGCTGAAGTTGTGGGAAGGCCTGGAGCAGGACCTCAACTATAATGCGATGGTCAGCCAGCGCGGTATCCTGAACCTCTGCCACTCGGACGAGCAGCGCGACGCTTTCGAACGGCGCGGCAACGCGATGCGTCTTCAAGGCGTCGATGCGGACTTGCTGGACCCGGCCGAGGTGCGCCGCATGGCGCCGTTCCTTGACTTCGACAATGCGCGTTTTCCCATTTTCGGGGGGCTGTTGCAAAAGCGGGCGGGTACCGCGCGGCATGACGGCGTCGTCTGGGGCTTTGCACGCGGCGCGTCGGATCGCGGCGTCGACATCATCCAGAATTGCGAAGTCACCGGCTTCGTTCGCGATGCCGGCGGCCGGGTGACCGGCGTCGAAACGAGCCGCGGCAAAATACTCACGGGCAAGGTCGGGATGGCGGTTGCGGGCAATACGTCGCGGGTGGCGTCATTCGCGGATCTGCGCCTGCCGATCGAGAGTCATGTGCTTCAGGCGTTCGTGAGCGAGGGGCTGAAGCCTGTCATCCCCGGTGTGATCACGTTCGGCGCCGGGCATTTCTACATCAGCCAGTCCGACAAGGGCGGGCTGGTGTTCGGTGGCGACCTCGACGGGTACAACAGCTACGCGCAGCGCGGAAACCTTTCGATCGTCGAGGATGTCTGCGAGGAGGCGATGGCCATCATGCCGATGGTCGGCCGCGCCCGGGTGTTACGCTCGTGGGGCGGCATCATGGACATGACGCTCGACGGGTCGCCGATCATCGACCGGACGCCGGTGCCGGGCCTCTATCTCAACGGTGGCTGGTGCTACGGCGGCTTCAAGGCGACGCCGGCGTCGGGCTGGTGCTTTGCACATCTGCTGGCCCGCGACGAGCCGCATCCGGTCGCTGCCAGCTATCGGCTCGATCGCTTCGCGAGCGGGCAACTGATCGATGAAAAGGGCGCGGGCGCCCAGGCCAATCTGCAGTGAGGGCGTCGCGATGATCATCTCCTGCCCGCATTGCGGGCTACGCGACAGCAGCGAATTCTATTTCCGTGGCGAGGCGCCGACGCCTCGTCCCGACTATGAAGAGGGAAACGTCGCGTTCGCCGACCATGTCTATGGGCGCATCAATCCCGCCGGGCCGCAGAAAGAGCATTGGTATCATGCCGCAGGTTGCCGAAGCTGGCTGCTCGTTGAACGCGACACGCGAACGCATGATTTTCTGTCGGTGACGCTGGCATCGGAGCAGGGGCGATGACGCGCCTTCAGGCGGGCGGCCTGATCGATCGCACCAAGGCGGTCGACTTTCGCTTCGACGGCCGGGCGCTGACTGGCTTCGCAGGCGATACGCTGGCGTCGGCGCTTCTAGCGAATGGTGTCCGGATCGTCGGCCGGTCGTTCAAATATCACCGCGCGCGCGGCATCCTGACCGATGGGATCGACGAGCCCAACGCGCTGGTGACGCTGCGTGGCGGTGCGCGCGCCGAGCCCAATTGCCGCGCGCCGTCGGTCGAGCTGTTCGATGGCCTGGAGGCGCAAAGCCAGAATTGCTGGCCCAGCCCGAGTTTCGATCTGATGGCGGTAAACGGGCTGTTCTCGAAGATCTTTGTCGCCGGCTTCTATTACAAGACCTTCATGTGGCCTGCGGCCCTGTGGGAGCGTCTTTATGAGCCGCTGATCCGCCGCGCGGCGGGACTCGGGCGCCTGAGCGGCCAAGCCGATCCCGACAGCTATGATCGCAGCCACGCCTTTGCGGACCTGCTGGTCGTCGGCTCGGGGCCGGCCGGTCTGTCGGCTGCGTTGTCGGCGGCGCGGAGCGGCCTTCGCGTCCTGCTGGTCGAAAATGACAGCCGGGTGGGCGGTCGATTGCTTTCGGAACGCCACGAGGTCGGCGGACAATCGGGGACGGCGTGGGCTGCTGCGGCGCTGCGCGAGCTGGCCGCGAACGACCGGGTGACGATCCTGACGCGGACAAGCCTGTTCGGCGCCTATGATGGCAACAGCTTCGGTGCGGTCGAGCGCGTGTCCGACCATTTGCCGATCACAGCCGACGGGCAGCCGCGTCAGCGTTACTGGAAGATCGTCGCGGCGCAGGCGATTTTTGCGACGGGCGCGACCGAGCGGCCGATCGCCTTTGGCGGCAACGACCGTCCGGGCGTGATGATGGCATCGGCGATCCAGACCTATGTCAATCGCTATGCGGTCGCGCCGGGCAAGCGCGTAGCGATCTTTACTGTCTGCGACACGGGATATGACGTGGCGGCGGACCTCGCCGCCGCGGGTGTCGAGATCGCCGCGATCATCGATGCGCGCGGCCAGCCGACCAGGGACGTGGCGTTTGCCCCCGTCATTGCGGGCGAGGTGGTGCGCACCTTTGGCAGGAGCCTGAAGGCGATCGAGGTGCGCCGTTTCGACGGTGGCATGGAGCGCATGGCCGTCGACCTTCTGGGCATGGCGGGCGGCTGGAACCCGAATGTCGGTTTTGCGAGCCATCTGGGCAAGCGGCCCGACTGGTGCGATACGCTCCAGGCGTTCCGGCAGGGTACGCTTCCGGGCGGGATGATGTTTGCAGGCGCGGCCGACGGTGCCTTGTCGCTCGCCGACGCAATGGCGAGCGGCGAAGCTGCGGCGCGTCGGATCTGCGATGCGGCGGCGGCCGCGCAGCCGATGGTGGTCTCGGCGCAAGCATCGCCCCATGTCGTCAGCGACAGCGGTCAGAAATCCTTTGTCGACTTTCAGCATGATGTGACGGTCGACGACGTCCTGCTCGCCGACCGCGAAGGCTATCGTTCGGTCGAACATCTCAAGCGTTATACGACGCTGGGCATGGCGACCGACCAGGGCAAGGCGGGACAGGTCCTCGGCCATGCCGTTCTCGCGCAGCATCGCGATGCGGGGATGGCTGCGATCGGTACGATCGCAGCGCGCCCGCCGCATACGCCCGTGGCTATCGGCGCGCTTGCGGGTGTGCACCGCGGCGAGCATCTCAAGCCCACACGGCTGACGCCGACGCATCGCTGGGCGGCGGAAAACGGCGCGAGCTTCGTCAATGCGGGACTGTGGAAAAGGGCCCAATGGTTCACCCGGCCGGGCGACAAGGATTGGTTGGCGAGTGCGGTTCGCGAAGCGAAGGCGGTGCGATCGACGGTCGGCATCTGCGACGTGTCGACGCTCGGCAAGATCGAGATTGTGGGTCCCGACGCCGCGATGCTGCTCGACCGGCTCTATGGCAATATGATGTCGACGCTGCCCGTCGGCAAATGCCGCTATGGCGTGATGCTGCGCGAGGATGGCTTCGTGTTCGACGACGGTACGGTCGCGCGCCTCGACGACAATCGGTTCGTCATTACTACCACGACAGTGAACGCCGTCGCCGTGATGCGGCACATCGATTTCGCGCTGCAGGTGATCTGGCCGGGCCTCAAAGCCCATGCCTGTTCGATTACCGAAGGCTGGGCGCAGATTGCGGTCGCCGGTCCGCTGTCGCGCGCATTACTTCAGGATCTGCTGCCCGCCATTGACCTGTCGAACGAAGCCTTTCCGTTCATGGCGGCGCTCGCCGGGGAATGGAACGGCATTCCGATGCGGCTCTTCCGCCTCAGCTTTTCGGGCGAACTCGCCTATGAAATCGCAGTACCGACCAACCATGGCGATGCGCTTGTTCGCGCACTAGCGTTGCTGGGCCGGGCCTATGGCTGCACCCCCTATGGGCTTGAGGCGCTTGGTATTCTGCGCATCGAAAAGGGGCATGTGGCGGGCGGCGACCTCAACGGGCAAGTGACTGCACACGATCTCGGGCTCGGGCGCATGCTCTCGAAGAAAAAGGATTTCATCGGCCGGGCGATGGCCGAAAGGCCCGCGCTCGTCGATCCGGGCCGGCAGATGCTCGTCGGTTTGAAGCCGGTCGATCCCGCGCAGCGGTTTAGCGCCGGATCGCATCTATTCCGGAAAGGAGCGGCGCAGGTGGCGAGCGAAAGCCAGGGGCATATCACCTCCGTGGCCTACTCGGGCGTGTTCGATCATTGGATTGCTCTCGGCCTGTTGGAGCATGGACCTGAGCGTATCGGCGAAACCATCGCCGCCGCATCGCCGGTGCGGGGAACCTGCATCGAGGTCGAAGTGTGTAGCCCGGTCTTTTTCGACGCAGCGGGGGAACGCCTTCGTGCCTGACCATCAGCTTTCCGCTTTCGATACCATTCTCGCCGACCTGCCGACTGCACATCCGTTCGGGCTGCGGGTCGAGGCCTTGCATGTCCACCAGACCGTAGCGACGATGGCATATCGCGGCGCCGAAGACGACACGGGCGCGGCGCTTGCGGCTTTCGCGCGCGGGGCGCCCGGAGCAACGGTATTGAAAACCGGTCCCGGAACATGGCTGACGCTGTGCGAAGGGTCGCATCCAGGCCTGGACAATGCGGCCGCGACCTTTGATCAGGGCGACGGCTACGCCTTGCTCAAACTGCACGGTCCTGCGGCGATGCGCGTCTTGCAGAAAGGCATCTTTGTCGATCTGGAAACCGCCCTCGCGTCTGACGGAGACTGCGTCTGCAGCGTCATCGCCCATATCAATTTGATCGCCTGGCGGGCCTCTTCGGGCACACTGGGCGTCGCCGTCCCGCGAAGTTTTGCGGGCAGCTTCTGGCACTGGTTCAGTGCCGCGGCTGCAGCGGAGGGCATCGCGGTCGGGCGCTAACGCCATTTATCCATGGTTTGAAACGAAGGTATCATGACCGAGAAATTCATCCTCACCATGTCGTGTCCCAATCAGCGCGGGATCGTGTCCAAGATTTCGACCGCAATTTTCCGGGCGAACGGCGACATTCTCGAAGCCGATCAGTATGATGACACGACAACGGCCAGCTTTTTCATGCGGGTCGTATTCGACCTCGCACCCGCTAGCGAAGCGGCGCTGCAATCGGATCTCGGCAAGCTGGCGAATGACCTTGGCATGCAATGGGATCTTCGCCGCGACAGCGTCCGTCAGCGGGTCCTGTTGCTGGTGTCGAAGTTCGATCATTGCCTCGTCGATCTCCTGTACCGCTGGCGCATCGGCGAGTTAAAGATGGATATTGCCGGAATTGTGTCGAACCATCCGCGTGAGGTATTCGGTCCGGCGGATTTCGGATCGATCCCCTTTCACTATTTGCCGGTCACCAAGGAGACGAAGGCCGATCAGGAACGTCAGATCCGCGAACTCGTGGAGGCGGAGCAGGTCGATCTGGTCGTACTCGCGCGTTACATGCAGATTCTGTCCGACGAGATGGCGGCCTATCTATCCGGGCGTTGCATCAACATCCACCACAGTTTTCTGCCGGGTTTCAAGGGGGCCAAGCCCTATCATCAGGCGCACAGTCGCGGCGTGAAGCTGATCGGTGCGACCGCCCATTATGTCACCGCCGACCTCGATGAAGGGCCGATCGTCGAGCAGGACGTCGAACGCGTCAGCCATTCCGACAGTCCCGACGATCTGGTGCGCAAGGGGCGCGATATCGAGCGCCGCGTGCTCGCGCGTGCGCTGTCGTTCCACCTTGAGGGCCGCGCATTGCTCAACGGATCGACTACCGTGGTGTTCAGGGACTGATATGGCGGCCGCGCTGATCGACGGCGCCGCGCTCGCGCGGCGCCTGAACGACGAACTCAAGGTCAAGGTCGAGGCGCTTGCCGTTTCCGGGGTGGTGCCGCGCCTTGGCGTGATCCTGGTCGGAGACGACCCGGCCAGCCACACCTATGTCCGCAGCAAGAGCCGGGCGGCCCGATCGGTCGGCATCGATTCCGTCGAACATCGACTCGACTCGAGCATTAGTGAAGCCGAACTTCTGGCGCTGGTCGACCAGCTGAACCATGATCCCGATACTGACGGTATCCTGATCCAGCTGCCGCTGCCTAGGCAGATCGACGTTACCAAAGTGCTGAGGGCCGTGCACCCTGCCAAGGACGTGGACGGCTTTCATCCGACCAACGTCGGCGAACGCGTAACGGGCGCCGGCGGGATTATCCCCTGTACCCCGATGGGCGCGATGTTTCTGATCGAAACGGTCCGTTCAAACATTGAAGGGCTCGATGCCGTGGTCATCGGCATGTCGAACATCGTCGGCAAGCCCATGGCTGACCTTCTGCTTTCGGCGGGCTGCACGGTGACGGTCGCCCATATCAAGACGGTCGGGCTGCCCGCAATCTGCAAGCGCGCCGACATCGTCGTGGTAGCGGTGGGTAAGCCGCGGCTTGTCCGCGCAGAATGGATCAAGCCCGGCGCGATCGTCATCGATGTCGGGATCAACCGCATCGTAACAAGCGACGGCGAAAAGCGCCTCGTCGGTGACGTGGCGTTCGAAGAAGCCGCGGTGGTTGCCGGAGCGATCACGCCGGTGCCGGGCGGCGTCGGACCGATGACGATCGCGTGCCTGCTGCTCAATACCTTTCAGGCGGCGCTGGGGCGGCGGGGCGCAGAGCTCCGCGCGGGCTGAAAGAGTGCGCGCCTAGTGCGATAGCCAGTCTGCGATGTCCTGCCGCGATTTGCCGGCCGACAACAGAAGCTGGACGATGATGCGCGCTTGCGCCGGCCGCCAGCGGCCCCCGTTGATCACGCCGCGCCGCGCCAGATCGATTTCGCTTCCGCCATAGGCGTAGCTGCGCGACAGGGTATGCCCCATTCCGACGCGGCTGGTGATGATCACCGGAATTGCCTGCGCGAGGTCCGAAATCGCGTCGACGGCCCGCGACGAGACGTGGCCGCCGCCGACCCCCGCGATGACGAGTGCGCCGATTTCGGCGCCAAAGAAGGCTGCGACCGTCTCGGGTTCAAGATCCAGACCGGCCTGGATGATCGGAACTGGCGGGACTGGCCCGCCAACGCGCAACGGCTTGCGGACGAGTGTCGGGCGCATCTGCAGGTCGAGCCGCCCTTCGACGATGTGGCCCATCGGGCCGAACGGGTCCGACGTAAAGGCATGGGGTCGGCTGCTATGGATCTTTCTCACCAGGTGTGGCGCGTGAATTTCGTCGCCGAACATCACGGCGGGACCAAGGCCTTCCGCTTCGCGGTTTGCGGCGACGAAAATCGCCGACGCGAGGTTTGCGGGGCCATCGGCACCGGCCGCTTCCGGACTTCGCATCGCCCCCGTCACGACGACGGGTTTTGATGTGGGCATCAGCAGCGATAGCGCGAAAGCCGTTTCTTCCAGCGTATCGGTTCCGTGCGTCACCACCGCGCCGCAAAAGCCCGCCTGCAGCCCCGCCTCTATCTGGTCGGCAATCTGCTGGACATCGGCTAGCGAGACGCTCGCGCTCGGCTTGGCGAAGAGCTCTATATGCTCCAGCCCCAGATCGGGGTGCGCCGCACGCATAGGCGATAACAGATCGAAACCCGCTTCCGGTGCGACGCCCTGTTCGCCTGGCTGCGCGGTCATCGCAATGGTCCCGCCCGTGGAGAATATGCCGACCGTTCGCGTCATGCTGGCGACATCGCCCATGATGCTCAGGCAGCCGGAACGGGAGCGACCGGGACCGGTTCTGTCTTCCGCTTCAGGGTTTCGGGGAGGCTGAGCCAGATGATCGCTGCGATCGAGAAGACCAAGCTGGCGATGGTCATCGTGGCCGCGAGCCCGAAATGCTCCGCGATCTGACCGGTCAGAAGCGGTGCGAAGAAGCTGAAAATGCGTCCCCAGTTAAAGATCGATGCGGCGGTCGATTTCAGGTGAGGGGGATAGAGTTCGGAGAGCCAGGGTCCCCATACGACGCTGCAAGCGAGGCACGCGCCATAACCGAAGGCGACGATATTGAGGACGTCGGGACTGATCGGCGCGTAGAGATAGACGAGGATGAGCGCTGCCGCGAGGAAGAAGCCAACCGCGGCGGCGCGGCGCCCGAACCGGTCGCCGACCCAGCCCCAGAAGAATCCGCCGATGACGCTGCCTGCGAACATCCAGCTGACCGATACGCCGATCGCAGCGTCGCTGAACATGCGGACGGTCTTGAGATAGGTTGTCGCCCAGCCACTGAAGGCCTGATAAGCGAAGAAATTGAAGCCCGAGACCATGGTCAGCATGATCGTCTGGCGACGGAACTGCGGCGAGAAGAGCTCGCTGATCGGCAGCTTGCCTTTCGCGGTCGCGCTGGTGACGGCACCGCCGAACGGGATCATCCTTCGATCGTTCGGAACGGCGAGGGGAGCCAGAAATGCCAGCGCGACGGGAACTGCGCCAGCCCATAGCAGCAGGTGCCAGTCGAGCGAACGCTCGAATATGAAGGTTGAGGCCGCGCCCAGAAGTGAGACAGCCAGATAGGAGGAGCCCATGATGACCGAGGCGACGCGGCCGCGAACTTCGGAACTGAAAAGCCCGGCATAGATTCCGACAGTAATCGGATACATTGATCCAGTAAAATAGCCGAGCACGAAGCGCTGGGTCAGAATCTGCGGATAGCTGGTGACAATGGTTCCAAGCGCGAGGACCGTGCCATAGCCGACCATGACCACCATCAGCGCGTTACGACGGCCAAAGCGGTCGGCGAGCTGCCCGTTGATCACCGCGCCGACCAACGCTCCAAGCGCCTGTACGCTGTAGAGCGATCCGGCCTCGGTCAGGCTGAGTTTCAGGTCGTTCGCAATATAGGGGCGAAGGACATCGACCGTATTCCATGCCCAGGCATAGAAAATATAAGCGACGGCGAGAAAGCCGAGGGCGATGAGCCGGCGCGTCAGCGACATGTCTTCGGCGCGCGGAAAGGGCCTGTTGTTGGTTTCTGTCATCATCTTCCTCCCGTCGGAGACTTTGCGATCATTTGCGTTCGAATGCAATTGGTTTGTGACAGAGATATTGCGAATATGTCGCAATAAATCAACGGAAATTGGAGGGATATAGGTAAGATTGATACGCTATCGGTGTCTACGTCGAAAACATCTTGTTTGATTTTTGCATTCGAAGTACAAATCAACACCGGGGCCGCTTCGAGTCCCTTTGAGACCTAGGGGGAATCATGCACTGCACAAATCGGATGCGTTTCTGGACTGCCGGAAGCCTCACCATCGCGGCCCTGCTCTCGGCAGCGCCCGCTGCCGCGCAGGAGGCCGCACCCTCACCCGCCGCGGATACCGCAGAAGAGGGTGGCCTGAGTGAAATCGTCGTCACTGCACAGAAGCGTTCGCAGAACCTGCAAGACGTCAGTGCAACGGTTCAGGCCCTTTCCGGCGATGATCTTGCCAAGAACGGCATCAACGACGTCTCCCGCCTCGAGCAGCTTTCGCCAGGCATGGTTTTCGCGAAGGGCGGCAATGATTCGAAGATCGCGCTTCGCGGCGCGAACTCGAACAGCACGTTCGCGGACAACACCTCGATTGTCGGCTTCTTCGTCGACGGCGTCTTCAAGCCGCGTTCGTCTCAGCAATCGCGCGCCTTCTTCGACGTGCAGCGCCTTGAAGTCCTGCGCGGACCGCAGGGCACGCTCTATGGCCGCAACACGCTCGGCGGCGCGATCAATATCTACACGAACGCGCCCGACACCTCCGAGCCCGGCCTTAGCGGCAGCATCGACACGCGCTACAGCCGCTTCAATGATCTGCGTAACGAGTTGGTGGTCAACGCGGGCATCAGCGACAATTTCGCTGCTCGCTTCGCACTGCTGACCGACAACAGCGATGGCTGGGTCAAAAATTTGATCGGGCCGAACCTCGGTGTCGCGGACACCTTCTCCTTCCGCGCCTCGGCGCTCTGGAAGGCGAGCGACAATGTCGACTTCACGCTTCGCTTCACCCGCATCGCCGAAGATGGCAATCCGGCGGGCATGTTCGCCATCAACGGTGCCTGCCGCACGGTTGCGACCAACGGGCTCACCGATCCGTTCGGACCGGTCTTTGATTGCCAGAACCCGCGTCGCGGTTCGGGCGGAACGCCTGCATTCGATATGATCGACGGCCGGCCGGGCCTTTCGAACAAGGACAAGCGGACCGTCATTCGCGACTATGTCCACGACGATCGTCTGCGCGAAGCGAACGTCACGCTGGAAAGCAATTTCGATTTCGGCGCCGTCGCTCTGAAGTCGATAAGCGCCTTCACGGACTACAAGTCGCTGCTCGGCAACGATTCCGACTACAGCTCGAACGCGCACGGGCGCGAATGGGTGGAAGAAAACAACAAATCCTACACGCAGGAAATCCAGCTGATTTCGCAGTGGGACGGCCCGCTCGAGCTTACTGCAGGCGGCTATGCGTCTTACGACAAGCTGCTGTTTTCTTACTCGTCGCTGCGCCACACGGTCGACAATCTCGCTGCGCGTCCGACAGCGACATCGACCAATGGTGTGGTTCTGCCGGTGCTCACCGGAACGCCGATCGTGTCGTTGGCCAATTCGATCAATTCGGCATCGAACAACACCCAGTTCATCAACAGCCGCTACCTCGGCATCTTCGGCGAAGCGAAATTCTCGATCACCGACGCGCTGCGGGTTATCGGCGGCATTCGCTACAACAATGAGCGCAAGCATGCGATCAATGGCAACGCCGCCTATTTCGGTAGCCTCACGCCGAGCGTCGCGCCCACGGATCCGCGGGTCATCTTTCCCTATAACCCGGCGACGGCGACGGCGAAGAGCGATGTCACGGCGACCTTCGAAAACGTCACCTGGCGTGCCGGTGCGGAGTTCGACATCAATCCTGACGTCATGCTCTATGGCACTGCCTCGACCGGCTTCCTGTCGGGGGTGATGAACCAGAACGGCACCGTGACCCAGCCGCAAAAGTCGCGCTCATACGAGTTTGGCCTGAAATCGCGTTTCTGGGATCGCAGGGCCGAACTCAACGTCTCGCTCTATGACGTGCGTTATTCGGAACTGGCTACGACGTTCCAGATTCCCAATCCGGCCAATGCGGGCTCGTTCATCACGCTGTCCTCGAACGGCGGCGTATTGAAGGCGCGCGGGGCGGAGGTCTCGCTGGCGTTGCTGCCGGTGGACTCCTGGAAGATTTCGATCGGCGCTTCCTATCTCGATGCAAAATACGGGCGCTTCGGGATCAATCTGCCCGGCGGCTTCCAGGTCATCAACGGTGCGGTTCCGGCCAGCCGCTTCATCGAACTGCGAGGCCAGCGCCCGCCCTATACGCCCGAATTCACCTTCTCGATCGCCACGGGATATGATTTCGACATCGGGGTCGGCACGCTGACACCGCAAGTGCAGTTCCGCTATAGCGACTCCTATTTCGCGCACGGCGGCCTGCCCTACGATCGGTCGGGCTTTCAGCCGAGCTTCACGCAGACCGACGTCAGGCTTTCGTTCCAGTCGGCCGACGAACGGTGGACGCTCGAAATCTATGGCGAAAATCTCGAGAACGAGATGCTCAATCAGCGGACGCAGACCGGCGGCGACGGGCTGCAGCAGGCGAACTGGGGCTTGCCGCGCAACTACGGCGCGCGCGTGAAGATCCGCTTCTAGGCTGGGCGGAAGGACTCAAAAGGAAAGGGGGGCTTTCGCCCCCCTTTTTTGTCCGGGAAATGGCGGTGGGGGCCGAAGCCCCCGCGCAGCTTTTTGTCAGTCAGTTGCCGCCTACTTCGCGGCATTGGTGCGGGCGCCGATGATCTGCGCAAGCACGGCAATCTCGTCGAACAATCGCCATTCGCGCAAAATCTTGCCGTCCCTCATTTCGAAGTGCGTTGCGCCGAGAATCTTGACCGGACTGCGCGTCGGCGGTCCATAGAGCGGTACGCCCGAATAAGTGCCATGAAGTACCCAGATCGCGGCGATGCGCTGGCCGAGTTCGCTTGACTGGCAGACAACGAGGTCGCGCACCTCGATCTTTCCGTCGGGAAAGACGGCGAGGAGGTCGATGATCTGTTGCTGATAGGGGTCGATCGCCTGCGCGCGATGCAGGCGCACTGTGTGGCAAACGACCTTCGGATCGCAATAATCGACGACGCGGTCGAACCGGCGCCGATTCCACACCGTCTCGTACATGTCGAGGATCGTCTGGCATTCGGCGTCGAAGCGCTGGGGCCGAACCCCCGACACGCCCTCGCGCGCGGGATTGGGGTAGGCCCCTGCAAACGGGCCGGCGTCGTCTGCGATCGCCACGATCTCGCCCGTTACCGGAGAGGCCTTCGCAAGGTCGGCGGCGACGGCTTCCGGATCGATGCCGAGCGATTGCAGTACCGCATATTCATCGCGCACCAACCATTCCTCGACCACCTTGCCGTCCTGAACCAGGCAATGCGCGATCGTGCGCGACACCCAGTTTTTCCCGGTTGGCGGGCCGTAGGTCCAATATCCGAGATTGGTCCCGGTCTTGAGGACACGATGCGAACTGATAAAGCCCATCGGTCCGCGCTGTTCCCATACGACGTCTTCTCCTGATCCGCCGCCGCCGTTCGGAAAGGCGCTCATCTTCTGGACGCTATTCAGGATCACATGCTCGAAGTCATAGGTCTCGCCATAAGCGGTATGGACCTTGATATCGTCGGCATAATGTTCGCCGAGGCGGCCGAGTCCCTTGTCGATCCAGATTTGATCGGTCCAAGACAGGATATAGTCGCGGGGGTCGCGAAACGGCGCGTAGGCAGCCTGCTTCAGGTCGGCGAGGGGATCAAAGTCTGGCATCATGCATCCTCAATTGTTGCATTCGAATGCTAAACTTCTTCCCGCTGCAATTCAAGTGTCGGCGAGCCTTGCGGAGGCGCCGCGGACCAGTTCGCCGGAAAAGACTCGTTTCTCGGTGATCAGCTGGGGGTCGTCGATGCGCGCCATCAGCATATCGATCGCCGCGTCGACCATCAGATTTGTAGGCTGGCGAATCGTGACGAGATCATAGCTTGCCCATTGTCCGGGCGCCGAGCCGTCGAAGCCCACAATCGAAATGTCTTCGGGTATCCGCAGGCCCAACGCATGACGGGCCTCGTCCATGCAGCCGATCGCGAGCATGTCGTTGGCGCAGATAATGGCATCGGGCCGCGCCGGGCCCGCCGCGAGTTTGCGCATCGCCTCGCGGCCGCCCTGATAGGTGAAGTCGGCAACGACGATTTCGACGGGTTTGACGCCGGCGTTTGCCAGCCGCTCCGCGGCGCTCGACACCCGCTGCCGACTGACCGGCGAATCCTCCGGACCGGATACGATGGCGATCCGGCGATGCCCCGCGGCGCAAAGCTCGTCGACCAGCCAGCGCTCCCCTTCGGACTGGTCGCAGGAAACACTGTTTACCGGCACCTCCTCATAGGCGCGATTGACGAAAACCAGGGGAATTTCGCGCTGCGACAGCATGTCGACGTGCCGCGGAGGCAGCGTGACAGCCGCGACGACGCCGGCGACGCGATACTGCCACAGCTGGTCGATTACATGATCTGCGTCGCTTTCGTGATCGAGTGTGAAGAGCAGGGTGTTGAGTCCGCGGGCGCTGAGCGACTGCCCCAGAATCGACGTGAATTCCGGATTGAAACCAAGGTTCGCGACGACCACTGCGACGAGACTCGACCGGCGCGTGATCAGGCTCCGGGCGATGGCATTGGGCTGGTAGCCGAGCTTGTTGACCGCCTTCAGTATCTTGGCGCGGGTCCGCGCCGAAACACTGGCTCCCGGCGTGAAGTATCGCGACACCGCCGACTGCGAGACGCCGGCTTCCCGTGCAACATCGTAAGATGTGACGGGCTTCGCCTTGTCCGTTCCTTCGCTCGCCGCCTGTGTCGATCTTCGCGCCATAATCGGGTGTCCGCCATTCTGTTGCCGTCCGGCAAAGCCGGCGCCCGCTTCTTATCTTCCTCTCACTGCGAAGCAAAACATCAATTGCCACGAAGCCGCTATTGTGTGCATTCGAATGCAGTGCTAATACGAAACTGTAACCGCGATCAGCGCGGTGGTCAGCAGCGGGGATGAGGTTTAATCATGAATGCGAAGAGCAGTGATGGTGTCAGCGCAGAAAGCCGACTGATCCGGTACGAGGATCTGGTGCCGTGCCAGCTCGCTTTCATCGACTGCAAACTGCCCGGATCGGACCGCAAGCTCAACTATTCGATCATCGGACCGGGCGTCACCCAGTCGGCTGAGCAGGTCGTCAACCTCGCCGAGCCGCATGGCTTCGCTCTGGGCGTCGCGGCGATGCCGCACGGCGTTACGAACAATCTCCACATGCACTACACCGCGGAGGTCTTTATGATCTATCGCGGGGAGTGGACGTTCCGTTGGGGGCCCGACGGCATGGACGGCGAAATCGTCGGCCGGGCCGGCGATACGCTTTCGATCCCCACCTGGATCTTTCGCGGCTTCACCAATACCGGGCCCGACGACAGCTGGATCTTCACCTTGCTGGGGCAGGATGAGTCGGGCGGCGTCGTCTGGCATCCGAGCATATTGGACAATGCGGCGGAGCACGGGCTTTATCTCACGCGCGACAATATGATGGTGGATACCGCGGCCGGTGCGCCCAAGCCTGCGGATGAAGACCTGATCGTTCCTCTGAGCGAAGCCGATATCGCGGCGATGCGGTCCTATACCCCCGAACAGATGCGTGCGCGAATGGTCGCGATCGACGAGCTCGTCTGGTCTGGCGCCGCCACCCTCGACCATGTCGTGCCCGGCCATGGATGCGAAATCGCGCCGGTGATTGGTCCGGGGATGTCCGAAGACCGCGACGCGGACGCCAAAATCCGCAACTCGCATGGGTTCAGCCTGGAATATATGCGTATCAAGCCCGGTCAGCAGGTCGGCCCCTTCCGGGTCGCTCCGAAACAGGTGCTCATCGTGCGCGAAGGCTCTCTCGAAGTCGTTCTTGGGCCGGAGGGAAGCGAAAACTGCGCAAGGGCCGAGCCCTGGTCGACATATTCGGTGCCGACAGATGCCTGGCGGACGTATCGATCGGTCGGCGACGTGCCGGTCCTGATGAGCGTGACGACCGCCGGTGACGCGCGTGCGATCATCGAGTGGGATGCCGATCTGGTCGAGCAGGCTCTCGCGGCCAACCTCGGGCGCGATCCGAACGGATATCTTGCGCCTGCCTCCTTGCTGCCGGAGAATTAGGGCAATGCGTGCGAACAGATTGCGCCAGCTCAAGGTCGAAGGACGTCCGATCGTCAATGCCTGGCTTTCGATCGGGTCGGCCTATGCGGCGGAATCGATCGCGCATCAGGGGTTCGATGCGGCAACGGTCGATTGCCAGCACGGCATGATCGGATTCGAAACCGCGATCGCTATGCTTCAGGCGATTTCCACCACCGATGCGATACCGCTGGTCCGTCCTTCAGCGCTCGTGCCGTCGGAAATCATGCGGTTCCTCGATGCGGGTGCCTATGGCGTGATATGCCCTATGATCTCGACCGCGGACGACGCGGCCCAGCTCGTTGCGGCCTGCCGTTATCCCCCGGTAGGATCCCGGTCCTTCGGTCCCGCGCGCGGTCTGTTGTACGGCGGGGCCGATTACCTCGACGGCGCCAATCGCGAACTGCTGGTGCTGGGGATGATCGAGACGCGCGAGGGGCTCGAAAATCTCGAGGAAATTCTCGCGGTTCCGGGCCTCGACGGAATTTACGTCGGACCGAACGATCTGTCGCTGGCGCTCGGCCATCGCCCGGAAAACGAAAGCAGCGTTCCCGAGGTTGCCGATGCGATCGAACTGGTGCGCCGCCGCACGGTCGAAACAGGCAAGATCGCAGGGATTTTCTGCTCCAACGGTACGGCGGCCGCAATGCGCGTCGCGCAGGGTTTCGATCTGGTCACGCCGGGCAACGACGCCGCGATGCTGCGCGCGGCCATGCGCGATGCCGTCAATGCCAGCCGGGCATGAGCGGAACCGCGCGCCCGCTGCTATGTTTGGGCGGGACGCTGTGCGATGCGCGGGTCTTTGCGCCGCTTCTGGCTGGCCTGGACCGCCCGGCCATCTTCTGGTCGCACAACGATCATGATCGCGTGGCGGCCGCGGCGACTGCCTTGTTACAAGCGGCGCCCGACGAATTTGTCGTGCTCGGTTTCTCGCTTGGCGGGTTCGTGGCGCTTGATGCGCTTCGCACGGCGCCCGACCGGGTGGCCGGCGTGATCCTTCTCTCTGGCAACGCCTTCCCCGACGACCAGGCCAATGCCGATGTTCGCCGGGCCGAGGTTGCAGCCGGTCGCGCTGAGGGCCTGCGCGTCTGGATGAAGGGTCGCAGGGCAGCTCTTGTGTCTTCCTCCTGTCCGGCGCCGGATGATCTTGTGAACCTTATCGCCGACATGGCCGAAGCGGCGGGGCACGACGTGCATGGCCGGCAGGCGGAGATGAACATCCATCGCCCCGATTTGCGCGGCGTGGTCAACGCATCCGGCCGACCGCTCCTCGCACTTGCCGGGATGGATGATCATGTCTGCCCGCGCGAACGCTATCTCGATCTGCAGCATGCCTCGAACGCCACGCTTAGGATGATCGCGGACGCCGGGCATTTTCTTCCGCTGGAAGCGCCCACGGCTTGTGCGGACGCGATCGAGACTTTTCTGAAAGAGCACGATCTATGATTCTGGGGTGCATTGCCGATGATTTCACAGGAGCGGGCGACCTGGCAAGCATCCTGACGGGTCAGGGGATGCGCACGAGCCTGCTGACGTCGGTCGCCGATATCGAAAGCGCGCGGGGCGATGCGGGTGTCGTTGCACTCAAAACCCGGTCGATCGCGCCCGCCGACGCGGTGCAGCAATCGATCGCGGCGCTGCGCGCGCTGCGCGCCGCGGGATGCGAGCAGTTCTACTTCAAATATTGCTCGACCTTCGACTCGACCGAAGAGGGCAACATCGGTCCAGTTGCGGAAGCGCTGCTTCGCGAGATCGGCGCCACGAAAGCTATCGTTTGCCCGGCCTTTCCCGCAAACGGCCGGACGGTGTATCAGGGGCATCTCTTCGTCGGCGATACGCTTCTGCACGAATCGAGCATGCGCAACCATCCGATCACGCCGATGACCGATAGCGACATCCGCCGTTGGCTTGGCCATCAATCCAGAGGCGCGGTTTCCCATATTCCCCACCGAATCGTGACGCAGGGGGTCGACCCCATCGCGCAGGCGCTCGCCGCCGCGCCCGACGGGCTCATCGTTTGTGATGCGGTTGCAGATGACGATCTTCGCGCGATCGGTCATGCGGCCAAGAATATGGCGTTGATCACGGGGGGGTCGGCGCTTGCGATCGGACTGCCCGAAAATTTTCGGGCGACCGGGCGGATAGCGGACGGAAAAACGGCTTTCGAAGCCCGGCCCGGGCCGGCGCTGGTCCTGGCCGGAAGCTGTTCGGCCGCGACAAATGCGCAGGTGGCGCGATACAGACAGGCCAGCCCCGCCTTTGCGATCGACGGCGCCGCCCTGCTGGCGGGCTATCCCGTTCTCGAATATGCTGATGCCTTCGCGCGCGAATATCAGGAGAAAGCCCCCTTGATCTATTCGACCATCACCCCCAATGCCGTGGCAAACAGTCGCGCCCAAGCGGACTTCGGGGCCGCTTCGGCAGCGATCGAGGAGCTGATGGCCGGGCTTGCGCTGCGCGCGAGGGAACGGGGCGTAACCCGACTGGTAGTCGCGGGCGGCGAAACGTCCGGCGCGGTTGTCGAGGCGTTAAGTCTCGGGGCGATGGCCGTCGGCCCCGATGTGGCTCCGGGCGTTCCGCTGCTGTCGGCCGGCGGCGTCGGCTTTGCCTTGAAGTCGGGCAATTTCGGTGACGAGGACTTTTTCGAGAAGGCGTTGAGGATGATGGAGGAAAATGCGTGAGCCTGGCGCGCGCCCGCGAGGAAATCTGCCATCTTGGCCGCTCGCTTTTCGATCGGGGATATACGCACGGAACCTCGGGCAACATCAGCGTCCTTCTCGACGATGGTCGGATGCTCGTTACGCCGACGAACTCCTCCCTTGGCGGTCTGGATCCGGCTGCGCTCACTCTTCTCGATCCCGCTGGGCGGATCTTGGAGGGCCTGGCGCCGACAAAGGAACTGCCACTGCACGGCGCGATGTATCGTTCGCGCGGTGCAGCGCGCGCTATCGTGCACCTGCATTCAACCCATTCGGTTGCTGCCTCGATGCTGCCCGGCCTCGATCCGACTGACGTATTTCCGCCGCTGACGGCTTATTATCTGATGAAGGTCGGGCGGACTGCATTGCTCCCCTATTTTCGACCGGGCGATCCCCTCGTGGCCGAGGCGATCGACGAACTGCAGGGGGCGTATTCTTCGATTCTTTTGGCGAACCATGGGCCTGTTGTCTCGGGCCTCTCGCTGGCCGAGGCAGCGGCGGCGATCGAAGAGCTTGAGCAGACGGCAAAACTCTATTTGCTCGTCGGGCATCGCGGAGCGCAATTGTTGAATTGCGAAGAAACTGAAGCGCTTCGGTGTAACTAGCTGATCAATGAACGCTGGCAGCAATGAATCCCCGGAGCAGTGGATTCGGCGACCGGTAGCCCGACGCTCAGGATCGCCACGCGCCGTTGCCGGAGAGCTCCGTAGGTAGCTTGCATGAGGGCCGTAAGCTGCGAGTTCGAACGTCGGCAAAGCCACTTTCGAATTCGCAAGCAGACGGTCCGTTACCGGCCACAAATGGCCAATTGTCCCTTGAGTGCTCTATATTCGATTTCGCTGCCATTCTCATAATCGGAGCGCATTTCATCGCCCCATTCATCACCGGCTTCGTCTAATACCCGCACTGTCCACACTCAATGAATCGCAGTTCCCCTGCGTCGCACAAATGCTGGAATCTGCTGATTTGCATGCTACGCAAGGTGCGGTCATGGTTCTGATCCTCCCGCAGCCTGCGGCCGTGAAGGAAGTCAGATGGAGAGAATGCCGGACCGAAGTCTGCTGCTATGATCGGCGGGCAAGGCGTTTGAGCCACTCGGGCGCCAGCGGAAACGCCTCGGCAAAGTCAATCGGCTTCCCGTCGGCGCCGAGACATAGCGGATAGATGGGTCCGCCAGCGCAACTCGATCCCGCGCGGAGGCCCGCAGGCTCGACAGTTCGCGTGCCTTCACCTGCGGTCGGGAACGGGGTGCAAGGATTGCGGGAGGTTTCGCCGGACCCCTCCATCATTTGCCGACCTTGGCGCCAGACTTGATCATGTCGAGAGCGACATCGACGATCATGTCTTCCTGTCCGCCAACCATCTTGCGCCGCCCCAGTTCGACGAGGATCGCGCGCGTGTCGAGCCCATGATCGGCCGCGGCTTTCTCGGCGTGGCGGAGAAAGCTGGAGTAGACGCCCGCATAGCCGAGCGTTAATGTCTCGCGGTCGACGCGAACGGGACGGTCCTGCAGCGGGCGCACCAGTTCTTCCGCGGCGTCCATCAATGCGTACAGTTCGCAGCCATGGTTCCAGCCATGCACATCGGCGGCGGCAATGAAGACTTCGAGCGGGGCGTTTCCCGCCCCGGCGCCCATCCCCGCAAGACTGGCGTCGATGCGCACCGCGCCATTCTGCACTGCGACGATGCTGTTCGCGACGCCGAGGCTGAGGTTGTGGTGCGCGTGGACCCCGCGCTCGGTCTCGGGCTTGAGGACGCGGTCAAAGGCCTGCAGCCGCGCGGCATATTGGTCCATCGTCATCGCGCCGCCGCTGTCGGTGACATAGACGCAGTGCGCACCATAGCTTTCCATGAGCAGCGCCTGCTGCGCGAGCGCGTCGGGCTCCGACATATGGCTCATCATCAGGAACCCCGAGACATCCATGCCGATGCTGCGCGCATATTCGATATGCTGCTTCGCGACATCGGCCTCGGTGCAATGCGTCGCGATGCGGACCGAGCGCACGCCCATCTCATAGGCGTGCTTGAGGTCGTGGATCGTCCCGATGCCGGGGAGCAGCAGCGTCGTGAGCACACTATGCTCGAGCACCTCGGCGACCGCGCCGATCCAGTCCCAGTCGGTGTGGGCACCGAAGCCGTAGTTGAAGCTCGATCCCTGCAGCCCGTCGCCATGCGCGACCTCGATCGCGTCGACCTTTGCGGCATCGAGTGCCCTGGCGATCGCCTTCACATGGTCGAGGCCATATTGATGGCGGACAGCGTGCATCCCGTCGCGGAGGGTGACGTCCTGGATATAGAGCTTGGTCGTGGTCGGGTCGAAGGTCATGCCGCGATCTCCTGGTTCATGCGCAGCGCGATCTTTTCGGCGGTCTTCAGCGCCGCTGAGGTCATGATGTCGAGGTTGCCCGCGTACGCCGGCAGATAATGCGCCGCTCCCTCGACCTCGAGGAACACCGTCACTTTGAGGCCGGTGAAGCTGCCACCCATTTCGGGGATGCGCAGCGGCGCGTTGCCGCCGATGCTCTCGAACTGCACGGCCTGCTTGAGGCGATAGCCGGGGACATAGGTCTGCACTTCGGCGACCATGTCCTCGACGCTCTTCGCGATCGCTGTGCGGTCGCCGTCGTCGCAGAGGCAGTAGACGGTGTCGCGCATGATCAGCGGCGGCTCCGCAGGGTTGAGGACGATGATCGCCTTGCCGCGGGTGGCGCCGCCGACCTCCACGATCGCCTGGCTGGTCGTCTCTGTAAACTCGTCGATGTTGGCGCGCGTGCCCGGCCCGGCGCTCTTCGAGGCGATCGACGCGACGATCTCGCCATAATGGACCTTGGCGACGCGGTTCACCGCCGCAACGATCGGGATCGTCGCCTGCCCGCCGCAGGTTACCATATTGACGTTGGCGGCATCGAGGTTGGCGTCGCCGTTGACCGGCGGGATCGTGTAGGGACCGATCGCCGCCGGGGTCAGGTCGACGACGCGCTTGCCATGACCGATCAGCACCTCGCTATGCCGCTTGTGCGCGCCCGCCGAGGTCGCATCGAAGACGATGGCGATGTCGGCAAAGCCCGGCAATGCGACGAGCCCGTCGAGCCCGCCCGCGGTGATCGGCACGCCCAGTCGCTCGGCGCGCTTCAGCCCGTCGCTCTCGGGATCGATGCCGACGAACGCGCCCATCTCCAGCACCTCCGACAGCCGAATGATCTTGATCATCAGGTCGGTGCCGATGTTGCCCGACCCGATGATCGCTACTTTGGTCTTGCTCATGCGACGGCTCCATAGGTGAAGCTGCAGGTGCCGATGCCGGCGATGCGGGCTTCGACATGGTCGCCTGGGGTCAGCGCGACCATCGGTCCGAGCGCGCCCGCAAGCAGGATATCGCCGGCCTTCAGAGGCTCGCCGCGCGCGGCGAGCGTCTGCGCGAGCCAGGCCGCGGCGTTGAGCGGATTGCCGAGCGCCGCTGCGCCGACGCCGGTGGAGGCCGTCTTGCCGCCAACGTCCATCTCCATCGCCGCGCCTTCCAGATCGAGGCCCGCGAGCGGCAGGCCCGCGTCCGCCAGCACAAAAAAGGCCGACGAGCCATTGTCGGCAACGGTATCGGCAAAGCTGATCTTCCAGTCGGCGATGCGGCTATCGACGATCTCGATCGCGGTGTGCACGCTCGCAACCGCTGCGGCGACCTGTTCCATGCTGGTGTTGGCGTCGGGTAAGTCGGCACCCAGAATGAACGCAATCTCGGCTTCCGCTTTTGGCTGGATCGTTCGCGCCGGATCGAGCCGTCCGCCGTCCGCGACACGCATGTCGTCAAAGAGCACACCGAAATCGGGCTGGTCGACCCCAAGCTGCGCCTGCACCGCCTTCGCCGTCAGCCCGGCCTTGCGGCCGACGATGCGGCGGCCAGCCGCCTCCCAGAAGCGCGTGTTGATCGTCTGCACCGCATAGGCGCCGTCCGCGTCCGTCGGCTCGAGCCAGGAGCGAAGGGGTGCAACGGCGCCGCCCGAATAGGCGTCGCGCAGCAACAGGGCGACTTCGTCATACGAACTTTGCGTCATCTGTCTCTCAAATCCCTTGATCGATTATTATACCCGTTGTTCCATCCGCTGTGCGCTGGCGCCGATGCTAGAGGCGGTCTTGCCAGCGATGCGCCGGTTCATGCGTCCTCTGCCTTCAATTCCTCGAGCGCTTCGGCAACGAGCGGCAGGAGCTTGCGCGCGTCCGTTGTCGATCCCGCTTCCGCGAAGCCGAAAATCGGCGCGTCGAGGTCGGAGTTGACCGCCAATATGCGCGCCCGGGCGCCCACGCCTGCAAGATGCTGCGGCGTGCCCGACATGCCGGCGGCGAAATAGATGACCGGGCTGACGAATTTTCCCGATTGTCCGACCTGCTGCGAAACCGGCGCCAGGCCCAGATCGACGGCTGGCAGGCTGGCCGACACGGCTGCCCCCAGCGCCTTGGCTATCCGGCCGAGCTGCGCAAAGCCCTCGGCGTCGAGACCGCGGCCCCCGCCGATGACGATTTGTGCGCCCTCCAGATTGACACTTTGATCGGCGAGAGGCGTTCGCTCGACAGCCGCGTCGTCCGGCTGCCCGATCGACAATGTGCCGTCCAGGCCTTCGAGATCGTTCGCGGTCGCCACGGCGAGGCTCGGCGCCACCGCCAGGCTCAAGGTCAGGCGTCCGCCATGGGTGCTCCGGGTGACGACCAGCTCTCCGCCTTCGCGCCGCACGTTCGTAATCCGTCCCAGCACGGCTGCGCCATGGTGTGCCGCGAACGCGCCGGCAAGCGCCTCGCCCGGTTCGTCGGCCGGAAAAACCAACAGCAACGGTCGGGCTTCTTCGACCAATGGGGTCGGTCGCGGACCGCCGCAAGTTACCGACATGATGCGCCACTCGCTCATGCCCGGGCCTCCCACAGGCGCACCGCCAGCGCCCGTGCCTGCGCTTCGGGCGAGCCGGGGAGCATCTCGCAATCGGTCTTCGCGCGCCCCGAACCGAGCGGAAGGAGACTCTTGAACACAAGGGCGGCCGTTGCCGACGGCTCGGCGACAGTCTCGCCGATGGCCGCCTGGCGGGCCTGCATCACATTCTTCATCAAGGGCTTGCGCAGGCGCGTACGACGATCGTTCGTCGCGCTGACCAGCGCGGTCCCGTCAAGGACAAGTGTTTCGCGGCAGATGCGGGTTTCGCGCATCACCAGGACCGCCTCCGCGGCTTCGATCGTTTGTGCCCGACCGAAAAAGGGCACTTCGAGCAGGCCGGCGAGCAGGGCCGGAAGCAGTCCGTCGTCGAAATCGCCGAACTCGCGGCCCATCAATATCAGGTCGGCGCCCTCCGCCATCGGGGCGAGCCCGCGCGCCATTGCGGCCTGATCCCACGGACGGTCGAGCGCGACGGTGCCGACATCGCCGATGTTCAAGGCGGCGACCGTTCGCGCGATCTTGGTCCCGGCGGCGCCGCCGCCGATCCTGACCGCGATATGGGCTTGGGGGCGCGCATCGCGGACGCGTAGCGCCATTTCCAGCGCGGCCTCGTCGAACGGGCTCATGATGCGATGCTCGGGCGAATTGCCATGGCCCGTCGCAATCTCGGGTGTCACCGGCCATTTCGGATCGAGGACGCCCGCAAGGAAGACGATGATCTTCATGCCCGGCCCGCCTCCGTCCCGGCGATGCGGCCGAAGACGATCGCCTTGCCCAGCGCCGATCCCGTCATATAGGCCGCACCGTGGAAACCGCCGGTCACTTCGCCGGCGGCGAACAGCCCCGCGATCGGTCCACCGTCGGTCCGAAGAACCCGAGCTTGCGGATCGATCCGCAGTCCGCAATAGGTGCCGAACACCACCGCAGTCGACGGATAGGCATAGAAGGGCGCCGTCTCGATCCGGCGCAGCCGCCCGTGCTTGTGTACCAGATGCGTCCGCCCGAAGTCGGGATCATGCCCCGCGTCCACGGCGGCATTATAGCGT
The DNA here is from genome assembly GCA_005503215.1 of Sphingomonadaceae bacterium 3R27C6. Classification (GTDB taxonomy): domain Bacteria; phylum Pseudomonadota; class Alphaproteobacteria; order Sphingomonadales; family Sphingomonadaceae; genus Sphingopyxis. The sequence goes on along the minus strand of SCNS01000003.1, from coordinate 234,061 downwards.
TCGACCGTCGCCGCGAGGTCGTCGGGATCGATCTCGATCTGCGCCGCGAGTTCGCGAAGGCTGGCGCCGACATAGAACAGGCCTTCCTCAAGCCTCCGCCCGAAGTCCAGAATCCGCACCCGGTCATCGCCCGTGTCGAAGATGCCCTGATCCATGATCTGGTAGGCAGTGTGCCAGGGCTGCGCCATGACCGCATCGCCGAGCAGCTTGTAGGAAATGCTTTCGTCCACGAAGCGCCGGCCGTCCTGGTTGACCGCAATCGCACCCTTGTAAACCGCCTGGAGGCTGTGATCGTTGGTTTCGTCGGTCGGATGCTTGCCGAAGGTGCCCTTGACATAGTCCATGTCGCGCAGGTCGGCGCCCAGCTCCAATCCCATCTGCAAGCCGTCGCCCTGCGACCCCGCGCCTGCGACGAACACAGCCTTGGCATAGTGCGGTGCATATCGCTCGAGAAGTTCAGCGTTCTTCGCAAAGCCTCCGCTCGCCAGCACGACGCCACGATCGGCTCGCTCGATGCTGCCGTCGGCCAGCCTGACCCCTGCGACGCGGCCTGCGGTGTCGGTTTCGAGCGCCGCCACCGGCCGATCTGCCTGATAGGTCAACCGTTCGGTTCGTTCCGCCGCGGCCTTCAGCGTGCGCACGGCATCCGCCGGGTCGACCGTGTGAACGCGGGGGACCGACTGACCCGATGCGGTCTCGATCACCGGGCTGAAGCGGACGCCGATATCGCGCAGCCAGTCGCAGGTCGCCAGCTGCGCGTCGCAATAGGTGCGGACGAGCGCCGGATCATTCTGCTCCTGACCGACGTCCATGAGGTCGCGAAAAAGCAGGTCCGGGCTGTCCGACACGCCTTGGGTGTGCTGCAGGTCGGTCCCCGCAAAGGCGAGACACCCGCCGCTCATCGCCGACGAGCCGCCCGAATCGGGGAGCTTCTCGAACAGCTTGACGCTGGCGCCGGCCTGCGTCGCGGCTAGGGCGGCGGACCAGCCCGCGGCGCCGCCACCGATCACGATCACGTCGGTCATTGCGGGCGCAGTCCATAGAATTCGAGGACTTCGTCACGACGCGCCGGGTCGACGGTGGCGCCGAAATAGCCGCCAGCATCTTCCGGCAGTCCGGCCCGCCTGGTGAGCACTGCCGCTTCGGCCGTGCGCACCCAGGCGCCGAGCGAATCGATGACGGGGACGCCGTCGACGTCCTGCACGCCATTCATCGCCAGCAGCACGTTGAGCGGAGCCTCGCCCGGAACGATCGCTTCGGCGCCGCGCGCGATCAACCCGCGCGCCGCCTCGCGGAAGCGGTCGATCAGCGGCTCCGGCTGCCCGAAGCCCGCCAGCACGTCCGTGAAGCGGAAGCCGACGTCCTGCGCGCCGACCAGACGGCAGCCCAATCCATGCCGCCGGACATTGCAGCGGTAGAGCTCGGCCAGCTCGGGAATGAATACGAGCGCGCCGAACTTGCGTCCGTCATCGACCGCCGCGCGCGCCGCGCATTCTCCGTAGCCGACCACCGGAATGTTCACGAGCGTGCGGATCTCGTGGAGTCCGGGTTCGGGCAGGGTGCTGAGCGCGAAGGCGTCATAGCCTTCGCGTTCCGCTCGCAGCGCACCCTGCATGAACTGGATCGAGTGAAGATACTGAAACCCTGCATGCTTGATATCGTCGCCCGGATAGTTGGAGCGATAGGTGCCCTCGCGCATCCCGTGCATGTCGATGACCGTGTCGGGTCTCGCCACGCGGCGGAAATGCTCCTTCAGCGCGTCGTCATAGGCAGCGAGATCGCTGAGGACGGTGAAGCTTTGATGCCAGATACGGATGGTCACGGATCACCCCTGCTTCGGCTTTTCGTACATCAGGGGCGGGAGGTCGCCGCTGAGCAGATATCCCCCAAGTGCGCCCGCATTATTGTCGGCATCCTGGGTGATGTGGTTGGCGGCGGCGAGGGTGTCGCGCAGATAGCGCTGGATCGGGTTAGACTTGAAAAGGCCGCGCGCGCCGGTGCACTTGTAGAGCGTCAGCACCGCTTCCTCGCATTCGCGGCCGATCCGGGCCATGTCGAGCATGTAATGAATCCGGTCTTCCGTGCTGACGAGTTCGCGGCGTTCGACGATCGCGGTGCATTCGGCCATCATGTGCTCGAGGCGCGCGCGCGAGGAGCGAACCTTGGCGACGGCGTTGGCGAGCCGATCCTTGACATAGGGGCTGAGCCGGGTGGCCGCGCCGCTGCCATTGTCCGTGCGGACCTGCATCTGTTCGATGAAGACGTCGATCGCGCCTTGAGCAAAGCCGAGGATCACTGCGGACACCGACGAATAGAAGATCATCGAGAAGGGAAACAGATAGTTCGATGCGCGTTCATCGACCTTGTAATCGATCATCGAGTGGGCGCGATGCTCGGGGATGAAGGCGTCCTTGATGATCACGCTCTTCGACCCGGTGCCGGCAAGACCGAAGGTGAACCAGTCGTCGATGACCTCATAATCCTCGCGCTTCACCAGAAGCGCATAGCGATCGACGGGAATTCCATGCGCATTCTTCTCCAGCGCGCCGATGAAGGCCCATTTGCCGTGGTCGCTGCCGCTCGACGTCGGCCATTTGCCGCGCAGGCGCCAGCCGCCCTCGACTTTGGTGAGTTCGCCGGTCGGGGCATAGGAGGAGGCGATGATCGTCTCATCGTCATCGCCCCAGACGTCCTCGGCGGCGCGCGGGTCCATGATCCCGAACTCCCAGTTGTGGACGCCGAGGATCATCATGTTCCACGCACTCGCGCAGCAGCCGCGGCCCAGTTCGCCAAGCACGCGCATGAACACCACCGGGTTCATCTCCCATCCGCCGTGCGTCTTCGGCTGAAGGATGCGGAAGAACCCGGCTTCGCGGAACATGTCGACGACGTCGTCGGGCACCTTGCGCGCCGCTTCGATCTCGTCGGCGCGGGCGCGAAGGGCGGGAACCATCGCGCGGGCGCGGGCCACCAGTTCGTCGCTGGTGGGGATTTCAGTCGTTGTCGCTTCAAGGACGGCAATGCTCATGGCCGATTTTCCTCTCCTGTTTATGTTCAATTGTCCGGGCGTTCGCAGAGGAAGGCCCCGTCGAAATAGATCAGCGGGTCGCCGCCGGGCTCGCGGAGGAGCACTCCGAGGACTTCGCAGATGATGATGTCGTGCGTGCTCGCCTCGACGACCTCGCTGACGAGGCAGTCAAAGCTGACCAGCGCGCTCGCGAGGAGCGGGGCTCCCGAAGTCGCGGTCAGCCAGACCCCGCTCGCGAATTTCTCTTCGGGCGGCACGCCGCCGGAAAAATGCTTCGCGAGCGGAAGTGCGTCGGACCCCAGCACATTGACGCCCAGAACGCGGGACTGGGAAATAATCCCGTGTGCCCAGGTCGACCGGTTGACGCAGACGAGCAGCCTTGCGGGATCGGCCGTCACCGAGGCAACAGCGGTCGCCGTCATGCCGGTCCAGCCTTCGCGGCCCTGGCCCGGTGCCACCGAGGTGATAATCGTGCACGCGCCGGCCAGCCGGCGCATTCCCTGACGAAACAGGTCGGGCGCCTGGGCGACTGTCGGCAACCGTGCAGGCGCCGGTTCGGGCTGCAGCGCTGGCGCGGTCGCCATGACTCAGTCCACCATCTGCATGTTGCGCGCATGACCCCAATCCGACATCACGTCGTAGATTTGCGGTTCCCAAGTCGCCTCGTCGATCACGACGCATCCGAAGCCGAGTTCGAGTCCGAAGCCCGAAGGCGTGCGCATGTAGAAGCTGAACGCCTGGTCATTGGGGTGGTGGCCCAATTCGAGCACGATCGGAATGCCGGCTTTCTTCGCGCGCTCGAACGCGAGCCCGACATCGTTCATGTCGCGATATTCGAACATGATGTGATTGAGACGCTTGGGCGAGGGAAAGGCGCCGGTCGCGAGCGAATGATGCCGGCCCGTCGCAGTATGAAAGAAGGTCGCGTCGGCGTAGACGCCTGGCGCCATTTCCTGCCGGATGCGGTCGCTGTAGCGCAGCCCCAATACATCGCGGTACCAGTTGACGCTCTCGTCATAATTTTTCGCGACCGGCAGGATGTGCCCGATACCCAGATCGTCGATCAGAAATCCCGGACCGCGCAGGATCGGCGAAAGACCGCCGCCGTCGGGGATCTGGCCGGTTCGGCCAATGAAGAATTCGTGGGTGAAACCCAGGGGATCGGCCACGCTGAAGAGCCGTGAGACCGACCGGGCAGCGGCCAGCTCGGCGCTTTCTTCCTGAACCTCCGCACCGCGGCTGCGCAGCGCGGCGACATAGTCTTCGAGCGATGCTTCGGTGCCGAGATCCCAACCGGCGTGGGAGAGGTCGTCGTCGGCACCTTGCTCGACCAGCACGCGCCAAGGATGGTCGTCCAGCCGGATGCCGAGGCTGCCGCCGCTCCTGTCGGAGACTCCGGCTCCCACGATATCGGTCGCGAAGGTCCGCCACGCGGCCAGATCGCTGGCACCAATCACGACATAGGCAAGGTTTTGCAGCTCAGCCATCGATCTCTCCCGTCGGCGCGGTTGATCCGCTTCCGTGTCGATATGGCTTAATGCTGGTCTCATATTGTAAAAAACGATATATTTGGATACTCACTATCATCTTTGGTGATTAGGGGGAAAATATGCAGCTGCGCGATTTCGACGTGAACCTGCTCGTGACGATGGAAGCGGTGTGGACCACGCGAAACGTGTCGAACGCCGCGCGGACGCTCAATCTCGCGCAATCGACGATCAGCGCCGCGCTCAATCGGCTGCGGCAGTCGCTTGACGACGAACTGTTCACCTGGTCGGGCACCGAAATGGTCCCGACGCCGCTCGTCGAGCAGATCATGCCCGACGTGACGCAGCTCCTCAACGGCGTGCGGACGGTGCTCACCAAATCGCGCGGCCAGGTCGATACCGTCGAACGGCGGCTGGTAGTGGCAACCGCGGACTATGTCGTCGCGCTCATTGGGGGGGCGTTGTTGAACCGGGCGGCCGCAGAGGCTCCGCAGCTCTCGTTCGACTTCGTCGAGATGCGCCCGCAGTTCATCAACCGCGCGACGCGCCCCGACATCGACATGTTCATCTTCCCCGCCAATGCGCTCCGGACGACCGGCATGGAGCGCGTTCCGCTATACGAAGACAGCTATGTGTGCATCGGCGCCGAGGATAATGCGGCCCTGCATCCCGACATGTCGGCCGATGATTTTCTCGCGCTTCGTCACATCGGCTATTCGGCGATGCCCCGGGTTGCCTTCAATCATGAAATGATGCTTTGGGACGATCTCGGCAAATCGACCAATCTTCATCTCACCATGGGCAACTATCTCATCTTCGCGCGCATCGTCGCGGCCAGCGATGCCGTGGCGATCCTCCCCAAGCGCCTTGCGACGACCCTGACGGGTGAGTGGAAACTGAAATGGATCGAGCCGCCGCTGCCGACCCCGGCGATCGAAATCTGCGCCATGTGGCGTCCCGACCAGGGGAAGGACGTCGCTTTGGCGTGGCTGCGCGATACGCTGATCGACATCACGGCCGGCTAGCCCGCGGCCGCGTTCGCGCCGGCGATCCGGCCGAACACCGATCCGCTCGTCAGTCCGGCCCCGCCGGGATAGCGGTCATAATATAGTCCGCCGACGAGTTCGCCGGCCGCGAACAGCCCGGCGATCGCTTCGCCTTCTTCATTCTGCACCCGGGCGTCGGTGTCGATGGCGAGCCCGCCATAGGTGAGGGTGATACCGCAGGTCACCTGATAGGCCACAAAGGGCGGCTGGGTGATCGCGCGAGCCCAATTGCTTTTGGGAATGTCCAGCTGCTTCGTCGCACGGCCGTCCTTGACGGCGGGATTGAACGGCACCGCTTCATCGACGGCGGCGTTGAACGTGGCGACCGTTTCGAGGAATGACGGCATATCGATGCCTTCCAGCTTTGCCGCCAGTCCCTCGAGCGTGTCCGCTTCCACTCGCGCGGCGCGGGGTGTGCGATACTCGTCCGGCAACAGCGTGGCCGCTTGTGCGTCGAAAATCTGCCAGCCCGTGCCGCCGGGTTGCCGCAGGATCGCCGCGCCCATTTTCGAATAGGTGTAATTGCGAAAGTCCGATCCCTCGTCGAAAAAGCGCCTGCCGTCGCGATTCACGACGATACCCAGCGTAAAGTAATTTTTCTGCTGGTTCAGGATCGCGATGTTGCCGAAATCATCAGCTCCGGCGTCGAAGAACACGCTGTGACAGCCCGACCAGTTGCCGTGCGATCGGGCGCCGAGATCGAGCGCGGCGCGGATCACATTCCCGGTGTTGTAGCGCGAGCCTCGCACCTTCGCCAAATCCCATCCTTGTCCGAGATAGCGCACCCGGCATTCGGTGCTGGCATGGAATCCACCAGCCGCGAGAATCACGGCATCGGCGGTCCGCTCGCCGCCATTGACAACGACGCCCTCCACCCGTCGGCGATCCCCGAGCAGGCTTTCGACCTTGCTGTCGTAGATAATCTCGACGCCGAGCGCTTCCGCGCGCCGGAAGAGGGCGTCGACCAGGCCGACCCCGCCGCCGGCGGTTTCGATCGTCAGGCCGCCCCAGAATATGTTCCGACCGTCCACCTTGAACGACTGGCGGCCAAAGGCCGGCAGGAACCGGACGCCATGACCTTGCATCCACATCAGGGTCGGCAGACTCTGGTCGACGAGAATTTCGAGCAGCGCCGGATCGGCCCGGAAGCCGCTGAGCTCGCACAGGTCGAGGAAATATGTCTCGGCGTCGTAGCGTCCGAAGTCGCTCGATCGACGTTCGTCTTCGGTCAGGTCGGGAACGAGACGCGCGATATCGTCGACGCCGTCATACACCGTCCGGAAACAGCCGCCGGTGAATGCGGAATTGCCTCCGCGCGCCTCGCGCGGCGCGCGCTCGAGCATCGTAACATGCGCACCGGCCTCCGCTGCGGCGATCGCCGCGCACAACGCCGCATTGCCTGCACCCGCTACCAGAATGTTTCGCATGACATTTTCCTTATCATCAATGGCAATAGTGACTATCGAAACTTATCACTAACATTGATGATGGAGGCGACTTATTGCCGTCGTCAACAACAAATTCGGCGCCGCTGAAACGGACGCCGCTTTCGGGAGAGAGGGAATGACGTTCGCTCGGAATGCAGCCGCCGTGTCCACGCTTGCGGTCAGCCTGTTCTTGGTTTCCGCCAACGCGTCGGCGCAGGAAGCCGGCAGTTCGGACGATAGCGATATCGTCGTCACGGCCACCAAGAGGGCAGAGTCGATCAACGACGTCCCGATGTCGATCAGCGCGGCGTCGGGCGACGACCTCGCCGCTGCGGGCATCCGGAGCGCCGACGATCTTGGCAAGATCGTGCCGGGGTTCACCTTCACGCGGTCGGCGTACAGCACCCCCGTCTACTCGCTTCGCGGCGTTGGCTTCTACAATTACGATATTGCCTCGACCCCGACCGTAACGGTCTATCAGGACGAGGCTCCGCTTCCCTTCTCGTCGATGACCCGGAGCGCGGCCTTCGCCCTTGAGCGGGTTGAAGTCCTCAAGGGGCCGCAGGGACTGTTGTTCGGATCAAATTCCACCGGCGGCGCGGTAAACTATATCGCCGCGCGTCCGACTCGCGATTTTGCGGCGGGCTTCGATGCCGGCTATGGTCGGTTCGACGCATGGGAACTGGGCGGCTTCGTGTCCGGACCGCTTGGCGACAATGTCGGCGTACGCGTCGCGGCGCGACATGAAGGGTCGGGCGAGTGGCAGCGCAGCGCGACGCGCCCGAACGACCGCAACGGCAAGCGTGATTTCACGCAGCTGCGCGGCCTGGTCGACGTCACGGGCGGCGAGCGGCTCACCGTAAAGCTCGGATTCAACGCCTTCTGGGACAAGTCCGACGTCCAGGCGGCGCAACTGATCCAGATCAACCCGCTGATTCCGCCGTTCGTCAATCCGCTGCTGACCGCGCAGCCGATCGTCGCGAAGGATGCGCGGGTCGGCGACTGGACGGCCGGTACCAACCCGAAGCGCGACGACCGGCAATGGCAGATGACCGGGCGCATCGATTATGAACTGACCGATGCGATCAGCCTGACGACGCTGACGTCCTATTCGGATTATCGTCAGCGCGACGTCGTCGATCCCGACGGGACCGCGCTGGTCATCGCCGACACGGTCGACGTAGGCAAGATCAAGGCATTCTTTCAGGAAGTGCGGCTCTCCGGCGAGTTCGGCAGCGGTAGTCGCTGGATCGTCGGGGCGAACTACGAGAACAACAAGGTGCGCGAGGTCCAGACGCTCCGCAGCACCGAGGCCTCGGGCTTTGCGCCTTTCGCCATCTTTTTCGGCCTGCCGGTCCCCGACGACATCGACCTGACGTCCGACCAGAAATTCAAGAATTACTCGGCATTCGCGAATCTGGATCTCGCGCTCGGCGACAGGATTACGCTGCACGGCGGGCTTCGCTACACCGATACGACCGACAATTATACCGGATGCACCGGTAATTCGGCCAACGGCAGCCTCGCAATCGGACTCGGCATCCTCACGCAGGGCAATCCGAATGCCCTTGGTCCCGACCCCCAGTGCACGCAGCTCGACCTCAATCTGCAGCCCACAGCCACGCGGACGAAACTGTCGGAGAATAATATCTCGTGGCGTGTCGGCGCCGACTTCAAGCCGAACCGGGATGTGCTGATCTACGGCAACATCAGCCGCGGATACAAGATAGGCGCTTTCCCCCTGATCCCCGCCAGTTCGGTCACCCAATATACACCGGTGAAGCAGGAAAGCCTGACGGCTTTCGAGGCAGGGTTCAAATGGTCGCTCGCCGATCGCAAGGTCCAGCTGAACGGCGCCGCCTTCCACTATGATTACCGCGACAAGCAGACGCTGGGCAGCGTTATCCTCACCCCGGATATTTTCGGCCCGCTCAATCTTCTCGTCAATATTCCGAAGTCGAAGGTTACGGGCTTCGAGCTGCAGGCCGTCGTGCGTCCCGCCGACGGATTTACCCTCAATGGCGGCGTCACCTATGTCGACAGCGAGATCGGGGATTTCACCAATTTCGATCCCTATGGGACGGTCCGCAACTTCAAGGGCGAGGCCTTCCCGAACACGCCCAAATGGCAATGGTCGGTGGCAGCGGACTATGAGGTTCCGGTCTCCGGCAGCGCGAAGGCGTTTTTCGGCGCGAACCTCAACGGGCGCAGCGCCGCAAATGCGGCGCTCGGAGAAAACGCGATCCTGCGCATCGACGGCTATACATTGCTCGATCTGCGCGCCGGATTCGGCTCGGCCGACGATCGTTGGAAGGTCAGTGTCTGGGGCCGAAACGTCACCGACAAATATTACTGGACCAACGCCTACAAGATTGCCGACGTGTCTGCCCGGTTCGCCGGCATGCCCGCGACATATGGTGCCACTTTCGCCTTCCGTTACTGACCTACCGGAGCGTCGGCACCTTATCGCCGCCCGGCACAAGCGGGCGGTTCCATCTTCCATCAATATCGGAGTTGTCAGAATGAAATCCGCGTTGCTGTTGCTCGATCTCCAGAATGAAATGGTCGATCCGAATGGAAAGGTCGGTGCGCACGGGCTTGCGAAGATCGTCGAGGATCGCGGCGTTCTGAAGAACGCCCGGCGCTGCCTCGAAGCTGCGCGCTCGGCGGGCATGGCCGTGGTCCACGTCCGCCTCGGGTTCCGCCCCGACTATGCCGATTGCCTCAGCGTCGCTGCGCGGATCGGCGGACTGAAGTCCAATCGCGCGGCGATCGTGGGCGAGTTCGGAACCGAGTTTCACCCCGACGTTGCACCGCTCGCGGACGAGCTCGTGATCACCAAGCAGTGCGTCAATCCGTTCTTCAACACGGGGCTGATGACCTGGCTCATGCAGAACGGGATCAAGCGCCTCTATCTCGGCGGGGTCGCTACGCATCTGGTCGTTGAAAGCACTGCGCGCTTCGCCGATGACGCGGGCTTCGCGCCCGTCGTCATCGAGGACGTCTGTGCGGCGCCGAACCCCGCGCTGCACGACCATTTCATCACGATGATCGCGCCTGCGATCGGTACCGTCGGCGACACCGAAGGCTTCGTCGCCGCGGCGGCCGAGGGCTGACTTCATGTCGCTTCGGGAAATCATTTCGCGCAGGGAAGCGGTTCTGGCCCCCGGCGCGGCGAATGCCCTGTTCGCACGGATTATCGAGGATCTGGCGTTCGAATGCGTCTATGTGACCGGTGCGGGCATCGCGAATATGGCGCTCGGCGCGCCAGATATCGGTCTCACGTCGCTCGATGACGTCGCTCAAACCGTATCGCGCATCGCCGATGCCGTGGCACTGCCGTTGATCGTCGACGCCGACACGGGCTTCGGCAACGCCGTCAATACGTGGCGCACGATGAAGGTGCTCGAACGATCGGGCGCGGCCGCGATCCAGCTGGAGGACCAGGCGTTTCCCAAGCGCTGCGGCCATTTCAGCGGCAAGGGCGTGATCGCGCTCCAGGAGATGCTGCCCAAGATTCGAGCCGCGGCCGATGCGCGAACGCGCGATACGCTGATCATTGCTCGAACCGATGCGCTGGCGGTTGACGGCATCGACGCCGCGATCGAGCGCGCCGAGGCGTTCATCGAAGCCGGTACCGACATGACCTTCGTCGAGGCGCCGCGCGACGCCGCGCAGATGCGCCGGATCGGAGCGCTCGGCGTGCCGCAGGTCGCCAACATCGTCCATGGCGGCAAAACCCCGCCGCTGCCCCAGGCCGAGCTGGCGGACATGGGGTTCGGCATCGTTCTGTACGCCAATGCCGCGCTCCAGGCAGCCGTGCGGGCGTCCGCAGACGTACTGGCTTCTCTCCGCGATACCGGATCGCTCGACGCCGTCCACGATCGGCTCGCATCGTTCGAGGAGCGCCAGCGATCGGTCGCCAAACCACGTTGGGACGCGCTCGAGCAGCGCTTCAAGGGGGAATAGCAACATGCACGTGGTCGTCGTCGGTAGCGGTATTGCCGGGCTAAGCGCTGCTCTCAGTGCTGCCCAGCTCGGCGCGCAGGTTACGGTTGTCGAGCGCGCGGCCGAAGGCGAGCATGGCGGCAACACGCGCTACACCGAGGCGTATCTCCGCATGAAGTCGATGGACGAGGTCGCCGACGACTTCATCGATCATTTCATGGCAAATGCGGGCGGGTATACCGACCCCTCCATCGAGCAGGAAATGGTTCGCGACTATGAAGATTGGTCGGCCCTTGCAAAGAGCCAGTCGAGCGTCGACCCCGAACTGCTGAGCGCTTTTGCCACGCAAGCCGGCCCGACGCTGCGGTGGCTCGAATCCGCCGGCCTCCGGTTCGATTTTCTTCCGACTGCCTTCATCACGACGACGACCACCCGATTGCTGCCCGTGGGCGGGGGGCTCACGATGGTGGAGACGCTCACCCGGGCGTGCAAGGACAGCGGCGTCAATTTCCGCTTCGAGACCAGCGCGCGCTCGCTGCTGCATGACGAGAGGCGCGTGCAGGGGCTCCGCACGAGTGCCGGACCCCTAGAGGCGGATGCCGTCATCCTCGCGTGCGGCGGATTCGAGGGCAATCCCGAAATGCTCGCGCGCTATCTCGGGCCATCGGCCGTCAATCTGCGACCGGTCGCCCGGGGCGGACATTATAACAAGGGCGAGGGAATCCGCATGGCGCTCGAAATCGGCGCGGCACCCAATGGCGATTTTGGATCCTATCATGCCGAGCCGATCGACCCGCGCTCGGGCATGGCGGAACCGGCAATCTTCACCTTTCCCTACGGCATCCTCGTCAACAAGGACGGTCAGCGCTTCGCCGACGAGGCGCCGGGCACGGTCGACGCGCATTATGAAAATGTGACGCGGCGGATCTACGAACAGCGCGGGGGCATCGCCTGGTTGATCGTCGACGCGCGGCTTGACGATGTCCCCAATTGGCAAAAGGGCAGTCGCACCGACCAGCCGCCGGTCCGGGCCGAGACGATCGAGGCGCTCGCGGCGGAACTGGATATCTCCGCAGACGCGCTGGCTGCGACGGTTCGCGCCTATAATGGAGCGTGCCGCGAGGGCGAATTCGATCCGCTGAAGAAGGACGGCCTGTCCACGCGCGGCCTCAATCCGCCCAAATCCAACTGGGCTCGCCCGGTCGACCGCGCCCCGTTTCTCGCCTGGCCGGTGATATCGGCGAACGTGTTCACTTTTGGCGGTCTCAAGGTCGATCGACACGCGCGGGTCATCGATCAGGATGGACGAGACATTCCCGGTCTCTATGCCGCCGGCGAGACCATGGGAATCTATTATCGCACCTATACCGGGTCGACCTCAGTGCTGCGCGGTGCGGTGTTCGGACGACAAGCCGCAATCCATGCCTGCGGCGGTGCGATGTGACGCGTTTCGCGCTCGACGGTTTGGTCGCGCTGGTGACCGGCGGCGGCGGAATGATCGGGCAAGCCGTCGCGCGCCGGCTTGCGGACGGAGGGGCCCGGTTGGCATTGGCCGATCGACACAGGCCGGCTCCCGTAGGGCCGAACAGTCGAACCTATGCGGCCGACCTCGCCGACGAAGCGGACATCATGAGCCTCATTGGGCAGGTGCTGGCGGACTTCGGCCGCATCGATTGCCTGATTCATGCCGCTGGCGTGACGTCGACGGGGTCGTTCGAGAGCATGTCTGCCGACGAGTGGGACCGCGTGCATGCCGTCAATCTGCGCGGCGTGTTTCTCGCCAATCGGTCCGTGATTTCGCCCATGCGCGAGCAAGGGTTCGGCCGCATCGTCACCATAGGGTCGGTGCTCGCGAAAAATGGCGGCAATCCCCGCCCGTGGATCGACGCCGGCGAACAGGCCCGCGCGGGGAATGCAGCCTATGGTGCGGCGAAGGCCGGGGTCCATGCCATGTCGCTATACCTCGCCAAGGAGCTGGCGGGCGACGGTATTACGGTCAATGTCGTCGCTCCGGGTCCGATCGCCAGTCCGATGACCAGCGATTTTCCGGAAGCGCTCGTCCGCCAGATTCCGGTGGGACGGCTGGGACAACCGGACGAGGTCGCGAGCGCGGTCGCGTGGCTGTGTACGCGTGAGGCGGCATTCGTGACCGGTGAAATCATCGACGTCAATGGCGGACTCTGGATGGATTGAGCGGAGCCGCCGCTAAACCAAGGAAGGAATTTCTCATGTCATTGACCCAGAGTGAAGCCGCCCGCTTCGTCCAGACGCGCGACTGGAAGCTGCGCTATTATGAAGCGGGTGAGGGGCATCCCGTGATCCTGATCCACGGCAGCGGTCCCGGTGCGACCGGATGGAGCAATTTCTCGCGCAACATCGAGGCGCTGGCTCGCCATTTCCACGTCTTCGCGCTCGACATGCCCGGCTGGGGCGAGTCTGATCCCTGCACCAAGGAGACGCTCGATCACGTCGGCGCCACCGTGCAGTTCATGGACGCGCTCGGTCTCGAAAAGGCGGCGCTCGTCGGCAATTCGATGGGCGGTATCATCGCGCTGGCGGTAAGTGTCGACCATCCGGATCGGGTGAGTCATGTGATCACCATGGGCCCGGGCGCTCACCCCGGCCCCAAGCTGTACGGACCGGGCGATGGTCCCACCGAGGGGTTGAAAGTGCTTCAGCAGGCGTATCGCACGCCGACGCCCGACGCGATGCAGGCGCTGGTCAGCATCATGGTCTATGACAAGGCGTTCGCGACCCCCGAATTGTGCAAGGCGCGTTCGGACGCGGCGCTGGCCGGCCCGGAGCATCTTGCCAATTTCCTCGACATGTTGAGCAAGGGGGGGCCCGTAAACCGCTGGGCGGCGATGGACGATCTCGGGAAATCGCAGATTCCGATGCTTCTCATCCACGGCCGGGACGACCGTGTCGTCCACTGGGAAAACTCGATGCTTCTGAACGCTTACGTGCCGAACTCCCGGCTCGTCCTGCTCAATCGCTGCGGCCACTGGGCGATGATCGAGCATGCCGACGAGTTCAACCGGCTTGTCACGGACTTCGTGCTGCACAATTGAGGTAGCCTTCATAGCCGTACGCGACGGCGGGCGCGGTGCCCGGGCCCCGGTTTACACGGATCGAGGGACCGGGCATCGCGGCGCCGGCAGCGGAAATCTCGACCGGAGGCCCGTTACCATGCCCTATCATTTCGATCGCCGGTCGCTGCTGGCCGCGGCGGCGTCCGTCCTGGCCGCACCTGCGCTCGCGCGCGCGCCGGTGCGGAAGCCCAATATCCTTTTCATCCTTGCGGACGATCTCGGCTATGCGGACCTCTCCTGCTATGGCCGGAGGGGCTATGAAACGCCCGAACTCGACCGTCTCGCAGCGGGCGGAATGCGCTTCACCTCAGCCTATGCCAACAGTCCGGTCTGCTCCGCGACACGCACGGCGCTGATCACGGGCCGCTATCAATATCGGCTGCCCGTCGGGCTTGAGGAGCCGCTCGCGTTCCGCGACGTCGGCCTTCCGCCGGATCATCCGACGCTTCCCTCGCTGCTGCGCGGCGCCGGCTATGGGACTTCGCTGGTTGGGAAGTGGCACCTCGGCGCTTCGCCGCGCTTCGGGCCGCTGCTCAGCGGCTATGACCATTTCTTCGGGGTCGAAGGCGGCGGCGCCGACTATTTCACCCATCGCTCGGCGAAGGGTCCGGATCTGTGGGACGGTCGGGAGCAGGTCGAAGCTCATGGCTATCTCACGGAAATTCTGGCCGACCGCGCCATCCAGAGGCTTTCGGAGAATGCCCGCGAGGGCCGGCCCTTCTTCATGAGCCTGCATTTCACGGCGCCGCACTGGCCGTGGGAAGCGCCAGGCGACGAAGCCGAGGCCGACCGGCTTGCCGCAAGCGGCGATCCTGCCGCAATCTTTCATTATGACGGCGGCACGATTGCGACTTACGGCGCGATGATGCGAAGCCTCGATCAGCAGGTCGGCCGCGTCCTCAAGGCGCTCCGCCGCTTGCGCCTCGACGACGACACGATCGTGATCTTCACGAGCGACAATGGCGGGGAGCGCTTCTCGGACACCTGGCCATTCTCCGGCCGCAAGACGGAACTATTGGAAGGCGGTATCCGGGTTCCGTTGCTCATTCGCTGGCCGGGCCGGATCCGGCCGGGCGCCGAAACGGCCGAGCAGGTGATGTCGATGGACTTCCTGCCGACGGTGCTCGGCCTTGCGGGTACGACATCCTCGCCGCTGTATCCGACAGACGGCGTCGACATCATGCCGGCGCTGCTTGGCGGCGCGTTGAAGGAGCGCCCACTTTTCTGGCGCTATCGTCATCTCGACCAAGCCGCCTGCCGGCTCGGAGATCATAAATATCTCAAGATAAACGGAAACGAGTTTCTCTTCGACGTCGTGCAGGATCCGCTCGAGCGCGGCAATCTCAGGGCGCGAAACCCTGGACTGTTCGACGATTTGAAGCGCCGATGGGAGCATTGGAACGAGACGATGCTTCCTTTCGACGAGAAGAGCTACAGTCACGGTTTTTCGGGAAAGAATATGGCCGACCGGTTCGGTGTCGAATGACGGACCCTTAGCGGATGCGGGTTCGCCAAAGGACACCTTGCGAGGCCTCGGTGGCATAGAGCCACTGCTTCTCGACCAATATGTTCGTGACGAGCAGGCCGGCCTCCGCGGGTAGCTGCAGGTCGGGCAGGGCCTGCCCTTGCGGCGACCAGCGAGAAATCGTGCCCGCCTCGATATTCGCGGCATAGAGCGTGCCATCGTCTCCAAATGCGAGGCCATCCGGGCCGACGCCGCCATGGCTATGGGCAAAGACATGCGCGACGTTGAACTGCCGACGTGAGTGCCGGGTCGGAATCAAGAGGATGCGTTTGGCGGCGAATTCCGCCACGAAGATCGCATTGCCATCGGGTGCCACGGCAATTCCGTTCGGGAAGGCGAGTCCCTCGGCCACGAGCTCGGGTTCGCGGCTGCCGGGAGGCAGATAGAACACCCTCCCATCGGGCCGCAGGAGCGACGATCCCCCCGGCACTGTGAAATATATCCCGCCATAGCCGTCGATCGACAGATCATTGGCCATGGCGAGGGGCTCGCCGGCGAAGCGCTCGACCAGCGGCCGGGTGCTGCCGGTGACCGGATCGACGATCATCAGTCCCGCGCGGTTCGCGACAATGAGCCGGCCATCTGCGGCCAGCGCCTGTCCGTTGGGAAGGTCCTTGCCCTCGATAATCGCGTGGCAGACGCCCCGATCGTCGACACGAAAGATGCGTCCGCCCACCGGGTCGCTGACCGAAAGCTCGCCCGACCGCAACCGGGTGGGCGCTTCCAGAAAGCCCCCGCAGCGGGCGACCGCCTCCCACCTGTCCGATGCCGGCGGCGGGGCCGCGCGATCCGCAGCGGGGGTAGGTGGTGCGGCGGCGAGGGTGAGCGCGATGGCCGCGGCCAGCCCGTAGGTCATCGTCAGAACTTGACCGAAGCCGAAAGCGCGATTGATCGCGGCCGGTCAGCATAGGCGATCGTGCTGCCGTTCGATGTCGGGAGCGGCGCGATAAAACTCGAAGTCGCCTTGTCGGTCAGGTTGCGCGTGATGAGCGCGATTTCCCAGCGCCGATCGTCCGGGCCCAAACCGACGCGAAGGTCGACCTTCGCAAAGCCGGCCTGCCGGAGAAGCGGGTCCGCCGTTGCCGAGGTGAAGTAGCTCGAGGTGAAAAAGAGCGACGGATCGATGCGGACCGAGATGTCGTCGCGCAGCGGCACCGTGATGTTCGCCCCAACCGTTCCGGTCCAGTCCGGCGCATAGGCGCGCTTCTTGCCCGACATGTCCTGCACGCAGCGCGGGTTGCCCGCCGTCGCGAGAACCGTGCAGGATGCATTGGGAAAGTTGCTGTAGACGGCGTCGAGATAGCCGATATCGGCGTTGATCCGGAGCCAGTCGGCAAGACGGGCGGAACCGCTGAACTCGACGCCCTGAACACGCGCGCCAGCGGCATTGGTGACCACCGAGGTGATCGACTGCTGCGCCCCCGTTCCGGTAAAGATGATCGACGTTTCCTGAAGATCCGTATAATCCGACCGGAACAGGGCGAGACTGAAACTCCCGCGTCCGCCTGCGACCGATCCCTTGATCCCCAGCTCATAGGCGTTCACCGTCTCGGGGCCGTAGATTCCGCCCTGCGCGCTGGCGTCGTAACCGCCCGCCTTGAAGCCATAGCTGTACGTCGCATAGGCCATGATATCCGGCGCGAGATCATATTCGACCCCGACGGACGGCATGAACTTGTCGTCGCTGCGGCTGGTGATTGGATATTGTGCCATCGAGGAGCCGCGCCCCGCGTTGATGAGGATCTGATCGGCGAGCGGCAGGGCCACGAAATTCTCGCCGAGGTTCCCGTCAAGCAGCCCCCAGGACATTGTCCTGCTGCCGCGCTTGTCGACTTTCGAATAGCGCGCGGCGACGTTCAGGCGCAGATCCTCGGTCGCGCGCAATGTCATGGACCCGAAGACAGAATAGACGTCGTCACGCTGCGACAACGTCGGCCGGCCCGCGATCGGGTCATTCGGGCGCAGCGGAGTGATCAGCCCAGGGGTGATCAAGGCAAATGGTACGAAGTGGAAGCCTGTCCGGTTGCGGGCTTCGAGCTTGCCATGGGCGTAATAGCCGCCGACCATCCAGTCGATCATGTTGCCCGTATCCGACTGCAGCCGAAGCTCCTGGCTCAGCTGTTCGTATGATTCCAGATTGCGGGTGGGAAGGATGCCGCTGCCTCCGAAGCCGATGTTAGGGGTCGGAATGAGCTGAATTTTCGCGTCGTTATCATGGTCGAAATAGGCGGAGATGGAGGTCAGCGTGACGCCGCCGAGCTGGAATGTGTTCGTCCAGGCAGCTTCGGTATAATCATAGCGAAAGAAGCTTTCGCGGCCCGCTGCGCGATAATTGAGGCTTGCCTCGGGCGATGCGCTCGCAAGCAGCTGGCCGCAGGCCAGACCCGGGGCGCCATATACTGCCGCCGGCGGACAGCCGTTGATTTCCCCCGGAAATGCGTCGCGCGAGCGGAGGCGCGCTGTATCGACGCGGAGATCGCTGCGGAAGGAAGCGCTCGGCTCGAAGCGGACTGAAACCCGTCCGATGCGGTCGCGCATGCGGGGGCCGTCGCGGTTGAGCGTCGTGTTGCGCACATAGCCCTCCATTCCGGACAGGCGGCCCGCGACGCGGATCGACAGGCTGTCGGCAAGCGGAACCGTCGCGCCGGCCTCGAGCGAGTATTCGCCATGCTCGACTTCATAGAGGGCGCTGCCATTGAGCGAAAACTCGGTGCCGGGTTTGCGTGTCACGATGTTGAGCGCACCGGCTACCGCGTTGTGGCCGAAGAAGGTGGTTTGCGGTCCGCGCAATACCTCGATCCGGTCGAGGTCGAAGAGCGCAGCGCGCGTCGCCCGCGACCGGCCGCGATAAACACCGTCGACGAATGTGCCCACAGCTTGCTCGAAGCCGACATTTGCGCCCGACCCCACCCCGCGCACGACCAGAACATCGGTGTTCGTCCCGCTGTTGATGCGTACATTGGGAAGACGTGCCGTCACGTCCTGCAGGCTCCGCAGATCGGCCCGTTCAAGGTCGCTGCCCGACACGACCGACACCGCAACCGGCACATCGAGCAGGCGCTGCTCCCTGCCGCGGGCTGTCACCACGATGTCGGTCGATTCGGCGGTTTCAGAGGCGGCTGTGTCTTCACGATCGGGTTCTGCGGCCGCGGCGGGCAGGGCCGCGAGCGCAGCGACGGTGCTGGCACTGACAAGCAGGGCAATCTGGATTCGACGATTTACGGTGGATGACATGTGGCTCTCCCATCACGGGCCTTCCGCAGCCATGTCAGCTGATCGTGGCCCCCTTTGTATGCGGAGACGGCTATTGGACAGTGGGGATCGAGAGAAGCGATATTATTCGATAGTCGGTATTATCATGGTGGATAGCTGTTACGCTCGGGGGCTGACGAGTTAATAGTGAAACGCACTAATCACGTTCGCATCCCACATCAGCGAAGCAAGGTCCGCTTTTGAGGTTTCCCAGCTAGGAGCGGACCGTCTCCAACCGTGAAGGGTTTCGGGCGCTTCAGCGTACGAAAGCCTCTGATGGAGGAACCCGCGTGGGCTCTGGGACGGACTATGGGGATTTGTGTTTTGGCCTGGTCGGAAGGCCGCCGTACGTAGTTGCAAGACGACCCAGGCGACGGCGCGAGGCGCGAACTCGACCGTCGTGATCGATGCTCCGAGCCTCCATCGGTGGTCCTTCGGCGGACGTGCGGCAACGCGTTGAGGCGATCGGCGCGAGGCGGCCCGTGGGCCGGCGCGGGGGTAGCGCGGTCCTTCTTGGGGATGAGCCATGCCGGGTCATGACGCGATCGTCCGGATCGGAGCGGCGGCACTCGGCGGGGCACGAGGCTGGCGCCATCGTGCGAAAACCTCGATCACGATCATCTTGCCGCCGCAGCAGGGGCATGGCGGTGCCGGATCGATCGGCCCGTCGAGCGGCGCCTCCTCGGCATCCGGTATGACATCGAGCAGCTCGCGGGCAAGCGCGAGGCTGGCCTTCCGGGCGGAGCCGGCGAGCAGGCCATAGTGGCGGATGCGGTGAAAGCCGCGCGGCAAAACATGGAGCAGGAAACGGCGGATGAACTCGTCGGCGCTGAGCGTCATGACGCGTTGGCGGTCGGCGCCATCGCGACGGTAATCCTTGTAGCGCATGGTCACGCCGGCATCGCCGAATGCGAGCAGGCGCCGGTTCGAGATCGCGACCCGGTGGGTGTAGCGCGACAGATAGGCGAGTACGGCCTCGGGCCCGGCGAACGGAGGCTTGGCATAGACGACCCAGCGCTTCTTCCTGACCGGCGACAGGTGGCGGAGGAAGACCCGGCGTTCGGCAAACGGCGCCATTGCGCCGAAGAAGCTGAGGCGCCGGGCATCGTACAGCGCCAGCAGCTGAGTCAGGAACAGGCGCCGAAACAGCCGTCCGAGCACGCGCACCGGTAACAGGAACGCGGGCCGCGACGATATCCAGCGAGTGCCATCGTTCGCGATGCCGCCGCCGGGCACGATCATATGCACATGTGGGTGGTGCGTCATCGCGGATCCCCAGGTGTGGAGCACGGCGGTGATGCCGATCCGGGCTCCAAGATGCCTGGGGTCGGCAGCGATGGTCAGCATCGTGGCAGAAGCCGCCCGGAATAGGAGATCATAGACCACCGCCTTGTTGTGGAACGCGATGTCGGCGACCTCGGCGGGCAGCGTGAACACGACATGGAAATAGCCGACCGGGAGAAGATCGGCCTCCCGCGCCTCGAGCCAGGTGCGCGCGGCGGCTCCCTGACACTTGGGGCAGTGACGGTTACGGCAGCTGTTATAGGCGATACGCCAATGTCCGCAGTCCTCACAGGCCTCGACGTGACCGCCGAGCGCCGCGGTCCGGCACTGCTCGATCGCCGACACGACCTTGAGCTGTTGGAGGCTGAGATGCCCAGCATGGGCGGCTCGATAGGCGGACCCCGCGCTGCGGAAGATATCGGCGACCTCGATCGAGGTCTGCACTGGCTCAGCCGGGCGGCGCTTCGTCCGCCATCAGGGCCATCAGCCGGTCGAGCGGACCGGCGACGGCGTGGATCGTTCGCGTCGACACCTTGGTATAGAGCGCGGTCGTCTCCAGCTTGCTGTGGCCAAGCAGGACCTGGATCACACGGATATCGACGTCCTGCTCGAGCAGATGCGTTGCGAAGCTATGGCGCAAGGTGTGCGGGCTGACGCGCTTGCGGATGCCGGCGACCTCAGCAGCTTCCTGAACCGCGCGATGCAACTGCCGGGTCGAGACCGGATCGGTGCAGCTGCGCCCCGGGAACAGCCAGCCATGGG
Organism: Sphingomonadaceae bacterium 3R27C6; assembly: GCA_005503215.1. Classification (GTDB taxonomy): domain Bacteria; phylum Pseudomonadota; class Alphaproteobacteria; order Sphingomonadales; family Sphingomonadaceae; genus Sphingopyxis. Next base: position 213,210 of record SCNS01000003.1, on the reverse strand, counting down.
GCAGCATGACGTTGCGTCGCTTGCCCTCGCGCCACCACATCCGGAGCAGCTCAAGCAGCTGCGGCGAGAGCATGGCATTGCGGTCCTTGCGTCCCTTGCCCTGCTCGACGCGGATCAGCATGCGGGTGCTGTCGATATCATCGACCTTCAGGTGCGCGACCTCCGACACACGCAGCCCCGCGCCATAGGCGACACCGAGCGCAGCCTTGTACTTGATCCCCGGCGCTGCTTCGAGTAGCTTCGCCGCTTCATCGACACTGAGCACATCGGGCAGCTTGCGCGGATTACGCGTGATGACGAGCGACCGCGCCAGATCCCGCCGCCCGAGAGTCCCGGCGAACAGGAAGCGCAGGGCCGAGACGGCGCCGTTGATGGTTGACGCGCTGACGCCCTTCTCGTGCTGAGATAGCTGGAAGCGCCGGAGATCTTCCGCCGTTGCCGTATCGGGAGGACGACCAAGGAATGCGGCGAAGCGTCGGACGTGGCGGATATAGTCCTGCTGGGTATGCCGACCCAGGCCGCGCATCATCATATCATGCTGCATACGTTGGCGAAGCGGGGTGGCGGGTATATCGGTCGTAGCGGTAGTCATGGCATGCTCCTCTTCGTTGAAGGAGCTCCATGATCGGCCTACCGCGCCGCCTTACTCAACGTTCCTGTATCTTCCGGCGCCTCAGTCCTAGCGCCCATCCCGCGAAGCGGGTTCGTCCATCGTTGAGAGTTTCAGACGCCGGGAGGCGTCAGAAAGTCTTCGGTGCCCGAACCGCGGTGATCATGAGCCGAGCTATGGGGAAAGCTGTTTTGCGCAGGTCGTGGTGCTGGACGTTGCTGCCCAAAATCGGACGTATCTGAGATCGGACCGTCTGAATTTAGATCGCGAAAGCGGACGCTGAAAGTCGGACCGTCCGATTTTGCGGTTCCGGCGTCTGCTATTGGGCAGCACCGGCGCGAGCGGGTCCGCTTCCAGGCGCGGGTGCGCGCTGGATCGTGTCGGTGCCAGGCCGTGCCGGATCACGGCGCCTGTGTTCCGGATGAGAGTGATGGCGGTGGCGGCGCGCGGGGCTGATAGCGGCGCTCGAAGACCTCGATGATCACCATGGTGCCGCCGCAGCACGGGCAGGTCGGCTGGGGCGAGGGCTCGTCGGTCGGTTCGTCGGCCGGTGGCGGCGCGACGTCCAGCAGGCGGCGCGCGCGTTCGAGATGATCCTTGCGGCGTGCGCTGGCGAGGAGGCCATAGTGACGGATGCGGTGAAACCCGCGCGGCAGGGCGTGGAGGAGCAAGCGGCGGATAAACTCGTCGGCGGCGAGCGTCATGATCTGCTGCCGTCCGGCGCCGGCCTTGCGGTAGTCCTTGTAGCGGAAGGTGACCCCGGCCTCGTCGAAGCGAAGGAGGCGGCTGCTCGATATGGCGACGCGGTGGGTGTAGCGCGCGAGGTAGTCGAGCGCGGCGAAGTGGCGCGCATCGAGAGCATCAATTCATTCGTTCTGACAAGTGGCCCCGCAGACGCAATCGCGATTTGCGACCAATGCAAGCGGGCGATCCCGGTCGCTGCACAGGCGCCAACGCGAGCGATCGCGGATCTGATCGGGGAGACCGGATTCTCAGTGAGCCATCTCGTCATTGAAGCTCATGGTCGATGCGGCCGATGCGCTCGGGGCATTCTCGAGTAGAAGAATGTTCTAGCAAACATGACATTCGGTGCCGCGTAGGGCCATCCCAAACCAAATTCAGCTCCCGCAAACCGAAGGCTCAGGAGAGATTGAATGCAGGGGGGTGTGCTCTCAGTAGGGCGAACTCAGAACTTCTGAGTGAAGCCAAAAATGTTGCTCAACGGAATCGGTTCGATTCATTTTCTAGCGAAGAACCGATGGGGCCTTATTGGGGGCATCCGTCCCACGTTCACGATATATACAATTGTTATTAAATGATAATTTTGAGCTTTTCGATTCCGGCTCGGCCTCCAAATTTTTCCCAAAGTTGCGAAATCGAAGTTCGCTTGCGTCGGTCCCATGGCGTCGCCCCTATCGCGCAATCTGTAGCGCCGGTTTCTGACGGTAACCTGACGACGCGCGACCGTGCGGCCGCCCCAAGGACAAAGGGCTGCCCCTTTCGGAGCAGCCCTTCCATTGTCGTGCCTGTTCGCGGACGATTATCCGAGTCGGACCCCCGCGAGGAAGGTCATGCTCAAATCTGCCGCATGCGGCGCGTGACAATGAGACATTCGACCACCTCCTTTCGCTTGTTGACGATGAAATCAATGTAGGATTCCGGGCGGCTAGTTCAAGACGTTTGCGTTTGCCCCGCACACGGAGCCAGGCGGACGATATCCGGCTTGTGAATCGTCCCGCATTTCCGCTTGCCGTTTGCGCGCGCTGCCGGGAAAGACGTTTCCGTCGGACCCGTTTGATGAAGGACAGCAGCATGGCCCATGGCACCGCCCGCATCGGCAAGGATCATTATCGCACCGAGATCAACGTCGGCGGCCATGACCTGATCAGCGACGAGGGGCCGGGGCTGGGCGGGCAGAATCTGGGACCGGCGCCTTATGATTTCCTGCTCGCGGGCCTCGGCGCGTGCACCGCGATCACATTGCGCATGTACGCCGACCGCAAGGAATGGCCGCTCGAATCGGTCGATGTCGGCCTGCGGCTGGTCAACAAGGACGGCCTCCGGGTCGACCGGGTGCTGACGATCGCGGGGCTCGACGACGAACAGAAGGCGCGGCTCGCCGACATTGCCGAGCGAACGCCGGTGACGCTGACGCTGAAGGGCGGACTGCCGATCGACACGCGGCTCGCGTGATCGGCGCGTCACTGGACAAGTTGCGATCTACCACTTATATACCAGCCGTTATGGAAATAGAAACCGCCACCGCTGCCACACCGCATAAGGGCCGTCCGCGCGAATTTTGCGTCGACATGGCGCTCGCGGCGGCGCTGCGCGTCTTCTGGTCGAAGGGCTATGAGGGCGCGTCGATGGCCGATTTGACCGAGGCGATGGGAATCACCAAGCCGAGTTTGTACGCGGCCTTCGGCAACAAGGAAGCGCTCTTCAACAAGGCGCTCGACCTCTATGAGCGCGAAAAGGCCGACTATATGCATGCGGCGCTCGATGCGCCGACCGCGCGCGGCGTCGCCGAGCGGCTGATGTACGGCGCGCTCGACATGTACACCTGCCCCGAGAATCCGAACGGTTGTCTGGGCGTGATCACGTCGGTCGCGTGCGGCGCCGAGGCCGAATGTATTCGCCAGGCCGTGCTCGAACGCGGCGCGGCGGCGAAGCGGGCGATGCTCGAACGCTTCGCGCGCGCCAAGGAAGAGGGCGACTTCCCGCCCGACACCGACGCCGAAGGGCTCGCGGCGTTCCTGACCGCGGTGAACCAGGGCATGTCGGTGCAGGCCGGCGCCGGCGCGACGCGCGCCGAACTCGAACGGCTTGTCGAAACCAGCCTGAAGCTGTGGCCGGGGCGTTGATCTGAGCATTTGCCGGCCGAAAAACCGGCGCCCACTGTTTCGGTAAACGCTCGGAAAGAAAAATTTTACTGCTCGGTACAGAATGGTCTTGACGCAGCGCAACATGACTTATATACCACTCAGTATACAACGATAGGCTCTCCCCCGAGACCGGCCGCTGCGTGACAAAGATCGTGCGGCGGCCGGAAGTTTCACCATCGAATATTTCCCGGGAGCGGGTCTTGCTCCGGTCGGGCGCCCGAAGGCGCTTGCCCGCAAGATATAGACAGGGACCCCGCGCGCGCATGGGATGCGCGTGACGGGACAGGGCGGCCGTCCTCTTCGATGAGGGCCCTCTGGCAACAGGACCATTTGCGACACCAGCCGGAGGCATGCGCTTCCGGCGCTGGCTGCCTGCGCCTCCCTCCCCCTCCCCCGGGGGCGCAGGCGGCCAAAACGAACGAAAAGAAGAGGGCATTTCCATGACCGTCCACACCCCGATCGAAAAACTCGACCCCGCCGACGCGAAGGTCCGGCGCGAACTCAGGACATTGCTCCACCCCGGCCGCGGCCGCCGCGCCGCGTGGATCGGTGCGTTCCTCGTGCTCGTGATCGGCGCTTGGTGGCTGCTCCGCGACGGTCCGCCGCAGGCGGCCGCAGCGCCCGCGCCCGTGCTTACTGTCGCCGCACCGATCGCGCGCGACGTGACCTTATGGGACGAATATATCGGACGCTTCGAGGCGTCGAAAGCGGTCGAAGTACGCCCGCGCGTTTCGGGCGCGATCACCGGCATCCATTTCACCGACGGCCAGATCGTCCGCCAGGGCCAGCCGCTCTTCACCATCGATCCGCGCCCCTATCGCGCCGCGCTTGCCGAAGCGCGCGCCTCGGCTGCCAGCGCGCGCAGCGACCTCGCGCTCGCGCGGCTCGAACTCGAACGCGCCGGCCGCCTCGTCGATGTCGAGGCGGTATCGCAGAGCGAGATCGATCGCCTCCGTGCCCGCGTCAACGCGGCCAATGCCGCGCTCGCCGGCGCCGACGCCCGCATCGCGGCGCGTTCGCTCGACGTCGAATTCACCACCGTCCGCGCGCCGCTCAGCGGCCGCATCTCGGACCGCCAGATCGACGCGGGCAATCTCGTGTCGGCGGGCGATGCCGGTGGCACCTTGCTCACGACGATCAACGCCCTCGATCCCGTCTACTTCACCTTCCAGGGATCCGAAGCTTTGTTCCTTAAGACCAAGCGCGAGGGCGGCGATAAGGGTGCGGCGGTCGAAGTACGCCTGCAGGACGAAAGCGATTATCGCTGGAAGGGCCAGCTCGACTTCACCGACAATGGCCTCGACCCGCGTTCGGGCACGATCCGCGCGCGCGCCAGCTTCCGCAACCCCGAAATGTTCCTGACCCCCGGCATGTTCGGCAACATGCGCCTGACGACCGGCCAGGCCGCGCGCGCGCTGCTGATCCCCGCTGCGGCGGTGCAGACCGACCAGGCACGCAAGATCGTCTATGTCGTCGGCAAGGACGGCATGGTCGCGGCGAAGCCGGTCGAGCTTGGCCCCGAAGTCGATGGCCTGCGCGTCATCCGTTCGGGCCTGACGCCGACCGACCGCGTCGTCATCAACGGCTATCAGTTCGCGCGTCCCGGCGAAAAGGCCGTGGCCAAGGCTGGTAAGATCGCCGCCGTGGCACCCCCCAAGGGTGCGGCTGCCGCAGTCGAACCGGTGTCGGCGCAGGCGACATTCGCGAGGTAACCATCTTCTCCCCTCCCGCTTGCGGGAGGGGGTGGTCAGAGTCACGTGCCTCTGACCACGGGTGGGCCAGCTTCGTCTCAACGGCCCACCCCGCTGCGACTAGCGAGCAAAGCTCGCGGTCTCGCTGCCCCTCCCGCAGGCGGGAGGGGGAGGTTTGGATTTAGACATAGAACAGGGGCTCTCCCATGCGCCTATCCCGCTTTTTCATCGACCGGCCGATCTTCGCCGCCGTGCTCGCTGTCATCATCACCATCATCGGTGCGGTCGCCTATATCGGGCTTCCCGTGTCGCAATATCCCGACATCGTCCCGCCGACGGTGACCGTGACCGCGACCTATCCCGGCGCGTCGGCTGAAACCGTCGCCGATACGGTGGCGGCGCCGATCGAGCAGGAAATCAACGGCGTCGACAATATGCTCTATATGAGCAGCCAGTCGACCGGCGACGGCGTCGTCACAATCACCGTGACGTTCAAGATCGGCACCGACCTCGATGCCGCGCAGGTCTTGGTGCAGAACCGCGTCGCGATCGCGACCCCGCGCTTGCCTGAAACCGTGCAGCGGCTCGGCGTGGTGACGCGCAAGACCTCGCCCGACTTCCTGTTGATCGTGAACCTGGTGTCGCCCGACAAGTCGCTCGATCGCGCCTACATCTCCAACTATGCACTGACCCAGCTCCGCGATCGCCTTTCCCGCATCGACGGCGTCGGTGACGTGCGCCTGTTCGGCAGCCGCGACTATGCGATGCGCGTGTGGATCGACCCCGGCCGCGCCGCCGCGCTCGACCTGACCGCGGGCGAGATCGTGACCGCGCTGCGCCGCGAGAATGTGCAGGTCGCCGCGGGCTCGCTCGGCCAGCCGCCGCATGCCAACGGCAGCAGTTTCCAATTGAGCGTCGAGACGCAGGGCCGCCTGACCGACCCCAAGGACTTCGCCAATATCGTCATCCGTACCGATGCCGACGGGCGGCAGGTCCGCGTCTCGGACGTCGCGCGCGTCGAGCTCGGCGCATCGGATTATAATTCGAACACCTATTTGTCGGGCGATCCGACGGTCATTCTCGCGACCTTCCAGCGCCCGGGTTCGAACGCGCTCGCTGCGGCGCAGGCGGTCGAGGCCGAAATGGCGGCAGCGTCGAAAAGCTTCCCCAAGGGCCTCGAATATCGCGTCATCTATAACCCCACCGAATTCATCGCCCAGTCGATCGACGCGGTGATGGAGACGTTGTTCGAAGCCGTCATCCTCGTCGTCATCGTCATCCTGGTTTTCTTGCAGAAATGGCGCGCGGCGATCATCCCGGTGCTCGCGATCCCGGTGTCGCTGATCGGCACCTTCGTGGTGCTCGCGGCGTTCGGTTACAGCCTCAACAATCTGTCGCTGTTCGGGCTCGTCCTCGCGATCGGTATCGTCGTCGATGACGCGATCGTCGTGGTCGAAAATGTCGAACGCAATCTCGAGAAAGGGATGAGCGCGCTCGAAGCCGCGCGCACATCGATGGATGAAGTGTCGGGTGCGCTCGTCGCGATCGTGCTCGTGCTCTGCGCGGTGTTCGTGCCGACGCTGTTCCTCACGGGCCTGTCGGGTGCCTTCTACCAGCAGTTCGCGGTCACCATCTCGACCGCGACGATCATCTCGCTCGTCCTGTCGCTCACCCTGTCGCCCGCGCTTGCGGCGATCCTGCTGAGGCCGCACGCGCCCGCGCAGGCCGACGGATGGCTGATGGCGCGTATCCACCGTGCTGGCGATCGCTTCAACGAGGGCTTCGAGAAGCTGAGCAACGGTTATGCGCGGCTGACCGACCGGCTGGTCCGCGCGCCGAAGAAGATGATGGTCACCTATGCCGGGTTGATCGCCGCGACCGCGGGCCTGTTCTGGGCGACGCCGACCGGCTTCATTCCCGCGCAGGATCAGGGCTATTTCCTCGTCGTCGCCAAACTGCCCTCGGGCGCCTCGGTCGAGCGCACCGATGCGGTGCTCAAAAAGGTCGCGGCGCGCGTGCTGCCGATCGAGGGCGTCCTCGGCTCGGTGATGCTCGCGGGCTTCGATGGCCCGTCGCAGACGCTCGCGCCGAACTCGGCCGCCGCTTACTTCCCGCTCAAATCGTTCGAGGAGCGCGGGAAGCTCGGCGTCAATTTCGAGGACATCATGAATCAGGCGCGTGCAAACACCGCCGACATCACCGAGGCGCAGATCGTCATCATCCCGCCGCCGCTGATCCAGGGCATCGGCTCGGCGGGCGGTTACCGGATGATCGTGCAGGATCGCGGCGGGAACGGCTATGCCGCGCTCGCGAACGAGACGAACAATCTGATCGGCAAGGCGAACGAGACCCCGGGGCTCGCGAACGTCTTCACCTTCTTCGACCCGTCGAACCCGCGCGTCTATGCCGATATCGACCGGGCGAAGGCGAATATGCTCGGCGTCCCGCCCGAACGCGTGTTCGAGGCGTTGCAGGTCTATCTCGGCTCGGCGTTCGTCAACGACTTCAACCTGCTCGGGCGCACCTATCGTGTGACCGCACAGGCCGACGCGCCCTATCGCCAGACCGTCGCCGATATCGCGAATCTTCGCACCCGGTCGGACTCGGGCGCGATGGTGCCGATCGGGTCGGTCGCGAATTTCGAGGACCGCACGGGGCCGTATCGCGTCACGCGCTATAACCTCTTCCCCGCGGTCGAGATCGACGGCGACACCGCTCCGGGCTCGTCGTCGGGCGCGTCGTTGACGACGATGGAGAAGCTCGCGTCGGACACGCTCCCGGCGGGTTACGGCACCGAATGGACGGGAATCGCCTTCCAGCAGAAGGCGGCGGCGAACACCGCGGGTATCGTCTTCGCGCTCGCGGTGGTCTTCGTCTTCCTCGTGCTCGCGGCGCAATATGAAAGCCTGATGCTGCCATTGGCGATCATCTTCATCGTGCCGATGTGTCTGCTCGCGGCGATGGTCGGGGTGAATTTGCGCGGCATGGACAATAATGTGCTGACGCAGATCGGGCTGGTCGTGCTCATCGCGCTCGCCGCGAAGAATGCGATCCTGATCGTCGAATTCGCCAAGCAGGCCGAGGAAGAGGATGGGCTGTCGCCGATCGAAGCCGCGGTGCGCGCCGCGCGCGACCGTCTGCGCCCGATCCTGATGACCAGCTTTGCCTTCATCCTCGGCGCGGTGCCGCTGTTGATCGCAAGCGGGGCGGGGGCGGAATTGCGCCAGGCGCTCGGCACCGCGGTCTTCTTCGGCATGCTCGGCGTGACGGCGTTCGGCCTCATCTTCACCCCGACCTTCTACGTCGTCGCACGCGCGCTCAGCATATGGTCGGCTGAGCGGCGCGCGCGGCGCGGGTCGGACGACCACGGGACCGCACTGCCGGTTCCGGCGGAATAAGGAACAGGAATATGATCCTTCGCAATATCCTCACCGCGGCTTCGGCGCTGGCGCTCGCCGCCTGTGCGGTCGGCCCCAACTATGCCGAGCCCAAGTCGGCGTCGGCGCCCGTCGCGACCGGGCCGTTCGTTTCCGCGAACAGTCCCGCAGTGTCGCTCGCGCCGGTCGCGGGCGACTGGTGGCGCCTCTATGACGATCCCGTGCTCGACGGGCTCGTCGGCGATGCGCTGGCGAACAACACCGACGTTCGCGTCGCTGTCGCGAACATCGCCCGCGCCCGTGCATCCTTGCGCGGCGCGCGTGCGGATCGGCTGCCGCAGGGCGAGATCGGCGCCGGCGCCAATTACGGCCGCAGCCCCGAAGGCCAGCGCCTGCCGGGCGCCGACCGCGAGGATTGGGCGGTCGATGTCGGGATCAACGTCTCTTACGAAGTCGACCTGTTCGGCCGCGTCAGCCGCTCGATCGAGGCCGCGCGCGGTGACACGGCCGCTGCCGAAGCCAACGCCGACGCGGTGCGGGTGATCGTTGCCGCCGACACGACGCAGGCCTATGCCGACGCGGCTTCGGGCGCGGCGCGGCTCGATGTCGCGCGGCGCATCGTCGGGCTGCTCGACCAGCAAGTGAAACTCACCGAACGCCGCAAGGAGGTCGGGATGGCGACGGGGCTCGACCTCGCGCGCATCACGACGCTGCGCGACCAGCGTTCGGCCGACATTCCATCCATCGAGGCTGAGCGGCAGGCGGCTTTGTTCCGCCTCGCGACTCTGACCGGTCGTGCCCCCGCTGCGCTCCCCGCGATCGCGGCGGATCGCAACATCAGCCTCGAAATCACCGACCCCATCCCAGTCGGTGATGGGGCGGCGCTGCTGAAGCGCCGTCCCGACATTCGCGCCGCCGAGCGCCGCCTGGCCGCCAATACCGCGCGCATCGGCGTCGCGACCGCCGACCTTTATCCGCGCATCACCTTGGGCGGTTCGGCCGGGTCTACGGGCACGGGCTTCGGCGATGTGTTCGGCGGCGGTCCGCTGCGCTGGCTGCTCGGGCCGCTGCTCAACTGGGCGTTCCCGAATCAGGAACCCGCGCGGGCGCGGATCGCGGCGGCCGAGGCCGATACGCAGGCGTCGCTTGCCGAATTCGACGGCACAGTGCTGCGCGCGCTCGAGGAAACCGAAACCGCGCTGTCGTCTTACGCGCGGTCGCTCGAACAGCGGCAGGCGCTGCGCGCCGCGCGCGATCAGGCCGAACGCGCGGCACGGATCGTGCGCGCGAAGCGGCAGGAGGGCGCGTCGGATTCGCTCGAATGGCTCGATGCCGAACGGACGTTCGCCGAGACCGAAGCGGTGCTCGCCGCGCAGGATGGGCAAATCTCGCGGCGCCAGATCGCGCTGTTCCGCGCGCTCGCGGGCGGCTGGTCGACCTAGACGATATGGCTCGCCGCGCCGCCCGGCGTCCATAGCTGCGCCGCGAGCCGGTGCAGCGCGCGCGAAAGCCCGCGGCGGTCGATCGTGCCGCCGAGCGAGATGCGCATCGCGCTGGGTGCGTCGGCCGCAACCGCGAAGCGGTCCGATGGCACCGCCGAGAGCCCGTCGAGCGCGAGCGCGGCGGCGAGCGTGTCGGGCTGGATATCGACCGCCAGCGGCAGCCAGAAGTGATAGCCTTGCGGGTGCGCGGCATGGCGTCCGTCACCCAGCACGCTGTGCGCCAGCCGCTGCCGCCAGCTCGCCTCCTTGCGCACCGCGTCGATCAGCGCGTCGAGCGTTCCGTCGGCGAGCCATAGCGACACCATCGCGACGTTGAGCGGCGGCGCCATCACCGCGCTTTCATGCTGGCACGCCGCGATCTGCATGGCCTCGGCGACGCCCGGCGCGCGGACAAAAGCGACACGCAGCGCGGGCGAGACGATTTTGGCCATGCTCGTGACGTACCAGCCGACGCGCGGCGCGAAGCTCGCGATCGCGGGGATCGGCGCGTTGGGGAGCAGGCCATAGGCATCGTCCTCGATGATCTGGACACCCGCGCCTTCGGCCCACGCGGCAATGGCGCGGCGTTCGCCGATCTCGATCGTCGCGGTGGTCGGATTGTCGTTCGTCGGCACGACATAGAGCGCGCGTAGCGGCGCCGCGGCGTGCGCGGCCTCCAGTGCGTCGGCGGTGATTTCGGGCAGCGGGACGAGCGCGACCCCCATGCGCCGCGCGATCGCAGCGAAGCCCGGATAGACGAAGCGCCCGCACGCGACGCGGTCGCCGCGCTTCAGGATCGTCGAAGCCACGGCATGCAGCCCATTTTGTCCGCCCGCAGTGACGACGATCTGCTCGACCGATGACGACAGGCCCGTGCGCGCGAGCAGTTCGGCGCCGCTTTCGCGGTCCGCCGCGGCGCCGCCCGGCCGCTGGTAATGCAGCCGCGCAAGCCCATCGGCGCGCCCTAGCGTGCCCAGCGCGGAAGCCATCGCATCGGTCAGGCGGCTCTCGATCGGGATCGGCGGGCTGTTCATCGCGATGTCGCTCTGCGCCGCGGTCGCCACCTCGCCGGTCCGCACATCCTCGCTGATAAAGCTGCCCGCGCGGCCGCGCGCGACGATCAGGCCGCGCTGGCGCGCTAGGTCATAGGCCTTGGTCACCGTGGTGAGGTCGATGCCGAGTTTCACCGCGAGGTCGCGCTGCGGCGGCAGGCGGTCGCCGTGGCGCAGCTCGCCGCGCGCGACCGCCGCCGAAATCGCGGCGGTCACCGCCTTATATTTGGGTCCTGCCGCGCCCGCGATGTCGGGGAGCCATGCGTCACCCGCCACGCCGTTCGTCCGCTTCGTGTTTTTCGCGCGCATTCAGCTTCGCCCACAGATGCTCGGTCCCCGATTCCTGCGCCTTGTTCACATATTGCGAGGCGACCAGCCAGCCCTTGATCGGACGCAGCGGCAGCACGCAGCCGATGACCATGACCGGGATCGAAAAGACCAGATGAACCCACAGCGGGGGGCTGTAGGCGATTTGCAGCCACACGATCACGAAGGTCAGCGGGAACGCCACGATGCACTGCGAGAAAAAGGCGGGGCCGTCGTCGGGCGCGGCGAAGCTGAAATCGAGCCCGCAATTCCCGCAGCGGTCGGCAAGCTTCAGCCACGAGCGGAACATCTGTCCCTTGCCGCATTCGGGGCATTTGCCGTGCCAGCCCGACCAGAGAATCCAGCGCAGCTTTTCGTTGCCCATATCACCGCTCGTCATGTCCGACTCCAACAGAAAGCATCACATATGCCATGCAAAAAGCATATGGTGCGGAGATTTGGGCAAGTGAAGGATACGCGTAACCATATGACATAGGCGGTTTATATGGATTTCCCGGGTTTATGGCATGGTGATTATCCAAATATGATCCATGCATAATAAAGCGATTTCAGGCCAAAGAGGCATTTGGCCGCTCTTTTTGCCGTACAATCGCGCCGCGAAGCAAGGGGTCGCAAAGCGCGGATCGTCCCCACCATCGTTTACGCCGCTTTTACCAGTCCCGGTGCATAAGATTTACCGATGTTTGCGACTGGGGACAAATGATGGACAGCATGCGCGGACTGCTTTCGGGCAGCCACGACCAGGAGGATGGGGCGATCGACGCGCCCGCGTCCGTCGGCGTCGACGAACGGCGGATGCAGGTGCGGGCCTATAATTACTGGGCCTCGCTGCTCGCCGACCGCGCTTATCCGTCGGTCGAAGACCTCGATCTCGACGGCGCCGATTTCGGCTCGCACTCGGTTTTGCTCGACTTCACCGCGGGCGTCGAAAACCCCGGTCTCGCCTTCCTCGGCGACACGCTGCGCGAAGAATCGCAGATCGACGAGGACGTCCATTATATCAGCCAGATTCCGGGCCGATCCTTGCTGTCGCGCCTCACCGACCATTATCTCCAGATTATCGCCAACCGCGCGCCGATCGGCTTCGAAGCCGAGTTCGTCAACGATCGCGGCACGACGATCATGTACCGCGGCATCCTGCTGCCCTTTTCGTCCGACGACGACACGATCGATTTCATCATGGGCGTGATCAACTGGAAAGAGGCCGTTCCCGCCGACCAGGCCGAGGAACTGCAGCTGTCGGTCGAACAGGCGCTGCGCAGCGCCGCGCCGCTGACCGCGCCGGTGCCCGTGTGGGCCGATGGTCCCGACTCGGAGCATCTCGACGACGATGTCGTGGTCGATGCCGTCCCCGGTTTCGCCGGACTGGGCAAGGATGAGGAGCTTCTGCTGGATGCCGAGGTCGGCGCGGACGACGACGGGGACGAGGACGAGGTGCCGGTCGATCCGGGTCAGGATGCCGAACTCGCCGACTGGCTGGCGCTTGCGCGCGAAACCGCCGAACGCGCGATCGCCGCCGACAGCCGGAGTCGCGGTGCGCTCTATCAGGCGGTCGGCAAGGCGTGGGATTTCGCGCTCGCCGCCGAGGAGCAGCCCGACGCCTTTGCCGCGCTGCTCGACGACGCCGGGCTGGCGATGCAGGACCGCGCGCCGATGACCCCGGTCGTGAAGCTGGTTTTCGGCGCGACCTATGACAAGACGCGGCTTGCCGAATATGCCTGCGTGCTCGGCCATGCCAAGGATGAAGGCGTCGGGCGCGGCGAACTCAGCGCCTATCTCGACCGCTATCCGGGCGGGCTCAAGGGGCTTGTCAAGGACGCGCGCGCGCGCCGCAAGCCGGCCGACGCCGCCGAACGTCCCGACGAGACGCTCGACGCATTGCGCCGCGCGCATCCGGCGCTCATCCTTGAGCATGACGCCGGCGGCGCCGAATTCGTCGTGCTGATCGCGCGCGCGATGCCGGGCGGGCACATCGGCATCGTCGCCAAGGCGGCCGACGATCCGGCGCTGGTGGCGAAGCTGGCGAAGAAGGCGGTCGCGATCACCCAGGGCGGCTAAGCGCGGCTGAGAGCGTTCACGCAACAGAAAACCCGAAAATTGAAATTATTTTACGCAGGCGCGCGAACGAGGCCTTGAGCCGCGCGCCGCTGAGGCGCATAGGGGGCGGCAGCGAACGGGCCCCCGCCGATCGTCGGCTGGGATCCCCCTCTTTGGTTCGGGATGCTGCACTTTATGTCTCAGAATTTGTCCGACACGCCGGAAACGGACACCACCACCTCCACCGTAAAAATTCCTTCGAAAATTGCCGCCGCCTATCTGGCGGCGCTCGCCGGTAGTGCGCTACCGGGCGAGGGCGACGATATGGACAAGACGGCGCTCGCCGACGCGAGCCAGTTCGCCGCGCGCGCCGCGCTCGACCGCGCCGAAGCGACTCCGTCGTTGCTTCTCGAGCCGATCGCTGCCGACGGCACCGACCGCCGGATGCGGCTCGTCATCATCAACGACGACATGCCCTTCCTCGTCGATTCGACCTCGCAGGCGGTCGCCGCGCAGGGGCTCGCGGTCCACCGCATCCTCCACCCCGTCGTCGCGGTGAAGCGCGATGCCAAGGGGCATCTGCAGGAAGCGGGCGAGGGCGGTACCCGCGAATCGGTCATCTATATCGAACTCGAGCGCGGCGACGCGCGCGCGCGCCGGCGCCTGCTCGACGGGCTCGAAGCCGCGCTGCGCGATGTCCGCGCCGCGGTACGCGACTGGCGCGCGATGCGCGCCGCGATGCTCGCCGACGCCGCGATGCGCGTCGAGGGCGAAGCGGCCGAACTGCTCCGCTGGTTCGAGGGCGGCTCGATGACCCAGCTTGGCCACGAATGGCGCACGCGCGATGGCAAGGTTCAGGATTCGCTAGGGATCAGCGAGAGCAGTGAAAGCCAGCTGCTGTCGCCCGCGGCGCTCGAAGCCGCCTTCGCGTGGTTCGACAAGGGCGGCCACGCGCCGCTGCTGATCAAGTCGAACCGGCTGTCGGCGGTGCACCGCCGCGTGCTGCTCGACCTCGTCATCGTGCCCGAAGTGAAGGGCAAGAAGGTCGAGCGCCTGTCGATCCATGCCGGCCTGTGGACGAGCCAAGCGCTGTCGGCGCCGCCCGCGAAGGTGCCAATGCTGCGCGCGCAGCTCGAAGCACTGATGGCGAAGTTCGGGTTCGATCCCACGGGTCACGCGGGCAAGGCGCTCGCGCATGCGCTGACCGCGCTGCCGCACGACCTGCTGATCGCGTTCGACGCCGCCTCGCTCGAAGAGCTGGTGCTGACCTCGATGTCGATCACCGACCGGCCGCGACCGAAGGTGGTGACGGTGCAGAGCGCGCTTGGCCGCCACCTGTTCGCCTTTGTATGGTTGCCGCGCGACGAAGTGTCGACCGGCCGCCGCCTCGCGGTCGAATCGCTGCTCGTGCGCGAGGCGAAAGCCGGCGTGATCGGCTGGACGATGGTGCTCGAAGACGGCGGCGCGGCGCTGCTGCGCTACACGCTCGACCTGCGCAGTGGCGGCGTTGTTCCCGATACCGAGGCGCTCAACGCGCAGCTCGAACAGATGGTGCGCGGCTGGCAGCCCGAGGTTGAGGCGGCGCTGGCGAAGCGCGGCGACCCCGGCCGCGCGGCGGCGCTTGCGGCGCGTTTCGCGCCGACCTTCCCGCCCAATTACCGCAACCTCTATAATCCCGAAGAAGCCGCGCGTGACATCCTGCGCCTGCGTGATCTCGACGCGGCGAACCCGCGCAGCGTGCGCCTTGCGCGCAAGAGCCTCGACGGCGACGACCGTCTGCGGCTCAAAGTCTATAGCGCGGCCGGCCCGCTCGCGCTGTCCGCGGTGGTCCCCGCGCTCGAACATTTCGGCTTCGAGGTGCTGGAGGAAATCCCGACCGCGCTGCACAATCGCGTTCCCGGCGCCGAGGGCGAAGACGAACAGGCGATCGTGATCCACGATTTCACGCTGCGCCTGCCCGCCAATGTCGACGAACTCGCGCTGCTTCCCTATGCCGAAGTGATCGAGGGTGCGATCGCGGCGGTGCTCGATGGGCGCGCCGAGAATGACGCGTTCAACGAGCTGGTGCTCACCAACCAGACCGACCCGCGCGCAATCGTGTGGCTGCGGGCGTGGTTCCGCTATCTGCGTCAGGGCGGCTCGGCTTACGGCATGGACACGGTGGTCAGCGCGCTGCGCCACGCGCCCGCGCTGACCGCGGCATTGATCGAGCGTTTCCGTGCTCTTCACGATCCCAAGGCGCGCGATGCGAAGCGCGCCGAGGCGCTCGAAGCCGACATCATGGCGGGCTTTGCCGACATCAAGTCGATCGACGAGGATCGCATCCTCCGCCTCTTCCACGCGGTGATCGGCGCGACGCTGCGCACCAACGCCTTTGCGCCCGCCGCCGAAGAAGCGCTCGCGTTCAAGATCGACAGCGCGCAGGTCCCCGGTCTGCCCAAACCGCTGCCGTGGCGCGAAGTGTGGGTCTATTCGCCGCGCGTCGAGGGTATTCACCTGCGCGCCGGTCCGGTCGCGCGCGGCGGGCTCCGCTGGTCCGATCGCCGCGACGACTTCCGCACCGAAATCCTCGGGCTGATGAAAGCACAGCGCGTCAAGAATGCCGTGATCGTGCCGACCGGCGCGAAGGGCGGCTTCTATCCCAAGGCGCTGCCTGACGTGTCGATCGACCGCGATGCGTGGTTCGCCGAGGGCACCGAATGCTATCGCATCTTCATCCGCTCCTTGCTGTCGATCACCGACAATCTGGTCGCGGGCAAGGTCGTGCATCCGAAGGGCGTCGTGATCCACGACGGCGACGATCCCTATTTCGTCGTCGCCGCCGACAAGGGCACCGCGACCTTCTCCGACGTCGCCAATGAGCTCGCGATGGAGCGCGACTTCTGGCTCGGCGATGCGTTCGCGAGCGGCGGGTCGAAGGGTTATGACCATAAGGCGATGGGCATCACCGCCAAGGGCGCGTGGCTTTCGGTCCGGCGCCACTTCGCCGAAATGGGCGTCGACGTGCAGAGTGACACGATCCGCGTCGCCGGCTGCGGCGACATGTCGGGCGACGTGTTCGGCAACGGTATGTTGCTGTCGAAGGCGATCCAGCTGACCGCCGCCTTCGACCATCGCCACATCTTCCTCGACCCCAATCCCGATCCGGCGAAGAGCTGGAAGGAACGCGAGCGGATGTTCAACCTGCCGCGCTCGAGTTGGGCCGATTATAACGCCAAGCTGATCTCGAAGGGCGGCGGCATTTTTCCGCGCAGCCAGAAGAGCATTCCGCTGACCCTTGAAGTGCAGGCGCTGCTCGGCCTGTCGGTCTCCGAAATCGACCCGGTGTCGCTGATCTCGGCGATCCTCAAGGCGCCGGTCGACCTGCTGTGGTTCGGCGGCATCGGCACCTATGTGAAGGCCGCGAGCCAGAATAATGCCGAGGTCGGCGATCCCGCGAACGACGCGCTGCGCGTCGATGCCGAGGATCTGCGCGTCAAGGCGGTGGGTGAGGGCGCGAACCTCGGCACGACGCAGGCGGCGCGCATCGCCTTCTCGGCAAAGGGCGGGCGGATCAACACCGACTTCATCGATAATAGTGCGGGCGTCGACTGCTCGGATAATGAGGTCAATATCAAGATCGCCTTGAACCGCGAGATGGCAGAAGGGCGCCTGTCGCAGGAAGACCGCGACGCGCTGCTCGTGCGCATGACCGATAATGTGTCGGAACTGGTGCTCGAGGACAACCGGTTGCAGGCGCTCGCGCTGTCGATCGCCGAAAAGGGCGGCTCGGCGGCGGTGCCGTCGCTCGTCCGGCTGATGGAGACGTTCGAGGCATCGGGCCGGCTCGACCGCAAGGTCGAAGGGCTCGCCGCGAACGACGAACTGCTCCGTCGCGCCGCCGAAGGGCGCGGGCTGACGCGCCCCGAACTCGCGGTGCTGCTGTCGACCGCCAAGCTCGCGCTGCAGGATGCGATCGAGAATAGCGACCTGCCCGACGACCCGGCGCTCGGCAGCGATCTTGCCGCGGCCTTCCCCGACGAGATGCAGCGCGATTTCGCGGCTGCGATCGCCGATCATCAGCTGCGCCGCGAAATCATCGCGACGAAGATCGCGAACCGCATCATCAACCGCATGGGCATCGTCCATCCCTTCGAGCTCGTCGAAGAGGAAGGCTGCGCGCTCGGCGACATCGCCGCGGCCTTCGTCGCGGTCGAGCGCCTGCTCGAAATGCCGGCGATCTGGGACGCGCTCGACGCGGCAAAGATCGACGAGAGCATCCGCCTGTCGCTGTTCGCGCAAGCCGCGTCGGCGATGACCTCGCAGATGGCCGACCTCTTGCGCGTGACGCAGACATTGTCGCAGCCGGGCCCCGTCGTCGCGCGGCTCGAACCCGGCGTCGATCGCCTGAACGCGAGTGTCGACGCGCTGCTCAGCCCGTCGGTCAAGCATCAGTGGGACATGCTGACGCAGCAATTGCTCGACGCGGGCGCGCCCGAGGCGCTGACCGCGTCGGTCGTGCGGCTGTTCAAGACCGACGGCGCGATCGGCATCGTCGATCTTGCCGAACGGCGCGGCGACGACGAGGTCGCGGTGACCAGCGCCTTCACCCATCTGGGCGAAGCACTCGGGCTCGACTGGGCGCAGACGCTCGCGGCGCATATGAGCCCCGCCGATCCGTGGGAACGCCTGCTCGTCAACAGCCTCGCGCGCGATTTCCAGCAGATGCGGCTGACCTTCCTTGCGGGGCTGCCGAAGGGCGATCTCGACGCGGCGGTGACCAAATGGCTCGCCGATCATGCGCCGCGCGTCGAGCAGTTCCGCGCGACGGTCGACCGCGCGCGGATGATTCCGGCCCCGAATGGTGCGATGCTGTCGCATATCGCGGGGCAGGCGCGCGGGCTGCTGGGGCGGTAAATGCCGTTCCAGCCCCGCGTCGCGATCCTCGTCCCGGCGCCCGACTATTACGAAAAGTGGCAGCCCGCCTTTGCCCGCAAGGCGGCGGCGCTGACCGCGGCCGGGCTGATCGTCGAGCAGCGTGTGTGGACCGAACCGGGCGATTTGTCGGCCTATGATCTTGTCCTGCCGCTCTTCGCGTGGGGCTATCAACGCGACGTCGCGGGCTGGTACGCGCTGCTCGACCGGCTGGAAGAGGCGAGCCTGCCGGTGGCCAATCCGGTGCCGGTGCTGCGCTGGAACAGCGACAAGGCGTATCTCGGCGAACTCGGCGCAAAGGGTGTCGCGGTTGTGCCGACGGTCGAGGTCGATGCGCTCGACGACGCGAGCCTGACCGAAGCGATGTCCGAGCTCAGGGCCGACGAGGTTGTGATCAAGCCCGCGATCTCGGGCGGCGCCGACGGGACGCATCGCATCGCGCCGGGCGCGCCGATTCCCGCCGATGCCTTGGGTGCGCGCCGGCTGGTCCAGCCGCTGATGCCGGGCATATTGACCGAGGGCGAATATTCGCTTTTCTTCTTCGCCGGCAAGTTCAGCCACGCGATCGTCAAGCGTCCGGCTTCGGGCGACTTTCGCGTGCAGGAACAGTTCGGCGGGCGCGAGACGGCGTGCGACGCGAGCGACGCCGCGCAGGCGCTTGCTGCGCAGGGGCTGGCGGCCGCGCCTGCCGCGCCGGTCTATGCGCGCGTCGACATGGTCGGCGATGCCGCGGGCACGCTCCACATCATGGAACTAGAACTGATCGAGCCGTCGCTGTTTCTGCATCATGCGCCCGACAAGGGCGCGGCGTTCGGGCTGGCGGTGGCGCAGGCTCTGATCTAGCGACGCCGATGAAGGATCTCATCAACAGGTGGATCAAAAGCGAAGATACTGCAAACCGGAAGCAGTTTCGCGGAAAGACGATCAACACGCGTTTTCAGGGCTTGTGGCAGTCCGAGCGGAATCAGGCAAAGTTCATGCTCGTCGCCACGGTGCCTGTGTTGGCCATATCCCCCTTTGTGTCCAAATGGTCGGATGCCTCGCTGGTCGAGAGGGCCGCCCTGCTCGTTACCGGAACGTGGGCGGTTGTCGTTATGTGCGGCGGAACCTTTCTGGCTATCCGGTCCATCTATCGCGGCGTGAAAAAGCCCGGCGACTAAGGGCTCACTGATCGGGGAACGGCGCTCCGCTCCCGCCACAACCATTGCCGGATCGCCGAGGTCAGGTTTGGCGGATCGTCGGCTTCCATCCGCTCGACATCGATGCGCGCGACGAGCGCGTTGACGGGGAGCGCCTGCCGCGCGGCTGCGGCTTCGAGTGCGTCCCAGAACATCGGTTCGAGGCTGATCGAGGTCGGGTGACCCGCGATCGTCACCGATCGTTTGACCGGGGGATGCAAGGGTGCGCTCAACGCCGCGCGCGCCAGCGCTGCAAGATCAGAGCGGCGGCGATCAGTTCGATGATGCCGACGAGGAAACCGAGATTGAGCGGAAGGCCGATGCCGAACAGCGCCAGCGCGGCAACGAGCAGGATCGCGCCGCCGAGCGCCCAATAGGCGATCTCGCCGTACATCGTCCGGAAGAGGAAATAGCGCGCGCCGACGATCACCGCGAAGACGGGGATCGCGAGGTCGGGCGCGCGCACCAGCAATACCCACGCGATCAGCACGCCGACGAACAGCGGGATCGTCGCTTCGATCGCCAGCGTTTCGAGCGGCTTGCCTATGGTCGCCTTGGGTGCCTTGAATGCGGCGCGCTCGATCAGGACCGCCAGCGGGTGGATCGCCATGCCGCCGAAGAACAGCGCGGCGAAGGCGGCTGTGGTGCCGTGAAGCTGCCACACCGTCCCCGCGATCAGCCAGACGAGGCCCGAGACGAGTACGCCAGGGGCGCCGCCGGCATAAGCGCGGGCGAGGTCGTTCTGGGCGGCGGCGAGCGGGGCTTCGGTCATGGATTCGGTGTAGCGGCTCGATTCGCGGCGGCAAGGCCGTAGCCGGGGCGGTCGCTGCTCAAAACTGAGGTACGATTTATTTGGGGTGGCACGCCATTTCGGCGCTCTGTAAACCGGCCCGCCGATCCGGCGCGAATGCAGGCAGGCTCATGACAGGACTTCAGGCGCTCACCGAAAAAGAAAAAGAGACGTTGCGCCTGCTCGTCGATGGCCATGATGCGAAATCGATGGCGCGGCATCTGGGGCTGTCGATCCATACGATCAACGAACGGCTGCGCGATGCGCGGCGCAAGATGTCGGCGTCGAGCAGCCGCGAGGCGGCGCGGCAGCTGCGCGAGTTGGAAAGGTTGGACCCCCAATTTCTGGCGGACAGGGGTTTGGGGGCTGCGGCCGCCGCCCGCGACATGGAAGTGCATCGGGCACCGGCCGGGACGTGGCGCATGTCGCGCCGCTTCGGCTGGATAGCCGGAGGAATATTCATGTCGATCAGCCTTGCTCTCTTCGCGCTCGCGTCCTTGTCGGGAACTGCGTCGACACCAGCGTCCCCGCCTGCCACGCTGCCAACCGCGACCCTCTCGGCTCCCGCGACCGAAACCGCTGCGGTGCAGGCGGCGCGCCAATGGCTTGCCCTGGTCGACCGGGGCGACTGGAACGGCAGCTGGGATGCGACGGGGCAGGCGTTCAAGTCGCTCAACACTAGCGAGCGGTGGGCCGAAGTGTCGGAAGCGGTGCGCACGCCGCTCGGCGCGGTCGTCTCGCGCGAGCTTGTCAGCGAGGAATTTGTGCCCGCACCGCCTTACGGTTATCAGCTCGTGAAGTTCCGGACGAGCTATGCGAATAAGGTCGGGGCGATTGAAACGCTGTCGCTGGTTCGCGAGGGCGGCGAGTGGCGTGTGGTGGGTTGTACGATCGAGTAGGGGGAATGTGGGCGGCTTGGTGGGCGACGGCAAAGCCGCCGCCTGCCGTTAGACGGGTTCGGCGATCTATCGGATCGCCGAACCCGCTGGCCGTGCCGATGGATGCCGCTTCGCGGCACCGGCGCCTAGCCTTGCCGTTCGCTTCGCGAACGTCTTGGTTACGCGCCTGCCATCGTCAGTACATATGCTGCCCGCCATTGATCGACATCGTCGATCCGGTCACGAAGCCCGCATCCTCGCTGCACAGGAAGGCGACGCCGCGCGCGATCTCGTCGGCCTGGCCCAGACGCCCGACCGGGATCTTCGCGACGATCTTTTCCAGCACCTGCGGCGGGACCGCGGCGACCATGTCGGTGTCGATATAGCCCGGCGCGATCGCGTTGACCGTCACGCCCTTCTTCGCGCCTTCCTGCGCGAGCGCCTTGGTGAAGCCGTGGATGCCCGATTTCGCGGCGGCGTAGTTGACCTGGCCGTACTGCCCCGCCTGGCCGTTGATCGACCCGATGTTGACGATGCGGCCCCAGCCGCGCTCGACCATGCCGCCAAAGGTCGCCTTCGCCATGTTGAAGCAGCCGCCGAGGTTGACGCGCATGACATCGTCCCAATCGTCATAGCTCATGCGGGCGAGGGTGCCGTCGCGCGTGATGCCGGCGTTGTTGACGACGATGTCGATGGGGCCGAATTCCTCGGCGATGCGCGCGCAGCTGTCGAGGCACGCCTGATGGTCGCCGACGTCCCATTTGATCGCCGCGATGCCGGTGCGGTCGGTGAATTCGCGCGCCTTTTCGTCATTGCCGCCATAGTTGGCGACGACGGTGACGCCCTGTTCCTTCAGTTTCAGGGAAATCGCTTCCCCGATGCCGCGGCTGCCACCGGTAACGATTGCGATGCGTGCCATAAATCATTCTCTCCCACAGAGTTATGGACCATGACTAGGCGGCGCAAGCGGCGGCCGCAAGTTTACCGGAACGTCAATCGCAAAGCTATTCAAGGGATAGAGGCGGTTAGCTGCTCACTTGTACACGCAGTTTCGAAAAGTCGCCGATCGCAAGGTCGGCCTTGTCGATCGTCACCACCAGATTGTCGCGGTCGCCGAACCGCCGGCTCATCAATCCGCTGGTCGGCAGTTCGAGCAAGACCGCGTCGCGTTCCTCGTCATAATCGGGGAGGTGGCGAAAGGGCTCATGCCCCATCGCCGCCATCTCGCGTTCGGCCAAGGTGCGCCACCAGGGCTCGAAAAGCGCGCGCGCCGGCGCCGACAGATTGTCGGGATTGGCGCACCAGGCATGTTTCGCGCGATCGAACAGGATCGTCTGATAGTCGTGAACCCACAGATTCGCATCGGCGCGGTGCGTCGTCAGCGGCAGGGTGATCGTCTCGACCTGCTCGGCGCCCGTTTCGGGGTCGGCCGAGCGGATCACGTTGACCCAGCGGATCGCGTGCAGCCCCGCCATCACCGCGGTTGCGTCGCCGGCCGAGAAATCGGCGCGCCCGGCGCCGTCGCGGACGATCGCGATAATCTCTTCGGCGCGCGCGCGCGCTTCGCGGTTGAGCGCCGCGCATTGTTCCATTTCGTCGGGATTGTCGGTGTCGGCCTCGGGAGGCGCTTCGGTCATCAGCCGGTCGAGCCGCTGCTCGAGCAGCGCGACCATCGCGGTCATGCTGCCCCAGTCGAAGGGATGGAAGGCGGGGTCGGCGATGTCGTAGCCGCGATCGTGGAGCGCGGCGCCGGGCTCGTTCGGATCGCCTTCGCTGCGCGGATCGGCATCGCCGGGGCGGACGGCGACGAGGTCGACGGGCCATTCGGGAAAGGCGCGCACGGCGAAGGAGGCGAGATCGCCCAAAGCGAGGCCGCCGTGCGGGCCGAACCATCCCTCGGGATCGTTGAGCGTAAAGGGCGGTGCGACGGGCATGCCGGTATCGCGCAGGTGAAGGACGCGCAGTTCATGCTTGCGGCGGTGGATAAAGAATGCGAGCGCGCCGTCGCGCGGCCCCAGCCCGCCCCACAGGTCTTGCGGCAGGTCGGGGCAGCTGATCTGCGCCAGAAAATCCGCTGGCTGATCGTCGATCCTTGGCCATTCCATGCCCGCGGGGAGATGCGGACGGCCACCGAGCCAGCTGTTCGTCGATATGGCGTCGCGCGGCGGAATCTGGGGAACGAGGCGGAGCGTGACCTCTTCGATATCAGCCCTCTCGATCCGGTGTGCTTCTTCCTCGATCACGGAAATCACCGGTTCGAGTGCAACCTCGACGGGTTCGATAGCGGCGGCGGGCTCGGGCGCGATTTCATATTCGGGCTCGGCCGGTATTTCGAGCGGCGCCTTGCGGCTGATCCGTGCGAGCCGCGAGGGAGAGATTTCGACATCCTCATATTCGGGTGCGGCCTTGCGTGCGAGTTTGGGCAGGCGGATTTCGCGGAGTTCGCGGGGAGCTCGCGGTGCAGCGGGTGCGCTGCGCGGTCGCCGCGACCACCAGATGGCGAAGACGATCGCCAATAGGGCCAGCGTCACTCCGGCGAGCATCAGCACCGCCGATTCGACCTCGTTCATCGCGAATCTCCAAAATGGCGCGGTTCAAAAAGCTTTCCGCACCGTGTCGGATCAATTTAGCGCATGGACCTAAACAGTTGGTAAGCGGCCGCGATCAGAACCAGCCCGCGAGTTCGCGGCGGACCAGCGTCTCGATCATGGCCATGCCGGGCGCATCGGCGTTGAGGCAGGGGAGATAGGCGAAATCCTTGCCGCCCGCGTCTTCGAATTGCCGCTTGCCGCGAATCGCGAGTTCTTCGAGCGTTTCGAGGCAATCGGCCGCAAAACCGGGCGCGAAGATCGCAACGCGGCGGCCTTCGCGGCCGAGCTGTTCGAGGCGCATATCGGTCGCGGGTTCGAGCCATTTGGCGCGCCCGAACCGCGATTGGAAGCTGGCCTCGACCGGCCTGTCCAATGCGTCCGAAAGTAGGCGCGCGGTCGCCTGGCACTGGTCGTGATAGGGATCGCCGAGCGTCCGCGTGCGCTCGGGCATGCCGTGGAAGCTTGCCAGCAGGACGTCGGGGGTGAAGTCGAGCGCGACCAGTGCCGTCTCGACCGATATCTTCAGCGCGCCCAGATAAGCGGCGTCGGCATGATAGGGCGGCAGGAAGCGCAGAGCGGGCTGCCAGCGCAGCGATTGCAGATGCCGGCCCGCCGCGTCGACGACGGTCGCCGTCGTCGCGGCGCAATATTGCGGATAGAGCGGCGCGATGAGGATGCGTTCGCACCCCGCCGCCTTCAGCGCATCGATTGCGGGGCCGATCGCCGGTTCGCCGTAGCGCATCGCATAAGCAACCCGCACCGTTTCGCCGAACGCCGCCTGCAAGGCTTCGGCCTGACGGCGCGTGATCGCGGCGAGCGGCGAGCCTTCGTTGGTCCACACTTGCGCGTAGGCATGCGCCGATTTCTTCGGGCGGGTGGTCAGGATGATCCCGCGCAGGATCGGCTGCCAAAGGATCTGCGGGATTTCGACGACGCGGCGGTCGGACAGGAATTCGGCCAGATAGCGCCGCACCGATGGCGCGTCGGGGGCATCGGGGGTGCCAAGGTTGACCAGCAGCACGCCGATTTGCGGCGGCGCTCTCACAGCGGGTGCGCCGAGAGGGGCAGGCGGCGGATGCGGCGGCCGGTCGCGGCGAACATCGCATTGGCGATCGCGGGGGCGACCACCGGCACACCGATTTCGCCGAGGCCGCCGGGTTCGCGGTCGCTTTCGACGAATTCGACCAATATCTGCGGCGTTTGCGACAGGTCGGGCAGGCCGAGCTGGCCCAATTTGCGCGCGGTCGCGAGGCCGCCCTCATAGTCGGTCGTCGCGCCGACCGCGGCGGCGAGGCCGAAGATCAGCCCGCCCTCGATCTGTTGCCGCGCGATCGTCGGGTTCACAAGGCGCCCGGCATCGACCACCGCGACCAATTGTTCGACCTGCAGCCCGCGCTCGCTTTGCCGCGCGGTCGCCATCAGCGCGATATGACTGCCGCGCATCGAGTGGCAGGCAAGCCCCTGCGTGGTTCCCGACAGCCCGCCCTCCCAGCCGCCGAGGCTGGTCGCGGTGAGCAGGCAGCGCGCGAGCAGCGGCGCATTGCCCAGCATCGCCATGCGATAGGACAGCGCGTCGGTTCCGGCGCGCGCCGCCATTTCGTCGACGAAACATTCGGTGAAAAAGGCGGTGTAGCTGTCGGCGTTGCCGCGCCAGCGGCCCGTCGGCAGGCCGATGTCGGCGGGGCAGTGGTCGACCGCCAGGTGCGGGATCGCGTAGCCGCTCGCCGCACCCTCGACTGCCGCGGCATCGGCGCTGCCCGCCGCGGCGCGCTGCGCGATGTCGGCGGGGGTATTTTCGAACAGGCGGCCCCGAACCTCGTGGTTGGTTGGCGGCACCGCGATGCGCGTCACCAGCGCGTCGATCCCGCCTGCCGCATTGAGCGTCGCGGTCAGCCTGGCGCGCGCGGGGGCGCGCGGCGGCAGGCGCATAATCTCTTCGGCGCGCGACCAGGCGAGTTGGACCGGGCGTTTGACTTGTAGCGCGATGATCGCCGCCTGCACCGCGACGCTGTGGTCGAGGCAGGCGTCGAACGATCCGCCCGCCATCATCGGGAACAACGTGACATTCGCGGGAGCCAGCCCGGTCGCGCGCGCGACCGCGTCGCGGCATTGCGTGGGGGCTTGTGTCGCGACCCAGACGCGCAGGCCGCCGCGATCGGGCGCGGCGGTTGCGGTGCGTGTTTCGATGGCGGCGTGGAGCGCGGGGGCGACGGCATATTCGGCCGCGACTTTCTGTCGCCCCTCCATCGCTTCGGCGACGTCGCCTTCGCTGGCGATACGATAGCCGTCGCCTTTCAGCGCAGCCTTCAGCGCCTTGTCGATCCGGTCGGTCGAAATCGGCGCGCCTTCGGTTTCGAAGACGGGCGCGAAACGGTCGAGCGCGCGGTTCGCGGCCCACCAGTTGCGCGCGACCGCCGCGACCCAACGTTCGTGCGTGACGACGTGCAGCAGTCCGGGCGAGGCGAGGCCCTTTTTACGGTCGATGCTTTTCAGTCGCGTTGTGCCGAGCGGACCTTGGCGGATCGCCGCGAACACCATGTCGGGCAGGCGGATGTCGCCGGCATAATTGGCCGACCCGTCGATCTTGGCGGGCAGATCGAGCCGCGTCAGCTCCTTGCCGTAGAGCGGGTCCGAACTGCTCGCGCGATAGACGGGCTCGGCGGGTGGTTCGAGCAGCGCCGCCGCGGCGGCGACATCGCCGAAGCGCAGCCTTTTCTTGCCATGGGTGACGAAGCCGTCCTGCGTGTCGCATTCTTCCCAGTCGGCGTCCCAGCGATTGGCGGCGGCCATCATCAGCAGCGCGCGCGCCTGCGCCGCTGCGGCGCGACAGGGTGCCTCGAACATGCGCACCGACGAGCTGTTCGCGGTCAGCATCACCGCGTGGCGCACCGCCCATTCGCGGCGCGCCCAGACGCGTACGTCGGACACGAAATCGGGAACGCCCGCGCGCGGGGTAAAGACCGCGCTATCCTCGTCGACCAGCAGCGTGTTGGTGTAGAGCGGGTTGATCGGCGCGCTCTCGACCGCGATCGTCCGCCAGTCGGCGCCGAGTTCGTCGGCCATGATCTGCGGCAGCAAGGTGGTGACGCCCTGACCCATCTCGCATTGCGGGACGATCGCGCTGATGTGGCCGTCGTCGCCGATCTTGAGGAAGGCGTTGAAGATATGCTCGTCGGGCGCGGCGGTAAGGTTCGGCTGATAGTCGCGCGGCCACAGGCTCCACGCGATGGCCAGCCCGCCCGCCGCGGTCGCGCCGACGAGCAGCGAACGGCGGCTGACGTGCGGCAGGCGCGATTTATCTTTCCCCACGATGTCGCGAATGCCGGCCATGCCCGCTGCTGATAGTCAGGGGTGCGAATCGGCGCAAAGAAAATCGGCCTTTCGCGCGGCCGCCAGTATTGCGCGCTATTTCTCCGACAAAGCGAAGTCGACGCGCACCGAAACCTGCGATTCGCTGACGCCCGGATTGAACGGCGGGGCAGCGTTGGCCGACTGTGCCGCAGCCTCATAAGCGACCCCGCCGGCATAAGGCATCGGCGGCGAACTGTCGCCGCCATCGCGGATCGTCAGCACGCGGTCGATCTTGAGCCCCGCGGCGCCCGCATAGGCGTCGGCGCGGGCGCGCGCGGCGCGATAGGCGGCGGCATAGGCCGATTTGGTCGCGGCTTCCTGGTCGGAGACGCGCAGCGTCGGCCCCGACAGGACGTTGGCGCCCGCCTCTGTCGTCGCGGCGACGGCCTCGCCCGCCTTGTCGACCGCGCGCATGCGGACCTCGACCTGATTGACGGCTTCAAACTTGCCCTTGTTCACGCCCCAGTCGATCCGGTTCACCGTCAGCTGGCGCGTCTGCAGGTCCTTGCCCGCGACGCCAAAGGCTTTGAGCGCCTCGGTCACCTTGGTCATCGTTTCATTGTTGCGCTGCGTGGCGGCTTCGGCCGACGCCGCGATCGTGCTCACGCCCGCGGTGAAGCGCGCCTCGTCGGGCCGCGTTTCGGATCGGCCGGTCGCCGAGACCGAGAGCAGGGTTTCGTCGTGCCCGACGCCGCGCGGGTCGGGCGCCTTTTCGCCGCACGCGCCGAGCGCGAGCAAAGGAATCAGCATAAGGGTCTGGGCGCGCATATTTTTCTCCCGTTCGATGCGACCTAGCGCATGGCGGGTGAATCGGTTCCCTACCAACCCCAGGGCGCAGGCGGCGGCGTCACCGGCTTCGCATAGTCGAACGCGACGCGGAAATGCCGTCCCTGCCGGTCGAGGCCATAGGTGAAGCCCGCGTCCGTCATTTCGACCGACCAGATGTTGCTATTCGAAACGCTGCGGCCGGTCGCGGTGAACATCGCGATCGATTCGGCGTCGACGGGGAAGGACTGGCGCGTCGCCATCCCGCCATCGGCGGTGTCGCCGCCATAGAGGGTGACGGCGTCGGGCTTGCCGTCGGCGTGGCGATGGTCGTGCTTGAGGCGGAGGCCCGCCGGCGTCCGGCTGATGATCCACGTCCGCGAGCGATCCCAGCCGCCATCGGGGCCAAGCCCGTCGATGTGAAAGGGAATCTCGATCCGGTCGGCGGTACAATGGCGAATGTGCATCACCATCGCCTTGCCGCGCATCTCGGCGTCGGCTTCCTGATCGCTTGCGAGGCGGCCGGCATAGGCTTTGCCGCAGCGCGCCGAAAGCGCCTCGAAAAACTCATCCTGCGGGCTGTTGGCGACGGACGTCGTGGCGCATCCCGCGAGCATGGTCGCGGTGAGCAGCGAAAGCGCGGCCTTCACTTCAGCAGGCCGAGCCGCGGGATCTCGACCTTGGGGCAGCGATCCATGACGACGGTCAGTCCCGCGGCCTCGGCGCGCTTGGCCGCGGCTTCGTCGATCACACCGATCTGCAGCCACACCGCTTTCGCGCCATGGACGATCGCCTCGTCGACCGCGGTGCCGGCGTCGGCGCTGTTGCGGAAAATGTCGACGAGCTCGGCGGGCGGTTCGACATCGGCGAGCGTCGCGACGACGGGCGCGCCGTGGATTGTCTTGCCGGCGTGGCCGGGGTTCACCGCGATCACGTCATGCCCTTGGCCCACGAGGAAGGCGAGGACGCCGTTCGACGGGCGTGCCGCGTTGGGCGACGCGCCAACGACGGCGATGCGGCGCTTTTGCCCGAGCAGTTCGCGGATTTCGCCTTCGTCGTTGATCGCCATCATCGCCCCTTTCGTGTGTTCAGCCAGTCGGCCACCTTCGCCGCTATCGCATGGAATGGCTCGCCCGCGGGATCGGTTCCCGCCGCGGGCGGAACCCCGCCGTCGCTCGCGAGGCGGATGCCCATCGACAGCGGCACGCGGCCGAGGAAGTCGAGCCCCATCGTTCCCGCCGCCGCTTCGGCGCCGCCGCACCCGAACGGGTCGCTGACCTCGCCGCAATGCGGGCAGGCATAGCCCGCCATATTTTCGACCAGCCCGATGATCGGCACATCGGCCTGTTCGAACAGGCTGACAGCGCGCGTCGCGTCCATCAGCGCGAGATCCTGTGGGGTCGATACGATCACCGCGCCCGCGGGCTTGTGCCGCTGGATCATCGTCAGCTGGACGTCGCCGGTGCCCGGCGGCAGGTCGACGACGAGCGTGTCGATGTCGCCCCAGCTCGCGTCGACGAGCTGTTCGAGCGCCTTGCCCGCCATCGGGCCGCGCCACGCGATCGCCTGTCCGGGCGCCGCGATCTGGCCGGTCGAGAGCATCGGGACGCCATAGGCGTTGGGGACGGGGGCGAGCTTCGATCCGCGCGCTTCGGGCTTCACGCCCTCGCTGTCCATCAATCGGGGCTGTGAAGGCCCGTAGATGTCGGCGTCGACCAGCCCGACTTTCACACCGAGGCGGCGCAGCGCGACCGCGAGGTTCGCGGCGAGCGTGGATTTGCCGACGCCGCCCTTGCCGCTGCCGACTGCGATGATCGTCATCGCCTTCTTCTCGGCGGTCATCGCGATGCGGACCTCGCGCACGCCCGCATCGGCGAGCAGGCCGGCGCGGAGCTTGTCCTCGAGCGGCTGGCGCTCTTCGACGGCAAGCCCCGACACATCGAGCACCACCGCGAGCAATCCTGAATCGTCGAGCATTCGCAGGCCTGACGACCGTCCTCCACTGAGGTCGGCGGCGGCGGCGGTCAGGCGGGCGATATCGGCGCTTTGTTCGGTCATGTCCGCGCCAGATAGGCATGATCGGTCGGTTTGCCAGCCATTTTCGCGCGCACCCCCTGTTAATCGCGCCCGCCGACCCTATAAAAGCCTTATGAACGACAAGATTGACGGCAGCATGGGACGCCGCAGCCCGAGAGGATTGCGGCAATTTTTCCATCAGATCAGCCAGATGGCCAACAGCCCCTGGGGCAGCGGTCCCGGCAAGGGCGATGACGACGGAAAGGGCGACGGCAAAAAGCCCGGCCCACGCAATCCGTGGGTTACCCCCGATCCCACCGACCAGCGGCGCGCGCAAAAGCCGCGCGGCCCCTCGGCGCTCGACGAATTGCTGCGCAAGGGACGCGGCGGTTTCGGCGGTGGCGGCTCGGGCGGCGGCAGCCAGTTCAATTTCGGCGATTCGGCGAAGCTCTGGAAATGGGTGGTGCTCGCGCTCGTCGCCGCGTGGGTGCTTTTCTCCTCCTTCCACATCGTGCCGCCCGAAAAGGAAGGCGTGGTCACGCGCCTCGGCAGCTATTCGCGCACCGTCGGCCCCGGCGTGAAACTCACCTGGCCGGCGCCGGTCGAGCGCATTCGGCTGGAAGACGTCCGCGCGATCCGCACGATGGCGGTCGGCTCGCCGAACGCGACCGACGAGAATTTCGTCCTGACGCGCGACCAGAGCATCGTCGACCTGGCCTATGAGGTCCGCTGGTCGGTGCGCGATCCCGAACTCTTCTTCTTCCAGCTCGCCGATCCCGAAGGCACGATCCGCGAAGTCGCCGAAAGCGCGATGCGCGCGACGGTCGCGAACTTCGACCTCGTCCAGGCGATCGGCCCCGGCCGCGTCGAGATCGAGGCGCAGGTCCAGCAGCGCATGCAGGAATTGCTCAACCAATATCGCGCCGGCGTGATGATCCAGGGCATCGCGATCCGCCAGGCCGATCCGCCGAACCAGGTCGACGAGGCGTTCAAGGAAGTTACCGCGTCGCGCCAGGAACGCGAATCGGCGATCAACCTGGCGCGCGCCTATCAGCAGCAGGTGCTCGAACGCGCGCGCGGCGACACCGCGGCGTTCGACAAGATTTACGAGCAGTATAAGCTGGCGCCGGAGGTGACCCGCCAGCGCCTCTATTATGAAACGATGGAGACGGTGTTGTCGAACGTCGACAAGACGATTGTCGAAGCGCGCGGGGTGACCCCCTATCTGCCGCTCAACGAAGTGCAGAAGCGGATCAAGGCGCCCGAAGCGACCACGAAAGGAGGCGAATGATGTTCAGTTCGCTGTTCCAGAACCCGATGCGGCTGCTGTTTGGCGTCGTCATCATACTCGTCATCCTGTCGCAATCGCTCGCGATCGTGCCCGAGGACAAGCAGGCGCTGATCCTGCGCTTCGGCGAAATCGAGCGCACGGTGAACCGCTATAAGCCCAACGAGGATTTCGGACGCTCGGGCGCCGGGCTTGTCCTGCGCGTGCCGTTCACCGACGGCATCCAATATATCGACAAGCGCATCCTCGGCGTGAATATGGAACGCCAGCAGGTGCTTTCGACCGACCAGCAGCGCTTGCAGGTCGACGCCTTTGCGCGCTTCCGCATCACCAACCCGGTGCGGATGTACACGGCGATCCGCACCGAGGATAAGTTGCAGGCGCAGCTTGCGACGATCCTCGGCTCGTCGCTGCGCAACGAGCTTGGCAAGCGCACCTTCGCGACCTTGCTTTCGGCCGAGCGCGGCGCGGTGATGGACAATATCCAGATCGCGCTGAACCGCGAGGCGAATAAATATGGCGCCGAGATCATCGACGTCCGGATCAAGCGCGCCGACCTTCCCGAAGGCGCGACGCTTGAGGCGGCGTACAACCGGATGCGCACCGCGCGCCAGCAGGAAGCGATCTCGATCCGCGCCGAAGGGCAGAAGGAAGCGCAGATCATCCGCGGCAGCGCCGATGGTGAAGCGGCGCGTATCTACGCCGCCAGCTTTGGCAAGGACCCGGAGTTTTACGATTTCTACCGCGCGATGCAGAGCTATCGGCAGACCTTCCTGGGTGAGAACAACACGGGCGGGACGTCGATCATCATGTCGCCCGACAATGAATATCTGAAACGGTTCAGCGGCGGTTGATGCGGGCCGTTTGCCGGTTGAACGGAACTTGCAGCGCTTGTTCATGTTCAAATGGCGTTCAGCCGCCGCGCCGCAGATAGCCGCGGCCGGGGTCTGAGAGTTTTCGTAAGAGAAGAGGAATTTCGATCGTGCGTTATGTTTATGGCATCACTTCGGCCTTGCTGGCGGGTGGCACCGCGCTGGCGCTGGTCACCCAGTCTCCCGTCGGCGCGCAGGTCGCGCAGAATGAGAAGAGCGAAATCGCCAAGGTCGTCCCGCGTTCGGGTGCGCCCGAAAGCTTTGCCGACCTCGTCGAACAGCTGCAGCCCGCGGTGGTCAACATCTCGACCAAGCAGGAAGTCACGCTCGGCGTCCGGCTGAACCCCTTTGCCGGGACGCGCGAGCCGATCACGCAGGAACAGCAGGGCGGCGGCTCGGGCTTCCTGATCTCGGCCGACGGCTACATCGTCACCAACAACCACGTCATCTCGGGCGGCCCGCGCGGCGAGGCGGTGAACCAGGTGACGGTGACGCTGACCAACCAGAAGGAATATCGCGCGACGATCGTCGGCCGCGATGCCGCATCCGACCTCGCGCTGCTCAAGATCGACGCGACCGGCCTGCCCTTCGTGAAATTCGCCGACGGCGGCACCGCGCGCGTCGGCGACTGGGTCGTCGCGATCGGCAACCCGCTCGGGCTCGGCTCGACGGTGACCGCGGGCATCATTTCGGCCGTCCAGCGCAACATCGGGCAGGGCGGCGCCTATGACCGCTATATCCAGACCGATACCGCGATCAACCGCGGCAACTCGGGCGGTCCGCTGTTCGACCTTCAGGGCAATGTCGTCGGCATCAACAATATGCTGATCTCGCCCGTTGGCGCGAACATCGGCGTCAATTTCGCGATCCCCGCCGATGCGGCGATCCCGGTGATCAACGCGCTGCGCGCGGGCGAGAAGGTCCAGCGCGGCTATCTGGGCATCGGCATCGCGCCGGTCGACGAGGATCTCGCGGCGGCGCTCGGCCTGCCCAAGGACCGCGGCGAGTTCATCCAGCGCGTCGAACCCGCACAGGCGGGCGAAAAGGCCGGGCTGAAGCGCGGCGACGTCGTGACCAAGGTCAACGGCAAGGACGTCACGCCGCAGCAGACCTTGTCGTACATCGTCTCGAACACCAAGCCCGGCACGCGCATCCCGCTGGAGATCATCCGCGACGGCAAGGCGATGACGCTCAATGTCCTCGTCGGCACGCGTCCGCCCGAGGAAGAGCTGGCAGGCGCCAATTTCGACCCCGAGGCCGAGCAGGCCGAACCCGAGGATCCGACCGGCGCGGCCGACAAGGCGATCCAGGACGAGCTTGGCCTGTCGGTGCAGGTGGTGACCCCCGATATCGCGCGCGCGGTGGGGGTCGATGCCGGAACCAAGGGTCTGGTGATCGGTGCCGCCTCGGCGAGCAGCGACGCGGGCCGCAAGGGCCTGCGCCGCGGCGACGTGATCCTCAGCGCGAACCGCACCCCGGTCACGACGAGCGAAGCGCTCGCCAAGACCATCGCCGACGCGAAGAAGGCGGGCCGCGATGCGGTGCTGCTCGAAATCCAGCGCCGCGGCCAGCCGTCGGCCTTTATCGCGATTCGCGTGAAATAGGCTTCGGTTTCCGACCGATCAAACGGGGCGCCGCACCTTCGGGTCCGGCGCCCTTTTTGTTTGCGCGCCGCGCCTCTTGTTCATATTATGTTCTCATAAGAACGAGTCGGGAGAAAGATGATGATTGGCTATGTGACGCTGGGAACGAAGGATCTGGCGAAGGCGGCGGACTTCTATGATGCGATTGCCGCCGAACTCGACACGCCGCGGATGATGGAATTCGACGGCTTCATCGCATGGGGAAAGCCGGGCGGCGGCGCGGGCATCGGGCTGACGCGGCCCTTCGACGGCAATGTCGCGACGGTCGGCAACGGTGTGATGGTCGCGCTGCAGGCGAAGGACAAGGACCAGGTCCACCGCCTCCACGAAATCGCGCTCGCGCATGGTGGCACATGCGAAGGTCCTCCGGGACCGCGCGGCGAGGGATTTTACGCTGGCTATTTCCGCGACCCCGACGGCAACAAGCTCAACGCCTTCATCATGGGGTGAATGGATCGGAGTCGATCTCGGCTTGGGGGGTGGGGAGCGGGCGTTCAAGTTCCCCGCCTTCGTCATCCCGGACTTGATCCGGGATCCCGCTTTTTTGCGGCATCGACTGCAAGCGGGACTCCGGATCAAGTCCGGGGTGACGATGATTGAGGAGACGGCATTCGGTCACGCGCCGCCCTACGCCTCCCGCAACAATGGCCAGAATTCCAGCCACTTTTTGGATCGCCGTCGCTCGTCGTAAACGTCGCGCTTCAGGTCGACGAAATTTGCCGTGGGGCGCAAGATCAGGCCGAAAAGATCGGCGGTGCCCAAGGGGGCTGCGACTTCGCAGCGGCCAGCACCATGATGTCGGGCCGCAACGGCGGTCGCTGTCTCGGGCCAATGGCGCATCGCATCGATGGCGGAAGCATAAGGCGGATCGCCGTTACGGATGTGCATCCGTGCCTGATTTTTGACCGACCAGAGCGCCGATGGCTCGATTGCCGCCAGCCGATCCTCGTGGTGCCGATCGAGTGCGGGGTCGGTTCGATCGGAATCGTACCAGATCACGTCGATATCGCCATTGGGCGGCGATGGCGGATATTGGTGCAGATGATCCCAAACCGCGTTTCGGATAAAGCCCGCCCCGATCCAGCAGTCGGGCAGATCGAGCGCCGCAACCACCGCGAGCAGATGCCAGCGGCGCCGGTCGGCGCGCAGGATGGCAATTATCTCGGCCTCGGCTGCGCTCATCCGCAAGAGATAGCGTGCTTGGCGGCGACTGGATATGGTGGCGGCCGGCGCGATCCGGTAAAGCCGAAAAAGCCGCATTTTCGCTTCGCGCGTGTGGGGCTTTTGTGGCTTTAGCGCCAGCGGCGATGTTCCCCTGTGCCGCCGCGAAACGCGAATTCCGTGTAAAGTTCGGCGGTTTTTGGCCGTGTGCCGGTTTCGGCGGCCACGCAGGTTTGCCGATTGCCTGCACTCACCCGCCGCTCTAACCTCGACGCAACATTTCAAGGTGGAGGACAGCGGGTGAGCGACGGCAGTACGGCAAGCGAAATCTATATCGGCCTTGGCGGAGGCGGCGCGGCCGATGGCCCGCGCCAGTCGCTGGTGCTGAAACGTGCGAACCGTCACGGGTTGATCGCGGGTGCGACCGGCACCGGCAAGACGGTGACCTTGCAGGGACTCGCCGAGGGTTTTTCGGCGGTCGGCGTTCCGGTGTTTGTCGCCGATGTGAAGGGCGACCTTGCCGGCATGGCGATGGCGGGCAGCCCGACCGCGAAGACGCACGAGATTTTCGCCGCGCGCGCCGCCGAGATCGGTGATAGCGAATGGGTCTATCGCGACAATCCGGTGATCTTCTGGGATTTGTTCGGCGAACAGGGGCACCCCGTGCGCACGACGATTTCCGAAATGGGCCCGCTGCTGCTCGCGCGGCTGATGGGGCTCAACGAGGTGCAGGAGGGCGTGCTCGCGATTGCGTTCCGCGTCGCCGACGAACAGAATCTGCTGCTGCTCGACCTCGGCGATTTGCAGGCGATGTTGTCGTGGTGCGCAGAGAATGCCGATGAGCTCACCACCAAATATGGCAATGTGTCGAAGGCGACCGTCGGCACGATCCAGCGCCAATTGCTGACGCTCGAAAGCCAGGGCGGCGCCAATTTCTTCGGCGAACCCGCGCTCGACATTCAGGACATGATCCGCACCGATGAAAATGGGCGCGGTTATGTGAACATCCTCGCCGCCGACAAGCTGATGGCGAGCCCCAAGCTCTACGCAACCTTCCTCCTCTGGATGCTCAGCGAGATGTTCGAGACGCTTCCCGAGGTTGGCGACCCCGACAAGCCGAAGCTCGTCTTCTTCTTCGACGAGGCGCATCTGCTGTTCGATGACGCGCCGCCCGCGCTCGCCGAAAAGATCGAGCAGGTCGTGCGCCTGATCCGCTCGAAGGGCGTCGGCGTCTACTTTGTGACGCAGAACCCGATCGACATTCCCGAGGATGTCGCGGGCCAGCTCGGCAACCGCGTCCAGCATGCGCTGCGCGCCTTCACCCCGCGCGACCAGAAAGCGGTGAAGGCGGCCGCCGAAACCTTCCGCCCCAATCCCAAGGTCGACGTCGCGCGCGAGATCACCGAGCTGAAAGTCGGTGAGGCGCTGGTGTCGCTGCTGATGGCCGACGGCGCGCCGTCGCCGGTCGAACGCACCTTGATCAAGCCGCCCTGCTCGCGCGCGGGCCCGCTTGACGCCAAGGAGCGCGCGATCATCAAGTCGATTTCGCCCGTCGAGGGCAAATATGACACCGCCGTCGACCGCGAGAGCGCCGAGGAACTGCTCGCCGTCAAGGCCGAGCAGGCGCAGGCGGCCGCGATCGAGGCGAAGGCGCAGGTCGAGGCCGACAAACAGGCCGCGATCGCCGCAAAGGAAGAGGCGAAGCGCAAGGCCGCCGAGGAACGCGAGCGGCTGCGGCTCGAAAAGGCCGCGGCGCGCGAAGCCGCGAAGCCGTCAATGACCGAAAAAATGGTCCAGTCGGCGGCGCGCTCGGCGGCGACCAGCCTCGGGCGGCAGGTTGCGGGCAAGTTCGGCGGCCAGCTGATGCGCGGGATATTGGGCAGCCTGTTCAAGTGAGCGAAGCCGATGCCGCGCGGATGGAGGCGAGCCTGACGGCCGTCGCCGGCGCCGGCATCGGCATCCGCCATACGCTGTTCGAGCGTTTCTTCGCCGCCTTCCCCGAGCGCCGCGCGAGCTTCGTGGTCGTCGACGCCTCGTCGAGGCGGATGACCGACGAGACGCTGCAGATGATGTTCGGGCTGGCGAAGGGCGAAGGCTGGGTGTGGCCGCTCGTCGCCGAGCTTGTCTTCACCCACCGCGCCTATGGGCCGCTGCCGATCGCCGAATATGACGCCTTCATCGACATGACGGTCGCCGAACTCGGCGCGGCTGCTGGCGGGTCATGGAGCACTGAGACGGCGACCGCGTGGCAGCGCCAGGCCGACGCGCTCAAGGCAATGATCCGCCGTGCGCGCGCCGAATGGGAAAGCGCGATGCCGGTTGGAACGCCGCAGCCGGCCGGGTAAGACACCGTTCGTCATCCTCGCGGAGGCGGGGATCCAGCTTCAACGCAAATAAAAGCTGGACCCCCGCCTCCGCGGGGGTGACGAGAAGGGGCGGTTTACTTCGCCTTCAGCCAGCCGGCGATTTCGCTTTTGATGCGCGGGCGGCTGACGCTGCGCTCCTTCAGGCTCGCCAGCGTCTTGTCATAGGGCTTGCGCACATCGGCGGGCAGCGGCGCCGCAATCCGCTCGAGCTTCGCGATCATCGCCGGGTCGTTCGACGAAGCGGCCAGGCCCGCGAGGAAGCGCGCGCGCGCCGAGGCGTCGATCAGCCGGTCGACCGCGGCCTGGTTGGCCTGCGCGAAATCGACCGCCAGTTCGGGGTGATTTTTCGCGACCGCGCCGATGATCGAGGCGCTGACGGTCTTGCCGGGTTCGTCGGTGAGTGCGAGGTCGAGTGCGCGCTTGGCAAGGGGTTCGTCCTTCGTATTGCCCAAGAACGTGTAGAAGGCGCTGCGTTCGACCGCCGATTTCGATCCCTTCGCCATGGCGCGCAGCTGGGTCCATTCGGCCTCGCTCGCGTTGGCCGCGACGATGTCGAGCCAGCGCGATTTCAGCGGACCGTCGAGCGCCGCGGGATTGCTGTCGAGCAGCGCGAAGCGGCGGCGGGCCTCTGCCAGCACCTTGGCGTCGCCCAACGTCCCGAGCGCGCCGAGCAGTTCGGAGCGCAGGATGCTGTCGAGCGCGGGTTCGCCGGCGAGCGCGTCGAAGCCGAGGCGCCCCATCGCGGGTGCGAGCGCCGTGGTGCCGCGTACCGCGATCTGTTTCTGCACCGCGGGCTGGTCGTCAAAATAGCCATATAGCGCCGCATAGCGCCCTGCGACGTCGCCGAGCAGCTTCTGGTTCGCATCCCGAGGCGCGGCCGCGAGCAGGTCGAGCGCGGCGCCCATCGGCTGATAGCCGGCATAGGCAAGCGCGAAATTGTCGCCGAGCAGCCCGAGCTGTTCGATCGGGGCGAGCGCCGCGAAATCACCGCGGAGCGCGGCCAGCGCCGCGGGCGAATAGAGGGTGCGGTAATAGCCCGCCTGCCCGGCATTGAGCAGCACCGCGCCGCAGCCCGGCAGCGTCAGCGTGCCGGCGCCGCCGGCGATCACCTGCCGCGCCATCGCACCATTGCCGGCGCGCGCGAGGACGGGCACCTGCCAGCGGCGGCCTTCGGCGTCGATGCTCTGCCTGCGATCGCGCGAAAATTCGCCCTGCGTCAGCTGGACGGTCGTGTTGCCACCGGCGCAGGTCACGCCGCCGACGCGGAGTAGCGGGATGCCCGGCTGGTTGGTGAAATCATGCGCGATCGCGGTCAGCCCTTTCGCGCCCGCGGCCTCGACCGCGTTCCACAGGTCGTCGGTGCGCGTGTTCGCATATTTATGCTTTGCCATGTAGCTGCGGAGGCCATCGCGCCACACGTCCTCGCTGGCATAGGCTTCGAGCATCGTGATCACCGCCTCGCCCTTCTGGTAGGTGATTGCGTCGAACGCCTGATTGGTATCCTCGACGGTGCGGATCGTCTGGACGATCGGGTGCGTCGTCGCAAAGGCGTCGAGCCCCATCGCGCGTTCGCGGCCGTCGACGCGGTCGAGCAAAGGCTGCCAGTCGGGATGGAAATGGTCGCTCGCCTTGGTTTCGATCCAGCTCGCGAAGCCTTCGTTGAGCCAGAGGTCGTCCCACCACGCCATCGTGACGAGATCGCCGAACCACTGGTGCGCGACCTCGTGCGCCTGCGTCGAATAGATTTGCTGGCGCGTCGCATCGCTGGTGATCTTCGGATCGTCGAGCAGGATGCGTTCGAAGGTGAAGATCGCGCCCCAATTTTCCATCGCGCCGAAGAATTGCGACTGGCCGGGCCCCGCGACATTGTCGAGCTTGGGCAGCGGGTAGGGCTGGCCGAAATAGTCGCTGAAATAGCCGAGCAAGGGGCCAAGGCTGTCGAGCGCGAAGCGCGCCTGCTGGCCCGATCCCTTGGGCGATACGATGCCGACCTCGGCGCCGCTTTCGCTCTTCGCCGCGAGCCGCTCGAAATTGCCGGTCGCGAAGAAGAGGAGGTAGGAGGACATTTTGGGCGAGATCTCGAAGGTCACCTTCTTCTTGCCGCCGTCGACCGGTGTTTCGCTCGCCACGGGCATGTTGCTTACCGCGAGATCTCCTGCGGGAACGGTCGCCGCGAGGGTGAAGGTCGCTTTGTAGCTCGGCTCGTCGAAGCTCGGGACGAAGCGCCGCGCATCGGGCGCCTCGAACTGGGTGAACAGCCCGCGCACGTCGTTCCCGGTGACCTTGTCGGGATAATCGAGCGCGAAAAGCCCGTTCGCCTGCGTGTTGATCGTGCCGGTGTAGCTCGTCGTCAGACGGTATTTGCCGGGGGCGAGCGGCACCGGGGCGTTGAAGCTCGCCGTTTGCGTGGCGGCGTCGATCGCGACGGTCAGCGGAATCGCCTTGCCGTCGGCGCCGGTCAGGCTCGCGCTCGCGAAGCTGAGGTCGAGTGCGTTCAGCGTCAGCGTTGCCGAAGGCGCATAGAGTTCAAGGTCGATCCCCGCCTCGCCGGTAAAGTTCAGCGCCTTGGCGTCGGGCGTGACGCTGATGTCGTAATGCACCGGGCGCGCGATCCGCGGCAGCTGGCTCGGCACGCTCGTATCGAGCGGCGCGCCGGTGAGGGCTGGCGCTGCGGCGACAGGTGCTGGGGATTCGATCCCAGGCTGCGCGGCGCAGGCGGCAAGGCTGAGCGACGACACGGCGGCAACAAGCAAATGGCGAGTCGAATATTTCATGATTGCGATCCCCGGTATGATTTTGCGCCCCGGGCTAGGCGCATGCGCCAGTCCCCGCAACGCCCCCTTTCGGCAGGCGGTCGTTGAGGCTCGACAGACGGCACGCGATGCGGCAGCTTTGGTTTCATGACAAAACCTATATTGCCTGGAGAGGTAGCCGCCGCCGTCGTCGACCCCGTCGCTTACGGCAAATGGGATCCGCTGCACGAGCAGCTAGCCTGGGCGCGCGCGAACATGCCGCTTGGCGTCGCCGAGAATCGCGATCACGACCCGTTCTGGCTGGTGACGCGCCACGCCGACATCATGGCGATCAGCCGCGATCCGCAGCGATTCGCGAACGGCATCCGCCCGACGGTGCTGACCAATCGCGACGGCGAGGCGCTGGCGCGTGCGGCGACGCCGAACAATGATGGGCACCTGATTCGTTCGCTCGTCCAGATGGATGCCCCCGACCATATGAAATACCGGCTGCTGACGCAGAGCTGGTTCATGCCCAAGAATTTGAAGATCGTCGAAGACCGCATCCGCCAACTGGCGCGCGAGACGGTCGACCATATGCTCGAAGCGGGCGGAGAATGCGATTTCGCGCGCGATGTCGCGGCGCATTATCCGCTGCGCGTCATCATGGACATATTGGGCGTCCCGCCCGAAGACGAGCCGCGCATGCTGATGCTGACGCAGCAGCTATTCGGCCCCACCGACCCCGAACTGAACCGCAGCCGCGAGGCGATCACCAGCGCCGAGCAGGCGATCGCGATGCTCAACTATGTCATCGCCGATTTCGAAAATTATTTCGGCGCGCTCACCGCCGACCGCCGCGCCAACCCGCGCGAGGATATCGCGACGGTGATCGCCAATGCGATGATCGGCGGCGAGCAGATCCCCGATCGCGAACTCGCCGGCTATTATATGATCATCGCAACCGCGGGGCACGACACCACCAGCGCGTCGACCGCGGGCGCAATCATGGAACTGGCGAAAAGCCCGGCGCTGTTCGAGCGCTTCCGCGCCGCCGACAGCGACAAGGCCGGGCTGATCGAGGAAGCGATTCGCTGGGCGACCCCGGTCCAGCATTTCATGCGCAGCGCCAGGGAAGATGTCGAGATCGGCGGTCAGACGATAAGCGAGGGCGACTGGCTGATGCTGAATTATGTCTCGGGCAACCGCGACGAGGCGGTGTTCGGCGACCCCTTCGCTTTCAATCCCGACCGCGAGAAGAACCAGCAGATCGCCTTTGGCTTCGGTGCGCATGTCTGCCTGGGCCAGCATCTCGCGCGCATGGAGATGCGCATATTGATGGAAGAGCTTTTGCCGCGGCTGAAAAACCTCGAACTGGCGGGCGAGCCGGCGCGCGTCGAATCGGTTTTCGTCGGCGGATTGAAGCGCCTGCCGATCCGGTTCGCGGCGGCCTAGCTCCATCTGACGCGGCGCCGTGGAACCATTGCCCGTCGGCCGGCGTTTCCAGCCCGCTCAAAAAAAAGGAGTTTGCGATGAATCTCTTAAAGAAAGCCGCGATCTCGTTGGCGGCGACGTCGATGGTCCTTGCGCCGGTGGCCGCGTCGGCTGCGCCCGCGCTGGATGCTGCCCGTGCGGGGTCCGTTGTCGAGGGTCAGAACGAACTCGAAGGCGCGAGCTGGATCGCGATCGTGCTCGGGCTTGCGATCATCGCCGGCGGTATCTGGCTGGTGGTCGACGGCAACGATGACGACGAACCGGTAAGCCCGTAAATTCGCGGCAGGAAA
This sequence comes from Sphingomonadaceae bacterium 3R27C6, assembly GCA_005503215.1. Classification (GTDB taxonomy): domain Bacteria; phylum Pseudomonadota; class Alphaproteobacteria; order Sphingomonadales; family Sphingomonadaceae; genus Sphingopyxis. The sequence continues at coordinate 171,421 of SCNS01000003.1, read as the reverse complement.
TGGCCCTCTCCCGCAAGGAGGGGGCTTTTCGCGCCCGAAACCTAGACTTTCTCGCTCGGGAAAAAGCGTGCGATGACGTCGCTCGCAAGCCGCGCGGGACGCAGCGTCTCGGCATCGATGCAGCACCAGCTCGACTTCACCTCGGCCAGCACGTCTTCGCCGCGCTTGATGACCGTTTCGTAAAAGGCGCGCGCGCCCTGCACTTTTTCGAGGATCACGGTCGCGATGACCTGATCGTCGAGGAACGCCGGACGGCGGTAGGTGATCTCGTGCTTCAGCGCGACCCACAGATGCGCCGCGACCGCGTCGGGCGGCGCGATATGGCGCCAGTGCGACAGCACCGCTTCCTGCACCCAACTCAGATAATGGGCGTTGTTCACATGCCCCATGAAATCGATCTGGTCGGCACCAACGGCGATCGCATGGTCGTGCGGAAGGGAAGCGGTGGTCATATCGCTGACACTAATGTCAATATTTTGTGACGGAAAGATGAATTATCATCCGCGCCCGCGATAGGGCGCGACGCCCTGATCGGGGAGCCACAGGTCGGCGGGCGGCGCGCTCGATTGCCAGAAGACGTCGATCGGAATGCCGCCGCGCGGATACCAGTAACCGCCGATGCGCAGCCAGCGGGGCTGCATTTCGTCGAACAGGCGGCGGCCGATGCCGACGGTGCAATCCTCGTGAAATCCGGCGTGATTGCGGAAAGACCCGAGGAAGAGCTTCAGGCTCTTCGATTCGACGATCGTTTCGCCGGGCGCATAATCGATCACGAGATGCGCGAAATCGGGCTGGCCGGTCACCGGGCAGAGCGAAGTGAACTCGGGTGCGGCGAAGCGGACGAGATAGAGCTCGCCGGCGCGCGGATTGGGGACATAGTCGAGAACCGCGGCCTCGGGCGAGGCAGGAAGTTCGCTGGACTGGCCGAGATGTTTCGGTGCGAGCGGGGTAGGGCTGGAATCGGTCATGGAAAGGCTCTAGTGCGCAGCGGCGCCGATGTCACCGATCTGGTTGGACGGAAGCGGCAGGGTTCAGCGCCAATTCAGCGGCGTGTGCGAGATATGGGTAGTGTGGGATCGCGGACAAGATGACGGTGCGTAACTTCGGGCGAGGACAGGTGGCGACGCTCGCGCTGGTGGCGGCGATGCTGAGCGCGGCGGTGCCCGCGCGCGCGCAGGACACCACAACCTCGCCCCGCCCGATCGACTTCCGCCTGCCGCCGCCCGCCGATGACGGCCGGACGCCGGGTGTGCAGGGGCCGTCGGACAATGGCCTGCCGCCGGTAGCGCCGGGCGAGCGCCGCGGCCAGCCGACGCCCACCCCCGCGCCGACGCCGACGCAGCCGGTGGCGCCGCCGCGCATAGCCCCGACCCAGCCGGCGACCGCCACCCCGGCACCCGCGCCGGCACCGACTCGGCGGGACGCTCCCGCGGTCGCGGCTCCGCGTACGGCCGCACCCGAAACCGCAAACCCGGCGGCGCCCGCTGCGACCGACAATCCTGCGTTGCCGCCGCTTGAGACCGCCGCGCCGCCCGCTGCCACGGCGGCCGACGCCTCGCCCGTCACCGCCGACGAAACGCCCGTCGCGGCGGCTCCCGCGGACGCGCCGTCGGGCACGCCGATCTGGGCGTGGTTGCTTGCCGCGCTGGCGGCTGTGGGCGCCGGTTTCTGGTACTGGCGCCGCCGCGCCGCGCCCGCCGGTCCCGCCATCGACGAAGCACCCGAGGCGCCGCGCCCGGCGCCGAAACCGCCGGTTCAGCGCGCCGCGTCGCCGGCTTCGCCAAAGCCCGCCGCGCCGAAGCCTATGCAGCCGGTGGCGCCGCGCCCGGCCGCACCCCAGCCTGCGCGCGCGCCGTTTGCGCCGCCCGAGCGGCCTCAGCCTTCGCCGCTTGTCACGCGTCCGGCGGCCGAAAAGCGCGCGATCATCGGCATGGCGCTCGACATCCGCAGCATCCGCTTCGCCGCCGACCATGTGGCGGTCGGCTTTGCGCTTCACCTCATGAATCAGGGGCCGACCGCGGCGACCGGCTTGATGGTCCGCATCGCGCTCAACCAGGGATCGGCGATGACCGAACCGGTGCTGGCGCGCTTCTTCGACGGCGCGGGCGGCAGCGTGCTGCGCGACGATATGATGCTCGCGCCCGGCGCGGGCGAGGAATTGTCGACCGAGGTCATGCTGCCGCGCGCCGCGATCGAGCCGCTGATGATCGGCGGCAAACCGATGCTCGTCCCCGTCATCGCGTTCGACGTGACCTATCATTGGGATGGCGAGGGCGATGCCTTCGGCCAGAATGCCGGCAGCTTTGTGCTCGGCCGCGAACAGGGTGCGAGCGGGAGCGAAAAGCTCGCGCCGCTGCCGCTCGACCGCGCATCCTATACCGTCGATCGGCCCGCGGCGCGCTCGACCGCCGTCAAGCGCGCTCAATAGTTTGGCTCAAAACGGCACTGGTTTTTTGTTGCGGTGCAGCATCGGCTGGGGCAGGATCGACTGCGCTTGAAAAAGCGCAGGTGGGGGCATAGGCTGACTATTCCCCAGAAAAGAACAGAGCCACAGCAGGATGGCCGGCGAGGGACAGGAAAAAGCAGGTTCCCGACCGGTCGCAACAGGAGCATGACATGGACGCCTTGGTCTCAACCGACTGGCTGGAACGCGAACTGGGGGCATCGGACTTGCGGGTCGTCGATGCGACGAAATTCCTTGCCGACGAGGGACGCGACGCGCGCGCCGAATATGAGGCGGGCCACATCCCCGGCGCGGTGTTCATGGACCTCGCCGAACTGACCGATCCGTCGAGCGACGTCGACAATATGGCGCCGCAGGCCGAGAAATTCGCGAGCCGCATGCAGTCGCTCGGCCTCGGCGATGGCAGCCGCATCGTGCTTTACGACGACAGCCCGCTCAAGAGCGCGGCGCGCGGGTGGTGGCTGCTCAAGCTGTTCGGTGCGCATGACGTCGCGCTGCTCGACGGCGGCCTCGCCAAGTGGAAGGCCGAAGGCCGCGCGCTCGAAATGGGCAAGCAGACGCTGCGCCACCGCCACTTCACCGTGTGGCGCGATGCGAAGGCGGTGCGCACCAAGGACCAGATGCTCGCGAACGTGGGCAGCGGCGCCGAACAGGTCGTCGATGCGCGCCCCGCGGCGCGCTTCACCGGCGAGGAACGCGATCCGCGTCCGGGCGTCGCGCCGGGCCATATCCCGAACTCGCGCAGCCTGCCGCACGGCCAGCTGTTCAACGCCGACGGCACGTGGAAGCGTGGCGACGAGTTGAAGGCCGCGTTCGACGCCGCCGGGGTCGATCTCGACAAGCCGCTCATCACCACCTGCGGCAGCGGCATGACCGCGACCGTCGTCGCATTCGGCGCGCACCTGCTCGGCAAGGACGATGTCGCGGTTTACGACGGCAGCTGGGTCGAATGGGGCGCCGACCCCGCGACGCCCAAGGCGACCGGCGCGGCCTGACCAGACCGGCTCGAATATCCGCCGAATATCCTTCATGTCGAAGGGTGGATTTTGGCCGGTGCTCCGCTAACAAGGCGGGGATGAGCAACAGCGACGATGACAGCCTCCGCCCTGCGACGAAACTCGTGCAGGGCGGACGGCGCCCCGAATGGACCGGCGACCCGCGGCTGGGCGGCGGCGTCGTCAATCCGCCGGTGTGGCGCGCCTCGACGATCCTCTACGACACTATCGCCGACCTGAAGGCGCGTGGTCATGCGACGCACGACAAGCTCTATTACGGCCGGCGCGGGACGCCGACGGTGTGGGCGCTCGCCGATGCGTTGACGCAGATGGAGCCTGGGGCCGAGGGCACCCTGCTCTATCCGTCGGGGGTCGCGGCCAATTCGGCGGGACTGCTCGCGCTCTTGTCGCCGGGCGATCACCTGCTGATGGTCGACAGCGCGTACGAACCGACGCGCGCCTTCTGCGACGGCATGCTCGCGCGCCTCGGGATCGAGACGACCTATTATGACCCGCTCGTCGGCGCGGGAATCGCCGAGCTGATTCGGCCCGAGACGAAGCTGATCTTCCTCGAATCGCCGGGCAGCCTGACCTTCGAGGTGCAGGATATTCCCGCGATCACCCGCATTGCGCGCGCTCGCGGCGTGCTGACGATGCTCGACAACACCTGGGCGACGCCCTTGCTGTTCCCGGCGTTGTCGCACGGCGTCGACGTGACGATGATGAGCCTCACCAAATATGTCGGCGGGCACAGCGACGCGATGATGGGCTCGCTGACCGCGACGAAGGCGGTGTGGCCGCGGCTGCGGCAGGCGGCGTATCAGCTTGGCCATGCGGTTTCGCCCGACGATTGCGCGCTGATGCTGCGCGGGCTGCGCACGCTCGACGTGCGGATGCAGCGCCACGGCGCGAATGGCCTGACGGTCGCGAACTGGCTCGCGGCGAGGAGCGAGGTCGGACGCGTGCTGCACCCAGCGCGGCCCGGCGATCCCGGCCATGCGATCTGGTCGCGCGATTTCGCCGGCACCAGCGGGCTGTTCGGCTTTACGCTGAAGGGCGTCGACGAAGCCGCGCGGACGCGTTTCATCGATTCGCTCGGCCATTTCGGCATCGGCTTCAGCTGGGGCGGCTATGAAAGCCTGGTTGTGCCGAGCAACCCCGAGACGATCCGCACCGCGACCGAGTGGACCGATCCCGATCCGCTCGTCCGCCTGTCGATCGGACTCGAGGATCCGGCCGACCTGATCGCCGATCTCGAACGCGGCTTTGCCGCGATGGCGGGATAAGCCGATGGACGGGCTGTCCGGGGGCGTTCTCCGCACGATCGAGGCGCTGAAGGCGATCGGCATCGATGTCGGCTCGTACCGGCTGTCGCTCTATGGGCTGTTCTCGACGATCGTCGTCGCGGTGCTGCTGTATCTTGCGGTGCGAATCATCCTGCGCTCGATCAAATGGCTGCTCCGCCGCAATACCCAGATCGATGCGACGCAGCGGCTGCTCGCCGAAAAGCTGATCGCGATCGCGCTGTTCGTCTTTGCGCTACTCTTCGGTATCGACCTGCTCGGCATCGACCTCACCGCGCTCGCGGTCTTCTCGGGCGCGGCGGGCCTCGCAATCGGTTTCGGGCTGCAAAAGACCGTCGGCAATCTGATCGCGGGGATCATCCTGTTGATGGACCGGTCGATCAAGCCGGGCGACATCATCGTCGTCGGCGACGGCAGCTCGATGGGCGGATCGGCGCTGCCCGGCGGGGTGCCCAATGTCGGCCGCGTTGCGAAGATCGGCGTGCGCGCGGTCAATGTCGTCACCCGCGACGGCAAGAAACATCTGATCCCGAACGAATTGTTGATGACGCAGCCGGTCGAAAATTGGAGCTATGCGAGCCCCGAGGTGCGCGTGCGGATGCGCGTGCCGGTTCCCTATGACTGCGACTTGCGGCGCGCGCAGCGGCTGATCGTCGAAACCGCCATGACGAACCCCCGCATCCTGAACGAGCCCGAACCGGCGGTGTGGATCACCGCATTCGGCGAACGCGCGGTCGAGCACGAGCTGCGTTACTGGATTTCGGACCCCGAGGCGGGACTCGGCAATATCCAGGGCGAGGTGTTCCTGGGGATCTGGGATCGGTTCAAGGAAGTGGGAATTCGCATCCCCTATCCGCGGCAGGACGTGCGGATTATCGGGGCGCCGGATATGGACCCGGCGCCCACGGACAAGAATTAGAAACCGATTTTCTTCGCGCGCTCGATGCATTCGACGATGATGCGCTTCGCCTCATTCTCATCGCCCCAGCCGTTGAGCTTCGCCCATTTGCCGGGTTCGAGATCCTTGTAGTGGGTGAAGAAATGCTCGATCTGCTGCAGCACGATCGGCGGCATGTCGGTGTAGCTCGCGACATCGGCATAATAGGGAAAGGTCTTGTTGACCGGGACGCACAGCAGCTTTTCGTCGCCGCCGGCATCGTCTTCCATCATCAGCACGCCGATCGGGCGGCATTTCACCACCGCGCCCGCGACGATCGGCGAACGCGCGACGACGAGCGCGTCGAGCGGATCGCCATCCTCGCCCAGCGTGTGCGGGACGAAACCGTAGTTGGCGGGATAGCGCATCGGGGTGTGCAGGAAACGGTCGACGAACAGCGCGCCGCTCGCCTTGTCGAATTCATATTTCACCGGCTCGCCGCCGATCGGAACTTCGATCAGGACGTTGAGGCTGTCGGGCGGGCTGTCGCCGGCGGGAATCAGGTCGATGCGCATGGGAGATCCTTTTGTCTTTTTTGAATCGCGCGCGCCTTTAGCGCCGGAAAGAGCCAAAAGTCGAGGGGGGAGGGTGCGCAAGCTCCTCTCTGTGCCGCAGGCATGGGGAGGTGGCAGCGCGAAGCGCTGACGGAGGGGCTGTGGCGCAACGTTGCGGCCCCTCCACCATGCTGCGCATGGTCCCCTCCCCACCGCTGCGCGGCAGGGAGGATTTTAGAGTTGGCGCTTCGCCGCCAGCAGCCGGTCGAACCAGTCGGGGCCAGCGGCGGTCTTTTCGAGATGCGGCCAGCGCAGTCCGCCATGATAGTCGATCTCGATATTGCGATAGCGCCCGCCGCGTTCGACGAGCAGCCGCACCGGGGTCTTCGCGTCGGTTGCGGCGCGAATCGCCGCCTCGATCCGCTCGCGGCTATAGCTCAGCCCCTCGACCGCGACGATCTTGGTGCCGTTGACGATGTCGGCCTTGAACGCCGGGCCGTCCCACAGGATGCCCGTCGCGACGCCGTCCTTGTCGATCATCATCCCCAGCGAATGAGTGAGGTCGGCATTTTTCGCCTGCGCCATGCGGTCGCGGTCATAGACATTGGGCGCGTCGCGCCAGACGAGGCGGTATCCCGCGCGCTCGATCCCACCGGTGGGTGCCGGGCGCCCGCTCGTCTGCATGCGTTCGCGCAGGAAGCTCGCCCAGTCATGGGGATGGACCGCGTTCAGCGCCGCGACGACATCGTCGAAATCATAGGTGTCCTGTCCAAAATCTCCCTCGCGCCCGCCGAAAAAGGCGCGCGCGAAATCGTCGAGGCTCTTCGCGTTGTTCGTCGCCTGGCGGATCAGCATGTCCGCCTCGAGCCACATCAGCGACCCTTCGTTGTAATAATCCTCGCTGCGTGACCAGCTGGAGAAAGGCTTGGGTTTGCGCGCCGCGATCACCGGGTCGAGCGTCGTGTCCTCGACGGGGCGCCATGCGCGCCCCGGCTGGACGCTGTAATAGCCGGCGTTGGTCGCCCATTCGGCGAGGACCATCTCCTTCGACTGCATCCCCGACCGCCCGGCGATAACAAGGTCCCAGAAGCTCGTCTGGCCTTCATAAACCCAGAGCAGATTGTCCTGCATCGGGGTGCGATAGTCGGGGGTCCACATCTTGTCGGGGCGGCGGTATTTTCCGTTCCAGCTGTGCGTCAGCTCGTGCGGCAGCAGCCCGCGTTCGCTGTCATTGTCGTTCCATTTGGTGAAATAGTCGGTAGCGCGACTGTTTTCGCTGCTGCGATGATGTTCGAGCCCGATGCCGCCGAGCTCCTCGGTGAGCGCGAGCAGGAATTCGTAGCGGTCGAAATGCCGCACGCCGAACAATGCGACCGCTTCGGACACCAGCGCGGCGTGGCGCGCGATATGGTCAGGGCTCGCCTCGAGATATTTGGGCTCGTCGGCGACGACGTTGAGCGTCACCTTGTTACCGAGGTCCCATTTGCGGAAAAATTTCCCCGCGAACATCGGGCTGTCGATCAGCACCTCATAATTGGTCGGCGCAAAGCTGTAGCGGTTGCCCGACACCTTGAGCCCGTCGAGCGCCGACGCGCCGGTCCAGCCGTCGGGCAGCGTGACTTCGAGCTGCACCGGGATCGCGCGGGTGAAATAGCCCGCGGGGTAAAGGCTGACCTGCTCCCATTGCAGGTTCATCATCGCCGGGGTGACGACGACGCGGCCTTCGCTCGTGCGCGTCGGCGAGAGGAAGTCGAAGGTGACGTCGATGCTCTTCGTGCCTGCGGGCACGTCGACGTCGAAGGCGTAGACGTCGGTCGGCTGGCGCGTCCAGGCCAACGGCTTGCCGCCCGCGCTGGCCTTGAACCCCGCCATTTCGGCGATCGCGCCGCGCGGGGCATGCTTGCCGGGCAGCCATTCGGGGTAGAGCAGGGTGAGCTTGCCCGCCTTCGCGACGGGGATCGTCTGGCGCACATGAAAGATGCCGCGCGCAAAGTCGGTCGCGTCGACCTTGAGCTGCATTAGGCCCGGATAGGGTTTGTCGGCGGGCAGCGGGATCGTCAGCGGCTGGACCACCGGCTGGGGCCGGCTGTTGCCGTCCTGGGCGATGGCGGGGACGATGGCGATGGGGGCGGCGATGACCGCCGCTGCGACGAACAGTGCTTTTTTCATGGGCAGCACCTCTGCCGCGAAACCTGGGCGAGGTCCAGCGGCGGCTCTGCAAGCGCACTTTGCCTTTCGACGAAAAACCATTAGATGCGCCGCGCATGAGCAAGGACAAAAGCGCGAAAATCCCGACGCCGCAGGCTGTGCGCGGCACCCAGGACATGCTTGGCGATTTCGCCGACCGTTTCGCGCACGTCGTCGAGACGTTCGAACGCGTGCGCCGCCTCTATGGCTACAAGCGCGTCGAGGTGCCGGTGATCGAGCCGACCGCGGTGTTCGCGCGCTCGCTGGGCGAGACGACCGACGTGGTGTCGAAGGAAATGTATTCGTTCGAGGATCGCGGCGGCGAATCGATCACGCTGCGCCCCGAATTCACCGCGGGGATCGCGCGCGCCTATATCACCAACGGCTGGCAGCAGTTCGCGCCGCTGAAGGTCGCGACGCACGGCCCGCTGTTCCGTTATGAGCGTCCGCAAAAGGGGCGGTATCGCCAGTTCCACCAGCTCGACGCCGAAGTGCTTGGCAGCGACAGCCCGCTCGCCGATGCCGAGCTGCTCGTTTTCGCCGACCAACTGCTGAAAGAGCTCGGCATCAGTGAAGGCGTGACGCTGACGCTCAACACGCTCGGCGATTCCGCGAGTCGCGATGGATGGCGCGCGGCGCTGGTCGAGCATTTCGAAGCGCACCGCGGCGATTTGTCCGAAGACAGCCTCGCGCGGCTCGACAAGAATCCGCTGCGCATCCTCGACAGCAAGGATGCGAAGGACCGCCCGATCGCCGACAGCGCGCCCGACATCGACGCCTATCTGACGAGCGAAGCACAGGATTTCTTCGGAGCCGTCACCGCCGGCCTCGATGCCGCAGGCGTCGCATGGGAACGCAACGCGCGGCTCGTGCGCGGGCTCGACTATTATCGCCACACGGCGTTCGAATTCGTCACCGACCGGCTGGGTGCGCAGGGGACGGTGCTCGGCGGCGGGCGCTATGACGGGTTGATCGAGAATCTCGGCGGTCTGCCGACCCCGGCGGTCGGTTGGGCCGCGGGGATCGAGCGGCTGGCGATGCTGCTCGCCGACAATGTCATCGACACCCGGCTCGATGCCGTGATCGCGGTCGAGGACGACGGCCAGCTCGCGGTCGCGATGAAGGCACTCGCGGCGCTGCGTAATGGCGGCTTCGCGACCGAAATCGTGGCGAGCGGCTCGCCGCGCAAACGTTTCGACAAGGCGGCGAAGATCCCGGCATATGCGCTGATCTCGGTCGGCACGCGCGACGGTGCGCTCCACATCAATGTCCGCGGCGATAGCGACCGGGCGAAGCAGGCCGAGGCGGTCGTCCGCGCAATCTGATGGCCAACGTTTCCGAAAGACAGATCGACGCCATCATCGAGCGTCACGCCGCGCTGCAGGCGCGCATGGCGACGGGCGATATGGCGCCCGCCGATTTCGTCGCGGCGTCGAAGGAGTTTGCCGAGCTCGAACCCGTCGCCACCGCCGCGCGCGAGGTTGTGCGGCTGCGCAGTGAAATCGTCTCGCTGAACGAAATGCTTGCCGACCCCGAGATGAAGGCGATGGCGGGCGAAGAGCTCGCCGCGATAGAAGAGGCTTTGCCCGCCGCCGAGCATGATCTCGCGATCAGGCTGCTCCCCAAGGATGTCGCCGACGAACGCGCCGCGATGCTCGAAATCCGCGCCGGCACCGGCGGCGACGAGGCTGCCCTGTTCGCGGGCGATTTGCTGCGTATGTACAGCCGCTATGCCGACGGGCAGGGCTGGAAGGTCGAAATCATCTCGGCGAACGAGGCCGAAATGGGCGGCTACAAGGAAGTCGTCGCATCGGTGACCGGGCAGGGCGTGTTCGCGAAGCTCAAGTTCGAGAGCGGCGTCCACCGCGTCCAGCGCGTCCCCGCGACCGAAAGCCAGGGCCGCATCCATACCAGCGCCGCGACCGTCGCGGTGCTGCCCGAGGCCGAGGAAGTCGATGTCGCGATCAACGACAGCGACCTCAAGATCGACATCTATCGCGCATCGGGCGCAGGCGGCCAGCACGTCAACACGACCGACTCGGCGATCCGCATCACGCATATCCCGTCGGGGCTCGTCGTCATCCAGCAGGACCAGCGCAGCCAGCACAAGAATCGCGCCAAGGCGATGCAGGTGCTGCGCGCGCGGCTCTATGACCTCGAGCGCGAGAAAATCCACAGCGCCGAGGCATCGGCGCGCAAGTCGATGGTCGGGTCGGGCGACCGCTCCGAACGCATCCGCACCTATAATTTCCCGCAGGGGCGCGTGACCGACCACCGCATCAACCTGACGCTCCACCGTCTGCCCGAAATCATCGAAGGCGCGATGGACGAGCTGATCGACGCGCTGATCGCCGAGGATCAGGCGCAGCGGCTGGCGGGACTGGGTGACTGACGTCGCGGCCGCGCTGCGCGACGCGGCGCAGCGGCTGGCGGGGGTATCCGATACGCCGCGCCTCGACGCCGAATTGCTGATGGCGCACGCGCTGGACGTCGAGCGGCAGGCGTTGCTGCTCGATCCGTCACGATTCGAGGCGCCGACGGGTTTCGTCTCGCTGGTCGAGCGGCGAATGAAGCATGAACCCATCGCCTATATCGTTGGCTACCGCGATTTCTGGACGATCCGGCTGGCGGTCGGCGCCGGCGCGCTGATCCCGCGGCCCGATAGCGAGACATTGATCGAAGCGGCGGCCCGGCATTTCGGCGATCGCGCGCCGGGTCATGTGCTCGATCTGGGCACCGGCCCCGGAACCCTGCTCCTCGCGGCGCTGGCCGAATGGCCGCGCGCGACGGGGCTGGGGATCGACGCGAGCGACGCGGCGCTGGCCTATGCGCGCGCCAACGCCGACGCGCTGGGTTCGGCGGATCGCAGCGAATTTCGGGTCGGCGATTGGACTGCGGGCATCGATGGCCAGTTCGACCTCATCCTCTGCAACCCGCCCTATATTGCCGCGTCCGAAGCCTTGATGCCCGATGTCGCCGGTCACGAGCCCGCGGGCGCGCTTTTTGCCGGCGCCGACGGCCTCGACGACTATCGCCGCATCATCCCCGATCTGCCGCGAATTCTGGCACCCGGGGGTCTCGCGGCCCTTGAAATCGGGCACACGCAACATATCTCGGTTCGTGAGCTCGCCGAAACCGCGGGATTCAAGGTCGCCTGCAGACAGGATTTGGGCGGCCGCGACAGGGCGCTTTTGCTGACCCGCGCCTGACGGCCCTACAAGAATTTGCTTGGTTTCCGCCGCAAAGCGCGGTAGGGGCGGGCTCACAGACCTGATCGGGGTCCCTTTGGCGATGCGAACAGCATCGATACTGGTCCGGCTGGTCTGCTTCCCACTTACGATGCTGGTGCGGGACCGTGGGGTCCGGTGCAAGCGGTAAAGGGCAAGAACCGCGCAAGGAGCGCGGGCACGACGCGCGGGTGGCGCGGTCGGCCAAAAGGGGTTGGCATAGCTTATTAGCTTATCGACAGGATGTCTCAGTTGAACATGAACAACCGACAGAACGGTCGCCGTCGCGGCCGTAACAACAACAGCAACAACAATAATCGGCCGCAGTCGGGTGGGCGCGGCGGTGTCGACCAGGCCAACCGCATCGACAGCCGCGCGCGCGGCAACGGCGCCCAGATGATCGAGAAGTACCGCAACCTCGCGCGCGACGCGCAGCTTGCCGGCGACCGGGTCCAGACCGAATATTATCTGCAGTTCGCCGACCATTATTTCCGCGTCGTGAGCGACTTCCGCGCTCGGCAGGAAGAAAAGGCCGCGGCGAACGGACAGGAACGCAGCCACGACCGCAGCCGCGAGATTCGCGGCGTCGAGGATTTCGACGGCCACGACGATACCGACAGCGATTTCGAAGCCGACACCGGCCGCGACGACGGCGACAATGGCGACGACCGCGGCGAGCGGAACGATCGTGGCAACGATCGGGGCGACCGCAATGATCGGGGTGACCGGGGCCAGCGCGGCAACCGCGAACCGCGTGGCGACCGTGACGATGACAATCGTGGCAACCGCGAACCGCGCGGCAATCGCGACGATGACAATCGCGGCAACCGCCAGCCGGCCCGCGCGCGCGCCGTCCGCAACCGCGATGAGGACGAAGCCCGCGACGATCGCAACGATCGCAGCGAAGCTCCCGCCGTGCGCGAAGAAGCCGCCGAGCAGGAACCCGCGCCGCGTCCCGCGCGCCGCCCGGCCCGCCGCCCGCGTCAGGAAGACAGCGCCGACAATGGGGATGCCGGGATCGACACCGCCGTTCTGCCGCCCGCGATCGGCCGCCCCGAACGCAGCGCCGAAAGCGATGCCGCGGACGAAGCGCCGCCCGCCAAGCCGCGCCGCACGCGCCGTACGCTGGCGACGCGCAACACCGACGTCGAAGCGGCCGAATAAGCCAGCGATTTCACGCTGGTTTTTCCGATTCGCATGACATAGCCTCCCCGCGGGACATATCCTGCGGGGAGGTTTTTTATGCGCGTGTTGGCCTTGGCCTGTTTGCCGCTGCTCGTCGGCGGGACGCCGACCGCCCTTTTCGCGCAGGACGCCGCGACCGGCAACGCGCAGGGCGACGTCGCGGTCACCATCTATAATAATGGCCAGTCGCTTGTGCAGGACGACCGACAGCTCAGCGTCACCGCCGGGCGCAACCGCATCGAATTCCCCGACGTGTCGGCGCGCATCCGTCCCGAAACGGTGACGTTGTCGGGCCCCGGCATCGGCATCGTCGAACAGAATTTCGATTTCGACCTGCTCACCCCCGACAAGCTGATGGACAAGGCGGTCGGCCAGTCGATCACCCTTGTCCGCACCAATCCCGCGACCGGCGCCGAACGCACCGAACGCGCAAAGGTGCTCGCGGCGAATGGCGGCATCGTGCTCCAGATCGGCGAGCGGATCGAGGTTCTGCGCGACGACGGCCTGCCGGTGCGCGCGGTGTTCGACCGGTTGCCGCCGAATTTGCGCGCGCGCCCGACGCTGTCGGTGACGGTCGACGCGGCCAATGCGGGCACCGTCCCGGCGCGGCTGTCCTATCTCACCCCCAACCTCGGTTGGACCGCCGACTATGTCGCACTGTTCGACGCCGCGAAGGGCGCGATGGATATTCAGGGCTGGGTGACGCTGACCAACAGCACGGGCACGACCTTCAACAATGCACGCACCTTGCTCGTCGCGGGCAGCCCGGGCGGGGGCGGCGGTTTCCGCCAGATGTCGGGCGCGATGGATTCGGCGGGCACCGAATCGAACGATCGCGAACGGCTCGGCGACTATTACCTCTATCCGCTCGCGCAGCGCACGACGATCGCCAACGCGCAGCAAAAGCAGGTGAGTTTCCTCGATGTGAAGGGCGCGCCCGCGCGCTCGACCTATGAATATGTCAATCGCTGGCTCGGCAGCAACAACGAGCCCGTCAGCACCGCGAGCGTGCTGCGCTTCTCGACCTCGCGGCAGGGCGGGCTCGGTGACCAGCTGCCCGCGGGCACGATTCGCGTCTATATGCGCGACGCGCGCGGCGACCCGCAATTCATCGGCGAAAACCAGATCGGTCATACCCCGATGGGCTCGGCGATGTCGCTACGCACCGGCGATGCCTTTGACGTGAAGGTCCAGCCCACCGTCGTGGCGCGCACGCGCAAGGGCGATTCGCGCTGGGTGACGAAGATGAAATATATAGTCAGCAACGCGCGCCCGGCGCCGGTCACGGTGCTGCTCGCGCAGGACGGGCTCTATGGCGACGTCCGAATCAGCGACGAAAGCCTGAAGGGCGAGCGCATTTCGGCCGACCGCGTCGAATGGCAGGTGCCGGTGCCCGCGAACGGCAAGGTCGACCTGACCGTCACATTCGATTCGCGTTACTGAGATCCACGCGATGCGGGCCTGGCCGCTGCTGCTGTGGGTCGCGGTGCTGCTCGCGCCGGCACCCGCGCTTGCGCAGGCTTCGGCGCCGGTGACCGTGTCGGCCAAAATCGACGATGCCGCGGTCACCGTCTATCGCGCGCCGTCGCGCGGCGGCGGGCCGATCGACCCCAACTGGCCGCAGGGCTTCGCCTTCATCACCGAAACGCGCACCGTCACGCTGCCCGCCGGGACGTCGGTGCTGCGATTCGAAGGCGTGGCCGAGGGGTTGCTGCCCGAAACCGCGGTGCTCAGCGGCCTGCCCGGTGGGGTGATCGAAAAGAATCGCGATGCGCGGCTGCTGTCGCCCGCGGGGCTGGTCGATGCCTATCTCAAGCGCAGCGTCACCTTGCGGCGCACCAGCCTCGCGACTGGGAAGGTTGTCGAGCAGGATGCGGTGATCCAGTCGGGGCCGAATGGCGGGGTGATCGTCCAGACCGCGGCCGGGGTAGAGGCGCTGGCCTGTTCGGGGCTTCCCGAGCGGATGCTTTATCCGCGCGTGCCGAAAGATCTTTCGGCCAAGCCGACGCTGTCGGTGCTCGTCGAGAGCAAGACGGCGCGGACGGTGAAGGTCCAGCTTCTCTATCTCGCCGAAGGGTTCGACTGGGCCGCCAATTATGTCGCCGATCGCGGCACCGAGGGAAAGACGCTGGGGCTGACCGGCTGGATCACCGTCGCGAACGGCGGGGTGACGAGTTTTCCGGGCGCGCAGCTCAACGTGATCGCGGGCCGGCTCAACAAGATGTACAGCCCGCCGCTGCCGCGCAGCACGCCGGGGCCGCTGATCCTCAAATGCTGGCCGATGGACATTACGAGCACGCATCCGCTGTGGGAGCTGCCGCCGATCATCGAGTATGAGCAGAGCTATGATGAGAGTGCCGCCGCCGAGGTGATCGTGACGGCGCAGCGCCGCGATCGGCGCGGACCTCCACCGCCGATGATGGTGGCCGCCCCTGCGCCGCCTCCACCACCTCCGCCGCCGGCCGAGGATCTGGGCGATCTCAAATTCTATCGCATCCCCTTTCGCGTCGATGTGTCGGCGAAGGGGCAGAAGCAGGTCGCGCTGCTCGCGAAGGACAAGGTTGCGGTCGAGCAGCTTTATGCGGCGACGCTTTATGATTTCATGGCGAACCGGCTTCAGCCCCTCTCCATGCAATTGCGTGTCCAGAACCGCGAGTCCGATGGGTTGGGCCTCGCGCTGCCCGCCGGTGCGGTGACGGTTTTTGAGACGATCGGCGGGCGACGCCTGCTCGTCGGTGAGGCAAAGATCGGCGACAAGGCAAAGGACGAACGCGTCGATTATGACCTCGGCCTAAGTCCGGCGGTGCAATATCTGACCGTTGTGAAGAATGACTCCGATCCGGACTATAAGCTCTGGCAGATCAAGATAACCAACGCCCGGCCCTTCGATGCGGAGATCGAGATGCTGATTCCCTTCGCGCTCGATCCCGCGCCCGAAGGGTGGGAACGGCGGGGCAGCAGCTGGGTGTGGCGCGTGCGCGTCCCCGCGAACGACAGCCTCGTTCAGACTTTCCGGCAAAAGATGAAAGGCGGCTGAGCCGCCCGTCAAACCGGCGGCAGCGCGCGCGGCCGGTGATTCTCGTCGAGCGCGACGAAGGTGAACAGCCCCTCGGTCACGCGCTCCTCGGTCCGGCCGCCGTCGCGCGTCGCGATCACCTCGATTCGTATGCCCATCGAGGTGCGGCCGCGCCGTTCGAGATGCGCGTAAACAGAGATGATGTCGCGCAGCAGGATCGGGGCGATAAATTCCATCGTCTCGATCGCGACGGTTGCGACCGCGCCCTGCGCTTCGCGTCCGGCGACGATGCCGCCGGCGATGTCCATCTGGCTCAATACCCAGCCGCCGAAGATATGGCCGTTGGCGTTGATGTCGGCGGGGCGGGGGACGATGCGCAGGATCGGGTCGCGCGGGCAGTCGGGCGAAGCGGGGGCAGGCTTGTTATCGGTCATTGTTCATATCCGGGTCGTTTTCAAAAGGGTCTTCGATCGATTCGTCGTGGCCGCTGCCGCTCGACAGGAAGACGAGTCCCATCAGCGCCGCGCCGAGCATGACCGACAGGCCGACGCCGGCCGCGGTCGCGATGATCATATGAATGGTGAGCGCCTCGCCCATCGTAAAGCGCAGCCA
>SCNS01000003.1:0-150000 GCA_005503215.1 Sphingomonadaceae bacterium 3R27C6 | reverse complement strand
ATAAACAGGGTGAGATGCCCTGTCGCCGAAATCCCAAGGGTTCCTGCTTAAAGCTAATCTGAGCAGGGTAAGCCGGCCCCTAAGACGAGCCCGAAGGGGGTAGTCGATGGGAACCACGTTAATATTCGTGGGCCTGGAGGTGTGTGACGGATCTCGTAAATTGTCTGCTCTTATTGGATTGAGCAGGCTTTGAAGAGGTTCCAGGAAATAGCCCCTCCATTATAGACCGTACCCTAAACCGACACAGGTGGGATGGTAGAGTATACCAAGGCGCTTGAGAGAAGTCTCCTGAAGGAACTCGGCAAATTGCCTCCGTACCTTCGGAAGAAGGAGGCCCTCATTCCGGGCAACCGGTTTGAGGGGGCACAGGCCAGGGGGTAGCGACTGTTTAGCAAAAACACAGGGCTCTGCTAAGTCGGCTTCAAGACGACGTATAGGGCCTGACGCCTGCCCGGTGCCTGAAGGTTAAGTGGAGTGGTGCAAGCTGCGAAATGAAGCCCAGGTAAACGGCGGCCGTAACTATAACGGTCCTAAGGTAGCGAAATTCCTTGTCGGGTAAGTTCCGACCTGCACGAATGGCGTAACGACTTCCCCACTGTCTCCAGGAGATGCTCAGCGAAATTGAATTCTCCGTGAAGATGCGGAGTACCCGCGGTTAGACGGAAAGACCCCGTGCACCTTTACTGCAGCTTCAGAGTGGCATTAGGAAAGAACTGTGTAGCATAGGTGGGAGGCTTTGAAGCGTTGGCGCCAGCTGACGTGGAGCCATAGGTGAAATACCACCCTGTTGTTTTCTGATGTCTAACCTCGATCCATGAAACTGGATCAGGGACCCTCTGTGGCGGGTAGTTTGACTGGGGCGGTCGCCTCCTAAAGAGTAACGGAGGCGCGCGATGGTAGGCTCAGGACGGTTGGAAACCGTCTGCAAGAGTGCAATGGCATAAGCCTGCCTGACTGCGAGACTGACGAGTCGAGCAGAGACGAAAGTCGGTCATAGTGATCCGGTGGTCCCGAGTGGAAGGGCCATCGCTCAACGGATAAAAGGTACGCCGGGGATAACAGGCTGATGATTCCCAAGAGCTCATATCGACGGAATCGTTTGGCACCTCGATGTCGGCTCATCACATCCTGGGGCTGGAGCAGGTCCCAAGGGTTTGGCTGTTCGCCAATTAAAGTGGTACGTGAGCTGGGTTCAGAACGTCGTGAGACAGTTTGGTCCCTATCTGCCGTGGGCGTCGAAATTTGAGAGGAGTTGACCCTAGTACGAGAGGACCGGGTTGAACATACCTCTGGTGTACCTGTCGTGGCGCCAGCCGCGCAGCAGGGTAGCTATGTATGGACGGGATAACCGCTGAAAGCATCTAAGCGGGAAGCCTCCCTCAAGATAAGATTTCTTAGAGCCGTGGAAGACCACCACGTTGATAGATCGGATGTAGAAGCGCGGTAACGCGTGGAGCTAACCGATACTAATTGCTCTATTCGCACTTAAGAGTCCCGCCATCAACGACAAGCCTGACCGGTTTGTCCGCGATAGTGGATGATTGATCAGACAATATTGCACGGACATCGATTGAAACCCTTTTTGACCCTACGCCGGCTTCATTGCTTGGTGACCATGGCGTCAGTGACCCACCCGATCCCATCTCGAACTCGGCCGTGAAACCTGACAGCGCCGATGGTACTACCGCTTAAGCGTTGGAAGAGTAGGACGTCGCCAGGCATTGTAGCCGACGTAAGGTCGAAAAGAGGAAACCCATTCACAAAGTTAGAGGCCGGCAGCGATGCCGGCCTTTTGCTGTTCTGCCGGTCCCTCAGGGACCCGCAAGCTGGTTGACGCGGGATGGAGCAGCCCGGTAGCTCGTCAGGCTCATAACCTGAAGGTCGTAGGTTCAAATCCTACTCCCGCAACCAACAAAAAGCCCGCGTCCCTATGGGGCGCGGGCTTTTTTTGCGTCTGAAGCGGACGCTTTTTGCGCGTTTTCGGCTATTCCGGCCTCAGGCGGCCCATTCGGCCGGGTCGGATTCCTCGCCGATCAGCGCGAGGCCGTGCGCGATCGAGGTCAGCTCGCCGCCGGTCGCGATCCGCTCTTCGCCGAAACAGCGGTCGAACATCGCGCGGATCGCGGGGATCAGCGACGAGCCGCCGGTCAGGAAAACGCGGTCGATCGCCGCGGGCGCGACGCCCGCGCGGGCGAGCGCCTGATCCATCGCCGCCTCGATGCGGTGAAGGTCGTCGGCGATCCATTGCTCGAAATCGGCGCGCCGCACGTCGGCTCCGATCTCGATCCCGCCGCCGGCGAAATGAAATTCGGCGTGATCGCTGCTTGAAAGCGCGCGCTTGAGCCTGCCCACGGCATCATAGAGCGGGAAGCCCTGCTCATGCTCGATCAGCGCGATCATGCGCCCGATCAGGTCGGGCCGCTCGGCGTCGCGTTGCAGGCGGCGGATTTCCTCGATCGTGCGGCGGTTGCGCATCATCGCGAGCCGCGACCAGTCGCCGAAATCGGCGAAATAGCCACCGGGGACTTCGAGCAGCTTGTCGAACGAGCGATACTGGCTGCCCTTGCCGAGCAGCGGCAGCACCAGCCGGTCGACGATGCGGTAATCGAAACGGTCGCCCGCGATGCCGATCCCCGACGAGGCGAGCGGCACGCAGCGCCGCGGGCTCCCGGGCTCGGCAACGCGCACGATCGAAAAGTCGGTAGTGCCGCCGCCGAAGTCGGCGACGAGGATCGTCGCGGGTTCGGTCAGGCGTGAGGCATAGCTGTGCGCGGCGCCGAGCGGTTCGTGGACATAATGGATTTCGGTGCCGAACGCCGCGAGCATCGCGTCGTAGCGCTGGCGCGCGAGTTCGGGATCGGGCCTGGCGCCGGCATATTCGACCGGGCGACCGACGATGATGCGGCGCGGCCGCTCGTCGAGCGCGCCGCCGGCATGCGCAACAAGGCGCTGGAGGAACAGCCGCCCCATATCCTCGAAGCGAAACGGCTTGTTGAAGATCATCGCGCGCTCGAACAACGGGCTCGCGGCGACGCTCTTGAACGACTGGATGAAGCGGCTGTCGAGCGGCGACTGGAGATATTCGTCGATCGCCCAAGGCCCGGCTTCGTGCGCGATACCGTTCCAGCCGCGTTCCTCTTCCCAGAAACAGAGCGCCGAGCGGAACACGGCGTTGCCCTCATCGCCGAACGCGACCAACTCGGTGCCGCCCTGGCCATCGGCGAGCGCGACGACGCTGTTTGTCGTGCCGAAATCGAGGCCGAGCGCGCTCGCGGCCGCCTTGTCCATGACATGCTCCTGTGGCTGGGGAACCCGGGTTGGGGGCGGCGCCTATTGCACAGGAGGACGAGGGGAGCAAGGTTCCGCTAGGACGGTTAGCCTTCGGGACTCCACGCGCGACAGAAGCTGTCAACCGCGGCGTCGACATCGTCCCGCAGGCGATCGATGTCGCGGCTTTCGGGCAGGTTGAGCATCGCGAATTGATAGATGCCCGATTGGCAGAGGCCGGTGAATTGCTGCACCGCGCGCATCGGGTCGCCCATCCGGATCTCGCCGCGCACCATTTTTTCGCCCACCCAGACGGCGGCGCGCGCCTTGCCGCGACGCGGGCCGCGCTCGTAAAATGTCTCGGCGAGGTGCGGGAAACGCTCGGCCTCGCCGACAACGAGGCGAAAGAGCGACAGGATCGGCGTCGCGGTCAGCTTGGTCATCAGCAGATTGCCGAAGGTGCGGAGGACATCGGGCACCGGCTCGTCGAGCGGCAGGTCGATCGCGAGCGCGTCGCCATATTGCGCGACGATATCGTCGACGACCGCGGCAAACAAATCCTCCTTTGACGGGAAATAGGTCCACAGCGTCGTCTTCGACCCGCCGACCTTGCTCGCGATCGACGACATTGTCGTGCCGGCATAGCCGTTGGCGAAGAAGAGCTCGCGCGCGGCGTCGACGAAGGCCTTGCGGCGCATTGCCGCGGCATCGTCGAGAGCTGCCGTACTATCTGGTATCATTTCGATTGACAACGCTTCCTCCGAAGTTCATCTGCGCATGATACCAGCTAGTATCGTTGGAAGCCATGCCCCGGACAATTTTTCTCTCCACCGCTGTTTTCGGCCTGCTCGCGGGCTGCGCGAGCGTTCCCGACCTTGGGCCAAAGCCCGTTCCGGCGGCGGCCGAGTCGCTGGAATCGAACGCGACATTCGCCCGCGCTGAGGGCGCATGGCCCGCCGAAGGCTGGTGGCAGGGCTTTGGCGACCCGCAGCTCGATACGCTGATCGGCGAGGGGCTCAAGGGCTCGCCCGACGTCGCAATCGCTGCCGCGCGTGTTCGCGCGGCCGAGGCGATGGCGCAGCAGGCGGGCGCCGCGCTGTTGCCGCGCGTCGGGGCAGAAGGTAGCGCGGGCGGCGTCCAGCAGAGCAAGAATATGGGCATTCCGCCCGAATTCGTGCCCGACGGCATTCAGGACACCGGCCATATCGCCGCGACCTTCAGTTTCGACCTCGACCTGTGGGGCCGCAATCGCGCGGCGCTCGCGGCGACGACGTCGGAGGCCGAGGCGGCGCGCGTCGACGCGGCGCAGGCGCGGCTGATGCTAACGACCGGGATCGCTGCCGCCTATGCCGATCTGGCGGGCTATTATCGGGCACTCGATGTCGCCAATGATGCGGTGCGCGTTCGCACCGCGAGCGCCGACCTGTCGGGCGAGCGCGCGCGCGCGGGGATCGAAAATCAGGCGAGCCAGCGGCAGGCCGAAAGCCGCGCCGCCTCGGTACGCGCCGACGTCGTCGCGCTCGAAGAAGCGATCGCAACGACGCGCAACCGGCTCGCCGCGCTGATCGGTCGCGGACCCGACCGCGGGTTGTCGATCACGCGCCCCCAGATCGCGCGCCCGTCGCTCGGCCTGCCGGGCAATGCGGGGATCGACCTGATCGGACGGCGCCCCGATATCGTCGCGGCGCGGCTGCGGTCCGAAGCCGCCGCAAAACGAATCGATGTCGCGCGCGCCGATTTCTATCCCAATATCAGCCTGTCGGCGCTCGTCGGGCTCCAGTCGCTCGGCCTGTCGAATCTGTTCAAATCGGGGTCCGAATATGGCAATGGCGGCGCCGCGATCAGCCTGCCGATCTTCGAGGGCGGGCGTCTTCAGGGGCACTACCGCGGATCGCGCGCCGACTATGATGTCGCGGTCGCGACCTATGACCGTACGCTGATCGGCGCGCTGCGCGATGTCGCCGACATCGTCGCACAGCGCGCCGCGACCGAACGCCAGCTTGTCGGACGGCGCGAGGCGCTGACCGCCGCCGCCGAAGCCTCGAAACTCGCCGGATTGCGCTACCGCGCCGGCCTTTCGAACCAGATCGTCCAGCTCACCGCCGAGGACAGCATGGTCGCCTTGAGCCGCGCCGTCGCCGACCTCGAAGCGCGCCAGCTCTCACTCGATATCGCCCTGATCCGCGCGCTTGGCGGCGGATATCGCGCGCAAAACTCAACAGGAGACGAATGATGGCCGACGAAACGGCTGCAGCCGCAACCCCCGCTCCCGAGACATCTCCCGAAGCGACCCCCGAAGTCAACGGCGCCCGGCGGAAGAAGCTCCTGCGCGTCCTCGCGATCGTCGTGGTGACGGTCGCGGTGCTGTGGGGCCTCTGGTATTTCCTGACCCAAGCCGGACGCGTCCACACCGACAACGCCTATGTCGGCGCCGACTCGGCGCAGGTGACCGCGCTCGTCTCGGGACCCGTCAAGGAAGTGCGCGTCAGCGGCACGCAGGCGGTGAAGAAGGGCGATATCCTCGTCATCCTCGACGACGCCGACCAGCGCATCGCGGTCGCCGATGCCGAAGCGGCGCTGCGCCTCGCGCGCCAGCGTTATGGACAGGCCGACGCGACCGCCGATGCGGCGCGCGCGCGCGTCGCGGCGCGCGGCGCCGATATCGCGCAGGCCCGCGCGCGGCTGCGCGACGCCAATGCGACGGTCGAGCGCGCCCGCGCCGAACTCGCGCGGCGCGAGAGCATCGCGGGCACCGGCGCGGTGTCGGGCGAAGAACTGACCGCGGCACGCGCGGCGCTCGCGTCGGCCTCGGCCGCGCGCGACCTTGCCGCCGCGGGCATCGCCTCGGCCGAGGCGACGCGCGGATCGGCGAGCGGCGACCTGGGCGCTGCCGAAGCCGTCGTGCGCGGGACGACAATCAACACCGCGCCCGACGTCGCGGCGGCCGAAGCGCGGCTCGAGAAAGCAAAGCTCGACCTTGCGCGCACCGTGCTGCGCGCGCCGGTCGACGGCATCGTCACCAACCGGCAGGTGCAGGTCGGCCAGCGGATCGCCGCGGGTGCGCCGATCATGGTGCTCGTCCCCATAGCGACCGCCTATGTCGACGCCAATTTCAAGGAAAGCCAGTTCGAGGATATCCGCATCGGCCAGCCGGTCGAACTGGTGTCGGACTATTATGGCGGCGACGTCGTCTATCGCGGCAAGGTCGTCGGCATCGCCGGCGGCACCGGCGCGGCCTTCTCGCTGATCCCGGCGCAGAATGCGACGGGCAACTGGGTGAAGGTGGTGCAGCGCCTGCCGGTGCGCATCGCGCTCGATCCGAAGCAGCTCAAGGAGCATCCGCTGCGCGTCGGGCTGTCGATGGAAGCCACGATCGACACGCGCGGGAACTGACATATGGCCAGCGCCGCCGCCTCTATATCCTCAATCCCGGCCGAGCCGCAGCCGCTCACCGGCGCGCGGCTGATCGTCGCGGCCTTCGCGCTCGCGCTCGCCAATTTCGTCGTCGTGCTCGACACGACGATCGCCAATGTGTCGGTGCCGCATATCGCGGGCGGGCTCGCGGTGTCGCCCACCCAAGGAACGTGGGTGATCACCAGCTATGCGGTCGCCGATGCGATCAGCGTGCCGCTGACCGGCTGGCTCGCGATGCGTTTCGGCACCGTGCGCTGGTTCATGATCTCGATCATCGGCTTCGGCATCTTCTCCTTCCTCTGCGGCGTGTCGCGCACGCTCGATGCGCTGGTGCTGTTCCGCGTGTTGCAGGGGCTTGCGGGCGGCCCGCTGATGCCGCTGTCGCAAATCTTGCTGCTGCGCATCTTCCCGAAGGAAAAGGCCGGGATCGGCCTCGCGATCTGGGCGATGACGACGACCACCGCGCCGATCCTCGGGCCGATCCTCGGCGGCACGATCAGCGACAATTGGACCTGGCCGTGGATCTTTTTCATCAACTTGCCTGTCGTTGCGATTTGCGCGTTCGGGGTGTCCACGCTGCTGACGCCGTTCGAAACCAAGCGCGCCAAGGCCCGCATCGACGTCATCGGCCTGGTCCTGCTCGTCGTGTCGGTCGGCGCATTCCAGATCATGCTCGACACCGGGCGCGAGCACGACTGGTTCGGTTCGGTATGGATCGTCGGACTCGCGGTCGTCGCCGCGATCTGCTTCGCCGCCTTCGTGATCTGGGAGCTGACCGATGCCAATCCGGTGGTGAATTTGCGCATTTTCCGTTTCCGCGGCTTCACCTTCGCGACGATGGCGATATCCTTGGGCTTCGGCGCCTTCTTCGCGCAGGTGGTGCTGACGCCCCTCTGGCTGCAGCAGGTCGCGGGTTATACCGCGACGCAGACGGGCTTTATCGTCGCGTGGCTCGGCGTGTTCGCCGTCCTCCTATCGCCGGTCGCGGCGGGGCTGATGACCAAGGTCGACGTGCGCATCACCATCTCGGGCGGCATCCTTTGGATGGCGTTCATGTCGATTCTGCGCGCCAGCTGGAACGCCGATGTCGGCTATTGGACGCTCGCGCTGCCGCACATCTTGCAGGGGATCGGCATGCCTTTCTTCTTCGTCGGGCTGACCGCGCTCGCGCTGAGCTCGGTGCCCGCGCAGCACCAGACGTCGGCCGCCGGGCTGATGAGCTTCCTGCGCACGCTGTGCGGTGCGATCGGCACCGCGGTCGCGACGACCGCGTGGGACGACGCCAGCCGGACCTCGCGGTCCGAACTCGTTTCCTCGCTCAACAATCCCGAAGCGACGATGACATCGCTACAAAGCGCTGGCTTCACGCTCGAACAGGCGCGCGCCGCGATCGAGCGGCTCGTCGAGGTGCAAGCCTCGACCTTGGGGGTGCTGCACCTGTTCCTCGCGTCGGGGGTGGTGTTCGTGCTGGCCGCGATATCGGTGTGGTTCGCGCCGCGGCCGAAACAGATTTCGATGGGCGGCGGGCACTAGAGCGTTTTCAAGTCAGGCGGAATCGCCTGACGGCTCGGAAAACGCGGCAAAACAAGACGTCCCTATTTGGCGAACAATTGTCCGAGGTCCGCGAACGCCTTGAACTCGAGCGCGTTACCCGCCGGGTCGTGAAAGAACATCGTCGACTGCTCGCCCGGCTGGCCGGGAAAGCGCGTGTGCGGTTCGATCACGAACTGGGTCCCGGCAGCCTTCAGCCGCTCGGCGAGCGCCTGCCATTCGGCGGGTGGCAGCACGACGCCGAAATGCGGCACCGGCACCGCATGGCCATCGACCGGATTGCGCGCCGCGGCCACGCGCGGCGTATCGACGCGGTGCGCGACGATCTGGTGCCCGTACAGGTTGAAGTCGATCCAGTCGGCGGAGCTGCGGCCTTCGGGGCAGCCGAGGATCGTGCCGTAGAAATGGCGCGCGGCGCCCAGATCGTCGACGGGAAAGGCGATGTGGAAGGGGGCGAGGCCGGGCATGCCCCCTATTTGCCGCACCCGCGCGCAATATGCCAGTCCAGGACTTGGGCTGGCGCGCCGAACATGCTAGGCGCGCGCGCATGCTGACAATCAACGCTATCACTGTACGCCTTGGCGGGCGCGCCATCCTCGAACGCGCCACCGCGAGCCTGCCGGCGAAAAGCCGCGTCGGGCTGATCGGGCGCAACGGCGCGGGCAAATCGACGCTGATGAAGGTGATGATCGGCCAGCTCGAAGCCGACGAGGGCAGCATCGACATGCCGCGCAAGACGCGCGTCGGCTATATAGCGCAGGAAGCGCCGAACGGCATCGCGACCCCGTTCGACACCGTGCTCGCCGCCGATACCGAGCGCGCCGAATTGCTCACGGCTTCCGAGGTCGAGCAGGACCCCGACAAGCTCGGCGACATCCACGAACGGCTGATCGCGATCGACGCCTATACCGCGCCGGCGCGTGCCGCGCGCATCCTGATCGGACTCGGCTTCGACGAGGAGATGCAGGGCCAGCCGCTCGACAGTTTCTCGGGCGGGTGGAAGATGCGCGTCGCGCTCGCGGCTTTGCTCTTCTCCGAACCCGATCTGTTGCTGCTCGACGAACCCTCGAACCACCTCGACCTCGAAGCGACCTTGTGGCTCGAAAATTTCCTGCGCGCCTATCCGGGGCAGCTCGTCGTGATCAGCCACGAGCGCGACCTGCTCAACAATGTTGTCGACAATATCCTTCACCTCGAAGGCGGCAAGGTCACGCTTTACGCGGGCGGTTATGACGCGTTCGAGCGCCAGCGCGCTGAACGCGCGGCGCAGCTCGCCGCGGCGAAGGCGTCGCAAGATGCCCAGCGCGCCAAGCTCCAGGACTATGTCGCGCGCAACAGCGCGCGCGCCTCGACCGCGAAACAGGCGCAGTCGCGCGCCAAGCTGCTCGCCAAGATGCAGCCGATTGCCGCGCTCGCCGAAGACCAGACGCTCGCGTTCGATTTCCCGAGCCCCGACGAACTCAAGCCGCCGCTGATCACACTCGACCTCGCGAGCGTGGGTTACGCCGAACGTCCGGTGTTGCAGCGGCTCAACCTGCGCATCGATCCCGACGACCGCATCGCGCTGCTCGGGCGCAACGGCAACGGCAAGACGACGCTCGCGCGCCTGCTCGCGGCGCAGCTCGCGCCGATGGCGGGCGCGATGACGGCGTCGGGCAAGATGCGCGTCGGCTATTTTACCCAATATCAGGTCGAGGAACTCGACGGCAGCGACACGCCGCTCGCGCATATGACGCGGGTGATGGAGGGCAAGACGCAGGGCGCGATCCGCGCGCAACTTGGCCGCTTCGGCTTCTCGGGCAACAAGGCGACGACGCAGGTCGCGAAACTGTCGGGCGGCGAACGCGCGCGGCTCGCGCTCGCGCTCATCACGCGCGATGCGCCGCACCTCCTCATCCTCGACGAACCGACCAACCACCTTGACGTCGATGCGCGCGAGGCGCTGGTGCAGGCACTCAACGCCTTCGACGGCGCGGTCGTGCTCGTCAGCCACGATCGCCACATGCTCGAACTCACCGCCGACCGGCTCGTGCTCGTCGATGACGGCACCGCGCGCGAATATTCGGGCAGCATGGACGATTATGTCGACATGATCCTCGGCAAGGGACCGCAGAAAGATCGCGTGTCGAAGGCCGACAAGAAGGAAGATCGCAAAGCCGCAGCCGCGGCGCGCGAAGCGGCGGCGAAGATCAAGAAGGACGTTTCGGACGCCGAGGCCGACCTTGCCAAATATGAGGTCGTGCTGTCGGCGATCGACCGCGCGATGTTCGATCCGCAGGGTGCTGCGAGCGAATATAAGGGCCTGACGATGAGCGAATTGTCGCAGCGGCGCGGCAAGATTGTCGCGGCGCAGGAAGCTGCCGAGGCACGCTGGGTGACCGCGAGCGAGGCGCTGGAAGCGTTTGAGGCGGCTGCGTAACTCTGCATAGCCCATTTATGGTCATCCCGGCGAAGGCCGGAATCTCGCCGTTGCATTCCAACGCGCCGTTGAGACCCCGGCCTTCGCCGGGGTGACGAGCTATATTGGGAGACATTGACTCCCTTGCCTCAATCCATCATAATAGTTTCAATTGAAACTAGATGGGAATGCGACATGGCCGACCTTTTCGATAATCCGCTGGGCCTCGACGGCTTTGAATTCGTCGAATTTTCGGCGCCCGAAAAGGGCATTCTCGAACCCGTGTTCGAAGCGATGGGCTTCACGCGGATCGCGCGCCACCGCTCGAAGGACGTCCAGCTCTGGCGCCAGGGCGGGATCAACCTCATCGCCAATTACGAACCCAAATCGCCCGCGGCCTATTTCGCGGCCGAGCATGGTCCGTCGGCGTGCGGCATGGGCTGGCGCGTCCGCGATGCGGCGAAGGCATACAGCGAAGCCGTCGCGCGCGGCGCCGAACCCGTCGAGGTCAACCCCGGCCCGATGGAACTGCGCCTGCCCGCGATCCGCGGCATTGGCGGCTCGATCATCTATCTGATCGACCGCTATGGCGACGACCTCAGCATCTACGACATCGATTTCGTTTACGAGGAAGGCGTCGATCGCCACCCCGTCGGCGCCGGGATGCAGCTGATCGATCACCTGACGCATAATGTCTATGGCGGCCGCATGGCGCATTGGGCGGCCTTCTATGAGCGAATCGCGGGCTTCCGCGAGATCCGCTATTTCGACATCAAGGGCGAATATACCGGCCTGACCTCGAAGGCGATGACCGCCCCCGACGGCAAGATCCGCATCCCGCTCAACGAAGAGGGCGCGGGCGGCAAGGGCCAGATCGAGGAATATCTGCGCGCCTATAATGGCGAAGGCATCCAGCATATCGCGTTCAGCTGCGACGATCTCTACGCGGCTTGGGACAAGCTCAAGGCGCTCGGCAACCCCTTCGCGCCCGCACCGCCGGCGACTTATTACGAAATGCTCGAAGAGCGGCTTCCTGGGCATGGCGAGTCGGTCGAGGGCCTCCAGTCGCGCGGCATACTGCTCGACGGCTCGACGACCGAAGGCGATCCGCGCCTGTTGCTCCAGATTTTCGGCCAGACCGTCATCGGCCCCGTCTTCTTCGAATTCATCCAGCGCAAGAAGGATGAAGGTTTCGGCGAGGGCAATTTCACCGCGCTGTTCAAATCGATGGAAATGGACCAGATTCGCCGCGGAGCGCTGACCGTCGAGGAACCCGCCGAATGACGAGCCCGATCAAATTGGGCGGCGTCCACCACGCCGCCTATCGCTGCAGGGATGCGAAGGAAACGGTCGATTGGTACGAGCGCATGCTCGGCATGACCTACACGACCGCCTTTGCCGAGGATCATGTGCCGTCGACCGGCGAGTATGACCCGTACATGCATGTCTTCCTCGAGGCGGGGAACGGCAACATCCTCGCTTTCTTCGAACTGCCCAACCAGCCCGACATGGGCCGCGACGAGAATACGCCCAAATGGGTCCAGCATCTCGCGTTCAAGGTCGGCAGCTATGACGAGCTCGTCGCTGCAAAAGAGCATCTGACCGCGAACGGCATCGATGTGCTCGGCCCGACGCATCACGGCATCTTCAAGTCGATCTATTTCTTCGACCCCAACGGTCACCGCGTCGAGCTGGCGTGCGACATCGGCACCGACGAGCAATATGCCGAGCTGAAGCGCGTCGCGCCGCTGATGCTCGAGGAATGGAGCCAGACGAAGAAGGCGCCGCGGCATGCCGACTGGCTGCACCAGGCGGCGAACGAGTAGGCATCGCGGCGAAAAGCGGAGGATCCTTCTTCGTCACCCCGGACTTGATCCGGGGTCCACGACTTGAAGCGCTGCGGTGGATCCCGGATCAAGTCCGGGATGACGAGAAAATGAACCGGGGCGTTTTGGCCCTTTGTCGAGCTACTTCCGATCGAGCCCGATGCTCTCGAGCGTCGCGCCGCTGCACTTGTCGGCTTCCTTGCTCTCGCCGTCGCCCGAGAGCGCGCCGACCGCGAGGAAACCCGCGACCACCGCGACGAGGAACGCGCCGGTGACCCAGATCAGATATTTGTCGATGAAAGCCTTGATCGGCGCCCCGAACATCCGGAACAGGATTCCGACGAGCATGAAGGAAAAGGCCCGGCTGGCGAGGCTCGCCCACAGGAAGGTCCAGAAACTCATGTGGATGAAGCCGGCGGTGATCGTCAGCAGCTTGAACGGGATCGGCGTCGCGCCCTTGATCAGGATGATCTCGGCGCCGAATTCGCGCAGGTAACAGGCGGCCGGCGGGAACGCGTCGGTGAGCCCGAGCGCGCCGAGCAGCGCCAGCCCGACGCTTTCATAGAGGAAGAAACCGATCAAATAGCCGAGCATGCCACCCGCGACCGACGCGAGCGTGCAGATGATCGCGTAGCGAACCGCCTTTTTCGGGTTCGCGAGGCACATCAGCCCCAGCATCGGGTGCGGCGGGATCGGGAAAAAGCTCGCTTCGATGAAAGAGACCAGCGCTAGCCAATATTCGGCGTGCGGATGCGCGGATTTCTCCATGGTCCAGTTATAAAGCCTCTGGATCATGGACTTGTTGCGCGGTGTGGCGGTCATGCTGGTCCTTGCGATGGCGACGTCGGCCCTCCTATGCCGCCCGCGCCGCGCGAAGTCGAGCCGAAGCCTGGCATGCCGTGACCGAAAAACGCCGGAACCGTCGGGGGACGGTTCCGGCGTTGCTCCCACCAGAGACGGGAGCAAGGGACATTGTGGCGTCCGCGCTATCGGCGAAGGGTCACCGCCGCGAGATCATGATCGCGCTGGCCAGCGTCATCGGCGTGCCGGTCCGTTGGGCGGCAATGATCTCCTTGCCGGCTTCGCGGCCTCTCGAAAGCGCGCTCCGGAAGCAATGGCCGGTGGACATTTCCCGCACGGTCGATTCGAATTCGGGCCGGACGTCGCATACCGATCGCGCCGCGGCGCGCAGGCGGCTGTCGAGCCGCGCCCAGCCAGCATCGGTGTCGAGATTGAGGTCGGCATAGCTGACTTTGACCACCTCGATTTCACCTGCCGGTGCAGTCGCGACGATGGGCTGAGAAAATGCGGGTGCTGCGCCGAGCAGCAACAGGGGCAGAGCCATGAAGATACGCATCGAGTTACTCCCTTTCACCATGTCCCAGCCGAACGGCAGGCTGCGGATGCGACGGGAGTAGCGGGCGCGCATGTCGGCGGCCGTGAGAAGAGCGTCAATTCGGTATTAAAAATACGTCAAAATCCAGAATGTTGAAATTTACCGTTCGTCTGCCCGTCAAAAAAATGTTATTCCGTCTTCGGGAAAAACATACGGCCGCAATCCCTCGACCAAGGAGGTCGCGCCGTGAATTCTGCATTCGCAAAAAACGAGCGGCATATCGCCGCCGTGCCGCCGGTATTGCGGCTCCTTGGTGACTTCGCTGTTGAGCCGGCCGCCCTGTCCCCCACCAGCCGCAAGGCACGCGCCCTTCTGGCCCGGCTCGTGCTTGCCGACGCGCCGCTTGCGCGCGACCGGCTGAGCGCGCTTCTCTGGAGCCGCCGCCCCGATGCACAGGCGCATGCCAGCCTCAGGCAATGTCTCGTCGAATTGAAGCCCTGGACGCGCGCAACGCCGCCGCTGCTGCACGCCGATCGCGAAACCGTCGCCATCGACCGCACACAAGTCATCGACGATATTTCGCTGCTTCATGCCGCGTGCGCGGTGGACGATGTCGCCGTGGTCCTGAACCGGCTGCCCGCGCACGATGTCGGGTTGCTGGCCGATCTCGATGGCATCGACGAAGCATGGGACGACTGGCTCGCGGTCGAGCGCACGCGTCAGGGCGAAGCGATCGTCCGCGAAGTGCTCGCGGTGGCGGAAAGGCGGCTGCAGGCGGGCGATGTCGAGGGGGCCCTCGCGGTGGCGGATAAGGTGACGCGCTTCGATCCGTGCAGCGAACATGCCGCGCGGCTGGTGATGAGCGCGCGCTGGGAAGCGGGCGACGGCGATGGTGTGCGCCACGCCTGGCAGCGGATCGAAGACGCGCTCGCGCGCGGAATCGACGGCAAGCCTTCGGCCGAAACCGCCGAACTATATCGACGCCTGTCGGCCCGGCCCTGTCCGCCGGGCCTTCACCCGGTCGCCCAGCCGGTCGCCCACCCTGTCGCAGTGCCCGCGATGGCGGTCAATCCAATGGCCAGCCGGTCGCCGCGGCGCGCATTGTTCCTTGGCGTGGCCGCGCTGGCGCTCGCGCTGACGGGCGCCGATGCGCCGCGGTCGCGATCCGCAGTCGCTGCGTTCGATGCGCCGGTGGTTCGCGTCGAACCGATCGAGCTACGCGGGAACGACCCGGTCGAGGACCGTTTTGCCGATGCGCTGGCCGGCGATTTCGCGCGCTTTGCCAAGGCGTCGGGGGGCGCGGTCCGGGTGCTCGACGGAAAAGTGGCGGGACGCGCGGGCGATTTCGTCGTCCGCGTCGCGATCGAACGCGACGGCAACCAGTTCGTCAGCGAGTCGCGGATCGTCGATAGTTTGGACGGGTCGATCCTGTGGTCCAGCCGTTTCGCGGCACCCGTCGACGATCTCAGCCGGCTGCGCGAACGGACCGCGCTCGCGGTTGCCGGGCTGGTCAATTGCGCGTTGACGCTGAACGGCCGGAAGGACCTGTTGGCCGCCGATGCGGATCGACGATCGCTGATCTTTGCGGTCTGCGACGCGGATACGGCTTTCGATGGACCCCGCGCCATCCGGTTGATGGAGGAGCTGGTTCAGCGCTGGCCGGGGGATGCCGACACGCTGGGACTGCTGGCGCAGGTCCGCGTCAAGCATCTCCCGCACGAGATGGATCCCGCCAAATGGCGGGTCGAGCGCGCAAAGGTGATCGATACGGCGCGCCGCGCGCTTGCGATCGACCCGGACAATGTCCCCGCGCTGACGGCGTTGTCGCAGACGGGCGGCAGTGAGTTGTTCATGGTCGAAGGGCTGCCGCTGCTCGATCGCGCACTTGCGATCGACTCCGAATATCCGGCCGCATTAATGACGAACGCGGTGGGTCTGTTCCAGGCCGGCTATGTTCAAGCCGGTGTCGATCCCGCGGAACGCGCCGCGCGCGCCGACCCGACGTCGATCTACAAGGCATTGGGGGTGGTTCGGCGTTATGCGGCGGCCGGAAAGATACAGGATGCGATGGAACGGTTCGCCGAAGTGGAGGCGATCTGGCCAGGGCATCCCGATCTTGCCGAACATCGTCGCCGCCTCTCAGTCGAACGCGGCCGGGCCGAGGCCGCCGAAGTCTATCGCGCCGCAACGGCCGAGGAACAACGCGAATTCGATATGCTGCTCGTCCGTCAATTTGCCGACCCTTCGATCGGATCGCGCGAGGTCGACGCCGCCGCCGAAGCCGAATTCGCGCGCTATCCTTCGGCCGCCTATGCAATGGCTGCGCATTTTGCGCGGCTCGGCGACCAGCCGAAGGCGCTCTCGTGGCTGGCGCGCGCGCCGATACGCAAAACCGACGGCCAATGGTCGCTTCTCTATTGGCCTTCGGTCGCTCCGCTCCGGCGCGATCCGCAGTTTTTTGCGAAGCTGGCGCGGATCGGGCTGGTCGATTTCTGGCGGCGCCAGGATCGCTGGCCCGATTTCTGCAACGAGCCCGGATTGCGCTACGACTGCAAAAGCGAAGCCGAACGGCTGGTGCGCCTCGGGCGCGCGGTCAGTGGCGGAAGTGGCGCATCCCGGTGAACACCATCGCGAGTCCGGCTTCGTTCGCCGCCGCGATCACTTCGTCGTCGCGGATCGAGCCGCCCGGCTGGATCACGCAGGTCGCGCCCGCCTCGACCGCGGCGAGCAGGCCGTCGGCAAAGGGGAAGAAGGCGTCGCTCGCGACCGCGCTGCCAACGGTGCGGGCTTCGGCCCAGCCATGGCTCTCGGCGGCTTCGCGCGCCTTCACCGCGGCGATGCGCGCGCTGTCGCGGCGGTTCATCTGCCCCGCACCAATGCCCGCGGTCGACCCGCCCTTGGCATAGACAATCGCGTTCGACTTCACATGCTTGGCGATCGTCCACGCGAAGAGCGCGTCGGCGAGTTCTTCCTCGGTCGGCGCGCGGTCGGTGACGATTTTCAGGTCGGCGCGCGTGATGCGGCCATTGTCGCGGCTCTGCGCGAGCCAGCCGCCGGCGATCGTCTTGAGCATCAACCCGCCGCGCGCCGGATCGGGCAGCTCGCCCGTCAGCAGCAGGCGGAGGTTCTTCTTTTTCGCGAACACCGCGCGCGCATCGGCGTCGGCGTCGGGGGCGCAGACGACTTCGGTGAAGATGCCGCTGATCGCCTCCGCCGTCGCGCCGTCGAGCGGCCGGTTGACCGCGATGATGCCGCCGAACGCCGAGACATCGTCGCACTTGAGCGCTGCGTCATAGGCCTCGGCGATCGTTGCGGCGGTCGCGACGCCGCACGGGTTGGCGTGCTTGACGATCACGCAAGTCGGGTCAGCCTCGCGGAATTCGGCGACGAGTTCGAGCGCGGCGTCGGCGTCGTTGATATTATTGTAGCTGAGCTCCTTGCCCTGCACCTGTTCGGCGCCGGCGATGCCGCGCGGGCCGGGCACGGCGGGGATATAGAGCGCCGCCTTTTGATGCGGGTTTTCGCCGTAGCGCAGTTCGCTCGCCAGCTTGGCGGTCAGCGGCAGCGTGTCGGGGAAGGTCTTGCCCTGATCGGCGATCGCGAACCAGCGTGCGATCGTGCCGTCATAGCTCGCGGTGTGGGCGAAGGCGGTCGCCGCAAGGCGCTTGCGCAGGGTGAGGGTGGTCGCGCCGCCATTGGCGTCCATCTCTTCGATGACCGCGGCATAATCCTCAGGCTCGGTGACGATGCCGACATAGGCATGATTCTTCGCCGACGAGCGCACCATCGCGGGGCCGCCGATGTCGATATTTTCGATGATCGTGTCGCGGTCCGCGCCCGACGTCACCGTCTGCAGGAAGGGGTAGAGGTTGACGACGACGAGGTCGATCGCGCCGATGCCATGTTCCTCCATCGACGCGACATGCGCCGCGTCGTCGCGCACCGCGAGGATGCCGCCATGGACCGTCGGGTGCAGCGTCTTGACGCGGCCGTCCATCATCTCGGGAAAGCCGGTGAGGTCGGAGACGTCGAGGACAGTGTGCCCCGCCTCGCGCAGCGCCTTCGCGGTGCCGCCGGTCGACACGAGTTCGACGCCGTGGCGGACGAGCGCGGCGGCAAGCTCGGCGAGCCCCGCCTTGTCGCTGACGGACAGGAGAGCGCGGCGGACGGGAATCAGGTCGGTCATGGGGGAGGGCCTCGGCTGGCGATGGGATGACGCGGCCCCCCTAGGCGCGCGCCGTCCGTATCGCAACCCTTCCGCCCCTTTTTAGAGCCCCAGCGCCGCCGCGATCTGATCCCAGCGCACCAGTTTGAAATTCTGCGCCTTGGGGGCGTTGTCGCCGTCCTGCGCGAGGAAGATGCCATCGGGATAGGCGGCGCCGAAATTGCCCGCGACCGCCTCGATCCCGTCGGTCTCGCTCGTCGCGCCGAACGCGCCCGCCGCAACGGCAAAGCGCCCGACATAGTCGATCCCGGGCAGGCGGAAGACCGCATAGGCGTTGTCGCCCTGGCTCGACACGAGCAGGTAGCGCTGGCCCTTGTGGTCGATCGTCGCGAGGCCTTCGACATCGGCGACGAGGCGCTGGTTGTCGACCGGCGCGACAATGCGCGCGGCGGCGGTCTTGCCGTTCGGCTTCAGCTCCCACACGCCGGCATCTTCCTCGCCGACATAGAGCGTGTCGCCGTCGAAGACGCAGCCCTCGGACTGGGTCGGGATCTTATATTCCCACTGGACCGTGAAGCCCGGCGTGCCGTCGACGGTCAGCGTGCCGACGCGCACCGTGCCGTCCTTGACGATCAGCGCCGCGGTGAGCGGGGTGCCGGGCGCGGTTTTCTTGAGGCAGAGGCCATAGGCTTCGCCCGTGCCCGCCGCGGCGCGGCCGAGCGCGACGATAGCGGGCTTGTCGGCGTCGAGCCGGAACACCGCGAGATGCGCGTTCACCCCGTCGTTGCGATCGCTCGCGACGATGATGTTGCCCGCGACGTCGACATTGTTGACGAGCCCCGCCTGCGTGAAGGCGATGTCCTTGCCCGCGAGGTCATAGACGTGCAGCCCCGCTTTCTTGTCGGTCGCGACGATCAGCGCGCGGTTCGGATTGGCGGGATCGACCCAGATTGCCGGATCGTCGGCGGCGTCGGCGCGGCCCGTGCCGACGGGCGCGGTTTCGCCGCTCGCGGTCACCTGCACCGGGGGCAGGCCGGTGATGACGGGCGCGCTCGCGGCGCAGCCCCCGAGCGTCGATGCAAAAGCCAGCGAAGTCAGCAGCTTTCCTTTGCCGATGGCGGCCATGATGATTCCCCCGTTCCCGATTGCGTAAAAATGCGGCTCGCGCGCCCCGTCCCAGCAAAGTCGATCGGCGTCAATATGACAATATTTCCGTCACTTAACCGTCATCTATGCGTCACACGGCTCGCCGCAAACTGTCACACGCCCCCCCTAGAGGCCCGGCAACCAATAAGGGGGGTCTGTTACCATGATTCGAATTTTCAGCCTGCAATCCGCCGCCGCGCTCGCGCTTGCCACGGCTCTCCTCTCCGCACCGGCGACGGCGCAGGACGCGCCGATCCCGGCCGAAGACCGCGGCGATGGACCGATCACCACGTCGCAGGACATTGTCGTCCTCGGCAGTGTCGGTTACCGCAATCGCAGCGACGAGGCCGAACCCGTGCTGTCGTATGACAGCGAATTCTTCCAGCGCTTCGAACCGCTGACCGCGGGCGACGCGCTGAAGCGCGTGCCGTCGGTGACCTTCCTGTCCGACGTCATCGAGAGCGACGGCGCGCGCCTCCGCGGCCTGCCGCCGGGTTATACCCAGATCCTGATCAACGGCGAACGCGTTCCCGGCAACGGCGACGATCGCAGCTTCTTCCTCGACCGCATCCCCGCCGAACTGATCGACCGGGTCGAGATCGTCCGCTCCTCGTCGGCGCGCCGCACCGGCGACGCGGTCGCGGGCACGATCAACATCGAACTGCGCAACGGCTACGAGCTCGACGGCGGCTATCTCCGCGCGGGCGGTCTCTATTACGACGACAAGGAGCTCGAGCCGAGCCTTGGCGCGGTCTATGGCGGCGCCGTCGGTCCCGGCCGCTTGCTCGTCGGCCTCAACTTCCAGGGGCGCCACAACCCCAAGAAGAAATATTCGCTGCGCTACGGCGATTCGCCCGAGAACAACCCCGACTATGCGGTCGACGATTTCGACAATCGCGAAGACCAGCGCGACACGCGCGACGGCAAGGATTATTCGGCGAACGCGACCTACGAGATCGACGGCGAGACGACCGATTTCCGCGTCAGCGGCTTCTATGTCCGCACCGACCGCACCGAAACCGAGCGCAGCCTGGAATTCAACGATCCCACCGCGACGACCGGCCCGGTGCCCGGCGGCGCGCTGGTCAGCGACAACAGCAACATCAACAATATCGACCAGGAAAATTACAGCTTCGACGCGCGCCTGTCGCACCGCTGGTCGCTCGGCAAGACGACGGTGAAGGTCGGCTATGCGCGCTTCGACGACAAGCAGCGCGAGAGCGAGAACGAGATCGGCTTCGACGTCGATTATGACGATGGCGAAGTGCCCGAGTTCGAACAGGTCTTCACCGCGACGGACCTCACCGACAAGGAATTCACCGCGAAACTCGACCATGAGTTCGAACTCGGCAACGATATCCAGCTGGTCGTTGGTGGCTATTATCAGAACAAGAAGCGCAAGCATTCGACCCTCGCGTTCGAAGGCGAGGACGAGTTTCCGGGGCTTCAGACCAGCTACGATCCTTCGAGCGCCAATCCCGACGATTTTGCGTTGCCCTTCGACGATCTCGATCCCGAAGACCCCGTCCGCATCCGGATCAAGGAGCGCCGCCTCGACGGCTTTGCGCTCGTGCAGGGCAAGTCGGGCGGCGTGACGTGGGAAGCGGGCGTGCGTTATGAAACGACCAAGCTCGACGTCGCCGATGTCAGCGACCCGACCGATGTCCTCGCGCAGGACAATGATTATGAAAAATTCCTGCCGTCGGCGTCGATCAAGTTCGACCTGACGCCGCGCGACCGCATCACCGCATCGGTCGCCCGCACCAACCGTCGCCCCGAGTTCAACTATGTCACCCCGGCGACGCTGATCGAGGAAATCGGCGACAACGACCTGCGCGGCAATCCGCAACTGCGTCCCGAAACCGCATGGGGCGCCGATCTGGGCTATGAACGCCGCATCGGCCGCAGCGGCGTCGTCGGCATCAATGCCTTTTATCGCGATGTGACCGACCTCATCGAGCTGACCAACACGGGCGATGTCGGCGACGGCGGCGCCGGCACCATCGTCTATCAGCCGATGAATATCGGCGACGGCAAGGTGTGGGGGATCGAATTCGACCTGTCGACCGACCTCGGTTTCCTGGGGCTCCCCAACACGGGTATCTTCGGCAATTTGTCGTGGCTCGACAGCGAGATCACCGATCCGCTCGGCAAGCGCCGCTTCAACGGCCAGTCGGACTATGTCTATAACGTCGGCTTCATCCAGGACCTGCCGCAATGGGGCGTCGCTTTCGGTGCAACGCATCGCAAGCAGGGCGCGGCGTTCGACCGCGTGATCGGCGAGGAAATCCGCACCACCTATGGCGGCGACCTCGAAATCTTCGTCGAAAAGCGCTTCGGCAAAAGCTTCACGATCCGCGCGGTGGGCTCGAACCTGCTGAACGGTGCGAAGCGCGAAGCGTTCAACAAGTTCGACGATGCGGCCGACCAGCTGGCGCGCGATTTCGACGAATATGAACTCGAAAGCGAAAAGGCCGGCCCGGTCTTCCAACTGATAGCGCGTTACGCCTTTTGACGCGCTGGGTTGCGGCGGCGGGCAGTCCCTTGCCCGCCGCCGTCAGCCGATATGCTTGAAAATCCAGCCGATGCTGGCGCCGCCCGCGGGCGCGGTGCCGGTGACGACGAGCTGCTCGGTCGGGTGCGGCCGGCCTTCGCCGTCGACCCACAGGCTTTGCTCGATGTCGAGCCCGCCTTCGGACGTGCGGAACTGCCACAGCGGACCGCCATTGATGCGCAGCAGTGCGCCCAATTTGTCGGCGGTGAGGCTCGCCGAGATATGCGCGCCGAGGTGGAAGCGCAGCGTGAACCCCTTGTCGCCCTTGCGGCGCGTGCGCGGGGCAGGGAGGAGCATGTCCTCGCCGCGCAGCTCGCGCCCGTTGGGCGACAGGATCAAGAGGCGGCGGTGGATCAGCCCGTGGCGCCGCGCATAGCCGTCGTGGCTCATCTCGACGCGGCTGCCCTGCGGCGTTTCGCGCCGGTCGAGCTCGACCTCGGTCACGCCCTTGCCGAGCGAGCCGTTGGCGAGGATCGCGGTCGAATTGCTATCGCCGAGCGTCAGCGTCGAATGCGCCGCGGTGGTGCGCAGCCCGCGCGCGAGGTCGGCGGGGATCGTCGCGCCGGTCAGCGCCGCGCCGCCGCAATTGACGACGATGCGCTCGGCGCCGTCGCTGAGTTCGAAGGCGAGGGTCGAGGCGCAGCCCGCTTCGGTCACCCGGGCAATGGGGGGCGGCGCGGCGTCGGCGAGCAGCACGACCTTGTTCGCGACGAGCCGTTGATAACCCCAGTCGCGCGCCTGCTTCAGCGGCCGCGTGCGCACGCCGCTGGCGTCGACGATCGCCTGGATGGTGGCGGCCGACGTCGCGCCGCTGCCCTGCCAGCTGCCCATGCCGCCGTCGCTGTGGGTGAGGCCGAGCAGCGCCGGAACCGCGCGCGCGAGCACTTCCTGGATGAAGGGCGGCACTTCCATGCGGCGCATGTCGTATATCTTCGCGAGCATCGACAGCGCCATGACCGCGTCGAGCTGCGCCTGCGGCGAGCGCGAGATATTGCCGCCGTCGGCGTAGAAGCTGGTCTCGAGCACCTTGCGCAGCCCGGCCTCGCCGAAGACCTGCCGCGGCTCGCCGCCGGGCATCAGCAGCGAGGCGGCGACGATGCCGACCCACGCGACCATCTGGCCGGTGCCGGGCCGCGTCTTGTCGGCGACGCGGTCGAGGTGGCGCGCCGCGCGCGCGAGATGGTTGAGCACCGCCGAACGATAGACGAGATCGCTCGACGAGAGGATCAGCGGTGCGTGCGCGGCCCAGAACAGGATGCGCCACGCGCTGTTGTCGGCTTTCCACGCGGGTTCGCTCACGGTCTCGCCGTGGGTGCCGAGCCAGTGGCGGACGACCGCCTCGGCGATCGGCGCGCCATCAGCGCGCGATCCTGTCGCGGAAAGGTCGCGGAGCCACGCAAAGCTGTGGAGATAGTCGGCAAACGTCGGTGCGACGTTCAGCGCCGCGAAATCGAGGTCGCCGAGCGGCAGCTTGAGCCCGCGATGCAGGAAATGGCCAGCGCGGATCGCGGTGCCGGCGCGCGTGTCGCCCGGCACCGGGTCGACCGGTACGCCGAGCAGTTTGAGCGGGAAACGCCCCTTCAGGCGGAATGCGTGGAGCGGTGTGCGCCAGGTCAGGCGCGTGATCGCATTGGCGACGCGGTCGCCGAGCGAGAGGCCCTTGTCGGCGGGCAGGCGGATCAGCCTTTTGCCGGGTTCGATCGTGTCGTCGATGGCGTCGGCGGCGGCGCCCTCCGGTTCATCTTCTGGAGCGGTCACCGGTCTTGCCATGGTCAGGCGCCGCCGCGCAGCCGCCGGATATTGTCGGCGTAAGCATCGGGGCCGCCCTTGAAGGTCGCGGTGCCGGCAACGAGCACGTCGGCACCCGCGGCGATCGCGAGCGGGGCAGTGCTGGCATCGATGCCGCCATCGACCTCAAGCCGGATATCGCGGCCCGATTTCTCGATCATCTTGCGGACCGCCTCGATCTTCCTCAGCTGGCTCGAAATGAAGCTCTGGCCGCCGAAGCCCGGATTGACGCTCATAATCAGGACGAGGTCGATATCGTCGATCAGATAGTCGAGCATCTTCGCCGGGGTCGCGGGGTTGAGCGACACGCCCGCCTGCTTGCCGAGCGATTTGATGTGCTGGACGGTGCGGTGGATGTGCGGCCCGGCCTCGGGATGAACGGTGATGATATCGGCGCCCGCCGCGGCAAAGGCGTCGAGGAAATGGTCGACCGGCGAGATCATCAGATGGACGTCGAAGGGCAAGGTCGAGTGCGGGCGCAATGCCTTCACCACCGCCGGGCCGATCGTCAGGTTCGGCACATAATGCCCGTCCATCACGTCGATATGGACCCAGTCGGCGCCCGCGGTCTCGATCGCGCGCACTTCCTCGCCCAGCTGCGCGAAATCGGCGCTGAGGATCGACGGGGCAATGCGAACGGGCGTGGTGGCGGCGGTCATAGAGACCGGCCTTAACCATCTAGCGAGTCGGGGGCAAGCGGGGCGGGGCGGCTATTGGCAGCTATCCCCAAATAATGTCGCGCGACCTTATCGCCAGCGCCAGCCGCCCTCGGTCTTGGCGCGGTAAATCGGCATCGGGGCGAGCCCCGCGAGGACGACCAGGATGGTCATCAGAACGGGCCGGTCCCGGAAGAGCCAGGCGAGACCGGCGATCATCGCGATATGAAGCGCGAGGAAGAACCAGCCTTCCCAGACGAACGGCAGCCCGGTGCCATAGCCGTGGCGCTTGGCGCGAAACCAGGGACTCTTGCGCATGAACAGGTGGAGCATAATCAGCCTTCCTCTTTCGGCGGCCGCCCGCGCCGGGCGGGAACGGGCGGTTTTACCGTCATGCCGCGCCGCGCCAGCGCCTCGCGCAGCAATACCTCGATTTCGGCGTTGGCGCTGCGCAAGTCGGCGGCCGCCATCCGCTCGATCGCCGCATAGAGCGCGGGATCGAGGCGGAGGGCAAAGGCTTTCTTGACGGACGCGGGCATCGCTTCAACTCAGTAAAGCGATCCGGCGTTCACGACCGGCTGCGTGTCGCGTTCGCCGCACAGCACGACCATCAGGTTCGACACCATCACCGCCTTGCGTTCGTCGTCGAGGTCCACGACGCCCTTTTCGGACAATTGGGTCAGCGCCATCTCGACCATCGTCACCGCGCCCTCGACCAGCTTCTTGCGCGCCGCGATCACCGCCTCGGCCTGCTGGCGCCGGAGCATCGCGCCGGCGATTTCCTGCGCATAGGCGAGGTGCGTGAGCCCGCATTCGTCGACGGTGATCCCCGCGACGCTCAGCCGCTCGATCAACGCCTTCCTGAGTTCGACCCCGACCTCGTCATGGTTGCCGCGCAGCGTGACTTCCTGATGCTCGATATCGTCATAGGGATAGCGCGAACCGATCGAGCGCACTGCGGCCTCGATCTGCGCCATCACGAATTCCTTGTAGTCATCGACGTCGAACAAAGCCTGCGCGGTGTCGGTGACACGCCACACGACCTGCGCCGCCATCTCGATCGGATTGCCGCGAAGGTCGTTCACCTTGATCTTGTCCGAAATCACGTTGTTCGCGCGCACCGCGATCTTCTTGCGTGTCAGCCAAGGCAGCACCCAGCGCAGCCCCTCTTCGCGGTCGGTGCCCTTATACGCGCCGAACAGCTGGATCGCGGCGGCCTCGTTGGGATTGATGAGGTAGAAGCCACACAGGATCAGCAGGCCCACGACCGCCGAGGCGACAACGATGATCCATTTCCACGCGACCATATATTCGGCGTTGGCGTTGGTGATCCCCGCCCAGGTGGCGACGCCCAGCAGTAGCAACCAGATGAACAGCATCAGATAGCCGCTTTGCGTAGCGGCGCGTGTCTCGCGGCTGCGGTTCAGCGCGGGAGTCCCTGTTTCGACCATTTTGCCCTCCGAATCATTCGATATAAAGATGATATCATATTTATATCGAATCGGGCGAAGGTCAATCGGGATTCGGGCGAACAGACGCTCCCGCCGATTTTCGCTGCGGCAAGCTGGCACAACGGCCGGAGTCGGGTTCGGTCGTGTTCAGACCGGGATGTGTGGCAATCGGTGCGGTTGCCCAGAGCGGCCGCCTGCGGCAGCTTCGAGGCATACCCCAGTTCGGACTTCAAAACTGACGCGCTCGTGCGCGAAGGAGGACAGATGCTCCAGGGCAAAAAATTGGTTCAATCCATGTTCGCGCGGAGCGGCTACAGGATTGTAAGATCAGAATCCGGCATGCGGTATCGGCCGACCGCAGCCGACGCGCGCAACTCTGCCAGCTTGCTCCATGAGATAATTCCCGTGGTGCAGCACAACGCGCTGACCGGAGAATGGCCGACGCCGGCATTTCTTGAGGACTATTTCGATGCCAGCCGCCTTGCGATGGCTCGCCTCCTGCTCGATCAATGCGATGCCGAAGGCGTGGAAATCGCGGGCAGGCGCGTTCTGGACATCGGGTGCCACGCAGGGAGCCTGCTGCGCCTCATGCACGCCAGATACCCGGAAGCCTCGCTCTTTGGATGCGATATCAGCGATGTGAAGCTCGCGATGGCCAAACGCGCCTGCCCTGACGCCGAACTGTTCTTCAGCGCGCTCTCGGACCTGCCCCGGTCATCGCGCTATGACGTGGTGTTCCTGATGGAAGTGCTGGAGCACACGGTCGATCCCGAAGCGGTCGTCCGCCGTCTGCTCGATATGGTGTCCGCCGATGGCACGCTCATATTGACGGTGCCCGATGGGCGGAAGGATCAATTCCCAGCCAAGGAATATCATGCGGAGTTTGACTCCTACGCGGGTCACATCAACTTCTGGAGCCCGGAGAGCTGGAATTACTTCCTTATGCGGGTCGCTCCCGAGTGGAAACTCAGGACAGGAACGCTGTCGACCGGACATTTGTTCGCGGCCCTGAGCATGAAGAATAAGGTGAATTAGGATAAACAAAGGGGACGAAATCGCCCCCTTTGCCTCCCCGGTATCGTTCGCTTATTCGCTCGGGAAACCGCGCTTTTTCAGTAGCGCCTTCACGTCGGGATCGCGGCCGCGGAAGGCGCGATACGCTTCGGCGCGGTCGGTTTCATTGCCCGTCATCAGCAGGATGGTGCGGAACTTGTCCGCGACTTTGCGGTCCCACGGGCCGCCGGCTTCGGTGAACGCCGCCCAGGTGTCGGCGTCCATCGTTTCGGACCAGAGGTAGGAGTAATAGCCCGCCGAATAGGCGTCCGAGCTGAACAAATGGCCGAACTGCGGCAGGCGGTGCCGCATCACGAGCTCTTTCGGCATGCCGATTTCGGCGAGCGTCTCGCGCTCGAACTTGTCGACGTCGGTCGGCGGCGTCTTGCGGTCGTGCAGCTTCATGTCGACGATCGCGCTCGACAGATACTCGACGGTCGAAAAGCCCTGGTTGAACTTGTCGGAGGCGAGGATCTTGTCGACCAGCGCCTGCGGCATCGGCTCACCCGTCTTGTAGTGCGTCGCATATTTCGACAGCACTTCGGGCGTCATCAGCCAATTTTCGT
Source organism: Sphingomonadaceae bacterium 3R27C6 (assembly GCA_005503215.1). Lineage (GTDB taxonomy): Bacteria > Pseudomonadota > Alphaproteobacteria > Sphingomonadales > Sphingomonadaceae > Sphingopyxis. Next base: position 122,829 of record SCNS01000003.1, on the reverse strand, counting down.
TCACCTGGCTCGGATATTCGACAAAGTCGCGCGGCACCCCGGCGAGCGCGGGGTAATAGATATGCTGCAGCAGATAATGGATGCCGTGGCCGAATTCGTGGAACAGCGTCGTCGCATCGTCGAGGCTGATCAGCGTCGGCTCGCCCTTCGCGGCTTCGGTGAAATTATTATTGTTCGACGCGAGGACGTTGCGCTCGCCGCCGAGCGTCTGCTGGCTGCGATAGGTCGTCATCCACGCGCCCGAGCGCTTCCCGTCGCGTGCGAAATTGTCGAGATAGAAGACCCCGACATTCTCGTTCGTCTTGAGATTATAGACTTCGAAGGTGCGGACCTTGGGGTCGAAGACGGGGATCGTGCCCGTATTCTCGCGGAAGCCGAGGTCGTAGAGCTGCCCCGCCGACCAGAACATCGCGTCGCGCAGCTTGTCGAGCTGGAGGTAGGGCTTCACCTCGCTTTCATCGAGGTCGTATTTGGCCTTGCGGACCTTCTCCGAATAGAAGCGATAGTCCCACGGCTCGATGGTGAGCTTCGGACCCTTGCCGGCCTTGGCTTCGGCGTCGGCGATCGCCTGCATGTCGGCGACCTCTTCCTTCACGCGCGCGACCGCGGCGGGCCAGACCTTCATCATCAGCCCCATCGCGGCTTCGGGCGTCTTCGCCATCGTGTCGGCCATGCGGTAGTGCGCGTGGGTCGGGAAACCGAGCAGTTCGGCGCGCTGCTGGCGCAGCTTCAATATCTCGACGATCGTTGCGTTGGTGTCGTTGGCGTCGCCATTGTCGCCGCGGCTGATAAACGCCTTGTAGACGCGCTCGCGAAGCGCGCGGTTGGTCGCGTTCTGCATCACCGGCTGCGCCGACGAGCGGGTGTTCTTGATCGCCCACTGGCCGGGCTTGCCATTGGCTTCGGCGGCCGCGGCGAGCGAGGCGACGAAACCGGGCTCGAGGCCCGCGAGTTCGGCCTTGTCGGTGACGAAGGTGTAGAGCTTTTCATCGCCGAGTAGCTTCGACGAGAAGGCCGAGAACAGCCCTTCGAGCTTCGAGTTCATCTCGACCAGCTTCGTTTTGTCAGCGGGCGACAGGTTCGCGCCGTCGCGGACCATCTCGTCATAGCTGCGCTCGACGATGCGGATCTGCTGCGCGTTGAGGCCGCTGTTGTTCCGCTTGTCGTACACCGCCTTGTAGCGAGCGAAGAGCTTCGGCTCGAGGAACAGTTCGGTGTAGAAGGTGGTGAGCTTGGGGCTCCATTCGGCGTCGATGTCCTCGACGCGGTCGTTCGACTTGTTCGACGTCTGCACGCCCCACAGCGCGAACAGGCGGTCCATCGTGTCGCCCGCGAGCATCATCGGGACGTGCGTATTCTCGAACGTCGGCGCGGCGGGATTGTCGATCACCGCCTGCACCTGCGCCTTGGTCTCGGCCATGCCCTTGACGAAGGCGTCGGGGAATAGTTCGGGGTCCATCTTGTCCCACGGCGGCACCCCTTCATAGGGGCCTGTCCAGGGCTGGAGCATCGGGTTCTGGCCCGCGGGCGTGGCGGGGGTCAGCTTTGCGGCGGCGGTCGGTTCGGCGGCGGTTGCGGTGGTCATCTGGCTATAACCCACGATCATCGCGGTGGATGCAAGCATGATCGACAAATGACGGGCAAAAGGCTGCGCGGTGCGCGACATCGATAAATCTCCCCGGAGGATAAGGTTTCGAACGAAACCATGTCGGGGGCCGCCTTAACCTTATATGACAGGGGGGTGCAAGCCGCCTAAGCGCCAAAATCCTGCTGGATCAATCCTGGCACGTCGACGCGGAAGCTGAACACGCCGCCCGCATGCGGCTGCTTCGCGCGCTCCTCGTCGGTCAGGTTCTTGCCCGCGCTGGTGACGAACGCGGTCTTGAGGTCGGGTCCGCCAAAGGCGATCATCGTCGGTCGCTGGACCGGCAGCTCGACGGTCTGGATGAGTTCGCCCGCGGGCGAGAAGCGCACGACGCGCCAGCCGTCCCACAGCGCCGACCAGTAGCAGCCCTCGGCATCGACCGCCGCGCCGTCGGGACGGCCCTTGCCCAGCTCGAACTGGTGGAAGATGCGGCCTTTGCTGAGTGTGCCCGCGACCGGGTCGACGTCATAGGCGCGGATTGCGTGGGTCGGGGTGTCGGCGTGGTAGAAGGTGCCGCCGTCGGGGCTGAAGGCGGCGCCGTTGCTTGTCGTGAGCCGCCCGAAGATTTCGGTCAGCGAGCCGTCGGGATCGAGCCGATAGAGCGTTGCGGCGGGGTTCGCCTTGTCGCTCGTCAGGCTGCCGACCCAGAGCCGGCCCGCGGCATCGACGCGGCCGTCGTTGAAGCGCTGTTCGGGTTTGCCCGCGAGTACCGCCGGGCCGAACGCGCGCGGCGCAGTGCCCCAGCTATCGATCAGCGCGCAGCCATTTTCGAGCGCCGCGACCAGCCCGCCGCGCGCGCGCGGCGCGATGCACCCGATTTGCTCGGCAAGCTCCATCATCTCGTCGGCTCCGGTCGCCGGATCGGTGCGGTGGATTTCGCGGCCATCGATATCGACCCAATAGAGGCGGGCTTCGGCGGCGTGCCAGACGGGAGATTCGCCGAGCAAGGCGCCGGCGTCGAGAAGCAGTTGAACCATGCGCCGGGTCTTAGCGCGACCCGCCGATGCTGCCCAGCGGCTGCAAACCTATTCGGCAGTAACGAAAGGATGCGGCTCCTCCTTCGTCACCCCGGACTTGATCCGGGGTCCATTCACACAGCGCCCGAAGGAATGGATCCCGGATCAAGTCCGGGATGACGAGGAAAGATAAGGCGGCGACGAAAGAGTCTCGTGCCGTAGCGTCTTTCTACTTGACGTGGACGTAAACGTAAGGTCTTTTGAGCGGGAAAGATGCGGCCGACTCCCCGCTTGCGTTCGGCCGTTCTCAGGGAAAGGAACAATATGTCGCTCGATAATCTGTCGCGCTCCGCCTACTCCGAAGACCATGAGGCGTTTCGCGCCACGGTGCGCCAGTTCCTCGAAAAGGAAGTCGCCCCCAATGCGGCGAAATGGGCCGAGGACGGCATCGTGCCCAAGGACATCTGGCCCAAGGCGGGCGAACTCGGCATGCTGTGCCCGACGGTGCCCGAGGAATATGGCGGGCTCGGCCTCGACTTCGGCTATAATGCGGTCGTCGACGAAGAAAGCGCCTATTATGGCCGCGCGACGACGGGTTTCTCGCTCCAATCGGACATCGTCACCAGCTATATCGTCAAATATGGCAGCGAGGAGCAGAAGAAGCACTGGTTGCCCAAGATGGTGTCGGGCGAGGTGATCACCGCGATCGCGATGACCGAACCGGGCACCGGCAGCGACCTTCAGGGAATGCGCACGACCGCGAAGAAGGATGGCAATCATTATGTCATCAACGGGTCGAAAACCTATATCACCAACGGCCAGAACGCCGACCTGATCCTCGTCTGCGTCAAGACCGACACCGAGGTCCAGCCGGCGTGGAAGGGCGTGTCGATCGTGCTCGTCGAAGCCGACCGCGAAGGTTATGAGCGCGGGCGCAACCTCGACAAGATCGGGCAGGACGAGGCCGATACGTCGGAAATGTTCTTCAACGACGTCCGCGTGCCGATCACCAACTGCCTCGGCGAAGAGGGGCAGGGCTTCATCTATCTGATGAGCGAGCTTCCGCAGGAGCGTCTGTCGATCGCGGTGTCGGCGCAGGCATCGGCGCAGCGCGCGTTCGACGACACGGTCGAATTCACCCGCGACCGCAAGGCATTCGGCAAGCCGATCCTCGATTTCCAGAACACGCGCTTCGTGCTCGCCGATTTGAAGGCCAAGCTGCAGGTCGGCTGGGCGCACCTCGACTGGGCGCTGAACCGTCACATGAAGAAGGAACTGACCCCCGAGGAAGGCGCCGCGGCGAAGCTGTGGCACACCGACCTTCAATGGGAAGTCATGGACAAATGCCTCCAGCTCCACGGCGGCGCGGGTTATATGAACGAATATCCGATCGCCCGCGCCTGGCGCGCCGCGCGCGTGACGCGCATCTTTGGCGGTACGAACGAGATTATGAAGGAATTGATCGGGCGCAAGCTCTGAAGATATTTTCTCTCCCCTTGCGGGAGAGAAAGACTTGGCTTGGCGGCGTGCCGCCTAGCAAGTCTTGAGAGGGGGGCTTACCTTGGCGTTGCAACGCGCCCCCTCTCCCAGCTCGGACTAGGCAGCAAGCTGCCAAGTCTCCACATCCCTCTCCCGCAAGGGGAGAGGGAAGAAGGTGAAAGGAATTCTCCCATGGCTACTGCTTATATCGTCGATGCCGTTCGCACCGCGGGCGGCAAGCGCGGCGGCCGCCTCGCGGGTGTGCACCCCGTCGACCTTGGCGCCGCGGTGTTCGACGCGATCGCCGATCGCAATGATTTCGACACCAAGGCGATCGACGACGTCATCACCGGTTGCGTGTCGCAGGGCGGCCAGCAGACGATGGATCTCGGCCGCAACGCCGTGCTCGCGTCGAACCTCCCCGACTCGATCCCCGCGGTCACCATCGACCGCCAGTGCGGCTCGTCGCAGCAGGCGATCCAGTTCGCCGCGCAGGCGGTGATGTCGGGCACGCAGGACATCGTGCTCGCAAGCGGCATCGAAAGCATGACGCGCGTTCCGATGGGCACCGTCGCGACCCTGTTCATCAAGGAAGGGCTCGGCCATTATAAATCCGAGCGGCTCGAGGAAAAATACCCCGGCATCATGTTCAGCCAGTTCATGGGCGCCGAGATGATCGTGAAGAAGCATGGCTTCACCAAGGAAGACCTCGACGCCTATGCGCTCGAAAGCCATCGCCGCGGCAAAGCGGCGACCGAGGCGGGCCATTTCAAGCGCGAGATCGTCGGGGTCGAGATCGACACGCCCGAGGGCCGTCAGGTCCATCTGGTCGACGAAGGCATCCGTTTCGACGCGACGCTCGAAGGCATTGCCGGGGTCAAGCTGCTTCAGGAAGGCGGCGCGATCACCGCGGCGTCGGCGAGCCAGATCTGCGATGGCGCCTCAGCGGCGCTCGTCGTGTCGGAGCAGGCGCTCAAGGATCACAATCTGACCCCGCGTGCGCGCATCCACCATATTTCGGTGACCGCGGGCGATCCGGTGATCATGCTCGAAGAGCCTTTGTTCGCGACCGAACGCGCGCTCAAGAAGGCGGGCATGAAGATCGGCGACATCGACGCCTATGAAGTCAATGAGGCGTTCGCGCCGGTGCCGCTGGCGTGGCTCAAATATCTGGGCGCCGATCCCGCGCGGATCAACCAGCATGGCGGCGCGATCGCGCTCGGCCACCCGCTCGGCGCCTCGGGCACCAAGCTGATGGCGACTTTGCTGGGCGTGCTCGATGCGACCGGCGGCAAATATGGCCTGCAGACGATGTGCGAAGGCGGCGGCCAGGCCAACGTCACGATCATCGAGCGGCTGTAATTATTATCTCCCCTCCCGCTTGCGGGAGGGGTCGGGGGAGGGCCTGTTAGTCGGCATTCCCACGACATGCCCCACCCAAACCCTCCCCTGAAGGGGAGGGCTTTTTCAGGAGAAACCCATGAAACTCGATTCCACCGTATCCGCCGTCGTCACCGGTGGTGCCTCGGGCCTCGGCGCCGCTACCGCGCGCGCGCTTGCCGCGAAGGGCGTCAAGGTCGCGATCTTCGACCTGCAGGAAGAAAAGGGCCTCGCGATCGCGGCCGAACTCGGCGGCATCTTCTGCGAATGCAACGTCACCGACGACGCATCGGTCGACGCCGCCTTTGCCAAGGCGCGCGAAGCGCACGGTCAGGAACGCATCCTCGTCAATTGCGCGGGTACCGGCAACGCGATCAAGACCGCGAGCCGCAGCAAGGAAGACGGCAGCATCAAGCATTTCCCGCTCGATGCGTTCAACTGGATCATCCAGATCAACCTCGTCGGCACCTTCCGCTGCATCGCCAAGTCCGCGGCGGGCATGCTGACGCTCGACCCGATGGAAGACGGCGAACGCGGCGCGATCGTCAACACCGCTTCGGTCGCGGCCGAAGACGGCCAGATCGGCCAGGCGGCTTATTCGGCGTCGAAGGGCGGCGTTGTCGGCATGACGCTCCCCATCGCGCGCGACCTCGGCAACGAGAATATCCGCGTCAACACGATCCTGCCGGGCATCTTCGATACCCCGCTGCTCGCCGGCGCGCCGCAGCCGGTGCGCGACGCGCTCGGCGCCTCGGTGCTCAACCCCAAGCGCCTCGGCGTCCCCGCGGAATATGCCAATCTTGCGATGTGCATGATCGAGAACGGCTATTTCAACGGCGAGGACGTCCGCCTCGACGGCGGCATCCGCATGGCGCCGCGCTGACATGCCCAAACCGGAAAGCTGGCGGCTCGACGCCGCCAGCTACCCCGTCTGCATCGAATTGCAGACGCGTTTTCAGGACATGGACATCAACGGCCACCTCAACAATGTGGCCTTTGCCGCGCTGTTCGAGAGCGGCCGGGTGCTGCTCAACCGGCAAATTCGTCCATGGGATGAGCGTCCCGCGAACGAGCGGACGATGGTCGCCGCGGTCGAGATCAACTATCTCGCCGAGGGCAATTTCCCCGATCCCGTGCAGATGGCGACGGGCATCGGCCGGCTCGGGACCTCGAGTTGGACGATCGTGCAGGCGATGTTCCAGAACGGCCGTGCGATCGCGACCTGCGACACGGTCGTCGTGTGCCGCACCGACGGACAGGCAAAACCGCTCCGCGCCGAGATGGTCGCGGAACTCGAAGCAAATATGGTGAAGCCGGTTTAGAGATTCTTGTCGGCGTCGGGGACCGAGCGGATCAGGTCGCGCGCGAAGCCGATCAGGCCGATCTGGCGGCGGCGCTTCAGCCGCTCGGCGCGCAGGATCGCGCGGACCTCGTCGAAGCAGCCTTCGACATTGTCGTTGATCAGCACATAGTCATAGCCATCCCAGTGGCTGATCTCGTTCGCGGCGCGCTCCATGCGCGCGGCGATCACCTCGTCGCTGTCGGTGTTGCGGCTGCGCAGACGGCGTTCGAGTTCTTCCATCGTTGGCGGCAGGACAAAGACGCGGACGACGTCGGGGCCGGCCTCCTGATAAAGCTGCTGCGCGCCCTGCCAGTCGATGTCGAAGAGCACGTCCTTGCCCGCATCGAGCAGTTCGTCGACCCGCGCGCGCGGCGTCCCGTAACGGTGGCCGAAGACATGCGCCCATTCGAGGAACTCGCCGTCGGCCGCCATCTTCTTGAAGGTATCGGTGTCGACGAAATGATAATGGACGCCGTCGATTTCGCCGGGACGCGGCGGACGCGTCGTCGCGGAGATCGACAGCGCGATATCCTTGTCGGCCTCGAGCATCATGCGCGAGATGGTGGTCTTGCCCGCGCCCGAGGGCGACGAGAGGACGAACAACACGCCGCGGCGGTTCAGGTGGACGCTTTCAGCCATGGGCGCTATTCGCCAAAGCTGCGCCACTGGTCAAGCGCGAAGGGGGCGGGGCATGGCAGGAATTTCACGAACCGGATGGCTCGTCGCAGCAGGGCTGGTCGCGATCTTCGCCGCCATTCTCTTTGCGATGGGGCGCCCGCCTATCTGTCCATGCGGCACCGTCAGCCTGTGGCACGGTGTGGTACAGTCGAACCAGAACAGCCAGCAGATTTCTGACTGGTACAGCTTCAGCCATGTCATCCACGGCTTCATCTTCTTCGGCGTGTCGCGCTGGCTGATCCCGCGCCAGCCGCTGTGGATCGCGCTCGCGCTGGCGATCGGGATCGAGGCAGCGTGGGAGATACTCGAAAATTCGCCCATCATCATCGATCGCTATCGCGAGGTGACGATGGCCTACGGCTATTCGGGCGATTCGATCCTCAATTCGGTGAGCGACACTTTGTTCATGGTGCTGGGCTTCGTCGCTGCCAGCAAGATGCGTTGGTGGGCGACGGTGGCGCTGGCGATCGCGTTCGAGCTTTTCACGCTGTGGACGATCCGCGACAATCTGACGCTCAATGTCCTCATGCTCGTGTCGCCGGTCGAGGCGATCAAGCAATGGCAGGCGGACGGGTGAGAATAGCGTCGCCCCTGCGAAGGCAGGGGCCGCTGTCGGCTTGCCACTTTAAGCCCGGCTGAAGGATGCCTACGGTCCCTGCCTTCGCAGGGACGACGTGTTTTTAGTGGATCGCGGTGCTGCGCCCTTCCGAGTCCACCGGGATCGCGGGCGGCAGCGCATCGCCGATCGTCTGCCCGTCGGTCGGTACTTTGGCCGTTCCGGCATAAGTATCGACCACGCCCGCATTCGCGAGTTCGGGGTCGAGCGCATGCGCCTCGGCCGCCTTCTTGCGGGCCTCGGCGCGCTCCGCCCATTTCTTGGTGAGATAGCCCGCCGCGACGGTCGCCGCGAGAACCGCGTAACGCTGCGGGAACAGGCGCCGTGCTGCAAAAAGCGTTCCCGCGCCGATGACCGCACCGGCCATGGGATGATTGCCCTTTTGGCGTCCAATGGCGCTGCCGAGAACGCCGCCTACGATCCGACCGATCATCTTCATCTCTCCTTCCCCTCATCAATCCCCGGAAGGCCCTGCGGGTTCCCGTTCAGCCGTCGGGCCCGAGCATCGCGCGCGGGTCGACGACACGGTCGAAGGTCGCGGCATCGACATAGCCGAGGTCGAGCGCGGCTTCCTTCAGCGTGCTGCCCGTTTCATGCGCGTGCTTTGCGATCTTCGCGGCCTTGTCATAGCCGATTTCAGGCGCGAGCGCAGTGACGAGCATCAGCGAGCGGTTCATCAGCTCCTCGATGCGCGCGAGATTGGGTTCGATCCCGACGACGCAATGTTCGGTGAAGCCCGCCATGCCGATCGCGAGCAGCTCGATCGAACGCAGCACGTTCGATCCGATCAGTGGCTTGAACACGTTGAGTTCGAGATGGCCCTGGAGCCCCCCGACGGTCACCGCCTGATGGTTGCCGATGACCTGCGCGGCGACCATCGTCAGCATCTCGCACTGCGTCGGGTTGACCTTGCCCGGCATGATCGAGCTGCCCGGCTCGTTCGCGGGCAGGTCGAGCTCGCCAAGCCCCGCGCGCGGGCCCGAGCCGAGCAGGCGGATGTCGTTCGCGATCTTCGTCAGCGCGACGGCGAGCGTGTTCAAGGCGCCCGAAAAGAAGACGAGCCCATCGTTCGATGCGAGCGCCTCGAACTTGTTGGGTGCGGGTTCGAAGGCGATGCCGGTGCTTTTCGACAGCTCGGCGGCGATCGCTACGTCGAAGCCAGCGGGCGCGTTGAGTCCGGTGCCGACCGCGGTGCCGCCCTGCGCAAGCTTGCAGATATCGTGGGCGAGCGCGCCCTCGATCCGCCCGCGGCAGGCGGCGAGCTGCTGGGCATAGCCCGAAAATTCCTGACCCAATGTCAGCGGGGTCGCATCCTGCAAATGGGTGCGGCCAATCTTGACGATATCGCCCCATGTGTCCGCCTTCGCGGTGAGCGCGTCGGTCAGCTCGATCAGCGACGGCAGCAGTCGTGCGGTCGTTTCGATTGCCACCGCGACATGCAGCGCGGTCGGGAAGCTGTCGTTCGACGACTGGCCCATGTTGACATGATCATTGGGATGGACGGGCGACTTGCCGCCGCGCGTCCCGGCGAGTGCCTCGTTGGCGATGCCCGCGATGACTTCATTGGCATTCATGTTCGACTGGGTGCCGCTGCCCGTCTGCCAGATCGCGAGCGGGAACTGGTCGTCATGGCGGCCGGCGACCACCGCTTCGGCCGCGGCGTCGATCGCGTCGGCGAGATCGGCGTCGAGCCCGTGGCTGCGGTTGACCCGCGCCGCCGCACCCTTGATCCGCGCGAGCGCGTGGACGATCGGCATCGGCATGCGCTCGTGCGCCGGGAATGCGAAATTGTGCCGGCTACGTTCGGTCTGCGCGCCCCAATAGGCGTCGGCGGACACTTCGATTTCGCCGATACTGTCGCTTTCGATTCGCGTGTTCATGCCACCAGCATCCTTGTCACCAGAACCGAACCCGCCCAGATCATCGCGACCAGCCCCAGCATCTGCCAATATCCACCCTCGCCGACGCGGCGGCGCAGCCAGGCGGCGGCGAGCCATGCGAGCAGGAGCGCGGGGGTCAGGATCAGAAGGCTGAAACGCAGCAGCCCGTCGGCAATCGCACCGCGGGTCGTGGCTTCTTCGAACAGCGTATAGCCCTCAACCCCCCACCAGAAGGCGGCGGTGAGCACGACCATGCCCGCGAGCGACCAATATTGCCAAAAACGGCTCGGGGGCCAGAGCGGGCCCATCGCGCTATCGCTTCTTGCCGAAATCCACCGTCACGACATTCGAACCGTCCTCGGTCGTAACCTCGGGGCGGTCGTTGTCGGCCTCGTCATGCGGCTCGGGCTGGGTTTCGTCGTCGTCGCTGACCTGGAACTGCAGCCCGAAATCGACCGACGGGTCGACGAAGGCGGTGATCGCGGCATAGGGAATGGTCAGGATCGACGGCGTCTGGTTGAACGACAGGCCGACGCTGAAATGGTCGTCCTCGACCTTCAGGTCCCAGAAGCGGTTCTGCAGCACGATCGTCATCTCGTCGGGAAATTTGGCGATCAGGTGCGCCGGAATATCGACCCCGACGGCCTGCGTCTTGAAGGTGATATAGAAATGATGTTCGCCGGGCAGGCTGTCATAGCCGACGATCTGGCTGAGCACGCGGCCGACCACGGCGCGCAGCGCATCTTGCACGATTTCGTCATAGGGAATCAGGCTGTCGCGTACATCGTCACTCATGGGGCGAGGGGATGAACGCGCGCCGCGCGCCGGTCAAGGGGGGAGAATCGCCTTGCAACGTGAAATACAGGCTCTAAGGCGTGCGCCATGCGTACCGCCACCGTCCAGCGCACGACCAAGGAAACGGATATCGCGATCGCCGTCAATCTTGACGGAACGGGCGAATATTCGGTGTCCACCGGCATCGGTTTCCTCGACCATATGGTCGAGCAATTGTCGCGCCACTCGCTGATCGACATCTCGATGCAGGTGAAGGGCGACCTTCATATCGACCAGCACCACACCGTCGAGGATTCGGCGCTCGCGCTCGGCGAAGCGGTGGCCAAGGCGCTCGGCGACAAGCGCGGCATCGCGCGCTATGGCGAGGCGCACGCGCCGATGGACGAGACGCTGACGCGCTGCGTGCTCGACATTTCGGGGCGCCCGCACTGCGTTTACAAGTCGGCCTTCTCGCAGCCGCGGCTCGGCGAGATGGACACCGAGATGTTCCCGCACTGGTTCCACAGCTTTGCGCAGGCGGCGGGGATCACGCTGCACATCGAGATGCTCTACGGCGAGAACAACCATCACATCGCCGAAAGCATGTACAAAGCACTCGCGCGCGCGCTGCGGCAAGCGGTCGAAATCGATCCGCGCAAGGGCGATGCGATCCCCAGCACGAAGGGCGTCCTCTAGGACCGGCCGATGAGCGTCATTGCCCTGATCGACTATGGCGCGGGCAATCTTCGCTCGGTGCACAATGCGCTCGTCGCGGCGGGCGCCGACAATGTTGCCGTCACCGCCGACCCCGATGTCGTTGTGAAGGCCGACCGCATCGTGCTGCCCGGCGTCGGTGCGTTCGCCGCGTGCATGAACGGACTGTCGGCGATTCCCGGGCTGGTCGAGGCGATGGAACAGCGCGTGCGCGGCGAGGGTGCGCCCTTCCTCGGCATCTGCGTCGGCATGCAATTGCTCGCCGACGCGGGCGAAGAGCATGGTCGCCACGCGGGGCTCGGATGGATCGGCGGCACCGTGCGTGCGTTCGATCCGGCGCCTGGCCTGCGCATCCCGCACATGGGCTGGAACGACGTCGTGCCCAGCTTCGCGCATCCGGTGATCGCCGCGGGCGAGGCCTATTATCTTCACGGCTATCATTTCGCCGACGCGGTCGATGTCGCCGCGACCAGCAGCCATGGCGCGCGCTTCGTCGCCGCGGTGGCGAAGGACAATATCGTCGGCGTTCAATATCATCCCGAAAAGAGCCAGGCCTATGGCCTCGCGACGCTCGAAAGGTTTCTCAATTGGCGCCCGTAGATTCTGGCCTGACCATCTTCCCCGCGATCGATCTTAAGCGCGGACAGGTCGTGCGGCTCGCCGAGGGCGATATGGCGCGCGCTACCGTCTATGGCGACGATCCCGCAGCGCAGGCGCGGCTGTTTGCAGGCGCGGGCGCATCGCACCTGCATGTCGTCGACCTCGACGGCGCCTTCGCGGGTGAAAGCGTCAATGGCGCGGCGGTCGAGAGCATCATCGCGGCGTTCCCGGGCAAGGTGCAGGTCGGCGGCGGCATTCGTGACCGCGCCGGCGTCGACCGCTGGCTCGCGCTCGGCGTCGAACGCGTGATCATCGGCACCGCGGCGCTGAAGGACCCCGAATTCGTCAAATCGGCGGCACGCGATTTGCCCGGCCGCATCGTCGTCGGCGTCGACGCCCGCGACGGCATGGTCGCGACCGAGGGTTGGGCCGATGTCTCCGACGTCCGCGTCGAGGATCTCGCGCGCCGCTTCGAGGATGCGGGCGTCGCGGCTTTGCTGTTCACCGACGTCGGGCGCGACGGGTTGCTCAAGGGCTGTAATGTCGAAGCGACGGTCGCGCTTGCGCAGGCGGTCGCCATTCCGGTGATCGCGTCGGGCGGCGTTGCGGACTTGGGCGACATCCACGCATTGCGTCCCCATGTCGCCGACGGCATCGAGGGCGTGATTACGGGGCGTGCGCTCTACGACGGCCGGCTCGACCTCGCCGAAGCGATCGCGGCGGGAAATTCCCCTCCCGCTGGCGGGAGGGGTTAGGGGAGGGCATGTTTTACACGCCGACTCTTGACGACATGCCCTCCCCCAGCCCCTCTCACAAGTGGGAGGGGAGCTTATGACCGTCCGCGTCCGCGTCATTCCCTGCCTCGATGTCGCCGACGGGCGCGTCGTGAAGGGGGTCAATTTCGTCGACCTGCGCGACGCGGGCGATCCGGTCGAGGCCGCACGCGCCTATGACGCCGCGGGCGCTGACGAGCTTTGTTTCCTCGATATCAGCGCCAGCCATCAGGGCCGCGGCACCTTGCTCGACATGGTCAGCCGCACCGCCGAAGTCTGTTTCATGCCGCTCACCGTCGGCGGCGGGGTGCGCAGCGCCGACGATGCGCGCGCGCTGCTGCTCGCGGGTGCCGACAAGGTCGCGGTGAACAGCGCCGCGGTCGCGCGGCCCGAGCTCGTCGCCGACATCGCCGACCGTTTCGGCAGCCAGTGCGCGGTCGGCAGCATCGACGCGCGGCGGGTCGAGGATGGCCGGTGGGAAATCTTCACCCACGGCGGCCGCAAGCCGACGGGCATCGACGCGCTGGAACATGCCGTCCGCCTTGCTGAACTCGGCGCGGGCGAATTGCTTGTCACAAGTATGGACCGCGACGGCACGAAAGACGGTTACGACCTGACGCTCACGCGCGCGATCGCCGATGCGGTCAGCGTGCCGGTGATCGCCTCGGGCGGCGTCGGCAATCTCGACCATCTCGTCGCGGGCGTGATCGAAGGCGGTGCGAGCGCGGTGCTCGCCGCGAGCATCTTCCACTTCGGCGAGGCGACGATCGCCGAAGCGCATGCGCGGCTCGCCGCCGCCGGATTGCCCGTGCGCGCACATTAAATCCCGTCCCCCAAAAAATCGGACTGGGGGTAGTCACGCGGGGAGGGGGCTGCAATAGAAGTCGCATGACTTCAAAATTGCGCCTCGCCGACCGCACCAACGACATCTTCCCCATATTGGGCTTCGTTGCCGCGATGGCGAGCCTCGCGATGCCGCTCAATGCGTGGCTGGTCGCGTTCATCCTCGCGGGCGCGGTCGTCGCGGCGGTCCACCATGCCGAGGTCATCGCGCACCGCGTCGGCGAACCGTTCGGGACATTGATCCTCGCGCTCGCGGTGACGGTGATCGAGGTCGGACTGATCCTGACCTTGATGCAGGCCGAACCCGAAAAGGCGCAGTCGCTCGCGCGCGATACGGTGTTCGCGGCGGTGATGGTGATCCTCAATCTCTTGATGGGTCTCTGCCTGCTCAGCGGGGCGATCCGCCATCACGAGCAGCGTTTCCAGCGGACCGGCATCGGCGCCGCGCTTGCTACACTCACGGTGCTCACGGTCGTGACGCTCGTCCTCCCCAACTTCACGTCGAGCGTGCCGGGGCCCTTCTATTCGGCGACGCAGCTCGGCTTCGTCGCGGTCGTTTCGCTGATTCTCTATGGCACCTTTGCGCTGGTGCAGACGGTTCGGCACCGCGACTATTTCCTTCCCGACGGTGATGCCGACGGCGACGGTGAGCCCGACGCGCACGCCGCACCGCCGAGCATTCAGCGCACCGCGATTTCGGGCGCATTGCTGCTCGCCAGCCTCGTCGCGGTCGTGCTGCTCGCGAAAAATCTGTCGCCGATCATGGGGGCGCTGCTCGCCGACTGGGGCGCGCCGCCCGCGGTGCTCGGCGTGCTGATCGCGGCGCTGATCCTTGCGCCGGAGGGTCTCGCGGCGGTGCGCGCGGCGAAGGCCGACCGCCTTCAGACCAGCCTCAATCTCGCGCTCGGCTCGGCGCTCGCGACGATCGGCCTCACCATCCCCGCGGTCGCGATCCTGTCGATCATGACCGACTTGCCGATCAGCCTCGGGCTCGACGCCAAGTCGACCGTGCTCTTGTTCCTGTCGCTTATCGTGTCGGTGCAGACGCTCGCGAACGGCCGCACCACGGTGCTGCAGGGGGTGATCCACCTGATGCTGTTCGCGATCTACCTGTTCACGACGTTCGTTCCGTAAAGTGCGTCAGGTCTTCCGGACGAACACCGTTCCCGCCGAATAGCCCGCGCCGAACGAACAGATCAGCCCGGTGTCGCCCGCCGTCATATCCTCGTGATGGAGGTGGAAGGCGATGATCGACCCCGCGCTCGAGGTATTGCCATAGGTATCGAGCACCGTCGGGCTCTCGTCATCGCTTGCCTCATGCCCCAGCACGCGCTGTGCGATCAGGCGGTTCATGTTGGTATTCGCCTGGTGGAGCCACAGCCGGCGCATGTCGCTGCCTTCGAGGTTCAAAGCCTCCATCTGTTCGACGATCAGATTGGCGACCCACGGCACGACTTCCTTGAACACCTTGCGGCCTTCCTGGACGAAAAGCTTGTCGCTCTTTGGTCCCGACTGGTCGATCCCGCCATGGCCGCGGTTGAGGAAGCCGAAATTGTTGCGGATATTGTTGCTGAACTGCGTTTTCAGCTTCGTGCCGAGGATGTCCCAATGGCCCGCGGGCGCGATGGTCTTGTCCTCGACGAGGATCGCGGTCGCGACGTCGCCGAAGATGAAATGGCTGTCGCGGTCGCGCCAGTTCAAATGTCCCGAGCAGATTTCGGGGTTCACGACGAGCACGCTCTTCGCGTGGCCCGCGCGAATATAGTCGGCGGCGGTCTGGATGCCGAAGGTTGCCGACGAGCAGGCGACATTCATGTCGAAGCCGAAGCCGTCGATGCCGAGCGCGTCCTGAATCTCGACCGCCATCGCAGGATAAGGGCGCTGCATGTTCGACGCGGCGCACAGCACCGCATCGACGTCGGCCGCACTACGCCCGGCGCGCGCGAGCGCGTCCTTCGCGGCGAGGACGCCGATTTCGGCGAGGATCGACAGCTCGTTGTTGTTCCGCTCGGCGATCCGCGGCGCCATATGTTCGGGGTCGAGAATGCCTGCCTTGTCGACGACGAAGCGCGATCCGATGCCGCTCGCCTTCTCGATAAATTCGACGCTCGATTCAGTAAGTTCGGCGATTTCGCCCGCCGCGATCGCTGCTGCATTTTCTCTATTGTGCAGCGCAACATATTGGTTAAAACTTGCGACAAGTTCTTCGTTGGAGATGCGTTCGGCGGGGGTGAAGAGGCCAGTGGAGGAAATGACCGGCTGCGGTGTATGCGACATGTGGCTCTCGTGTGTCTTGTCGATTCAAGACACGCTGATTAGGCTTCGCCGCGACATCGCGCAACGCCCCCAAATTGCCTGAACGATCGCTAACGTCATGGTTAACCCGCCACTAACCATTTTGGTGGCAGACTGTTTGATGCAGGCCTCCGGGGGGATGGCTCCCCGGGCGCTGTGCGGGAGCATGACCATGGCGACGCGTTCAGGACCGGCCGCAGGCGACCTGTCCCTTTCAGAGATCAAGGAATTTGCGGGCTTCCCCGCATCGACTCAGCGCTACATCCGCCGCTCGCTCGACATCGGGCTCGAACGCGACGATGCGATCGCGCGCTGGTCGCGCGACATGGTCGAGGAAACCGCGATCCGCGTCCAGGCGCGCGTCTATCAGCGGCTCATCGAAATCCGCGGGCATATTCCCGACGACAGCGGGCTCGACGCACTCGAACATTTCATGGCGCCGCTGATCGCGGTGTCGGCGTTCGACCTCGGGCAGGACCGGCTGCATGCCTTTGCCCCCTATCGCTTCCTCTACGAACGACTGCTTGGCGCGCATGCGCGGCCGTGGCTGCCCGGTGCCTTTTGCGCCGCGGCATCGCTGCCGCACCTGCATCCCGACAAGCGCAAGCTGCTCCTCCAGTCGATTAGCGAAGCCGCCGCGACCGCGCCCGGCTGGTCGGCGCGCGAACCGAGCTTCTACCCCGAATGGGTCGACAAGATCGACGAGACCCGGCCGGCGAACTAGGTCCTGATCTTGGTTTCCGGCGGCAGCCGGAAAGATCAGATCACCGCGCGATAGAGGCCAAAGGCGCTGGTTGCGATCAGCACGACGCCGACCATGATGAGCATGACCTTGGGCGAGAAGCGCTTGGCCATCATCGCGCCGAGCGGAGCGGCCGCGACGCCGCCGATGATCAGGCCGAGCGTCGGACCCAGGATTTCCTCGATTCCCAAGTTTGCGATAAACGCGATCGACACCGCAACGGCGAGGAAGAATTCGACGCTGTTGACCGTGCCGATCACCTTGCGCGGCTCGCCGCCCTGGACGAGCAGGTTCGAGGTCACAACCGGACCCCAGCCGCCACCGCCCGCCGCGTCGAGGAAGCCGCCGACGACAGCCAGGGGCGCGACGACCTTGGGCTTCGCGATCTTGGGCGGATAGAGCAGGCCGCGAATGAGCAGCCAGATGCCGATCAGCACCAGATATCCAAGCACGAAGGGCTTTACGACGTCGGCGTGCAAGGACGAGAGGACATAGGCGCCGAGCACGCCGCCGATCACTCCGGGAATGAGGAGCCGGAAAAACAATGGCCAGTCGATGTTGCGGTGGAATAAGTGGCTGAGCCCTGACGCGCCGGTCGTGAAGATTTCGACGACATGGATGCGCGCCGACGCCGTTGCTGGCGGCACGCCGAGAACCGCGACGAGCAATGTGTTGCAGATGACGCCGAACGCCATGCCCAGCGCGCCGTCGACCAGCTGCGCCGCGAAACCGATGAGGATGAACGGCAGGAGCGCGGTAAAGTCGATAGCCGCAAGTTCAGTCATATGTCATCCCAACCCTTTTGATTGACAACCTGCTGCCGGGATTCCCGCTCGCGCGCCAGCCCAAATTTTCTGCTGGCGGCAAAGGGATTTGTTTCCGCGCCCGATCGAACCGCGCCAAACCGGGTCAGCCGGTCAGGTCGTCGGGCAGGTTGTCGCGCACATAGTCGATGAAAGCGCGCAGCTTGGGCATCACCTGCTTGCGGCCGGGATAATAGAGGAAGAGGCCCGATGTCGAGGCGGCGTGGTCGGTGAGCACCAGTTCGAGCGCGCCCGATTCGACCATGGCCGTCGCCATCGGTTCGGCCATCATGCCCATCGCGACCCCGGCGCGCATCGCGACCAATGCGGCGATCCAATCGTTGACGATAATCGGGCCGGTGACCGCGACGTCGAAATCGCGGTTGCCGCGTTCGAAGGTCCACGGCATCAGCGCGCCGCTTGCAAGGCGGAAGCGGACGCAGCGGTGGTCGCGCAAATCCTCCGGCGTCTCGGGGCGGCCATATTTGTCGAGATAGGCGGGCGCCGCGGCGACGACGAAGCGAAAGGAGCCGGTCAGGCGGACCGCGATCATGTCGGCGTCGAGCGCTTCGCCCATCCGTACCCCGGCGTCGAACCCGCCCGCGCTGAGGTCGGCGAGCGCGTCGTCGGCATAGATTTCGAGCTCGATCTCGGGATAGGTTTCGCAAAAGCCCGCGATGATCGGCTCGAACAGGGGCTGGACCGCACCGCGCATCAGGTTGATGCGGAGGCGCCCTGCGGGCCGGTTGCCGAGATTGCGTGCCGCCTCATAGGCATCGGCGAGCCCCGAATAGGCCGGCGCGGCGCGTTCGAGGAACATTTCGCCCGCCTGCGTAAGGCCCACGCTGCGCGTCGTGCGCATGAACAGAGGTGCGCCGACGCGCGCTTCGAGTGCCTTGACGGTCTGGCTGATCGCGGAGGGCGAGACGCCGAGGTCGGCGGCGGCGGCGGAAAAGCTGCGCCTTTCCGCAACACGCAGGAAGGCTTCGATCCCGTCGAGCGCCCCTTGGGGGATTGTTAAATCCTGCTTCAAAGCACTTGCAGATTATAGAGGATTATCTATCTGCGCAACCGCGACTAAAAAGGTTGCACAAAGAAACGAAAGGAACCTCTCCCATGGCCTATCAGCTCTCCTCTTATCGCCGCTTTCCCGCCGCTTTCGCAATCGTCGCCGCTTCGGCGCTGGCCTTCACCGGCCTGATGGCGACCGCAAGCCCCGCTTACGCCCAGTCGGGTAGCGATTATCGCTGCGCCGGTCTGGCCGAACAGGCCCATGTCGCCGCCGGCGGCGTCGAAGGCGCCAAGCAGTCGAGCGCCAAGCGCTTTGTTTCGACCGGCAAGAAGCTGTGCGAAGCGGGCAACGAACGCGCCGCCGCCAAGCAGTTCCGCGCCGCGCTGAAGATCGCCGGCGTCGCCGAAGTCGAAACCGACAGCCAGATGGCGTCGCGCTAAGACAGACTGACACCAATCTCCGGACCGTCCTCTCCCTCTCCCGACGGATCCACATAACTGGGGCGGCACTCATAACGAGGCCGCCCCATTTGTTTGTGCGCGGCGCATGGTTTAGGGTGATGCCCGTCATGCCCGGCAAGAAACCCCGCCGCGAAACGCCCGCCGATCCTTCGGCCGCGAAGGCCGCGATACCGCTGTGCCGGTACGAGGAACTGGCAAGACGTGAAAATCGTCTGCGGCAGGCGAACGCAGCGAAGCGCGAAGCGGACGACTAGTTTGCGCGGGCGTCAGCCTTGGGGAATGCCCTTCATATTCGGCAGGTGATGCGCGATGCCCTTGTGACAATCGATGCAGGTCTTCTGGCCGGTGCCGAGATAGAGCTGGTGAATCTGGCCGGCGCGCGGCGACTGGCGGGTGAGGTCCATCGAATCATATTGATGGCAGTTGCGGCATTCCAGCGAGTCATTCGCCTTCAGCCGCGCCCATTCATGCTTGGCGAGCTCGAGCCTCTTGTCGAGGAACTTCTCGCGCGATGCGATCGACCCGAAAATCTTGCCCCACACCTCCTTCGACGCCTGCATCTTGCGGCCCATCTTGTCGGTCCAGTTGTGCGGGACATGGCAGTCCGAACACACCGCGCGGACGCCCGAACGGTTGTTGTAATGGATCGTCGTCTTCAGCTCGGCGAACACATTGTCGTTCATTTCGTGGCAGCTGGTGCAGAACTCCTCGGTGTTGGTCGCCTCCATCGCGGTATTGAAACCGCCCCAGAAGATGATGCCGGCGATGAAGCCGCCGAGCGTCAGGAACCCCATGCTGAAGTGGAGGCTGGGCCGCCACACCGTCGTCCAGAAGGGCTTGATCCAGCCCCAGACGCGCAGCCAGATCGCGCGAAGCCGCCCCCCGATCATTGCTTCTCCTCCTTCGCCAATGTGGTGTTGAGGCCTTCGTACCGGTTCGCGACCAAAGGTTCGGCGTCGGTCTGGACGACATGGCACTGAACGCAGAAATAGCGGCGCGACGAGATTTGCTCGAGGATCTTGCCGTCGCGCGTCAGATAATGCGCGTCGCTGACCGGCGGCGCCTGGAATTTTTTCGCGGCCGACCGCGTGTGGCAGAGCATGCAGCGGTTGGTGTTCACGGTGAGCTGGTAATTGTCGATCGCGTGCGGGATCGTCGGCGGCTGCATTTCGTAATTCACCGGGCGGATGCGGTCGAAATTCTCGACGCGCGCCATCGGCAGCGGCGAGGCTTCCTTGTCGATCGGAACGCCGCGGCGCAGCCCGTCGATCTGTCCCGCCGCGGTGATCACGACCGGCGCATCGGGCGCCTTGCGCGGCGTCTCCTCATGCTTCGATCCGCACGCCGCGAGCCCCATGGCGACGATCAGCGCGAGGAGTGTTGCGGCCCGCCTCATGCCATCACCACCTTGACCGCGCATTTCTTGAAGTCGGTCTGCTTCGAAATCGGGCAGGTCGCGTCGAGCGTCGTCTTGTTGATGAGCTGCGCCGCGTCGAACCACGGCACGAAGACCAGCCCCACCGGCACGCGGTTGCGGCCGCGCGTCTCGACCCGGCTGCGCATTTCGCCGCGGCGCGAGATCACTTTCACCTCGTCGCCGCGCTTCAGCCCGCGCGCCTTGGCGTCATCGGGGTTCATGAAGACGACCGCCGAGGGAAAGGCCTTGTAGAGTTCAGGGACGCGCATCGTCATCGACCCCGAATGCCAATGTTCGAGCACGCGCCCGGTCGCGAGCCACAGATCATAATCGGCGTCGGGCGATTCTGCGGGCGGTTCATAGGGCAGCGCCCAGATCACCGCGCGTCCATCCTTGTTGCCGTAAAATTGCCAGTCGGCCCCCGGCTTCACATAGGGGTCGCTGCCTTCCTTGTAGCGCCAGCGCGTCTCCTTGCCGTTCACGACCGGCCAGCGCAGCCCGCGCGCCTTGTGATATTCGTCGAAAGGCGCGAGGTCGTGGCCGTGACCGCGGCCGAATTCGGCATATTCTTCGAACAGGCCTTTTTGCGGATAGAAGCCGAACGCGGCCGCCTCGTCATTGGCATAGCCCGCCTCGACCTCGCCCGGTGCGAAGCGGTCGACCTTGCCGTTGCGATAGAGCACCTCGAACAGCGTCTTGCCCTTGTACCCCGGGTTGGCGGCGAGCAGGTCGGCGGGCCAGCATTCGTCGGTGGTGAAGCGCTTGGAAAATTCCATGAGCTGCCACAGGTCCGACCGCGCCTCGCCGGGTGCCTTCACCAGCTGATGCCAGAATTGCGTGCGGCGCTCGGCATTGCCGTACGCGCCTTCCTTTTCGACCCACATCGCGGTCGGCAGGATCAGGTCGGCCGCTTGCGCGGTGACGGTCGGATAGGGATCGGAGACGACGATGAAATTGTCGGGGTTGCGATAGCCCGGATAGCCCTCATTCTCGAGGTTCGCCGCCGCCTGCATATTGTTGTTCGCCATCACCCAATAGGCGTTGAGCTTGCCGTCCTTCAGCATCCGGTTCTGCTCGACGATATGATAGCCGACCTTGTCGACGATCAGCCCGTCGGGGAGTTTCCAGATCTCCTCGGCATGCCTGCGGTGCTCGGGGTTGGTGACCACGAGGTCGGCGGGCAGGCGGTGCGAGAAGGTGCCGACTTCGCGCGCGGTGCCGCACGCCGATGGTTGGCCGGTGAGCGAGAAGGGGCTGTTGCCCGGCGTCGCGATCTTTCCGGTCAGCAGATGGATATTATAGACCATATTATTGGCCCAGGTGCCGCGCGTGTGCTGGTTGAACCCCATCGTCCACAGCGACATCACCTTGACCTTCGGGTCGGCGTAGAGTTCGGCGAGGTGCTTGAGCCAGCCCTTTTCGACCCCGCTGAGTTCGGCGGCATAGTCGAGCGTATAGGGTTCGACGAACGCCTTGAACGCGTCGAAGTCGATCGGGGTGCTGCCCGTCGGGTCCTTCGAATTCTTCGCCTTGAGTTCGAGCGGATTGTCGGGGCGGAGGCCATAACCGATGTCGTCGTTGCCGCGCTTGAAGCTAACATGCTTGCGCACGAAATCCTCGTTGACCTTGCCCGACTGAATGATGTGGTTCGCGATATAGTTGAGGATCGCAAGATCGGTCTGCGGCTTGAAGATGATCGGGATGTCGGCAAGGTCGAAGCTGCGATGCTCGAAGGTCGAGAGCACCGCGACTTTCACATGATCGTGCGACAGCCGCCGGTCGGTGACGCGCGTCCACAATATCGGGTGCATCTCCGCCATGTTCGAGCCCCAGAGCACGAAGGCGTCGGCGGCTTCGAAATCATCGTAGCAGCCCATCGGCTCGTCCATGCCGAACGTCCGCATGAAACCCGTGACCGCCGAGGCCATGCAGTGGCGCGCATTGGGGTCGATATGGTTCGAGCGGAACCCCGCCTTCATCAGCTTGTTCGCGGCATAGCCTTCCCAGACCGTCCATTGGCCCGACCCCGCCATGCCGATCCCGGTGCCACCCTTCGCCTTCAGCACGCGCTTGAACTGCGCGGCCATGACATCGAACGCCTCGTCCCAGCTCACGGGCTCGAAATCGCCGTCCTTGGCGAACTGCCCATCCTTTTTGCGCAGCAGCGGCGTCGTCAGCCGGTCGTTGCCGTACATGATCTTGGAGAGGAAATAGCCCTTCACACAGTTGAGCCCGCGATTGACCTCGGCATCGGCATCGCCATGCGTCGCCACGACGCGATTGTCCTGCACCGCGACCTGCACCCCGCAACCGGTGCCGCAGAAACGGCACGGCGCCTTCGACCATTTGACGCCGGCCGGCGCGGCGGTCGCCGCCGTTTCGGCAAAGCTGGCGGGAACCGCGATGCCAGCGGCCGATGCCGCGGCCCCCACCGCGCTGGCCCGGATGAAATCACGGCGCGTCGTCATAAACGGCTCCCCTGTTCGGCGCTGGGTTGTACGATGTCGCCGAGCGCGCTGCGCGGTTCGGCATGATGATAGACAAGGCTGACGCCGACGACCCCGGCGAGCGCCTGCACCGCGTCCATGCAGGCGAGCAGTTCGCGCGTCCCGCCGCCTTCGTGGAGCAGGATCGCGCGCCCCGCCTCGCGCGCCGCAATCTCGGCGCCGGGTGTCGCCGCGACGAGATTTTCGATTGCCGCGAGCGCATCGGGCCGGTGGTGGACGATGAAGCTCGCGATATGGACTTCGTCATCCATGCGCCTGGTCCGGTCCATGTCCATGTTCCGGTATCACCAGCGAGATCGCGGCGACGGGGCAGACCCCGACGCAGGCGCCGCAGCCCGTGCAGCGCGCGAGGTCGAGTTCGGGAAGCGCGCCGCCGACCGCGGGGCGAAAGCGGATCGCCGCCTCGCCGCACGCATCGCGGCAGCTGAAACAGGTCACGCCATTCTGCGCGAGGCAGGCGGGGGCGATGCCCGCCTTGATCGTCCATGGCCCGGCGAGCCCGCCATCGAGGGCGCCCGTGTCGCAGGCGTCGACGCATTTCCGGCAGAACAGGCATTCGCCCTGCTGCGGGTCGAAAAGCGGATAGCCCCCTTCGCCGCGACCCAGCACATGTTCGGGGCAGGTGGTGACGCAATCGTCGCAGCCGGTGCAGAGATCGACGAAGCGCGCCTCGGCCAGAGCCCATGGCGGCCGGAGCGGCGGCGGCGGCGCGGGCCGCCCGCGCAGAAAGGCGCGTCGGTCGGCCGAAAATGCCGCGGTTTCGGTCATACCCCCGGCGGGCCGTTCAGCAGCTGCCACATCCAGACGAGGAAGCCATAGGCAGCCACGGTGATCACCGCGAGTACCGGAAACAGTACCACGGTCATAAAGAGGAAGAGGCGCAGTTCCCTTTTTCTCGTCCCCGTATCAGCATCTTGCTTCATCGACGGTTCCCCCGTTCATATGCTCAAGCTGTTATTGTGAACTTTAACAGACCATTCTCCGGTTTGCCATGCCCGCCGACCCGTTGCGTGCCTATTTCGGGGCCTCCTTTCGTTGCGATCGCGGTTCGACCGGCAGAGTGTCATAATTTGGAACGTCGGCTCGCTTCCCGGCATCGCGGCTAGTCGCCGACGGCCACCATGTCAGGAATCTCGTAACGCTCGGTTCCAATCGAAATCAGGTTCAGGTCGGAATCGCGCCGCGATCTGAGCTGCGCCTTCGCCGAACCATCGGCCTGATTGGCGTCGAAGCCGATCGGCTTGCCCGCCGTGTCGAAGAAGATCGCGCGCTGTCCGCCGCCCGGCCAGAAGATCGTGACCGTCGCGCTTCCGTCGCCGTCGCGCACGACGCCGAACCGGCATTCGGTGGTCGGTTGTCCGGCCTGCCGCGCGCATGGCACGGTCCCGGTGGCGTTGAAGTCGGTCCCGGCGACGAGCGCGTCGCCCCCCTCATCGCCCCCGTCGTCGGTGGGCGCGGGGACCGGCGGGGTCATGCCCGGCGCGGCAGCGTGCTCGGCCGGGACGGAGATCAGCGTCACACCATCGACTTCGCCCACGACCTCGCCGGCAATCGTCGTGATCGCGGTGGCGGCCGGATCGTCAGGGCGGCCGGGGCAGCCCACGAGCGTTGCCGAATCGTCGAGAAAATCGGACGTCGCTGCCGATTCTCCGACGCGGCGGCACGGCGCGCCGAGGGCCGGATACCCATCGCCGACGGTGACGAGCGACGCAGGCCAGGCGAATTCGCCCGCGGGTTTCTTTGTATCGGGACTGCCCGACCCGCAGGCCGGCAAGGATGCGATGGCGAGGGTCGCGAGAAGGGGCAGCACGGATTTCCGGACGATCATCATTGTCCTCCTCGAAACGCGATCAGGCAAGACAGGACCAGCAGGCAGGGCCGGGAAAAGCGATGTCTTCGCTCCCTGTCTCCCAATCGTCATCGCTTTTGCAAGTTTCGATTCAATGATACATGGATGGAAACCGGTTGCAAGTTCAAACCCGGCCCCAACTATACTGAATCTGTTCGCACGGACCGCATTTCTTGCCGGTCTCCGATTCGAGGAGCAAAGGTGATGAGAAAGACCCTGATGGCCGCCGTCATGGTGGCCGCGTTCGCCGTGCCCGCGCTGGCGCAGGCGCCGATCCGCACCGAGCGCGTGCAATTTGCCAAAGGCGCGTCGTCCAAGGCGATCAAGGCGTCGATCAAGGGGTATCAGACGGTCGACTATGCGCTCGGCGTTCGTGCCGGCCAGACGATGACCGTCTCGCTGACGACGAGCAATGCCTCGGCCTATTTCAACATCATCGCGCCGGGTGCCGACGCCGCGCTCTTCACCGGCTCGATCGACGGCAATCGCGCCAGCGTCCAGATCCCGTCGAGCGGCGATTACAAGGTGCGCGTCTATCTCATGCGCAACGCCGCGCGCCGGAACGAGACCGCCAATTACACGCTGACCATCGGTGTGAGGTGATCGTTTTTCGCGCGCTCGCGGCGCTCTATGCGCTGCAGTGCCCGGTCGCGCTGCTTCGCGTTTGAAAGGGAAATTCTTGCCATTGCATTTCATTCCCCTTGGTTTCGTCACCTTGTCGCTGCTTCTTCCCGCGAGCGCATTGGCGCAGGGTGCCCGGGCGAGTTCGCCCGTCGAACTGGCGCGGCAGGCCGAGCGGCTGAAACCGGGCGAATGGGTGTGGGCGCCGGAAATTTCGCCGAAGGGCCCGGTGCTGGTGACCGTCGATCTTTCGGCCCAGACCGCGACGGTCTATCGCAACGGCGTGCGGATCGGCGTGACGACCGTATCGACGGGGAAGGCGGGGCACGAAACCCCGACCGGTGTCTTCACGATCCTCCAGAAGGACCCGCATCACCGCTCGAGCACATACAATAACGCCCCGATGCCCTATCAGGAGCGGCTGACCTGGGACGGCGTCGCGCTCCACGCCGGCGGCCTGCCGGGCTATCCCGAAAGCCATGGCTGCGTCCACCTGCCGCTCGAATTTTCGAAGCTGCTGTTCGGTACGACGCGGCTCGGCGGAACGGTCATTGTCAGTGGCCGCGCGGGCGCGCTGGTCGGCGGCGCCTCGGCGGGCGTGCTCGATCCTGGGGGCGACGGCCGCGGATCCCACGTCCCGCTCGCGCACGACGAGAGCTATCGCTGGCAACCCCAGCTCTCACCCTCGGGGCCGCTGACCATCACCCTGTCGCGCAGCGACGGCCGCGCGATCGTGATGCGCAACGGGATCGAAATCGGCCGGGCGCGGGTCACGCTGCCCGACCAGAGCTTCGAAACGCATGTCCTGACCTATGTGGCCGGCACCGCGGGAACAGCGCCCCATTGGGCCTATGTCGCGGTTCCCGGCCACGAAGGTGACGAGGGGCGGCCGCTCGACATGAGCGTCGCGGACAAGGCGCGAATGCCCGAAGCCTTTCGCAAGGCCGTGCTGGGCGCGATCGTGCCGGGGACGACGATGCTGGTGACGCAGGCGTCGGTGCTGCCCGCGAACGGCGGCAAGCTGACCGTGCTGGCGAGCCAGGCGGCAAAATGACCCGCGCGTCGCGCGTCGCCGGCGTCGTGCTGGCCCTGCTGGCGATGCAGCCCGTGCTGGCAGCGCCCGCGCCCGTGCCGCCACCGCCCGATCAGCCGGTGGTCGATTGCGCGCGCCCCGTTTATGCGATCGACACGATGATCTGCGACGACCGCGACCTCGGCGCGGCAAATGCGGAAGTGGACGGCCTTTTGGCGGGGCTGTCGTTCGCGGCGCTCGATCCTGGCTGGATCGAGCCACAGGCGGACTGGGTGCGCCGCCGCGCGCTCTGCGCGTTCCAGCCCGACGGGCACGCCTGCGTCGCCGATGCGTTTGCCGAACGCCTCGCCATATTGCGGGCGTTGCGCGGGGCGGGCGGGGCGACTGCAACATGGGCACGGTGCCGCAGCACCAACTTGCCCGGAGAGGTGGCGATGGAGCGGCGCCCGCCCGCGGTCCTCTTGCGCGGCGCAGGCGGAGGTGTCCGTGTGGTCGCCGTGGCGCCGGGGATGTCGTCGTGGCGGCCCTTTGTCGCGATCGAACGCGACACCGGCCGGCAGCTTGTGATGAAAGCGAAGGCCGCGCGGATCAGCTGCAAAATCGCTGCGGCGGTACGATAGGCAAAGACGAGACTTCCCGCCCCTATTTTATGCGCGCCAATGTCCTGCGCCTGTTTCGCGTCGGTCCGGCGGTAGCGGAACTACCAGAACTTATCTGCAGCCAGCTAAAATAGGCGGTCGGCTTGTGTGCGTGCGTGTGCGCGGCGCTTTGAAGGTTGCAGTCAAGTTTGCGAACGCGATTCATTATCAATATAGTTGCGATCAATTCTCAATATCGTTAGGTGCGGCGCGAATCATCGAAAAGGGGTAAGATGGCGCGTTCCGGTATCGGCCTTCCAGTCGCTATAGCTTTGTGTTTCCCGGCGGTTTCCGCCAGCGCGCAGGAGGCGGACGCGCAAGGCGCATCGATGCGCCGCGCCGATATCGTCGTCACCGGGCAGCGCGCCCACGACGGTGCGATCGCGTCAAAGGCCGACATCCCGGTGCTCGAAACATCGCAGGCGATCTCGATCCTGTCCGAGCAGCTATTGGAGGATCAAGGCGTGCGCCGGCTCGGTGACGCGCTGTTCAACGTCGCCGGGGTGTCGCGCAACAACACCTACGGCTTTTTCGACGGCTTCAATATTCGCGGCTTCAACGCTTCGACGGGCGCGACCTATCTCGACGGGCTGCTCGACGACACCGGCTATGGGACATCGGAAATGGCGGCGCTCGAACGCGTCGAGGTGGTCAAGGGGCCGGCGTCGGGGCTGTTCGGGCAGGGCCCCTTGTCGGGCATCGTCAACCTCGTCAGCAAGCGACCGCGTGACGAGGCGTTCCTCGATATGTCGATCGCCGGTGGGTCGTACGAGCTGTTCGAGATGCAGGTCGACGGCAACGTGCCGCTCGTCGCCGACGGCAGCCTGCTCGCGCGGTTGACCGCCGTCTATCGCGACCAGGATTTCTTTGTCGACTATTCGGGGCAGCGGCGGATTTTCCTCGCCCCCTCGCTGACGTGGAAACCGGGCTCCGACACCAGCATCACCCTGCTCGGCCGTTATGTCGACGACAAGATCAATCCCTGGTCGCCGACGACCGCTTATGGCACCGCGCTACCCAATCCGAACGGGCCGGTTTCGATCAAGCGCTCGATCAACGACGGCAAATATCCGGCGGTGCAGGACAATGACTATTGGAGCGTCGGCTATGTCGCCGACCACAAGTTCAGCGACGCGATCGCGGTCCATCAGTCGCTGCGCTATCAGGATTTCCACAATAGCTGGGACAATTGGCTGTTCGTCAGCAGCATCTCGCCCGACTTCCGCTCGGTCGGCCGCTTCTATTACGGGCCGTTCGAGGAGAATGGCGAATATTTCCGCGTCGACACCAACGTCAGCCTGCGTTTCGCGACAGGACCGCTCAGCCATTATGTGCTGGCGGGGCTCGATTATGGGCATCGCGACAGCGACCAGACCAATGTCTTCGATCCGGGGCCCTATTGGCTCGACCTCTATAATCCGGTCTATGGCACGGTCAGCGCGCCCAATCCCGCAGTGCCCGGCACGACCTATGCCAGCGTCACCAAGCAGCGCGGATTCTATCTTCAGGATCATATCAAAATCGGCGAGCGGCTGACGGTCACGCTCGGCGGGCGCTGGGACCGGGCGTCGAGCGCGATCAACAACAATGGCACCGCGAACCCCAAGGTCGTCGATACCGCCTTCAGCCCGCGCGCTGGCGCGACGCTGATGCTCGGCGAGGCGGTGTCGCTCTATGCGAACTATGCCAAATCCTTCAATCCGCAGGGCAGCTACCGCGCGTCCGACGGGTCGACTTTGCCGCCCGAACGCGGCGTCAATTACGAGGCCGGGATCAAGGTGGCGCGCCCCGACGGATCGCTACGCGCGATGGCGACGCTGTTCGAACTGACCCGCACCAATGTCGCGACCGCCGACCTCTCGCCCACCGCGCCGCCGAACACCTATGTGCTGACCGGCGAGCAGCGGACGCGCGGGATCGAGCTGGAGGGCGGCTGGCGCACGCTGCCCGGGGTCGAGCTGACCACCGCGTACAGCTATCTCGATGCGAAGGTCACCGCCGACTCCCGGCTGCTCGTCGGCGCGCGCCTGTCGAGCGTGCCGCGCCATATCGTCAACCTGTGGGGCCGCTACACGATCCAGCAGGGGCCGCTCGCCAATCTCGGCGCGGGGCTGGGGCTGCACCATGAAAGCAACCGGCCGGCGAGCACCGCTTCGGCGACCTCGACGCCCTTCTATCTCGATGGTTACATGCTGGTCGATGCCGCGCTCTTCTATCGCTTCGACGACTGGTCGGTGCAGGCGAATATCCGTAACATCTTCAACGAGCGCTATTTCCCGACCGCTTCGCTGACCCGCACGACCCCCGGCGAGCCGCGCACCTTCATGATCAGTCTCGCGCGGCGGTTCTGAACGATGGCGACCAAGGCATCCCGGTCCAAGGGCGCCGGCCGCTGGAATGTGGCGGCGCGCACGCTCGCGGCGATCCCCGCCAATTATGTGCTGACCTCGCTCGCCATCGCCTGCCTCGCGCGGCTGCTTCCGATGCGCCCCGAGGAAGCGAGCGTCGCGGCGACGCTCTTTTCCTTCGCGCTGTTCGCGGTGCTCGCGCTGATCGCTTTCGCGGTGCGCTCGGTCGTGCGGCTCTGGCTGGCGATGGTCGGGGCAGGGCTTCTCCTCGGCGGCGGGCTCTGGCTCTCGATCGTGACGGGGGGACGGCTGTGAAGGAGGGGCTCCGCCAGTCGATGGCCTGGCTCCACACCTGGACGGGGTTGCTGCTGGGCTGGCTGCTCTTCGCCATGTTTGCGACCGGCACCGCAGCCTATTTTCAGGACGAGATCACCCGCTGGATGCAGCCCGAGGTTACGGGGCGTCCCGATCCGGTCGTTGCGGCCGAGGGGGCGGTGCGTTTCCTCCAGACGACGGCGCCCGACGCCAAACGCTGGTTCATCACCCCGCCGAACAGCCGGAGCGCGACGACGCAGGTGTTCTGGCAGCCCGATGGCGACCGCCCGCGCGGCAGCCGCCGCGACACGAGCGCGACGCTCGACGGTCAGGGCCGCAAGATCGAGGCGCGCGAGACGCGCGGCGGGACCTTCCTCTATCGCTTCCACTTCGACCTTCATTATCTGCCGGTGATCTGGGCGCGCTATCTGGTCGGCATCGCGGCGATGTTCATGCTCGTCGCGATCCTGTCGGGGGTGATCACGCACAAGAAGATCTTCGCCGATTTCTTCATGCTCCGTTTCGGCAAGGGACAGCGCAGCTGGCTCGATGCGCATAATGTGACCGCGGTGCTGGCCTTGCCCTTTCACCTGATGATCACCTTCACCGGGCTGGTCACGCTCGCGACGCTCTATATGCCGTGGGGAATCGCCGCCAATTATGCGAGCCCCGACAGCTTCTTCGACACCGTCTTCGCCCAGTCCGAAGAGGTCGAACGCAGCGGGAAGCCCGTTCCGCTTGCGCCCGTGGGCGCGATGATGCGCACGGCCTCGGCCGAATGGCATGGCGCGGGAGTGGGCTTTCTGAGCGTGTCGAACCCCGGCGATGCCACCGCGACGGTCTCGCTGACCCGCGCGCCCGAGGATGCGATCGGTTCGCGCGGGCCGCAACTGACGCTCGACGGCACCACCGGCCGGCGGCTCGACGCGAGCGTGTCCAAAGGCGCGGCGCTCGAAACCGAAAGCGTGATGATCGGGCTTCATGCCGGACGGTTCGCCGAATGGGGGCTGCGCTGGCTCTATTTCCTCTCGGGGGTCGGCGGGACAATCATGGTCGGCAGTGGTCTGGTGCTGTGGACCGTCAAGCGCCGCGCGCGGCTGCCCGATCCCGAACGGCCGCATTTCGGCTTTCGCCTGGTCGAGCGGCTGAACGTCGCGGCGATCGCGGGACTGGGGGCGGGGCTCGCGACCTATTTCCTCGCCAATCGCCTGCTGCCGCTGCGCATGGAAGCGCGCGCCGACTGGGAGGTCCATAGCCTGTTCATCGCCTGGGCGGCGGTGCTGATCTGGGCGCTGGTTCGCCCGGCGCGACGTGTTTGGATCGAAGCGCTTGCCCTCGCGGCGCTGCTGTTCGCGGCGGTTCCGTTCGTCAACGCGCTGACGACGCCGCGCAACCTGTTCGCGAGCTTTGCGGCGGGCGACTGGCTGTTCGCCGCCTTCGACGCCGTCATGCTGCTGCTCGCGGCGGGTTTTGGCTGGGCCGCGCGCAAGGCGGCGCGTCCTCGATCCGTGCGTGCCCCGCGCCGGGCGCCGCAAGCGTCTGACACGGTAGCGGCAGCATGATCCATTTCCTTGCCATCACCCTCGCGCTTTGCGGCTTTGCGCTTCTCGCCATCTCCATGCCGCGGCATCAGGCGAATATGGCGGGGCGCAAGCTGGCGCCCGTCGTAACGCGCCGCGCGCGCGTTGGTGGCTACACGCTGTTGCTGCTGGTCCTCGTGCTTGACGGGTTTGCGTTCGGCGCTGGCTACGGCGCCGTCGCCTGGTTCGGGCACCTTAGCATCGGTGCATGGAGCGTGGTCGCCTGGCTCTGCATCGGTGTGTGGCGTGCGGATGCCGCTTCGACAAAAAGCGAGAGCTAGTCGCCATTTGATGATCACAGCGCCTTGCGGCTCATCCCTGTTGCAACTGGCCTGACGGAATCGGCTACCTCTGAAGTGCGAGCCGGTACGCAATGGGAATGCCAAGGGCGCTACGATTCATCGCTATTGTCCCAACCGGCGCTTCGCGTCGCCCGCGTTCAAATTCCCCGTCGAAACGCTCCGCTTCCGGCCTTCCTGAGCGAGAGCGAGGTCCGCTTTTCTCGGGGCAGCGATCCAGAGGAGGCTGACTGCAGGCGGCCAGCCGCGGTTATCTGCATCGAAGTCCAGTACGGTCCCAGCCAGCGATGCTTGGCGCGGGTCGGATACGGATGCTGCTGTTCACCCGATCCCTCCGGCAACCGGATGGATTCTCGTCGGCAGGGATGATAGCCAATCTCCGGGAGGGGGCATCATTGGCAAGATGGCGGTATCTTTTCGCGTTGGCACTGCTTGCTGGCCCGAACGCCGCGCATGCCGACCATATCGCCGGGCTGTCGGCTGACGGACAATGGCTTCTGGCGGGCGACAGCGCCGGACGTCTGTCGATCCGATCGATCGAAACGGGCGGAGAGGTCGATCATGTCGATGCGGCGCTCCTCCAATGGAGGGGCCTTTCGGCGTCGCCCGATACAGGCCAGGTTGTGGCGCTGGGTGTCGATGGGCAGGATCGTTTGCGGGTCCTTGTGTGGCGCCGTTCGACAAGTTCCGTTCGCGTCTTCGACGCGCCCTTCGCCGATGGCGATCCGTCTCTTGTCGTCGCACCCGTGATATCGCCGGGCGGCGAGACGATGCTGCTTCGGCGCTCTTCGCGAGAACCGGGCTATCTGCTCGACACGGCCGACGGCCGGATTCTGGCAACGATCGGCAAGGTCGGTCCCTCTCCCTTCTCGCCCGACGGTAACTATCTGCTTTCCCAAACCGAAGACGGCAAGGGGGTGCGGATCCACAATGCCAGGACCGGGATCGAGGAACGGCTCCTGCAAGCGCCCGTGACGATCGATGCCAGCCAGTTTCTCGATGATGGGGCCATCGCGGTGGCGAGCGACAATTGCGGGATATTGCGTCGCCGCATCGACGGCGAAGCAGAATGGACGCGGATTCGCGAGGCTGATGAGGATTGCGAGTTCAGCGGTTTCGCTGAGGACGGAACCCATGTCGTGATCGCGATCAGCACGGGGATGGGCACACAGCAGCTATCCGTTCTTTCGCTGGCATCCGGACAACAAGTCTATGTCGCCGTGGCGAGGCCCTTCGCCCCTGTAGATGTCAATGTGTCTGCCGGCGCGTTGCTTTCCGACGTCGACAGCCGCCCTCTGGTCCGGTCGCTTGACGGTCAGCGCACCCTCGAACTGCCGGTTGCGTTCGCCAACTTCGACAATGTCTATCGTTCGCGGCTCGTCGCGCGAGGCCGGCTGCTCGCGGTTGGTTGGGAAGGGCCGACCCAGATATTCGATCTGCGTAGCGGAGCGGAGCTTCTCTGCATTGATGGTGAGATCGCCTGCGATGTTGGCCGGCTGCGCGCCGCTTATGAGGTAGCGGTCCGAAGCGGGCGCCCAGCCGGTATCGTCGAAATCCTGACGCGTGCGGATGCCACCGAAGAGAGGCTTGGACCCCATTGGGCCGCATCGCGAACCAGGCTGGCGGAAGCCTATCTGGCGCTTGGCCGACGCGCCGATGCCCGTTCGATCCTCGAAGCGGCGATTGCCATGCCCAATGCCGAGGGCAGCGCCCGCGCGCGCCTGACGCTGGCGTCGATGCTGAAGGACGACCGGGAACCGGTACGAGCAATGCAGCTGGTAGAGGCACTGCTGGCCGACCTGGAGCGGGCGGGCGCGTCAGCCGCGAGAACCGAACGGGTCTTGCGCTATGATAGGCTTCGTATCGAGCTGGGGCCCGCCGATATCGAGGAGCTAGGGGCCTTTCTCGATCGCATCGGCGCCTCGAAGCATCGGGCGGGCGAGGTCATCGAGCTTGATGAGGCGCAATATCTCGAACTGAACAGGCTGTCCGATGTGACGAGCCTCACCGAGCTGGAAACGGTCGGTTTCGCGCCCGGGCTGGAAATCACCCGAAGCCGCTTGTCTCTGTTTCGGTTGACGGCCGAAACCGAAGCTCTGCGCGCATCGCTGCTCTTGCAGCGCAGCCGCGGCGAAGAGGCGCTCGACGGCCCGATCGCCGCGCTCGCGGCGCTCGACCGTTTTTCCACGCTCGTCGATAGAATTCTGCCGCTCACGGTGCGGGTCGGCCGATTGAACCTGCGCGCGGATATCTTGCGCCGCTTGGGCGATCTGCAGGGCGCTGTTGGCGCGCGCCAGCTTGCGCTCAAAGCGCTCGAAAAGTCGGAAAGACCCGATCCGGTCCGCGTCGCCGAAGTCAGCCGGGCTATCGCGGAAGATCGTCTCGCGCTCGGTGCGATCGGCGATGCCGCCGACGATCTTGCCCGCGCGAAGGCCGCGTTGCTGGGGAAATTGCCCGATGACTCGCTCGACCTGTTGACGACGATCGGACTGGCGGCATCGGTCGAGCTGGCGCGGCAAAGCCATACGCCGATGCTGGAGACCGAAGTGGAGGGCGCCATAGCCGCCGGTCGCAAGCGCCTTGCGTCGCGGCGTTCGCAAGGCGCAGAAGTCGACTATCTGAGCCTCGCGCGGCTGTTCGAGGCCGGGATCGACATCCACTGGGCCAGATCGCGTCTCGCGCCGCTCACGGCGGCGACGAGCAAGCGGGCGGCGAACGCTCCGGTGCTGATAAGTCCGCGGCCCGAGGGATCGATAAGGAGCCTCGAATTTTCCGATGACGGAAGGATGCTCACAAGCCGCGAATATGCTCGCGAAATTTCGTGGGATGTCGAAGGTGCAACATTCGCTTCGGCGCGCAAACCCGAATATGGGGACGTCCCTCCCGCGTTCGATCGCAATCTTCCCATCGAGTTCGGCGACGGGCACAGGCGTGCGCGGGTGGCGCTGCAAGCCATATCGATCGAGGACGATCGGACCGGTGCCTCCCGGACGATTCAGGTGGGCGACCTGGTGAAGGTGGCAGCCTTATCTCCCGACGACGCGAAGATCGCGGTCAGCGGTCCCGACGGAAAACTCCGACTCTATTCGACCGAGAGCGGCGCGCTTCTTCATCAGCTTTCGGGGCACAATGGAACCGTTGTCAGTCTGGCCTGGAGTCCGGATTCCGATCTGCTGGCGAGCGGTTCCGAGGCGGGGGCCATTATCGTCTTTTCCGCTGAAACGGGTGGCGTGGCCGCCAGGCTGAGCGGGGATGCCTCCGCACAAGGCCACAAGGCGAAGATCCGCGCGTTCGGCTTCAGCCCGGACGCGCGGAGCCTGTTCACGCTGTCGAGCGCTATTGGCGAGCGCGACGGCAAGGCGCTGCGGCAATGGGACAGCGCCACCCGGCGTCCGATCGCCCAATATCCCGCGGATCAGGACGCGGCCGTGATGATTTCGGGAGACGGACGGCGCGTGGCGGCGCTCGGATCGGACGGTATCGACATATTCCTGACCTCGAACCCCGACATATTGGAGCGCTCGGCGAAAATCCCTGGTGGTGCCCGGCTCCGCGACGCGACGATTTCAACGTCCCGCGATGTCGGGATCGTTTCCGGCCTTTTTGACGGCGGCGGCACGGCGGCGTTCGAGATCGGTAGCGGAAAGCTGCTTTGGCGGCAGGACAAGGTCGACGGCGTCCTGCTCGCTGCCGATGCGAACGGTTCGCGCATCGCTGTTGCCGACATCCGCGACGATGGCACGTTCAGGCTGCTGTCGGCCGACAGCGGGGACGAACTATGTTCGGCGCCGGTGAAGAAAATGACAGTGGCTTCGGGCGAGCCGGTCAGCCCATTTGGTGCGCTGGCCTTTTCCGCCGACGGGTCGGAAGTCGTCGGTTTGGGAATGACCTTTGCACCGGGTAGCCGCGGCGAACCGGCGGTCGCGAATCTTGCCCGATCGACGCGTTGGAGCGCGCAAGATTGCTCGGTCGTCGCAGATTTGGAAGGGAGTGCCGCCGCGCAGGACGAGCGTGCGCAGACTGAAGCCTTTGGCGGCCATGCATCGGCGGTCGCGGGCGCCATCGGAACCACCGAAGACCCCGTCTATGCGGTGCGCTTTTCCCCGGACGGCAAGCGGGCCTATGCCCTGACCCGGCAGAACCGGCTCTGGCTCTATTTCGCGGGCGGGGTTCGAGCACCTCGGCACTTGGCGACTTTCGTCGCGGGCGTCTCGGGGCTCGCCTTTTCGCCTGACGGCGCGCGCCTGGCTGTATCGAGCGAGAACGGGCTTTGGCTGTGGAACGCCGAAACCGGCGAATTGGAGGGCGAGGTGGGGCGCGAATGACGGGACGGCAGCGTATCTTTTGTCGCCAGACCCCCTGGCAAGGACGGCGCGCGGGCGCGCTGCTGGCATTAGCCGCGGCAAGCTTCGTGGCGGAAGCGCAGGAACCCGATCCTCACGCGATCGGCACGGCGTTCGAATATGTCCAGCTGGCGACCCTTTCGGAATCGACGATCAACCTCAACGCAGCGACGGTGCTGGCGTCGCGCGGCGACGGCGAAATTGCCGTTTGGGAAGGCGAGCGGCAGGCCGCGCTGGCCGATTTGACACGCGCGGAACGCGATTTCGAAGACGCGCTCGCCGCAAAACCCGACCCCGCTGCACGCCAGCACGCTGCCGAGCGCCGTGCCGCGCTGCTGGCGGACATTGAGGCGATCGAGGCCCGGATTCGCGACCGCGATCCGGCCTATTGGGATCTCCTGCACCCCGAAGCCGTGTCGCTTACCGGATTGCAGCGCCTGCTCAATGCCGACGAAGCTTTGCTTCTGATCGTGACGTTTGAAAAGAAGAGCTATAGCTTTGCGGTCACCTCCAAAAGCGCCGGCTGGTCGCGCGTCGACGGCTATGGATCGCGCGAACTGAAATCGGACGTCGATGCCATTCGGTCCGGGATTCGGGAAGAGATCGACGGATATGCGGATCGCGGCACCGGCATCGATTTCGAACGCGCGCATCGCATCTATGCCAATCTGGTGGCGCCGGTCGAAAAGGATTTGGGGAGCAGGCGGCGAATCTTTACGGTGACCGGCGGACCGCTTTCAGCCTTGCCGCTCGGCCTCCTCCCCCGAACGCCGGCCCGGGAATCCCTGGGTGCCGTCTGGATGGCGGACGAGCGCGTCATCATGTCGCTCGCGACGGTGTCCATGCTGCGCGCGCAGCGCTGCCTGCTTGTCGATCAAAAGCATCGCCATGCGGGCTGCGAGGCGGCCGGCGCAGGACGGTCGGCAAGCAAATCACCGGCTTTGCAGGGGGAGGGCTTTCTGGGGATCGGCAATCCGGCGATCGGGAAGCAAGATGTGCTTTCGGCCCAGCCGGCGAGCGTTCCTGGCGACTGGGCGACCCGCGGGGTCGCCAATCGCGATATGCTGATGGGGATGGCGCCGCTTCCGGGTACGGCGTCTGAGCTGAAGATGGCCGCGCAATCCTTCGGCCCGACTCGAAGCCGTCTGTTGATGGGAAGCGAAGCCGAAGAGCGGAATGTCCGGGGAGCCTTGCGCGAAAGCCGGCCGCGTTTCATCGCCTTTGCGACCCATGGGTTGCTGGCGTCTCAGGTCGGCGGTCTGGCCGAACCGGGGCTGGTGCTGACCCCGCCGGCCAGCAATGTCCGATCGGACAATGACGGCTTTCTGTCGGCGTCGGAAATCGCGCAATTCCATCTGGCGCGCGCCGCCATCATTCTATCCGCCTGCAACACGGGAACCGAGGAAAGGGGCATCGCCTCGCGTAACCTCAACAGCGTCGCACGGTCGTTCCAGTTCGCCGGCGCGCGCGAGGTTATCGCATCGCATTGGAGCGTCGACGATGAAGCTACAGCGCGGCTGATGGAGATTTTCTTCAGGAAGATCGCCGCCAATCCCTCCCTGTCCGTCCCGGCCGCATTTCAGGAAGCGCAGGGCGAATTGCGGCGCGATCGGCGCTGGGCGTCGCCGGCCTTCTGGGCCTCCTTCTCGACTATCGGCGCCGATAATTGATCGAAGCATCTTGTCCCGTGGCTCGCCGGAAGGCCGCTATGTTCCCATATGCTGACGGGCTGGAACCGGCCAGTGCAGCCCGATGATCGTGATGGAGCGGTGAGCGTTCGGAAGCATCGCTTCCAACCCGCCGTGGTGCCGATAAGGGTTTGGCCTTGATCTGGCAGCCGCGATCGATCTTGCACCGGGAGAAAGGTTGAAGAGACAATC
Source organism: Sphingomonadaceae bacterium 3R27C6 (assembly GCA_005503215.1). Classification (GTDB taxonomy): domain Bacteria; phylum Pseudomonadota; class Alphaproteobacteria; order Sphingomonadales; family Sphingomonadaceae; genus Sphingopyxis. Next base: position 85,006 of record SCNS01000003.1, on the reverse strand, counting down.
CTCCGGTTCGATAAGCTGATCAGACCAGGGATTTCAACCGGTCGATACCTGTTGCCTGCCGAACGATCCGGGACGCGAGCGCATTTCCGTTCGCGGCATTGGTGAAGACGACGATCGCCCGCCCATTCCGCGCATCGCCGACGCCCAGGGTCTTGAAGATCCCGTAATTGCTGCCGCTGTGCTGGAACAGCTGGCCTGATGAGGATTGCTCGAGTTCCCAACCCAGCCCTCGCGAAATGTCGCGCCCGCGCACTTCGAGCTGCGGCGTGAGCATCGCTCGCCGGGCCGCGTCGCTAATCTCCCAATCCGCCCGCCCCGGCCGATCCATCATGAGAACCATGAACTTGGCATAATCAGACGCGGTCATCAGGAGCCCTCCCGCCGAATTGACCAGAAGGTCGTGTGTCGACGGCGGCGTCTTTGGATCTGTCTCTCGCATCGCCGCGACCGAATCCTCGTAGGTCCAGGACGCGATCGGCTTGCGCCACTTCGAAGCGATCCGGAGCAGCCGGTCGCCCAGCTCGCGCGTGGGCTGGGAAGGAAGCTTCTGCTCGCCTTCCGGAGGTTCGGAATGGCCGAAGACCACCGACCTTGCGATCGCCTCGTCCCAGCCGAAGCTGCTGCGGGACATTCCCGCAGGGCCGAACAGCTTCGCCTGCATCACGCTGCCGAGGCCCATTCCCATGATCGTCTCGACGACCAGCTGGAGCCAGATGAAGGCTTCGCCGGAATAGGCGTAGCGCGATCCGGGCGCGCTGCTCGTGACGAGCGGCTCGGAAGCCCAGTTGGGCAGGCCGGTCGAATGCGCCAGCACATGCCGGGCCGTGATGCGCTCGAGATTCGGGTCGTTCCCCAAATTCGCCGGCCGGCGATACAAGGCGAGCGGCTTGTCGAGGTCGAGGCGCTGTTCGTCGGCCAGCCGCATCACGACATAGGCGAAGACCGGCTTCGTCATCGACGCGGCTTCGAACAATGTATCCTCCCGCACGGGGTCGCGGGTGAGAAAGTTTTTCACACCGAAGCTTCTGCTCCAGGCGAGCCTCCCGCGGTCCACGACCGCGATGGCGACGCCGGGCACCCCGGCGATGCGCATGAGGCGCGGAAGGTCCCGAACCAGTTCATCGGACGGAATCCATGCGGCATTGCCGTCTGCGTGATGGGTTCCCGCACGGGCGCGAACGGACACCGGGCCGCTTGCGATCAGCGCCGCAGATCCAACGAGTAGGGCTCGCCGGCCGAGCATCGTTTCGGAAGTCCTCATACGGCGGTCGATCCATCATGCGGCAGGTTACTGATGGCTTTTGGCTGGCTGGATTTGCGACCAAAACCGATAGGCCCCAACAGGCCTATCGGTTGGTCCGGAGGCAATTCAGAGCGGCGACCCTCCGAGCTTGTAGGTCAGCTGCAGGAAGACGCTGCGGCCCACGCTGTCGAACCAGCTGGTGTTGTAATAGGGATAGCCCGTCCAGGTCGGATCCTTCACCGGGTTCTTGTCGAACACGTTCCGCACCGTCAGCGACCCGCGCATATGATCGGTGAAATCATATTGCAGCGTCGCGTTGAACAGGTAGCTCGCCTTGATATAGGCATCTTCGTCATAATTCGGCAGTTTTCCGAGACGCGTGCCCGAGAAGGTGAACTGCGCGCCGTCCGACGCCCAGGTGATGCTGCCGTTCGACTTGTCGCGCGGCAGGTAATAGCCGCTGTCCGCCGCCAGCTTGTCGATCACAGGATCGCCCGGATATTGCTGGAAGCTGTGCTTGAAAACATGGCTGTGCGCGAGCGACAGCGTGAAATCGCCAAAGCTGGTCGGCAGCGTGCCGCGGAAGGCGACGTCGATCCCGCTCGTCTTTTCGCGCGCGATGTTGATCGGGTTGACGCGGATCGACGAGATTTCGCCGATCGACGGCCCGGTGGTGAAGCGGCTGACGCGCGATATCGCATCCTGACAGGTCGGCGAGTTGATATCGACCGCGCTTCCCGCCTGCGTCTGTCCCAGCCGGCAATCGGCTTCGTCGCGCGCGATCTGGTTGACGCTGAGGTCGTCGACCTGATTGTCGAGCGTGACGCGGAAATAGTCGACCGAGATATGAAGGCGGCGCGACGGCGAGAAAACAGCGCCAGCGGTGAGCGTCCGCCCGGTTTCGGACTTGAGATCGCGGTTGCCGTTGCGGTTCACGACGATGCCGGTCCCCGAATAGCTGCAATCGCTGATGTCCTCATAATCCTCGCTGGGATCGGAACGGCAGAGATAATAATCGTCGACGCTGCTTTCGACGTTACCCGGCCCGGTGAAGACATAGTGGAGATCGGGCGCGCGGAAGGCGGTGCCATAGGCGGCGCGGAACAGCAGGCTTTCGGTCGGGCGCACTTCGAGCCCGCCATTGTAAGTGAACTTGCCGGTGTTGCCCCCGCCGAAGCGGAAATGATCATAGCGTCCGGCGCCGGTCACCGTCACGAAATCGAGCACCGGCACGCGAAGCTCGCCGCCAATCGCGGCGTGGCTGCGCTTGCCTTTGCCGTCGCTGTCCTTCCAGCTGTAATAATAGTCGGTGAGCGCGAGCGGGTCGGGATTGAGGTCGTAACCCTGCTTGCCATATTCGGCGACGGCGGCGAAACCGACCGGGCCGGCGGGCAACTGGAACAGCTCACCATTGGTGATCGTCGCCTGCAGATTGCTCGTCCAGCTGACGGGCTTGTAGACGGTGTCGGCCGAGATGCCTTCATACTCGGCGCGCGTCAGTGGCGTGTAGAAGCGCGTCGGATCGGCGTCGAAGATCGGATTGCCGTCGCCGTCGACGCCGAGCTGCGGACCGAGATAGAGGTCGTTCGCTTTGCTCGCGATGATCTGCGGCCAGCGCACGATCGACTTGTAGCGGCTGTAGTTGAACGACAGCTCGTAATTCCAGGCATTGCCGAAATTGCCGCGGATACCGGGCGTGATGCTGTAGGTCGTCTGCTTGCTGCGCTGCATTTCCAGCCCGCCGGTTTCCTCGGGCGTGAACTGGCGCGTCCATTCGTCGAGCGAGTCGACGGCCGGATTGATGTTGTAGAAGCTGTTGTTCGAGCTGCTCGACGAACCTTCGAAGCTCCAGCTCGTGACGTCGTACATCAGGCGGACCTTGCTGATCCCGAACTGGAAATCGGTGAACAGCTTGGCATTGTCCGACAGCTCGTACGACATGGTGCCGAAGCTGTTGAAACCCTTGCGGCCCGAAATGATCGTGCCGTAACCGATCGAGGTCTTGCTGCCGCAATAAAAGCCCGGGCCATAGTCATCGAGCGCATCGTCGAAATAGCCCCAGTTGGGGCGCGAGGCATAGATGATCGATCCGCCGTTGAGGTTCGACAGCGCGGCGCAGGTGTCGGCGCCCGGATCGATATAGACCTCGTCCTCCATGTTGCGGCGGAGGAAGGTGCGCCGCGGCAGGCCGCCGCCCGGCTCGTCGTCGGTACTGTCCTGGATCTTGCGCTGATACGCCCAGAGCGGGCGTTGATCGAGATATTCGATCCCGCCAGCGATATTGAAACGGTCGGTCGACCAGCCGCCGGTCGCGGTGAAACGGTGCGACAGCCCGCCGCCGTGCTGGGTACGGCCGTGGCGATAGTCGAGCGTGATGCCGTCGAGCTTTTCCTTCATCTTGAAGTTGACGACGCCCGCGATCGCGTCGGACCCGTAAATCGCCGAGCCCGCGCCGCTCAATATTTCGACCTTGTCGATCAGGCTGACGGGGATGTTCGAGATGTCGGTGAAGTTGCTGCGGCCGATATAGGGCAGCGGGAAGTCGGCGATCCGGCGGCCGTTGATCAGAACGAGGGTGTGGTTGGGGCCGAGGCCGCGAAGGTCGACCTGCTGCGCGCCGGGGGTGAAATCGGCGCTGCTGCCCGATTGCGGGCTTTGCGTTTCGCCGCTGTTCTGCGTCATCGCGGCAAGCAGTTCGGGGACGCTGGTATAGCCGTTGGCCCGGATCGTATCGGAATCGATCGTCGTGACCGGCGACGGTCCCTGATCCTTGATCGTCGGGATGCGCGATCCGGTGACGATGATTTCCTGAGCATCGCCTTCGGGGGCGTCCTGTGCGAGCGCCGGCACGGCCAGTGCGGGCATGCAAACGCCCAGCCCGAGGACAATCCGAAACGCCCGCTTCCCGAAATTGGTCATCTATCAAACCCCCTGTTTTGTCCCGGCCCGAATCAAACCCATTCGCCCACCACCGGATATTTCACTCACTCGACCAGAAAGCGTCGATAATTTCAATCACTATGACAAAATTGGAAATCATATTGTCTTTTGAGGTCATCATTATGTACGCTGCCTCTTTCACAGGGGTCGCGAGAAGGAAGACGGATGCTGCGTTCGATCATGCGGGGATTGGGACTGCTGCTTGCCGCGCTGGGGCTTTCGCTCGCGCCCGTTGCGGCGAAAGAAGCGAAAGATAAGCCCTACGAGCACTACGTCTTCGGCAAATTGAATACGCCGACGCCGGGACCGGTATCGGGCGGGCTGCTGTTGATGGGCGGCGGCGACCGCAACATCGACGCGATGAAATGGTTCTTCGGCAAGGCCGGGAACGGCCATATCGTCGTGATCAGCGCATCCTATGGCAAGGAAATTGGCGAGGAATTCTTCCACGAGATCGGCGGCATCCAGTCGACCGAAATCTTCGTTTTCCATGGCCGGTCGCAGGCGACGAACGGAAAGATCCTCGACCGGCTGAAAAAGGCCGACGGCATCTTCATCGCGGGCGGCGATCAGGCGCGCTATGTGCGATACTGGCGCGGCACCCCGGTGGGCGACATCCTCAACGCGCATGTCGCGGCGGGCAAGCCGCTCGCGGGCACCAGCGCCGGCCTCGCGATCCAGGGCGAGAAACTCTACGGCGCGATGGACGACGGCAGCATCAAGAGCCCCGAGGCACTCGCCGACCCGTTCGGTCCGGCGAACACGATCGAGGGCGACTTTCTGCATTTCGCGCTGTTGAAGGGCATCGTCACAGACACGCATTTCAAGGAACGCGAGCGGCTCGGACGGCTATTCGCTTTCGTCGCCAAGGCGCAGGCCGGGCGCCCAGCCGACCAACCCGCGATGCTCGGCCTTGGCGTCGATGAAAGCGCGGCGCTCGCGGTCGAGCCCGACGGCCGCGCGCGCATCTATGCGACCGAACCCGACGGCTATGCGTGGGTCGTCGACGGAGCCGGGCTGCGCGGTCTCGCGCAGCGCGGCCCGCTCGACGCGCCGCGCGTCAAGGTGACGGGCGTCGGCCCCGGTTCGGTCCTCCACCTGCCGTCGGGGCAAGTCGACGCGCCTGTGTTCGTGCGTAACTATGCCGCCCGCGCGGGCGAGATCGTCGAGGTGCCGCGCTGGTCGCTCGCGATTCATGGCGGCGCGGGGGTGATCGAGCGCAAGACGCTCTCGCCGGAAAAGGAAAAAGCATATCGCGCCGGGCTCGACGAGGCGCTGCGCACGGGCAGCGCGGTGCTCGACAAGGGCGGCGCGGCGCTCGATGCCGTCGCCGCGGCGGTGCGCGTGCTCGAGGACAATCCGCTGTTCAACGCCGGGCGCGGCGCGGTGTTCACCGCCGAGGGAAAGAACGAACTCGACGCCGCGATCATGGACGGCAAGACGCTGAAGGCCGGGGCGGTCGCGGGGGTGACGCGTACGCGCCACCCGATCGACCTCGCGCGCGCGGTGATGGACAAGAGTCCGCACGTCATGCTCGCGCGCGACGGCGCCGACCGCTTTTCGGTCGAGCGCGGACTCGAACAGGTCGATCCGAGCTGGTTCCGTACCGAGGAACGCTGGCAGGGGCTGCTGCGCTGGCGCGAAAAGCAGGTGTCGGCGGTCGACCCGACGCACCTGTTCGGCACCGTCGGCGCGGTCGCGCTTGACGCCGACGGCAATCTGGCGGCCGCGACCTCGACCGGCGGGATGACCGGTAAGCGGTGGGGCCGCATCGGCGATTCGCCGATCATTGGCGCGGGCACCTATGCCAAGAACGGGCAATGCGCGGTGTCGGCGACCGGATCGGGCGAATATTTCATTCGCGAAAGCGCCGCGCGACAAGTCTGCGACCGCGTCGCGTGGAAGGGCGAGAGCCTGAAGGACGCCGCGCAAGGCGCGATCATGGCGGTCGGCGCGATCGGCGGCGACGGCGGGCTGATCGCGATGGGGCCCGACGGCCGCCCCGCCTTTGCCATCAACGACCTCGGCATGTATCGTGGGCGGATGAGCGCCGGGGGGACTCCACAAATTGCGATCTTCGCCGACGAGAAGTTGGCCGATTGATGCCGCACTTGGGCGTCAATCTCGACGAGATCGACGAACGCCTGCTCACCTTGCTGCGCGACGATGCGCGGCAGACGATCGCGCAACTCGCCAAGGAGCTCGGCATTTCGCGCGGTGCGATCTATTCGCGGCTTGCGCGGCTGGAGGAAGAAAAGGTCGTTGCCGGCTATACGGTGCGGCTGGGCAACGCCTTCGCCGCGAGCCGCGTGCGCGCGCATATGATGATCAAGACGCTGCCGCGCTTTCACCGCGAGGTCGAGCAGGCGCTCGCCGGCTTCTCGCTGGTGCAGGCGATCCACGCGATCAGCGGCGAATATGACATCATCGCGATGCTCGAGGCCGAGGATGGCGCGCAGCTCAACGAATTGATCGACGAGATCGGCCTTCTCGACGGCGTCGAACGCACGACGACGTCGGTGATTTTGGCCACCAAAATCGAACGATAAGGCGGTCACCATGTCATCACGGAGATGGATTTTTAGCTTAAAATTCTGAATTAGCGTCTAAATAAAGTATGCGCCTAGAACGTCAGCTGCATTTTGTGGCCGTCCGCCGGAAGCGGAAATACCAGACCTCGTGCCCGTGCGCGCGCGCCTTGGCTTCGTAGCGTGTCTCGGGCCAGCCGCCAGGGCGGACCTGGAAATCCTGCGAATCCTGCGCCAGCCATTCGAACTGGTGGCGGTGGCGGCGCATCACCATCAGCGCGTGCTGAAGATAGATCGGGTGGTCGGTGCCGAAACGGAACTCGCCGCCGGGTTTGAGCTTCGCCGCGATCAGGTCGAGCGGGCCGTCGTTCATCATTCGCCGCTTCGCATGGCGCGCCTTGGGCCAGGGATCGGGGTGGAGCAGATAGGCGAAGCTGAGCGCGCCGTCGGGGATGCGCCGGAGCACCTCCAGCGCGTCGCCATGATGAATGCGAACATTGCCGATGGGGAGCCGTGCGCCATGATCGCCCGCGACGTGGACGAGCGCCTGCGCAACGCCGTTGATAAAGGGTTCGGCGCCGATGAAGCCATGGTCGGGCAGCATGTCGGCGCGCCCCGCCATATGCTCGCCGCCGCCAAAGCCGATCTCGAAATGGAGCGGGCGGTCGTAACCGAACAGCGCTTCGGCGGTGACCTCGCCCTCGGTGGGCACCGCGATCTGCGGCAGCAACGTGTCGATCAGGTCCTGCTGGCCCGCGCGCAGGGGCTTGCCCTTTGAACGGCCGTAGAGGCGGTTGATCGTCGTCGGATCGCCGGGCTTATGTGCAGTCATGGGGCGCGCCCTAGCCGCGCGACCGGGCGGCGGCAACCCGCCACCCGGCATAATGCGACATCAAATGAGCGTCAGGCGGCGAGCGCGGCCTTGAGCTTGTCGACCAGGTCGGTGCGCTCCCACGGGAAGCTGTCGCCCTCCGAGGTGCGGCCGAAATGGCCGTACGCCGCGGTCTGCTTGTAGATCGGCTTGTTGAGCCCGAGGTGGGTGCGGATGCCCTTCGGCGTCAGGCGCACAAGCTGCGGGATCGCGGCTTCGATGCGGCTTTCCTCGACGGTGCCGGTGCCGTGCAGGTCGACATAGATCGACAGCGGTTCGGCGACGCCGATCGCGTAGGAGAGCTGGATCGTGCAGCGGCGCGCGAGGCCCGCGGCGACGATGTTTTTCGCCAGATAGCGGGTGATGTACGCCGCCGAGCGGTCGACCTTGGTCGGGTCCTTGCCGCTGAACGCGCCGCCGCCGTGCGGGCTCGCGCCGCCATAGGTGTCGACGATGATTTTGCGGCCGGTGACGCCGGCGTCGCCGTCGGGGCCACCGATCTCGAAACGGCCCGTCGGGTTAATGTGATAGACGGTGTTCGCGGTGAGCAGCTCGGCGGGGAGCACGTCGGCGATCACGCCGAGCACATATTTGCGCAGCTCGGTGTATTTCGCTTCATCGCCTTCGCCATTGTGGAAATAATAGCCCGGCGCATGCTGGGTCGACACGACGATCGCGGTCGCCTCGACCGGGCGCTCGTTGGCGTAGCGCAGCGTGACCTGGCTCTTGGTATCGGGCTCGAGGAACGGCGCGGTGCCCGCCTTGCGGTCGGCGGCCATGCGCTCGAGGATCTTGTGGCTGTAATCGAGCGTCGCGGGCATCAGGTCGGGGGTCTCGTCCGAGGCATAACCGAACATGATACCCTGATCGCCCGCGCCTTCGTCCTTGTCGCCGCTTTCGTCGACGCCCTGCGCGATATGCGCCGACTGGGCGTGGAGATTATTCTCGAAGCGGAAGCTTTCCCAGTGAAAGCCAGCCTGCTCGTACCCGATGTCCTTCACCGTCTTGCGCACGGTCGCCTCGATCTCGTCGAGCGCGCCCGGTGCCCACTCGTCATTCTCGAACACGCCCTTGCAACGGATTTCGCCGGCCAGCACGACGAGCTGGGTGGTGGTCAGCGTCTCGCACGCGATTCGGGCTTCGGGATCCTTCGACAGGAACAGGTCGACGATCGAATCGCTGATCTGGTCGGCCACCTTGTCGGGATGTCCTTCGGACACGCTTTCGGAGGTGAAGAGGAAGCTGTTGCGCATGGAGAGCCTTCTGTGAACGGATATAAAGGAAGCTTTATGTGAGGTGCTGTTAGCGTCCGCGCCGACGAAAGGCAATGGCCAGCGCGAGCAGCAGCAACGCAAATCCGACGGGCAGGATATTCCCGTATCGGGCGAATAGCGTCGGAGCATGCGCTGGCGGGAGCGCGGTATCGATCCGGCCCGCCCGATGCATCGGCAGCGATTCGAGCACGCGCCCGTCGGCGTCGATCACGGCGCTGATCCCCGTCGGCGTGGAGCGTATGACGGGCAATCCTTCCTCGATCGCGCGCAGCCGCGCCTGCGCCAGATGTTGCGGCGGGCCCCAGCTGCCGAACCAGGCGTCGTTCGACGGGTTGAAGATGAAATCGGGGCGATGCGCGCGGTCGACGACCTGGCCCGAGAAGATGATCTCGTAGCAGATTTGCAGCCCCGCGCGGCCGAAGGCGCCGAGGTCGAGCGTGCGGGCGCCGGGCCCGGGCCAGAAATCGATGTCGCCGGGCGCGAGGCGCGACAGGCCGATCGCTGACAGGATCGGCCGCATCGGCAGATATTCGCCGTACGGGACAAGGTGCGCCTTGTCGTAGCGCGGGCCGAGCGTGCCGTCGGCATGGACGGTCATCACCGCGTTGCGCGCGCCGACGACGTCGCCGCTCTTATCGAGTTCCAGCTTGAGCGCGCCGAGCAGCATCAGGTCTTGCGCGTTCATGAGCTGGGTCAGCCGCAAGCGCGCCGCGACGGGCGAGCGATCATAATAGGGCGGTGGATAGCCTGCTTCGAGATAATCGGGCACGGCCGCCTCGGGCCACAGGATCAGGCGCGGGGTGTCGTCCCTGGGCGTTGTCAGCCGCGCGAGCTTTTCGAAATTGAGGTCGGCCTTGCTGCCCTCCCATTTGTCCTCCTGCCCGACATTGGGCTGTACGACGGTGATGGGGATGGCAGGCTTTTCAGTTGGAAATTCGTTGGGCGAACGCTGCGGATTCCAAAATGTGAGCCCGAAGAAAATCGCGATGACGCCACCTGCCGCCAGTTGTTGAAGAAGCTGGGAGCGCGGGCTCGGATCGGGGCGCAATTCTTTGGAACCCGGAATCTTTATATCCGGTGCCACCCACAACACATAGCCTGCCGCAAGAATGGCCGTGGCTGATCCACCATAGGTTCCGACCAATCGAAGCAAGCCGAAGAAATCGCCGATGGTCGCGACGAGCGGATTCCAGGCGAAGCCGGTGAACACCCAACTGCGCAGCCATTCGGTGAGCGTCCAGAATGCGGCGAAGGCGAGGACAAAGGACAGTGTCGCCCCTGCGAAGGGTGTCGGGAGGCGCGTGACTCCCGACACGGCCGTTGGCGTCATGTCTCCAGCGGCCCCTGCCTTCGCAGGGGCGACGATTTTTTGCGTTAGCCACGCCCCCCAAGCTGCAAGCGCAGGGTAGACCGCCAGATAAAGCGCCAGCAACACAACCGCGATCCACCCGAGCCATGCGGGCATTGCCGCCTGATAGGTAAAGGCGGTCGCGATCCAGTTGAGGCCGACGACGAAATGGCCGACGCCGAACGCCCAGCCGATCCCGAGTGCGCGCGACCCCTTGGGACTGCGCGCCACCAGCGCCATCCAGCCGGCGAGCGCGAGCAAGGTCAGCGGCCAGAGGTGGAGCGGGGCGAAGCCGGTTGCCGAAACGGCACCGAGCAGGAGGGCGACAAGCTTTGGCCAGCGGTCGGCGAAAGCGGCGATGCGGGAGGATGTCGCGGTCACGCGCGCTCTATTAGCCGTGTGCCGCCAAGCCCACTAGAGCATATATTTCATCTTGATCGACTGGCGCATATCGCCCGCGACCGCGAAACTTGCCGATTTGAAGCTCGGCGGGCCGACGGTGATCGCCGGATTGCGCGAAAAGCCGAAGCCTTCTTTCGGCAGGAAAATCGCGACATCCATCTTGTTGTTATTGTTCTCGTCATGGACGACCGCGATCGCGTAGGTGCCCGTCGCGGGCGCGTGAACCGCGAAATCGCCGGCGTCGGCGGCTTTCACCGCCAAGCGCACCGACCCCTTGTCCTTGCTGCAATCGGGAAAGGCCCTGGGATTGGTGGTCAGGCAGACGAGAATCTGCCCCTTTGTGCTGCGCAATCCGGTGACACTGACCTCAACCGTTGGAGCGGGCGTCGGCGGCGGCGCGGCCGCGCCGGTCAGCAGCGCGGCCGAAATGGCCAAGGCCAAGATCCGTGCCGCACGCCTTGTCCCAGAAGCGGAAATAGAGTCCATAATTCCCCCGGTAAGCGGCGTGATGCTGCTGATGATGCGTCGCGGTTATCAGCCAGCGGCCCGCGGGTCCATGAACAAGCGCGCGCGGGAACATCTCCCACCCCATATGATTGCCGACCCCCATGATGGTCATGATCGCGAGTACGAGCCCCAGCACGGCGACATGGACCGGAATCAGAAAGACGAGCGCGGGGATGACGATCGCGCCGGTAATCGCCTCGAGGGGATGGAAACTCATCGCCGCCCACGCGGTCGGCGGGCGGCTGTCGTGATGGACGCTATGCGCGATTCTGAATAGCGCGGGACGGTGCATCCAGCGATGCGTCCAGTAAAACCATGTGTCGTGGATCAGCAGATAGGCGAAGAGGCTAAGCGGCAGATACCACAGCGGAAAGGCGGTGACGTCGGTGTAGATGCGCGTCCAGCCATGCGCCTGCCACCCCCACGCGACGACGCCCGCCGGAACCCCGTAAATCGCGGCGCTCAAAAGGCTCCACCCGATCTCGCGGCGCATCTGCGGTTCGAGCCCGCGATAGAGACCGGGATGTTTCCACCGCGTCGCGAGCGCGAAGCCGCCGCTGGTGATCAGATAGCGCACGCCGACGATCGCGGTCATCGCGAGCGCGGAGAAAAGGATCGGCCAGCCGGTCATCGCGCAAGGCTAGCCGCGCGGCGCCGCGTTGCAATGGCTTTGCGCCCGCGCGCTCGCGTGGCTAAGGCAGGGTTATGGTGGGGCAGAGCAACGATAGATGCGACATCGCGATCGTCGGCGGCGGGCTCGCCGGCGGACTCGCGGCGCTTGCGCTCGCGGCGAAGCGCCCCGACCTCGACATACGGCTGGTCGAGCCGGGGCCGATCGGCGGCAATCATATCTGGTCCTTTTTCGACAGCGATATCGCCAAGAAGGACCGCTGGCTCGTCGCCCCGCTCGTCCGCCATCATTGGACCGCGTACGACGTGCGCTTTCCATCGCACGATCGCCGGCTGCGCATGGGCTACAAGAGCATCACCGGCGAAGCGCTCGCCGATGCGGTCATGGCGGCACTGCCGGCGGGGCATGTCATCGCCGACAAGGCCAAACATGTCGCGCCCGACCATCTGCTCCTGGCGCGCGGTGGACGGCTGTCGGCAAAGCATGTGATTGACGCGCGCGGCGCGACCAAATTCGCGGGCCTCGAGTGTGGCTGGCAAAAGTTCGTCGGGCAGGCGCTGACGGTGAAGGGCGGGCATGGCGTCGAGCAGCCCGTCGTGATGGACGCGACCGTCGAGCAGCTCGACGGCTATCGCTTCGTCTATCTGCTGCCCTTCGATGCCGAGACGTTGTTCGTCGAGGACACCTATTATAGCGATGACGCCGATCTCGATGCCCCGATCATACGCGAGCGGATCGCGGCCTATGCGGCGGCGCGGGGCTGGGACGTTGCCGCGACGACGCGCGAGGAAAGCGGCGTGCTGCCGGTGGTGATCGCGGGCGATTTCGACCGGCTGTGGCCCGCATCCGACCGCACCGGACGGATCGGGGTGCGCGCGGGCGCTTTCCATGCGACCACCGGCTACTCGCTTCCCGATGCCGTGCGCACCGCATCGGCGCTGCCCGGAATCGTCGACCGCGCCGGCCTTCCCGCCATCCTCCGCGACCGCGCGGCGGCGTCGTGGCGGCGCCAGCGCTTCTACCGCATGCTCGGCGCAATGCTCTTCCGCGCAGCCGACCCGGGCGAGCGCTACCGGACCTTCGAGCGCTTCTACCGCCTGTCGCCGGGGCTGATCGCGCGCTTCTACGCCGGTCGCTCGACGACGGCGGACAAGCTGCGCATCCTGTCGGGAAAGCCCCCGGTGCCGATCGGCCGCGCGATTGCGGCGTTGTGGAAACGCGACTGGCGATGACGCGCCGCGCGATCGTCGTCGGCGCGGGTTTCGGCGGGCTCGCGCTCGCGATCCGGCTCCAGTCGGCGGGCGTCGAAACGACGATCGTCGAAGCGCGCGACAAGCCCGGCGGGCGCGCGTACCACTGGATGAAGGACGGCTTTACCTTTGACGCGGGGCCGACCGTGGTCACCGATCCGCCGTGCCTGGAGGAACTGTGGGCGCTCAGCGGGCAGGATATGGCCGCCGACGTCGACCTTGTCCCGGTGATGCCCTTTTACCGCCTCAACTGGCCCGACGGCACCAACTTCGATTATTCGAACGACGAGGCCGCGCTGCGTGCCGAAATCGCCAAGCTCCATCCTGCCGACGTCGCCGGCTACGACCGCTTCCTCGAATATTCGAAGGGTGTGTACGAGCAGGGTTATGTCAAACTCGGCGCGGTCGCCTTTCTCGACTTCGCCTCGATGATCAAGGCGGCCCCCGCGCTGATGAAATATCAGGCATGGCGCAGCGTCTATTCGATCGTTTCCTCTTACGTGCAGGACGAGCGGCTGCGGCAGGCATTGTCGTTCCACACCCTGCTCGTCGGCGGCAACCCGATGACGACGAGCGCGATCTATGCGCTGATCCACACGATCGAGAAAGTAGGCGCCGTCTGGTTCGCGCGCGGCGGCACCAATACGCTGGTAAGCGGCATGGTGCGGCTGTTCGAGCGACTCGGCGGGACGCTGCGGCTCGGCGACCCGGTGGCGAAGATCGACACCGCGAGTGACCGGGTGACCGGCGTGACGACACAAAGCGGCTGGCACGCCGACGCCGATATGATCGCGTGCAACGGCGACCTGATGCACAGCTATAACGCGCTGCTCGCGGGGGATCCGCGCGGGGCGAAGGTCGCCAAAAGCCTCGCGCGCAAACGCTGGTCGCCCTCGCTCTTCGTCGTCCATTTCGGCGTGAAGGGCGCCTATCCCGATATCGCGCACCACAGCATCCTGTTCGGCCCGCGCTACAAGGGGCTGCTGGGCGATATTTACGGCGGGGTGATCCCCGACGATTTCTCGCTCTATCTCCATCACCCCAGCGTCACCGACCCCGGCATGGCGCCGCCGGGGCATTCGACCTTTTACGCGCTCGCCCCCGTCGCGCATCTCGGCAAGGCGAAGGCCGACTGGGACGGCGCATTCGGCGAGCGTTTCGCCGACGCGATCCTCGAAGAGGTCGAGCGCCGCGTTGCTCCCGGCCTCCGCGCCAATCTCGTCACGCGCTTCCACTACACCCCCGCCGATTTCGGCCGCGACCTGTCGGCGCATCTCGGCAGCGCGTTCAGTCTCGAGCCTGTCCTCTGGCAAAGCGCGTGGTTCCGCGCGCACAACCGCGACGATGTGATTTCCAACCTTTACTTCGTCGGCGCGGGGACGCATCCGGGCGCGGGTATCCCGGGGGTCGTCGGCAGTGCCAAGGCGACCGCCAATCTGATGTTGGAAGATTTATGAAACGCCTTGCCGTCTATTGCGGGTCCGCGACCCCCGAAGATCCGATCTATATCGAAACCGCGCGCCACGTCGGGCGTACCTTGGCCGAGCGCGGCATCGGCGTCGTCTATGGCGGCGGCCGATTGGGGCTGATGGGCGCGGTCGCCGACAGCGCGCTGGAGGCGGGCGGCGAGGTGATCGGGATCATTCCCGACGCGCTCGTCGGCGCCGAGGTCGCGCATCGCGGCTGCACCGAACTCCACGTCGTTTCGGGCATGCACGAACGCAAGAAGATGTTCACCGACCTCTCCGACGGCTTCCTCACCATCCCCGGCGGGGTCGGGACGATGGACGAACTGTGGGAAGCGATCAGCTGGGCGCAGCTCGGCTATCATACCAAGCCTGTCGGGCTGCTCAACGCCGCGGGCTTCTACAACGACCTCATCGCCTTCAACCGCAACATGATCGAGGTCGGCTTCATCCGCCCCGCGCACGCCGGGATCATGATCGTCGACGCGGGGCTCGACGATTTGCTCGAAAAGATGGCGGCCTATGTGCCGCACAAGACGATCTTCGCGATGAAGGCCGAAAATCTGTAATGAGCGAGGCGGGGGCCTATGATGCACATGCCCTCCACGGTTTCGCGCACGACAGCATCGCGCGCGGATCGAAAAGCTTCGCGCTGGCGAGCCAGCTCTTCGACCGCGAAACGCGCGAGCGCGTCTGGCTGCTCTACGCCTGGTGCCGCGCCGCCGACGACCTGACCGACGGGCAGGATCATGGTGGCGCGATGAAGCCGGACCATGATCCGGTCGCCGCGGTCGCGCATATCCGTGCGCAGACCGATAAGGCATTCGCCGGACAGCCGACCGGCGACATGGCGTTCGACGCGCTCGGCTTCCTGCTGACCGAAGTCGCGATCCCGCGCGCGGTTATCGACGATATCATCGCGGGGTTCGAACTCGACGCCCGCGACTGGCGCCCGCGCAGCGAGGAGGATTTGCTCCGTTACTCCTATCACGTCGCGGGCGCGGTCGGGACCGCGATGGCGCTCGTCATGGGGATCGACCCCGCCGACGAAACGACACTCGACCGCGCCTCGGACCTCGGCATCGCGTTCCAGCTCGCCAATATCGCGCGCGACGTGGCGGAGGATGCCGCCGCCGACCGCTGTTACCTGCCCGTCGAATGGATGGTCGAACTCGACATTCCGCCCGGCCAGCACATGCACCCCGCCTTTCGCGGGCGCCTGTCGGTGATGGCCCGATGGCTGTCCGAAATGGCCGAGGAATATGAAGCCTCGGCGCGTTGGGGTGCGCGCAAGCTGCCCCCGCGCAGCCGCTGGGCGGTGCTCGCCGCGGCGGGCATCTATGGCGATATCGCGCGCGAGGTGCGTGCGCGCGGCGACCATGCGTGGGACCACCGCGCGGGCACTTCGCTCTTCGCCAAATTGGGCTGGGTCGCGCGCGCGGGCTGGTCGGTTCTGCGGCGTCCGCCGCAGCGGCGGATCAGCCGCGAGGGGCTGTGGACGCGCCCCAGACACGTCGAGCGGCATGAGGCCAGCGAATGAGCTATCTCGAGTGGATCGCCGCGGCGTTCGTGCTGACCAATGTCGCGCTCGTCGCGTTGCGCAGCGTGTGGAACTACCCCTTCGCGCTCGTCGCGGTGACGCTCTACGCCTTCGTTTTCTTCGAGGCGAAGCTGTACAGCGACATGCTGCTCCAGGGCTTTTTCTTCGCGCTCAACCTCTATGGCTGGGCCGCCTGGATGCGCGCGCGCGATGACAGCGGGGTGCCGGTGCGCTGGATGACCGAGCGTGCGCGCCGCGGTTGGGCGCTTACGACGATCGCCGCGTGGGCCGGGTGGAGCTTTGCGATGGACCGCTACACCGACGCGGCCGCGCCGTGGATCGACGGCGCGATCGCGATGCTCAGCATCACCGCGCAATGGCTGCTCGCGCGGCGCCGGGTCGAAAGCTGGTTCCTCTGGATCCTCGTCGACCTGATCGCGGTGCCGCTGTTCGCGTCGCGCGGGCTTTACGCGACCAGCGCGGTCTATGTCGTGCTGCTTGGCCTGTCGATCGACGGCCTGCTCCAGTGGCGGCGCGCGGCGGCGGCGGGCAGGGCGGCGCCATGACGCGCCATATCTGTCTCCACGGCGCCGAAAGCACGGGCAAATCGACGCTCGCGCCGCGCCTCGCGCTCCAGCTCGGCGGGCTCGTCGTCCCCGAATATGGGCGCACCTATGCCGAGGCGAACGGCACCAATCTCGACGAAGTCGACCTGCTCGCGATCTTCGACGGTCATCGCGCCGCGACCCGGGAGGCGCTTGCGCAGCGGCCCGAATGGCTGGTTTCGGACACCGATCCGCTGATGACGCAGGCGTGGGCGATCATGCTGCTCGGCCGCCGCCTCCCCGAGATCGACTTGTGGGACGAGGTCGCCGACCTCTATCTCGTCCCCGCGATGGATCTTTCGTGGGAGGAGGATGGCACGCGCCTGTTCGGCAGCGAACTCGCGCGGGCGCAATTCATGGAGGTCGCGATCGGCGAACTCGACCGGCGCAAACTCAAATGGGCCTGGGTCGAGGGCGAAGGCGATGCGCGGCTGCAAAGCGCGCTGATGGCAATAGCGGCGGCGGACTTGCTCTGACCGTATCTACGGATTGGGGCGCGTGGCGGTGCGAGCGGACAAGCTCAGCCAAAATCTGCACCCGCGACGGAATTGCTATTAGGGTTCGGTATCCGTCTTCGGCTGTGTCCATTTTTTATGATAGCCGCCGCAGATGCGAGCGACCCCAAGCGGGTCACTGGCTGGTTCAAAGCGCGCCGGACCGAATTCGGCAGCCTTGGGGGCGACTGTTGTCTTGGGCATTTTCGCCTTCACCATCGCAGCCACGGCCACAAGTTCCGCATCGTCGACGGGAGAAAGGTCGGGCGTCGAAACTCCATCAAAAAAGTTTATCGGCTCGCTCTTGCGGGTTCTGGTCCGGCCCGTGCTGATGGCAAGCGTTTCCAACTCGCGCACATGCTTTTCCGAGTTCATTTCACCCAGATAGAGAAGCTCTCCCGGCTTGATGGTGAAATGCAGGCTATTCTCGTTAAAACATAATATCCACGAATCTTGCCGGGAAAAGCTCTGAAAAGCGTAAGTTCCGGGCTTTAAATCTGCAACGAGATAGCCGTCTGTAAATAATCTCGATTGGGCCTCAAGCATGACAGATCCGCCAAGCGGGCCTCCGCGCAAAGTCTGTTGCTCCGCATCATAACTTCTCAATAATATACGGAATGATGTTTTATAAGAATCCGAAATTGGAATGTCTTTTGCCTTGATGATGATCGCAGCTTTTTCGGACGTCGGTGTAATGGCAATTTTATCGACTTTTTTTGTTGCAAGCGCGGCGGTTGGCATTGCCAGCAACAATGCCGGTGCGATCATTTTGAAATAAGTCATAAATTGTTCCAAAACTCAGTCCAGAATCCGTCGAAAGCTGGCGGCCCGGCTGTTATCGGGCGTAGGCATCCCGAAGTTCGCGTTTCAGCACCTTGCCGATCGGGCTGCGCGGCAACTCTTCCACGACGGTGATCGCGCTCAACCGCTGCGTCTTGCCGGCCTTGGCGTTGCAGTCGGCACGCACGCTCTCGGCATCGGCGCCGGGTTTCAGCACGACGAACGCGACCGGCGTCTCGCCCCATTCTTCGCTCGGCATGCCGACCACCGCCGCTTCGACGACGCGCTCGTCGGCGATCAGTATCGCTTCGAGGTCGCTCGGGAAGATGTTGAAGCCGCCCGAGATGATCATGTCCTTGGCACGGTCCATCAAGGTCAGGAATCCGTCCTCGTCGACGCGCCCGATGTCGCCGTGGCGGTAGAAGAGATTTCCCTCGGCGTCGTGCCAGTGCATCGCCTTGGTCGCGTCGGGGCGGTTGTTGTATCCCGTCATCATCGCGGGGCTGCGCCCGACGACTTCGCCGACCGAACCTTGCGGCAGCTCATTGCCCTCCTCGTCGATCACCTTCGCGATATGCCCCGGCGCGGGTTTGCCGACGGTGTGCAATTTGTCGGGGAATTGATGCGCCTCGAGGATGAACGCCGCGCCGCCCTCGGTCATGCCATAAATTTCGACGAGCCCGCCGGGCCAGCGTTGCAGCACATCGGCCTTGAGCGCCGCGGGGAAGGGCGCCGAAGTGCAATATTTGACGACAAAGCTGGAGAGGTCGAAGTCGCCGAAATCCTCCAGCGCCATGATCCGGCGGTACTGCACCGGCACCAGCATCGTGTTCGTCGCACGCTCGCGCGCCGCGAGTTCGAGGAAACTGCGCGCGTCGAATTTCTTCATCAGCACGACTTGTCCGCCCGACCCGACGGTCGGCATGAAGCTCGCCATCGTCGTGTTCGAATAGAGCGGGGTCGACAGGATCGTCACCGCATTGGGGCCATAAGCGGGCGCGCCGCGGATGATATGCTGCCAGCGCATCGCATGGCTGTGGATGATGCCCTTCGGCGTGCCCGTGGTGCCCGACGAATAGATGATGTTGAAGCCGTCCTCGGGGAGAATCTCGACCGGCGCCGGCTTGGCGCCCGCGAGCGACAGCCAGGCGTCGAGCGGCGTTCCCGCGTCGCTGCCGTCCATCGCGATCAGGTCGCTCGCGGTGATGACATGCCCCTCGAGGCTCGTCTTCGCAGCATTGTCGAGGAACAGGTGGCGCGCGCCGGTGTCGGCGATCATCGCCGCCATCTGCTCGCCCGTCGCGCTGTTGGTGACGAGGCCCGCGACCCCGCCGGCGCGCAGCGTGCCGAGGATCACCGCCATTTGCTCGACGCTGTTGAGGCCCGCGATCGCGGTGCGGTCGCCTTTCGCGAATCCGTCCTGCTGCAACCGCGCGGCGATTCGGTCGGTCAATTGATCCAGTTCGGACCAGCTCAGCCGCCGCAGCGCGTCGGCAGCCGCTACGGCATCGGGACGCTCCGCGGCATGGGCACGGACAAGGTCGGGCAGGGTGGCGAAGTCGCCGTCAAGCATTTCGATACTGGTCATGGCCCATGGGTTAGCACAGCCGAAAGGCGGTGCAATGCCGGTGGGGCGGCGGGGCGACAAGATGTTGCGTCGACGACGGGGGATGCGGATGGCATCATCGGATATTGCCGGAGAAGGCGACCGGAAGTTACTGGTCGCTATCTATCATCCCGTATCTGCACGGGCCGATGTCCTCGGTGCGGCGATCGAGGCCGCGGGTTTGGCGGTGCAATTCCTGCCGCCGCATGTGAACGGGCTTCGCCCTTGGGTCGATAGCTGTTTCGACCTGCTGATCGTCAACCCGTTCCTCGACTGGCAGGAGCCTTTCGAATTTGTCCGGCTGGCGCGCTCGATTGCAGGGCGGCGGCCGCTGATCGCCCTGTCCGATCGCGACTCGTTCGATGACCGAATGGCGGCGCTTGGTGCGGGCGCCGAGGATGCGGTTGGCTGGACCGATAATCTCCCAGAAGTGCTCGCGCGGGTCGCCAGTCTGCTGCGCCGCAGCCGCATCGCCGCCGGGCAGCTCGGAGAGGGCGAATTGCGCATCGACCTGATCGACCGACGTGTCGAGCGTGCGGGCCGGCTCATCCGCCTGCCGCTCCGCGAATTCGACCTGCTCGCGAACCTCGCGCGCGTGCCCGACCGGCCGCTGTCGCGCGGCGCGCTGCTCCGCGCGGTATGGCGGCTCGATTTCGATCCCGGCACCAACCGGGTCGAGGTGCATATGTCGCGGCTGCGCGCCAAGGTCGATCGGGGGTTCGACTGGCCGATGCTGCGCACCGTGAAGGGCATGGGCTACGCCTTGCGGTCGCGTCCGGATTAGGTCCGGCATCTCCCACTCTTGCGTCGCAATTTGCCGCTTCTTGATCGGCGTCCTGTCACTGGTCCCAGCTTGCTTGACCGAAAGTTTCAGGTTGCTACTGATCTTCGACATAAAGAAAGCAACGATTCCCGGAGATGATGCCCGATGCACCCTTCAGTCCACGCCCGTGCCAATCCCGATAAAGCCGCGATCATCGTCGCCGAAACGGGCGAGGCGATCAGCTATGGCGAACTCGACGCCGCCTCGAACCGCGCGGCGCAGCTCTTCCGGTCGTACGGGCTGGGGCATGAGGATGTTGTCGCCTTCATGCTCGACAACACCCCGCATTATTACGGGCTGACCTGGGGCGCGCAGCGCGCGGGGCTGCGTTATGTCTGTATCTCGTCGCGGCTGACGCAGGACGAGGCCGATTATATCCTCGAAAATTCGGGCGCGCAGATTCTCGTCGTCTCGGCGAGCCTTGCGGGCGCCGCACAGCAGCTCACGACCGGCATCAAACGCTTCGCGATGGGCGGCGATATCCCGGGCTATGAAAGCTGGGAGGACGCGGTCGCCGCGATGCCCGCTACGCCGGTGGCCGACGAGCGTGCGGGGGTCGACATGCTCTATTCGTCGGGCACCACCGGTCGCCCCAAGGGTGTGCGCGTGCCGCTGCCCGAGGACCCCGCGATCGACGCGACGAACAGCCTCGTCATGCTCGCCTCGGCGATATTCCAGATCAACGCGGACAGCATCTATCTGTCGCCGGCGCCGCTCTATCACGCCGCGCCGCTGCGCTGGTCGATGACGATCCACCGCCTCGGCGGCACCGTCGTGCTGATGAAGAAATTCGATCCCGAGACCGCGCTGGCGCACATCGAAAAATATCGCGTGAACGCCAGCCAGTGGGTCCCGACGCATTTCGTGCGCATGCTCAAGCTGCCGGATGACCTTCGCACGCGCTACGACACCTCGTCGCTGAAGGTCGCGATCCACGCCGCGGCGCCGTGCCCGGTGCCGGTGAAGCAGGCGATGATCGACTGGTGGGGGCCGGTGCTCTTCGAATATTATGCCGGGTCCGAAGGCAATGGCATGACCTTCATCTCCAGCGCCGACTGGCTGACGCACAAGGGCAGCGTCGGCCGTCCGATCCTCGGCGCGGTCCACATCATGGGCGAAGATAACGAGACCGAGCTTGGCGCGAACGAAGAAGGCGCGGTTTTCTTCGAAAGCGAAAATGTCTTCGAATATCATGGAGATAATGAAAAAACAGCGTCGAGCCGCAACTCGCAAGGCTGGTCGACTCTTGGCGATGTGGGCAAAGTTGATGAAGATGGCTTCCTGTACCTCACCGACCGCAAGAGCTTCATGATCATCTCGGGCGGGGTGAACATCTATCCGCAGGAAATCGAGAACCACCTCGTCACCCACCCGAAGGTCGCCGACGTCGCGGTCGTCGGCGGCCCGCACGACGAAATGGGCGAGGAAGTGATCGCGGTGATCCAGCCCGCCGACATGGCCGACGCGACCGATGCCTTCCGCGACGAGCTCATGACCTATGCGCGCGAGAAATTGTCGGGGGTGAAGATCCCGCGCCGCATCGATTTCATGGAAGCGCTGCCGCGCCACGACACCGGCAAGCTCTACAAGCGCCTGCTGCGTGACCAATACTGGGAAAAAGCGAAGGCGGAGGTTTGATGCGATGACCGCGCGCGTCGAATTTTTCTTCGACCTCTCCTCGCCCTGGACCTGCCTCGCCTTCCATAACCTGCCGGGCGTGCTCGAACGGGCGGGGGCGACGGCGGTCTACCGGCCGATCCTCGTCGGCGGGGTGTTCAATGCGGTGAACCCCGCCGTCTATGCTGCGCGCGAACAGGCCGACAACCGGCGGCTGACGCACAGTTGGAAAGTCTTGAAGGATTGGGCGCGGCTGGCGGGCGTGCCGATGAATTTCCCGTCAGCGTGGCACCCGGCAAAGAGCATCGCCGCGATGCGTTTCTGCTGCGCGCTCGAAGCGGATCAGGGAGCGCTCGTGCGTTTTGCGCGCGGCGCCTTCGCGAGCTATTTCGACCGGCAAGAGAATCTCGACGACCCCGCGGTGCTCGCAGCGGTCGCCGATGCCGAGGGGCTCGATGGCGCGGCGCTGGCCGCCGCGGCGGCCAGCGATGCGGTCAAGGCCCGGCTGCGCGCGAATACCGATGAAGTCATCGCGCGCGGCGGCTATGGTTCGCCGACGATCTTCGTCGACACGGACGATATGTATTTTGGCAACGACCAGCTTCCGCTCGTCGAGGCCGCGCTCACACGCTGAAAAGGACGCTCCCGTGAAAGACCGTATTTCGATCACCATGCTCGAAGGCGGGATCGCCGACGTCCGGCTGATCCGCGCTGACAAGATGAACGCGCTTGATCCCGCGATGTGGGAGGCGCTCGCTGAGGCAATCGACCAGCTTAAGGCGACTGCGGGCCTGAGGGTTGTCGTGCTGTCGGGCGAGGGGCGGGCCTTTTGCGCCGGGCTTGACCTCTCCAGCCTCAGCAACGATCGCGATCCGGGCGCGAGCAGCGCGGGCGGCAGCCTGGCCGATCGCACGAAAGGCATCGCGAACAACGCGCAATATGCCGCGTGGGGCTGGCGCGAGATCCCGGTGCCCGTGATTGCCGCGGTGCACGGCGTCGCCTTTGGCGCGGGGAGCCAGATCATGGCGGCGGCCGACATTCGTATCGTCCATCCCGACACGCGCATCGCGATTATGGAAATGCGCTGGGGGCTGGTGCCCGATGTTGCGGGGATGGCGCTGTGGCGTACGCAGGTCGCCGACGATGTGCTGCGCGAGATGATCTATACCAACCGCGAATTCAATGGATCGGAAGCGAAGCTGCTCGGCTTTGCGACGCATGTGTCGGACGATCCGCTCGCCAAGGCGATCGAACTAGCCGAAGTGATCGCCGACAAGAATCCGCACGCGATCCGCGGCGCCAAGCGGCTGTGCAACATGCTCGCCGATGCGAGCGACGCCGAAATCCTGCAGGCCGAAAGCGATGAGCAGGTGAAGGTGATCCGCACGCCGAACCAGATGGAAGCGGTGATGGCGGGGATGCAGAAGCGGAAGCCGAAGTTTACGGATTAGAGCAGACTTAGGAACCGCGCGGCATTGTCCCAGTCGCGTTTGTGGGTGGCGCGTGCTTTTTGCGCTTCGCTGTCAGCGCCCCAGCGGCGTTCCTGATAGAGTTCGTCGAGGCTGACCGCTTCCCACAAGGCGTCGGCGTCGAACGCGTCTTCGAGCAAGGCGAGGCCGGCGACGAGCGATCCGCCGATCGTCACCAGCGGCGTCAGCGCGGTGATCCGCCATGCGTCCTGCGCCAGCACGGCGTCCTGCAACGCCGCGACCGTCGCTTCGGGCTGGTCGACCGGCAGCACGCCCTGCGTCAGCGCGAATTCGATGCCGTAACGCACCTCGGCCCAGGCGAGCAGCGGGTTCCACGCCGCCGCCTGCTCGGCTTGCAGCGCCGCGTCGCGCGCATCGCGATAGCAGAAGAGGTCGCTCTGCGCATAAGCGGCGACCGGCGCGGCGAAGGCGGCGAGGTTGGGTGTCGCCAGATCGATCGCGGCGTTGGTCAACCCCGTCATCGGCATGGCCGCCGGATCGATTGTTTCGCACACATCGCGCCATTCGGCGGCGATTGCTTCGGCGAGTGCGGCGCTTGCGACAGCAAGCGATGCGCGTTGCGGTGTGCGCACCGGCCGGCCGTCGAGCGCGATGGCCCAGCCGCCATCCTCGGGGACGACGGCGACCTCTTTCCAGAAACGCTTCACGGGTTTTTGGGCGAACGCCAGCGGCGCGCGAGCAGCAGCGGCATGACCGCGAAATCGAACGCGCCGACCAGCACGATCGCGGCGCCGATCCAGCGGTCGGTCGGCTGGCCTGCCAGCGTGAAACCGCCGCTGATCAGGATGAAACCGATCATCGCGAAGGCGGCGCCCATCAGGCGCATCGCGGAGATCGCAAAGAAACGTTTTTTGGCGAGAGCGTCGTCGGGCTGGGTCATGCACCCTCCCTATCGCCGCCAAGGTGGCGCATCAACTGCGCGAGCGCACCATGACCGGTCGCCTCGACCCCGTCGATCACGCGCCCGCGCTCGTCGGCGGACTTGTTCTGCGACAGCTTGATCGTCGGGCGCCACGCGGCGATGCGCATTTCGAAACCGGTAATGGCGCCGGTCATCTTGCTGAACAGCGCGGGGTTCATCTTGTCGCGCGTCCAAGGCGGGTTCGCACCGGCGCGTGCTTCATGCGCCGCGGACAGCGTGTCGAGCTGCGCGACCAGTTCGGCGTCGTCGAGTTTGCGCGCCACGCCTTCCATCTCGATCGCGACATAATTCCACGTCGGCACCTGATCGGCGTCGGCGTACCAGCTCGCGCTGACATAGGCATCGGGGCCTTGCACGACCGCCAGCGCGTTCGCGCCGCCCAGGTGGCGGGTGAGCGCATTGCCGCGCGCGAGATGGAATTGCAGCGTCGTCCGGTCGTCGCTCAGCACCACCGGCGCATGCGCGACGCGCGGCCCGTCGGGGGTGCTCGCAAAGATCGCGGCAAAACCGATCTCGCGTACGAGCAATTCGGCGAGATCGTCCTGCCGCGGGCGGAAGGCGGCGTTCGGGTGCATCAGCTAGCTTTGGGCGGGCGCGCCGGATGCTTCCTGGCGCTCGGTTTCTTGCCCGCGGGTTTCCCGGGCGCCGGCTTGCCGGGCTTGCCCGGTTTCGCCTTCGCCTTGGGTTTAGGCTTGCCGACGAAATCGGTCGGTTTGCTGTCGGCGGTGCGGCCGCGCCGCTCGCCGCGCCGCGCCTTGCGGATCTGCTTGCTGTGCGCTTTCGCCTGCGCCTTCAGCGCCGATTTGGGTGGCCGGCCTTTTTCGGCCGGGTCGATCCCGACCTCACCGAGCAGCAGGTCGAAGCCGAGCGCGTCGAGGCTCGCGGCGAAATGCTCGGGCACCTCGGCATGCACGTCGATCGCGCCGCCGTCGGGATGGTCGATGCGCAGCCGGCGGCTGTGCAGGTGCATCTTGCGGCTGATCGAGCCGGTCAGGAAGGCGCCCTTGCCGCCATATTTACCGTCGCCGACGATCGGATGCCCGATCGCCGCCATATGGACGCGCAGCTGGTGCGTGCGCCCGGTCAGCGGCTGCAGTTCGACCCACGCCGCGCTGTTCCCCGCGCGCTCGATCACGCGATAGCGCGTCTTCGATGCGAGTCCGCTGTCATGGACATGCATCTTTTCGCCGCCCGAACCCGGCTGCTTGGCGAGCGGCAGGTCGATTTCGCCCTGCTGGATGTCGGGAACGCCGACGATGATCGCCCAATAGGTTTTCTTGGCGCTGCGGTTCGAAAAGCTCTTGGCGAAATAGGCGGCGGCGCGCGGCGTGCGCGCGATCAGCAGCGCGCCCGACGTGTCTTTGTCGAGCCGGTGGACGAGCTTGGGCCGCGTCGGTCCATCGAATTTCAGCGCGTCGAGCAGACCGTCGACATGCTGCTCGGTCTTGGTGCCGCCCTGCGTTGCGAGCCCGGGAAGCTTGTTGAGGACGATCGCGCTGGCATCGCGGTGGATAAGCATTCCCGTCGCCAGCTCGACATCGGCATCGGTCAGCGGGCGACCCTTGCGTGCCGGGCGCGCGGCGGTTTCGACCGGCGGGGTCGGCATGACGAGTTTCTGCCCGGTCGCGATGCGGTCCGACACATCGGCCTTCTTGCCGTCTAGCGTCAGCTGTCCCGATCGCGCCCAGCGCGCGAGCAGCGCGTGGGGCGTTCCTTCGCGGTGGCGCTTGAACCAGCGGTCGAGGCGGATGCCGTCGTCTTCCTCGGCGATGGTGGCGCCGTCGAGATTGGCTTTGGCGTCGCTCATGCCGGCACTTGCCGCACGATGAACAGGCCGATCCCGCAGGCGGCAATCGCGCCGATGACCGACGCGAGGACATAGGCGGCCGCCTGAGCGTTTTGACCGCGTTCGAAGAGCATCCAATATTCCATGCTGAAAGAGGAGAAGGTGGTGAAGCCGCCGAGAATCCCGACGCCCACGAACAGCCGCGCGGTGTCGCCGCCGCCGCTGCGCACGAGCCAGCCGACGAGCAGGCCCATCAGGAGGCTGCCGACGATATTGATCGACAGCGTGCCCCATGGGAAGGCCGGGCCGAACCGCGCGAGCACCGCCTGCCCGACCAGATGGCGGGCGCCGGCGCCGATCGCGCCGCCGATCATGACGGGAAACAGGCTGTTCATGACGCTCGCCCTAGCCCGAAACGGCGGCGAGGCATAGCGGGCCATTTCTAGGCGTCGGGCGGCGTCAGCGCGGTGGTGGAGCGTTCGTGCATCGCGCGCCAGTTTTCGGGACGGACAAAGTCGCCCTGCCAGATGCCACGCCGTTTCGCCTGCGCCTCGGCTTCCTCGACCATATAGGCGTCGCTCGTCGCCACCGCCCATCCCTGCCGCGCCATTTCGGCGCCGAGGTCGATGCCGTCGGGGAAGGCGGCGGTGCGGCACGTGGCGAGCGTGCGGTCGTAACGATCCTTTGCCGCAACTTCGCAATGGAGCGGCCCGCGGCCCGCGAGCTTTTCGAGCGCGGCGCGTGCTTCGCGCCCGCACGGCCATCGCGTTGCGCCGCGCGCGCAATCCTGCCGATATTCGACCGCGTCGATGCCGGTCAGGCGGATTGTCAGCGGCGCGTCATCCTGGCGCACCGTCAGGCTGTCGCCGTCGATCACATGGACGAGCGGCACGGTCAGCGCGGGTGCCGGCAACCACACCCATGCGACGAACGCGAGCCCGGCGAGCAGCAGCAGCGCGAGCAGCGACCGGAAGCGCCGCCGCCAGCGCAGCCGCGCGAGCGAGGAGGGGGCTGAAACCATCGGATCCCGCCTGACTCGATGGCGGCGGCTTGGCAAGGGTGAATTAAGGATTGACGATAGGAACAAACCATATCCAAAATGGACCTATTCTCCAATGGCCGACGCGCACCGACTCATACCAATATCAAGCTTGGGTCCGGATTGGCGGCAAACGGGAGCGAACAAAAGGTGAATACCGCCGAAATGACGGCATGCTTATGCCAGGATGGAGCGATGGGGGGACAGGTAGCATGATGGGCCAAGAGATGCAGAGGCTGGATTCATTGGCAATCGCGCCAGGCGGTTTTGGTGCAGGACAGGCCGGGCCGCCCGAGACGATCGGCGGATCAATCCCCGACAGTATTGCGTCGCCGCTTTTGTTCGTAGGGTCAGAGGCCGATTGGCCCGACACGGCTTCGCTCGCCGAAGTGCGCCTCGTCGGAACGCTCCCGCCATTGCGTGCGGCGGATTACATCCGAGAAACGGCGACACTGGACATTATCTGGCTCGCCGCGGCGGACACGATCGAAGGCGAAACGCTGGGCGACATATGCGCGGCGGCGGCCGAGCGGGGCTGCAACCTCATATGCGAAACCACGCTGGTCGCGCTTGATCGGGCCGCGGCGGCTATTCCGGCGGCGCTCGACGTTCAGTTCCTCGTCGACGCCGATCCGACCGACCGGCTCGTTGCCCTGGCGGCAGCAAGGCGGACGCGGCACGGCGTACTCCATGACATAGCACGCAATGATCAGATGGAGCGGATCGACCGGCTGCAGGAAGAAGTCGCGCGCATCTCGCGCCTGCTCGGCGACCTCGCCGGCCAGAGGGGCGGTCTTCCCGGCACACCCATGGGTTTTGCCTCGCGGGCCGAGGAGCTGACCGACTATGCGGGACAGGTCCGCGCGCCGTCGCGCGACTTTACCGCGATGCCGCGCAGCTTTATTCCCGAAGAGCGGACGCTCGACCGGCAGCGCGCCAAGGCGGTGCGGCGGATGCTGCGTCAGCGGCGGATGCGCGAGCAATATTTCCCCGCCGACCTGTTCGCCGATCCGGCATGGGACATGCTGCTCGACCTCTATGCCGCGCGGCTCGAGCGCCAGCCGGTGTCGGTGTCGAGCCTGTGCATCGCCGCCGCGGTCCCCGCGACGACCGCGCTGCGCTGGATCAAGACGATGACCGACGCCGGCCTGTTCCTGCGCGAAGACGACCCGCACGATGGCCGCCGCATCTTTATTGCGCTCGCCGAAGGTGCCTCAGACGCGCTCGCCCGTTATTTCGAGGCGCTCGAGGAATAGGCGAAGAATAGGCATGGCCCGCGCCGATCGGCCCGGCTAGATTCCGGGCATGAAGGACGCCGTCGAAGTGGTCGTGAACGACCGGATGCAGCAGGGGTATCGCTATGTGCGCACGGCCCCGATGGGGAAGGCGTTCGATCCCGGTTTCGAACCCGAGCTCACGCCCGCCGAGATGCTGGAACTCGGGGTGTTCTGCGGCAAATATATGACCGACTGCACCGCCGAATTCCCGGCGAGCTGGTTCAAAATGGCAAAGCTTTCGCCCGAACATGCCGACTGCTCGCTCAACTATTTCGGCATCAAGGCGAGCGTCCCTTTGCGTGTCTGGGTCCAGAAAGGGTGGATCCACCCCGATGACCCGCGCGGCTGGTTCCAATGGTATTGCCGCTATTATTCGGGGCGGCGGATGCCGGGCGAAGACCATCGCCAGATCGCGCGGTGGCGCGCGTTCCGGCGCCACGCCGCGCAAGTCCGCAAGCATTGCGAGCCGGGCGATCCCTTTTGCCGGCCGAAACAGCGGCAGGCGCTGCTGCAATGGGCTTACGACAGCCGGGACACCTAGTCCCGAAACCGGGCCATTTCCCTTCATCGCGGGGCGCACTATGTAAGCGCCCACTTCAACGGAGTTTTCTGCCGATGCCGATTATGGCCGCCCGCGTTTATCATGACGGCAAGCTTGTCCGCGACATCGGCCCGGACGAGGCGATTCCCGAAGATTGCGACAATGGCGATTTTTTCTGGCTTGGCCTGTACGAGCCGACGCCGGGCGAGCTTGAGGGGATTGCGAAACGCTTCGGCCTCCACCCGCTCGCGGTCGAGGATGCGCTGAAGGCGAACCAGCTGCCGAAAGTCGAAGCCTATGGCGACCAGCTGTTCGTCATCGCCCGCACCGCCAACCTCGACGCCGATACGATTCATCCGGGCGAAACCGCCTTTTTCCTCGGCCCCCATTTCTTCGTCAGCGTCCGTCACGGGTCGGCGCGCACGCACACCGACATCCGCGCGCGCCTTGAAACCTTGCCCGGCAAGCTGGCTCACGGTCCCGACTATGTCCTTTATGCGGTGCTCGATTTCATCGTCGATGGCTATTTCCCCGTTATCGATGCGATCGAGGACCGGATGCTGACGGTCGAGGAAAGCGTGATGGACACGCCGCTCGACGCCGCCGAGATCCGGCATCTTTATTCGCAGCGGCACGAGATCATCCGCTTTCAGCGCCTCGTCGGGATGATGAAGGAAGTCGCCGGCCGGCTCGCGACCGACGATGATCTTCCCAATGTCGATCCCGCGGTGCGTCCGTTCTACCGCGACATCTGGGACCATGTGCAGCGTGCCGAGTTCCGCCTGACCGGGCTGCGCGATATTGCCGCGTCGGTGATCGAAACCAACGGCATGCTCGAACAGCAGCGCCAGGGCGTGATCACGCGCCAGCTCGCCGCCTGGGCCGCGATTCTCGCCGTGCCGACCGCGATTGCCGGCATCTATGGCATGAATTTCGAACATATGCCCGAACTCGGCTGGACCTTTGGCTATCCGATGGTCGTCGGCACGATCGCGGTGATCTGCGCGCTCCTCTTTTGGCGGTTCAAACGCATCGGCTGGCTCTGACGCGCGACGCGCTTGCCAGCGGCGGCGGCTTATGGCAGGGCGCACCTCCCTTCGGGGGCGCTTAGCTCAGTTGGTAGAGCATCTCGTTTACACCGAGAGGGTCGGCGGTTCGAGCCCGTCAGCGCCCACCACGAACCTTCCTCGTTATCGCGCGTTGCGCTTTTGCAGCCGATAGCGGCGTGAAGGGAAATTCGATGCCCTACGAACTCAAAGGCTCGTGCCGGTGCGGCGCGATACGCTTTTCGATGCAGAGCCACACGCCGGTGCCTTACCAGCTTTGCTATTGCTCGATTTGCCGGAAACAGCAGGGCGGCGGGGGCTATGCTATCAACCTCGGTGCGGATGCACGGTCGCTGAAGGTCGAGGGCGAGGAGAATCTTGGCCTCTATCGCGCGCGGATCGAAGATGACGAGCATGGCCGGTGCGAGGTTTCGAGCGGCGAACGACGGTTCTGCCGCTTATGCGGGTCGACGCTGTGGCTCTATGATCCGGCCTGGCCCGACCTCATCCATCCCTTTGCGAGCGCGATCGATACGCCGCTGCCGGTGCCGCCGTCGCGCGTCCATCTGATGCTCAAATATAAGGCGGATTGGGTCGAACCCGGCATCGGACCCGACGATGCGGCGTTCGATCTCTATCCCGAAAAATCGATCGAGGAATGGCACAGGGACGCGGGCGTCTGGGTCGCTTGATCTCGCGCCCGATGGGGTTAAGGGACGGCTGTTCAGAAAGGTCGCTGCCATGAAATATCTGCTTTCCGCTCTTGCCCCCGCTCTGCTCGCTTTTGCTCCGCCGGCGTTCGCCGCGCCGAAACAGGGCGATGTCGTCATCCGCCATGTGACGATCGTCGATGTCGAGGCGGCGAAGACGATCGCCGGGCAGGCGGTGGTGCTGAAGGGCGACGATATCGTCGCGGTCGGCGCCGACGCGGTCATCGCGAAGGACTGGCACGCGGCGCGGACGATCGAGGGCAAGGGAGGCTATCTGATCCCCGGCCTGTGGGACATGCACGTCCATTTCGGCGGCGGGCCCGAGCTGGTCGAAGAGAATAAGGCGCTGCTGCCGCTCTATGTCGCGAACGGCATCACGACGATCCGTGACTGTTCGGGGGATCTGCCCGAGCAGGTGCTCGCCTGGCGCGGCGAGATTGCGGCGGGCAGCCTGTTCGGGCCGCGGCTGCTGACATCCGGCGCAAAGATCGAAGGAATAGCGCCGCTCTGGAAAGGGACGATCGAGGTCGGCAGCGCGGCTGATGTCGACGCCGCGCTTGATCGCCTGAAGACGCGCGACAAGGTCGATTTCGTCAAGATCACCGACAGTACGCTGAAGCCCGAGCTGTTCCTCTATGCGTTGACCAAGGCCAAGGCGCTTGGGCTGCGCACGTCGGGGCATATCCCGATGGCGCTGACGGTCGATCAGGCCGTGGACGCCGGGATCAGCTCGATCGAGCATCTCGACTATGCCTATAATGCCGGGGCGAAGGACGAGGCCGCGATCGCCGCCGATTTTGCGGCGAAGCGGATCGACCGTGCCGAAGCGAACCGCCGGCTCGATGCCGGTTTCGACCGCGACACCGCTATGGTCGCGTACCGCCGCTTCGCCGCGAAGGGCGTGTTCGTTACCCCGACGCTGAACGGCAGCCGCATCATTGCCTATCTCGACCGCGACGATCATTCGAAGGATGAGGGCCTCGCCTATATCGGGCCCAAGCTGCGCAAGACCTATGACTGGCGCATCGAGCGCGCGGCGAAAGCCGACGCCGCGGCCATCGCTACGCGCCACAAGCAGATCGAGGATGTCGCGACGATCCTGCCGATGCTCGCCGAAGCCGGCGTGCCGATCATCGCGGGGACCGACGCGGGTTTCCTCAATAGCTATAATTATCCGGGCTTTGGGCTGCACGACGAGATCGAACTCTTTACGCAAAAGGGGCTGACCCCGGCGCAAGCACTCGCGTCGGCGACGCGCGCGGGTCCGGCATGGTTCGGGCAGCTCGATCGCTATGGCGCGGTCAAGCCGGGCATGGCCGCCGATCTGGTGTTGCTGACGAAAAATCCGCTCGAGGATATCGCCGCGACGCGCGCCATCGACACGGTGGTGATGCGTGGGACGGTTCAGGATCGTGCGGCGCTCGACAAGATGCTTGTCGATACGCGCGCGAAGGTTGCGGCTTGGAATGCCGAGGTCGCCAAGCCCTAAGGGACGATGGCGCGTGCCGCTTGCCGGGCGCGCCACACGCTCAAAACGGTGAATAATCCCATCGCGGCCCAGATGACATTGAGGACCGCCGACGGGATTGCGCCATTATAACCCGAATTGACGATGAAGCCGCCCGCGCCGACGACATTCATCCACTGATAGAGATAGCTGCGTCCGTCGAGCCTGCCGAGTGACAGCAGGATATAGGCGGCGAGGATGATTGCGGCGGCCGCCCAGCCGATAATCTCGATGACGATGACTTCGGCGCTCATGCGCTTCCTCTCCAAATGAAAACGCCCGCCCCCGTGAAGGGGCGGGCGCTTTTAGCATCAGCTGTGTGCGACGTCAGGCAGCAAGCTTGCGCAGCACATAATGCAGGATGCCGCCGTTCATATAATATTCGACCTCGTTCGCCGTATCGATGCGGCAGAGGGTGTCGAAGCTGAAGGTCGAACCGTCGGCGCGGGTAACATTCACCGTGACCGTCTGGCGCGGCTTGAGGTCGGCGACGCCGGTGATGGTGAAGGTGTCGTCGCCGGTCAGGCCGAGCGTCTCGCGCGTGTCGCCGTCCTGGAACTGCAGCGGCAGCACGCCCATGCCGACGAGGTTCGAGCGGTGGATGCGCTCGAAGCTCTCGACGATGACGGTGCGGACGCCGAGCAAATTGGTGCCCTTCGCGGCCCAGTCGCGCGACGAGCCGGTGCCATATTCCTTGCCGGCGATGACGACGAGCGGCGTGCCGTCGGCCTTGTGGCGCATCGCGGCGTCGTAGATCGGCATGACCTCGGCGCCGTAGCGCGACATGCCGCCTTCGATGCCGGGGACCATTTCATTCTTGATGC
Source organism: Sphingomonadaceae bacterium 3R27C6 (assembly GCA_005503215.1). Taxonomy (GTDB): domain Bacteria; phylum Pseudomonadota; class Alphaproteobacteria; order Sphingomonadales; family Sphingomonadaceae; genus Sphingopyxis. Next base: position 51,939 of record SCNS01000003.1, on the reverse strand, counting down.
GGATGTTGGCGAAGGTGCCGCGCATCATGACGTCGTGGTGGCCGCGGCGGGCGCCGTAGCTGTTGAAGTCGGCCTTGCTGACCTGATGTTCCATCAGCCACTTGCCGGCCGGGCTGTCCGCCTTGATCGAACCCGCGGGCGAGATGTGGTCGGTGGTGATCGAGTCGCCGAGGATCGCGAGCGGCTTGGCGTCGATGATATCCGACACGGGCGCCGGGGTCATCGTCATGCCCTCGAAGTACGGCGGGTTCGCGACATAGGTCGATCCGGCGCGCCACTGATACGTATCCGAGCCTTCGACCTCGATCTTCTGCCAATGCTCGTCGCCCTTGTAGACATGGGCGTAGCGCGCCTCGAACATGTCGCGATCGACCGCACCCGCAACCGCATCGGCGACTTCGAGGTTGGTCGGCCAGATGTCGGCGAGGAACACGTCCTTGCCCTGCTGGTCCTGTCCGATCGGGGTAGTGGTGAAATCCTCGATCACCGTACCCTTCAGCGCGTATGCCACCACCAGCGGCGGCGAGGCGAGGAAGTTCGCGCGCACGTCGGGCGAAACGCGGCCTTCGAAGTTGCGGTTGCCCGAGATCACGGCCGCGGCGACGAGGCCATTCTCGTTGATCGCCTTCGAGATCGGCTCGGCGAGCGGACCCGAATTGCCGATGCATGTCGTGCAGCCATAGCCGACGAGGTTGAAGCCGATATTGTCGAGATGCTTCTGCAGCCCGGCCTTTTCGAGATAGTCGGTGACGACCTGCGATCCCGGGGCGAGCGAGGTCTTGACCCACGGCTTGGGTTTCAGCCCCAGCGCATCGGCCTTTTTCGCGACGAGACCCGCGGCGACGAGCACCCCGGGGTTCGAGGTGTTGGTGCAGCTGGTGATCGCGGCGATGGTGACGTCGCCGTCGCCGATGTCGAAATCCTTGCCCTCGACCGGCACGCGCGTCTGCGCTTTCTTATAGGTGTTCGCCATGTCGGCGTTGAACACATCGTCGACCTCGGGAAGCGAAACGCGGTCCTGCGGACGCTTCGGCCCCGCGAGCGACGGGACGACGGTGCCGAGGTCGAGTTCGAGCGTGTCGGTGAAGATCGGGTCCGCGGCACCCTCGACGATCCACAGCCCCTGCGCCTTCGCATAGGCTTCGACCAGCGCGATATTCTCGTCGCTGCGTCCGGTCAGGCGCATATAATCGAGCGTCTTGTCGTCGACGCCGAAGAAGCCGCAGGTCGCGCCATATTCGGGCGCCATGTTCGCGAGCGTCGCACGGTCGGCGAGCGACAGCGAAGCGAGTCCGGGGCCGAAATATTCGACGAAGCGGCCGACGACGCCCTTGGCGCGCAGCATCTGCGTCGCGGTGAGCACGAGGTCGGTCGCGGTGACGCCTTCCTTCAGCTTGCCGGTGAATTTGAAGCCGACGACTTCGGGGATGAGCATCGACACGGGCTGGCCGAGCATCGCGGCCTCGGCCTCGATCCCGCCGACACCCCAGCCGAGCACGCCGAGCCCGTTGATCATCGTCGTGTGGCTGTCGGTGCCGACGCAGGTGTCGGGATAGGCGACGGTTTCACCCGACGCGTCGTCGCTCGACCACACCGCCTGCGCGATATGTTCGAGGTTGACCTGGTGGCAGATGCCGGTGCCCGGAGGCACCGCCTTGAAGTTCGACAGGCTCTTCGATCCCCATTTCAGGAAGTCGTAACGCTCGCCGTTGCGATAATATTCGATCTCGACATTCTGCTCGAACGCCTTCGGGTGACCGAATTCGTCGACCATCACACTGTGGTCGATGACGAGGTGGACGGGGACGAGCGGGTTGATCTTCGTGGTGTCGCCGCCAAGCGTCGCGATCGCATCGCGCATCGCGGCGAGGTCGACGACGCAAGGAACGCCGGTGAAATCCTGCAGCAGTACGCGCGCGGGGCGATACTGGATCTCGCGGTTCGAGTGCGGGTCCTTCTGCCAGTCGACCAGCGCCTGCACATCATCCTTCGACACGGTGAAGCCGCCATCCTCGAAACGCAGCAGGTTTTCGAGCAGCACCTTCATGCTGAACGGCAGCCGCGATACGTCGCCGAGCTGTGCCGCGGCCTTGTCGAGCGAGTAGTAGGCGTAATTCTTGCCGCCGACGCTCAGCGTCGAGCGGGTTCCAAGCGTGTCGTTGCCCGTGGTCGTCATAGGATTGCAGTCCCCATGTTGGCGCGGCGGGGAATGACTTTCCGGTGGCAAAGCGGGAGAGCGGGGCCAACGGGAGTCGCACGCGCGGGTTTATGTTGGCGCCGCCTTACGCCGAGGGTGGGGAAATGCAAGGGGGTGGGCGGCGGCTATCGCGGCAGGATCACCTCGACGCGGCGATTCCGGGCGCGGCCGGCGGCGTCATCCTTTCCGTCGGCGGTTTGATTCGGCGCGATCGGCTCGGTTTCGCCCTTGCCCGACACCCGGAACGTGCGTTGGCGCACGCCGACCTGGTCCGCAAACCAGTCGGCAACGGTACGCGCCCGCCTCTCGGACAGGCGCAGGTTATAGGCGTCGTCGCCCTTGGCGTCGCTATGGCCGATCACTTCGATGGCGCCCGGCGGCGCCTTGCGGATCAGTTCGGCCGCCTTGCCTAACTCGGCTTCCGCACCGGAGGTCAGATCGGCCTTGTCGAATTCGAACAGTGCATCGGCGGGCAGGTCGACGATCGTCGCGGTGTCGGTGACGCGAATATTCAGCCCGCTGACGTCGCCTTTCAAGTCGCTGACCGTTCCCGACATCGCGCTTCCCGGCCGGCCTCCGGTGGCAGGCGGAGTGTCGGTGGCGGCTGCGCCGGGGGCGGAGGTCGTCCCGGCCCTCGTGGCCGCATCCGTGGCCGCATCGCCGGCAGGGGCATCGTCGCCGCCGCCCGGTGAACAGGCGGCGAGCAGCGCGGCGCCGATCGACAGCGAGGCAAGCCGCATCATCGCGTGACCGGTATCCCGTCGAACGGGCCGACTTTCGGGAGGTTGATCGACACGGTCTTGCTGGTCGCGGGCGGCGCGGGGAATTTGGCCCAGATCACGCCGGGCTTGATCTCGCATTCGGTGTTCAGGCTGTTTCCGCCGACGTTCGACGCCATCCACTCGCCGGCATTGTCCTTGAGCACGCCCAGCCGCTGCGACGTGGCATCGTCGATCACGCTGATCTTTTGCACGTCGAACGATTCGCTGTTGATCTTCTCGTCGCTCGAGCAGCGCAGCGTCACGGTCAATATGTCGCCGGTGACCGCAACCTTCATCAGGTCGACCTGCGCTCCGTCGGGTCCCGGCTGGCTCTGGATCGCGACCTGCGCGGGCATGCGCGCGACGGGGGTCTCGTCCTGCGGCGCGGTTACCGCTTCGCGCGTGACGCCCGATTCGGGTGCGGCCGCCGTGTCCGGGGTCGACGGTGTCTCGCTGACGTCGCAGCCCGCGAGCGCGATTCCGGTTGCAGCCATGAAAGTAACATGCAGAATATTCACCGATAAATCTCCGTCCCTATTTGGATACGCGACCTACGTTTTACCAAGGCGAGGGTTCCCAGCGAGTGACACCGGCCCGGCGTTAGGGGCTAGCCATCGCGGCTGCCCGCTGTCAGGCTCGCGGTGTCACGGGATGGAAATGGGGGTGCGGTGCATGCGAAGGATGATGATGGCGGCGATGGCGGCGGGGCTGCTCGCCGCGCCAGCGGCGGCGCGCGAGACCGACAAGGTGCTCATGTCCGAGCGCCCCCAGGGACGCGCCTTTCAGGAAGCGGTGGGCTATTCCGATGCGGTGATCGCGGGCGACACCATTTACCTGTCGGGCGTGGTCGCGGGAATGGCAAAGGGCGAGACCGATCTTGCGCCCGGATATGATCGCGCCTTCAAGGGGATCGCCGCGACGCTGGCGCGCGCGGGGGTGAGCTGGGACGATGTCGTCGACATCACGACCTTTCACACCGACCTCGCCGCGCACATTGACGGCTTTGCGGCGGTGAAGAACAAATATGTGAAGGCGCCCTTTCCGACGTGGACCGCGATCGGCGTGTCGCGGCTGTACGAGCCGACCGCGGTGGTCGAAATCAAGGTGGTGGCGGTGAAGCCCCGGAAATAGTGCGGCGGCTCAGCTTCCGCCCGCGGCGAGGCGCACCGGCTTGGGCGTGAAGGTGCGGACGCGGTTGCGTCCCGTGCGTTTGGCTTCGTAGAGCGCCTGGTCGGCCTCCTGCATCAGCGCCGAGAGCGTCGTGCCGGGGACGCCGATCGCGAGGCCGATGCTGGTGGTCGGGCAGAGCCTGGCCGGGATGCGGTCGGCGCACGCCGCCTGCAGCCCGGTGCGGACCGCCTCGGCGAGCTGGCGCGCCGTCTCGATGCTCGCGCCGGGGACGAGCAGCGCGAATTCCTCGCCGCCGATACGGCCCGCGATCATGTCGGCGGGGCCGATGGCGCGGACATGCGCGCCGAACGCCGCAATGATCGCGTCGCCGACCGCGTGGCCGTGATTGTCGTTGACGCGTTTGAAATGGTCGAGGTCGGCGATCATCAGCGCGACGGGGGTGTGCTCGTCGATGCAGCGGCGAAGCGCCGCGCCCGCCTGCGCCTCGAATCCGCGGCGGTTGAGCAGACCCGACAGATTGTCGTCGTCGGCCTGGCGGCGCAGCTCGGCGATCTGGTCGATCGCGACCGCGACCATCAGGCTGATCGCCGCGATGATCGACACCATCGCCTGGCTGAACTGGACGGTGGTCCAGTAAACCGACTGCTGGAACCCGACATAATTGTCGAAGCCGCCGACGAGCGAGAGCAGCACGATCGGGCGGATGATGAGGTTGAGCGCCGAGATCGCCGCGACCCAGAAGAGGACGCGGTCGATGAGGTAAGGCTTTTCGATCGGCCAGAGCGACTTGACGATCATCGCGGCGATGAGACCGGCGCCGATGCTGATCGACAGGATGCGCGCGGCGATGCTGGGCTGGACGAGCAGGAACCAGGTGAAGACGGAGATCGAGATCGCAGTCGTCACCGCCATCGCGCGCCAGGGGATCGGCAGGCCGTAGCGCTTGATGATCGCCGCGGCGAACAGCACGCCGGTCGCGAGGAAGCCGAGGTTGGCGGGCAGGCGCTGCAATTCCATCGGCAGCACCGGGCCGACGTCTTGGATCAGGAAGGCGATGGCGGAGGCGGTATAGGCGCCCGCCGCATAGGCGACATAGCGTTCGCGGCGGTTCAACCAGAGCAGGAAAAAGGCGATGGCGAACAGCAGGCCGATGCCCGGATTGAGCAGCGAGATGAAAAATTGTCCGTTCACACTACCGCTTTCTGCCCCGCCCCCTAGGGTAGCAGCGCCTTGGATAACGAATTGTTACTTTTCGGGGGGTTAAGTTACGGTAACGCCCCAGAGCGGGACACTCAGGCGGTCCCGCGCACCACGAGATGGACGGGGATGCGGGTGCCGCTGCGCGTGCGTTCGTCATCCTCGAGCGCCATCGCGACGAGCGCTTCGCCCGCCGCATCGAGGTCGGGCTCGAGCGTGGTGAGCGCTGGGTCGGCGAGGGTGCCGGCGCGGATGCCGTCGAAGCCGATCAGCGCGACATCCTCGGGTACGCGGCGCCCCGCATCCTTCAGGCCCTGCAGGACGCCGAGCGCAAGCATGTCCGAGGCCGCGAAGATCGCGTCGGTGTCGGGATGCGCCTCGAGCAGCGCCTGCACCGCGGCGACGCCCTGCGCGTGGCGGTCGGCGGCGGCGGGCGGCTCGGCGACGACCGCGGTCAGGCCGTGCGCGGCGAGCGCGGCCGAAAAGCCGTCGCGGCGCTCGTCGAACTGGCGCTGCGGCGACTGCTGCGGCCCGACGAAGGCGATGTGGCGGCGGCCGGTCTTGATGAAATGTTCGGCCGCGAGCTGGCCGCCAAAGTCATTCTCGCTGCGCATCCAGTGGAACGGGCTGCCGGGGCTGCCCCAGCAGACGAAGTCGAGTCCCGACGCCTGCGCCTGCGCGAAATAGTCCCAGGCCGGGCGGTTGCTGGTGGTGCCGATGACGATCATCGCGTCGGCGAGGCCGGAGGCGACGAAATCGGCGCGGAAATTGTCGGGATTTTCCTGGAACGAGACGAGCAGGTTGAACCCGCGCGCCGAGGTCGCGGCGGCGATGCTGCCGAGCAGCGCGAAATAAAAGGGGTTGATCGCGCTGCGATCCTCGCCGGGGCGGCAGATGGTGACGAGCGCGATCGTCTCGCTGCTCTTGAGGCGCAGCGACGAGGCGTGGCGGTCGACGACATAGCCGAGTTCGCGCGCCGCAGCGGACACGCGCGCGCGCGTTTCGGCGTTGACGCCGGGGCTGTTGCGGAGCGCGCGCGAAACGGTCGATTGCGACACGCCGGCGCGCTCGGCGACGTCGAACGATGTGGGACGCAGCATCTTTCCGTTCACCTCAGGCTTCTCCCCCCTTGCGCCGTCTCTCGCCGCGAGGGCGGGGCTTGTCAATCGGCGAGGCAGCCCGTCTCTTTCCGGAACGACGGCCTAAAGGCCGTCGAGCGCGAGGAGGGCGAAGCTCGCGAGCCAATGTTCGCCCATATAGTCGCCGGTGACGTGCGGGAGGGCGGTGGCGAGATGGCCCTGCGCCGCGGCTTCGGCAACGGGCGCGACGGGGTGGGCCGGGCCGAGCGCGGCGGAGATCGCGCGCCAGCTCCACGCGCGGCTGAGATTGAGCCCGTCGAGGTGCGCGATCTTGCCGTCGCTACGGTCGGAGACGGTGGCGGGGGCGAAGAGCGTCGCGGGTTGCTCATGCGCCGCGAGGGGGAGGAATGCGTCAAACCAGCCGGCAAAATCGTCATCGAGGACGGCCGTCATCAAATGCGCCTCGGTGAGCGCCGAGGAGAGAAATTCGTCGCCGCCCGGCTCCCATGCCTGACAGTCGCGGTCGCTGGAGAACCAGTCGCGCGCGCGGGCGTCGATCAACGTGACAAGCGCCGGGTCGCGGGTTTCGCCCCAGTGGCGCGCGAGGAGGAGCGCGAAACTGATGTTGAAATGGGTGCCGACGCGCAGCGGATAGGTGAGCTTGGGGAGGAAGGCGTCGAAGCGTGCGGCGAAGGCGGCGGCGAGCGGTTCGAGCGCCGCCGCCCACGGCGCGTCGTGGCGTGTCGCCTCGGCGTGGAGCGCGAGCAGCCATGCCCAGCCGTAGGGACGCTCGAAGGCTGCCGAGTAGGGCCGATCGAGGAAAGCGAGCTCGCCCGCAACTTTTTCGGGAACGAGCATCGCATCGGCGCGGGCGCGGATGTCGGCGGTGACGGGCAGGTCGGGGAAGCGGCGCGCGAGGCGGAGGATCTGCCACCAGCCATGGACGCAGCTGTGCCAGTCGAAGCTGCCGTGGAAGATCGGATGATGATCGCGCGGGGGTTTCGCGTCCTCGGGGCCGTTCAGGACGAGGTCCATCTTGTATGGATATTCGCGTCCGAGGTGCGAAAGGGTCGCGGTCGCGAAGCGGGTGGCGTGTTCGGGGGTGAGGTGGGTCATTCCCCTCGTTACCCGTTCGTGTCGAGCGAAGTCGAGACACCCATCGTCAACGCGCGACCGAGGGCATCTCGACTTCGCTCGATGCGAACGGGATTGGGAGGCCCACTTGGTCAAAAAGCGAAAAGCCAGATGAAGACGATGTTCACCGCGAGCAGCGGCAGCGCGGTGCCGATCTGCGCCTTGATCACGCCATAGGGATTTTTGAGTTCGAGCAGGGCGGCGGGGACGAGGTTGAAGTTCGCGGCCATCGGCGTCATCAGCGTGCCGCAGAAACCCGCGAGCATGCCGATCGCCGCGACGACCGCCGGGTCGCCTTCATATTGCATGATGAGCAGGGGCATGCCGACCGCGGCGAGCATCACCGGAAAGGCGGCGAAAGCATTGCCCATCACCATCGTGAAAAAGGCCATGCCGAGCCCATAGGCGAGCACCGCGCCGAACAGGCTGCCATGCGGGATTGCGGCGCCGACGAGGTCGCCGACGACCTCGCCGACGCCCGCGAGCGCAAAGACCGCGCCGAGGCTGGCGAGCATCTGCGGCAGGATCGCCGCCCAGCCGACCGCGTCGAGCAGGCGGCGGCCTTGCTGGAGCGGGAGGAGCGGCGGCGGCCTCAGGCGCGCCATGCCGACCGCGAGCGCGATCAGCACGCCGAGCGCGAGCGAAATCAGCGTCGCCTGCTTGGGGTCGGCGAGGCCGGGAAGCCATTTGAAGAGAAAGGTGCCTGCAAGCGCGACCGCGGGAATGATGAGCGCGACGAGGAGCAGGAAGGGGCCGTGGCGTGCGGCGCGTGTCGCCTGAATTTCGGCGGGGACGTCGCCGCCGGGCGCCCGGCCGATCTGGCCGGTGCCGGCGATCGCGACGAGCGCGAGGACGAGCAGGCCGTTGCCAAAGTCTCCCAGATAGTCGCCCACGAGCATCGACAGCGCGAGCAGGCCCCAGAAGACGCCGTTGCCGAAGCGTTTGGAATTGCTGTGGTCGGCGACGCCGAGAACGGCAAACAGCGCGAAGGTGAGGCCCGCGAGGACATAGACGAAGCCGAGCGTGATCATGCGCCGCGCTCCGCGGGCGCACGCATCCGCTTGTCGAGACGCCAGAGGCGGAAGCTGTGGATGACGAAGGCGGCGATAGCGGTCGGGATCGCCCACAGCGAGAAGTGGAGCGGTTCGATCTGATAGCCATAGCCGTCGAGCACGCCTTTCATCAGCAGGATCGAGCCGATCGCGAGGAAAATATCCTCGCCGAAGAAGAGGCCGACGTTGTCGGTGGCCGCGGAGTAGGCTTTGACTTCCTCGCGCTGGGCTATGGTGAGCGCAGGGTTTTGTGCCTCAGCAGCGGCTTCAGCCATCGGCGCGACGAGCGGGCGGACGGTTTGGGGATGGCCGGCTACCGAGGTCAGGCCGAGGGCTGCAAAGATCTGGCGGATCAGGAGATAGCCGATGAGGAGGCCCCCGACTGCGCCTGAACGAATGCGTCCGATCAGGCTACGCGCATGCTGTTGCAACCCATAAGCTTCGAGCAGGCCGATGACGGGGAGGACGATCCAGATGATCGAGACGTAGCGCGTGTCGTTGAATGCCTTGCCGAAGGCCGCGACGATCGCGGCAATGTCGAGCCCCGCGGCGAGTCCGGTCGCGAGCGCGGAGGCCATGATCACGAGCAGCGGATTGAAGCGGAGCAGGAAGCCCGCGATGATGATCAGGATGCCGATCAGCACGAGCATGATTGGTATCCCTTCATCCCGTCATCCCCGCGTGGGGTAGACCGCGCTGTCGCCAAATTACCTCTCCCCTGGTTTCCCGTAGCCGCCGCCGCCGGGCGTTTCGATGACGAAGGCGTCTCCCGCGGTAAGGTCGGCGCTGCCGGTTGCTGCCAGCAGCTCGGTCCGGCCGTCGGCGCGTTCGACCCAGTTGCGTCCCGGCGCGGCGTCTTCGCCGCCCGCGAGGCCCTTCGGCGCGATCCGTCGGCGGTTGGCGAGGATGTTCGCGGCCATCGATTCGCGGAAGCGGATGCGGCGGGTGGCGCCGTCGCCGCCGTGCCATTGGCCCGCACCGCCTGAGCCTTTGCGGATCGAGAACTCCTCGACGATCACGGGGAAGCGCGTTTCCATGACCTCGGGGTCGGTCATGCGGCTGTTGGTCATATGCGTCTGGATGACGCTGGTGCCGTTGAAGCCGGGACCCGCGCCCGAGCCGCCCGCGATCGTCTCGTAATATTGGTGCGCTTCATTGCCGAAGGTGAAGTTGTTCATCGTGCCTTGCGCGGGGGCCATCGCGCCGAAAGCGGCGAAGAGCGCGTCGGTGATGACCTGGCTCGTCTCGACATTGCCCGCGACGACCGCCGCGGGATAGCTGGGCGAGAGCATCGAATCGGCGGGGACGATCAGCGTGACGGGGGTAAGGCAGCCCTCGTTCATCGGGATCGGATCGTCGAGCATCGTGCGCAGGACATAGAGGACCGCAGCGCGGACGACGGGCATCGGCGCGTTGAAATTGTCGGGGAGCGTCGCCGACGAGCCAGTGAAGTCGATGGTGACGTGGCGCGCCGTCCGGTCGACTTTGACCGCGACGGCAACGTCGGCGCCATTGTCCATTGCGTAGCGGAAAGCGCCGTCGTCGAGGCGCGCGATCAATTGGCGGACGGCCGCCTCGGCCTGTCGTTGGCCGTGCGCCATATAGGCGGCGACGGTTTGGACGCCGTGCGCGGCGGAGAGGTCGGTGAGCGCGCTCGCGCCGCGCTGGCACGCCGCAACCTGTGCCTTGAGATCGGCGATGTTGAGCGCGGGGTTGCGCGCCGGCCAGTCGCTGTCGATGAGATGTGCGGCGACGACGGCGTCGAGGAAATTTCCATCGTCGACGATCAGCATATTGTCGAAGAGAATGCCTTCGTCCTCGATGCTGCGGCTGTCGGGGGGCATCGAGCCGGGGGCGATGCCGCCGAGGTCGGCGTGGTGGCCGCGCGCGGCCACGAAGAAGCTTGGTTCGTCGCCTTCCACGAACACCGGCATGATGACGGTGATGTCGGGGAGGTGCGTGCCGCCGTCATAGGGGGCGTTGAGCGCGTAGGCGTCGCCGCGCCGGATACCGCGGCCGTCGCGGGTACGCTGGCGCAGGATCGTGCGCACGCTTTCGCCCATCGAGCCGAGGTGTACCGGCATGTGCGGGGCGTTGGCGACCAGCCGACCCTCGCCGTCGAAGATCGCGCACGAGAAGTCGAGCCGCTCGCGGATGTTGATCGACGAGGCGCTGTGCTGAAGCGCGCCGCCCATTTCCTCGGCGATCGCCATGAAAAGGCTGTTGAAGATTTCGAGGCGGATCGGGTCGGGAGTGGTCAGGTCGTCGCTCGCGACGATTTGTGTTCCGGCCGCGCGCGTGCGGGCGAGGAGCAAAGTGCCCTCGCTTTGGACCTCGGCGCGCCAGCCGGGTTCGACGATCGTCGTCGAAAGCGCGTCGATGATGATCGCGGGGCCGGCGATGGTGCGGCCGGGGGCGAGGGCGCTGCGCTGGTGGAGCGGGACCCGATGCTCGGCGCCCGCGAGCCATGCGGTGACGATTTCGGGTTCGGGTTCGGTGGTCGGCGCGGGCAAGGACAGCGCTGCGGGAGCATCGCCCGCCTCGGTCAGTTCGACGCGGATGCGGTCGACGACGAGATTGTCGTGCGGGGCGTAGCCGAAGCGCTGGCGGAAGGCGGCGGCGAAGGATTGGGCGACCTCGGCGGGCGGGGCGAGCGGGAGTTCGATCGCGTTGTCGCTGTCGGCGAGGCGAACGAAGAGCAGGGTTTCGCGCGTGGTCGCGGCACCGGGGGCGAGATCGGTGCGGGCTTGATCCGACAGCTCGGTTTCGGTCGCGGCGAGGGCGGCGGCGCAATGCGCGTCGAGTTTGAGCGCGAGCGTGCGCTCGCGGATCGCCGATGGCCTGGCGAGGCCCATACCATAGGCCGAGAGCACACCCGCGAGCGGGTGGAGCAATATCTCGTCGATGCCGAGCGCGTCGGCGACGAGGCAGACATGCTGGCCCGCCGCGCCGCCGAAGCCGACAAGGCTGTAGCCCTGCGTGACGTCGTGGCCGCGGGCGATGGTGATGCGCTTGATCGCGTTTGCCATTTGCTGGACCGCGATTGCGAGCAGGCCTTCGGCGAGGGCTTCGGGGGTAATGTTTCCAACCTCGGCAGCCATGGCGGCAAATTTTTCAACCACCACCGCACGGTCGAGCGGCTGGTCGCCGTTCGGGCCGAAGAGCTTGGGGAAATGGCCGGGCTGGATCTTGCCGAGCAGGACGTTGCAGTCGGTCACCGTCAGCGGACCGCCACGGCCATAGGCGGCGGGGCCGGGGTTCGCGCCCGCGCTTTCGGGGCCGACGAGGAGGCGCGCGCCGTCCCAGCGGCAAATCGACCCGCCGCCCGCCGCCACGGTGTGGATGCGCAGCATCGGCGCGCGGATGCGCGTGCCCGCGACGATGGTCTCGTTATCGCGTTCGAGCCGGCCGGCATAATGGCTGACGTCGGTCGAGGTGCCGCCCATGTCGAAGCCGATCAGCCGGGTCTTGCCGAGCGGTGCGGCGCTGCCGACCATGCCGACGATGCCGCCCGCGGGGCCCGAGAGGATCGCGTCGCGGCCGTGGAAGGCCGCCGCCGAGGCGAGGCCGCCCGAGCTTTTCATGAACTGCGGGTCGATGCCCCCATCGACGCCTTCGCCCAACTGCGCGACGAATTGCCGGACATAATGATGGAGCACGGGCGAGAGATAGGCGTCGGCGAGCGTCGTGTCGCCGCGGCCGATCAGCTTGATCAGCGCGCTGACGTCGTGGCTGGTCGAGATCTGGGTGAAGCCGACGTCGGCGGCGATGGCGGCCAGGCGCGCTTCGTGCGCGGAGTAGCGGTAACCGTGCATCAGCACGATCGCGATGCTGGTGAGGCCGCGCCCGCGCGCGGCTTGCAGCGCCGCGCGGGCGGCGGCTTCGTCGAGCGGGGTCAGGATGTCGCCCTCGGGGCCGACGCGTTCGATGATTTCGGCGACCGCGGCATGGGGCGGCGGGATGCGGTCGAGCCGCCGCGCGAAAAGCTCGGGGCGGTCCTGATAGCCGATGATGAGGGCGTCGCCGAAGCCGCGCGTGATCGCGAGCAAGGTCGGTTCGCCCTTGCGTTCGAGGAGCGCGTTGGTCGCGACCGTACTTCCCATGCGGATCGAGAGCGGGGGGAGCGCGCGCGCGCCCGCGCCCGTCAGGTCGCGGATCGCATTGACCGCGGCGTCACCGGGGCGCGCGGGGTCTTCGCTGAGATATTTGGTGGTGACGACCGCGCCGTCGGGGCTGCGCGCGACGACGTCGGTGAAGGTGCCGCCGCGGTCGATCCAGATGTGCCAGTAGGGGTCAGGACTTATGACGTCAGTTTGTCGGGGCATTGTCCGGCCAGCGAATGACGATGGCGAGGCGGTTGTCAACCGCGGTGCGCTGCCAGCTGCCCTTGAGCTGGCGTTCGATCAGGGTGCGGATGAACTGGGTGCCGAAGCTCTCACAGTCGATGTGCGGGGTTTCGGGAAGGTTGCTTTCGACCCAGTCGAGCTGGATGTCGCCCCCGTCGCGGTGCCAGCTGACCGCGAGGTCGCCCCCGCCCGCGAGCGCACCATATTTGATGCTGTTCGTGACGAATTCGTGGACCGCGAGCGACAGCGCCTGTGCGCCCTCGTCGTCGAGGCGGACGTCGGGGCCGGTGATCGCGGCGAGCTGTTCGGGCGAGCGGCCGGCGAGTTCGAGCTCGCGGTGGACGATCCGCCCCAGATCGACGCTGTCGACCGCGCCGGTGACGAGCATCTGCTTGGCGTCGGACAATGCGCGCATGCGGCCGTCGAACTTGGCCTCGAAATCCTCGAGGCTGGTGGATTCGCGGAGCGTGATCCGCGCGAGCGCGCCGATGCGGGCGAAGGCGTTTTTCATGCGGTGCGCCATCTCGCCGATCATCAATTCGCGGTCTTCGGCGTGGCGCGCCGTTTGCACCGCGAGCGCCTGAAACGCGTCGCTGCGGCGGCGCTGGACGCGGTGAAGCTGGGTCGCGAGCAGCGCCAGCGCGACGCCGAACAGGAAGATACCGAGCGGGCGACCCAGCCGTTCGAGGAAGCGGCCGTAGGAGATGTGCATCGTCCATTGCCGGTCGGCGACGCGCAGCACCTGCTCCTGCGCGTCCCAGCCCATCTTGCCGTGGCGGAAAATGACCGGTGCCGAGGGACCGGCGCCGGCGCGGATTTCGAGGCCGTCGATTTTGCCCAGCTGCGGCCCGAGCACCGCCTTCATCATGTCGTTGATGCGGAAGGGGGCGTAGACGAACGCCTCGACCGGCCGGGTGCCGGGTGCTTGCGCTGCATTGTCCGTCACCCCCGACCCGCGGGTGTAGACGGGGAGGTAGATAAGGAAGCCCTGCTGCTTGACCTTTGCAGCGCGTTCCTGCGCAAGATGGACGATGCCGCTCGCGGCCGGGCGCCCGGTCTGCCAGGCACGCCGCATCGCCGCGCGCCGCACGGGTTCGCTGTACATGTCAAAGCCCAGCGCGACATCGCGGCGCGGCGTATACGGTTCGAGGAGGATGACGGGAAAGCCGACGGGCTGGTCGGTCTCGCCCCACACCTTGATATCCTCGCCGTAATTTTCGTGCAGCCGCGTCTCGATCGCGGCCGGCGTACCCGCGCGCATCGCGGCGGCGATGCCGATGCCCTCCATCCCCGGGGCATGGACCTGCGGCCGGAGCGCACCGAGATAGGCGCGGATACCGGGGCCGCTTGCGGCGGCGTCGGACTGGTAGAGCGCGCGCACGCCTTCGAGGATCGCGACATGGTCGCGCAGCCGCATGTTGAACTGCGCCGCGACGCGTTCCGCCTGATCGGCTTCTTCGGCCTGATTATAGAGGAAACTGGCGCCGGCCGCGACGATGGTCGCAAGCAGGATGACCAGCCCGACGAAGCGGACCAGCAGCGCCAACAGCCGATCTGCCCAGGTTGAAGGGCGCATTATCTTGTCCTGCCTGATGGCTGCCGTAGCAGCGCCCCCCTCCGAGGCCAGATGTTTCACGCGAAAGGGCTGATAGCAAGTAAATTTCGTGCCGCTTCGGCCCCATCGCTGGCCGGTTGCAAGCGAAAACCCATTGCCTATGATGCCGCATATAGGATGGGAGAAGCGCGATGATTATTTACGGGTCGGTGGTGTCGCCGTTCGTGCGCAAATTGCTGGCATATCTTGGCGAAAAGGGGATCGATTTCGAGCTGAAGGGCGTCGGGATCGGCGACCCCGATCCGGGGTTTCGTGCCGCCTCGCCGCTCGGCAAGATGCCCGCGATGGACGATGACGGCTTCCTGCTCGCCGATTCGAGCGCGATCATCCAATATGTCGAGGCGAAATATCCCGAACCCGCGCTGATCCCCGCCGATCCGCAGGAGCGCGGCCGGGTGATCTGGTGGGAGGAGTTTGGCGACACGGTGTTTGCGGCGTGCAGCGGCAAGATGTTCTTCAACCGCATCGTCGCGCCGAAATTCCTGGGGCGCGAAGGCGACCTGGCCGCCGCGGCGCACGCGGAGAACGATGAATTGCCCAAGCTGCTCGCCTACCTCGAAAGCGCGATCCCGGCGTCGGGGTTTCTTGTCGGCGACCGGCTGACGCTGGCCGACCTTGCGGTGGCATCGCCGCTGATGAATTTCCGCCACTGCGGCGCGTGCATCGATCCGGCGGCGCATCCGAAGATCGCGGCGTGGAGCGAGGCGATCCTGTCACGGCCGAGCATGGCGATGTGGATTGCGAAGGAAGAAAAGCTGATGGCGCGGGTGCTGGCGGCCTAGAATTCGACGATGATCCGGACCCGGTCGGCGCTGATGCCGGCGGCGAGCGCGATCTGTTCGCGGCTGCGGTCGATCAGATCCAGCAACGTCTCGGGTTCCCCGGGTTCCCCGGGCGCTTCGTCGATCACCGGTGCCGACTGATCTTCCTCGACGCCGGGCGCAGGGACCGCGGCGTCCGCCAGTTCGGGCGCCGGGCCGATGGCGCTCTTGAGTTCCACGGCGCTCAGCGTTGCCGGCGATACCGGACCTTCGAACTGGCATCCGAAAAGACGTCCGCTTGCCCAGATGACGACCGCCGTTATGTCGCCGGCATGCGGCAGCTCGATTTCTATTCGGTCGCCGGTCGCCAGTTTGACGTCGCTTTCGAGCAGCAGGCCCGTGCCGGAGATATTGTGGATCTGGACCTCAAGGCCGGTGCCGTCATGCCGCAAGCCCGAGGCGAGAAGGCTGAGTTTCCGGCGCGCGTCGAACCGTTTTTCGGCGCCAGGCGCCGATGGAAGAAAATGTCCGAAAATAGGCATATGCGGGTGTTGGGGGCCGCTGGTTAAAAGAAGGTTAGCGAGCGCGCCGAAAGATGGCGCGCCGGCACAAAAATGCGCGGGTGTCGGCCGCCTAACCCTCGCCGTTCGCGAGGCGGGTCAATTCGACCGTCCGCGTGATCCCGATCGCGCGCAGGAACGCCGTGTCGTGGCTGACGACGAGCAGCGCGCCGTCATAGGCGGCGAGGCCTGTTTCGACGGCAGTGAGCGACTCGATGTCGAGATGATTGCCCGGCTCGTCGAGGATCAGGAGCTGCGGCGGCTGCGGTGCGCCGAGGACGCAGGCGAGCCCGGCGCGAAGCATCTGCCCGCCGCTGAGCGTCCCGACGATGCGATCGGCGGCATCGGCGCGGAAGCGAAAGCGTGCGAGCGCGGCGCGGCACTGGTTGTTCGTCGTCCCGGGGTTGAGCGCGAGGAAATTGCCGGCGATCGACTGCGCGGGGTCGAGCAGGCTGACGCGTTGGTCGAAGAGCGCGAAGGGGACACCGACGCGGACCTGTCCCGACCAAGGGGGCAGCGTGCCGGCGACGAGCGCGAGAAGCGTTGACTTGCCCGAGCCATTGGGGCCGGTGATCGCGACGCGTTCGGGGCCGGTGAGGGTCAGCGACAGATTTTCGATGACCGGCCGGTCGGGGGAATAGCCCGCGCTCACCCGATCTAGGTCGAGGACCGTGCGCGACGCGGGCAGGCCGGTCGAAGGCAGCGCAACGGCGAGCGGATCGACGACCTCGATCTTGTCGCGCGCGGCTTCGCGTGCCTGTTCGGCTTCGGTGCGCTGGCGCTCGGCGAGGCGCCGGTTCGCGCCGCCGCTTTCCTCTGCGCGTCGTTTCAGCGTGCCGAGCAGGATCGCGGGCTCGTCGCCGCGCGCAGCCTTGCGTCTGCCGCCAGCGTCGCGGCGTGCCTGCCGTTCGGCGGTCACTTGCGCCTGACGCCTGACGCGGCCGAGTTCCTTTTCGGCGCCCGCGAACTCGGCCTCGATCGCCGCCTGCTCGATCTCCTTGCGCGCGCGATAGGCGCTCCAGCCGCCGCCATAGCGCGCGCCGCCGAGGCTGGTCAGCTCGACGATCGCGTCCATTTCCTCGAGCAGTTCGCGGTCGTGGCTGACGACGATCGCGCCGCCGCGCCAGCCGGCGAGCAGGTCGCGTACGGCTTCGCGTCCCTCGCGGTCGAGATTGTTGGTGGGTTCGTCGAGGAGCAGGAAATCGGGTGCGGCGAACATCGCCCCGGCGAGCGCGGCGCGCGTGCGCTGGCCTCCCGACAGCCGTTCAAGTGGGGTGTCGGCGGGAAGCGGCAGGCCGACGCCCGCGAGCGCCCCGTCGATCCGCGCTTCGAGCGTCCAGTCGGCGTCGCCGATCTCCTCGGCGCTCGCTTCGCCCGCTTCGGCCTTGCGCAGCAGCGTGAGACCGGCGCGCGCACCGAACAGGTCGGCGATGTTTTCGTGCGCCGCGACCTGTACCGTCTGGCGCAGCATCGCGATGCTGCCGTCGATCGCGATGCTGCCCGCCGTCGGCGCGAGTTCGCCGGTCAGCAGGCGCAGCAGCGTCGATTTGCCGACGCCGTTGCGCCCGACGATGCCGGCGCGTTCAGGCTGGAAAATAAGGTCGAGGCCCGAAAGGACGGCGCGGCCGTCAGGCGTGGACCAGCTGAGATTGGAGATCGTAATCGAAGGCATGAACATGAACTTTCCTGGCGGCAAGGCGGGGCTGCGTTGCGGTCAGGTTGTTGTTCATGGCGGGAAAACTCCGATTGGTTGAGCGGTGAATGTAGAGGCCGCGGTCACGGCGTGCAACTGTGGCGGGTCTGACGGTGGCCTGAAAACGACCGATTGTGCGAACACTACATTCCTCGTCATCCCGGACTTAACCCAGGACCCGCCTTTGAAATGACTAGGCAGGCCCCGGGTCAAGCCCGGGGTGACGAACAGGTAACGTCTGCTCACCGCTTCCAAGCCGCCCGCTTTCCGCCGTCGTGTGTTATCCGAATAAAACCCCTTGCCAAGCATGCGCTACAAATGTAGCACGCTACAAATGTAGCGCATGAGGTGAGTCGTATGTTGTCCAGCCTGCCCCCGCGAGAACGCGAGATCGTCGACATTCTCTATGAGCGCGGTGCGTCGACCGTGATTGAGATCGGTGAGGCGCTGGCCGACGAATTGTCGGGTTCGGCGATCCGGGCGATGCTGAAGCGGCTCGAGACGAAGGGCTTTGTCGCCCGCGAACAGTCCGAGCGCGGTTTCGTCTATGCGCCGAGCGTGTCGGACAAGACCGCGCGCAAGTCGGCGCTGAGCCAAGTCGTGCGCGTGTTCTTCAACGGGTCGGCGACAAGCGCCGCGGCCGCGCTGCTCGGCATGCAGGGCGAGATGAGTAATAGCGAACTCGACGAGCTTGAACAGATGATCGCCAAAGCGCGCGAAGGGAGAGGGTGATGTTGACCACCGCCATGTTGCTGGGTCTGGCCTGGAAATCCGTCATTGTCGCGGCGCTGACGCTGGGGTTGTTGCGGCTGGCGCGCTCGCGCTCGGCCGGCGAGCGGTCGATGATCGCGCACGCCGGGCTGATGGCGTTGCTCGCGCTGCCCGCGGCGATCCTGCTGTTGCCGCAATGGGCTCCGCTGCCCGCGGCATGGTCCTTCGAACCCGCCGCGCCGATCGTGCAAACGGCAACAACCGGGGGATCGGCGATCGATCCGGCACCCGCCACGGCTTCAGTCCCTGTCGTGGTGGATAATGCCGGATCGACGCCGATCGTCTTTTCGTGGAGCGACCTTGCGCCCTTTCTCTATCTTGTCCCGCTCCTGCTATTATCTGGAGTGATGGCGCTTGCGGTGGTGCGGCTGTTCGCGATGCGCGGGCGCGCCGAGATATTGGTCGAGCGGTCGTGGCTGACGGCGCTTGCCGAGGCGCAGCGGCGCATGGGGTTCAAGCATGGCACCGCGCTGCTGGTGAGCAACGAGCTGCGTTCGCCGATCAGCTGGGGCGTGCTGCGCCCGACAATCGTGCTGAGCCCAAAAGCCGTCGCGGCATCGGGTGAGGCGGAGGCGATCATCGCGCACGAACTGGCGCATGTCGCGCGGCTCGACTGGGCGAAACTGCTTGGCGCGCGCGTCGCCTGCGCGGTCTTCTGGTTCAATCCGCTGGTGTGGATGCTGGCGCGCGAAAGCCACCAATTGCGCGAGGAAGCCGCCGACGATGCGGTGCTGATGGCTGATATTAACGGGCCCGATTATGCGACTTTGCTGGTCGGCGCGGCGCGGCACGACAATCAGGGCGCGCTGCTCGCCGCGCATGGCGTCGCGCCGGGCAAGGACAGCCTGAAGCGCCGCATCACCCGCGTGCTCGACGGCAGCCTGAAGCGCGGTCCGGCGAGCGCGAGCTGGATTTTGATGAGCCTGGTGGTGCTGGCGGGCGTGACCGCGCCGCTGGCGGCTTTTTCGGCGACCGCGAGGCCCGCGGCGACGGCGGACGTCCACTCCGTCGTCGCCTCGACGACCAAGCAGACGACGAGCGTGACATCGCAGTCCGCCGCTGCCGCACAGGCCGTTGCCACCGATGATTCGGCCACCGCCGCGGCGGCATCGAAGACGCTGAGCGCCGAGGAACTGGTGAGCATGCGCGCGGTCGGCGTGACTCCCGAATATGTCGAAAAGATGCGCGAGAGCGGCGGGTCGATGGACGCCGACGACATCATCTCGGCCAAGGCGAGCGGGATCGATCCCGCCTATATCCGGCAGATGCGCGATGTCATTCCCGGCGCCGATTTCGACGAGCTGGTCGGCGCGCGGCACGTCGGCGTCAACGCGGCCTTTGCGCGCGACATGAAATCGCATTTCCCCGACATTGGGGTCGACGATCTGATCGCGCTGAAGGCGATGGGCGTCGACTGCGACTTCGTCACCGACATGCAGAAGTCGGGCGTCAAGATGCGCGATGCCGACGACGCGATCGAACTGCGCGCGACGGGCGGGTTCCGGCCCATGGCGAAGCATCGTCCCGCGGCGATGCCGCGCCCGGTGACGAAAGCGGTGCGCGGCGACAATGTTGCGGTCGTCGATATGGAGCGCGGCGTGATCGAAGCGCGGCGCGGGGATGGCCGGACGGCGCGGATCGAATTCCCCGCATCGCCGGAACCGCCCGAGCCGCCCGCCCGCGACTGACGCCCGGACATTCGTCCGTAGCGACCGACGATTAATCGAAACTTGATTCAAAATTGCCGCTGCGGCGGCGAGCGATGCCGCTCGCCCGGCGCACGGAGGGAGGAGTGCACCAAATGAAAGCCCTGTTGTTTGCCGGCGGCGCCGCGCTGCTGTCGATCCTCGCCTGTTCGGCGCCGACGGCCGCCGCCGATCCGCTCGTCCTGAGCGACGTCAGCTGGGTCGCCGAGCCCGCGGGCGGAAAGAAGGGCGCGCCGCGCGTGCGCATTCAGCACCGGAAGTCGAGCAGCGACCAGAGTTTCGACGGCTCGCGCCCCTATTTCGCGGCGGCAGAAGCGGCGCTCGGGCGGAAAACGCCGGGGCCGGTCAGTTTCACCGTGACACATGATGCGGGGACGCTGGCGTGCACCGGCACGCTGACCCGCGCGTTCGAAGGGAAGGGCGAGTGCCGCTTCACCTCCGACCCCGCCTTCGAGCGTGCGCTTGGCGAACGCGGACTGGTGCCCGACCGGCGGTCGACCTTGCTTGCGATGCTGATGGTCGACGCGACGATCGAGCTTGCCGATGGGCTCACGCGCGAGGGGGTGCGGCCGAAGGATGCCGACGACCTGATTGCAGCAGCGGCGCTCGATGTGCGGCCGGCCTATGTTCGCGACCTCAAGTCCGAGGCGCTCGTGCTGACCGAAATCGAAGATGCGATCGCGTGCAAGGCGCTGGGCGTCGACGGCGCCTATGTGCGCGGGCTCGCCGCGGCGGGATACCGGAAGCTGAGCGCCGACGAGGTCGTCAGCATGAAGGCGATGGGCGTCACGGGCGAATATGCGCAGGCGATGAACCGCGCGGCGGGGGGAATTTCCAAGTGAACCGATGGACCAGCCTGATGGCGGTTGCGGCTGTGCTCTCGGCGCCCGCGCTGGCGCAGGAGACGGCGGCGCCGACCGGCGATACCCCGCCGCCCGCGCCGACCGAAATCGCGCCGACCGCGACGAGCACGGCGCGGCAGGTTTATGCGCCCGCCGACTTCGCGCGCTACGCGCCGAACAACGCCTATGACATGCTGATCCAGGTTCCGAGCTTCCAGATCCGCGACAATGAGAATCTGCGCGGGCTGGGACAGGCGACGGGCAATGTGCTGTTCAACGGCGAGCGGCCGTCGAACAAGGCCGACGACATGTATACGCAGCTGTCGCGCATCCCCGCCAGCAATGTCGAGCGGATCGAGATCGTCGACGGCGCGACGCTCGATATTCCGGGCCTGTCAGGGCAGGTCGCCAATATCGTCTATCGCGCCGATGCCTTTTCGGGGCAGTTTTCATGGAAGCCCGAATTTCGTGCCCATTACACCGATCCGCTCCTCACCCGCGCCGACGTGTCGGTGCGCGGCCGCGCCGGCGCGGTCGAATATGAGGTCGCGCTGAACAACGACGATTCGGCGCGCAGCGGGGCGGGCGGGCCGACTTTGATCTATGACGGCGCGCGCAATATCATCGAACGGCGCAAGGACATCTGGAACACGCATTACGACACGCCGAAGCTGTCGGGGCGCATCACCTGGGATCCCGCCGGCGATACGGTCGCCAACCTCGGCGGCCACTATCAGCGCATATATGACCGCTATTACGAGGATGGCGTGCGTATCGGGCCGGGTCTGCCCGACCGTATCCGCACGGTGTATGAGAATGAAGACAGCTGGAATTACGAGGTCAGCGGCGATTACCAGTTCGGACTGGGGCCCGGTAAGCTGAAGCTGATCGGGCTCCGCCGGTTCAGCCACGAGCCTTATCGGCAGGAGATCGTCACGACGCCCGAGGGCGGCGTCGCAACCGGCGACCGCTTCATGCAGACCGGCGACATCGGCGAGACGATCGGGCGCGGCGAATATCAGTGGAAGATGTTCGGCGGCGACTGGCAGCTGTCGGGCGAAGCGGCGTTCAATAAGCTCGACAATGTGGCATCGATCGCGGTGCTCGATCCCGCAGGGGCGTGGGTCGACCAGCCGTTCGAGGGCGGCACCGGCGGGGTGAGCGAGGATCGCTACGAAGCTTTGCTGAGCTTCGGGCGCAAGCTGACCGACAAGCTCAATTTCCAGATCATCGCGGGCGCCGAACATTCGACGATCACGCAGACGGGCATGAACGGCCTGACGCGCAGCTTCTTTCGCCCCAAGGGCTCGATTTCGCTCGCGTGGACCCCGTCGCCCGATTTCGACATTTCGGTGAAGCTGCGGCGGCGCGTGCTCCAGCTCAGCTTCTATGATTTCCTCGCGCGCGCCTTCCTGAACGACGGCAACCAGAATGAGAGCAACAACGACCTGCGGCCCCAGCAGGACTGGACCTATGAGGCCGAGATCAACAGGAAGTTCGGGGCGTGGGGCTCGACCAAGATCATCTTGATCTATCGCGATGTCGAGGACCGGGTCGACGTGATCCCGATCGGGGCCAATGGCGAGGCGGTCGGCAATATCGCGAAGGCGAAAGCGGGCGCGATCGACTGGACGGCGACGATCAACCTCGATCCCGCGGGGATCAAGGGAATGAGGCTCGAACCCAGGATGTTGCTGCAGAAAAGTTCGCTGCGCGATCCCTTCACCGGCGAGAAAAGGCAGTGGAACGGCTTCACCGACACGGTGATCAGCCTGGGCCTGCGCCACGATATCCCGGCCAGCGACTGGGCGTGGGGCGGCGATGTCGAATATTCGCATTATCAGCCCAATTATCGCCGCACCCAGATCGACAAGGTCTGGGAAGGGCCGGTCTGGGCGTCGGTCTTTGTCGAGCACAAGGACGTGCTGGGCCTGACCGTCCGGGCGTCGATCCGCAATATCGCCAACGCCCGCTCGAAGCGCGACCGCACGGCCTATACGGGCGTACGCGGCGAAAGCCCGGTGAGCTTTGTCGAGGAACGCGATCGGCTGATCGGCCCGATCTTCTCCTTTTCGGTGCGCGGAAAGTTCTGACGGGCTAAGGGAGTCCGATGGTGGCGCGCCGCATCAAAATCTATTTCGACGGCGGGTGCCGGCCCAATCCGGGGAAGATGGAAACCGCCGTCGTGACCGGAGGCGCCGCGATGGTCGTGCGCGACGCGGGGATCGGCAGCAGCATGGATGCCGAGTGGCTGGCGCTGATCGCGGCGCTGCGGCTGGCGCAGGATCTGGGGCTGACGAATTTTGTCCTGCTCGGCGATGCTGCGGCGGTGGTGGAACAGGCGAATGACGTGGTGCGGGCGCTCGGCGACGCCGCCGCGCATCTCGCCACGTTCCGCGCGCTCGTCGGTGACGGTCCGGTGCCGAACATTCGCCATATCAAGCGGACGCAGAATCTGGCGGGGATCGCGCTGGCACGCGGGCGATAACGCGCCGAAAGGCTGTCCATCGGGATCACCAGTTGTTAAGCGACGCGTGCCTATCCTTTGGCGGCCCAATGGAAGACCAGCGTGTTGAAGCCGACCCACCCCTTGCCTGTCTATCATAGCTGGCCGCTTTATGAGCGTGAGCGCTTTTTCGAGCTTGGGCAGCTTCATCTCGGCGACACGCTCGATCCGATCCCCGACGTCGTCGATGTCGCGGCGCGGCTGTTGCCGGTGCGCGCGCGGATCGGCCAATGGGAATGCGACCTAACCGACAACAACCGGCTGAGCTGGTCGGACGAGGTTTATGACATTTTCGGCATTCCGCGGGGTGTGGCGGTTGCGCGCGGCGAGGCGGTCGCGCTTTATGCCGAGGGGTCGCGGGCGGCGATGGAGAAATTGCGCGCCTATGCGATCAAGCATCGGCGGGGCTTCACGCTCGACGTCGAAATAAAGCCGGCGCAGGCGGCGTGCCGGTGGATGCGGTTGGTCGCAGCGCCGGTTTGCGTGGGGGATGAGGTCGTCCGGCTGCAGGGCCTGAAATTCATCGTTCCGGGCTCGGGTGGTCCCGAATTTTGAACCGATCGAACAGCCGGGCCTGAGAAACCACCGTTCTGGCAGGATTGGTCGCGGCACTCGTTGACGCGGGTGCGCCTTCGCCGCAGTCGATATGGGACAGACGTTGCGGGCGCCGAAGGGCAAGCCACGCCTGATTCTTCCATCCATTCCCGAAGGCATTTGCCCCGTCTTATGAAGTTTTTTAATCGGTTTGCGTCGGCCGCGCACGACATGGCCATCGACCTGGGTACTGTGAACACCGTGGTTTATGTGCGCGACAAGGGCATCGTATTGAACGAACCTTCGGTCGTTGCGCTGGAGACGCGCGACGGCGTGCGGCGCGTGAAGGTCGTCGGGAACGAAGCCAAGCCGATGATGGGCAAGACCCCCGACAATATTCAGGCGATCCGGCCCTTGCGCGACGGCGTGATCGCCGACATCGACGTCGCCGAACAAATGCTGAAGCATTTCATGGACAAGGCGCAGGGCGGTGCGAGCCGCTTCATGCAGCGCAGCCACGTCGTGATCTGCGTGCCCTCGGGATCGACGATGGTCGAGCGCCGCGCGATCCGCGATGCCGCCACCAATGCCGGTGCGGTGTCGGTGCAGCTGATCGAGGAATCGCTCGCCGCGGCGATCGGCGCCGGGCTGCACGTTACCGAACCACGCGGCGCTATGGTCGTCGATATCGGCGGCGGCACCACCGAAGTCGCGGTGCTGTCGCTGAGCGGCGTTGCGTACAGCACGTCGGTGCGCGTCGGCGGCGACAAGATGGACGAGATGATTTCGTCGTCGATCCGCCGCCGGCACAATCTGATGGTCGGCGAAATGACCGCCGAGCGCGTGAAGCTGACGATCGGCTGTGCGACCCCGCCGGTCGGCGACGGCATGATCATGGGCGTCAAGGGCCGCGACCTGGTGACGGGCCGCCCCGCCGAGGTCAAGGTAACCGAGGCCGAAATCGCCGAGGCGCTGACCGAGCCGGTCGGGCAGATCGTCAGCGCGGTGCGCGCGGCGCTGGAACAGACGCCCCCCGAACTGTCGGCCGACATCATCGACGAAGGCATCACATTGACCGGCGGCGGCGCGCTGCTGCGCCGGATGGATCAGGCGATTGCGCGCGCGACGGGGCTGCCGGTGGTGGTTGCCGACGATGCGCTGATCTGTGTCGCGATGGGTGCCGGGCGCGCGTTTGAGGACCGCGCCTATCATGGTGTGCTGATCGCGGCCTGAGGCCGGATCAGGCGTAGGCGTCGATCGCGGCGAGGTGGCGCGCCTTGTCAGCGTCGCCGAGGAATGAGCCGGTGAAGCTGTTGCGCGCGAGCGTCAGCAGTTCGGTCTTCGACAGGTCGAGCGCGTCGGCGGCGGCTTGATAATTGGCGTTCACATAGCCACCGAAATAGCTGGGATCGTCGCTGTTCACCGTCGCCTTGAGGCCCGCATCGAGCATGGTTTTCAGCGGATGGGCGGCGATGTCGTCGACGACGCAGAGCTTGAGGTTCGAGAGCGGGCAGACGGTGAGCGTGATGCCTTCGTCCGCAAGGCGCGCGACGAGGGCGGGGTCTTCGAGGCTGCGGTTGCCATGGTCGATGCGGTCGACTTTGAGCAGGTCGAGCGCCTCGTGGACATAGGCGGGCGGGCCTTCCTCGCCCGCATGCGCGACGATCTTGAGGCCGAGGCCGCGGGCGCGGGCGAAGACGCGTTCGAATTTGGCGGGCGGGTGGCCGACCTCGGAGGAATCGAGGCCGACGCCGTCGATGCGATCGAGGTAAGGCAAGGCTTCGTCGAGCGTCGCCTCGGCTTCGGCTTCGCTCAGGTGACGGAGGAAGCACATGATGAGCTTCGACGTCATCCCGTAGCTGGTCTTCGCGTCGTCGAGCGCGCGGGTGATGCCCGCGATAACGGTTCCGAACGCGACACCGCGTGTCGTATGGCCCTGCGGATCAAAGAAGATTTCGGCGTGGCGGACCGCGTCGGCGTGCGCGCGCGCAAGATAGGCGGCGGTCAGATCATAGAAATCCTGCTCGCTGTGAAGAACGCCCATCCCCTGATAATAAATGTCGAGGAAATCCTGGAGATTCGAGAAGGCATAGGCGGCGCGCACTTCCTCGACGCTGGCGAAGGGGATCGCGACATGGTTGCGCTGCGCGAGGGTGAACATCAGTTCGGGTTCGAGCGAGCCTTCGATATGGAGATGGAGTTCGGCCTTGGGCAGGCCGGCGATGAAGGCGGCGCGCTCTTCCGCAGATGCGAAACCACTAGCCATCGGGCTTGTCCTCCTCGCGCAGGATGATTGCCGCCTCGGGCTTGTGCTGGCGGATTTCGTCGACCGTCAACCCGTCGACCTCGTGCGGAAAGATCAGCCACTGGTCGGTTTCGTGGACGAAGAAATCGGGACGGAGGTCGGTGACGTTGCGGCCGGGTTTGAACCAGACGGTCGCGATGCGGATGTCGCGCGGCATATTGTGGCGGCAGCGCGCTTTCAGCTCGGCGATGAAGGCGCGGATGCTGCGGCCCGAGTCGAAGACGTCGTCGATGATGAGCAGCCGGTCCTCGGGGTTCAGCGTGTCGATCAGGTAGCCCAGCGCAAAGACTTTGACGTGCGCATCCTGCTTGTCGATGCCGTGATAGGAAGAGGTGCGGATCGCGATATGGTCGCAATGCTGGCCGTGATAGTCGAGCAATTCCTGCACCGCGATCCCGACCGGCGCGCCGCCGCGCCAGATGCCGACGAGGTGCGTCGGCTGGAAGCCGCTATCGAGCACCTGCATGCCGAGGCGGAAGGAGTCGGCGAGCAGGTCGTTTGCGCTGATGAAGATTTTGGCGTCGCTCATGGGGGTGGATTAAGCATGCGTGAGGAGCGGGGCAAGGCGGGTATCTACCATTTTCCGTCATCCCCGCCTTCGCGGGGATGACGAACGCGGGCACGGCAATCTCCACCCCAAAACCTTCGTCAGCGCCGCATCACTTCTTCGTCGCCGCGATATAACGCGTCACCTGCTCTTCGAGAATGTCGAGCGGCAGCGCGCCTTCGCTCAGCACCGCTTCGTGGAAATCGCGGATGTCGAAACGCGGGCCGAGCTCGCTTTCGGCGCGTTTACGCAGTTCGGCGATCTTGAGCTGGCCGACCATGTAGCTCGTCGCCTGACCCGGCCAGTTGAAATAGCGGTCGACTTCGCGCGCGATGTCGGTGTCGGACACCGAGCTGTTCGCCTTGAAGTAAGCGATCGCCTGTTCGCGCGTCCAGCGCTTCGAATGGATGCCCGTGTCGAGCACCAGCCGGATCGCGCGCCACACCTGGAGCGACAGCATGCCAAAGCGGTCATAGGGGGTCTTGTAGACGCCCATCTCGTTCGCGAGGCGCTCCGAATAGAGTCCCCAGCCCTCCATATAGGCACCGTAACCGCCATACTTGCGGAATTTGGGGATGCCGGTGAGTTCCTGCTGGCGCGCGATCTGGAAATGGTGGCCCGGTGCGCCTTCGTGCGCGGCGATCCCGGCGACCTGCACCTTCTGCGTCTGGTTCATGTCGACGAGGTTGACGTAATAGATGCCGGGGCGCGTACCGTCGGCCGAGGGCGGGTTGTAGAAGGCGGTCGACGCCGTCCCCTCGCGCCATTTCTCGACCGCGCGCACTTCGAGCGCCGCCTTGGGCAGCACGCGAAAATAGCGCGGTGCGGCGGTCATCACCGATGCGATCACCGCGCGCGCGTCGGCGAGATAGGTTTCGCGGCCGGCCGCGGTGTTCGGATATTTGAACTGCGGATCGGTGCGGATGTGATCGAAGAATTGTTCGAGCGTCCCGGTGAAGCCGACCTCGCGCTTGATCGCCTCCATCTCGCCGCGGATCGCCGCGACCTGGGCGAGGCCGAGGTCGTGGATCTGGTCGGCGGTGAGGCTGGTGGTGGTCGAGCTCTTCAGCCGGTCGGCGTAATAGGCCGCGCCGTCGGGGAGGTTCCATGCGCCGAAATTGCCCTTCGATTTGGGCTCGATTTCGTCGATCGCGGCGATCAGCGTGGTGTACCCTTGCTTGAATGGCCCGGTCAGCGCGGCGCTCGCGTCGGCGAGCAGCTTTATCTTGGTCGCCGCGGGCGCATTCAGCGCCTCCACTTTCTTGCGGAAATCGGCCATCAGCGTCGAGTCGGCGCCGCTGTCGAAGGGCGCGCCCGCAATGACCTTGAGTGCGTCGGCGCGGGCGGGAGCGAAATTGACCTTGTTGGGCACGATCCCCGCCGCGGCCTGTTCGCGCATCGTCGCCGCGACTTCGCGCATCACGCGATCGGTGTCGCGCAGACGGGCGATAAAGGCTTCGGCATCGGCGACAGTATCGATCTTGTGATTGTTGATGAGCAGAACGGGGATTGCGCCCGCGGGGCTGCCGTTGGTCGAGACGGGAAAGCGCAGCTTGCGGAAGCGGAGCGATTCGCGGCCGCGTTCGACTTCATATTCGAACAATCGGTAGCTGACGCGCGCGCTTTCGCCGAGCTGGTCCGGCCTGAAGTGCGCGTGCATGTCCTTGAGCTGGCGCTCGGCCAGCTCCTGATCGCGTAGCGTTGCGGCATCGGTATAATCGTCGAGCTTGCCGTAATTGGTCTTGAGCCCGAGCTGGGTCTGCGATTCGGGGCTGAGGCTCAGCCGTTCCTCGAACGCCTGATCGAGGAAGTCGAGCAGGGCTTGGTCCTGCGTCCCGGCTTGCGGTGCCGCCTGAGCGAAGGCGGGCGCATTAGCCGGGACGAGGGGCAGGACGGGGAGCAGCATCAGGGCGAGGGCAAAGCGCATCACATTCTCCTATTGAATGAGGGGCTTGTTGCGCAGCGCCGGGCCGGGCGCAATAATATTTCAGCGGTTTGGGCGCTGCCGGCCTGTTTCGCGACGGCTGCTATCTGGGGAACTGCCGTTCCCCATTTTCGTCATCCCCGCGAAAGCGGGGACCCAGAGCGTCGGCCGGCTGGCCCATCCCTGGGTTCCCGCTTTCGCGGGAATGACAAAAGAAAAGGGAGCAGAAATGGGTCGAAACCCGTCCCCGCTGCCCGCTTATTTCCGCGACGCGGCGCTCTTGTCGCGGATCGCCTTGAATTCGCTGCCGTCCTTCCAGCCCGGCCATTTGGCCGAGCGGGCGAGTTCGTCGCCGATCGTGTAGAACGCAGCGATATCCTGCACCGCGCCGTCCAGGTTCCAGCTTTCGTCCCACGCGTCGCATGCCTGATGATAGCATTTGCCGGTATAGGCATCGACCCACGCCTGTCCCGCGGGCTTGCCGCCCTCGACGAGATCGGAGGCGCCCGCGATGCCCATCATGAGGAGGACGGGGACGCCGCGCTTGGCGAGGCTGAAATGGTCGGCGCGGTAAAAGAGCCCGCGTTCGGGCAGACTTTCGACGCTGACGGTGCGGCCCTGCGTCGCGGCGACGCGCGCGAGATCGTCTTCGAGGCTGCCCTGTCCCTTGCCGACGAGGACGACGTCCTTTGCCTTTCCGGCGGTCTGGAGGATGTCGAGGCCGAAGTTGGCGACGGTTTTCTCTGCCGGGAAGATCGGGTTCTGCGCATAGGCTTCGGAACCGAGCAGCCCGCGTTCCTCGGCGGTCCAGAAAGCGAAGGCGATCGTGCGGTCGGGGGCGGGCGCGGCCTTGAACAGCCGCGCAATCTCGAACAGCCCCGCGACGCCGAGCGCGTCGTCGTTGGCGCCGGCGCGATAGATGCGGCCCTGTTCGTCGGGCGGACCCTCACCATAGGCGTCCCAGTGCGCGCCGTACATGATCACCTCGTCGGGGCGCTTGGCGCCGGGGATTTTCGCGAGGACATTCTGGCTCTGCACGACTTCCTGCGTCACGGGGATCGCGGCGTTGAAGCTGGTGCCGAGGTCGATGGGTTTGAAATCCTTGCGGCGTGCGGCGATGCGCAGCTTTGCAAGATCCTGTCCGGCGTTCGTGAACAGGGTCGTCGCGGTTTCGCCCGAGATCCATCCCTGGAGCGCGAGGCTCGTCACCTTTTCGGGCGGCATGACGAGGCCGTAATTTTCACCGCCCGGTGCTTTGACGACGTTCCAGCCGTAGCCGACGCCGTCGGTGTCGTGGACGATCAGCGCGCCGATCGCGCCGCGGCGTGCGGCTTCCTCGAACTTGTAGGTCCAGCGGCCATAATAGGTCATCGTCCGGCCGCCGAACTTGCCGAAGCTGTCCTCGCCCTTCGCCGCGACAAAATCGGGGTCGTTGATCAGGAAGACCGCGACCTTGCCCTTGAGGTCCTGTCCCTTGAAGTCGTTCCAGCCGCGTTCGGGGGCGGTGACGCCATAACCGACGAAGACGAGCGGCGCGTTCTGGATCACCGCCTGATCCTTGGGCTGGAGCGTCGAGACATAGATGTCGGTGCCGAACGTCAGCGGGGTTGCGGTGCCCTTGCGGTCGAAGCCGAGCGTCGTCGGGGTGCCGAGCCGCGTGTGGAGCAAGGGCACGGGCTGGGTCCAGCCGCCGTCGGTGCCCGCGGGTTCGAGCCCGAGTGCCTGCAGCCGGCCGATCAGGTAACCGATCGTGCGCTCCTCGCCGATCGTGCCGGGCGCGCGGCCCTGAAACTGGTCGGACGCGAGGGTGCGCACGGTCTGGCTGAGGTTCGCGGCGTCGATGGCGGGGGCGTTTTGCGCCGCGGCGGGAATGGCGAGCAGGGGGAGGAGCAGGGCGGCGGCTTGGCGCAGGGACATGATGAATCGGTTCCGCTTCTGGGGAGGAGGCCGAACCCTAGCATGGTCATGCGCTTTGTGAACCGGTGCCGCGGCGATTGAGGCTGGCTAGAGTGCCACCAGCAATGCGGCGAGCGTCGCGGCCGCGATCGCGAGCAGCACCGCGGCGCGGAGGCCATAGAGGCGCAGGAGGCGCGCCGTTGGCGGCTCGGCGGGTGGCCAGTCGGCGGCGACAGCGGGCTCGGCTTCGGGCCACACATCGCCGATGCGGTTCGGAAAGCCGGGTCGCGACGAGAGGTCCGGCCCGCTGATCCCGCTGGCGAGCGCGAGTTTCTCGAAGGCGACCGCCATCCTTCCTTCCTTGACAATGCGGGCGGCGTGTTCCTGCTGCGGATCGTCGGGCGAGACGGGGAGCGCGCTGACGAGGCGTTCGACGTCGATATCGAGTGCTTGCAGGTCGTCGATCGCCTCCATCGCGCGCGACCGGTCGCCGCGTTCGAGCGCGAGTTGCAGCCGCGTCAGCGATAGAAAGCCGACGCGGCAGAACTGGAGCCCCAGCGCATAGTCGTCCGCCGTCGGGGGGCCGTTATGACGGACCGGGTCGGGCTCGTGCCGGGTCGAAAGGGCGCTCATGATCCTTGCTCCTGTCTTCGCTCGCCCCCTGTCAGATCGACTAGAGAGAAGATGCGCGGGCGGAAAAGCCCCGATCGGGTCCGCTGTGCCCTGGATACGCCGGACGGTGGCGCGGCGTGGGACTTCCAGTTTGAAAGCAAGAAACGGGGCGCGGGGCGGCGCGCGCGGTGGCATGGCCGGGCGCATGACGGAGACTATGGAAGCACGCATCGGCGCGCGTATCGAAGCGCTGGACTGGGACGCGATCGCCGTGGCCCTCGACCGCGACGGATGGGCGGTGCTGCCGGGGCTGCTGAGCGGGGCCGAGTGCGACGACACCGCGGCGCTCTATGCCGAGGAGGCGAGGTTTCGCAGCCATGTGTTCATGGCGCGGCACGGCTTCGGGCGCGGCGAATATCGCTATTTCGCCTATCCTTTGCCGCCGCTGGTGGAGGCGCTGCGGAGCGGGCTGTATCCGTCGCTCGCGCCGATCGCCAATCGCTGGCACGAGCGGATGGGAATCGCGGTGCGCTTTCCCGCCGAGCACGCCGAATTCCTGGCGCGGTGCCATGATGCGGGGCAGCGGCGGCCGACGCCATTGCTGCTGCAATATGGCGCGGGCGATTATAATTGTCTGCACCAGGACCTTTATGGCGAGCATGTCTTTCCGCTGCAGATCGCGGTGCTGCTGTCGGCACCAGGTGAGGATTTTGTGGGCGGCGAGTTCGTTTTGACCGAGCAAAGGCCGCGGATGCAGTCGCGCGCTGCGGTGGTGCCGCTGGCGAAGGGCGATGCGGTGGTGTTCGCGGTGAATGCGCGGCCAGTGAAGGGTGCGCGCGGCGACTATCGCGTCGCGATGCGCCATGGGGTTAGCGAAATCCGGTCGGGGCGGCGGCACACGCTGGGCGTCATTTTTCACGACGCCGCCTGAGCGCCCTCAGTCGCCCAGCGAACGCATCAGATTGTCGCGCAGCTTGGCGACCGATTTCTGGACGTCGAAAAAGCTGTCGCCGAGGCCGGTCGCGTCGAATAATTCGTTGCCGATCTCGTGATTGCGTAGCTCGCTGCCCTTTGCGGTCAGGCGGATGCGCACCTGGCGCTCGTCGGCGGGGTCGCGGCGGCGCTCGATGAAACCCGATTGTTCGAGTTTCTTTAAAATCGGGGTGAGCGTGTTCGATTCGAGGAACATCTTTTCGCCGAGTTCGCTGACGGTCTGGTCGTCCCGTTCCCACAAGGCGACGAGCGCGACATATTGGGTGTAGGTGAGGCCGAGCTTTTCGAGGATCGGACGATAGGCGCGGCCGAAGGCGAGGTTCGCCGAATAGACCGCGAAGCAGAGGAATTCGCCGAGCTTGGGCCGTTCGGGGGCAGGCGATTTCGTCATGGGGGTTCCCTGGTGAAGGTCCGGTAATTCAAGCGCATACGATGAAATCGGATTGCGGCAGTGTCAACCGGGCGGTGCATGCCAAGGGCAGAGAGCGGCACCGCCCGGTCGAAACATCAGACGAGGTTGAGTTCGATGTCGATATTGCCCTCGACCGCCTTCGAATAGGGGCAGATCTTGTGCGCGGTGTCGACCAGTTCGCGGGCGGTGACCGGGTCGATGCCGGGGACCGCGATGTCGAGGCGGGCGCGGAGGACGAAACCGCCATCGCGGCTCAGGACCTCGATCGTGGTATCGGCTTCGGGTGAGGCAGGCAGCTTGATCTTGCGCTGTCCGGCAGCGAGTTCGAGCGCGCCGATGAAGCAGGCCGACCATGCGGCGGCGAAGAGATTCTCGGCGGCAGGGTGTGGCTGGGGCAGCGCGAGGTCGAGAACGTTGTTCGTGCTGCGCGCGTAGCCGTCGGGGCCGCCTTTGACGTGGGTGGTGCCGGTGAAGATGATTTTGTCAGCCATTTCGGGTTCCTTTCGGGATTTTTGATCGTATCCGTTTAGATCGGATACGATGTAATTAAGCGAGTCGCGCTGCGAGGTCAAGCGCTAGCGATTAAAGCGTGTACGATATAATTATAAAATATTGATATTAAATGGATAAAATTTGATCTGATGGTCGCTAATCGTCTTCCTGTGCGGCGGCGTGCCGAGGCAGTGTCGGCTTTCGATCGAGAGCTGACCTAGCCATCATCGTCACACCGGACTTGATCCGGGCCTGCCTTCTTGAAGGAAAAGGCGGGTCCCGGGTCAAGCCCGGGATGACGGAAGTGGATGATCGAAAGGATGCTCACCACCCCTAAGCGGACGCGGGACGGGCAGGCTATTTCGCCGCCGCATCGCTCGCCGGGCGCGTCCAGCCCTTCTTGTATTTCTCGAACCAGGCGAGGATCGCCGAGGCCTTGGCGGCCGATTGCGACGGCCGCGCGGCGATGCCGCCATGGCTGGCGCCCGGCACCTTGATCAGCGCGCTGGGCACGCCGCGGAGGCGGAGCGCGGTGTAATATTGCTCGGATTCGCTGACCGGGGTGCGGTAATCCTCGGCGCCGACAATGACGAGCGTCGGGGTTTCGACATTGCCGACGAGCGAGAGCGGCGAGCGGGCCCAGAAGAGTTCGGGCTTTTCCCACGGTTCGGCGCCGAGCCAATAGGGGCCGAAGAAGCCGGGGCCGTCGGCGGTGAGTGCCTGCGTCGTCCAGTTGATCACCGGCTTTTGCGTGACCGCGGCCTTGAAGCGGTTGGTCTTGCCGACAATCCAGCTGGTGAGCACGCCGCCCCCCGAGCCGCCGGTAACGAAGAGCGCGTCGGGGTCGGCGACGCCGAGTTCGATCGCGCGGTCGACGATGGAGATGAGGTCGAAATAATCATTGCCCGGATATTGCTTGTCGATCTCGTTCGCGAAGGCGGCGCCATAGCTGGTCGAACCGCGCGGGTTCGCCGAGAGCACGGCATAACCGCCCGCGGCGTAGAGCTGGTTGTCGGTCGAGAAATGGCCGCCATAGGCCGCGAAGGGGCCGCCGTGGATTTCGAGGATCAGCGGCACGCGCTGGCCGTCGCGGTAGCCGGGCGGGAGGGTCAGCCAGCCCTCGATCGTCTTGCCGTCGTGGCTGGAAGCCACGGTGATCTTGCGGACCTCGCCGAGCGATTTCACTTCGCGCAAGCTGCGGTTGAGGTCGGTGAGGATGCGTGCGGTGCCGCCGCGATTGAGCTGAACCTCGGCGGGCCGGGTCGCGGTGCCGCCGGTGAAGGCGATCGCGCCGCCCTCCGACACGGTGAAGCTGCCGCCCGTATAGGGGCGGTCGAGCCCGCCGCCCGAAAGGCCGGTGGCGGCGGTGCGCACCGCGCCGTCGAGCCCGATGCGTGCGACCTTGGTCTCGCCATGATCGTCGTACTGCGCATAAACCGACTTGCCGTCGGCGCCCCACTGGATCGCGTCGATGCCATAGTCCCAATTGCCCGTCAGGCTGCGCTTGCCCGACCCGTCGCGGTTCATGACGTAGAGCTGGGTGTTCTCATAGGCGCGCAATTTGTCGTCGAAGCCAAGGTACGCGATCTTGCTGCCGTCGGGCGAGACAAGCGGATTGCTGTCGGGGCCGTTGCGGTCGGTGAGCGCGGTGACCGTGCCGCTCGTCACGTCGAGCGCGTGGATTTCGCTTTCGACGGGGTCCTTCTCCCAATCGGGTTTGCGGTTCGCGCTGAAATAGAGGGTGCGGCCGTCGCGCGACCAGCTCAGGGGACCGCCGTCGTGATAGGGGCCGAAGGTCAGCTGGCGCGGCGAGCCGCCGGTCGCGGGGACGACGAAAATCTTTTCGAAGCCGGGTTCGAGATAACCTTCGCCGTCGGCGCGATAGGCGAGGAGGTCGTGGACCTCGAGCGGCTCGGCCCATTTCGCGCCCTCGGGCTTGTTCTTGGGTGCGGTGCCGAACGAGGGGCCGTCGTCCTTTACGAGCATCGTATAGGCGATCGAGCGGCCGTCGGGCGACCAGGCGAGGCTCGACGGGCTGGTCGGGAGGCCGGTGAGGCGCACCGCCTCGCCGCCGTCCATCCAGCGCACCCAG
Source organism: Sphingomonadaceae bacterium 3R27C6 (assembly GCA_005503215.1). Taxonomy (GTDB): domain Bacteria; phylum Pseudomonadota; class Alphaproteobacteria; order Sphingomonadales; family Sphingomonadaceae; genus Sphingopyxis. Next base: position 16,781 of record SCNS01000003.1, on the reverse strand, counting down.
AGCTGCGCGCTGCCACCCTCGGTCGAGGCGAAAGCAAGGCGTTTGCCGTCGGGCGACCAGCGCGGCGAGAAGGCGCCGCCGCTACGGCCCGCGACGGGGGTTTCTTCGCCCGTCGCCGTGTCGATGAGCCAGATCGAGCTGACTGCGCGGTCGGACATGATGTCGTTCGAACGGCGGACATAGGCGATGTGGCGCCCGTCGGGGCTGATCTGCGGGTCGGAGGCGATCGAGAGGTCGAAGAGGTCGGCGCCGGTGAGGCGGCGTTCGGGCCCCTTGCGCGCGCTGCCGGCGGCGGACGCGGACATGGGGGAAGGGGTGGTGGTTTCGGCGGCGGGCGCGGGAGGCGCGGCAGGGGCGGGTTCTTCCTGTGCAAAGCTCGGCTGCGAGGAGAGCACGAGCATGCTCGCACCGAGGATGGCCAGTTTGCGCATGAAGATTCGCCCCTTTTTCAGTGAGGCGGCAGGTCTGTACGTTTCGTCGGGGCGGGTCAACCGCCTGCGACCGACGAGCCCGGGATGACGAAAGGGGGCTACCCGTCGCGGCCGTAGACGTCTTCGCGGAAGGCGAGGCCGCGGTCGGTTGCGACGGCGGTGATATAGGTGAGGTAGACGGGGACTTCGACGGGAAGCGGGACCGCCTGTTCGGGGGTTTTCGACTTGGTGTAGATCGAGCGGTGGAGCAGCCACTGGCCGAGCGCGCCGGCATTTTCGAGGCGGATGCAGCCATTGCTGAAATGGCGGTCAGGCTTTTTGAGCAGCGCGCGTTCGGGGGTGTCGTGGAGGTAGATGCCCTCGTCGTTGGGGAAGAGGAATTTGACGCGGCCCATCGAATTGGCGCCGCCGGGAAGCTCGCGGAGGCGCAGCGCCTGGTCGCCCGCGGCGACCGCCGGCCAGTCGATTTCGGAGGCGTCGAGCTTGCGCGGGTTGGGACCCCAGTCGGAGAGCGCTTCCATGCGCAGCGAGGCGAGGCTGCGCCCCGCCAGCACCTTTGGCGCGATGCTTTTCTGCGCGAGATAGTCGGGGACGTTCCAATAGGGGTTGAGGATCGCCCATTGCAGCTTGCCCGCGAGCATCGGCGTTTGCGTCTCGGGGGCGCCGACGACGACCTTCATCGTGCCCGCGCGCTTGCCCCCGCCATAATACCAGAGCTGGCCCGACGAGGCGTCGACGACGATATGATGCGTATAGGGCCCGGGCAGGATGCGCGTGCGGTCGAGGTTGAGGCGGAGGCGCGCCATCGCGTTCCTCGGTGCCCCTTGCGCGAGCGCGCGGCCCATGAGCGCGCGGAGGCGGACATAATGCTCGCTCATCCAGCTCATATTTTTCATGTAGGCGCCGAAATCCTTGGGGAAGGCGGCGGCGCGGAGCACCGCGTCGGCGTCCGCTTTTTTCGGCCGAAGCGACTTGTCGGCATATTCCATCCTGGCCTTGCCGGGGCTGCGCATGTCGCGGACGTAGCGTGCGAAGGCGGTCGAGAGCGCGACATCGGCGCGCGCGAGCGCTTGCGGGTCCCCGCCGCGGGCGCGGGCGATCAGCGCTTCGAGCTTTTCGAGGTCATAGGATGAGGATTTGAGGTCGTCGCGCGCCGCGGTCGACAGATAGCCGAGCAAGACCGCCGCTTCGGGGCCGACCTTGCCCGCGCGCACCCAGAGCGGCTTGTAGCCGCGCGCGGCATAGAAGCGCTTGACGTCGCCGCCCGCTTCTTCGCGGATCGCGCCGGCGAGCGGAATCGCCGCACCCTGCGCTGCGGGCGCCGCGAAGGCGGGCGGGGCGAAGGTGGTGCCGAGCGCCAATCCGAACAGGAAAAGGGGAGCGCAGCGACGCTGCGCTCCCCGAAACTTGGTAATCAGCCGCGTTCTCCCAGTCGCGTCGGCGCGGGCGGCGGCGGCGGCGGGGGCGGCACATAGTTCGGATGGTAGATGCCGTCCGAGGTATAATAGCCGTCGATGATGCCGTCGCCGTCGCGGTCGGCGGCGACGCTGCCCGGAACCGCGCCCGGCGGCGGGGGCGGCGCTGCGGCGATTTCTTCTTGCTGCGTACAGGCGGAGAGCGCCAGCGCGCCGAGCGCACCGAGCAAAATGGGTTGGAAACGCATGTGACCACTCCTTTTAAGTGCGCTTGAAAATCGATTCTCAGGCGCGAGTGCCCAACCCCGAGATTTCAGCCATGCGCCCGTTCGACGATGCGTCATCTATCCCGCGATCAAGGGTGTTTTTTGAACGTCGATCTGCGGAAGAGGTTCCCTGCGCCTCCGCCGGGAGTGGACGCCGGGAGTGGACATGGCGACAAGGGAGGTTAAGCCGGGAGCCGCGGGCCGGTTGGCGGCTGAATCACGGATAAGGGCGCAAGGATATGGATTTTTCGCGGTTGCAGGCTTCGAGCAAGATCGGCGACGACTGGGTTTATCCGCAACCGGCGTGCCTGAACTTCGGCTGGCTCGAGGTCGACCGCGACCCGGCGCACCGCATTTACTGGGAGGAATATGGCAATCCCGCGGGCGAGCCGGTGATGTTCCTGCACGGCGGGCCGGGCGGGGCGTGCGCGCCGGCGATGGCGCGCTTCTTCGATCCCAAGCGCTACCGCGTCATCCTGTTCGACCAGCGGGGGTGCGGGAAGAGCGAGCCGACCGTGGCGTCGGCGGGGCCGGCAGTGGCGCTGGCCAAGAACACCACCGCCGACCTGATCGGCGATATCGAGAAATTGCGCGACGAGCTGGAGATCGCCGGGCCGATGCATGTGTTCGGGGGGAGTTGGGGCAGTACGCTCGCGATGGCATATTGCATTGCGCATCCGGCGCATGTCGCGAGCCTGATCCTGCGCGGTATCTTCCTCGGTTCGTCCGAGGATCTGCTGTATCTCTATCAGGGGAATGCCGCGACGTGGGAAGCCGATCCGTTCGGGCTGACCGAGCCCGGCGCCTATATGAAATATCCCGCGGAATGGGCCGAGCTGCTGTCGGTGCTGACGCCCGAAGAGCGCAATGATGTGATGGCGTCGTACAAGGCGATTTTCGACATGGTGCCCGCGAATGAGGCCGAGAAGGCGCGGCAGCTGAAGGCCGCGCTGACCTGGTCGCTCTGGGAAGGTGTTATCTCGAACATGATCCCCGAGACCGCCGACACGGGCAAGTTCGGCGAGGCCGATTTCGCGCTGTGTTTTGCGCAGATCGAGGCGCATTATTTTGCGAACGAGCTGTTCATTCCGGCGGGGCATTTCTTCGATAATATTGCGACACTGGCGCGCATCCCGGTGCATATCGTGCATGGGCGCTTCGACGAGGTGTGCCCGCTGACGCAGGCGTCGCGGCTGGTCGCGGCGCTGCGCGATGCGGGATCGGAGCCCGCGACCTATGTGGTGACCAACGCGGGACATAGCGCGATGGAGCGCGAGAATGCTCTCGCGCTCACCGCGATCATGGACGGGCTACCGCGCCTCGGCGCATAGGGCGCGGAAGGGGCAAAAAAATAGCGCAATGCATGCAAGACGCCGCGTTTCCGCGCCCCATCGCGGGCCAAGAAGAGAACCGCCGGTTTCGACCGGAAGTTGCCTATCCATCATCGTCACCCCGGACTTGATCCGGGGCCTGCCTTCTTGAAGGAATAGGCGGGTCCCGGGTCAAGCCCGGGATGACGGAAGTGAGGTAGCGCTACGGCAGTTTTCCACCCCGTCGCCGATATTCATGCTTCGCGCTGAAACAAAGTCTGTCTTTCCCCTTTCGGGCGGACGCGGTAAAACAGGGGTGCGGGCAATGCGGACGCCCGTTCAGACGGCGCGCCGTCCAAGTTCCGCTCCATAAGCCGCGCGTGCGGCAAGGAGCGTGCTTGTTATGACGACCGATATCTATTCTCCACCCCGCCTTTCGCTGTTTCGGCTTTTCCTGCGCTTCCTCCGTTTCGGTTTCCTCGCCTTTGGCGGGCCCGTCGCGCAGATCGCGATGGTGAAACAGGCGCTGGTCGAGGAGGAGCGCTGGATTTCGCCGGTGCGTTTCAACCGGCTGCTCGCGGTGATGCAGATCCTGCCGGGGCCGGAGGCGCATGAATTGTGCGTCCATCTGGGGATGGTCGCGCGCGGGCGGATCGGCGGATTGCTCGCGGGGCTCGGCTTCATGCTGCCCGGTTTCGTGCTGATGCTGGGCGCGGCGTGGCTCTACAAGGGCTGGATCGTCGATAACCCGGTGATGGCGCCGATCTTCCTGGGCGTGCAGGTCGTCGTGCTGGCGATCATCCTGCGCGCGGTGCAGCGGATCGGGGCGCATATATTGGAAGACCGGCTGTTGTGGCTGCTCGCGGGCGCCGCGCTCGCCGCGACGCTGGCGGGGGTGCCGTTCTGGATTCCGCTGATCGCATCGGGGCTGATCTATACATATGCGAAGCGGCCGGCCCTGGCGGCGGCGATTTTCGTCGCGGCGGTCGTGCTCGCCGTCGTTGTGACGGGCGCCGCGCCCTTGGCCAAGACGAGCATCGCCGCGAGCGAGGCGGGGGTCGTCGCGCTGTTCATCGCCGGGCTGAAAGGCGGACTGCTCACCTTTGGCGGCGCCTATACCGCGATCCCCTATGTGCGCACCGATACGGTCGGGCGCGGCTGGATCAGCGACGCGAGCTTTCTCGACGGCGTCGCCTTTGCGGGCATGCTGCCCGCACCGCTCGTCATCTTCGCGACCTTTGCCGGATATGTCGCGGCGGGGCTGCCCGGCGCGGCCGCGATCACGGCGGGGATGTTCCTGCCCGCCTTCGCCTTCTCGATGATTTTCTTCGAGCGGCTGGAGGCGGTCGTCGACAATCCCGCGCTCCACCGCGTGCTTGGCGGCGTCGCGGCGGCGGTGGTCGGCGTGATTGCGGCGACGCTGCTGCAACTGGGCTGGTCGACCGCGGGCCGCGCCGCGAACCTTGTGCCGGCGGCGCTTCTCTTCGGCGCCGCCGTGCTGGTGGTCTGGCGCTGGAAGGGAAAGCTGACCGCCCCCGCGCTCGTGCTGGCGGGCGGCGTTGCCGGGTGGGCGCTGAACCTTTGACCTGGGGCGGCCATTCTTTTTCTCAAATAACCAAATAGGTTCTTTTCTATTGACATCGTCACGCTGATATGGCACAAGTGTCGCATCATGAAGAATTGCGAGTCGGGCCGGTGCCCTCCTGTTTGCGGGAGGGTGTTCCGGCCCGATTGCGTTTGGGAGCGGCGATATGGGTGGTGCGGGCGACGAGGATGAGGAGATTGCCGCCTTCCAGAGCGGACCGGTGCAGCGGCGGCGGGCGAAGCCGGTCAGCTGGACCGCGGCGCGGCGCAAGGCGTTTCTGACCGAGCTGGCGCATAGCTGTAACGTGACCCGCGCGCATAAGGCGGCGGAGATGTGCAACGGCAGCGCCTATTCGGTGCGGCAGCGCGATGCCGAATTTGCGCGGCAATGGCAGGCGGCGCTCGAAATCGGATATGAACGGCTGGAGATGGCGCTGGCGCGGCGCGCGCTGGAGGTGCTGGGCGAGCTGGAACTCGACGAGCGCGAGGAGCCCGTCGAGAAAATGACGGTCGCGCAGGCGATCGAGGTGATGAACCTGCACCGGCGCAGCGTCCAGCAGGGGCGCGGGCACCAAAGGCGCCTGTCCCGGGTCGCGACGCAGGAGGAGACCGATGCGGTGCTGTTGAAGCGGATCGCGATGGTCGAGCGGCAGCGCGCACGGCACGAAGGCGCGGCGACGGGAAACGAAAGCGCGGGCAGGGATGGCGGGGCATGACGCCGAAGGTGGCTGCTCTGCGCGCGCAGTCGGACGATATCCTGCGGCGGTTTTTGCGGCTCGACGAGCGGGGGCGGCGGCTGGTGCTGCGCGGGTTAAGCAAGGCGCAGGCCGCCGAATATACGACGCGCTGGTTCGGGTTCGAGAATGACGGGCAGCGCGATCCGCCGGGCGACTGGCGCATCTGGCTGATCCGTGCGGGGCGCGGTTTCGGTAAGACGCGCGCGGGGTCCGAATGGGTGAGCGAGGTTGCGCGGAGCAACGGCGATGCGCGCATCGCGCTGGTCGCGGCGACGCAGGTCGACGGGCAGCGCGTGATGATCGAGGGGCCGAGCGGGCTGCTCGCGGTCGCGCGCGCCGACGAGGAACCGCGCTGGGTGAATGCGCGGCGCGAGCTGCGCTTTTCGAGCGGGGCGGTCGCGACGCTCTATTCGGCCGAGGCGGGCGAGGCACTGCGCGGCCCCGAACATCATTTCGCCTGGTGCGACGAGCTGGCCAAATGGCGGCGCGGCGAGGCGGCGTGGGACAATCTGATGATGGGGATGCGGCTTGGCGAGCGGCCGCGCGTCGTGGTGACGACGACGCCGCGCGTCAATGCGGCAATGCAGCGGGTGCTGGCGGCGCCGGGAAAGGTCGAGACGCTGGGCAAGACGGGCGAGAATCCCTGGCTGCCCGAATTTTTCGTGAGCGCGATGCTCGAAACCTATGGCGGGACGCGGCTGGGGCGGCAGGAACTGGACGGCGAGATGCTCGAGGATGTCGAGGGCGCGCTGTGGACGCGCGTGCTGGTCGAACGGTGCCGGGTGAGCGCGAAAAGCATCGGTAAGCCGGCGCGCGTCGTGATCGGCGTCGATCCGCCGGCGACGGCGCATGGCGATGCATGCGGGATCGTCGTCGCGGCGTTGCTGCGCGATGGGCGGCTGGCGGTGGTCGAGGATGCGAGCGCCCTGAACCCGCCGCCGCATATGTGGGCGCAGGCGGTGGCGAGCGCGGCGGCGCGCTGGGGAGCAGACCGGGTCGTGGCCGAGAGCAATATGGGCGGCGATATGGTGGCGAGCACCTTGGCGCAGGCCGATTGCGCGCTGCCGGTGGTGCCGGTGCATGCTAGCGTCGGCAAGGCGCGAAGGGCGGAGCCGGTGGCGCTGGCGTATGAGCGTGGGCAGGTAGTGCATGCGGGGGTTTTCGCGGCGCTGGAGGACCAGCTTTGCGGGTTGCAGATCGGCGGCGGCTATGCGGGGCCGGGGCGCTCGCCCGATCGGGCGGATGCGTGCGTTTGGGCGCTGGCGGCTTTGCTGGAGGGGCTGCGAACGGGGCGGGCGCCGGGAGTGACGCGGGTTTAATTCGTCCGTCATTGCGAGCGCAGCGAAGCAATCCAGTGTGTGACAAGCCGCTCTGGATTGCTTCGCTGCGCTCGCAATGACGAGATTGTGGTGGTCGGAGGAGACTTTCATGAACTGGTTTGGCCGCAAGGCCGCGCAGCATCCTGCGCGGCCCGCTTTGTCGCGTGTGTATGGGAATTGGTCGGCGCCCGCGCCGCTCAGTTGGGAGGCGCAGGTTCGCGAGGGGTATTTGTCCAATGCGATCGTCCAGCGGGCGGTGCGGCTGGTGGCGGAGGCCGCCGGTAGCGCGCCGGTGGTGGCGAGCGATCCGGCATTGGCGGCGCTCGTTTCCGCGACGTCGGGTGGGCAGGGGCTGGTCGAGACTTTGGCGTCGCAGTTGCTGCTGCACGGCAATGGCTATGTGCAGATATTGGCCGATGGCGCGGGGGCTCCCGCGGAGCTGTTTGCGCTGCGGCCCGAGCGGGTGACGGTCGAGGCCGATGGCCGCGGGTGGCCGGTGGCCTATCGCTACAAGGCCGGCGGGACGGCGGCGGTGTTGCCCGCCGAGGATGGTGCGGGGCGTGTGGCGGTGGTGCATGTGAAGGCGCTGCATCCGCTCGACGATCATTATGGCGCGGGGTGCCTGGGCGCGGCTTCGGGCGCGATCGCATCCCACAACGCAGCGGCGCGGTGGAATGCGGCGCTGCTCGACAATGCGGCGCGGCCTTCGGGGGCGTTGGTGCATGATCCGGGCGACAAGGGGATGCCCTTGTCGGCCGAGCAGGTCGACCGGCTCCGCGAGGAGCTGGCCGAGAGTTTCGCGGGCGGGGCGAATGCCGGGCGGCCGTTGCTGCTCGAGGGCGGCCTCAGGTGGCAGGCGCTGTCGTTGTCGCCGGCCGAGATGGATTTCCTCGCGCTGAAAGACAGCAGCGCGCGCGAGATTGCGATGGCGTTTGGGGTGCCGCCGATGCTGCTCGGGCTGCCCGGGGACGCGACCTATGCCAATTATCGCGAGGCCAATCGCGCGCTGTGGCGGCTGACGGTGCTGCCTTTGTGCGCGAAGATATTGGGGGCGATTTCGCAGGGATTGTCGGGCTGGTTCGAGGGCGCCGAGCTGCGCGTGGATTTGGACAAGGTGCCGGCGCTGGCCGAGGACCGGATGGCGCTGTGGCGCGAGGTGTCGGCGGCGGACTGGCTGACGGCGGATGAGAAGAAGGCGCTGCTGGCGGTGGGTTAGCTCCCTGGCGGCGTGCCCGACGATAACGGTCCCAGCTTTCGCTGGGATGACGATTTGAGGACATCGACATGGATGAGGAAGAGGCGCTGGCGCGGTTGATCGCGCTGGCGGGGACGAGTGCGCCCGACGCGGCGTTGCTGCGCGCGGTCGTGGAGGAGGCGAGCGAGCTGGGGGCGCGGCGAGCGCTGGCGCGGCTGGGGCTCGCCGATGAGGCGGCGCGCGACGATGTGAGCGATTTGCGGCAACTGCTCGGCGCGTGGCGCGATGCCAAGACGAGCGCGTGGAAGGCCGCGGTCGACTGGGCGGTGCGGTGCGGGCTGGCGCTGCTGGTGGTGGGCCTCGCGATGAAGCTGGGGCTGCCGGGGTTGCTGCGGTGAGGGCGGCGGGTGCCGCTGCCCACCCCCTAACCCCAGTTTCAGGTGATCGATCCCCCGGATCGATCAGGGCAGGCTGGGAGCCTGCCCGACCTGAAACTCGCTTGCGGGAGGGGGGATTGCGGTTCGCCGGATATGCTTCGGTGTTCGATCGGGTCGACCGCGGGGGCGATGTGGTGCGGGCGGGGGCTTTTGCGGCGAGTTTGCGCGAGCGGCGCGTGGTGCCTTTGCTTTGGCAGCATCGGCCGGGGGCGGTGATCGGCGTCATCGAGACATTGGCCGAGGATGCGCGCGGGCTGCGCGTTGTCGCGCGGGTGACGCATCCGACGGCGGCGGCGCTGGTCGCGCGCGGGGCGCTGACGGGATTGTCCTTTGGATATCGGGTGACGGCTGCGCGCGGGAACGGCCCGCGCGAGCTGCTGGGGCTCGACCTCGCCGAAGTGAGTTTGGTGGCGGCGCCGATGCAGCCGCTCGCGCGCGTGATTGCGGTAAATTTTCAGGAGGAGTGACGGGCATGGATATGGAGATGGAAGTGAAGGCGGATGCGCTCGAGGGTGCGTTCGATGCGGTGCTGGCGGCCGAGGCGGTCGATGAGCTCAAGGCGTCGGTCGCGGCGCTGAAGGCACAGGTCGATGCACAGACGGTGGCGGCGTCGCGGCTGCCGCTCGATGGGGCGAAGGCGGCCGATCCGGCGCGCGATGCCTTTGTCGAGCGCTACCTGCGCCGCGGGATCGATGCGGGCGTCGAGATGAAGAGCCTGTCGGGGGCGTCGGGCGGCGACGGCGGCTTTGCGGTGCCGCGCGAGATCGACGGCAGCATCGCGGCGACGCTGAAGGCGCTGTCGCCGATCCGGTCGATCGCGACGGTCGTGCAGACGGGGACGAGCGGCTATCGCAAGCTGATCGCGACGGGATCGATGGGTGCGGGCTGGGTCGGCGAGACCGCGGCGCGGCCCGAGACCGCGACGCGCAGCTTTGCCGAGATCGCCCCGCCGTCGGGCGAGCTCTACGCCAATCCGGCGGCGAGCCAGGCGATGCTCGACGATGCGATGTTCAACGTCGAGGACTGGCTGGCCGAGCAGCTCGGCCGCGAATTCGCGGTCGCCGAGGGCAGTGCGTTCGTGAACGGCAACGGCACGAACCGGCCGAAGGGTTTCCTGACCTATACGACGACGAACGAGATCGACAGCGTGCGGGCGTTCGGGACGCTCCAGCATCTGGCGACGGGGACGGCGGGCGCGTTCCCGGCGTCGAACCCGCAGGACAAGCTGGTCGAGCTGGTCCATTCGCTGAAGGCGCCGTACCGGCAGGGTGCGAGCTGGGTGATGAATTCGGATACGCTGAGCCGCATCCGCAAGTTCAAGACCAGCGACGGAGCCTTTATCTGGCAGCCGGGGATGGTCGAGGGGCAGGCGGCGACGCTGCTGGGTTATCCGGTGGTCGAGGCCGAGGATATGCCCGATGTCGGCGCGAACAGCCTGTCGATCGCGTTCGGCAATTTTCGCGCCGGTTACCTGGTCGCCGACCGCGGCGAGACGCGCATCCTGCGCGATCCGTTCAGCAACAAGCCCTTCGTGCATTTCTACGCAACCAAAAGGGTCGGCGGTGCGATCATCGATTCGCAGGCCATCAAGCTGATGAAGTTCGCCGCCAGCTGATCTTGCTGGCGCGATGGGCGCCCGGCCGGCCCCTATCCCTTTCGGGGGTCGCCGGGCGTCAATTCTTCCATGACATCAAGAGAAGGATGGCCCCGCCATGCCGACCCAATTTTTCGCCGACCTGGTGCGCGAGACGTGCCAGGACGGCGGCAGCGGACCGCTGACGCCGACCGGCGCGGTCCCCGGGCATCGCCGTTTCGTCGATGCGGTGCCGCCGGGCACGCCATTTCATTATGCCGTCGCGGGCATCGCGCAGCCCCAGCAATGGGAGGTCGGGATGGGCCGGATCGATGGCTCCGGCCGGTTGCAACGCGAGGCGGTCGTCGCCTCGTCCGCCGGTAGCGCGCGCGTCGATTTCGCGGCGGGGCTCAAGACGATCGCGCTGACGGTTGCCGCCGACTGGTTCGCCGCGAGCGATGCAGGCGCGGCGGGGCTGAGCGACGATATCGCGGCGCTGGCGAGCGCGCTCGAGGCTAAGCAGCCGCTGTCGACGACGCATGGCGGCGCGGCGACGGGGGCCGACGGCGACCTGATGACCGTCCGGCGCGGCGGCGGCTGGGTCAATATTCCGCTGACGGCGCTGGCGTATCGGAATGCGAGCGGGCGCCACATGCTGAGCGGGGGGCTGGCGGCGCAGGACGGCACCGCGGCCGCCCCCGCGATCGGTTTTGCCGACGACGGCGATTGCGCCTGTTCCGCCCCGCCCCCGACAGCATCGGCCTGGCCGCCGGCGGGGTCGAGCGGATGCGGATCGCGAGCGGCGGCCTGGTCGGGATCGGCACCGCCAATCCGGCGACACGGCTGGAGATCGCGGGCACGGACCAGATCGTGGCGCGCCTGCGTATCCGCAACAGCGCCGCCGGCGGGCGGGTTTATGACCTGGTGTCGGGCATCCACAATGCCAGCCAGTCCTGCTTTTCCGTCTATGACGCGACGGCCGACACGACATTGCTGGTCGTCGATGGCACCTTCGTGCGGCCCGGCGGCGACAATGCGCAGTCGCTGGGCGTCGGTTTCAATCGATGGTCGGTCATCTTTTCCGCCACCGGCGTCATCAACACATCGGACACGCGCGACAAGACGTGGCGGAGCGCGGCGAGCGGCGCGGAACTGCGGGCCGCATCGCGCATCGCCGCCGAGCTGGGCTTTTTCCAGTGGAACGATGCGATCGCGAAAAAGGGGCCGGATGGCGCGCGCCTGCATTTTGGCGTCCGCGCGCAGGCGGTGTGGACGATCATGGCCGACGAAGGCCTGATCGCCCCGCTGGACCCCGCCGGACGGCCGGGCGACACGCCCTATGCCTTTCTGTGCTGGGACGCGTGGGCCGATGAGGGGGGCGCGGTGCACGACCGCTTTGGAATCCGGCCCGACCAGCTGGCGCTGTTCCTGATCGCTGCGCAGGAGCGGCGACTGGCGGCGCTGGAGACGGCGTCGTGATCGCCGGTTCGGCGCTTGCGTCGCGCGCTATCGGCGATGCCCAGCGGCGCGACTTGCCCAGCGAATGGGGTGGTCCCGAACCCGCGGCAGCCCAGACCGCAGTCCCCGTGGCGCCTGAAACCCGCCGCCGCGTGGCGGTTCGCAAGCCCTGACCAGAAAGGAGCGGCCATGACGATGATGGTGAAGGACCCGGGATCACGGATCGATTATGAGTTCGACTGGGGTGCGGCCTATGCCGATGGGCAGGCGGTGCTGGCGAGCGCATGGCTGGTTGCGCCGGACGAGGATGGCGGCGTGGCGGTGGCCGCCGCCGCGCACGACCTGACCCGGACGACCGCGACGCTGGCGGGCGGGATCGCCGGCCATGTCTATCGCGTGACCAACCGGGTGACGATGAGCGACGGCCAGATCGACGAGCGATCGATGACGGTGCGGGTGGAGGAACGGTGATGGCGGAAAGTCCGACGCCGGGCGATGCCCCGGTGAGCCTGAACGAAGCGCGCGGCTGGTTGCGGCTGGGGGCGACGATCGACGATGCCGTGGTCGCGGGCCTTGTCCGCGCGGCGACCAATATCTGCGAGGCCTTTATCGGGCAGTGGTTGGTCATTCGCGCGGTCGAGGAGCTTTTGCCCTTGAAAAACGGGGTGGTCCAACCCGGCGCGCGACCGGTCGTCGCGATCGACGGCGTAACCTTGTTGTTGCCCGGCGGCGAGGAGGTGGCGCTGGGCGATGGCGATTACCGGACGACGGTCGGCCGCGACGGCACCGCGCGGGTGACACTGGACGACCCGCGCGGCGCGGCGCGGGTGCGCGTCGCCTATCGCGCGGGAATTGCCGAAGGCGCGAACGGGATTCCCGAAGCGATCCGGCAGGGTATCGTCCGGATGACGCAGCATCTGCATGAGGCGCGTGACGGCGCGGGCGCGGCCCCGCCGGCGGCGATCGCGGCGCTGTGGCAGCCGTGGCGGCGGTTGACGCTGGGGGGCGGGCAATGACGAGCGCGGAGGGCGCGGTGCGCGCGCGGGCGATTGACCTGCTGACGCGTGATGACGCGCTGGCGGCGATGGTCCACGGAATATTCGACGGCACGCCGCCGCGGGTGAGCGCGCCCTATGTGGCGGTCGGTACGGCGGAAGGCGGCGACTGGGGGACCAAGGACCGGGCGGGGCGCGAAATCCGCCTGACGCTGACATTGGTCGGCGTCGGCAGCGCGATCGACGACAAGGCCGCCGCGCGCGTCGAGGCCGTCGCTACGGCCCTGCGCGGCCCGGCCGGCGCCTGGTCGGTGGTCGGGGCGCGAACGATCCGCACGCGCTTTACTTTTGCGCGCGACGGCGGCTGGCGCCACGAGGTGGTTGTGCGGTGTCGGTGTTTGGCGGAATAGTCCTCCCTGCCGCGCAGCGGTGGGGAGGTGGCAGCGACTTTAGCCGCTGACGGAGGGGCTATTGGTGCTACCGTCGCGGCCCCTCCACCACTCGCTTCGCGAGCGGTCCCCCTCCCCATGGCTTCGCCACAGGGAGGATGAGATCGCTTACTCGCCCGGCATCGTGTTCGTGGACTTATAGTCCTTGAACTTGTCGGTGAAATTGGCGTGGTAATCGTCGATCTGCATGTCGGCGTCTTCGCCCGCGACCTTTTCGGAATCGCCGCCTGACTTGCCCAGCGCGATCACCGCCTTGCGGAACGCGTCGCGCTCGGTCGCGCAGTTCGATTTCACCTGCATTTCATATTCGGCCTCTTCCATCTTGGCCTCGAGCGCCTTCTTCATGTCGGTGCGCAGGCATTTGGTGAAAGCGGCGCGCGTCGTGTCGACCGTCGCCGAGGGCGACTGCACCATGACGGCCAAAATCAATGTTGTGATCAAAAGCATCCTGCGACTCCCCGTTAGCAGTGTTTTTTCCCTGAGGAGATTAGACGATGGCGATTGAAAATGGGAGCGATTTTCTGCTCAAGATCGGCGACGGCGAAGCGCCGCCGACCTATCGGACGGTCGCGGGCCTGCGCACCACGCAGATGTCGGTCAACGGCGAAGCGGTGAATGTCACGACGAAGGATTCGGGCGGCTGGCGCGAGCTGCTGTCGGGCGCCGGGGTGCGATCGGTTTCGGTGAGCGCGGCGGGCATTTTTACCGGATCCGACGCCGAGGTGCGGCTGCGCGGTCATGCGCTTTCGGGCGTCATCGACGATTATGAATTGAGCTTCGAAAGCGGCGAACGGATGCGTGGGCGCTTCCTCGTCACGCGGCTCGACTATGCCGGCGATTATAATGGCGAGCGCAATTACACGCTGAACCTGGAATCGAGCGGCGCGGTGGCGAGCCTGTGAGCGCGAACATGCTGCGCGGCGAAGCGGAATTTCGGATCGGGGAACAGGTGCATGTGCTGCGTCCGAGTTTTGCCGCGTTGGTTGCGGCTGAGGCCGAGCTGGGGCCGCTGTTCGCGCTGGTCGAGCGCGCTGCGGGCGGGCGGTTGGGGCTGGGGGAGCTTGCGTGCCTGTTCTGGCATTGTGTGAAGGATCGGCCCGAGACGCTGGCGCGCGAGGCGGTCGGCGAGGCGGTCGTCGCGCAGGGGCTGGCAGCGGCGACGCCGGCGCTGCGCGTGCTGCTCGGGCAGATTTTGCAGGGACGATGAGGTGGCGGGCGACCGGCTGGGGCCTGCAGCGGTGACGCTGGCGGGCGTGATGGCGCGTGTCGCGGGATGGCGGCCCGATGAGTATTGGGCGGCGACGCCTGCCGATGTGCGCGCGGTGCTGGCGGGCTGGGTCGAGGCGGATGCCGAGGCGTCCCTCGACGGCGCGGCGCTGGCAGCGATGATGGAGAGGTTTCCCGATGGGTGACGAGGTCGACGAGATGATGGTGACGGTGCGCGCCGACACGGGCGCGTTTCGGCGCGACATTGCGGCGCTGCGGGCCGAACTGGGTGGGCCGCTGGTTGCCGAGGCCGATCAGGCGGGGCGCGCGATCGAGCGGGCGCTGTCGCGTGCGATCGTCAGCGGCAAGATGGGGTTCGAGGATCTGAAGCGGCTCGCGTTGTCGGTGATGGCCGATATTGCGCGCGCGGCGATTTCGAACGGGATCGGCGCGACGACGGGCGGGGGTTCGGGGGGCAGCGGAAGCGGCAATTTGCTGTCGCTCGGCACCTCGATCGCGATGGCGCTGTTCGGGGCGCCGGGGCGGGCGACGGGCGGGCCGGTGAGCGCGGGGCGCGCCTATCGCGTCGGCGAGCGCGGACCCGAGCTGTTCGTGCCCACCGCGAGCGGGCGGATCGAGGCGGCGGGCGCCGGCGGGGTGCGCAATATCGCGATCACGGTGAATGTGCGGGGCGATGCGGGGAGCGAACCGCAGCGGCTGGCGCAGACGGGACGGCAGCTGGCGCGCGCGGTGCGGCGCGCGGTCGCGGCGGGTGAGGAATAGGGCCGAGATATGACAATAAGTTCCGATATCCAAGGCGACGGCCCAGCCCCCCTCCCGCTTGCGGGAGGGGAGTATCAGGTTGATCAGCCCCCGGCTGATCAAGGATGTGCCGGGGGCACATCCGACCTGATACTGGGTGGGCATGCGGCGGCGCGGCTGCCCGCCCCGCTGCGACTAGCGAGCTCGCTCGCAAGTCTCGCTGCCCAGTGTCGGGTGAACAGTCCCCCGGACTGTTCAGGTCATGCCGGGGGCATGACCGACCCGACACTCGCAAGCGGGTGGGGAGGGTTCGCATGATGGGCTGGGCGTTGGTTGCAGCCGCCGAGCCGCATCACCGCAAGGGCTGGCTCAAGCGGTTCGATCCGCGCTTCTGGACGGTCGATTTCGCGCGGCCGATGATGGCGAGCGTGACGAGCGATACGCCGGGGGCGCTACGGGTCGAGACGGTGTTTTACCGGAAGCACGATCTGGCCGGGCTGATCTGGGAAAGCGAAGATCGCTGGGATCATCCTTTGCTCGCCTATGAGACCAGCCGCGATTTCCGGCACACGCAGCTCAAATTCCGGTGGCGGTCCGGCGGGGTGAAGCCGCTCGATGCGCTGCACGGGCCGACCTTGACGATCGAGGGTCGCGATGCGGGCGGCGCCCCGCGCGCCTGGTATGTGCGGCTCTGGAACTATGCCGAGGGGACGGCCGAGGATGCCGTCGTCAGCCTCGATTTCGATGCGCTCGACGGCGGCTTCCTGCTTCCCGGTGAGGCCGACCCGGTGTGGGCGGGCGATATCGACCGGATGTTCATCTCGCTGGTGCCGCCGACCTATGACGGCGGCGACGGCGTGCTGGGGGCGCCGGTCGCGGGCTGGGTCGAGATGAGCGCGATCGCCTGCTCGGGGTCGGGGTCGGTGCTGGCGATCGGCGATGTTGTGATGCCCGAGCAGGGGATCGGAATCGCGAGCGGCTATGACGATAGCTATCACCTGACCCCGGCGCGGCTGGTGCGGCAGATGGTGCAATTGGGTTATCGCGGCGATGTCGTCCATTATGTCGGGATGAGCCATTATATGCGGCTCGAGGCGGCGGGCGGCGGCTTTTCCACGAGCGTGGCGGGCGGCGTGCTGAACGCGCCGTGTGCGGCGTGGCATGCGGGGTTTGCGTCGGCGTGCCGCGAGGCCGGGTTGGGGGTGATCTGGTCGCTCTCCTACGAGCTGTTCGACGCCTATTGCCCGGACGGCTGGAAACAGCGGGCGAGCGACGGGTTGCCCGCGCTGACCGGGTGGGAGCCGCCGTCGACCCTGCTGTCGCCGGCGAATGTGACGGCGATGGGATATTTGCAGCTGGTCGCGCGGGCGTTTGTGGCGATTGGCGCGGCCGCTGGCTTGCCGCTGAAATTCCAGGTCGGCGAGCCCTGGTGGTGGATCGCGAGTGGCGGGCGGATTTGCGCTTATGATGCCGCGACGGTGACGGCTTTGGGTGCGGCGAGCGTTCCAATTGCCGACGTGCGCGGGCCGCTGGGGGCGGCGCAGCTGGCGATGCTCGATGCGCTGGGGGTGTTGCTGGCGGGGTCGACTGCGGCTTTGGTTGCGGGGGCGCGCGACGCAGCCGGCAATTGGGCGGGGGAGGCGG
>SCNS01000039.1 GCA_005503215.1 Sphingomonadaceae bacterium 3R27C6 | reverse complement strand
GTCGGCGCCGGCGCCGACTGGATCAGATGCTTCTTGTCCTCGGTATAGCGAATGCCGCCGGTGATGCTCAGCCGGCTGTCGAGCGCCGCCGGTTTCCAGGTAAGCTGGCTGAACGCCGCCACAGACCGCGAGATGTGGCGATAGGACAGCAAGGTATCGAGGTTGACGCCAAAGCTATTGAGATTGACCCCCGGGGCGATCGGGATCGGCACCGGTGAAGGAAGGACCAATGTGAAGCCCTGCGGATTCACCTCGGTCGCGCGCTCGCGGAAATAATAGCCGCCGAGGACATAGTCGAACTCGTCGCCGATCGAGCCGATCAGGTTGAATTCTTGGCTGAACTGCTTTTGATGCCGCTCATTGCTGGTGTGGAACAGGTCGATCGGGCCGATACCCTGCGGAATGAAGGCATTGGGCGGCACCAGAATCGCTGGGCTGACGAGGAAGCCGACGAGCCCCCCATTGCCGTCGAGATCGGAGCTGTCGCTCACATTGTCCCACTTGCGATAGCCGGTGATCGAGCGCAGCGTCGCATCGCCGATCTCGAGGTTGAGCGTCAGCGAATGACCCTGCACCTTGTCATGGGCATTGCCGTCGCGATCGAGCCGGATCTGCGAAAGCCGATCCTGCGAAACCTGCGGCGCGGTGCCGCCGAACGCCGGCGAGAAGCTCAGATATTGGAGGATGTCGGGGCGGATCGCACGCAACTGGAACGCATTGGCGCGGCCGTTGCGGTCGCTGGAATCAAAGACATAGTCGGCGGTGAAGCCCGTGCCCTTGTCAAAGCGCACCGCGGCGCGGACGGCGTCGGTGTTGCGCGCGCCCGGATCGCGCTTGTCGGACGGTTCGAGCAGATTGTCGACGGTTCCGTTGCGCTGGCTGTGGTAATAGCCGAGCTTCAGCGCCAGACCGGTGTCGCCCAGTTCGCCGGTGTCGATCAGCGCCTTCACCATATATTCGTCGAAGCTGCCGTAGCCGACCTGCAGGCGGCCGCCGAAATCCTTCGACGGCTTGGCCGAGATCAAGTTGACCGCGCCGCCCGTCGTGTTGCGGCCATAGAGCGTACCCTGCGGCCCGCGGAGGATTTCGACGCGCTCGAGGTCCATCATGTCGAACAGCGCGCCCGCCGAACGGCCGACGATGACGCCGTCGACATAAAGCCCCACCGCGGGATCGGCGGTCAGGATCGGATCGTTGTCGACGATGCCGCGGATCGAAATCGACGGGTTGGCCGTCGCCGACGGCGTTTCGGTGATGATGAGGTTGGGCGCTGCGCTGCCAAGCGCGGCGACGCTGGTGATGCCGCGCTGCTCGATGGCTTCGGCATTGATCGCACTGATCGCGAGCGGCGTGTCCTGCAGGCTCTCCGCGCGCTTCTGCGCCGTAACGATGATTTCGGTCAGCCCCTCGGACGCGGCACCCTCGGCCTGCGGCGCCTGTTCGGCCTGCTGCGCTTGCGCGGCGCTGGCCATCCAGGGCGCGATCAGCGCGATGGCGGCCATCTGCGTGCGGCGATGTGTGCGTGCCTTCATCAGTCCCATCCCTCCTGCTTATCAATTATGGCGTATTATGCGCCACTTTTTGTCAATTTTCACATGATGCGTAATATATGCAATACATACCTACGCAAGCAGGTAATTCAACACCCCCTTTTGGGGGTGGGTGCGCGGACAAAAAAAGGGGCGGCAAAGCCGCCCCAGTTACCGCCCCTAACTCATTCAAACCCCGGGCTGTTCTTTGGGGATATGAACCCTCAGCCCGTCCAGCTCCTCGGTGATATGGATCTGGCAGCTCAGCCGGCTGCCCGCCGTGACCGCGATAGCATCGGACAGCGCATCGAGCATGATGGCCTCATCCTCGCCCGGCGGACCGACTCGGTCGATCCAGGCATCGTCGACATAGACATGACAGGTCCCGCACTGGCGGACGCCGCCGCACAGCGCATCGATACCGTCGACGAGGTTACCGATGGCAAGGTGCATGACCGCCATGCCCTCGAAATTGGTGCAGGTCTTTTCGCTCCCGTCGGGCTGGACATAGGTGACGCGCGCCATCAGTTCGCACCCTTCGTGTGCATCGGGCAGCCCGCGGCGGCGGCAAGCGCATTGACGTCGGCGGGCGCGCCCGCGGGGATGGTCCGCCGTTTGTAGCGCACGCGGCATGGCTGTTCGGGCCAATAGGTGCCCGCCCCTGCGATCGGGCGCGGCGTGTCGATCAATTCCATGTCGTAGCGCTGGAGCAGGATGGCGATCAGCGCCTTCATCTCCATCCGCGCGAAGTTGACCCCGGCGCAGCGGTGCATGCCGCCGCCAAAGCCGATCAGGCTGTTCGATTCGACCTTGCTGTCCGCCCGTTCGGTGTTGAAACGTTCGGGGTCATAGTCGTCGGGCCGGTCGAAGATTTCGCTCATCCGGTGACTGACCGACGGCGCGAGCAATATCCAGTCGCCTTCGCGAACCTGATAGCCGTCGCGCTCGAAGTCGGCCGCCGCCTTGCGGATCATCGTGAAGGCCACCGGATGCAGCCGCTCGGTCTCGCGCAGCGCGAGGTCCATCTTCTGCATCGCGATCGCCTGTTCCCAGCTGAGATCGGCGCCCGAAGCCGAGCCCAAAATGGTTGCGATCTCATCGCGGAGAACGTTCTGATAATCGCGGTTCTGGAGGATATCGATCATCGCCCAGCTGACCTGCCCCGCGGTCGTTTCATGCCCCGCCCAGACGAGGAGCAGGATCATGTGGATGATCAGCTCGTCGGGGATCGGGCGGCCGTCGGGATAGGTCGACGCGACCATGTCCTGGAAGAAATCCGCCGGCTCGACCGGGTTGGCGCGCCGCCGCCTGATCCATTCGCCAAGGATCCGGTGCAACTTCTTTTTGGCGGCCTGGCTGCGGCGCATCTTCTTCGTCGGGAGCCAGAGCGGCAGGACAAATTCCATCCCGCCCGAAAAGTCGCGGAACAGTTCGAAAAATTCATGGCCCAGCTTCTGCTTGAAATCACGCCCCATGAAACTGTGCGCCGCGATGTCCATGACGACCGGCCCGAGGGTCGAGATCAGATCGAACTCGCCGCTGTCGCCGAGCCGGTGACAGAGCGCCATCGCCTCTTCGGCCATCACCGGCACATATTGCTTCATCGCCGAAGCCTTGAAGCGCGGCATGATCACCGCACGCTGGTTCAAATACTCCTCCATCTCGGCGAAGGAGTAGAAATTGGGCGAGAACATCTTGTGGAAGAAGGGCATCGATTCGCGGATCGACAGCAGCTTGTCGGTTTCCTGAAAGACGAAGCGATTGTTATCGGGTCCGAGCATCACGACCATGTTCCGCCCGCCCATGCGGAACGAATAGATCGGACCATGTTCCTGATAGCCCCGGCGCAGCAATCCGACCGGATCCTTGAAGAAGTCCGTCAGGTGACCGAGGAACGGAACGCCGCCGCGCATCGCGGGCGGCTGCATGGCGATTGCCGACATCGAATTTCTCCCTCTCGCGCCGGCATCGGGGCCGGCTTGCGGCGGGTATCGCGCCGATGCCCCGCACCGCCGAGAGGGTCACGCGATTGTAGCGAATCTTAATCCTTTAAGGATCGGCGTTCGCGACTTTCGGCGCCGAACGCGCCCGCGGTGACATCGCGCGCGACCATCGGCAACGGGATCGGGGTCGATGCGATCAGCAAGCCGACGTTGGTCTTCACCGCAGGCGGCAGCAGGGCATCGCGCGCGATCAGGTCGCGGACTTCACGAAACAGGCTGGCGAGCCGCCGTTCGAGCAGGATGCGCGACGCCTCGGACAGCTCGCCGATCTCGAATTCCCAGATCGAGCCCTTGGCCGAGAAATCATATTGGAGAAACTCCTCCTTCACCCGCCGGTCGAAGAAGCGCCGCATCGGCCCGCCGCGGCGCCAGCTGATACTGCGCGCGGTCATCAGGCGGATGACGTTGCCGGCCAAAAGCTGGATCAATCCGATGCGTTCGAGCTTCATCAGCGCGGGGATCAGCAAGGTCTGGTCGATGCCATAGTCGCGCTCGATCCGCTCGACCGTCCAGCCGCCGGTCGCGAGATGAAAGCAGAATAGCGCGAGCGGATCGTCGACCAGCGCCTGCTCCTGCGCATCGCTGAGCATATCGGGCATCGCGGGCTGCACCGCGTCGGCAAGCCGCGCGAGCTCGAGAAAATTGATCCCTGCAAGCTCGCAGATTTCGTCGATACGCGCGAGCGTGAAGCTACGCTGCGCAAAGGTGCGGCGCACGCTGGCGTGGCTGATGCCGAGCGCCACCGCGACATCGGCATAGGTCAGCCCGCGTTCCTTGAGCACGCGCTTCAGCGCCTCGACCAGATAGTTGCTCTGCGTATGCAATCGCTCTGCCGCCGTCATGCGCGCGTCCTTTCGTCGCGGTTACCATGCCTGCGGATCGAGGCTGGCGCCATGCGATTATAGGACGGATGCTTCCATCGCGCAGAAACTGTGACAGAGCCGCGCATCGACGATCCGGTCGGGGCATTCAGGGTCGAACCAGCGATCGATCCGCGCCCAATGATAGGGGTGCATCATATAGGGGCCCATCAGCCCGCCGACGTCGGCATATTCCTGTTCCCAGACGTGCGTCCAGCGGCGCGCGCCCGTCGCCTCATCGGCGCGGCTGAGCTGCCAGCCCCGGATCGCGGGGATATAGTGCGGCATCATCCGCGTTTCGGCCTCGAAGCGCTCGACAAGGGCGGGATCGGTGTCTTCGTCGACGCTGAGCAGCAGGACGCGGTAGACGCCGTTCGCAAGCCCGGGTTCGGACCGCCCGCCGGGCCCGCTCTGATAGGCAACGCCATCGACCGAAGCGACCGCGGGGGCCGCGAACAGCGGCGCGAGCGCCGCGTCGAAATCCGAGCGCTGCACCGCGTCGTCGAATGCGAAATGCGCGAGGAGCTCGCCACCGAAATGGCTGCCCGCCAGCGTTGGGGCGACAAGCTGGCGATAGGCGGAGTGCGCCGTAGCCAGCGCGCGCATCTCATCGGCCAACGCAGACAGGCGCCCGGAATCGGCCAGCGTGACAAGCCGGGTCAGCCTATACATCGCAAAGCCTTTCCATATCGGCAGGGTCCGAAGCGAAGAAGCGACGACGGCTGACCGCGCGCGCGTCGGCATCGGCCCACCAGGCGCCGACATCGGGGTCGTTGCCGCCGACAAAGCGCATCTGCCACCACGCCCCCGCACCGGCGAGCGACCAGAGGAAGACGAGCGTGTTGGACTGATCGTCAAGCCACATCGGCGGGCTGACGAGAATCTGTTCGAGCGTCATCCCGCGCGCCCGCGCGCCGGGCGCATAACGCGCCAGATAGTCTTCGAGCAGCGCCTTGCCCTCGCCGGGCTTTGCGACGATCTCGTCGATCGCATGGACCGTCGGCGCAGCCGCCGTGTCATCAGTCATCATGCGGCGTCACCTCCAATATGATCTTGCCGCGGACATGCTGCCCTTCGATACGGCGATGCGCCTCGGCGGCTTCGCCGAGCGGCAGGATCTCGATCGTGGGCGGCTTCACCCCGCCAGCGGTGCATAATGCAGCCAGTTCCTTCAGATGTTGCGGCAGGCGCATGACGGCGTTCATGTTGGACAGGATGCTCACGCGGTTCGCCGCAGCATGCGCGACCTCATCGGCGCTCGCCTGCGACACCAAAGTTGCGATTTCAACATAGCGCCCACCCGGCGCGACAATATCGACGGCGGACGGGAGTAGGGTGTCGAGCCCTACCGCATCGAGGACCATATCGACCCCGCCCGGCGCCCATCGCCGCACCGCCTGCACGACATCGCCGGCGCGATAGTCGATCGCATGGTCGGCGCCGAAACCCCGGACATAGGAGATATTGTCGGGGCCGCACGTGGTCGCGACGCGCGCGCCGAGCGCGTGCGCGATCTGGATGCCGAGGCTGCCGACGCCGCCCGCACCGCCGTTGATAAGCACGGTCTGCCCGGCCTTCAGCTCGCCAACATCGACGAGACCGCCATAGGCCGTCGTCCCCGCGACCGGAAGCGCGGCCGCCTGCGCAAAGCTCCACCCGTGCGGCAAAGGCGCGACAAAAACCGCGTCGGCGATGCAATATTCGGCGTAGGAGCCATCGCGCCCCTGCCCCTGTCTGGACATGCCGAAAACGCGGTCGCCGGGAGCAAACGCATCGACACCCTCGCCGACCGCCTCGACAACGCCGGCAAAGTCGAAACCCAGCACGAACGGGAAATGATAGTCGATATAGGCCGACAGCTTGCCCACGCGCGTTTTCCAGTCGGCGGGGTTGACCCCGGCGCAGATGACCCGGACCAGCACCTCGCCCGCGCCGGCTTCGGGTGTGGGCAACTCGCCCCAGACAAGCTGTTCGGGGCCGCCGAACCCGTGGATCACCATCGCGCGCATGCCATTCTCCTTATCGACCGATGGCAAAAGGTCCGGCCGCGCCATGCGGCCGCCCCCGCCCCGTCAGCGCCGGAAGCTGAGCGTGGCCCAGTACCGGCGCGGTTCATTATAGTAGCCCTCGACAAAGCCGAAGCTGGTCGAGGCGTCATAGCCCGCGGTCAGCACCCGCTTGTCGGTGAGATTGTCGACCGCGAGGCGAAGCGACAGCCCCTTGGCGGGCAGCGTGAATTCGGCGCTGGCGTTCAGGATCGCATGATCGGGCGCGCGCATCAGCGGCGAATTCTCGACGTCGATCCAGATGAGACTGCGATAGGCGGCGTCGAGGCGGAAGCTCGCATCGACGCTGTCCGATAGTGCGGCCGAATAGACGATGCTGCCGCTCGCGGTGAGATCGGGCGCCTGCTTGGGATTGCGGAAGCTGACGTCGGTCGGAACACCGCCGATCACCGAGGTGTAGCGCAGATATTTCGCATCGAGATAGCCGAACGAACCGCTCAGCCGCAGTTCGCGCGAGACACGAACGTCGGCTTCGAGTTCGATCCCCTGGATACGCGACTTGCCGGCATTGTCGGTGCGAACGACGATCAGGCCGGTGTTCGGGCTGACAGTCGAGATCAGCAATTGCTGATCCTTGTAGTCGTTGCGGAAGGCCGAGAGGTTCAGCGTGACAAGCCCGCCGAGCGTCGTCTTCAGCCCCGCCTCATACGCCGTCAGATATTCGGGATCATAGGACCCGATTTCCTCGACCGAGGTCGGCCGTCCGTTGAAGCCGCCGCTGCGGAACCCCCGCGACCAGGAAACATAACCGAGAATATCCGGGGTGAATTTATACGAGAGCGACGCGCGCGGCGTGAACGCCTTCCAGTCCTCGCCCAACCGGTACGAGGGCATGCCCGCGAGCAGCGGCTGCTGGCTGTAGATCCGCATCGCGGACTGGTTCCAGACCTTCTTCTCCCAAGTATAGCGCGCGCCGAGTTCGAGCGTCAGCGCTTCGGTGACGTCGAAGGTGGCGTTGCCGAACAGCGCATAATTGGTCGTCTTCTGGCGGTTGGCGAAGTCGATGTTGAAATCGAGCGCGGTGGCAAGCGCGGGATCGAAACCCGCCGCGATCAACCGGGGATAAAGCCCGTCGGCGACATAGAGCAGCGTGTCGTCGCGCGACTTTTCGCGGAAATAATAGGCGCCGAGCAACAGCGAGCCGCGATCGAACAGGCTGGTGGAATACTGCAGTTCCTGCGAAATCTGGCGCGCGCTCTCGTCATGGATGTCGCCCGCATAATTGACCGCCGCCGAGGCATCGCCGTCGCGCCCGAAGATTGCATGGACCCAGCGGTAGGCGCTGATCGACTTCAATGTCCCGCCGCCAAGATCGGCCGAGAGCGTCAGTGTCGCATTGGCGGCATCGGTGTCGTCGCGGTTGAGGAAGTCGGTGGTGTCGGTGCGGTTGATGCTGTCCGGCGCGGTGCAGCACGGCGCGATGAAGCCCGATTGCAGCCCCGAGAAGAAGGTCGGGGTGAAGGACAGCATGCTGTGCGGCGTGCTGTTCTGGCGGCGGCGCAGCCCGTCGACGGTGAGCACCGCATCGATCGGCGACGCGTCATAATGCAGCGTCAGCCGGCCCGCCTGGACATTGCGATTGCCGAGATTCTTGCCCGAGGGGACTTTCTGCCAGCCCTCGCCCCATTCGCCGAGCGCGGCGACGCCGATCGCGAGATTGTCCGAAAGCCCCGCCTCGACATTGGCGCGCAGCCGCACATCGTTGAACGAACCATAGCGGATGTCGCCTTCCAGCCGGCCCCCCGTCGGCACGCGCGAGACGACGCTGATCGCGCCGCCGATCGTGTTCTTGCCGAACAGCGATCCCTGCGGCCCGCGCAGCACCTCGATCCGGTCGATGCCCAGAAGCTCGGTGGTCGCGCCAAAGCTGCGCGCGACATAGACGCCGTCGATATAGAGCGCGACCGCGGGATCGGAGGTGATGATGAAGTCATTCTCGCCGACGCCGCGGATGAAGGCCGATACGCCGCCGCTGTTGCCGCCCTGCCCCGGCGTGAACTGAAGATTGGGCGCGACCTGACCGACGTCGGTGACCCCGTCAAAGCCGCGCGAGTCGAGCTGGGCGCCGCCGATCGCGGTGATCGCGATCGGCACGTCCTGCAGCTTTTCCTCACGCCGGCGCGCGGTAACGACAATCTCGGTGGATTCGGCTTCGTTCGCCACGTCGTCGGCGGCGGGCGCCTGTTCCTGCGCGAAAAGCGGATGCGCCGTGGCAAGCGCCACCAGTGCAACCGAAGCGCGCGCGAATTGCCTGTAATTTTTCATGCCCGCCCCTCTGCGACCCGGATCATTTCTCCGAGATATTGCTTCTCTTATGCAGCGCGAATGGCATCACGTGAAACGCATTTCAACGCTAAACTACAATTTCATATCAGATATGCGTTATGAATAAAGATTCCTGGTCGCATTTCATGACTTTCGGCGCGGCAACGCGGGAGCCGCTATTTCGCGGCGACCGCAGTCTGTGCCCTGAAATGCGGGATCACGTGGGTTCCGATGTTGCGGATCGTTTCCAGAATCACGTCGTGCGGCACCGCGCCCATCTGGAAGAGGAAGAGAATCTCGTCGGCCCCCGCGTCGAACAGGCGCTGGACGTAGCGGATGCAGTCGTCGGGGGTGCCATAGGCGTCCTGCACTTCCTCATAAGCGCCGGTGTGTTCGGACCCGATGGTGATCTTTTCCTCGGACAGATAGGCGACGACTGCTGCCTTTTCCTGCTGGAGGATCGCCGCCTGTTCATCGCCCGACAGATCCTCGACCGTCGGCTTTGGCCCGCCCTGATACCAGTAGCCGAGCGATTCGACGAAGAAGCGCTGCCCGCGAAGACCGATGCGCCGCGCCTTTTCGCGGTCGTCGAGGACGAGCGCGGGACACAGCGCCGCAAGATGCTCGGTCGGGCGAAATCCGACCTGATCCTCTGCCTTGCGGTTCGCCCAGGCGGCACGATAGATCGCATTCTTGCTCGCGATGTCGTCGGGCCCCGCAAAGCCGAGCACCAGCGCGCCGATGCCGCGCAACCCGGCAGTGGTCAGCGCGTCGGCGCGCGTGCACGCCATATAGAGCGGCGGGTGCGGATCCTGATACGGCTTGGGATGGATCGGGCGGCGCGGGATCTGGATATATTCGCCGTCATGCTCGATCTCGTCCTGCACCATGATTTTCGGGATCAGGTACATCGATTCATCGATCATCGGCTGAAGCGCGCCCAGATCATAGCCGAAAGTTCCCGCCTCCTGCTGCGTTCCGCCCTTGCCCATGCCGAAATGGACGCGGCCTTTGGAGAGAATATCGAGCGTCGCGATGCGTTCGGCGACCTTGACCGGATGGTTCATTGCGGGCGGCAGGCAGACGACACCATGACCGATGCCGAGCCGCGTCGTCTTGCCGGCGAGGAAGGCGAGGAAGGTCTCGGGCGCCGACATATGCGCATATTGGGTAAGCGCGGTGTGCTCGACCGCCCAGACGGTGTCGAACCCCATCGCCTCGGCGAGCAGCGATTGCTCGACGATCTCGTGGAAACAGCGCGCTTCGTTCGCGCGCGAGGTGTCCACCATCTGCGCTTCGTAAATGATCGAGAATTTCATGGGCGTCCGTTCCTCTCCGCTATCGCGTATTTTTCGCGAGCATAAGGCGCGCGTTCGCGCCCGTTCCTCGTCCAATTGGATCAATTCGCCCGGCCGTTCCGGTGCTACGAAATCGGCCAACGACGGATGGAGAGAGGGTCGAGATGGGCATGTTCGAGGGCAAGGTTGCACTGGTAACCGGCGGCGCTTCGGGAATCGGCGTGGCAGCATCGCTGCGTTTTGCCGAAGAGGGCGCCGCGGTCGTCGTCGCCGACATTAACGAAGCCGGCGCCGAAGCGATCGCCGAAAAGGTGCGCGCCGCCGGCGGCCGTGCGCGCGCGATCCGCTGCGACGTCAGCAGCGAGGCGGACAATGCGGCGATGGTCGCAGCGGCAAAGCAGGATTTCGGGCGGCTCGACGCGGCTTTCCTGAACGCCGGCGCCTATGCGCAGACCGGCTTCGACGAATCCGACGCGGCGACGTTCGACAGCATGATCGCGATCAACCTCAAGGGCGCGTGGCTCGGACTGCAGGCGGTCCTCCCCGCGCTCGAGCCGGGCGGCGCAGCGGTGGTGACCGCCTCGACCTCGGGCGTCATCGGCCTCAACGTCGCGGCCGCCTATAGTGCCGCAAAGCATGGCGTGATCGGCGCGGTGCGTTCGGCCTCACAGAGCTTCGCGCGGCGCGGGCTGCGCGTCAACGCGATCTGCCCCGGCCCCGTCGCGACCGCGATCCTTGGCGTGACCGAGCAGGCACCGATCCAGCCCGCCGACGCGCTCGCGCTCCCGGCCGACGGTTTGCTCCTGCCGCAGCATATCGCCGAACTCGCGTTGTTCCTCGCCAGCCCGCGCTCGGGCGGGATCAACGGCCAGGAAATCATCGCCGATGCGGGCTTCCTGTCCAGCTACCCACCGATGCCCGAATGAGCCGGCGGGCGCGTCAGTCGCGCTCGACGCGGATGCGGCTGAGCCGGGTCCTGGCGATCAGCCAGCGCCCGCGCGCCTTGCGGTAGCAATCGTGATAATGTCCGAAACCGTGGCGCGAACGACCGGCAAGGTCGCTTCCCTCGCCCGCCCAGAAATGGTCGTCCATCGCCCAGATACCCTCGGCATCGCGCGCGCCGGTGAAGCGGATTTCGAAGCTGTGGACATGGTGGACCGTCGTCGCATGTTCGAGCGCGGCGGCGACCCCTGCGACAAAGGCCTCGGCGCCGGTGGTCAGCAGTTTCTCGTCGGCCTCACCCGGCATTTCGCGAAAGTCGCCGACCATGTCGTCGGTGAGCAGGCTACGCAGCAGCGCCCAGTCCTTGGTGTCGAGCGCGCGCACATAGCGCGCCTTGAGCAGCCGGATCTCCTCGATCGCAGCGAGGTTGACGGCTTCGGTCATCATCTATTTCCCCTCCAGGAACGCGGCTCGATAGGCCGCGAAACTTTGTTCTACATCGGAGCGGACCAGACCGAAATCCTCAAGCGCATATTTATGCGGCGCGCGGTCCTCGCGCTTGTTGGCCTCAATCCATTCGGCCATGCCCGCACGCACCGCGTCGGTGACGTCGATCCCCGCCGCCTCGAGCACGCGCGTCCCCTCGCCGATCGGATCGCTGAGCAGATCGGCGTAGCGGACGTCGATGAAATTCTGCCCCGCGACCTCGCCGCGCACCGCCATGAAGCGGTCGAGCAGTTCGGCGAGCCGCGGCACCCAGAAGGCGGCGACGCTCGCCCGATCGACGCTATCCGACACCATTTGGTACAGGCTGTGCTCCATGCTGCAATAGCTCGGCACCGTCGCGACCGGATCGCGGTGCGTCATCACGATCTTCGCCTCGGGGAAAACCTCGATCACCGCATCGAGCGCGAGCAGGTGGCCCGGGGTCTTGAGCACCCATTTGGCGCCCTTGCGGCTCGGGTCCTGCCATTGCAGCGACTGGAGGATTTGCCCCAGGTCGCGGTAGCACTGGACGCGGTCGTTTTCGGTCAGCCAGCGCGCATAGCCGGGGACATGATAGGTGCCCTCGATCATCGTGCTCGAATAGAGCTGGCCGAGGATGATGAGTTCCTCGTCGGGCTGATCGATGCTCATCGGATGGATCGACATCAGGTCGGGAATCGTCGCGAGCATATAGTCGAGAAAGCCGCGCGCGGCTTCGCGGCGGGGTTCGGGATCGCCGCGGGTTTCGCCCGGAAAGGGCGCGTAATTCTGTGTCTCGAACCAGCGCGTGCCGGTCATGCCGGGCGCCGACGCGAGCATGCGGTGCAACATGGTGCTGCCCGTTCGCGGCAGCCCGACGACAACGGCGGCGACCTCGACCTTCTCGTCAAGAATCTCTGGGTGGCGCTTGATCAGGTCGATATGGCGCAGGCGGTTGACGAGGCCGTTGACGATCATCGCCGAGGCGCTTGCAACGCCCGCCTCGCTGAGCCGGGCCTCGGTGTTGAGCGCGGGGATCAGCGCGTCGATATTGGCGAAGAACCAGGTATCGCCGAAATCCGAAAGCCCCGTCTGTTCGCATGCACGCGCCACCAGCACGTCGCGATTCGGCACTTGGCCAATTGCCTCTTTCACGGCCCATCCTCTCTGCATTATGATAGCAATTTTATATATGACATACGATATTCGTATTCACATATGCTATCATCTACGCAGAAAGAAGCAATAGCCTTAGCCGCTGGAGCCCCCCAATTCGGTCATTCCGGCGTGCAGCAGGTGCACGAGCTGCGACTGGCGCCGGGCGCCGGTCTTGGCGAAGATCGAGCGCAGGTGCGAGCGCGCGGTGTTGTGCGCGATGCCCAGCCGGTCGGCGGCTTCGACGAGCGAACCGCCACCGGCGAGCGCCGCGGCGAGCATCGCCTCCATCCGCGTCAACTGGAACAGGTCGCGGATCGCTTCGGGATCGGGCGCCGCATCCTGACCCGGATCGCTGATGAACAGGGCCAATGCCGCGCCCTTGCCGCCGCGCATGAAGGCCGGGGTCGTCACCGCCTTGGCGACGACGCCCAGATCGCGCCGCCCCGAGGGCCGCTCGATACGGAAGCGCTGCGGCGGCGAGGCGGCGGGATCGGCCTCCGCGCTGAGCAATTTGAGGAGCTTTTCGAGCGTGCGGTGGGCGGTGCCCGCCGCCAGCCGGAGCCGCCCGCCCGCCAGCGTCAGCCCGTCCTCCTCGGCCAGCAACCGCTCGGCGACCGCGTTGGTGCGGATCACTTTTCCATCATGGTCGAGGGTGATCGCCGCCACGCCCATCTGTTCGACAACGCCGCGATAGACGCCATGTTCGGCGCCCGACGCCTGCAGCCGTTCGAACAGCTGGATCGCATGGCGCAGATGCGGAACGAGCGCCTGCAGCGCATCGCGTTCGGCGGCGCCGAAATCATGGCGACTGCGGTCGCGGGTCACGCGAAGCCGCGCCTCGAAACCGCTGTCGAAACGCAGGTCGACGCCCAAAATCTGGTCGCCCCCTGCGGCCTCGAGAAAGTCGCGCCAGAAATCGCTCGCGCGCGCCGCGCCCTGCACAAAATCGCTGAACGACAGGACCTTGCCTTCGGGAAGGCCCTTGAACGGGTCGCTGGCGAAGAAGCTTTCGGCATAGTCTTCGCTGGTTTGCGGATCGGCGTCGGGGGTGACGATCGTCCCGGGCTTGCGCGTACCCGGCATCGTCAGGATCAGTGTTGCGTAGGTGCCGTCCAGATAGAGCGCGAGACCGCGCAGGAAATCCTCCCACGGCGTGTCCGTCAGCAAGCCGCCGAACAGGTCGGTAAGCAGTTTCGAAAATTCCGCGGTCGGTTCGCCTGCCTTCACCATCGCACCTTCATTTCCATCCAGTCCATTCCACAAACAGGAGAGCTTTGCCATGCCCATTGACCCCGCGCTCGTACCGTTGCTCGACATGATCAACACCCTGCCGCACATGAATCCGCCGTTCGACGCCGCCGCATTCCGGCTGGCGGACGAACAGCCGATGCCGGCGTTCAAGGCCGATATCGCCGAGGTGCGCGACGTCACGCTCGATACCGCCGCGGGGCCCGTCCGCGCGCGGCTGTACCATCCGGCGCCGGGCGAAACGCTGCCGCTGCTTTTCTTCATGCACGGCGGCGGCTGGGTGTTCGGAACCATCGAGACCCATGATCCGCTGTGCCGCGCGCTGGCCTCGGCCGCCGAAATTGCGGTGCTTTCGGTCGAATATCCGCTGTCGCCCGAACATCGCTATCCCACGGCGCTGGATACGGTGCGCGCCGCGCTGGCGGCTGCGGCGGATCAGGCTG
Organism: Sphingomonadaceae bacterium 3R27C6; assembly: GCA_005503215.1. Lineage (GTDB taxonomy): Bacteria > Pseudomonadota > Alphaproteobacteria > Sphingomonadales > Sphingomonadaceae > Sphingopyxis. The sequence goes on along the minus strand of SCNS01000039.1, from coordinate 10,579 downwards.
CGACGCTGGGGATCGACGCCAGCCGGATCGCGGTGGGCGGCGACAGCGCCGGGGGCAATCTGTCCGCCGCAATGTGCCTTGCCGCGCGCGACGAAGGCGGGCCTGCGATCGCTCACCAATTGCTCCTCTATCCCGTCATCGACAATGATTTCAGCCGCACTTCGCATGCCGAAAATGCCGCTGGCTATCTGCTCAGCACCGCGATGATACAGTGGTTCTGGGCCCAATATCTGGGCGATGCCGATGCCGCGCCCGACCCGCTCGCCGCCCCGATCCGCGCGGGCAGCCTCGCCGATCTGCCGTCGGCGACGGTCATCACCGCCGAATATGATCCGCTGCGCGACGAGGGCAACGCCTATGCCGAGCGCCTCAAGGCGGCTGGCGTCGCCGTGACGCACCGCCAGATTCCCGGCGTCATCCACGGCTTCGCGAGCATGCTGGGTATGCTGCCGCAGGCCGACATCGCGGTGGGCACCGCGGCGAAGGGGCTGCGGCAGGCGTTCGGAATGGAGGCGGTGACGGCGTAATCCGGCTGCGGGGTCTCTGCCGCCCGGTTCAGACCCCGTAACCGCCCGCGACCGCAATCTGCTGCCCCGTGATGTAGGCAGCTTTGGACGAAGCAAGAAAGACAGCGGCATGACCGATTTCCTCGGGACGACCCCAGCGCTTGAGCGCGAGATTCTTGTGGACCTCGGCAGTCCATGCGTCGTCGAACACGCCCTGTTTCGACAGCTCGAGGAACATGCCGGCCTCGATCACGCCGACGAGGATCGAGTTGGCGCGGATGCCATGCTTCCCCTCCTCGCGCGCGATGCCCCGGACCAGCGCCTCGTTCGCGGCCTTGGGCGCGACCGACAGGCCGTCCTTGTCGGGCCAGCGCAGGTCGCCCGCCGAACCCAGATGGACGAACGAGCCGCCGCCCTGCGCGCGCATATGCGGAAGGATATGGTGCACGGCGCCGAAAAAGCCGTGGACCTCGACGTCGATCGCCCGGCGCCATTGTTCGGGCGTCGTTTCGGCGAGATGGACCTGCGCGACCAGCGGGCCGGCGCCCCACAGCATGGTATGGATGCGCCCGTGGACGGCGGCTGCATCGGCGATGGCCGCGGCCAGCGCGGCGTCATCGGTAACGTCGCATTGATGCAGGCTCGCCTTGCGCCCCGACGCCTCGATGCGTTCGGCCAGCGCCTCGGCCTCCGCCTGTTTCGAACGCCATGCGATCGCGACGTCGCTCCCCGCCGCCGCGAACTCGCCGGCAACCGCCGCGCCGATGCCGCCGGTCGCGCCGAAAATCAGCGTCGCGCCTGCGGGAAACTGCGAACTTTCGCCCATCTTCACCCTCCTTGATCCACAAAATATTGCATAATGTCGATTATAGTGTGATATGTTATCGAAATGCGATGATATCGCAAGTTTTCAAAACGCATAGTGGCAATACTTGGTGTAAAACCGGGTATGAATGGGAGATTTCCGATGGCAACAACCGCAGACTATGGGCTGGGCGATCAAGCCTTTCCGCGCGGCTGGTTCATGATCGCCGCCGCCGCCGAGCTGGACGGGACGACTCCGCTGGCCGTCCGCTTTTTCGGCCGCGACCGGGTGCTTTATCGCGGCGAGTCGGGGCAGGTTTATCTGGTCGACGCCTATTGCCCGCACATGGGCGCGCATCTGGCGAAGAACGAGACGAGCTTCGTGATCCGCGATCATGAGCATGTGCAGGGCGAATCGATCCGCTGCCCCTATCATGGCTGGCGCTTTGGCCCCGACGGCAAGTGCAACCAGATCCCCTACTCACCGCAAAAGATCCCGGCGGCGGCCAAGCTCGAAAACTGGCCGGTGATCGAGCGCGCGGGCTGCATCTGGATGTGGCACGACCCCGAGGGGCTCGAACCCGAATATGAACTGCCGCCGTTCGAGGAATATTATCAGCCGCATTGGGTAAAATGGGAGCTCGACCGGCTGGGCGAACTCGCCAGCCATCCGGTCGAGATTCTCGACAATATGGCCGACCGCGCGCATTTCGAGCCCGTCCATGGCAATGATGCCGTCGACGTCTTCGAAAATGATTTCGATGGCCACCGCGTCGTCCAGCGGCTGCGCGCGGGGCATCGCACGCTCCAGGGCGACGCTCCGCTCGAAACCGACACCTGGTATACCGGGCCGGGTATCCTGCAATCGCGCATGTCGGGGCAATTCCCGTCGATCATCATGATCGCGCACACCCCCGTCGACGACGGGGTGGTGAAGGTGTGGCACGCTTTGCTGGTCAAGGTGCCCAATGCCGAGCCGACGGCGGACGATGTCGCGATGGCGCGCGCCTATCAGGCCGCGGCCTGCGCCGCCTTTGCGCAGGATTTTGAAATCTGGTCGAACAAAAGGCCCTGCGTCAACCCGATGGCGGTGCAGGGCGACGGCCCGATCGGCAAATTGCGCATCTGGTATCGCCAATTCTACAACAGCCGGGCGCGCGCCGAGGAATTCCAGAAGCGCGTCAACGGCACGCACGTCACCCGCGGCACCTTGTCCGCACCGTTCGAACAGAAGGTCGCCTGAGGGCGGCATAACAGACAGAAATCAGGAGAAAATGCGTGGCAAGACTCGCGGGTAAAGTTGCGATTATAACGGGTGCGGCACAGGGCATGGGCGCCGCGACCGCGCGGCTCTTCGCGGCCGAGGGCGCCAAGGTGGTGCTCTGCGACGTGATCGAGGACAAGGGACAGGAAACCGCGAGCGAAATCGGCGAGAATGCCGTCTTCCAGAAGCTCGACGTGCGATCGGAAGCCGACTGGGAACGCGTGGTCGCCGACACGGTCCAGCGCTTCGGCAAGCTCGACATATTGATCAACAATGCCGCGGTCGTGCATTTCAGCCCGATCGAGGCGATGCCCGCCGAGGACATCGAGCGCGTCCTTGCGATCAATGTGATGGGAACGATGCTCGGCGCCAAATATGCCGCGCGTGCGATGACCGAGGCCGGCCGCGGCGTGATCGTCAACATCTCGTCGGTCGACGGCCTTCGCGGCTGCAACGGCCTGTCGGCCTATACCGCGAGCAAATGGGCGGTGCGCGGGCTGTCGAAGTCGCTCGCCTATGAGCTGGGGCCGCGCGGCATTCGCGTCTGCACCGTCCATCCCGGCGGCGTGAACACGCAGATGGGCAACCCGACCGGGCTGACCGGCGACGCGGTCAACATCGGCTATGAGCGCGTCCCGCTCCAACGGATCGGCGAGCCCGAGGAAATCGCGCGCGCCAGCCTGTTCATCGCCTCCGACGATGCCAGTTATATCAGCGGCGCCGAGCTGGCGGTCGATGGCGGCTGGTCGGCGGGCTATTACCAGCCCTTCCTGCCCGGCGCGCCCGCCAGCCTGATGGGGCAGCCGTGACGGCTTCGTTGGACTGAGGCGGCGGCGATGCAGGCGACGGACGACATCATCGCGATCCAGCAGTTGCTCGCCGCCTATGTCTTCGCGATCGACGCGAAGGATTATGACGCGCTCGACGCGGTGTTCGTCCCCGGCGCGACGGTCGATTATCGCGCGGCGGGCGGCGCTGCAAGCGAATGGCCGACGATGAAGGCCTGGCTGAAGGGCGCACTCGCACCCTTTCCGCTGACCCAGCATCTGATCGGACTGCCGCTGATCCGGCTCGACGGCGACCGCGCGAGCGCGCGCACGATGCTGTTCAACCCGATGCGGCTGGCGCGGCCATCGGACGAGGAGCTGTTTTTCGTCGGCTGTACCTATGTCGACGATCTCGTCCGCACCGCCCAAGGCTGGCGGATCGCGAAGCGCGTCGAAACCGATTTCTGGGCCAAGGACGCCCCCGCCGACCTGATCGCGGAGCCCGCGTCATGACCGGCGAACCGTTCACCCCGGTGACGATCGGCCCGCTCACGCTGAAGAATCGCTTCATCCGTTCGGGCGCGAACGAGATGATGAGCAAGGCGACCTTCCCCACCCGCGCGCTGATGGATTTCCACCGCGCCTATGCGCGCGGCGGCGTGGGGATGACGACGCTCGCCTATCTCGCGGTCTCGCCCGACGGGCGTACGCTGCCCGGTCAGGGGATGCTGAGCCGCGAAAGCGTGCCGCATTACCGCGCGGTCACCGACGCGATCCACGCCGCGGGCGCGAAGGTGTCGGCGCAGATCACCCATGGCGGCAGCTTTTGCCAGATCGACGACCTGTCGACGCCGCGCGCGATGTCGGCATCGGCCGGGATCGACAAGATGGGGGTGCTGAAGGGCCGCTTTTTCCAGCGCGCGATGACGTGCGCCGATATGGAGATGGTGACGGGCGAGTTCGTGCGCGCCGCCGAGCTGGCCGAAGAAGCGGGTTTCGATGCGCTCGAAATCCATATGGGGCATGGCTATCTGCTCAACCAGTTCATCTCGCCGCTCTCCAACTTTCGCAAGGATGGCTATGGCGGATCGGCCGCGAACCGCGCGCGCTTTCCCGCCGAGGTGCTGGCGGTGGTCAAGCAGGCGACCGGCGGGCGGCTCGCGATCCTCGCCAAGATCAACCTGACCGATGCGGTGCCGGGCGGCGCGACGGTCGACGATGCGATTGTGACCGCGCGCGCACTTGAAGCGGCGGGCGCCGACATGCTGGTGCTGTCGGCGGGGCGCAACATCGAAAGCACCTGGGCGATGTTCGGTAGCGCGCTGCCCTATAACGACCTCGCCGCGATGCAGGGCGGGCTGCTGGCGAAACTGCAATTCGCGATCCTGAAGCGCAGCGTGCCCAAACTGCCGCCGTTCCACGAAAATTACCTGATGGAGCCCGCGCTCAAGCTGAAGGCGGCGCTCGGCCCGACGCCGATGAAGCTCGCCTATCTGGGGGGCATCCAGTCCCTCGCCGGGGCACGGCAGGCGGCGGCCGAAGGGTTCGATGCGATCGCCTTGGCGCGCGCGCTGATCCACGATCCGGCGCTGATCGCGAAATGGCAGGGCGGGACGACCGATGTTTCGGGCTGCACCGCGTGCAATCGCTGCGTCGCCGCGATGTACGGTCCGTCGGGAACGCATTGCCCCGAGGTCGGGAACGCGCTCGATCCCGGACTCAAGGACATTTTTGCGGGAGAGAAACATGCCGAGCCTGCTTGAGAACAAGGTCATCATCATCAGCGGGGTCGGCCCCGGCATGGGGCAGGCGATGGCGCGGATCGCCGCCACCGAGGGCGCGAAAGTCGGGCTTGGCGCGCGCAACAGGGATTTCATCGATCAAGTCGCGGGCGAGATCCGCGCGAACGGCGGCGAGGCGGTCGCGGTGCCGACCGACGTCGGCGATGCCGGCCAGTGCGCGGCGCTGGCGCAAGCGACCGCCGATGCGTTCGGGCGGATCGACGGGCTGGTCAACACCGCCTATATCCACGGCGAATGGGTGACGGTGGACGAGGCCGATCCCGAGGATTGGGCGCGCGTGTTCGACGTCAACTGCCTCGGCGCCCTCAGGATGACGCAGGCGGTGCTCCCCGCGATGAAAGCACAAGGCGGCGGCGCGGTGGTCAACGTCGCCACCATGTCGCAGGTCAATCCCTTTCCCGGCGAGGGCGGCTATGCGACGGCCAAGGGTGGCCTCACGACCATGACCAAGCATATGTCCAAGGATCTTGGCCGCTATAACATCCGGGTCAACGCGGCGCGGATGGGCTGGATCGGCGGCAAGCCCGTCTATGACTATATCGACCGCGCGGCTGCGGGCGGGCAGGACCGCGACGCGGTGATCGGCGAGATCACCGCGCGCATTCCGCTCGGCGTCATTCCGCCCGAGGAGGATTGCGCGAAAAGCGTGCTCTTCTTTCTCTCCGATTATGCGAAAATGGTCACCGGCGCGACGCTCGACGTCAACGGCGGCCAGTATATGGCGCCATGACGATGACGGAGGGCCCTATCCTGTCGCCCGATGTCTGGCGCGATTTCTGCCGGCGGCTGGAGGCCGCGGGCGAGATTATCACCGGCGCCGAAGCCGCGGCGAACCCGCTCGACCGCGCCGAGGGCTATCGCTACCTCACCCGGCTGCTGCGCATCGCGCTCGACATGCAGCTCGAACATGCCGACCCCGATTTTCCGAGCTTCTACGCCGCGTCGCACGAAACGGCGAAGATCGGCGCCGACAATCCCGACAATATCTATATGAACGCGACCGTTTCGGGGGCGCGGCGCTATTGTATCCGCGGCCGGCGCGGCAGCGTGCCGATCCTGAGTTTCGGCACGAAGGCCAATCGCTATGCCGTCGACGGCACGATGGCCTCGACCGGCGAGCTCGATTCGGCCGACATGGCGGTCGCCCCCGACGGATCGTTCGAGATCATCGTCAGCCACGAGAAGGCGGAAGGCAACTGGCTGCCGATTGCCGACGACAGCTCGATGGTGATCGTGCGCCAGACCTTTCTCGATCGCGCGAACGAAGCGCCCGCGACGGTGACGATCGAGGCGATCGACGGTCCCGCCCACCCCGCGCCGCTCTCCGCCGACACGCTCGCGACGGCGCTCGAACGCACCACCGCCTTTGTTGCCGGAACCGCGCGCACCTTTGTCCAGTGGGCCGAGGATTTCCGCGCCAACCAGATGAACCGGCTGGCGACGACCGACCAGACGCCCTTCTTCCGCGCGGGCGGCGATCCGACGATCTTCTACCTCCACGGCTGGTGGCAGCTCGAACCCGGCGAAGCGCTGCGCATCGATACACGCGTGCCCGCTTGCAGCTTCTGGAATTTCCAGCTCGACAATTACTGGATGGAATCGCTCGACTATCGCCATCACCGCATCCATGTGAACGGGCACAGCGCGCGGCTCAACGACGACGGCACGCTGACGCTGGTCGTCGCTCCGCACGATCCCGGCTTCGGCAACTGGATCGACACCGCGGGGCACCATCAGGGCACCATGTTACTGCGCTGGATTGGCGCCGACGACCATCCCATCCCCGAAACCAGGATAATCCCACTCGATGACCGACCTTGAATCCCGCATCGCGCGCCTCGAAGCCGAAAGCGACATCCGCCGCCTGAAGGCGCGTTACCTCAATGCCTGCGACGCCAAGGATGTGGACGCGATCCGCGCCTGCTTCACCGAGGATGCGGTGATCGATTTCCCGCCTGTCGGCGAATTCGACCTCGACGGGCTGATCGGGGTGTTCACGCAGATGGCGGCGACGACACCGATCACCGACGTCCATCAGGGGCATAATGCCGAGATCGAAGTCGACGGCGACGAGGCCAGCGCCCGCTGGAATCTGGGCTATGCGACCTATGACCCACGCGCCGGGAGTTTCCGGCTGCTCGCGAATTTCTATCACGACCGCTATCGCCGCGCGCCCGAGGGCTGGCGGATCTGCTATACGCGGTCCGAACCGCGCGCGATCGTCGATGGGACGCTTGCGGAGGACGGAATCAAAGCGGAGTGGGTGGCGGAATAGGGACTGCCGAAACTTGGTGAACCCCACCCTTCTCTCCCCCTTGATGGGGAGGCAGCGAGACTTGCCAGCTTGCTGGTTAGTCGCAGCGGTGGGGGTGCGGTTTCGGCCTGAAACGACAGTGCGATGATGCACCATCGCCCCCATCCAACTTCGCCTATCAAGGGGGAAGGACGCGGTTCTCAGACAAGATCGCTCAATCGACCAGCGCGCACCAGCGATAGTCGTGCTTGATGAAATTCTGCCCGAGGCTGTAGCGCACGCGCCGGACGCCGGGGATCTTGTCAATCGTCTGGTGCAGGAAATCGGTCAGCTCATTGCCGTTTTCGACCAGCGTCATCGCGAGCACGTCGGCGCGGCCCAGCGTCGTCGCGACAAAGCCGATCTCGGGCAGGCTCGCCAGGCTCTCCGCGACCTTCTCGATATCCGCGGCGCTATCCGCCTCGACCCAGAGATAGGCGAGGATCGGGTTGCGGAGCCGGTTGGCGTTGGTGACCGCGGCGACACGGATCACCCTGTTGTCGAGCAGCCGTTTGAGGCGCGAGCGGATCGTCCCTTCGGTCAGGTCGAATTCGCGCCCGATCTCGCGGTTCGAAACGCGCGCATCGTGGCCGAGCCGTTCGATGATCTTGTGATCGAGCTCGTCGAGGCTGATCCTGGCGCTCATAGCGGTGCCCACTCCGGATTATATTTGAAAACCTTGAGCGCGAGGCTGGGAAACAGCCGCTCGACGCCGTCGATCTTGGCGATCACACCGGTCAGAAGATGCTGCATCTCCTCGAGCGTCTCGGCCACCACCTGAATCTCCAGATCATGCGTCCCGATCGCGACATTGACGGTGATGACGCGTTCCAGTTCGGCGATCTCGGCGCCGACATCGCCCGCCGACCGCCCCTTCACCTGCACGCCGACGGGTGCCAGATAGCCAAAGCCCATCGCCGAAAGGTCGCGCATCGCGACGACGCGCACCATGCTGGCATCCTCGAGCCGGCGCAGCCGCGTGCGCACCGTCGCCTCGTTCAACCCCATCTCGCGCGCGATGTCGCGGTTGGCGATCCGGCCATTCTTGCGAAGCGCGGCGATGATCTGCTCGTCGACATCGTCGAGCGCCGGCAGCCCATCCCCCTGGTTCGCGTTCGCGGCCTTGCCCCGCGTCCTTTTCCCGGCCTTGGTTGCGGTGCGCAACGCCTCTTCTCCCAAGCTAAACCAGCACCCTGTACGATGGCGCATCGACGTCATCGATAGGCATCCCACAGACCGTATCGCCGCGTCCCTGTCAACATTCATCGATTGCAGCGCGGAATATATAACGGTTTGCGTAAAGATTTTGCCTTTCAAAAACGCAATCATTATGTAGAATCGAACGCAGACCGGAAAGCGCGAGTTTCCGACGCAAGCACGGCAGGAGCAACAAGCGTGGCGTTTCACGAAGTCGACATATTGGTAATCGGGTCGGGTGCGGGGGCGCTCACCGCGGCCTTCACCGCCGCCGACGCTGGCGCCGCCGTGCTGGTGGTCGAGAAAAGCGCGCGTTATGGCGGGACCTCGGCGACGTCGGGCGGCGGCATCTGGATCCCGAATAGCGACGACGCGCGCGCCAAGGGCCACGCCGACGACCCGCAGGAAGCGCTGGGCTATATCAAGGCATTGATCGGCGACGACGTGCCCGAAACCAAGCTCGCGACCTATGTCGACAACGCGCACCGGATGCTGCGCTATCTCGAGGAACGGTCCGAGGTCCGCTACACCGCCTATGCCTATTCCGATTATCATATGGACGTCGACGGCGCGCGCGACGGGTGGCGGACGCACGACCCGATCCCGTTGATGGCCGACCGGCTCGGCGCGGATTTCGAGCGGATGGAGCCGCCGCACACGCTGACGCTGACCTTTGGGCGCTTCACCTGGACGATGGAGGAGGCCAAGCTGCTCCTGACCATGAGCCCCGGCGCCAAGCCTTTGCTGTTCAAGCTGATGCTCAAATATATGTTCGACCTGCCGTGGCGCTTCAAGACCAAGCGCTCGCGGCGGCTGACCGGCGGCAATGCGCTGATCGGACGGCTCAAGCTGTCGATCGACGAGAAGGGCGTGCCGCTCTGGCTCAATGCGCCGATGGTCGAGCTGGTCCGGGACAAGAGCGGGATCGCCGGCGCGATCGTCGAACGCGACGGCCAGCGGATCGAGGTCCGCGCGCGCCGCGGCGTGATCATCGCAAGCGGCGGCTTCGACCATGACGCCGCGCTGCGCGAGAAATATCTGCCGCAGCCGACCTCGGCCGACTGGAGCGCGGGGGTGCCGAGCAATACCGGCGACGGGCTGAAAGCCGGGCTCGCGGCGGGCGCCGCGACCGCGCTGATGGATTCGGCCTGGTGGGGCCCCGGCTTCCTGCTCGAGGGCGAGGACCGCGCGCGAATCCTGTTCGTCGAGCGCGCGCTCCCCTCGTCGATCATCGTCAACCAAGCGGGTCGCCGCTATATGAACGAGGCGGCGTCCTATCATGTCGCGGGGGGCGAGATGCACCGCTGCAACACCCCCGAGGCGCCCACCGCCCCCTCCTGGTTCGTGTTCGACGCGCGCTATCGCGGCAAATATATGCTCGGCCCGATGATGGCGGGCAAGCCGTCGGTCGACGGCCGCATTCCCGAGGCGATGCGCAAGATATTGAAGAAGGCCGGAACCATCGCCGGGCTGGCGAAGGAGATCGGCGTCGACGCCGCGGTGCTGTCGAAGGAAATTGCGCGCTTCAACGCCAATGCGGTCAAGGGCGAGGATCCCGATTTCGGCCGCGGCGCCTCCGCCTATGACCGGCATTATGGCGATGCGTCGGTGACGCCGAATCCGACGCTCGCGCCGATCGCCGAGGCCCCCTTCTACGCCATCCCGATCTATCCGTGCGACCTTGGTACCAACGGCGGGCTGCTCACCGACGACAATGGCCGCGTGCTCGGCGAGGACGGCAAGGTGCTGGGCGGGCTCTATGCGATCGGCAACGCCTCGGCCGCCGCGATGGGACGGACCTATCCGGGCGCGGGCGCGACGCTGGGCCCGGCGATGACTTTCGGCTGGCTCGCGGCGCGCCACGCGATGCGGGTGAACGCATAAACCTACGTCGGGAAGCGACCAAAAGCCGTCGATAGAGATGTGTGCCCCGGCGAAAGCCGGGG
>SCNS01000038.1 GCA_005503215.1 Sphingomonadaceae bacterium 3R27C6 | reverse complement strand
CCGGCCCTATCGGGACCACCGTCCACGGGCCCCTGTGGTGAAATTGGTAGACGCGCCGCACTCAAAATGCGGTTCCGCAAGGAGTGCTGGTTCGAGTCCGGCCAGGGGCACCATTTTCCGTTCTCATGACGACCCACCGCCATCGACAAAACGGCAGAAATCTGCCATTTTCGCCTTGGTCTTGTCTTTTGGCGTCCGAGGATATTTCACTCGATCTCAGTCGAAATGGGGCCACCGGATAGGGCGATGGCCCCAACTTCAATTTCCGGTGGCCCCATTCGTCTCCGAGATGTCGTGTCGATGGTCCGACGCTGGCCAAGGCCTGCTTGCAGGAGTTGAGTCGATGTCTCTTACTGATGTTATGATCCGGTCGTTGAAGGCCGAAAGTAGACCCTATAGCCGGACCGACGCGGGGGGGCTTTATTTGGAAGTACGACCGAGTGGGGCGAAGCTTTGGCGGTTTAAATATCGCTTTCTCGGAAAGGCAAACCGGATTGCCTTGGGTGCTTATCCCGAAGTCCGGCTGGCAGAGGCGAGGCAACTGCGGGATGATGCGCGGCGAAAACTACGCGATGGCATCGACCCACTTGCCGATCGCAAGCGCGATAAGCTTGTGGCGCAATTCAAAGCCGCAAACACGTTCGGCGATCTTGCGAAGGAATATATCGAGAAGACGGTTGCGGAGGGCCGCGCTGAGGCAACCACGACCAAAGCCAATTGGCTTCTGGACCAACTCAAGCCCATTGCGGGCATGCCGGTAGCCGACATCAAACCTATCGAGATCCTCGCGGCATTGAAAAGGATCGAAGCGCGCGGGAAGCATGAGACCGCGCGCCGCGCGCGATCCTTCGCCAGCCGCGTCTTCCGCTACGCTGTGGCAACTGGCAGGGGCGAGGCTGATCCAACTGCAGTCTTGCAGGGGGCACTGATTGCCCCTCGCGTCACGCACCATGCGGCGTTGCTCGAACCTGATGCCGTTGGCGGGCTGCTGCGCGCGATCGACAGCTATCCTGGCAACGCCATCACCCGGCTCGCCTGTCAGATCGCGCCACATGTGATGGCACGGCCGGGCGAACTACGACAGGCGTTGTGGGCCGAGATCGACTTCGACAAAGCCGTTTGGACCGTGCCGCTGGAGCGCATGAAAATGCGGCGGCCCCATGCCGTGCCGTTGTCGCGGCAGGTGCTAGCCTATCTTAAAACACTGTACGACCTGACCGGCCCCGAGGGCTTTGTCTTCCCCGCCTTCCACACCTCGCGTCGGCCCATGAGCGAGAACACAATGAACCAAGCGTTCCGTAGGATGGGATACGCCACGGGTGAGGTGACGGCGCACGGACTCAGAACGACGGCTTCAACACTGCTCAACGAAAGCGGAAAGTGGCATTCCGATGCGATCGAGCGTTCGCTCGCGCATGCCGACGCAAACGTGATCCGCGGAATTTACAATCGCGGGCGCTATTGGGACGAGCGTGTCGCCATGCACCAGTGGTGGAGCGACTATCTCGACGAGCTACGCACGGATGAAAAGAACGCGTTGCCGCTTGAGGCGGCATAACGCGGAGTTCTCTCGTAAAATAGAGCGCGGCCTCAAAGGAGCGCGCACTGACGGCGGCAGGCGCCGCCAGAGGTCGCGCGTTTGCACGGTTGGCCGCGCAGCGCTCTCGGCTTGCTGTTCTTGGCGGGGCGGCGGCTAAGCACATCTGCGCACGCACGCCGCCCCGCCTGCGGCTTCGCCAAGGGCGCGTTGTTGTCCGATGAGGACGCCGCGCTGACCGCGCGGCGGCGTTGTTGTTGGGCCAGCCACGGACAGCGGGACAGTCGGCGCACGGCTATGGGACCGCTCGGCCGTCGCGCAAGCCGGGCGATGCCCGGCTCCTCCACTTCGTTGCAGCCCTTCGGGTGCGCGCCGTCCTTTGGCGCGGTCCCGTCGCCTTTTCTCGCCGCCCGCCCCGCCGTCCGGGGCCGGGTGTGGTGAGAAAAGGAAGAAGTCATGAAGCTTGATTTCATCGATCTGGGCAACCTGTCCATCGCAGCCGCCAACATGCGCGGAAAGGGGAAAGACCCCGACGTCGCAGACCTTATGCCGAGCATTCGCGCTCGCGGGGTGCTGGTTCCGCTGCTCGTTCGGCCCAATTGTTCGGAAGGCCATTTCGAGATCGTCGCCGGGCGTCGGCGCTTTACTGCCGTGGGCGCCGTTGCGCGTGAGGGCGGTGCGGTTCGGCCCATTCCTTGCGCCATTCTCGACGAGGGCGATGATGCCGATGCGCTCGAAGCGTCGATGCTCGAAAATCTCGCACGGGTGCAGCCCGACGAAGTCAGCCAGTGGGAAGCGTTCGTCGCGCTTGTGAAAGCGGGGCGTTCGGTCGAGGACGTAGCCGACAGCTTCGGGTTCGAGCCGCGCGGGGTGAAGCGCATCCTTGCGCTCGGCAATCTCCTGCCGCGCATCCGCACGCTCTATCGCGGCGGCGAGATCGATGCGGGCACCGTTCGGCATCTGACCCTCGCATCGAAGAGTCAGCAGAAATCATGGCTTGGCCTGTTCGACGATGAGGGTGCCTATTGCCCGACCGGTCATCAGCTCAAAGCATGGCTGTTCGGCGGTACGGCTATCGCGGTGAAGCATGCGCTGTTCGATACCGGGGAAGCGAAGGCGGCTATCGTCGCCGACCTGTTCGGGGAGGATAGCTTCTTTGCCGACGGCGATGCCTTCTGGTCGGCGCAGATGGCGGCCGTCGAGGCGCGCAAGGCCGAATATCTCGAAGCGGGATGGCCCGATGTGATCGTGATGGCGCGCGGCGACTGGTTCCGGTCGTGGGATTTCTCGCACGCGGGCAAGCGCAAGGGCGGCCGCGTCTATGTCGAGGTTCGCGAGAGCGGCGAAGTGACCTTTCACGAGGGCTTCGTTACCGCCAAGGAAGCGAAGCGGCTTTCGGGCGGTGGCAGCGGCGGCGAGGGCGATACCGGCATCGCCAAGGCGGTGCGCCCCGAAGTGTCGGGCTCGCTTAATGCCTATATCGACCTTCATCGCCATGCGGCGGTGCGCGCCGATCTGGCAGGGCACGGCGGCGTCGCACTGCGGGCGATGCTTGCGCATGTCATCGCGGGCGCGGACCTCTGGCGCGTCGATGTCGAAAGCCAGCGCGCGCCAAAGGAGGATATTGCCGAGAGCGTGGAGACATCTTCGGCCGAGACGGCGTTCGACCTCAAACGCCGCGCGGTGCTGGCGGTGCTCGGCTTCGATGAGGAAGCTCCCACCGTCACGGGAAGGCCGCTCCATCGCCCTCCTTTTGCACCGCTCTTTGCTCGGCTGCTCGAACTGCCCGATCCGGTAGTGCTGGAGATTGTGGCGATCGTCATGGGCGAGACGCTGCAGGCGGGAAGCGAAGCGGTGGAGATGATCGGCCTCCAGCTTGGTACCGACATGCGCCAGCACTGGTCGGCGGACGCGGCTTTCTTCGACCAGCTTCGCGACCGCGAGGTTCTGCTCGCTATCACCGGCGAGGTTGCGGGGCCGGAGGTCGCGACAGCGAACGCCGGTGAGAAGGGGGTTGCCCTCAAGGCGATCATTTCCGATTGCCTTGAAGGCGCAAACGGTCGCGCCAAGGCAGAGCCGTGGGCTCCGCAGTGGATGGCATTTCCGCCTTCGACCTACACCGCGCGGGGCGGGGTCGGAAGTGTGACTTCGTCCAAGAACGCTGCGGCGGAGCTTGCGAGGAGCGCCGAAATGGCGGCAGTGCGAGCGGCAGAGGCAGAGGCAGAGGCAGAGGCAGAGGCAGATGGGGATGATGAAAACCATCCCCCGCTTGCAGCCTGAATATTACGGCGGGTGGCTTCGGCCGCCCGCCAAATTTCCCTGCGGCTGATGTCGCGCCGGACCTGCTGCCCGGCGCGGCGTTTTTTGTGCGGCGCGCCGCCTCCCCCGGAGGCGCCGCGAAGAGCATGAGAAACGACGGCGGCGCGAAGCTGTCGCTTCGCGCCGCCCGACGATGTCCGTTGGCATCGCCCCCACCTCCGGCCGCGGGTGGACAACCGCGCCGACGGAAGCTCTTCGTTGAGAAAGATATCGCAGTCGGCACACTTCGAACAGATAGATTGATGACCGGGCAGTCCCATTTGCGGACGCGGGCTGTGGCCAAAAGAAAGGCGGCGCGAAGGCACCCCTTCACGCCGCCGACGATGTGGTCATCGCCCCCACCAACCGCCATGAGTTCGGTCGCTTCCCCCCATGGCAGCGGACGGATTTGCTGGGATAAGCCTATGTGCCGCGATTGTGACGGAACAGCGAAATCGCGCGGGCAGGGCTTGTCCGATCGCTTTAGTAGAGCGTTTGTAGCGCTTTCGATCTTCGCTGCCCCAAATTGGGGCCCCTGACGGCCAGATTGTTTACAGTTCGGCGAAACGGTCCATCGAAGCGATGGGATCGGGCTTCTCAGCGCCACTAAACGTTGGTGGTGTCGTAGCGAGTCGATTGGCTTCCGCATCTCCATCGGGCCTCGATACCATCCCCGGCGACGGGCATTCGACCTGGACCGGCGCGGCGCCCCGCATAACCATCGGCGGCGCGATTATTTCCCCGCCGGCTTCGCCGCCTCCTCGCGGCCGCTTCGCTCCAAAAATCGCGCCGCCTCAAGTCCTCCGCTTCGCTGCGGCCCTGCGGGTATGCGGTGCGCCTCATGCGCCGGCCTCTGGTCTGCCCATGTCGCGGAAATGGTTCTCGCGGCAAATCTCAAGGAGACGACAAATGGCAGCAATCGGCTTTGTGAACGGCACCATCGAACAGGGTTTCGTGGGCCAGCTGAAAACCCTCTCGATCCGCGCGGCGATCGAGATCCGGACCAACCGCTCGAAGAGCGGCGACGTCCAGCCCGACTACCGGGTCTATTCGGAAGGCGTCGAGATCGGTGCCGGCTGGGTCCGCACCGGCGAAGCATCGGGCAAGCCCTATGTGTCGCTGACGCTCGCCGCCCCCGAGTTCGGCCCGCGCCGGCTCTATGCGAACCTCGGCCGCGCTGCCGGCCAGGATGGCGAAGATGGTTACGCCCTGATCTGGAACCCGGCCGACTGAGGCCGAAAGCCCCGCACCGCTTCGGCGGTGCGGGGCTTCTCGCTTTTGGGCTCAATAGTCGAATTCGCGGACCGGTTTGCGGGCAGCTTCTTTCAGGGCCTCGAGCTCGGAGACATTAAAGGTCGCGGGATGATCGAGCCACATATTGACCTCGGACAGGCGCCAGCCGCACGCGCGCACTGCCGTCTTGTGCTGCGCCGGGAATGTGCCGGCCTGTATCTTCCGATACAATGTGGCCCGGCTGAGCCCGGTGCAGGCAAGAACCTCATTCAGACGGCAATAGCGCTCTGTAAAGAAGGGCATCATAATACTTCACTCCATCGCTTGGGTTTGCATAGCCCCTGCGACATGTGAAATCAGAAAGTGCGCCAGATGTTCAACTGCATTATTGCAACCAATCCGGGTGTATCGAAGTAAAAGAAACATTGGCGTAAAATAGGAAGCTTTAGAAACGTTCTGAAACAGATATTTTTTGTCTCATAGTGTTCTGTCTCTTCGCGTGCATCTGACGTCGGCGTTAGCGGATCGCTCAGCTTGGGCAGATCGATCGCCTCAGGGGACAGGAGGGCGGAGGTCGTCGATGCTGAAGCTCATCGGATTGCGCAGCCACACGGCGACCTCTGACTGGCGCCATCCGCAGCACCGCTCGCCAATTTGATGTTGCGGCGGGAACTTCCCCATCTTGATCTTCCGGTAGAGCGTAGCGCGGCTGAGGCCGGTGCATTCGAGGACACTCGGGAGACGGAGGAACGGGTCGAGAGAGAATGCAGGCATTTCATTTCCTTTGCTGCTTTGACTTCACATTGTCGCTCCCGAGACGGATGATGCGTAAGAGATTGCGGCCGTCAATATCGTGAGATTCCAAGTTGTGAGCGGCGCGCTTCGACTAGGGGCCGTAGTGACCGCATAAAGGTACCTCGGCGCCGCAGAGGGGCAGTTGACTTCGCGAACGACTCGGCAACGGAAGCGCGATAAATATTTTTGCGTTAGTTGGCGATTTCATGCCGCTTTGAGAAAATGAGACCGTCTGAGACGGTCGCGTCTTGAAATGGACCCGGCCGGTTCGCCTGCGGCGCCCGAGTCGGGGCGTCGTCTTATCGATTTGGTAGCTGCGGACACCGCTTCGCGGCGGCGTCGGCTGTCCCGGCGGTGCGGGGGCAGGGTGGGCGTCACTCGCCTCTAGCCCCGCACGGCCGGGCCGCAACCCGCGTGCCGCGGGTCCTCCTCTTTGTTCCGGTCCTGCGGATGCGGCCCGCTCGTCGTCGCGGGTCTGCCGGCTCCCTCCTGCCGCCCACCCCGCCCCCTTCCGGGCCGGGTGCGGTGGTTTGAAGGAGAAGGGATATGCGTGCAGAAAAGATCGAGCGGCAGAGCCTCTATTCCGAGGTGACGGACCGGATCATCGCCGAATTGGAAGAGGGGCGGCTGCCTTGGGTGCAGCCGTGGGACAGCGCGGCGTGCGGATGCACAATGCCGCAGAATGCGGGCACGGGCCGCAAATATTCGGGCATCAACGTGCTGATCCTGTGGGCAGAGGTGGTGCATCGCGGTTTCGCTTCGCAGCGCTGGCTTACCTACCGGCAGGCCGCAGCGGCTGGCGGTAATGTCTGTCGCGGCGAGAAGGGCACGATCATTTGCTACGCCGACCGCTTCACGCCGAAGGCAGAAGCCGAGGCGGCGCGCGGCGAGGATCGCGAAGCGCGGCAGGTGGCATTCCTCAAGCGCTTCACCGTGTTCAACGTAGAGCAGTGCGAAGGACTGCCCGAGGCGTTCACGCCGGAAGCCGTGGCGGTCGATCCCGTCCTTGCAATTGATGAGGCCGACGCGCTGATAGCGGCAAGCGACGCGAGCTTTCAGATCGGGGGCGGCGAGGCCTTCTACAGTCCGAGCCATGACTTTGTGCAGGTGCCGCCGCAGGCTGCATTCCCCGAGCCGATCAACTGGTATCGCACGGCGCTGCACGAGCTTGGCCATTGGACCGGCCACGGCACGCGCTTGGACCGTGACCAAAAAGGCGGGTTCGGATCGGAAGCCTATGCCAAGGAAGAACTTGTTGCCGAAATGGCGGCGGCGTTCACTTGCGCTTCTCTCGGCATCGCGCCCACCGTGCGGCATTCGGATTACATCGCGTCATGGCTTTCCGTCCTTCGCGGCGATGACAAGGCAGTTTTCCGCGCCGCCAGTCAGGCGAGCAAGGCGACCGACTTCCTGCTGGCCCTCGCGGAAGCCGAACAATGATCGGGCGCATGAGCCGCGAAGAGCGGCTTCGCCTTCGCCGCGCCGAGCGCGCCGTCGACCGAATGCACGGAATGGGCCGGAAGGTGTTTCTCGCGATCCGCGTCGACGAGCAGAGCTATCTGCAGATAGCTGAACGGTTCGACATCAGCGTCGCCGATGTCGAGCGCCATTTCGCGTCGAGCCTTCGCATCCTCATGCAAGCGATGGATGAGAAAGATCCGTGGTGGTGGAAATTCTGGCCATGGTGACGGCGGCTTGGCCGGTTGGCTCTTGCCATCCGGTCAACGGAATTACAGGGTGAAAACAATGCGCACCGACCTCGATCATCTTCCCGCCAACAAGCAGCGCGAAATCGAGCGCGTGAAGACTATCATCTTCGAAGAATTTGCCGACAGCATCGCGCTCGCGACGATGAGCTGGAAGAAGAAAGGCCGGATCGAGAAGCTTATACTGTACGGCAGCTACGCGCGCGGGGGCTGGGTCGACGAGCCGCATACCGCGAAAGGCTATCGCTCAGATTTCGATTTGCTGATCATCGTCAGCGACAAGCGTCTCACCGACAAGGTCGATTATTGGCTCAAAGTCGAGGACCGGCTCAACCGCGAACTCGCCATCGACAAGACGCTGCACACGCCTGTGAACTTCATCGTACACACGATGCAGGAGGTGAATGACGGGCTGGCGCACGGTCGCTATTTCTTCATGGACATCGCGAAGGATGGCATCGCGCTCTACGAGTCCGATGCCAAGGAACTGCACACCCCTAAACCGAAGACGCCGCAGCAGGCGCTCGCGATGGCGCGAGAATATTATGAGGAGTGGTATCCTACGGCGGGGCAGTTCCACGGCTCTGCGTTGCACTCAATCGAACAAGGTTGGCTAAAGAAGGCCGCTTTCGACATGCATCAGGCAACAGAGCGCCTGTATCATTGCGTTCTTCTGGTTTGCACATTTTACACTCCCCATGTCCACAATTTGGGTTTCCTGCGCACGCAGGCGGAGCGGATTGATATGCGGCTTGTTGACGCATGGCCGCGCGAACTGAAAGTCGACCGATCACGCTTCGAAAAGCTCAAAGAAGCTTACGTCAAAGCGCGCTATTCAAAGCATTACCGGATCACCGAGGAAGAGTTGCTCTGGATCGGCGAGCGGGTCGAAGAACTGGGCCGCGCCGTACATGCCATTTGTTCGGAACGGATTGCATCGCTAGAGGGTAGAGCGAAGTAGCTTAGACCTCGAAGGATGTGCGCAAGATGGAAGATTCCGACACGCTGGTAACGCTGACCGCCGATATCGTCGCAGCGCACGTCAGCAACAATAATGTCGCCGTGTCGGATATTCCGCTGATCATCCGTTCGGTGCACGAGGCCCTTTCGGGGCTTGGCACCAAGTCGGCTCCGGAAGCGGAACCGCAGCAGCCCGCCGTATCCGTGCGAGCGTCGATCAAGCCCGACTACATCGTCTGTCTTGAAGACGGCAAGAAAATGAAAATACTTCGACGCCACCTTGCGACCGATCACGGCATGACGCCTGATGAGTACCGCGCGAAATGGAATCTGGCGAAGGACTATCCGATGGTTGCGCCGAACTACGCCGAGAAGCGCCGCGAACTCGCCAAATCGATTGGCCTCGGAACGAAAGGGCGAGGCGGCGGCCGCAAGCCCGCCGCGCGCGGCCGCACCAAGGCTAAATAGCCTTCGCTATTGGCCGCGATAGGGCTCGCAAGCGATGCCGTCGTTGTCGGCATCGAGCCCATCGCGATATCCTGGCTCGCCGCGATAAATCGGGGCCGTCCCGGCGGCGCGCGCGTCATCGCATCTGCGCCAATGATCGCCCGCTCCGGCGCGCGCTCGCGCGCTAATCCTGAAGCGACGCTCGCTTCGCTCGCGACGTCGTAAAGCTGCGCCCGACCTTCGGGCGTCGTGCCGATCGACCCGATGCCCGCTAGCGCGCCGATAGCGCCCGCACCCAGCAGGATGTGGGTGCTCGATACGCGAGCGCGCCTAGCTCTTCGATGGTTCCAGCGTCGTGCCATCGCACCCGGCTAGACCATTCAGGTAAATATCCCGTTTGAGGCTGGCGCCGGACTGTTCTCGAAAGCTCGCTTTCCGCGCCGTCGCCACAGCAGCAATTGCTGCTCGCGCATCTCGCCGCGCAGCGTCGCGGCGGCCTCGACGAGTAACCCGAGGATCACCGCCCGATCATCGCCGGTCAGTTCGATCAGGTCGGCTTTTGCGACGAGGCCGCCGAGCTCGATCAGCTGGCGCGTGCGTTCGCGGCGCTTCACCTGCCATGCTCGCATGTCATGCCGCGCCGCCTTCGCCTGAACTCTGTTGCGGGCTTGCTCCGCTCGCCGATGCGCCGCTCGCGTTGCGGCGAGTGCCCGGGCCAGCGCCGGCGCCGTCGCCGCGAAAGAAGGCCGCGCCGCATTTGCGCCACGCCTCCTTCCGCGAGGCATCCGCCGAGACGGCATCGAGCATTGCGCCCGCCAGCTGCTCGATCGATAGCGCGCTTGCGCCGGTCGCGACGACCAGCTCCCCGAGCTGGTTTTGCTTCTTCGTCTTGAGCGTCTTTGCCTTGTCGGTGAGCGCCTGGAGTTCGGCGTCAAAATCACGCGGTTTACGCATCGTCTGTCCTTCCTTCACATGGAACGGACAGTCCAGCTATCGAGAGTCTCGCACCACTTCAAGCGGTTGAAATCTCTTGGGACTTTGCGATCCCGAGCGCGATGAAATCGTGTGAGGGCGCGCTTATACGTCGTGCCGACGTGCTCGTTTTGCAGTAAATGGCATGCCGCCATGGCGATCTACCATTTCTCCGCAAAAGTCATTTCGCGCGCTGCCGGCAGCAGCGCGGTCGCCGCCGCGGCCTATCGCTCGGCCGATCGCCTGCACGACGAGCGCCTCGGTCGCAGCCACGACTTCTCGAACAAGGCCGGCGTCGTGCACAGCGAGGTGCTGCTGCCGGACGGCGCTCCCGACGAGTGGCGCGACCGCGAGCGCCTTTGGAATGATGTCGAAGCGGCCGAGCTGCGGAAGGACGCGCAGCTTTCGCGCGAAGTCGAGTTCGCTATCCCCCGCGAAATGACCGAGCAGCAAGGCATCGACCTAGCCCGCGATTTTGTGAAACGAGAGTTCGTAGCCCGCGGCATGGTCGCCGATCTCAATGTCCATTGGGACATCGGCGCCGACGGTCTGGCGCGGCCGCACGCCCACGTCATGCTCACCATGCGCGAGATCAAGATCGGCGAGGATGGGGAGGTCGGGTTCGGCGCGAAGGTCAGGGACTGGAACCGCACCGAATTGCTGACCCACTGGCGCGAGGCCTGGGCCGACCACGTAAACGAGCGTCTGGCCGAACTCGATATCGACGCGCGCATCGATCACCGCTCATTGGAAGAGCAGGGGATCGAGCTCGAACCGCAGCACAAGATCGGTCCGGCGGCATCCCGCATGGCTGGGCAGGGGCTTGAGGCCGAGCGGCTTCAGGATCACGTCGAGATCGCGCGATCGAACGGCGAGCGCATTCTCGCCAATCCGTCCATTGCGCTCGACGCGATTACGCACCAGCAGGCTACCTTCACCAACCGCGACCTCGCCATGTTTGTTCACCGGCACAGCGACGGGAAAGAACAGTTCGATGCGGTGATGGGAGCGGTGAAGGCAGCGCCCGAACTTGTCGCGCTAGGTCGAGATGGACGCGGCGAAGACCGGTTCACGACGCGCTCGATGTTGGATACCGAGCAGCGTCTCGAACGTGCGACGGCGACGCTCGAAGCGCGGCGCAATCACGGCGTCGCCGATCGCTACCGCGAGCTTGCGCTGGAGCGCGCTCTCGGCCGAGGCCTGGAGCTATCGGCAGAACAGCGCGGCGCGCTCGAACATGCCACTAGCGCGCGCGGGATAAGCAATGTCATCGGCTACGCGGGCTCGGGCAAAAGTTCGATGCTTGGAGTTGCCCGCGAGGCGTGGGAGGCCGCCGGCTACGAGGTTCGCGGTGCGGCTCTCTCCGGTATCGCCGCCGAAGGCCTCCAACAAGGTTCGGGCATTGCCTCGCGCACGATCGCCAGCCTTGAGCATCGGTGGGCGAATGGTCGCGAGCGTTTGACCGACAAACATGTCCTCGTCATCGATGAGGCGGGTATGCTCGGCACGCGGCAGCTCGAACGGGTCGTCAGCGAGGCCGAGAGGCAGGGCGCGAAGATCGTCCTCGTCGGCGATCCAGAGCAGCTCCAGGCGATCGAAGCAGGGGCCGCGTTCCGCTCGACCGCCGAGCGCCATGGCGCGGTCGAAATTACCTCTATTCGCAGGCAGGACGAAAGCTGGCAGCGCGACGCGACGCGCGAGCTTGCTACCGGGCGGACCGGCGAGGCGGTCGGCCGCTATGCCGACGCGGGGCATCTTCATGCGGCCGACACACGAGAGGTCGCGCGCGGAGACCTCGTCGGCGCATGGGATCGCGACCGGCAGCGGTACCCGGACGCTAGCAGGATTATTCTTACGCACACGAACGACGAAGTCCGCGCGCTCAATGATGAGGCGCGCGCCCGGCTCCGCACGGGCGGCAGTCTCGGCCCTGATATCGCGATGAAAGTGGAGCGCGGTGACCGCGACTTTGCCTCGGGGGATCGCGTCATGTTCCAGCGCAACGATCGCGACCTTGGCGTGAGGAATGGCACTCTCGGTACGGTCCAGAGTATCGATCGAATGCGGATGGGCGTGTTGCTTGACGACGGCCGCAGCATTGCCTTCGACCTCAAGGACTACGCGCATGTCGATCACGGCTATGCGGCGACGATCCATAAGGCGCAGGGCATGACCGTCGACCGCGTGCATGTGCTCGCGACGCCAGGACTCGATCGCCACAGCGCCTACGTCGCGATGTCACGCCATCGCCACTCCGTCGATCTCCACTATGGCCGCGACGATTTTGCTGACCAGTCGACGCTCGTGCGCGCGCTCAGCCGCGAGCGCGGCAAAGATATGGCGAGCGATTATCTCGAACGAGAGGCGGCACCAGCTGCAGCGCCGAACCGAAACATCTTCGCGGGTATAAAGGTCAGACGAATGCCGGAGCTGTCCTCGCCAATAGTCCCGGCATCGACATCGCCGAAGCGCGGGCCGCTCGACGGCGTCCGCGTTAGCGCCCGCGCTTTGGACGCGCTCGCCCCGCGAAATGCGCTCGACCAGGCCGTCGAGAACTTTGGCCGTGCCGCGCAGGATGTCGAAAGGATGAGGCGCCAGGGTTACCAGCCTTTGCGCCATCAGGTTGCTGCATTGGAGCGTGCCCAACAGGGTTTGAACGCTGCGCGTGAACATGGGTCTGCCGACCTTGCCGAAGCCATGCGGAAGGACCCATCGTTGATGAGCGAAGCGGCAGCAGGGCGAACCCAGCGTGCGATCCAAGCCATGGGGGCCGAAGGCGAGATCCGCGTCGACGTGCAGGGGAGGGCCAATCGCTTCGTGTCCGAATGGCAGTCGAACGCGCGACAGCTCCGGCACCTTCAGCGCGAGGGCGACTACGCACGAATGGACAGTGTCCGCGACCGGCTCGACGGCATGGCGAAGAGCCTGCACCGCGATGCGCAGCTCGAGTCGCTGCTCGGAAATCGGCGCGCGGAACTGGGCCTGGACGCCCTGAGCAAGAAAACGCTGTCTCATGATCTTGCACAATATCTCCGCCCTTCACGCGGGCTTGGAATCGGTATGTAAGCTTGCCGGATGACAGAAACTGCACCCCAGCCCGAACCCGAAGCCCCCTCCGTCGAGGACGCCGTAGAAGCGCTGATCCGCGGCCTCGCCGGTGTGCGATCTTCGGTCGACGGCTTCGCCAAGCTTCAGCAGGAAATACACGGGCGCGACTATAGCTCGGAGCTGGGTCTGATCGCTGAGCGATGGGAGAAGGCGCGCGAAGCCTTCAGCGCGTTGAAGGAACGCCCCGTCCTGGAACTCACACCTGACAAGATCGGCCACCAAATCGAAATCGCCGCCCGGGATGGTCGGGCGGCCGATCATGAAGCTTTACGATTAACGCAACAGCGTCTTGATGAAGTTGCTCGTTCCATCGGAACAGTAGTTGCATCAGCAAGATCGGCAAAACAGCAAAATCGGTGGCTCGCCGTCGGCATCGCTTCCGCAGTTGTAATAGCCTCTATCGTTGGGTGCTCACTGCCGCCGCTGGTCGATCGTGCTGCCCCGGTCGAATGGCGTTGGCCGGAGAAAAGAGCGGCGGCACTGTTGGAGCGCGATGCCTGGAGTGCAGGCCAACATTTGATGCAGACGTCCCAGCCTGACCAGTGGCGTCGACTGATGTCTGCAGCGCGCTTCTACAAAGAGAACGAGGCGGAGATCGCTGCGTGCGCCCGGCGCGCGAAGAAAAAGACGGTGCGTTGCGAGGTCAACGTACCGCCGCCGGAGCCTGGCAACAAAACGACGGCTTAGCGCCTCATCTAAGCCGTAGCTGGCCCCAACACGGCAACTTGAAAGCCGACATTCGAGAACGTCACTTCGTCTTCGTGAATTGTGATCCCAATCGGGCCGACTGAATGCTCCTCGTTCTGTGACCGCAAAATGCTGCGGCGATCGCGGTACCTGATATAGCCTTGTCTTGTGAGGCTCGGGCTGACCGCGGAGCGGGCCCATAACTGCCCCCTGCAGGGCCTTGTCTCTGTCGTCAGCCGGGTAAATCTTCAATAGCTCGGTATGGAACCATCCTTTTCCGGTCTGATCTGGAGTATTGCTTCAAATTGGTTGTAATTGTCTCCCGGCAATTGCCTGTCCCATTAAGGTCCGATACGATGCTATCCGACTCCTATGCGAATGATTCTCTTTGCCGTGCCATTTTCGTCGGTCATGTCCGAGAGCGTGATACTCACCAACATGCAAATCGCGTGCGGCTGGTCGGGCTTGGGCAAGCGCAATGACGGCGCATTCCTTTGTGCGGTCGCGAGGGTCGCACCGGCAGATATTCATGAACCGTCATGAGTGTTGAAGCGATGCGGTTCGTTGGTCAGTTTGCGGTCGGTTCTGACGCATCAGTACCGGCGAGCTCACTTCGTCTCAAGCTCGATGCATCGGGCTGCTCCGAGCACCACCCTAATTGATCTGGGCCAATCCACCTCCGCACAATGAAATGCCCCGAAAGATGCTGAGGCGGTTGGAGTTGCCTCAGCGTCCTGAAGAAGCATTGGCTGGTTCGCAGCTTGTGCGGCGGCTCGCGCGGTGGGATCGTGATGCGGCACTTGCGATGGTCGCCGGATATCAGCTCGAACCACGCTATCATGCGAATTTTCTTCGGCTGAGCTGGGCCATGCGCCTCGTCCTCGGCCTAGCGAAGGGTACGCAGCGGCCGACGCGCCCGGACCTGATGCGACTTGTTAACACGGAGCTGGCGCGCGCATCGGTATGCCGGATGGAAGACCCGATCGAGGACTTCTTCATCGCTCCGATCGCGACTCGAACAGGCGAATATCCCGTCTTCATGGGTACGTGGCCGCATGCCGCCTTCTACACCGACGGGGTCCTCGAGGCCTTCGCACGCATCGCCGGCCCTTCGGACCTCGAGGTCCAGGCATCCGCGGAGGCTCTGCTGTCTCTGTCGCGAGCTGTCGCCGTCCGCGCCGGGCTTGAGCGGCGCATGGATGGAGGCGGAACGCCGTTCGCTACGGTTGCGCTACCTGCCGAGCAAACCATGGCGCGGCTTGCGGCTCACGCTCGCTGGTCGGCTGCCGATCTTGTCTCCGCGGGAATCGATCGCGAAGCGCTTTCCCGTTTCATTCTTTCTCCCGATGACGCAGACGATTGCCTCCGAAAGCCCCTCGGCAGTGCTTCTGTCGATGGGAAGCCGCTCTGGCGTGTCGACGGGGACTTGCTTCTTATGGCTCCCAGCGGGATCAGTCTCGCGGTACGTGCCATAATAATTGATCATCTATTTGACAGCGGCCGCGAGGAAGCTTTCGCGGCATCCTTGCTCGAAGTTCAGGCCGAGCAGCTCGCCGAGAGCGGGTTCGCGCGGCTTGACCTGTCGCCGACGAACTTTGAAGGAATGCCAGCCCGCTCCGCCCATTCCGAGATTTCTGCCGGTCGGTTCGTTCATTATGAGCAGATAACTGGCAGATCGGCGGACTG
Organism: Sphingomonadaceae bacterium 3R27C6; assembly: GCA_005503215.1. Lineage (GTDB taxonomy): Bacteria > Pseudomonadota > Alphaproteobacteria > Sphingomonadales > Sphingomonadaceae > Sphingopyxis. The sequence continues at coordinate 10,875 of SCNS01000038.1, read as the reverse complement.
GCGCGAGCATGGCTTCTTCGGCAGCCTGTCTCCGGATACGGGGCATGCAAAACATATCCTCGCTGGAATGAAGCGGGCGCATGATCTTGCGTCGGCCCGCCCAGGCTATGTTGAGGGGATAACCCTCTATCTGATGGGAGGATGGGGTCTTGGGGAGCGGATCGATTTCCGCATGCCCGATGCTCTTCGCTCCTGGCGTTTCCTTGGTCTCGAAGTGCCCGATGCGATCATAATGGGGGTGTCGTCCGATGCCACGATATCCGATCTTTGGCGCATCGAGAAACTAGCGGAGCGGGTAAGGGCGCGGGGGTTCGAATTCGTCAACATGAGCGGTCCGCTCAATCTCCATCAATGGTGGTGCGATACCGATCATCACCTGCTTCCGCAGGATCGGCGCGGCCTGACCTCTCCATTCCAGGTGGTCATTCCAACGGACGGGGTCTTCACGGCGCGGCGCTTTGCGGCCGAGGCGCTGGATCGCCGCGCCGTTCCTTTCCCCGGCGGGGCCTTCCGTACCGTGGTTCGCGTGAATCCTCAGCCCCTCTCGGGCGTACCCGAGGCCATTTACGGATGCCGTGCTGCACTGGACGACGGGGTCCACCTCGGCGTCGTGCTTACGGGCGAACGGCCGGTCTGGCTTCGTCTGGCCCCAAGATTAGACGACGAGAGGGAAGCAGCCTTTCAGAACTGGCTCACGGCGCTTCACTGGATCGACCTGACCGTGTCCGCCGTCGGTGGTACGTTCGATCCCGCGTCACAATCACCATTGCTCGTCACGCTCGACACTTCGTCCCATCAGAACTTCGAAGGCGGTCTCCCGGACGATGCGGCCATCATGGCCGACCTGGTGGTGACGGGCGCGCTGGGAAGCGGCGAAGCACAGCTTCGTATCGGCGATGGATGGCATCAAGGTTCGCGGCACGCCGACAATCGCGCCGAGCGCCATCTGGCGGCCGCCCTGCTGGAGGCGATTAGCTTGGCCGCCGGCACCCCGCGAAGCCGTGCTGAACTCCTAGAAGCCGTTATCGAGATGGTGCCGTCAACCGATGTTCGATGGCGGCATGCATTTGCTCCCGTGCGCTGCGCGGACGTCTTGCGCCTTCAGAATCTGATCGACCCCGCATTCCGGCCGATACCGGTATCGGCAGCGGCGCTTGTACGGGATGGGTATGCTATAACCGCGGGCTACCGCGCGGACGGCACCATCGTTGGCAAAGAGAATTGCAAGGTGGCGCTGGGCAAGCTGCATGCGCAGAGTCTCGATGCCCTGCTCACTGAAATCGCGCGGTTTGACCGGAAACAGCTTGCAGTCGGCGCCCTGGCGATGCTCCAGGCCTGTCTCGCCGACGACCAGCATTGGGCGCTGACCGCACGCGCGGTGCGCAGTATTCACGGACCGGACGTCGACCATCTCGTGAGCCTCGAACACCGGGCTGAGGTCAATGCGAGGCTACGCGCGGCGTCGATGATCGCCGAAATCGCGGCGTCGCAAAGTCTGGCTGACGGCGGCGCGGAGGTCGGCCCAATGGATCTCGACGAACTGTGTGCACGGGCGCTTCAGCACTTCGGCTATTGCGAGCTTATCCCGGCGCTCCACGGCGATCGGCTCGAGCCCGAATTCATCATCAGCCCGACCGGCGACCTGCGCTACGATCATAGCTTCGGCGATGCGACGCTCGCAGAGACGGCATCGCTCATGCACGCGGAACAACGCGGACAGAATGTGGCGGATTATGCGACCCGGCTTGGGGAAGGCAGCGGGACGTCCGACCCGCTCGACGCGGCGCTCTCCGCTGCGCTCGAGGCGGAGTACGGCGCACCCTTCGAGCGTGTCTCGGCGATGCTCGGCGTGCTTCTCGACCTTGCCATCGAGGCCGGGCAGGGCGTTTTTCTCATACGACGCAGCGCGCTTCTCCCGAGACTGGAAGCGCGCGGGGTCGGTGACCAATCGACATGCGCGCGGCTTGTCGACCGCCTGACCTTGGTCTGCCGGTCCGGCTGGAACGACATCGAGGCCGGCGCGAAGGCAAATGACTATGATTTGGGCCGCTTCGACCGTCGCTTCTCGCTGATCGGGCGCCCGCTGGTCGCACTCGATGCGAGCGATGATCCGCTGCTAGTGGTTGCACCTGCCGTCGCCGAGCGGGCGGCGGTTCACAATCTCTCTGGCGCTTTTGAAGGCGCGCTTCAGGGCGACTTCTGGACCAGTAAGGAAATGCGAAGCTATGTGGGAGGAGCTGCCAACCGGGGCGGGATGCTCTTCAACGAGCAGGTGGCGCACGCGATCGGCGCTCTCGGCTTGGAGGCATCGCCATCGGTCGCGCCTTGGGCGTGCGTCAACCATCAAGGTACCGCGGAGCGAAAGCTGCTCGGCGATATCGATGTCCTTGCCTTCAGCGCCGATAGGCGCTGCGTGTGGGTGATCGAGGCAAAGGATATCAAATTCTGCCGTACGCTCGGTGAAACTGCGCGGCGTTTGTCGGATTATCGCGGCAAGGAACGGCGCGACGGAAAGCCCGACAATCTCCTTCGCCATCTGAATCGCGTCGGCTATGTCCGCGCCCATGCCGCAGACCTCGCACGACGCTACAAGCTCGCCGCGATACCCGACGTCTACGGCCTGGTTGTCGTGGACAGCCCTCAACCCATGGCCTTCGTAGATACGCACGCATCGGCGGATGCCCACTTTGTTCGCTTGGCCGACGTCGGGACGATTGACTGGTCGCGCGCGCCGCGCCGCTCGAAATAGGGGGCAGGGATGGGGCGTCGCCGAAAAAGCGGGGAAAGAATCGGAGGGCAGGAGCCCGACGATTATTTCCGTTTGGGTGCGTTCGAGATGGCACGGTTCGGCCGCGTCGTGATCAGCCGCATGAATGTTAACGAGGAACAGCGTGCGCAGCTTACTGCTGCCCTCGCAGCCTCCTATCCCGAAATTGTCGACGAGGTTGAAGCACTGATTTCGGCGATTTCGGCGCGCATTGCCCGGATGCCGCCCCTCACGCTGCTCCAGCGTGGCTGGTGGGCGCACGCCGCGGGCGTGCTCGGCTTTGACAAGGATGCCGACCGGTTCGACCAAGGCATGGCGCTTCGCATGATCGATTATGTGCAGAGCGTCGTCGTTTCGGTCCCGCCGTCGGCGGACCAAATTGGCGGCGAGGAATTCGAACGGGAATGGCAGGCCCTCTCGGACGACGTGCGCGCGCTTTTTACCACCCTGTCGCTTCGCTACCCTTTGCGGAAGACGGCCACTCGCCTTGAGGCGGATCCGAACCTCGACATGGGGTTGGAAGAGTTCCGGACTCGCGCCGAGCTGCTCTGGATGAATGTTCGCGGCGAACGCTATCATGTGCACGAAGCGCAGGCTCTACTCGACAAATTGGGACCGCACTCCGACATTCTGGAACAACTTTTCGCGATCGACGCGCCGGGGCTCGTCGCCGAACTGGAAACCATTCTGGCCAAGCTCACGCGCGGGATCGCCGATCTCACCGAAGACATGCGTGAATTCGAGCAGGCAATGATCGCTCGAATGGAGGAGATCGCCGCAGCCGACCTAAGCGCGGATCTCGATTATCTGTGCGACAAGGCGTTCGAAGACCCTACCTTGCAAGCCGCTAACAAACGCGTCGTTGGCGGGTTACTGGGCTTCGATCTGTTCAATGTCGCATTCGGGACCAGGCTGCCGGAAGCCTTGGCAGAGGCATTGAGCTATGGACCAGGTGAAGAAGAAGATTTTTTCTCGCCGGGGCCCATGGTCGGCTGGCCGCTGCGCGTCTGGCCGGTAATGAAGCGCCCGTTTCTGAAGGTCGATGGCCGCTACTATTGCTTCGACATGTTTTCGCTTTTCGACAATTTCTATCGGGTTCTTCAACGGCTCATATTCGAGCGCGCGCCGGAGTATCGGGTGCTTTGGAACGAGCGGCAGCAAGCGGTGTCTGAAGCCCTCCCGTTCGACTACCTCCAGCGAATTCTGCCGTGTGCGACGGTTCATCGCCCGGTATATTATCGGTGGAAATCGGGAGACGGGCCAGCGCAGTGGCACGAAGCTGACGGGCTCCTGATCTATGACGATCATCTCCTCGTGGTCGAGGTCAAGGCGGGCGCGTTCACATACACGTCCCCGGCGACCGACCTCGCCGCCCATATCGCATCGCTCGAGAATCTGATCCTCAGCCCGGCCAAACAGGGAAGCCGCTTCCTCGACTATCTCGAAAGTGCAGGCGAAGTTTCGCTTTATGACGCGGACCACCGCGAAATCGCGCGGCTCCGTCGAGAGGATTACAGGTCAGTCGCTCTTCTTGCGGTGACGCTAGACCCGTTCACTGATCTCGCAGCCCGCGCGCAACATCTTCGCAGATTCGGAATCGAGATAGGTGCACGGCCGCTCTGGTGTTTGTCGATCGATGATCTGCGGGCCTATGCCGATCTCTTCGATGATCCGCTTCTTTTTCTCCATTATATCGAGCAGCGGATTGATGCCGCCGGCTCCGAGCTTGTCGAACTCGACGACGAGCTCGATCATCTCGGCATGTATCTCGCGGAAAATCAGTACCGCCGCTTCGCAGCCGAAATAAGCGCTTCCAACAACGGACGGTTCGAGTTCAATGGATACCGAACGAAGTTGGACGAGTTCTTCAGCGCAGTCATTCATGAGGAAAATCCCTCACCGCCTCGGCAGGAAATGCCTGCGCGCCTCGCGGAGGTCGTCGCCTTTCTCAGCGCCGGAGACCGCCCCGGTCGATCGATGCTCGCGAGCTTTCTTCTGGATGCCGCCGGCGACGAGCGCGAACGGTTCGCCACCTCGATCGATCAAGGTCTCGACGATCATGTGCGGCTCGGCCGGACGAGACCCTCATCGAGCTATGGCGAACTGAGTTACACTCATTTTGTTTGGTCGCCTTCCGTGCCTCGGGATCCTGAACTTGCTCTCGATTTCACACGCGCGATCGTCGCTGGAAATAGTGAACCCGGCCGGCTTCTGATTGAGATAACCTGCGATGAGACCGGTCGCATAACTGACGTCGAATGGAGCTTCGTGACCTTGGAAGGGCTGAACGAGAGCGAGGTTGCTCTTGCCCGTGCACACGCAAAGCAACTGGCGGACCGGCGCGTTACAGCCCGCAGAGCATTGGGGAAAATCCGCGTCAACGAACAATGTCCGTGCGGAAGCGGACGGAAGTACAAGAAATGCCATGGCGCGCGATATGGCGGGCTCGAATAAGGCCGAGCACTTTTTCCTCTCGGGCCCCCTTTCGGCCAGATTTGTCTAGATTGAATAGGTTGTAGTACGTCGTGATTGCCAAAGAGTATTTTTGATCTTAGCAACGCTTCTCGCATTTCGGGGGCAAAGAGGTAGTTGTGAGGGCAAGTGGCTAAAAAGACGGGGCGGCGCAAGTCAGAGTTCCTTGCCAAATATCGCCTTGACGACGCCTATCTGCGCGTACCCGACCGCAAGACTGGACGCGTCGGGTTGATCGAAGGCGTCGGTCCTGGCGGCGAGGCTGTATTGATTAAAATTTGGCCACGTTCGGAGCGGCAGAAGGATGCCGACCTCGAGGCGATCTGGCGCAACGAGATTCGCCAGCTTCACCGCATGGCGGGCCACCCCGTCGCACACGAAGTGATTGCGAGGCTCGCCGATGCTGGCAGCGACACCGCAGGATTCTATCTCGTCATCGAGCCGGGCTCGCGCCGACCGATCGCGCTTTCGCTAGCGCGTCCGCGCGCGGGGCATTGGATGACTGCGCCGCGTCCCGCCGCCAATCGCGTGCGCATCTGGCGTAACCTAAAGCGTATCGCTCTCGCTCTTGAGGCGCTGCACGGCGAAGGCATGCTCCACCGCGACCTTGATGCTTGGTCAGTGCTCAGTGCCGAAGCTGATGAGCCCGATTTCCAGCTCACCGGATTCGAATGGTCAATGCGCCTCGTGACGAGCGCTGCGCGCGGCAGAGGGGCGCTGCGCAAGGCTGAGGGGGCGGTCTCCTTTCGCGGCGACTGGGCCGCGTTCGGTAAACTTGTCGCGCAGCTGATCGGCGCCGATTGGGCGCGCGTCGAGAACCTCGCGATACCCGCCTTCGAGGTGGCCGACCATCTCTCCGCTGCAGAGGTGCGCCTCCTGCGCAATCTCGCGGGCATCGAAATCCTCGATCGCCTCGACGGCGACGTCGTACTGAAGCTCATCGACCAAATCGTCACTGCCGTCGCGGCCGACGCTGCGGGTAAGGAGACCAAGCTTCACCTCGTCCTCGACCTGCGCGAAAAGGGCGCGATTGCAAGGACCGTCGCGGCGCATTTCGGGACCGATACGGCGAGCATATTTCCCGATCTTCCCGCGATCGTCGAAGCCGATCTTGCCGAAGGCCCGCTCCTTGTCGCCGTCGTCTATGATGGCGAGCCGGCAAAGCTGATGCTGCGCGGCCATGACTTCTATTACCAGCTGCGCGCCTATCGCGCTCCGCGCGCGCAGTCCTCCTCTTGGGAATACGCCGAATGCGTCGCGATCGCGCGGCAGGGTCCCGCGCAGGTCAATATCGTCAAAACGCTGCAACTCGCGCCCGCTGGCCTCGAGCTGATCGGCAGCGACGAGGCGCCCGCCCGCTTCGCTCGCGCGCGCGGCAAGGTGCGAAACTGGGACACGCTGCGCACCCAGATGACCGCCGACACGAGCGCGGTCGACCCCGCGGCCGAGTTTCACGGCGCGCTGACGCTGACCCTCATCATCGAACTCCTATTCGCCGTCGCCGAGACCTTCCCCGTGAAGCTCCTGCCCGCACGGGGGCCGGAGACGGCGGGCGACGATGCCGTCGTCCAGCTGGTGCCGCGCGCCGACCCCGAGCGCGACCGCCTCTCCGAGGCGCTCGATATTCTCTCGCCCGCCAACCGCCTGCACAGCGCTCTGACGAGCGACGGGCTTCGCCGCGAGGGCTGGATCCTCACGACCGAGGAGAATCTCGGCCAGCAGAATGCGCGCGACGGCGAATGGAAGTTCGAGCGCGAGATCAAGCGCGACGGCAAGCAGCCCTCCTACCAGTTTCGCGGTTCGGAAGCGCCGCCCGCCAACGACCCGCTCTTCCTCGTCCCCGAGGATTCGATCGGACGCGATACCCAGCTGCGCCGCCGCCTGAAGGCGCTCGGCGCGCTTCGCGAGCATCTCGAACTCCAGCGGGCGCTGACGAGCCCGCTCGCCGAGCTCACGCCGAGCCATGATCCCGTGCCTGCCGACGCCGACCTTGGCGATCTCGACAGCTCGAAGCGCGAGGCGCTGCGCCAAATCATCGGGACGCTGCCGCTATATCTCGTCCAGGGGCCACCGGGCGTCGGCAAGACGCGGCTCGTTCGCGAACTCGTCAAGCGCCGGTTTCAGGACGAGCCGACATTGCGTTTCCTCCTCAGCGCGCAGAGCAATGCCGCAGTCGATCATCTGCTCAGTGAGATTGTCCCCGCGACGCGCCAGATCGATACCGAGCCGCTCATCGTGCGCTGCGGCTCGGGTCGCGAGGGCGAGGACAAAAGCGAGCATCGCCTCGCCAAGGTGAGCCGCGAGACGCTAGGCGCGATCGCCGCGAGCGATCTCGTCGCGGGCGCGCGGCCAGCGCTGCGCGACCGCTTCAATCGCCTCGAGCGCGGCGCCCGCGACCGGGCGAAGCGCATCGAGGCCGGTCAGCGGTCCAAATATCCTGCCGATCTCAGGAACTTCGAGGGCGTCGTCATGCGCGCCGCGAACATCGTTTTCGCGACGACTAATTCGGCCGATCTAGAACGATTGATCGAGGAGCATAGCCAGTTCGACTGGAGCATCATCGAGGAGGCGGGCAAGGCGACCGGCTCCGAGCTCATCGCCCCGCAGCTCCTTTCGCATCGCCGCCTGATGATCGGCGATCACAAGCAGCTTCCGCCGTTCAACGCCGACAAGATGATCGCCTTTCTGAGCATGCCCGACAAGGTAGTTGAGGCGCTGACGATCGGGGCCGAATTCATCGGCCGCTCGCTCCGCGACGAGGCGACCGAGGCGATCCTCGACGAGGTCGCCGAGGATCCGGGCGGCGCGCCGGCCCTCTGCGCGCGCGCGATCGGCGCGCTGACACTCTTCCAGACTCTGATCGAGACAGAGTTCGGCCGCAAGCGCGGGCGCTCGGGCCAGACCTTCGCTATGCGCCTCAACGAGCAGCACCGCATGCATCCCGCAATCGCGAAGATCATTGGCGGCACCTTCTACACCGATCTCGACGGCGCGGCCCTCGCGACCCACGCGGACAGCGAGACACGTTTCGCGAGCCAGCCCTGCCCGGTGCGCTCGCTCGATCCCTCGCGTCTGCCCGAGGTGCCGGTCCTTCTCGTCGATATAGAGGCGAAGCAGGCCGCAGGCGGCCGGATCCGCGGCGAGGAATCGCCGCGCTGGCACAATAGCGAGGAACGCGAGGCAGTGAGGCTGATCCTCGAAACGCTTCGCCCTGTAGCGTCCGCGACCCCCGGCAAGGCGCCAACGCTGGCATTGCTTTCGCCTTATTCACAGCAGGTCGCGCGGCTCCGCGACATGATCGCATCCGATCCGGCGATCGAGCCCGCGGCCTTGGGTTTCGCCGCCCCCGCCGCCGACGGCAGCTTCTGCTTCACGGTCGATTCGTTCCAAGGCAGCGAAGCCGATGTCGCGATCGTGTCGCTGGTGCGCAACAATGCGCACAATAATATCCGCAGCGCGCTCGGCTTCCTTGCCGACTACCGGCGCATGAACGTTCTCCTGAGCCGTGCGAAATGGCGTCTCATTGTCGTTGGCGCCTTCGACTTTCTAGAGGAAATTTTGGCCAGCGCACGGATTGAGGGCAACAGCGGTCAGATCGAGTTTATCGGCACGCTGTTCAACGAGCTCAGGGCGCTTGCACCGACGGAGATGCAGCGCATCCGGGTCGACCAGCTGAAGGACGCGTGAGATGAGCAATATCCGCGTCGCGATCCCAGTCTACCGGCGCAAGCGCAAGTTCCACCTCGAGAAGGGGCGGCGCTGGAGCATCGTCGAGCATCTCGTACTCGCGGCACTTGCCGAAAAGCCACAGGGCGTCGCCGACCTCGCCGAGGCCGGACGCATGCACCAGCGGCTCGTCATCGAGATCCTGATCCGCCTCATGCGCGCGGGCTGGGTCGAGCTTCGGTCTTCGCCGACCGAGCTCGTCTTCGCCGCAAGCGCTGCGGGCGCGGCAGCGGCGGGGAAGGCCGAGATGCCGTCTGCGGCGACTCCTGTCGCGCGTTGGATGAACTTCGTCGTCGACCGCACCACCGGCACCGTGTTTAAACCCCGCGAGCTTCCTTTCCTGCACAAGAATGCCGTGATCGAGCGCGAGCTCCGCGAGGCGGTCGTTTGGATGAAGCCCCCCGACCTCGAAAGCGAATATGAGGTCGAAGATCTCGTCGAGCATCTCTTTCGCCAGGACGAACATTTCATCGGCATGGAGCGCGCGGGCGACCGGCTGATGGAGCGTTATGCGCTCGTTCTGGTACGCGGCGGACAGGTCGAAGGGCTGCCCAAACGGGCGCCGAAAAGGCTCGTCGATGCCGTGCTTGATGCCGCGAAGCGCGGCGCGGCCAGTCGGCCCGGGCAGTCGGTGGTCGTCGCCGCGCCGCCGCCGCCCGCGCCTGGCGAGGGCGAGGTGAAGGTCCGGCAGATCACGATCTCCGACGAGGACCTGTTGATCGGCGGCGGCGCCAACGAGCAAGCCCTGCTCCAACTCATTGCGGGCGCGCGCGAGCGTCTCGTCATCCATTCGACTTTCGTCAGCAAGAACGCCTTCGAGCGGCTGCGGCCGCATCTTCTTGAGGTAGCGCGCAGGGGCGCGCGCGTTGAGCTCATGTGGGGGGAGGGCGACGACCGCCGCTCGATCGGCCGCACCCGCCAAGCGGTTGCAGCGCTTCGCGAAGAGCTCGCCGGGACCGGTGAGGACGAGCTCATCCGTCTTCACCCCTTCTCGACGCGCTCGCACGCCAAGTTCGTCATCGCCGATCGCTCGGGCGGAGCGCCGCACGCGCTGCTCAGCTCGTGCAACTGGCTCTCCTCGGGCATGGGGCTGCTAGAGGCCGGGGTACGGCTTCGCGACGCCCGGCTCGTCGCCGATCTCCTTTACCAAGCGGCCGAGCTCAGCCGCGGCCGCGACGGTCACTGGAATGAGCTTACCTCGCAGCTTGCCGCTTATGCGGCATCGCTTGCCGGGGCGCCGCCGGTAAAGAGCGGCAATGTGGCGGCGAGCCTCGTCTTCGGGGCGGCGCATCGCGAGCTGCTCGCGCGCGCGAGCGAACGCGCCGAGCGCCGCCTTTTCCTTACCAGCCATCGCGTCTCGGCAGCGGCGCGCCAAGCGCTGCTCATTCCGCTCGGCGCGGCGCTGAAGGCGCGGCCCTCGCTCGCCGTCGAACTGCGCTACGGCATTGCGCCCGACGCGGGCGAGCCCGACTGGTCCGCGATCACGCGGGGGCTTTCGATGGAGCGCATCGGCGTCATCCCCCCGTGCAAGCCCGAGGTCCATGCCAAGCTACTCGCCTGGGACAATGACGATGTGGTGATCACCAGTCAGAATTGGCTGTCGGCCGACCCCGCCCCCACTAATCCCCGGCGCGAGATAGGCATCCATCTTCATGGCGCCGGCCTCGCCGTGAAGGTCGCCGACGCGCTTAGCGCCGCTGCGATCAGGAAGGACAGTCATGAATAATCACCCGACCCGCGCCAACGACCATCTTCTACGCAAGATGTGGCAAACAAAGGGCGCCCGCTTCAACGCCCACTGTTCCCCGTCAGCACCAATGGCACAGATTTGAGGTTGTGATTTAAGGAGGATTTGGGCTTCGTCGTAGTGACGAAGGAACGAAGATGAAGCCCAAATCCTCCAATGCAAA
>SCNS01000037.1 GCA_005503215.1 Sphingomonadaceae bacterium 3R27C6 | reverse complement strand
GATCAACGCACGCATGGCGAAGCTCGCCAAGCGACGAGCACAGGGAAGAGCCGCCTACGCCGACGCTAAATCCCGCGACAGCTAATCGATGGCGGTTTCCTGACCACGCTTACCTGCAAACCATGTTCAAGCGTTTGGAGCGGCGCAAGGTCAAGCCAGCGTCAGGACAATTCTTCGCCGTCGAAGAGCCTTTTCATGCGCGAGCCGGACCTCTGGATCTGGAATTCGTCCTCGACTTTTGTTCGTCCGGCGAGGCCCATTCCCTGCCAATGACTGCGGTCGGATATGAGCAATCTCAATCCCCGCAGAAGGTCGGACTGGTCCGACGGCGTAAACAAATAGCCTCCTCCGCCCTGGTCCACGAGCTCCGGTATCCCGGCGACGCGGCTTGCCAGGACGGGGCGTCCCATCGCCATCGCTTCGATCAGGACGACAGGAAGCCCTTCCATGAGGCTAGGCAGGACGAGAATATCTGCCTGTGCGATCGCGGCAAGCGTTTCGGGTTCAGGCAATGCGCCCGCAAAATCGATGCGATCGCCAAGTCCCACGTCCCTGGCCTTTGCTCGCACTTCGCCTGCCAACGGGCCCTCACCGACGATGAGCAACTCAAATTCGAGATTTTCGGCGGCGATGGCGGCCAGAGCGTCGAGCAGGCCGAGATAACCTTTTTCCGGCGACAAGCGGCCGACGCAGATGATGCGGACGGGTCCGCCCTCGCTATGATGCTCGGGCTGCGGCAGCGACGCGAGGTCGACACCGCACCGCACCACTGCAATCTTCGCCCAGTGGCGCTGAGTGACAATACGCATGGCTTGGGCGCGCATGAAAAAGCTCGCGCAGGCGACGAAGGCCGCTTTCTCGATTTTGTCCGCCAACAGCATGCCTGCCGGATAATCCGTCTCGGAAATTCCATGAAGGGTCAGGCTCCAGGGAATTCGGGCGTAGCGTGACGCAATGAGCGCAACGGTCGCCCCGCTGTTTGCGAAATGGCTATGAAGATGCGTGATACGTGCGCGGTGCATCAGACGCGCCAGGAGCATGGCTTCGACAAAATGAAACTGCGACCAGATAAAGGCGCGCACGCCAGGCGCGCGGTGCCCGGCTGCGAACCACCAAGCCGAGATAAACCGCCCGGGACCCGCGCACAGGTTGCTGACGAGCGCGGCAAGGTAAGCGAACGGAGATCGGCCGAGTAGATGTTCCGCGGCTGCGCTGGCGCCGGTCCCGCGCTGAACGCTGAACGCAGCCACATCGACTCCGAGCGCGCGCAGCGCCGCTATCTCGCGCCGGACAAAGGTGTGGGATGGAGCATCATAATCGCTCACAAGATAGGCGACGCGCGTCATTTGTAGAAAATCGCACCTGGATTCGTGCTGACAATGACGCTCCATGCGTATCGAAGCACCCCTATGGTCTCGGCGACCTTGCCTGCGAGCGTGTGGAGAGCCGATCGGGCACCCTCTCGCATCGCCAATCTTCCGAATTGAAGTAACCAAAGCATTGGTGCAATCGCCAACCCGACAGGCCCTATCAGCATACCGAATAAAATGCCGACGAGAGCCACGCCGGCCGTCCAGGCAAGGGCGCTGAATAGCTGGCGGCCATATAAGGGCCGTCCAAGACTCTGCCGCGTCTTGCGCCAGACCTGCGCATAGCCAAATCCGCTGCGCACGGTCCGCAGCCACCACTGGCGGGTCCGATGCATGTCGGCGTCGTGGATCGTCATCGGATGGTCGATCCGCCAGACGCGCCAGCCCAGACCGCGGAGCCGATGACAGAGCTCGGGCTCCTCTCCAGCGATGAGCGTGGGGTCATAACCGCGGGCCTGCGCTAGCGCGTCGGTTCGGAACATAGCATCGCCGCCGCATGCGTCAGCTTCTCCCACGGGCGTATTCCATTCGGCGTCGCATAAGCAATTGTAGAAGCTGCGCTCAGGATATCGTTCTCGCCGGCGCCCGCATACAGCCGCGACCGACTGCTCCGAGCTCAAAAACCGCTCAGCCGCTCCGAGCCATTCTTCCTCGATTTCGCAATCGCCATCGACGAACTGGATATATTCCAGCCGAGGCCATTTACGCAGCATCGCCTGAAGCCCTTCATTGCGCGCCCGCGCCGCTGTGAAGGGCCGGCTGAGGTCGAGCTCCACGATCTCGACGCCTTGCGTCCTTGCATAATCCACGCTTCCATCGGTCGAGGCGCTGTCGACATATGCTACTGGCACATTTTCTGGGATCGACTGTAGGCAACGACGCAGCCGCTCGCCTTCATTACGGCCGATTGCGACCACTCCGATCTTACCACTTTTACCCATATGCCATCCGCGCCTGCGTCACCCAAGCCTCCAGCCCGCCCGTAAGGCCCGCCAGCATGCTGGCTTCCCGAAACAGAATGACAAGCAGGAAAAACAACAGGGTCATCGCGGCATCCTGCCGGAGGAAACTCAGGCCCACGCCACGCTTGCGCCATGCGAGCACGGCATATCTTCCGGCCTCCGACACTACAAAGACTGCGAGCGCTGCATTCATCCCGTAACGTGGAAGGACCATCGGCAATGCGATCACGATGACCGCAAGCTTGGCGACATTGCTGAACGCTACACCCGAAGGCTTTCCCACTCCCATCATCATCGCATCGGCCATCGAGGCCAGGATCCCGAACCAGCTCCCAACGAGAAGCACCGAGAGGAAAAAGCCCGCCGCGTGATATCGTTCATCGTAAACGAGGTAGATGAACTGATCCGCAAGAGCGATTCCCCCGGCCAGCCCGATCGCAACAACGACAAGAGCCGCAAGCCGCATAGGGCGGATTGCCTGTTGAAGATCGTAGCCCCTCTGTCCCGACGCCGCGATCTTCGGAAAGATCAGCAGGCTGCCTATGCGCTGAAACAGCAGCGTTGCCGTTTCCGAGAAGGTTCGGGCAATGCCGTAGATACCGAGCAGCGCCAAACTGATCGCATCCGCAAAATAGAGACGGTCGAAATTCATGGCGAGAAAGTAGATAAGCGACGCGAGAAAAATCCATTTCCCGAAATGAAGTATCGAGGCGACCGCCTGCTTGTCCCAGCGCAATCGGTGCGATCGCCACTCGATCAGGAAAAAGCTCGCGGCGGCCGGCACGGCTGCGCCGAGGAGCAAACCCAAAACAAGCGCCCAGATCGTCGGCATGAAATAGGCCAGCGCAATCTGCGCCGCAGCACCGAAAACAGCTGCGCCGAAATCGAATAGCGCAAGCTTTCGCACCTCGAAGCGTTTTTGCAGAAGAAAACGGGACGGCGATGTCACGCCGGTCAGGATAAAAATGGGTGCGACGGCCGGGAGCAGATAGAGCAGTTCGGGATTGTCATAGCCCCGCGCGATCGGCACCGTGAGGAGGAGTGCGACCACAAACAGGAGAAGGCCGCGCACAATCTGAATTGTCCAGGCTGTATTGTAAAATTCGGGGTCGCTTCCCCGCGGGTCGTTTACGATGCTCTGACCGACACCGACATCGGTTAACAGTTCCCCGCCGGTTCGAAGCGTGTTGATCAGGAGCATGGTACCGAGAAGCGCCGGCGCGAGCAGCCAGGCGAGAATGATGTTCGAGACCAGACGCAGGACCTGCGTGGCCAAAAATGTCAAAGTCACCCACCCCGCGGCATCAAAGAGCGACCGGCGCGAGCGGAGCATCAGTCGCAGGCTCGATACCAGCCTTCGGGGAGCAGGACTGATAGTCAAAGAGGACGTCCCGGTTTCAAGTCGAGAAAAGCAAAGCTCATAGCGGCGAACCTAAAATGTTCCCCCGCGCTTGCGTCCCGGACGAAGCGACGCCCTCATCGGCAGCTTCCGTCTTCGCGTCGGTTCGCCGCTGCGCTGCTCGGCGGCGCGCCGTCCGCGACTGCAAAATTGCCTCGCGATGCGACTGCCGGATCGCTCCGGCGATGATTCCTAGAGAGATGGCAAAGACATATTGCGCGTGCCCGGTGACAAAGATCCATTCGACCAGTCCGTGGATCGAGGTGACGAAGATCGCGACGGTTGCTCCCAAAACAACGTCGCCGCGAGGGTCCTTTCGGTATTGAAATGCGAATTTCACCCCTCGCATCACGGGCCAGGTCACAAGAGCGATCAGCGACAGCAAGCCGATCCAGCCCATTTCTGCCGCCGTCAGCAAGTACATGTTATGCACATTTGTGGATCGACTGGCGTAGTTCCAGATGACCCCAGCGCGCTCGGAATAACCCTGCGAATTCGCCGTCACAACGTAGTTGTTCGCGCCAACGCCCATCGGATGGTCGCTCCACATCATCTTCGCCGCGCGCTCGAAGGCCTGTCTCTCGCCATCAGGACCTTCATAGACCGACCGCCCCGCGAAGCGTTCCTGAAAACTGGTGATCCCGATCGGGATAAGCACTGCCAGCGACAGGACAGCAAGCCCGGTGATTTTCCATTTGTGCGGTGTCGGACGCCGCGAAAGCGAAAGAAGGAAGAGAATGCCGATGCCCAGCCCGACGAAGGCAATTGCGCCCCGCGACACGCCGAGTGCCACGGCGACGAGCGCTGCCAGCACCCCGGCCATGATCAACTTGTTCCGCTCTCCCGCAAGGAGCAGGGCCAGCAGCGGCAAGGTCACGAAATGCAGCATTAGCCCCAAGAGGTTCTGGTGTCCCATCGTTCCGGTGGCCTGGATAGCGCCCGAAAACCGCTGATCAATGGTGACGACCGCCTGAAATACTGCACCCAGAGCCAGTCCGAAGCAAAGCCACCGTACCGCGCCGGGGCGGCCAGAAAAGGAAGCTACTGCGGCGAAAACGACGAAAACGCGGATCAGCTGGAACACGTAAAATGCCGCGCTCATGGGCAGGTTTGAAACCGCGACCGAGACGATTGCGGCAAAAATGTAAAGGAGAAACACGGCCACGAAGGGAAGCTTGCGAAACGGCGCCTTGCTGGTGAAGAGTATCCCGAGGGCAAGGCAGTCAAGAAGCGAGACCACGAGCCCTTTGGCGTAACCCGGCCACCCCTCCCAGCTGATGAAGGCGGCATCAAGGTTGAATGCGCTGATGATGAAGGGGAGCAGTCCGACCGCCAGATAGGCCCAATGCCGCCGCTTGGGATAGCGACGTAACCACGCGATGATGACAGGCAGTGAGAATATGATGATCAGGATGCCGAGAATTCGCATCAGCGTCGCCCCGGAGATGAGAAGTCGGCGGCGGAAAAAGTCCGCCGCCGACTTTTCGAGCCGGGGTGGAGCCGGCCTTCCTCAAAATGCAGAGAGATCATCAATATGCGTTCTTGTGCATCACGACACGGATCGTCTTGAGCAGGATGAGGATGTCGCTCCATAACGACCAATTAGACAGATATTCGAGGTCGCAGCGGACCCTTCTCGCAAGATCTTCGACGCGCTCGGTCGCACCGCGATATCCCCGGATTTGCGCGAGGCCGGTAATACCCGGTTTCAGGGCATGGCGCAGCCAATATTGCTGGGACGCATGCCAGAACAGCTCGTCGCCGGCAGTCGACCCCAGGGCGTGCGGCCGCGGCCCCACCATGCTCATGTCGCCGCGTATGACATTCAACAGTTGCGGCAGCTCATCGATGCTGGTGCGCCGGATCACACGTCCGACCTTGGTGATGCGCTGATCGTCGCGTCCCGTGGACATGGTCCCGGCGGCGTCACTGCTGTCGGCGCGCATCGAACGAAATTTGAAAATCCTGAATTGCCGGTTTCCTTGCCCTACCCGTAGCTGGGTAAAAAGGACAGGGCCCTGGCTCTCAAGTCTTATCGCGAGCGCCACAATAGCGAGGAGCGGTGAAAGAAGGATAAGGGCGATCACTGCAACGACGAGATCCAATGCCCGCTTCTGAATGCGATTCATGAGATTGAGCGGGCCGCGCGACAGAATGATCGTATCATGCTCGTCATACTGTCCGATTGCGACGGCGCCGTGCAGGAGGTCGCGATCAAGCAGTATTTCGCCTCCGACATCATGACCTTTGAGAAAGATGGACCATGCAGGGCGGTGATCAAACCTGCACGCCACCACAACTCTGTCGTAGGGCGCGATAAGGTGCGACAGCGCATCGATCATGTCGGGCCGGTCGAGGTCCGGCCAGAGACCATCGGCGGCCACATCGACGACAGCGGCATGCCGCTCCGCCCGGGCCGGCAGGCCGTCGAGCAGGAGGATCGTCGCAACAACCGCATCGCCCATCGTTTTCTTCACGATAAAATTGAGAAAGACCTTCGAAAGGATGATGAAAATACCGGCAGCGCCAAAGGTGACGGCAAGACCGAGGCGAGAGATTTCCTCGGCTTTGAACAAAAATCCCATGCCGATGATCACGATCGCCGTCGCCCCGAGCGCGCTCAGCGATCGCTGTATTCCAGTGAGACGGTTCCCGAGCGTCTCTACGTCCTGCGCCTCGCGTGCAATTTCAAACATCAGAAATATCGGAAGGGCGATATAGATTATCGACTGACCGCCGGCGGCAAGCCACTTCTCTTCGCGAAGCTCGAGAGCGACCATATATCCCGCGACCAGCGAAAGCATGTCGAGCAGAAGCGAGAGGCAGTAGAGAAATGTTCTTTTGTCGCGCGCCGACGAAAAAATCGGGCGCGCGCTTGCGGAAGGATCCACGACACGAAGCCGGGCGTGCCCTTCTGCCGGCAGGTCTGTTCTCGATCGATTCATCGCTTTCCCTAGACGCTCCGCACGTTGTTAGACGATAAATGTGGATTTTGCGTTGCCTTGGCCTGACCTTGGCCTTCGGCGAGGTCAGCGCGGACCCACCCATTCCCCCCGAAGCCCAGATAGCATCGCCCGAACCTGTGCATGTCCCCCACAAGGCCGAGACCGGCCGACACGATGTCGAAGCTGCTGTTGGGAAACCGGCTGATCAGGATGGGATCGGTCGCGAACCAGTCGAAGCTGACATAAAGTCCCTGGATGCCGCCAGCTGTCCCGTAGAAATATATGGCAGGCCGCTCCTGTCCGGGAGCCGCTCTGCCGAAGTCGAACGCGAACAGGCGAAAAGCGGGTAGTCCGGTGATCTTTGCGCCATCGTCCCGAAGCCACATCAGCTGATCGTTTCGGTTTCCGCCCTCGCAATTGGCGTAAAGCATTTCTCCGCTGCGTCCGGGGACATAGGCGAGCCGCGCCTGCCAAAACTGGCTCAACGTATGGTTTTTGGATCCGAGGGGGGCGAGTGTACCCTTCACTCGATGTTCCCACTCCCCTTCGCCGCCACTGCGATTGAGCCAGAGACCGGCGATGTCGCGTCCAATCGCGTCATCGTTATTCGGGAGCTTGTAAATATTGTTTACGAGCGCCGCGAAGACCCCGGGCCGCGTCTTGTCCGCCGCGATGCAGTCGCGGTGCACATAATAAGCATTGAGCCACGACGTGACGGGCGAATATCCGCCGAAGGAAACCGGATGCCAGTCCGCCGTACGCAGACCGCCCGTTTTCGTCCACCAGGCGCCTCCGCGGTTGCCCTGCGCAATGATGATATTGCTGCGCGTCGACACGGCGCAATCACCGCCCGGAAGCCAGGCCTCCTGGCCGGGCGGAGGGGGGAAGGACGTAAAGGTCCGGCCCCAGTCGCCGGACCAGCCGTTGCCGCCATCCTGTTGGAAGAGGCCGACCACGAACTCGGGATCGTCCGACGCATTGTCGATGCTGCGCAAATGGGAAATGGCGCTCGGGTCGGCAATTCGGCCCTGAGGCGGACTATAGGCCCATCCCGTTTCGGTTTCGCCGGCGACCTGCCATACGCCCTTGTCCATGACCCCGAGCAGCGCAATCGGGTTATCCGCGGAGGTTAGTCCGCAAGTCGAGACGAACTCGGAAATCCCGGCATTCATGTCGTGGAAAATCACCGGATCGCCGGTTTTGGCCGGCAGATCGCAGTAATTGATTCCGACGCCCTCGCAGATCCAAAGGCGCCCGCGCCGAACAGGATCGAATAATATCTGGGCGGGAAAAACAGCCTTGCTGCTGTTCGACAACCATTTGCTCTCGCCGACGCCCCTTCGTTCGTTGCCGAAATCCGTCGAGGTCAGCCCGCCGTCGAAACTCTGCCACCATTGCCCCGAATTCTCGTTCGCCCAAACCAGATGGAGAGGGTCGAAAGGACTTACAGCGACCTGATCGGCGTTCAACGTGTCCGCGCCGCGCCGCCACACGCCGGCTCTCAGGATATGCAGTGCGTCCGGTATCTGCGTTGCGCTGGTCCGAAATTCGCACATGTAAACGGCACCGTCCTTGGCGGCCACGAGGCTCGAGGCGGTGAGCGGCCCGCCGGCGAAGAGGAACTGCCCGGAGATGCCTTTCGACGAATGGTACAGTCCGACGCCGAAAACGTGGATCCACGCGCTACCGTCGTCCCCCCACGCAACGAGATAGCGACCGGGGGTTTCACTGAAATCCTTGCCCGTGTCCGGCAGCTTCACCTGCTGGAAGGAGGCAAAGCCGTCAGTGGATGTATAGCAGCCGTCCCCGTTGGTACCGAGGAGCACCTGCGCAGGGTCGCGGGGATGAACATCGATCGAACGATTGAACCTTCGCGATGGTCCCGTGTCGGACAGAAATGCCTTTGGCGGGAGCGGGGTTCGGCGGAAGCTCGCGCCACCGTCGGTCGATCGGTAGAAATAGCCATTCCAGGCCGTGTAAATGACGCGGGGATCCGACGGAGCGATCCGCGTGCAGTAAGTCCCGTTGTTTGCACCGCTGCCGACCTTCGCTCGCAATATCTTGCTGTTGTCGGGCCTTGGATCATATTCCGAGCTCTGAAGATTGTCCTGACGCAGCAAAAGGCGCCAGCGATCGTCTCCTGCATGCCGGATGTAGCCGTTGAACACATCGGTATTGCAGACCATGAACGATCCGTCGGAGGCAATGTCGACACCTGTTACGAAACCTCCACCAAATCCGATCGGTGCCGGCGCGATGCGCCAGCTACTATTGTCCGCCCGATCCTTGCCGATCCGCTGCGCCTCTGGTCGCGCTTCCTTACGCATCGCAAAAATGTCCAAACTGAAGAAATTCAGCTCCAATCGGACCAGATGTGGACGCATCAAATCCGGCCGCCCGCATGAGCGGGCAACCGTCCAAATCGACTCCAAGCCTCGCGGCCGGCAGCGCCATTCGAGAATGCAGCAAAATTAACATGACGGCCTCGCCTCGAACGCGCGAGCATGCGGCAAGTCGCCGCTGCTCCTTAGCCTTCCCGGCTTACAGGATGAAACGACAGCTGTTAAGTTCTGTAATATCTTGATCCCGAGCCATATTCCCGGATCGGGATTTCGCCTATTTTTTTGCGAAGGGCAGCTGAACGTTGAGGACTTTGAAGATGTAGAAGACAACCGCGACGAACAGCACCGCTGCCGGCGCGGAATAGCCTTCGTTACCGAGAAAGTTGACCAGAGCGCAACCGACAGCCGGTGGGGCATATTGCCAAAGATGATCGCGGGGCTCTTCTTCGGCCGATCTCTGCAAGAGCAAAGTGGCCAGCCCGGCGAATGTAAACACGGTTAGCCAGTCCCAAAATGTTTCCACGGTCCGCCCCCTCTGCCTGCTGCTGCAGGTCTAACCGCAGCCCGTTGCTGCCTTTTCGGCTCGAAGACACGGCCTAGCATTCCGGCCGCAGTTCGGAAAGGCGCCAATTTCTTTGACATGGTTTGACGCCTCGCCGAGAACCAAAGGCTTTCCAGCGGCCCATGGGTTCGCTGTCCGAATTTGGGAATATAGAAGCTGAGAACATCTAATCTCCGGCTGTTCAAACGAAGGGGCGTCGCTAGCGTCAGAGATATGAAACCGATCCGCAAAGCCGTCTTCCCCGTCGCCGGTCTCGGCACGCGTTTCCTTCCCGCCACCAAGGCGATCCCCAAGGAGATGCTGCCCGTCGTCGACCGGCCGCTGATCCAATATGCGGTCGACGAGGCGCGCGAGGCGGGGATCGAGCAGATGATCTTCGTCACCGGCCGCGGCAAAAGCGCGATCGAGGATCATTTCGACGTCGCATTCGAACTCGAAAAGACGATGTCCGAACGCGGCAAGGATCTGTCGGTGCTCGAAGCGACGCGGCTCGGCCCCGGCGCCTGCGCCTATGTTCGGCAACAGGAACCGCTTGGACTGGGTCACGCTATCTGGTGCGCGCGCGATATCGTCGGCGACGAACCCTTCGCGATCTTTCTTCCCGACGAATTCATGCACGGATCACCCGGCTGCATGAAACAGATGGTCGATGCGTATCACAAGGTCGGGGGCAATCTGATCTCGGTGCTCGAAGTGCCGCACGAGCAAGTGTCGAGCTATGGCGTGATCGCACCCGGCGCGCGCGACGGGGCGCTGACTGAGGTTACCGGGCTCGTCGAAAAGCCGCCGATCGCCGAGGCGCCGTCAAATCTGATCATTTCGGGCCGCTACATCCTGCAACCCGAGGTGATGCGCGTGCTCGAACGCCAGGAAAAGGGCGCGGGCGGCGAAATCCAGCTGACCGACGCGATGGCGACGATGATCGGCAACCAGCCTTTCCACGCGGTCACCTTCGATGGCGCGCGATACGACTGCGGATCGAAGGCCGGCTATATTCAGGCGAACCTCGCGGTCGCTCTCGAGCGCCCGGATATCGCGGCCGATGTCAGAGCCTTCCTCGCCGCCAAGGTGAGTTGATTAACTGCTTTCCCGTCGTTTCCGACGGGACAGGACTGCGCGGACGACGAAAGGAGCAGCAGCAGACGCAGCAATTCGAAAGCATGCGACGTGCGGCGCAAACCTGTGGTGTCGATACCGCATTTGCCGTAGTATTCCTTCAGCGGACGGAACCATCTGCCGCTGCCGAGGTGCTTCGATGACCATAGATGCACATCTGGAATTGTTTGAAAGCCCGCATGGCGAGCGCGCGCGGCTATGGCTCAATGAGCAATTGCGCGCCGAAGGCCGGTCAGGCACTCTCGTTAAAGTTCATTTGGCTACGCCGTCGGGCCTGATCGTCGAAGCCGATCATCCAGCGACAACGCATGATCATCTAGAGGTGGCGTTCTCTGCGGACGCTCGGGTTGCCGCTCGAGTCCTTTGGACGAGTGGCAAATTATTCGGCTGCGAGTTCGAAAATGCGATCCCCGCAACGCTGGCGACAGTGTCACTACCTGACGAAGAGCTTCCGCCCGAGAATTTTAGACGGAGGAGCACCGACACAGCTTTGGCGAATTCCGCAGGAGAGACACTGGGAACCAGGATGCGCAATCTTCGCTCTCAACGCGGCATGACGCAGGACGATGTCGCCGTGAGCCTCAGCGTCAGCGTGGCTTCTGTCAGCCATTGGGAGGCGGATCGATCGTTTCCCAAACGTGGAAGGCTCGCTGACCTTGCGAAACTCTTTGCTGTCCCCCCGGCCGACCTGGCATCATTTTATGTCGATACGAAAATTGTCGGGGAATTGGACCAACTCGCCGCGGTCAGGATGGAGATCGCCACCATTCTTGGTGTCGAAGCCGCGCAGATCAGAATAATGGTCGAGCCCTGATCGCGGTTCTGGCGCCCCAAAAATCCGCCCGCTTGTCCAAAAATCACTGACAAGATTGCCCAGAGCCGGCTTTTCGCAAAAAACATCATCGGCGGCGCATTGGTTGCTACGCTCCGTACGTGGTGTGTCGCCTTGTGCCGGTATTTAGCGCCGCCGCATTCACGCCACCGACTGGCCGAGTTCCAATCGGGGGCGGCTCCGATTCCGCCGCGTCAACCTGGGCAGTAACCTCTCGAGGCTCGGCACGCTCCATGACAAAATTACCGCCCTGAGCGCCCGATGTTGCATGTGTCATAATGACACAGATATTTTGCAGGAGTCCATCGGGTTGAAAGCTAAGTTTGTGTTAAGTCGCGTTGCCGGAACTACGACCAGGTTCGGCAGCGTGCGCGCTAATCTTTGGGGGAATATATGAAAACTCGTCTTTTGAGTACCGCTATGCTGGCGCTGCTTGCCGCATCGCCGGCTTACGCGGCATCTTACGTCAAAGCTGATTTCTCCTCGGGCATTTTCGGCGGCAATGCCAATGTTCGCGATCCGCTGCGCAATCCCTATTTTCCCAGCGACACCTTTACAGGCAGTTTCGTGTTCGATGCTGATCAGGTTCCGGCGGCGGGCTCGGGCTTTGCCAATGTGGCCTTTAGCAGCCTTCCCGATCTGGCGAACATCCCGGCAGCCGACGCCTTCAAATTCAACTTCGGCTCATATGTTTTCTCTCTCGCCGACGATCCGCTGGCAATGATCCAGTACAACAATGGCAAGTTCAACGGCTTCGTGTTCAACACGACGTTCAATTTCGAGGGCAGCAACTATCTGTTCAAGCTGAACGGCGGTAGCTTGACGGTGCAGTCGGAGGCGGATCCTTTTGGCCAGCCTTACATCAACGGCTATACAAATATCGGCAACCAAAGCCTGACCAATGCCGCGACCTATGTTCCGGCGACGAGTGCGGTTCCCGAACCCGCAGCTTGGGCGTTGATGCTGGTGGGGTTCGGCTTCGTCGGCGGTGCGATGCGCTCGGCGAAGCGCCGGCAGAAGCTTACGGTAAGCTATGCAAAGGCCTAAGTGACGCTGTGAATTTGATGCCGCCGGCGATCCCCGCCGGCGGCATTTTCATGTCGGCAGATCGCGGTATAAGAGACGCGTCCCAGCAGTACGCGGCCACTGCTTTGCTGAAAAGCCATCTCTTTTTGGAGCGCCGCGCGATCAGGTAGGCGAATGAAGCTCAGCCACTGCGCGGTCATCTATCAAGTTGAACATTGCCCCGCCCATGTTTCGGAACCTGGGAATTGCTACCCACCGCAAAAAAAGAGGCGACCAAAATAATGGCCGCCTCTTTCTTCCGGGTCTGGTTTGCAAAATTAGGCGAAACGAGGCGCCATCTGGGGGCGACGCCGGCGCATGCCGAAGCCCACCGCAGCAAATCCGATCATCATCAAGGCCCAAGTCGCCGGCTCGGGAACCGCGTTGATCGCGAAGTTATCGACCTCGAATGCATCTCCGGTCGAGCTCAACCGCAGAGTCGTAAACGCCGATTGGCTGCCGTTGGTCAGGTTAAAGCGAACCACCGGATTCAGGTTCGGATCGGTCTGGCTGCCATTCGCAGGGTTGAAAATCTGCGAACCCGTAAAGCTCGCCAGCACATTATCGTTCGCATCGAGAAACTCGAGCAGATTGTAAGCATCCACGGAGCCCCAAATGAAGCTGATGTTCGAAATATCTCCAAAGGAGGAGAGATTCAGGCGCCCCGGAGACCCGTCGGCAGGACCAACCGTCCAGTAATTCCCGGTGCTGCCGAACGGCTGCGCGCGAACGCCAGTTGAAGTGTTTGTTACGAGACCGCCCGTGACTGGAGCGGGCGATTCAAAGTTGTACGTCGGCGTCGGGCCCGAATAGACCGCAGTGCCAGGCGTGACTGAACCGAGGGTGATCGCAGCGCTTGCGGCTGCGGGAAGCGCCATTGCCGCCGTTGCAGCAAGTAGCGTTTTCATCATAATCGTTCGCATCGTTCGTAGCTCCCTAGATTGAGGCGATAACCCGCGCGACTCGCCTGACTGTGTTACGTGTTTAGTAAGATTTAACCAGAACGTTAGAATAAGCGAATCAAAACTTTGCCCCAGGATGGGACAGGCGCGCGCGCAAAAAGGCGAGCAAGCGCCCCAGTTTGCGAATGTAGTTATGCCGGCAGCGAGGAGCGCGGGCGTTAGCCCCGATGTTGAATATATGGACGTGACGAGGGACGCCTCCCATCGGTGGCGCCTGTCGATATCAAGATCAGACGCAAAGTCCGGCAATGCGCGATTGAAGACGCATGGGGGCTCATTGTTTCGCAGCGCCCGCAATATCCGCTCTATCCCCCATCGGTATAATTGACCCGTAGCACGCACGGGATACTCTACTGACAATCACAGTCGGCTGCCGTGATACCCGCGCGAGCAGCATGACTGTGATACCCTGAGGAACCCCCCAGAAAGGCCCCGCACCCCAGCGGGGCCTTTCGTCGTTGGAGACCCGAGACCTCAGAGCAAGAGCCCTCTGACAGGCCCCTCGCATCTCTCGCAGCAGACGAGCTTCGCGAGCCACGGATCCTTATTGCTTCAGCGCCTTCCGCGACCCGACCCCATTCGAGGGCCGGGCGAGTTTCGAGCGATCGGAAATCCGGGCTTGCTACTTCTGCGGGGTACGAAGGCCGCAATGTTGAGCCCAAAGGGGTGGTCGCCTCGTCGTCCCCTGCCGCCCCAAGCCCTACTCGGCGCGAAGAAGCGCCGGAGTACGTGTCGGATCCGCACCATCCACGGAGCCGTTGCGGACCGTTAGCCCAACGGTCAGGCTGGCACCGTCCGACGCTTTCGACGAGCCCTCGGCGTGAACCAGATAGCAAAGATAACGCCGGCAGGCTTCTTCGAAACTTTCAGGCCGCTTGGCCCGCCAACGCCGACCGCCGATCCGCGATGCGGGGAGGCCCTGCGTCACGCGCGCGAACCTGATCAGGGCCCGCGAATCCGTTCTTGACGCCCCAAGTGGCCGCTTGCGTACGGTTCTCGACGCCCAGCTTGCGCAGTATGGACTTCACATGCACTTTTACGGTCGCCTCACAGATACCAAGTTGCCGAGCGATCGCCTTGTTAGCCAATCCGGCGATAAGGCTCTGAAGAATCTCGAGCTCGCGGCCGGAAAGGCCAATCGATGCCGCGCTACATTCCCCTTCACCGCGGCTTGGAGAAGAACTCGCGCGCGTCAGGTCCTCCACAAGCTGCGAGGGAAATACCTTCTCGCCTAAGGCGACCAGCTTGATCGATTCGATCAACGGAGCGCTCGATATCCCCTTTATGATGACGGCGTCGACGCCGGTCTGAAACGCCTCGACGAGATCCTCGAATATATAATGGTCCAGCAGCAGTGCGAGCCGCGCATCAATTCTGTTCGCCGCAAGACAGCGACAGGCGTCTACGCCAAAGCTGCGGTCGCCGCCGTCGATGACGATCACATGGCTGCCGGCATCAACATCGGCGCGTTCCAGCCGACCGAGCAGCGCGGCTCCGCCAGAGACTGCAGCCTCCACATGAAAATAGTCCCCCGCGAAGACGTTGCGCAATCCGTCCATTGCGATCTCATGTTTCGCCAGGAGCGAAATTCTGATCTTCTGCGTCATATTCGCCTCCCCTGAATTCTCAGTAAGGCGACCCATCGTCTCTAAATTCTAACCGAACCCACCCCAAGGCGGCGGAACATGCGATTGCGGCCGCTTTGGTTACACAGATCGAGAAGATTTTCCATGAGCAAATATCATCCAGCCCGCCGTAACCTATGCCAAGGAGCTGCAATGCGAGGTTGTGATGCCAGGAAGGCGATGCACGCGACTTAAATTATAATCTGTGCCGGATGTTAAGCTTCAATTCTCGCGTACAATGCTCTGTGGCCCTTTTTGCCCATCGACGCCTTCGTGACGCGCTCACCTCATTCATGATGGCAAAAGCCCCGCGCGCAATTTACGGATCACTGTAGCTTACCGTACACCGCGATGCTGAAAACGCCGGAGTGCTTACAGCCCGAGTCTTGGCCGCGGTGCTTCTCAACGGACCAACGAATGCGTGAACGCGCTATCGTCGTTATCTCACCCCAGATGACATGCCATCGGCTCGGTTGGCAGCGCGGCTTAACCCTTGTATGAGGCAGCGTTGGCGATGCTGCGACAGCGCTACACCCATGGTGCCGCTGTTACCCCCTTGGGCATCGCCAGCACAAATCGGCGAGATTAGAGCGCAAAAACCTGATCGGGCAACGTTTGTCCTTCAAAAGCTCGTGTCCAAATGGTTACATTTTCGGTCGAACGTTTAGTAGCGGATCATATGTTGCGTCCCCTATTACCTCGCGCGACGGCCATCGGCTCCATCGGAGCCGGCAGTAACTCGATCATCTGAATTTCCTTGGCTCCTGCGCGATGCGTTGCCGCCGGGCAGACGTTGCCAAATTGAATCTCGAATTTCCGCCGGCCTCGTACCGGCTGTGCCGTAGGCCTCCTCAGTCTACCGAGCGAACCTCCCGCCATAAGTCTTTCAAACTCTGACGGACATTCCAAGACGCTACTCCAAAAGTGGTAGGAACCCGATTGCGGCCCGGTCGGTTAATACCAGTAGCCGATCCTGCTTGCCCGCGCTCGTGGGATGCGGCGAAAAAGGGGGGCGGCAGGGGTAACCTTGTCGCCCTCAACTTAACATTTCCCGGCAAACACCGGTTCTATAACACCGCCCTCGTCGCTTTGCGACGACGCCTATCTTGCTGTAAGAGCATAACAAGTCCGTTGCGCCTAGAAAGGTCGGTGTTTCGGGCGTCTTTTCGGCTTTTTCAACAACTTCTTAAAATTCTCCGAAGGCGGCCTTTAAACGGCTATCCGCTGCATCGATCTTGCTTTAAATTCTTATGCAAACTCGATGCGATCTCCGAAGGCTTCGGGGCTATTGCTCATCAAGACTGAAAGTCGCACGAAAGGCATTATGCAACCTCGCTGCAAAGCTGCTCCGGCTAGTGCCCGCAACGGTGACCGCTAATCTTGAAATAGACATATCGACCGTCGCGATCGCATCCCATTTGTCGCTGCGTATTTCTGTCCCGGCGCCCCCTCTGCGCCGTGAGGCCGGACGCGTCCTTCATGAACTCCAGACGCAAGACCATCTATTTCGTCGCGCCACATCGAGCCTCGAAGCGTTCACGAAGTGTATCATATCGAGACGCAAACCTGGAATCGCCGATCATGCCGGATAGACTCAAAACAACAGCCTATGTTAACTCGGATGTTACGAACCATTTCGCGGGTCGCACCGTCTTTTGGGGGGCTTCCACAATGCGTAAAATCGCTTCCATGGCTGCGATCGCAGCGTTTCTTGTCACATCGGGTTCGGCATCTGCCGCGGTTACCATTTGCCTGGGGGGTGGGTGCTCAGCCCAGCCTGGATCCAATGTTCTTATAAACAAGGGCGTTCCAGGAACGTCGGTCACGGGTACGTTGAACAACGCACCTGCCACTGTCCTGTTCTCGTCGCCTGAACAGCTTATCGGACTTGCTAATGGGCAATCGAGAGTTGCCGCTGTAGACGGGGTGCTGAACAATCCCCTGACATTTTCGATCAACAGCGGGCTCATCAGCGCTCTCGAATTCAACATTGACGCTCTAACCAACGGGAAGGTGTTTTTTACCTTCACTGGAGGAAATAGCGATGGCCTCGTGACGTCGTCCTATACGCTCGATAAAAACGGGAACAATTTCTTCAACGCCTTTGACGGCACCTTCTCGAGCGTAAAAATGACGTTCACGAACGGTGCCACTGTGGCTGATGTGGCGCAGTTCCGTCTGAACACTGCAGTCGCAGCCGTGCCCGAACCAGCCACCTGGGCATTGATGCTTCTAGGCTTTGCCAGCATCGGCTTCACCATCCGCCGACGCCGCGACAAGGTCGTTCGCCTATCGATCGCGTGACGATGCGCAGTTTTCCGTATGACGTGATGGGTCGATCACACTTCGCTGAGAACAACCTTCAGCCTTGGGCGCGTCGCTCCAATTTGAAGTAAAGCGCCAGCGCTCTTGCTTTTGTCCCTCGTGCCTGCACGCGCGGCCTGTCTTGGCGAGGGACAATCGCGAACTGTAAAGATGCGCGTGGTCAGTGGATCAGGCCGCGCTGGGAAGAACGCTGGACCGCCGGTCCGCGCCTTGTGAACGTCTCCTAGCTTCCTGGCGATCGCCGTCGTCGGCATATAGGATCTGTTCAACTGGATCGAGGCGACACCATTACGAGTACCGAAGATGGTGCGGTTCGCTCCTCCCCATCGGCTTGTTCAGCTTATCGGCTGCCGCTTGCGCCCGCTCCTTCTTGGAATAGGAGCCGGCGCGCGCTGTCTCAGAAAGGAATGCGCCTTCGCTCTCGACCTCGACCAACCAATATTTCCTCGCCGCGTCTGGTCCTCGGACTTCGTATATCGGCATAGTCCCTCCCTCAAATGGAACCGGTGTCCTCGCTTCAATTTCCGGCGCGCTGGTCGGCGCAATATTTTTTCCTCCACGATCCGTTCATGATGCTCCACTAGGATGCTATGTCAACGAGGGTCGAGAAAGTCGATTACGACCCTGCGTCGACGGCTGTCCGAAGGAGATGGTGTGGCAAAGGAGATTGACGAAAGCGCCATCCTGAAAACGGAAAGCCGGCGGCTCGAACCGGAGCCCGCGGAATTGGAGCAGCTCGAGCGCGCGGTGCGCAGTCTGCAGGCGCGCGTCTCGGATCTTGAGAAAAATCTCGACAACGCTCGCCGCGAGGCAGCCAAGGCACAATGGAGCGTAAGGCTGCTTCGCAACGTCACCGCCCGCTTGCTTGCGCCATTTCTACTCGTCGGATGCGCAAGCTTCCTCCTCGGATGGCTCCAAGCCGACAATTGGTGGGATTATGCGTTGACTGGCAGCGCCGCGATCGTCGGGATCCATTGGCTTCGAGATGTCGGGCGGAATTTGGATGAAGTGACCAAAGGGCCCTGATCCCGCTTGTCTTGTAATTATAGAACATGCCGGTCCAGGGTCCGGGAAATTAGGGATCTCGCATCGACCAATAATTTCAACCGGTCTTGGGGGCCTACTGGGCTAACTCACTCGCCGACTGCGGCGGCGCGAGATCGCTCCCGCGGGTAACCGTCGTCCGCCGACAGCGTTATTTGTGTCAAATCAGGACATAACTCGTAATTCGGAAGTGGACTTGAGCGGTAAAGCTCGGCAGGGCGCCCAAATCATACCGGGGGGAATTTCATGAGAAAATTTTGGGTAACATGTTCATTTGCGGCGTTGGTTGCAGCTTCGCCCGCGCAGGCGGCGAGCTTGATTGGCAACACCGTCACCTGTTCGCAGGTCGGTGCGGGATCGTCATATTCCTGCTTATTCAATTCTGCCGTTGTCGGCGGAGGTCGCGAGTTTGAGGTTGGAGCGGCCCCAAATGCGGCAATCGGCCTCGACTTCAATGGCGGCGGCCTCAAGATCACGAATATCTCGGGGACGTCTTTGAGCCTCTCAGCGACGATCCTTTCGCTTACGAACGTATCGGCCGCCTTCTCGAGTGCAAATCTGCTCAACTCATCCATTACGGGTTTCGATAGCTCCGATGTTGCGCTTCAGAATGGGGATTTGCGGCTCAACTTCGTCAATACGGCCTGGGAGCGCAATTCGTCGGCCAATATCGCACTGGACACCGCCGCTGCCGTTCCCGAGCCAAGCAGCTGGGCGATGATGTTTCTGGGCTTCGGCGCGATGGGCGCCGCAATGCGTTCGCGCCGCAGGCAGAAGGTAACCGTCCGCTACGCTTGAACGGCCGGCCAGCATGATAGGCATCAACGCCTTGCTGCCAATCACGGTACTTTTGTATCCAGCAAATGAACATTTCGAAGGGCCTCACCGTGGTGGGGCCCTTCTGTTCAATGCTGCTGCGTCAGAGCCATCCTTTTAGCGAGATCAACGTCGCTACGCGTCGCCGACGGGGCGACGATCCTTCAGTCGCCTTCAGCACCCGGAGATCGTGAGCTTGTACGATATCGAGGGTGGCCCGCCGCGCAGTTTGGGATGCCCCATAGACAACCAGCCGGCAGATCGCGAGGTAGCCGGCGACCGATGACCTCGCGCTCGTGGCTGCGCACCCGAAACATTTCCGCGGGCGGCGCCCTAGCCCGCTACTTCATCCGTCGTGGCTGTCAGGAATGCTGTCCGCACCCCATTTACAACGCCACGCGAATGTGGCCACATTTAGAAGGACTCAATCCCGTAGGTATGAGCCGTAAGAGACGCACTGGCGATCGCCGAAGGCTTGCGGCGTTGGATAGGGCTATTATGACCGTTACTGCCTTTATCGAAATATGTCCTGGCGAGCCAGACCAGCCCTGCGATACGCGAATGCGTTTTCCGGGAGCGAAAGCGAAGCAAGGCGAATTCGAAGTCATAATCCATAATATCTCAGAATTTGGGCTGGTTTTAGAGGGCGATGCACCCTTGACGGTAGGAAATCCTGTCGATGTCAAGCTTCCGCACAGTGGCGCTGCGAGATCCCATGTTGCCTGGGTGAGCGGCCGCTTGGCGGGCTTGGATTTTGCAATCCCGATATCGCGCATATCTTTGGGCGCCGCGCGCCTGCAAGGCGCCGTCGCACCGGGGTCCGCGGTTGCTGGAACGGCACGACATCGGGAAAGCTTCGGCGTGCGCGTACAGCGGATCCGGCTGTCAAAAGCCATGTCGCAAAGACAACTTGCCAAATTGATGAAGGTGAGCGACGCGGCGGTTTGTGGATGGGAGCTAAACCGGACGCGTCCAAAACCTGTGCACATGGATGAATTGGCAAAGGTCCTGGATGTCAGCCTAGCGGAGTTGCTGGGCCAGCCGGAGCAAAATAATCTCCTCGCGCAGATTGCAAGCGCCCGCGCAACAATTGCCCACACCGCCCGCGTTAGCGAAGATCGCGTCAAAATCCAGATCGACCACTAACCTCGGGCTCACCTTTATCGACCACCCTGACGCCAGTCTACCGAGCGAAATGGCGACGGCGCATGCAAAATGCCCCGCGACCGCGGCGACAGTCGCTCTTTTCAATATGTTAGCGGAAAGTCATGCGTGAAATGCGATGGTGCAAGAGCGGCTGAGATCGCTCGCAGACCAAATTCTGCCAACGTGCCACCGCGAAACCGCTAATTCCTGACAACAGCAGTGCAAAGACCAGGAGTATGTTCAGCTCCGTGTTTTCAACCAGCGCGGTAAACACGTCATCAATTCCTGTCATCACGTTGAGTCCGCCAAGCCATCCTGCCCGAAAGAACGCGTACCCAATAATGAACGACACGTCCGCGCGTGCCGCAAGGCCCGCGCCTTGGAGCGGTACCACCCACGCGGGGATGTCGGGACCGAAACATTTCGATAGCTTTTCCGTCCAAGCATTGGCGAATTGCCAAACTGAGGCGGCGAAAAACAGCAGTCCGATAAAAACCAGCCAAGTCCCGCCGACGCGGACCCCGAGCAGCGCTTCGGCTCCCGAGCGTCCCATCGAAACGCTGCCACCCAAGCCATCCAAAGTGGCTCCCAGAACCATAGCTCCCAGCACGAAAGACGCAGCACCGACCCCCATCCGGGCAAAGCGCGTTGTTTTGGTCTCGGAGCAGCCTTGTGAAAATTTGCCACCGAATAGGGTGAAGCAGAGCCGACATGCACCGAAGATCATCAAAGCAATCGCGAGGCCCCCGTGAAGATAGGTCGCACCCGGCATATCGTGCAGCGATCGCAACACGTCTTGCGGCCCGGTGATCGTCGCGCCCACGAACGTCATAGCGATGAAAGCGAGCAGGCAAGACGCCGACGCTCCGGCCATTCGCTCGGCGCGCACACAGAATTCGAGTCGCAAAAATTGGTTCATCGAGCCATTCCTATTCGACAGGCTGACATGTCAGGGTGGTTGCCCTATTGTGCCCGTATAGATGACGCGACGCTGAAATGCGAGGCCTGCGCCAGGGAACGCGCGGCACTTTGGCCGCGCAGCGCATAGGAAACGCCTCGCCCCATGTCGACGGCACAGATGCATGGCCCACCGCTGGGCCGGCGCTGCAAGACCGCCAATAGCGGGGCGCTAAGTGAAGCGAAGCTGACGGGACAACTTCACGGTGCATTTTGCGCCAGTCCGCGATTAAAACTCGACGATCCAACATCCTTGGCGCATATTCGAATGATGAAAAACCTTCCCGTCATAGCCTGCTCAGGGACAGTGTTGATCGTCGCCGTTTTCGCGGCGGTGTGGTCCGTCCGCGATACGGACGCTCTTTCCCCTTCGACTTTTGCGAAAGAAACTTCCCAGAAAGAAAGCGATATGTCCGCTGGCACTACCCCGCCTTACCGCTCATCGGTCGTCGGAACCGACTTCGATTTCATCACGGCGGATGATCCCAGCGCATTCGATCGCCTTGATTTCCTAGGTTTTCAGAAGTTCGAGATGCCGGATAAGCGCGGGACCGGCCGGCCCCTCGTTCAGAACGCCTATGTATTTGACGCCTATTTTAAGGACGGGACCAAAATCAAAATCGCAGTCGATCAAGAGTTCGGCAGCAAGGAAGCCGCCGAACAGGATGCTTCCCGATATGGCGCTCCCCTGGGGAAATTACCCCCGCTTTATCGCAATATCATAAGGCACATCACCGTGAATTTCGGAGGGAGTGACACGACAGCCTTTGCAGAGGACAAGGGTCATTTCTTCACCATCTACTCCGGAAATGCGAGCAAGCGAATTGATACGCACGACCTTGAGGAGACATTTTTTCACGAGGGAACTCATGCATCGATTCAAGCGGCGTATCTTGAATCTCCGGACTGGAAAAGCGCCGTATCGCGTGACGGATCCTACATCACAAAATATGCGAGCTCGAGTGAACAGGAAGATTTCGCCGAGTCAGCTCTTTTTGCATACACGATTATCCATCATCCGGATCGAATACCCGATGGCGACCGCGAGAAGATCAAAGACATGATCCCGAACCGGATCGAGTTTTTCCGGCGCGTGTTCTCGGGAGAGCTTAAATTGCAAACGGGCTCGACCGACGGAGCTTGATATCGTCCGGCGTGTTGCCTCCGTCTGAACCGGCACACGACTTCCAGCAGCTTAAATTCAGCACTTTTTGAATCTCCTGGCCAACCCCAATTGATTCCTGATGCGACGCGGCGGTTGGAGGCGGCACCCTCAGAGGCCCGACATGGGTGCGGCAACATATCGATCCCTGCACCCGCCGCGGTGCCGTTGCTGCGACCCGCAGGTAGCGAATGGCGCCTCCCGCCTCGCACGCAAACAGGAAAGATTTTTCATCTACCATTGGCACGTATCCCGGACGCAAGCCGAAAGGAAACGCTTCTCGCCAAATCTGGACTAAATCGCCAGCTTATCTAAGACCCGCTTGATAGAATAGCTACCGCTGAATACATCCCAGATCAGTTCTCGCGAAAATTGCGCCGAAATTCGCAGCGCCAAAAATCGAGCGATCGGATAGTTCCAGTCATATTCATAAATCACGCTGTCATTTTTTAATGATTTCTCTAGGCGTGTCGCAAGATTACCAAAGTATCTCTTATTGGATTTTCGCCAGTATCTGACAGAATTTTCGGCGATATAGGCTGGCTCATTCGAACAAGAAGATAATATAGCCCCTTCTGAGAGAAAAGCGCACGTTTCTCTCATTACAGGTGGCATGAATAATCCTTCGCTTGCCCGGATCTGCAAGGCATGTCCGAATTCATGTGCCACAACGAACAGGTCAGAAATTTCGTCAAAATAATTGTACATTATTGTAGGATATTTGGCAGGACCATGATCGATCGTTAAAGCTTTTCGCGACTTTCCTCGGGCCGCGACGGCAATCTTCGTAGACCGCTCGAAGGTTTCTTCGATTACGCCCTGGTGCTCTGGCAGGAAGCTGCACATCGCCAAGACAACCTTCGTCCACACTTCATCCGGATTCAAGCCCGCGCTTTGCGGATCCGGAATATCGCCATTTGCAGGAATTTCGGCGCGCTCCTTCTTAATCTCATCAAGAAGATGGCGGCACGTCTGGTTATCGAGGCCGTGAAGGCCCAGCCAGTCTCCCAAATTATGGTGTTTGGATTGGGGGTGAGCGATTGGATTACTCATCGGTCACACATTCCGTAGGCGTATAGCTTGGCCGTAGAAGGCCGGCCTTCGCAGCATGCACAGCGTTCCGAACGCGGCGGTCGACACCCTGCCCGCCCCGAGCTTGCACTTCGACCAATGACAGGAGCCACGCGGATTCCCTGAGCAACGAAGGCTTTGATCTTCGCGGACGCCGTCCTGCTCATGCGATCCTGCGGCCGTGTTGAGCCCAATGAGTACACAAGATCTCGGAACGCACCTTGCGTGCGGCCCTTCGCGGCACGCGGGCCGGCGCCACCGATCGCCCAACTGCACCTTTGCGCTTCCCCTCGGGCGCAGAAGAAAACCCCCGGCTATAAGCCGGGGGTTTCCAGTTGAGGTTAGAGAACACCGGCGAACCGGGCCTCGTGCCTGCCCGATCCAGCCAGGATTGATCCTGACTGAACCTTGGCAAGCATCGGGTGATTAAATGTCACCCTCGTCGCCCTCGTCGGCCTCGTTGTCCTCGTCGCCCTCATCATCTTCATCCTGCTCATTGCCCTCGTCGTCCTCGTCGTCCTCGTCATTCTCGTCGCCTTCGACGCCTTCATCGGCTTCGTCGCCTTCGTCGTCCTCGTTGTCCTCATCGGCTTCATCGTCCTCGTCGTCCTCATCGTCCTCATCGTCTTCGTTGGCTTCGTCGTCCTCGTCGCCCTCATCGCCCTCATCGGACTCATTGCCCTCATCGCCTTCGTTGTTCTCGTCGCCTTCATCGTTCTCGTCGCCTTCGTCGCCCTCGTCATTCTCGTCATTCTCGTCGAGTTCATCGTCCTCGTCGCCCTGTTCATCGGCCTCGTCGCCCTCGTCGTCCTCATTGTCTTCGTCGTTCTCGTTGCCCTCGTCGCCCTCGTCGTCTTCGTTGTCTTCATCGTCCTCGTCGGCTTCGTCGGCTTCGTCGTTTTCGTCGCCTTCGTCGTTGCCCGAGGCTTCATCGCCCTCATTGTCCTCATCGCCCTCATCCGACTCATCACCTTCGTCGGCTTCGTTGTCCTCGTTGTCCTCGTCATCCTCGTTGCCCTCGTCGTCCTCGTTCTGGCCGCCGGCGCCGCCTTCGTCGCCTTCGTCGCCTTCATTATTCTCGTCGCCCTCGTCGTGCTCATCCGTCTCGTCGCTCTCGTCGTTTTCGTCGCCCTCGTCGTTTTCGTTGGCTTCGTCGCCCTCGTTATTCTCGTCGCCCTCGTCATTCTCGTCGTTTTCGTTGTCCTCGTTGTTCTCGTCGCCCTCGTTATTCTCGTTGTTCTCGTCGCCCTCGTCGTTCTCGTTGTCCTCATTGCCCTCGTCATTCTCGTCATTCTCGTTGTTCTCGTTGTCCTCGTCGCCTTCATCGCCATCGTCTAGGGTGCTCTCGTCACCTTCGTCGCCTTCGTTGCCCTCGTCGCCTTCGTCGCCTTCGTCATCTTCGTCGGCCTCGTTGCCTTCGTCGCCCTCGTCATTCTCATCGTCTTCGTCGGCTTCGTTGGCTTCGTCGCCTTCGTTGCCTTCGTCATTTTCGTCGTTTTCGTTGGCTTCGTCGTCTTCGTCGCCTTCGTCATTCTCGTCGGCTTCGTCGCCCTCGTCGTCCTCGTCGTCCTCGTCGTCCTCGTCGGACTCGTTGCCTTCGTTGCTTTCGTTATTCTCATCGTCTTCATCTTGGCCCTCGCTATCGGGATCGTCGATGAAGCTGACCGGTGCGAACAGGTCGCCCAGGACCAGAGTCTCCAGGATTTCCTCGATCGGATCGAGGCCAGTGTCGCTTACGTTATGAACAATGCACGTCATGATCATTCTCCCCATGAGCGCACGCCAGCGGCAGATGTGCCGAAGGCACGCGATCAGATAAGTTGTGGTGAAAGATGGGCGGCCTACATGGGCCATTCCCGACAGTACAAAGCCGATCGGACCCGCGGGGCCCGACCCACTGTTACAATGTCGTACGCAACCCTTGGTTCGGCACCGCAAGGGCCAAACAACCTACGGGGTTGCGCAAAGCGACATCGCCATACGTGTCCGATAATCAGGAGCGACCACAATCCCGGAGTTCGGACTTGTGTTACCCGATCCCGACTCGGAGTCGGCACCAGGCAAGGGCGAGCTTACACCGACATCCGCGAATGACAACAACTCCTTAACGGGAAAATTTACGTATCAAATTGATACACATTCAGAGCTGTTTCACACGTGAGGATAGTGGATCTCGCCCGGCGAAGTGCGCCCTTGCATTGGGCCTTGGGCGCAGCCCACGAGGTCATGAAACCCTGGCGAACCCGAATATTCCAGGGCGCAGGTGCCGATATCCGGGCGTGACCGATTGCCGAGCAGAGCAGGCCCGCGCCATTAAGATGCCATTCCTACGTCCCCCCGCCGCCGTCGGACCTTGGGGGGCGCGGCCGACGAGAAGCTGTGCAGGTGCGAGGCCAAGCCGCCAACGCATCTCGCTGGCGATGGAAGGGAATGATGATGGCCCTTGCGTGGTGAGCGTGGCAATACCTTGGCCGCGCCCGATCCTCTTCGCCGACGCCAGCGCCCCGACGATCTTGTCACAGTCACGGCTGAGATGGACCATATGGCGCGGACAACGTGCCACTGACGCACTGCGAGGTCGAACTGCTGGTGATGGCGCCACCAAGGAGGCGCATTGCGCTGCCGCAATCTGGCCAGCCCCAATTGCGATCCGCGGGATCGATCCGCCGTTCCGCACGCCACCGATGATCGAGCAACCGGCGCTCCGGTGAGGCTGCTCAGCGGCAGCTCTGTCGATGCTGCCGACTGTCCACGACGCCGCTTGGCCTCGACTTCATCGACGGCGAGCTGAAGTTGCTCGATCTGCAGCCGCCCCCTGCCGCGATCGGCCAAAGGTTTTGCGGCGAAGCTCGGCAAGCTGTCGGTGCAAGGAGGGCAGGACCGTGCACTGGCCGCTAGAGCCGACTTCCGGAAGGCGGCCCTTTTGGGCAGGGCAAGGCCGACATGTTCCCCGAGTTCTGACTATCGAGCAATCGGCGCAAACGACAGCCGAGGTTAGCTCGGCTTGCCGCTCAAATGTCCAGGGGATCCCTTCAAGAATCACCCTTCGTCGCCTTCATCGCCCTCATTGCCCTCGTCGCCTTCGTTACCCTCGTTGTTTTCGTCGCCTTCGTTGTTCTCGTCGCCTTCGTTGCCTTCATTACCCTCGTTGCCCTCGTTCCCCTCGTCTCCCTCATTGCCCTCGTTACCCTCATTACCTTCGTTGCCCTCATCGCCCTCGTTGCCCTCGTCGCCCTCGTTGCCCTCGTTGCCCTCGTTGCCCTCGTTTCCTTCGTCGCCCTCGTTGCCCTCATTGCCCTCATTGCCTTCATTGCCCTCGTCGCCCTCGTTCCCCTCGTCGCCTTCGTTGCCCTCATTGCCCTCGTCGCCCTCGTTCCCTTCGTTGCCTTCGTTGCCTTCGTTGCCGCTGTCCTCGTTACCTTCGTCGTTCTCATCGCCCTCGTCGTTCTCATCGCCCTCGTCGTTCTCGTCGCCCTCGTCGTTCTCGTCACCCTCGTCGTTCTCGTCACCCTCGTCGTTCTCGTCGTTCTCGTCGTTCTCGTCATTCTCGTCGTTCTCGTCGCCCTCGACGGGCTGGTCGTCCTCATCTCCCTCGTCGTTCTCGTCGTCTTCATCTCCCTCGTCGTCTTCGTCTAGCTCATCATCTTCGTCGCCCTCATCATCCTCGTCGCTCTCGTCATCTTCGTCGCTCTCATCGTTCTCGTCGCTCTCGTCGTCCTCGTCGCCTTCATCATCCTCATCGCCCTCGTCGTCTTCATTCCCCTCGTCATCCTCGTCACTCTCGTCATCTTCGTCGCCCTCGTCCTCTTCGTCGCCTTCGTCATCTTCGTTGTTTTCATCGGCTTCGTCGTCCTCGTCGCCTTCGTCGTCCTCGTCGCCTTCGTCGTCCTCGTCGCCTTCGTCGTCTTCATCCCCTTCATCATCCTCGTTCAGCTCATCGTCTTCGTCGCCCTCGTCGGCTTCGTCATCCTCGTCGCCTTCGTCGTCTTCATCCCCCTCATCATCCTCGTTCAGCTCATCGGCTTCGTCGTCCTCGTCGCCTTCGTCCTCCTCGTCGCCTTCGTCGTCTTCATCCCCTTCATCATCCTCGTTCAGCTCATCGTCTTCGTCGCCCTCGTCGGCTTCGTCATCCTCGTCGCCTTCGTCGTCTTCATCCCCCTC
>SCNS01000036.1 GCA_005503215.1 Sphingomonadaceae bacterium 3R27C6 | reverse complement strand
GCCCCCGCCCCCGCCGCCGCCCGTCGCGGTCGTCATCCCGCCGCGGCCGATGCCGCCGGGCAATGCTGCGGTGACGCAGATCCTGCCCGGCCGCGGGATCGACGGACGCTTCGTCACCGCGAACAGTGGCGTGACCGGCGACAAGGCTTTCTGGCAGCTGAAGATCGGACTCAACGTCGCCGCCATCGGCTGTCGCGGGATCGAGGAAACGACGCTCATTTCGGCGTACAACAACATCATCAAAACGCACGGCAAGGTGATCAAATCGACCGAGAAGAGCGTCATCACCCAGCTCGGCAAGGAACATAAGAACAACGGCATCGCGCCGCGCGACCGCCTTTCGACGCAGCTGTTCAACTATTTCGCGCAGCCGCCGGCGCAGCGCGGTTTCTGCGCCCGCGCCAACGAGATCGCGCAGGTCGTGTCGTCGACCCCGACCGCGCAGCTCGTCGAACAGGCGCCCGCACATCTCGCGCGGCTCGACGAGCCGTTCAACGAATTTTATCAGGCCTATGCCCAGTATCAGGTCGACGCCGTCGCGTGGGATGCGAAATATGCGCCGCGGCCGGCGATCATGAATACTCCGGCGCCAGCATCGCCGGTCGGCCCGACCGCTTCCGTGACTGTTCCGCCGGGCAACCACTGACGCGGGATTCCCGCCGCATTAGGAATCAATTCGACAATCGCGCGCGGGGTATTGGCGCGCACCGCATCCTTCTGTTAGCAGGATTGCGATGACCAACGCCCCGCCACCGCCCTCGTCGGCCGCCCAGTCGGCGCGCACCATCCTGACCCGGTTGCACGAGGTCATGGCATCGCGTTCCAATGCGCAGGGCAAGCTCAACCAGGTCGTCGGAATTATCGGCGAATGCCTCGATAGCGAAGTCTGCTCGATCTACCTGCTGCGCGACGGCACGCTCGAACTTTATGCGACCCGCGGGCTGAAGCAGGAGGCGGTGCACGTCACGCGCCTCGGCCTCGGCGAAGGGCTGGTCGGCATGATCGCCGACCAGATCGAGACGCTGAACCTCGACGAAGCCGCCGCGCACCCCGACTTTTCCTATCGCCCCGAAACCGGCGAAGAATTGTTCCACAGCTTCGCCGGCGTGCCGATCATCCGCCGCGAGCGCGCGGTCGGCGTGCTGTGCGTCCAGCACAGCGATCCGCGCCGTTATGACGATATCGAGATCGAAACGCTGCAGACCGTCGCGATGGTGCTGTCCGAACTGATCGCCAATGCCGATCTTGTCGACACCGCCGCGCGCACCGACGCCGCCGCGGCCGACCAGTCGGCGCAGCGGCTGAACGGCCAGAAGCTCGTCGACGGCATGGGCGCCGGGGTCGCGGTGTTCCACCAGCCGCGCATCACGATCGAGCACACCGTCGCCGACGATACCGAGGCCGAACGCCACCGCGTCTACGCCGCGTTCGACAAGATGCGCGAGCAGATCGACCGCATGGCGAGCTCGGCCGATTTCGGCGTCGGCGGCGAGCATGAGGAGGTCATCGAGACCTACAAGATGTTCGCCTATGACGAGGGATGGTCGCGCCGGATCAACGAGGCGATCGACAGCGGCCTGACCGCCGAGGCGGCGATCGAACGCGTCCAGCAGCGCACCCGCATGCGGATGCGCCAGATCGACGATCCGCTGCTGCGCGACCGGATGCACGACCTGGAGGATCTGTCGAACCGGCTGATCCGCATCGTGTCGGGGCAAATGGGCACTGCGGCGCAAATGGGCCTTCGGCACGATTCGATCCTGATCGCGCGCAACCTCGGCCCCGCCGAACTGCTCGAATATGACCGCCGCCGCCTGAAGGGTGTCGTGCTCGAGGAAGGATCGCTCACCGCGCACGTCATCATCGTCGCGCGGGCGATGGGGGTGCCGGTGATCGGCCGCGTCGCCGACGTGCGCGCGTCGATCCGCGAGGGCGACCTGCTCCTGCTCGACGCCACCGCGGGCCAGCTGCACGTCCGCCCGACGCAGGCGGTGCAGGATGCGTTCGACGCCAAGCTGGAGATTTCGCAAAAGCGCCGCGCCAACCTCGCGTCGCTGCGCGATCTGCCCGCGGTCACCAAGGACGGCGTACCGATCGAGTTGATGATCAACGCGGGCCTCCGCGAAGACGTCGCCGCGCTCGACCTGACCGGCGCGCGCGGGATCGGGCTGTTCCGTACCGAATTCCAGTTCCTTGTGTCGGCGACCTTGCCCTCGCGCGACCGCCAGCAGCGGCTCTATCGCGACGTGCTCGACGCCGCTGGCGACCGGCCGGTGATCTTTCGCACCGTCGACATCGGCGGCGACAAGGCGCTGCCCTATATGAATGTCGAGGGCAGCGCGCAGGAAGAAAATCCGGCGATGGGCTGGCGCGCGTTACGGCTCGCGCTCGAGCGCGAAGGGTTGCTGAAAGTCCAGGCGCGCGCGCTGATGGAGGCAGCCGCCGGGCGGACGCTCAACGTCATGTTCCCGATGGTGTCCGAACCCTGGGAATATGAAGCCGCGCGCAACCTGTTCGTCGGCCAGCGGGCGTGGCTCGCGAGCCACAACAAGAAGTTGCCGGTCGCGATCCGCTATGGTGCGATGCTCGAAGTGCCGGGCCTGCTCGAAACGCTCGACCTGATGCTGCCGCACCTCGACTTCCTATCGGTCGGCACCAACGACCTGACGCAGTTCCTGTTCGCCGCCGACCGCGCGCACCCGCGGCTCGCCGAACGCTATGACTGGCTGTCACCGACGGTCATGCGTTACCTCGCGCGCGTCGTCCGCACGGTATCGGGATCGAAGGTCGCGCTCGGCGTGTGCGGCGAAATGGGCGGCCGCCCACTCGAGGCGATGGCGCTGCTCGGCGTCGGCATCGAACGCCTGTCGATCACCCCCGCCGGCGTCGGCCCGGTGAAGGCGATGATCCGTTCGCTCGACCTCGGCGCGCTGCGCGCCGACATGGCGGCGATCCTGGCCCAGCCGTCAGCCGACCCGCGCGGCCAGTATCAGGCATGGGCGCAGCAGCATCAGGTCGATCTGGGCGATTAAGCCGATTTTCGCCCGCACCGCCATTGTCACGGCGCATATGTTTATGTTATGTTCTCCACTCGATTCCACGAGGAGAGAGTGATGAGCGAGCAAGCCCCCCGTGCCAGCGGCCAATGCCATTGCGGCGCGATCCGCTATTCGATGACCACCGCGGTCCAGCATCATGCGCTGTGCCATTGCAGCGACTGCCGCCGCCATTCGGGCGCACCGCTCGTCGGCTGGGCGCTCGTCGGAAACGATGAAATCGAGATCGACGGCACGGCGAAGGTCTACGCCTCGTCCGAGCATGGCCGCCGCCATTTCTGCGCCGATTGCGGCACCGGGCTCTTCTATTCGAACGAGGCGATCTTTCCGGGCCAGATCGACGTGCAGACCGCGACGCTCGACGATCCCGACCTCATCCCCGCGCAGGCGCAAATCCAGACCGCCGAACGCATCGGCTGGATGGAAAAGCTGAACGACCTGCCCGCGTTCGAGCGCTACCCGCCCTTCGAATAATCAGCGGTCGGCGGCGACGACCGCCTTGACGAGCTTTGCGATGTCGAGCCGGGTCTTGTCGTCGTCATAACCCTGCCGCACGATCACCAGTTCGCGCGACGGGATGACGATGACATATTGGCCGCGGTTGCCAAAGCCGCCGAAGGCGTCGGCGGGCACGCCGTCCGACTTGCCCAGCAGCCAGAAGCCCGCACCATAGCCGAACGCGCCGTCGGGCTGCGGCCCGCTGGGCGTCGTGACGAAGCGGCGCCAGTCGGCGGGGAGCAGGCGCTCGCCCTGCCACATCCCGTCGTTCTGATAGAGGAGGCCAAGCCGCGCGAGGTCGCGCGCCGTGGTCCACACCTGGCTCGACAATATATAGTCGCCATCCTTGTCGTGCTCGACAAAGGTCCGCGTCATGCCGAGCCGGTCGAAGAAGGCGGCGGGGTCGAGCGGCGTCCCCGCCTTTTGCAGCGCAGCCTTCAGCGACAGCGTCGCGAGCAAAGTGTCGTTGTTGGCATAACGATAATGCGTGTTCGGCGGGTTGAGCAGCGGCCATTGCGTGGTCCACTGGCGCACCGAAGCGCCGCCCATATAGATGGCATCGCTGCGGTTGCCCGCGGTGTCGCTGGTCAGCCCGCTCGCCATGCGCATCAGCTGCTCGGTGGTGATCGCCGCGCGCGGATCACCCGGCGACTGCCACTCGGCGATCAACGCGGGCTTCGTCACGTCGATCGAACCCTGCTGCACCGCATGGCCGATCAAGGTCGTGGCCATCGACTTGGCCACCGAGAAGGTGCGCTGCGCGGTGTGGATATCGTGCCCGCCCCAATAATGTTCGAACGCGATCCGGCCGTTCTTGACGATCAGCAGCGAACTGGTGCGGCCGCCGAAACCGTCGATATTCATTGCCGTCTGCTCGAACCGGCTCATGCCCTTCGGCGCCGGCCGGCGCGCATCTTTGTCGCCGATCGGCCACGGCCGGGCGTCGAGGTCAGCGCGCCGGTCGGTGGCGGGCATCGCCGCCGGCTGCGCGCCGATCGGCAGGGTGACGCAGCCCTCGCGCCCGCTCCATTGTGCGATCCGCGGCGGCATGTCATCGCGATAGTGCACGCTGACCCGCTTCGCGCCGGCGTCGACATCGGCCTTCAGCGCACGGACATCGGCCTCGATCTCGGGGTAGATGCCCGTGAGTTCGTCGCGTTCGATCGCCTCGATCGGCTTGCCCGCGCCGTTCCACAAGGACGAGCAGACAAAGGCCGCGCGATAGCCCGCCGCCCAGGCGCGGTTCAGCTCGGCATTGGGTTTCGGCGCCTGCGCCGCTGCGGGCACGGCACCGGCAAGGAGCGCAGCGCCGAGGACGCGCAGCAGGTCAGGGGCGATCGCCGAAAGCCTGCCGCTGCGCTTTCTTTGCGCGATCCCACCAGGCCCGGCGGATGACATCGGCGACGCGATCGGGATCGTCCGATCCGAAGCGGACGAGCAGCGCGTGCCAGCCTTCATAATGCGGGGTTTGCCAGAAGGTGTCGGGATCGGTTTCAAGCAGGATTTCCTTTTCGTCGGGCTTGCACATCACGGCGAAACTGCCGGGCTCGCGCCCCGGCGAGGCGAGCGCCTTGCCGTTGAGCTTCGGACAGGGGGTGCCATAAAAGGAAAGCATCTCGACATCGGGAAGCGCGCACGCGAACGCGACCACATCGTCCCAGCTGTCGAAAGTCAGCGCCATATCCCGGTGCAGATCAGTCTTCCAATGTCCCGGCGGTGACCTCTATGTCGCGCCCCAGTGGCTGCATGGGCTGGAAGCGAAGGCGCGTCAACACCAGCCGGTCGCCCTGAATATCGAGATCGTAGAAGGCGTTGCCGCCGCGCGGGCAGCACTCGCCGTCGCCTTCGCGCGCCACAGGCACCAAAGCGAACATCTCGTCGAAGGCGAATTGTGCGGGCCCGCGGAGCCAATAGCCCGTCGGCAGCAGCTTGCCGCCCTGCTCCGACCAGTCGGACAGGTCGACGCGGCGCCATTTGGGCGCGGCGGCATCGCTGACGAACAGCGCATCGGCGTTGCCGCCGCCGCTTCCGGCCAGCGTGCCCCCGACATGGATCATCCGGCGCTTGTCATCGTCCACTACCAGATCGGGCGTCCCGATCGATCCCGAGCTTTCGGCGAACCCCGCAAGCGCCGCCTTCCCTGCCTTGTCCTGCGACAGCAGCACAAGCATCCGCGCCTGCGGCCCGTCGCGCGGCGCGAGGCGCATTTTCTGCCAGAGCAAGCTGGTGCCGGGATCGCGGCCGTTGATCCGTCCGCTCGCTTCGACGCTGCATTTCCCGCCGAAGTCGTAGAGGCATCGCTGC
The DNA here is from genome assembly GCA_005503215.1 of Sphingomonadaceae bacterium 3R27C6. Taxonomy (GTDB): domain Bacteria; phylum Pseudomonadota; class Alphaproteobacteria; order Sphingomonadales; family Sphingomonadaceae; genus Sphingopyxis. Next base: position 22,724 of record SCNS01000036.1, on the reverse strand, counting down.
GCGATATTGGTGACGCGCGCGCGGGTCAGCGCGATCTTCGCCGTCACCTCCGCGGCGGTGCATTTGGTTTCAATAGTGCCGCCTGGACAGGACAGGATCGGTGTCGCTGCAGCGGCAAGGACAAGCGCCAATGCCATGATGACTACCCCAGTTCCGGCGCGACCCGACTTGTCCCAAAACTATACTCATGCGCCCATCGAGGCAAGGCCGGCGTCAGCCCTTCGCGCGGCGCCGTTCGTCCCACCAGGCGAGGCGTTCGGCGATCCGCTTTTCGAAACCGCGGTCGACGGGGCGATAGAAATCAGCCGGCGCCATGCCGTCGGGCCAATAATTGTCGCCCGAAAAGCCGTCGGGCGCATCATGGTCATAGCTGTAGCCCTCACCATAACCCAAGTCTTTCATCAGCTTGGTCGGGGCGTTGAGGATATTGGCGGGCGGCGCGAGGCTGCCGGTTTCGCGTGCCGCCGCCCATGCCGCTTTCTGTGCCGCATAGGCGGCGTTCGACTTGGGCGCCGTCGCGCAATAGAGGCACGCCTGCACGATCGCGAGTTCGCCTTCGGGCGAGCCGAGGAACTGATAGGCATCCTTGGCGGCGAGGCACTGCACCAGCGCTTGCGGGTCGGCGAGGCCAATATCTTCGCTCGCGAAGCGGACGATTCGGCGCAGGACGTAAAGCGGCTCCTCGCCCGCGACGAGCATGCGCGCGAGCCAATAGAGCGACGCCTGCGGGTCCGATCCGCGCAGCGCCTTATGCAGCGCCGAGATCAGATTATAATGGCCGTCGCGATCCTTGTCGTAGACGGGCATGCGGCGATGCAGGAACTGCGCGAGCTCGGCGGGATCGAGCGGCGCATCGATCGCGGTCGCGAACAGCGTCTCGACCTGGTTGAGCAGGAAGCGGCCGTCGCCATCGGCGCTCGAGACCAGCGCCGTCTTGGCATCGTCGGTGACGGGCAAGGTGCGTCCGACTTCGGCTTCGGCGCGCTCGACCAGCGTTGCCAGCGCTTCCCCGCCCAAGCGGTTCAGCACCAGCACCTGCGCCCGCGACAGCAGCGCGGCGTTCAGCGCGAAGCTGGGGTTCTCGGTCGTCGCGCCGACGAGCACCACCGTGCCGCGTTCGACATAGGGCAGGAAGCCGTCCTGTTGGGCGCGATTGAAACGGTGGATCTCGTCGACGAAAAGCAGGGTGCGCTTGCCCGCCGCCGCCATCTTCTCGGCATCGGCGAAGGCTTGCCGGAGGTCGGCGACGCCCGAGAAGACCGCCGACAGTGGCGCAAAGCGCATACCGACGGCTTCGGCGAGCAGCCGCGCGATCGTCGTCTTGCCGGTGCCCGGAGGGCCCCAGAGGATGATCGACGACAATTGGCCCGCCGCGACCATGCGGCCGATCGCGCCTTCGGGGCCGGTCAGATGTTCCTGCCCGACGACATCGGCGAGCGTGCGGGGGCGCAGTCGCTCGGCGAGCGGCACGGGTCCGGTGGCGGCGCCTTCGCGCTGCGCCGGTGCATCCTCGCCGAACAGATCCCCGGCCATCGGACGCTCAGCTCCGGCGCCGCTGTTTCTGGCGGATCAGGCGGATATAGGTGTCGGCGACCGCCTGGTTGATCGCATCCCACTGATAGGAGCCGCTTTCGAGCACCGCCGCCGCGCCATGTTCGGCGCGCAGCTGGATATCGCGGCAATAGCGCTCGAGATGGTCGGCGAAGCTCGTGATCGAGCCGGGCGCGACAAGGTAACCGGTCTGGCCATGCTTGACGATGCTCGCACTCCCCGTCGCGCGCGCCGCGACGACGGGCAGGCCGCACGCCATCGCTTCGAGGGTCACATTGCCGAACGTCTCGGTCACCGACGGGTTGAAGAAGATGTCGCACGAGGCGAGCGCATGCGCGAGATCCGCGCCGCCCTGGAAGCCGACGAAGTTCGCGTTCGGCAGGCGCGATTCGAACCATTCACCGGCGGGACCCTCCCCGATCACGACAACCTTGTGCGGCACGCCGCGCCGCTGAAGCACGTCGATGGCGTCGGCAAAGACGTCGAGCCCTTTTTCCATCACCAGCCTGCCGAGGAAGGCGATCGCGGGCACATCGTCTTCGATCCCGAGCGAGCGGCGCCATGCCATGTCGCGGCGGGCGGGATTGAAAACCGACTGCTCGACGCCGCGGGTCCAGATGCCGATGTCATAGTTCATCCGCTGTTCGCGCAGCACCTGCGCAAAGCTTTCGGACGGCGCGATCAGCGCATCACATTTGCGGTAAAGCTTGCGCAGCCAGGCGACCATCACGGGTTCGAGGAACGACAGATTATAATAGCGGACGTAGGTTTCGAAGCGCGTGTGCACCGAACAGGCGACCGGCAGCCGCCGGCGCCGCGCCCACGCCGCCGCCTGCCGCGCGACGCGATCGGGGCTGGAGATATGGACGATATTGGGCGCGAAAGCGGTGATATCTTCACGAACGCGTGACGAGAAGGACACCGGAATGCGATATTCGCTGCGGCCCGGAATCGCGATCGACGGCACGCTGACCAGATCGCCTGTCGGCTCAAAAGCCGGGTGGGCGACGGTCGGCGAATAGACGCGCACCGCGGCGCCATGGTCCTGAAGATAGCCGACCAGACGGTTCAGCGCCTTGTTCGCGCCGTCGGTGGTCATGTTATAATTGCCGCTGAACAGGGCGATGCGAAGGTCGGAGACGTCCATCGCGCCTGCGCTAATCCCCTCGCGGCGCAAACGCAACGCCGCCGTCAGGCCATGATGCTATAGGGTTCGCCCGGTTTCGAACGGCACATGCGTTTCGACACGCGCGTTTCTTCGCCCTCGACAATCGCAATGTCGGTAATCGACAGGCATTTGCTGCCATTGGGCTCGGTGTTGAGCGCCGTGATCGTCGATGATCCCGCCACACCTTCGCGCGTCGGGCTCGTCCAGTTGGCGGTCGCGCCGACCTCTTCCTTTTTCGTGACCGCCACGGTCGCCTCGGCGGCGACTTTCTGTTCCTTTTCGTCGAGCTGGCAGGCGATTTCGGCGACAAGCACCGCGCCGACCAGTCCCGACACAAGCGTACCCACGCCCTTGAGCCCCACCGCGCTGCCCGCGACGCCGCCGAGCAGCCCGCCGAGCGCGCCGCCACGCTTGCGCGCCTTCCTGCATTTCGGATCGGGGGCGTCGCTGCTGGCGCGCTTCGCCTCGTCGCCTTTCTTTTTGGGCGCCTTCGCCGCGGCTTCGGGCGCGGCGACTTTGACGCCAGCGGCGGGAACCGGGTAGCCGTTGCAGCCGGTGTTGAAGCAGAAGCGGTCGGCGAGATAGGCGCGATCGGTCTGATACTGCGCCTCGATGCCGCGATAGGCGGCAAGGTTCGCGCCCTCGGGATCGGAGGCGGCGTGTTCCGTCATGACGATCTTATAGAAACGGTCCTGGGTCGCTGGCGAATAGCGCATATTGCCGCCGACCCTGGCCGTATAAAGCGACGACAACGCGCCCTGATAAACGATCATCGCCTCGCGATAGGGAAGCATCTTGTCCCGGTAATATGTGTCGATCGCAACCGTGCAGCGGTTGATGGCGGCCGCTTTATCGAACGGGGCGTCGATCTTCTTATAATCCTCGCGACATTTGGGATAGCTGCGGATGTCGAGCGCGGGGCGCTCGGGAAGATCCGGCAGCGCAGGTTCGGCGACGGGTGGCGGGATAAATGCCCTGTCACCTTCGCCCGGCGCGCTTTGCCATGCCGTCGCAACAGCATGACACGACAGCACCGTCATGAAGATAGCGGCGAACCCCGATCGATATCGCAGCTTTGCCATCACGCTTCACTCCCGTCCCTTGCCTCGAAGGCTAGGCTTGAATGGCGGACCTCACAAGCGCGATCAATGACGCGGATCACACCGCCGGACGCGGCTGCGGTGATATTGTTTCGGTTCGGGCGCTGACCTGATATGATCGCGTGGGCGGTCGGCGGATCCGCCTGATGTGGGGATGATCGTATGAACCCTTGGATCAAATCGATCACGGCATGGGCTGCGATGCTCACATGCACCGCCGCGACGCCGCCCGGCATGGACCCCGACAATCCCACCTGCCCCGCCAATCCCAGCTGGTCCGACTATAAAACCATGGTGCTGACCCCGTTCCAGCGTAGCGGCGAAACCGTGTTGCTGGCCGAGGGCCGCGTCGACAGCGAACTTCCGGCCCGCCTTGAAAAGGTGCTGACCGACAATCCGTCGATCAGCGAAATCTGGATCCGGTCACCGGGCGGCGATGCCCGCGCCGGCAATGCGGCGGGATTGCTGATCCGCAAGTTCAGCAAGGAACGCCAGATGGTCACCCGTATTCCGTCGGGCTGGACCTGTTTCAGCGCCTGCAATTTCGTCTTCATGGGCGGCCGCGCGCGCACGATCGACCCGGGCGGATATTTCATGGTCCATATGTTCACCATGACCGGCGACAAGAACGCGATTCAGTCGAGCGTCGCACTCGGCGCCGAGTCCACCACCGAGCTGATCAGCGACGTCGAGCGGGAGGCGGCGCTGATGGCGACCGAGGATAATGACCTGCTGATCCGGCTCGATGTCTCGCGCGACCTGCTGTCCGACATCATGTACCGGCAGAAATCGATCGCGACCGGGGAAGACCGGTCGACCCGGCGATGCCTGACGCGGAAAGAGGCGCTCAAATATAATGTGGTCAACATCGACCCCGATTAGCGGAAAAAGCTAGTCCCCGGTTTCCGACGGTGCCTCGAGATCGATCACCACCGGCGGATGGAGGCGCAGGCGGTGGACGCGGCGCTCGTCGGCCTCGGTCACCTCAATGCGCCAACCGCTGGGGTGCAGCAAAATCTCGCCGACCTCGGGGACATGCCCCGCGAGCACCGCGGCGAGGCCGCCCAGCGTGTCGACATCTTCCTCGATCTCGGCGAGCCGCGGGTCGATCGCCTCGCCGACATCGTCGAGCTCGGCGCGCGCGTCGGCTTCCCAGCAGCCGCCCTCGCCGGGCGCGAACAGCGCGGTCGGCTCGTCGTCATGCTCATCCTCGATCTCGCCGACGATTTCCTCGACCAGATCCTCGATCGTCAGCAGCCCCTCGGTGCCCGAATATTCATCGATGACGATCGCCAGGTGCGTACGCTTCGCGCGCATTTCGGCGAGCAGGTCGAGCACGCCCATCGATTGCGGAACGTACAGCGGCTGGCGGATGAGGTCGAGCAAGGGCGGCGGGGTGCGCCCCTCGGCAAGCACCGCGAACACGTCCTTGACGTGGATCATGCCGACGACCTCGTCGAGATTCTCGCGATAGACCGGCAGGCGGCTGTGCCCGGCTTCGGCGAACAAGGCGACGATCTCGGCAAAGCTCGCGCTTTCGGGGATCGCGATGATATCGGCACGCGGCACCGCGACATCGTCGACGGTCTGTTCGCCGAAGTGAAGGAGGTTGCGCAGCATCTTGCGCTCGGTCTGCGACAGGTCGCCGACGACGCTGCTGCCGCGCCGTTCCTGCCCCTCTTCCTCGGCCTCGTCGATGACCTCTTCGATCTGCTCGCGCAGCGACGGTTCCTTGTCGCCGCCGAACAACAGGTTCTTCAGCCCGGACAGCAGTCCGGGTCTACTACTGTCCTCTTCCGATCGGTTCGAAGATCCCTGGTCGTCGGGCATGTGCGTATCGTTTCCCTGCTAGTCGAGCTCCGCATATGGATTGGCGATGCCCAGCGATGCAAGCGCTTTCACCTCGAGCGCCTCCATCGCGGCGGCCGCGTGATCGTCCATATGGTCGTAACCGACGAGATGCAGCGTGCCGTGGACGATCAGATGCGTCGCGTGGTCGGCGATCGAAATCCCCTTCTCCTCCGCCTCGCGCGCGCAGGTTTCGCGCGCGAGCACAATGTCGCCGAGCAGGATTTCGCCATCGTCGCTGTTGGCGAGGCTTTCGAGCAGGTCCTCCTGCACCTGCGGAAAGGAAAGGACGTTGGTCGGCTTGTCCTTATCGCGGAAATCGCGGTTGAGTGTATGCACCTCGGCATCGTCGGTCAGTCGCACCGAGACCTCGACGAGCGGCGCGGCGTCGGCAAGCTCGGCATAGGGCGTCAGCGCGAGCGCCGCGGCGACCGCCTCGCCTGCCCGCAGTTCCCAGTCGAGCGGATCGGGCCACGGCGTCGCGGCGTGGGTTTCGACGCTCAGCATGAAAAATCCCGAGAAGGAAAATCGGCAGAAAACTGCGTAACTTCATTCGCGATTCGCATTTTGCGACGGCGATCCGGACGGCGGACGGCGAAGGTTGGGCAAGAGCAGGTCATCGCCGCCTCGTTATCGCGGCGGGGTTATGTAGGACAGCGATATTTGGCCGGATCATGGGTCGAGAATGACCGCGCGCTCGGTCAGGCCCCGCGCGTGCGCCAGTTCGGCGGCGGCGGCCTCGCTCAGCCAGTCGCGGAAGCGGGCGATCTTCGCGCTTTGCAGCCGGGCGACCGGATAGACGAACCAGAAGGCGCGGCCGTCGCCCGCGACGAGATCGTGCGCGGGGACGAGGCGTCCGGCGGCGATTTCGTCGCGAAACAGGATCGGCGAGCCGATCGCGATCCCGTGGCCAGCGATCGCGGCGGCGATATCCATATGCTCGGCGGCGAGGCTGGTGCCGAAGCGGTCGGGTGGCGGCCCCGGGGCGACGCCGAGCGCGCGATACCATAGCGCCCACCAGTCGGGCCGGCCGAGCAGCGGGACATCGAGCGCCTTGCCGGGATCCTCCAGACCGGCCGCCGCGGGCTTCAGCGCCGGCGCGCAAAGCGGCATGAACAGGACCGGGAACAGCCGGACGCTGCGGAGGCCGCGCCAGTCTCCGAGACCGTGGCGGATCGCGGCGTCGAAACGGCCATCGCCAAGCGCCTGCGGCTCGGCCGATAATTCGAGTTCGATCGCGATGTCGGGGTGGCGCGCGCGGAACAGCCCGAGCCGCGGGGTCAGCCAGCTCGTCCCGAAGGTCGGAAGCGTCGTCAGCGACAGCCGTGCCTCGTCGCGGTCCTGCGCCTTTACGAAGCTGGCGTGCAGCGCCGCGAAGGCGGCCGTCGCCTCGCGCGCGATCGCGGCGCCGGCGGTGGTCAGCACGACCTTATGCGGATGCCGGACGAACAGGTGCAGCCCGGTCTGCTGTTCGAGCTGGCGGACATGGTAGCTGACCGACGCGGCGGTGGTGCCGAGTTCCTGCGCGGCGCGAGCAAAGCTTTCGAGCCGCGCGGCGGCTTCGAAGGCGCGGATCGAGGGTAAGGGCGGAAGCTTGTCGGCGCGGACCATAAATATGGCTTAGCCTCTACAGTCATTCTTCGCATCCTCAAAGCGTCGCGCGCGGAGCAGACCAAGCCACCCATTCGCTGGAGGCCCGATGACCCATCTTCCCACTTCGCTCGACCGCCGCCGCCTGATCGAAACGATGATCCTCGCCGGTGGCGCGGCCGCTTTCGGTCTGCCAGCATGGGGCCACGACGCGCATCGCGCCGACTGGCAATGGCTGGTCGGCAATTGGGACGTCTGGCACCGGCGATTGAAGGAACGGCTCGCGGGCAGCGACGACTGGTCAGAGTTCGGCGGCAGGAGCGCGTGCTGGCTGACGCTCGGCGGGCTCGGGACGATCGACGACAATATCCTCGACCTGCCCGGCGGCGAATATCGCGGGTTCGGAATCCGCGCCTTCGACCCCACAACACAGCGCTGGGCGATCTGGTGGGTCGACGGGCGCAACCCGGCGCATATCGAGCCGCCCGTGATCGGGCGTTTCGACGGCGACGAGGGCGTCTTTACCGGGCGCGACACATTCAACGGACGGGAAATCGCGGTCCGGTTTCGCTGGCATGAGGTCCACGGCCCCCGGCCGCACTGGGATCAGGGTTTTTCGACCGACGGCGGCAAGACGTGGGAGATCAACTGGCGCAATTACTTCACGCGCACTGCCGCGACACCAACGCCGTTGCCGTTGCTTGCCGAAGACGCGCCGAACGCCCGCGACTTCGCCTTTCTGGCCGGCAGCTGGAAGGTGCGGCACCGGCGACTGGCAAAGCGGCTCGGGCGAAGCCGGGACTGGATCGATTTCGACGGGACGCTGGTGAACTGGCCCGTGCTCGGCGGGCGCGGCAATGTCGGCGACAATGTGATGAATTTTCCCGGCGCGCCGTTCCGCGGGGTCGGCATCCGTGCGCTCGATCCGGCGACGGGCGAATGGCTGAGCTGGTGGCTCGATGGGCGCAGTCCGACGAGCATCGCGCCGCCGGTGCGCGGCGGGTTCAAGGACGGGATCGGCACCTTCATCGGCGACGACAGTTTCGAGGGCCGGCCGATCAAGACGCGCGTTTTATGGTCGCGCATCACCGCGACCTCGGCGCGCTGGGAGCAGGCATCATCGGCCGACGGCGGCCAGAGCTGGGAGACGAACTGGATCAGCGATTTCGATCGGACGACGTAAAATGGCGGCATTTGCCCTCGCCTTTTCGCTGCTTGCCGCGAGCCCCGCGGTCGAGATCGTCGGCGAGGCCGAGCTGTTCGCGCCGGGGATCGCCTCGACCGGTCATGCCGAAATCCGCCTGACGATCAGCCTCGATGGCCAAACCGCCTTATGGTTTAGCCGCGACCGGCCGGGCGGACCCGGCGGCTATGACATCTGGATAGCACGCCGCGAGGGGACCGAGTGGGCGCCTGCGACGCCGGTTTCGTTCAATTCGCCGGGGCGCGATTTCGACCCCGCTTTCTCGCGGGACGGCCGCTTCGTCTTTTTCTGTTCGGACCGGCCGGGCGGGATCGGCAAGGACGACCTCTACCGCGTCGCAGTGACCGCGGCGGGGTTCGGCACGCCCGAAAATCTGGGACCGGCGGTCAATAGCGCGGCGAGCGAATATGCGCCGATGCTGTCGCCCGATGGCCGGCACCTGCTGTTTTCGAGCGATCGGCCGGGCGGTGCGGGACGCCACGATCTTTACACCGCGCGGGCGAAAGGGCGCAGCTTTGCCGCCGCGGTGCCGCTGCCCGGCGCAATCAACACCCCCGCCGACGAATTTGACGCGAGCTTTCTGGCCGACAGCCGGACTTTGGTCTTCGCCCGCGCGCCGAGCATGAAGGACGACCGCGTCGACCTGTTCGCCGCGACATCGCATAGTGGCCGCTACGACGCGGGAATGATATTACCCCTCGCGGTGAACGATCCGGTCAAGGATAGTTACGGGCCGATGCTCGACTGGTCGGCGCCGGATCGGCTCACCTTTTCGAGCCAGCGGGGAGGAGCGCAATCGATGGAGTTGTACCGCGTCGGCTATCGCCTTGTATCGGGCCGAGTATCTGGAGGACGGCATGGCCGATGATCTTTTGACGGGCCTCAGCTTTGCCGCCGCGGGCGGCGCGGCGCTGGTCGGCGGCGTCTTCTTCGGTTTTTCGAACTTCGTCATGGCCGGGCTCGGACGGCTCGCGCCCGAACAAGGTGCCACCGCGATGAATTCGATCAATGTCACGGTGATCAATCCCGCCTTTATGACCGCGCTGTTCGGCACCGGGCTGCTGTGCCTGATCGCGGCGGCAATGGCATTGGGGTCGCTCGGCACGCTCGACGGCAAGCTGATCCTCGCCGCGGCGCTGCTCTATGTCATCGGCTGCGACGGGGTCACGATGGCGCTGAACGTGCCGCTCAACAATGCGCTCACCGCGACGCCGGTGGGCACGCCCGAGGGCGCGGCACTGTGGGCGCGTTATCTCAAGGACTGGACCTTCTGGAACTCGGTGCGGACCGCGGCGAGCTTTGCCGCCGCGATCCTGTTCGTCGCCGGGGGGGTATGCCGCGCCGCCTGACCGTCAGTGCATGTGCTTCAGCTTGTCGGGGTTGCGCATGACATAGATGGCGGTGACCTTGCCGTCCGCTATCTCGAGCGCGGTGGTCTGCAGTTCGCCATCGGCTTCGCGCGTGACGAAGCCCGGCAGGCCGTTGATCATGCCCGCGTGGACGAGCGTCGAGCCATATTTGCCGAACAGCACCGCGAGGCTGCGGTGCAGTTTCAGCACGGTGTCGTAGCCGAGCACTGGCCCCGTCGCGGCGGGGCGCTTGCCGCCGCCGTCGGCCCACATGCCGACATCGGCGGCGAGCAGCGCGCCGAGCGCGCCCATGTCGCCGCTGCGCGACGCCGCGAAAAAGGCATTGGCGATCTGGAGTCCCTGCTCCTTCTCGAGCTTGTAGCGCGGGCGCGCGTCGCGGACGTGAGTGCGCGCACGCGCGGCAAGCTGGCGCGTCGCGGCCGGATCGCGGTCGATCGTCTTCGCGACCTCGTCATACTCGACACCGAAAACGTCGTGGAGGAGGAAAGCGGCGCGCTCCAAGGGGGAGAGCCGTTCGAGCGCGAGCATCAGCGGCAGTGTGACATCATCCTCTTCCTCCTCCTCGACCAGCGGGTCGGGGAGCCAGGGGCCGATATAGGTTTCGCGCTGGTTTCGCGCCGACTTGATCTGGTCGAGGCAGAGCCGCGTCACGGTGCGGCGGAGGAACGCCGCGGGCTCGCGCACCGCATCGCGGTCGGCGGCGAGCCAGCGGATGAAGGCATCCTGCACCACATCCTCGGCGTCGGCGACCGAACCGAGCATGCGGTAGGCGACGCGGGTGAGCAGCGGGCGCAGCGGGTCGAAACTCGCCGCCGCGTCCGCCGCCGCACCGGTGTCGCCGTGGATGCCCTCGGGGGTCATCAGGCGGCCTTCGCGGGCGCGCCGCCTTCGTACCAGAGGTCGAAGCCGACCGCGATGCGGTTCCAGCCATTGATGACGTTGATCATCACGGTCAGGTTCATCTGTTCCTCCGCCGTGAAATGCTCGTCGAGCGCTTCGCGAGCTTCCTTCTGCGCGTGCCCTTGCGAAAGGCGGGTCAAGGCGTCGGTCCAGGCGAGCGCGGCGCGCTCGCGCGGCGTATAGACCGGGGCATCGGCCCACGCCGCAAGCAGGTAGATGCGCTGCTCGGTCTCGCCCTTCGCGCGCGCGTCGGCAGTGTGCATGTTGATGCAGTTGGCGCAGCCGTTGAGGATCGACGAGCGGATCTTCACAAGCTCGATCAGGCTCGCCTCGAGGCTTTTTTCGGCCGCGAGGCTGACCGCCATCCACTGCTTCATGAGCTGCGGCGAGGCGGCGAAGGGGTCGGTTACCTTGGTCATGTCGTATCTCCTTTGGGCGGGTTGTACCGACTTGACGAGACAGGATCGGCGGGTGTGACATGAAACACGAAAAAAATTCGCACCGGACGGAAAATCGGTTAGCCTGCCCGCCTCGACAATCGGAATGAGGGGGAAAATCATGAAGTTTCTCGATGGTTTCGGCGAACAGGCCTATGCGCTGCTGCGTATCGTTTCGGGCCTGTTGTTCCTTGCGCATGGCGTGCAGAAATTCTTCAATTTTCCGGTCAAGTTCCCGATGGAACTCACCCCGATGCTGCAAGCCGCGGGGGTGATCGAGCTGATCGCGGGCGGCCTGATCGTCATCGGCCTGTTCACCCACCCCGCGGCCTTCATCGCCAGCGGCATGGCGGCGGTCGGTTACTGGGTCGCGCATGGCAGCCAGGGCGCCTTCCCGATCGCCAACGGCGGCGAAACGATCGCGCTTTACTGCTTCATCTTTCTGTTCATCGCGACGCGCGGTGCGGGAATCTGGAGCGCCGATGGCGCGATGAAGAAATAAGCGCGCGCAAAATGCTGTGGGTGAGCGGCCAATGACGGACGCAGACAATGAGACATGGCTGCTTGAAGCCGGCCACAGGGTCCTCGAAGAAGATCCGACGGACGAACGGGATTCAGCCGATATCGTCAAACACCTTATCTGGTGCCTGTGGGTAGCTGACTATGGCATGCGAAACGCCGGCGACCTAGAAACCGCGCGCGACCTGAACGCAAGCTTCAAACAACAAGGCTATCAATCCGCCAGAACGCTGAATCTCCCCCGCACGACGGAAGCATTCGCGCTGTCCGACGAGGAGTTCGAGCGGGACTATTTCGCGCTCTTCGACGCGATTTGCGCAGAAATCAGGCCACTTTCACCCTATTAGCTGTTCGACCACGTCATTAAAAATGGGGCGGTCCTCAGGACCGCCCGTGCAGTTGCGGGCTTCACATGGTGAAGTTGGTCAAAGCCTGCGTGTGTTCGTTTCGATCAGCTTTTTCGCCTCGGCGATCGCCTTGGCGGTGGTCAGCTTCTTTTCCTGGATGTCGTCGGCCATTTCGAGGAGGCGGCCGCTGATCACGGTGCCGGTATCGGCCTTTTCGTCGATCGCGATACCGCCTTTGGTCGCCGCAACGCGGTCCCATTCGGCGCGCACCGCGGCCCAATAATCCTTCGTCGCGGCCCAGTATTCGTCGGCGGCCTTCACGTCATATTGGTCATATTTGATATAGGTATTGAGGACATATTCCTGGACGATAGGCACGAGCTTGCCGTCCTTCGTCCCCATCTTGGTATTGTCCTGCCAGTGGACCCAGCCGTCGGGCGACGGCTGGTGGCGGTTGATCGAGAGGTAGCGGTCGTAGACCGGGCTCCGCACGGCGTCGCGGCGCGCGAGCGGACGCCACGTCCAGTTCGAGCGCCAGCGGCGGACGCCGCCCTGCGTTTCGAACTGGCCCCAGCCGCCGTAACGCGGGCTGTCGTCGACCTGATAGACCGTCTGCGACCAGCGGCCGGTGCGCATCCTTTCGGGGACATCTTCCCAAGTCCACGCGTTGCGATCGGAGTAGACCAGCACCTTCGCGGGCTCATATTCCCAATCCTGGCGCCAATGCTTGATGATCATGCTCTTGTCGTCGTCGCCGGTGATGACGAGCATGTGCTGGAGGCTGATCTTGCGGCCGGTGTCCTCGATTACGCGCACGACCTCGTTGCCGCCCGAGCGCTTGGGTTCGAGGACTTCGTAGGCCGGATCCCAGCGCGTCGATTCCTGCATGTTGAAGCTGACGCGGTAGTTGCCCGCCATCGCGAGGATGTCGGCGCGGTCCTGTTCGAAATTGGCGGCGGCGGCCTCGACGGCGATCGGCGGGTGGGCCGAGGCGGCGACGGGAAGCGCGGCCGACAAGAGCAACAGGCCGGCGGCGATCTTGCGATAGGTTTTCATCGGTGCAGTCCTTCTTTCTGTTTTTAAAAGCGGAAGCTCAGCGACACGCTCGCGTTGCGGCCGGGCTGGGTATAGGCGTCGGCACTCGCCGGATTGGTCGGGCTGGTCGCCGTTCCGCCCATCGCGAGGCCGCGCACATCGCTCCACCAGCTGTATTTCTTGTCGAGGATGTTGAAGACCCCCGCGCGCAGCGTGAGCGCATCCATCACGCGCACGAACGCCGTCGCGTCGAGGATCGTGAAGGCATCGGGACGGAAGCAGGTGGGGGTGCAGAGCCCCGTCGTGCGCGACGCTTCCTTGCGGCCCGCGTGCGTCATAATGATCTGGCCGCCGAAGCGACCCGACGATTCCCGATAGCCGACGCCGGCGACGAGCTTGAGCGGATCGATCGACGACAGCGGCGAGCGCACGCCGTCGGGATCGATGATGTCACCCTTCGCATAGGATAGGGCGAGCGTCGTATACAGGCCGGACGACGCTCGCCCCTCGAACCGCGCCTCGGCCCCTTTGACCCGGACGCGATCGAGATTCACGAATTGATAGAGGATGGGGTTGGCGATCGTGCCGACACCGCCGACCTGCTCCTGGCTGATGAAATCCTTGTACCGCGCCGAAAAACCGGTGACGTCGAGGCTGACCGTGTCATTGGAGAAGCGCACACCGCCCTCGAAGCTTTCGCTGCGCTCGGGCCCGAGATCGGGGTTCGGAAGCGTGCGGTACGAGAAGAAGGGCGAGGTCAGGTTTTCGAAGAACTGGTTCACCTGCCCCGGCTCGGGCGCCTTGAAGCTGGTCGCATAATTGGCGAACAACCGGACATCGTCGGTAATCTTCCAAACCGCGCCGAACTTGGGCGACACGCGCGAGCCGTCCTGCTTGGCGCCGCGGAAGGTCGGCAGCAGCGGGTCGTTGTCGGGCGACAGGTCGAACCAGTCGAAACGCAGCGCCGGGTAGAGCAGCAAGCGGCCGTCGGCGATCGCGATCTCGTCGCCGACAAACAGTCCCGCGCGGGTGAAGTCGGTGCTCGGGAAGGCGCGGGTGGGATAGGTTTCGCCCGCCGGCGGGACGGTGCCGCCGCGAAGGCCGCGCTGGCGCGTCTGGCTGATGTCGCCGCCGAAGACGAGACGGTGCGTGATCGCGCCCGTCGCAAAATCGGCGCGTGCGTCGGCCGAGGCACCAAAGACGCGGTTCTCGAAGGTGTTGAGGCGCGTGCGGTCGGCCGACGGGGTGCGGTCTTCCTCGGTATATTGGCGATCCTCGCCGTCCTGCCAGTAAAGTGCGACGCGCGCGAAATCGATCGCCCCCTCGCCTTCCCAGCTCCAGTCGAGCGAGACGCGCTTACGCGTCCCCGTGTCGAAGCCTTCGAGGCGGTCGACGGTCGCGCCGAGGCCGTTGGGGCCGAGACCGCTGAGGCCGTTGGTATAGAGGCGCGTGTCGAGATATTCGCCGGTCAGCCGCAGTTTGTGGCCGTTGGCCGGGTCGTAAACGATGCGCGCGAGCGCGGCGTCCGAGCGGCCGTCCTGCGGGTTGGCAAGCGTGCGCGTCGGGCCGATGCCGTTCGCGGTGCCGAGGCTGCCCTGGTTCTCCAGCTCCTTGTAATCGCGGCGCGTATAGGCCGCCATCACCGACCAGTCGCCGCTGCGCCCCGCGAGGATCGCGGTTTCGCTGAACTCCTCGTCGGCGCTGCTGTAGCCGGCGCGAAGCAGGCCGCCGACATTCTTGCCCGCTTCAAGGAAATCGGCGGGATCGGAGGTGATGAAGCTGACCGCGCCCGCGAAGCCGTCGCTGCCATAGAGCGCCGACGACGGACCGCGCAGGATCTCGACCGATTTGACGAGACCTAGGTCGACATAATCGCCGCGGCCCGACGCCTGCGCGCCGAAACTGAAACCGTCGGGGACGCGCACGCCGTCGACCTGGATCAGCACGCGGTTGCCGCCGATACCGCGGATGTTGAAGCTGTCGTTACCCGCACGCCCCGTCGCGCCGAGCGCGGCGCCGAAACGCGCGGGCTGGCGCTGAACGCTGACGCCGGGTTCGAAGCGGACGAGGTCGCGGATGTCGGTGACCATCTCGTCGGCGATCTGCTCGTCGCTCTTCACCGTGACGGTGACCGGAATATCCTCGGCCTTTACCGCGGTGCGCGTCGCGGTGACGACGATGCGATTCTTGAGCGACACCCAATATTCGCCGTCATTGTCCTGCGCGAAGGCCGGCGAAGCGGTCGCGGCGAGCGCGAGGCCCAGCGCGCTGCCTGCGGCGAGGCGGGATACGGACGGCAGACGTTGGATGTTCAATTATCTTCCCCTGATTGATGCGACTGACTCGCAATAGCGGCCGTCTAGGCGGGGAATTTCGGGGGGTCAATATGCTATTGAGAATCGTTCTCGAAAATTAGCAGCGGTGGCAGCGCGCGACGATCCGACCGCAAGCGCCGTGAACGCAGAAACAAGCGCGGAATTATGAAAGACGGGTAGCGACCGATTGCGGACGCAAAGATGTGGTGCCATCCTCAATGCATGTCGCTTGGCAAAAGAGGGGGAATTCGTGATTGGACGCCGTGCACTGCTGGGTATTGGCGCGACCGGCGCGGCACTATTCGCATCTTCCGCAACGCAAGCCTGCACGATCATTCCCGCACCGAAGGCCAAGCCATTCCGACGTGGTATGTGCGAACAACAAATTCATGACCTTATTGCGTTTATGAACAAGGCTCCGAGCTTGTCTCCCGATGCTGTTTCGGATTGGGTTGATGCGCGGGCCATCGAAGTCGAGTTCGAATATCCAGTCTCAGAAAACGTAGGCGGCGTACTCTACAATTATCTCTTCTTTCGAGAATATCGAATTTCCGGAGGAAAGCTCGACCCAGATCCGATTAAGCTCAAGGAAATTAATCTGATCAGAAATGTTAAGAGTCATGCCTCCTTTCAGTTCACATTGACCAGAAATCAATTTTTCCCCGCCGACGACGAAGGGTGCAACGGCCTCTTCACCCACGGGGAATATTTTCAGAAGACTGACACGGCATTCATTGCTCGCTTCTTCAACAACAGGCTGAAGAGTTTTCGCGATTTTCCAGAGTGGTTTGCCTAACCGCTGACCGCCTAAATTGCCTCGACGTCAATACGACGCCCGCTTTCCACCCCAAAGCCGACGCTGTCCCCGCGCTAAGCCCCCGGCCCCTCATAGGCATCGACGATGCGCCCGACGATCGGGTGGCGGACGACGTCGGCGCTGGTAAAATAGCTGACGTTGATGCCCTCCAGCCCTTCGAGCCGACCGACCGCGTCGGCGAGGCCCGAGGTCGCGGGGATCGGCAAGTCGACCTGCTTGGGATCGCCGCAGACGACCATGCGGCTGTTCATGCCGAAGCGCGTCAGGAACATCTTCATCTGCGGGATCGTGGTGTTCTGCGCCTCGTCGAGAATGATGAAGGCATCGGCGAGCGTGCGGCCGCGCATGAAGGCGAGCGGCGCGATCTCGATCTCGCCCGACGCAATGCGGCGCTCGACCTGCTCGGCGGGCAGGCAGTCGTGGAGCGCGTCGTAGAGCGGGCGGAGGTACGGATCGACCTTTTCCTTCATGTCGCCGGGCAGGAAGCCCAATTTTTCGCCCGCCTCGACCGCGGGGCGCGAGAGGATCAGGCGCTGGACGCTGCCGGTGATCAGCTGCGCCACAGCTTGAGCCACAGCGAGATAGGTCTTGCCCGTGCCCGCCGGGCCGAGCGCGAAAATCACGTCGTCGCGTGCGAGCGCCTGCATATAGGGGACCTGCGACGGCGCGCGCGGAACGATCGTCTTCTTGCGCGTGCGGATCATGATCGGCGGCGCTTCATCCTTGTCGTGGCGAATGATGCCCGCGAGCGTCGGCTGCGCCGACATCGCGATCACGCCGTCGACGAGGCCGGTGTCGACCTCCTGCCCCTGTTCGATGCGGTTGTAGAGTTCGGTGAGCACGTCGCGCGCGCGCGCCGCGGCCTCGGCCTCGCCCTCGATCTGCACGCGGTTGCCGCGCGCCGAGATATAGACGCCGAGGCGGTTTTCGATCGCGACGAGGTTGCGGTCGAACTCGCCGAAAAGAATGCCCAAAAGCTGCGTTCGCTCAAATTCCGCGGTCAGTCGGACGCGGTCGCCGGGTTCGGCGGGGGTGGAGGCGGTCAGCGGGCGTTTGGACATATGGGCAAGGCTCCTTCGATCGACGACACGACTGTACTCCCGCCAAGACGGGAGTCCATGACTTGCGGGCTGCGAATAGGACGGAAGGAGACGGAGTGTGTCTTCGGGGAGACAGCTTCCGTCCTTCGCACTAGGCGACCACTTCCATCAAGGCTTCGGCGCCGACGCTGTTGGCGCCGGCCGAGGTGATCCGCACGTCGACCATGTCGCCGATCTTGAGCCCCGGCGCGATGACGTGCACCGACTGGAGCCAGGGCGACTTGCCGATCAGCTGGCCTTCGAGCTTGCCCTTGCGCTCGAGGAGCAGGCGCGTCGTGCGGCCGACGGTCGCCTCGTTGAACGCCTGCTGCTGTTCGTTGAGCAAAGCCTGGAGACGCTGGAGGCGCTCGTTCAGCACCGCTTCGTCGATCTGGCCGTCCATCGTCGCCGCGGGGGTGCCGGGGCGGCGCGAATATTTGAAGCTGTACGCCATCGCGTAATTGGTGGCGCGGACGATATCGAGCGTCGCCTCGAAATCGGCGTCGGTCTCGCCGGGGAAGCCGACGATGAAGTCGCCCGAGATCGCGATGTCGGGGCGGACGGCGCGCACGCGTTCGATGATTTTCAGATAGCTTTCGACCGAATGACTGCGGTTCATCGCGGCAAGGATGCGGTCGCTGCCCGCCTGCACCGGCAGGTGGAGAAAGGGCATCAGCTTGTCGATTTCGCCATGCGCGGCGATCAGCCCGTCGGTCATGTCGTTGGGGTGGCTGGTGGTATAGCGGATGCGCTCCAGCCCATCCTCGCGCGCGAGTTCGCGGATCAGCCCGTCGAGGCCGATCGCCCTGCCCTTGTCGTCCTCACCGTCCCACGCGTTGACGTTCTGGCCGAGCAAGGTGATTTCGCGCACCCCGCCCGCGACCAGCGCGCGCGCCTCGGCGATCAGGTCGGCGAACGGGCGGCTGATCTCTGCGCCGCGCGTGTAGGGCACGACGCAATAGGTGCAGAATTTGTCGCAGCCTTCCTGCACGGTCAGGAACGCGGTCGGGCGCTGCCCGCCGGCGCGTTTGGGCAGCGCGCCGAACTTGCTTTCGAGCGGCATGTCGAGGTCGACGGCCTTCTCGCCGCGCGCGGCGCGGGCGATCAGGTCGGGCAAGCGGTGGTATGCCTGCGGACCGACGACGACGTCGACGGTCGGCGCGCGGCGCGCGATCTCGGCGCCCTCGGCCTGCGCGACGCAGCCCGCGACCGCGATCGTCGGACGGCTGCCGTCGGCGCGCTTCAGTCGGCCGATGTCCGAATAGACCTTCTCGGCCGCTTTCTCGCGGATGTGGCACGTGTTGAGCACGACGAGGTCGGCGTCGGCGCCGTCGGCGGCGGCAACATAGCCCTCGGCGCCCAGCATCTCGGCCATGCGCTCGCCGTCATAGACGTTCATCTGGCAGCCGAAGGATTTGACGTGAAAAGTCTTGGGGGAGTCGGATTTCATCGGCGCGCTATAGGCGATGCGGCGCGCCGGCGGAAGACCGTGCGATTTCCGCCGCAATCGAGGCGCGCGCGGCCTCGGCGAGCAGCTTGCGGTCGCCCTCGACGATATCGGGCAAGGGATCGAGATAGTGGATTGTCAGGTGGACCGGGCGCTTGCGCGCGAGCAGCCGCTTGAAATTGTCGAGCCCCGATTCGGGATCGAGCCAGGCGATGTCGTTCGCCTCGTGCCCATAATCGAGAAACACCGGCTGGACGCGCAGGTTCGGCGGCGTCGGGATCACCGCCTGGAACAGCGAGGCGCGGAAGGGCAGCAGGCCGTCACCGGGCCCGGTCGTGCCTTCGGGGAAGAGCGTCACCGGGCGGCCGCGCGCGAGCGCACCCCGCAGTTCGTTCGCCTGGTTGTGAATCTCGCGCCGCGCCTCGCGCTGGACATAGATGGTGTGGTTCTGGTCGGCGAGCCAGCCGACGAGCGGGGTTTCGCCGACCTCGGCCTTCGACACGAACGCCGAGCGCGCGGCGCCGCCGAGCGCGAGAATGTCGAGCCAGCTGACATGGTTCGAGACGAACAGGACGTTGCGCCTGAGCCGCGTGCCCGTCGTGCGGATGCGCAGCCCGGCGATCCAGCCGACGGCGTTGAGGAAGGCCATCACCATCGGCGACGGGCGACGGGCGGCGCGATAGAGGAGGTGCGGGACGATCAGGAAAAGCAGCGTCAGCACCATCAAGGCGAGACGGGCGACCGTCCGCCAGGTGATCGAGGCGCGATCAGTCGCGCTTGCGATCGATGGCGACACCATAAAGCTCCATGCGATGGTCGACGAGGCGGAAGCCCAGCCGTTCGGCGATCACCTTTTGCAACGCCTCGAGCTCGGGATCGACGAATTCGATCACCTTGCCCGTTTCGACGTCGATCAGATGATCGTGATGCGCCTCGGGCGCGGCTTCGTAGCGCGAGCGGCCGTCGCCGAAATCGTGGCGATCGAGGATGCCCGCCTCTTCGAACAGGCGGACGGTGCGATAGACGGTGGCGATCGAGATGCCGCTGTCGACCTTTGACGCGCGCTCATACAGCGTCTCGACGTCGGGATGATCCTCCGAATCCGAAATGACGCGCGCAATGATGCGGCGCTGCTCGGTGATGCGGAGCCCCTTTTCGTGGCACAATGCTTCGAGATCGATATTGCCGGACATGCTTGCCTTTCCTGCAGATGCAGCCGTGTCTGTGTTTGTTACAAACTGTATAGGCACGCCCCGCCAATAGGACAAGGGCGGCACCCCTACGACGCCGCCCTTCCCTGCTCCGGATGGAGCGATTTATCTTGGGCCCTGGCCCTAAGGTTCAGACCTTGGGCTTGCGCTTGCGCCCGCCGCCGCGACCCTTGGTGCCGAGGCCGATTTCCTTGGCCAGCGCTCGGCGCTTTTCGGCATAGTTCGGCGCGACCATCGGATAGTCGGCGGGCAGACCCCACTTTGCGCGATAATCGTCGGGGGTCATGCCATAATGCGTCATCAGGTGGCGGCGCAGCATCTTGAGTTTTTTGCCGTCCTCGAGACAGACGATGAAGTCGGGCTTGACCGAAGTGCGGATCGACACCGCCGGCACCAGCTTTTCCTCGACGACCGGTTCGCTGCCGAGACCGGACAAGGCGGCGTGAACATTATTTATCAAAATGGAGAGATCCGAAATCGCGACGCTGTTGTTGCTGACGTGTGCGGCGACGATGTCAGCGGTAAGCGTAACGAGCATCTCGTTGGTATCGGCTTGGTCGGACATGAGACTATTCCTTGATTCTTATTACCCAGAAGACATGCCGGCGAATATTGGATTTGTTCTTCCGCCAGCCAGAATACTGCCACTTTGGATGGAATTCCGCAATGACCGATCAGTCCGCCTTTTCACCGCGTGCCGACCGGCGCATCGTAATTGCGTCGCGAACCACCCCATCATTACCGCGGTAATAGGCCGGCCGTCGGCCGCACTCTGCAAAACCTGCGCTCTCATAGAGATGAACCGCGTCATTATCAGCGCGCATTTCAAGAAAATAGTCTTCGGCACCCTGTTCGGCGGCCCATGCCCGCCAGTCGTCGATCAGTAATGCACCGATACCGCGGCCGCGAAACTGCGGGTCGACCGCGAGCAATAATAATTCGCTTTCGGGCCCGGCGATGCGCGCCGCCGAGAAACCGCACGCGTGATCGCCGTCCCACGCGAGGCACACGCGCGCCGAGGGCAGCGCGAACAAGGTCAAAAGCTGCGCGCCGCTCCACGCTTCGCCATAGGCGGGCTCGAACGCGGCTTCCATCACCCGCATCACCGCGGCGAGATCGCCGACGCGGGCGGTGGCGAGGCGGATGGCACCACTCATGCCGGCGCCATCGGCCTGGCATCGGGCGCGCGGCCGTAAATCGGGCTGGGCTGATCGATCAGCAAGGCGGGCGGCAGCCGCAGGAAGGCACGCGCGTCGGGCAACGCCGCCAGCGCGCGCCCGGTGCCGCGCCGCGCGACAAAGGGCTCGGCGCGATTGCCGACGACCAGTTCGTCGCCGATCAGCACGGCGTCGTCGGGCAGCAGCGAGCGAATCTCACCGCGCGGCGTCAGGTCGGCCGCGAACGGCTGGACAAAGTATTGGCCGTGGCCGCCCTCCATCACCACGAGCGCACCGCCGGCCGCCGCGACATCGTCGGCGGCGCCCGCCGCAACGAGCGCGAGCGTCGAAAAGCCATGGGCGGGCACCTGCCAGCCGAGCGCCAGCGCGCGCGCCGCCGCCACGCCGATCCGGACCCCGGCAAAGCTGCCCGGGCCGCATCCCGCGACGATGACGTCGGCGCGGCCGCCGCCTGCGAGTTCGGCGATCAGCGGAACGAGCCGCTCGGCATGGCCGCGGCCGATCACCTCGTGACGATGGTCGACGACCGCCCCGGCCTCCAGCAACGCCACCGAACAGGCCTCACTCGCCGAATCGATGACCAGATGCCGCATGGAGGATCGAGGGCCCCGTTCAGGCGATGCTGTTGAAGCGCGCGAAATCGGGGCGCGGGCTGCGCTCGAAGATCGTCGCGGGATCGCCATAGCCGAGGGTCGAGATAAAATTGCTCTTCACATTCGGCTGGTCGGCAAAGAAAGCCTCGTCGACCCCGGCGTTGTTGAACCCCGACATCGGCCCGGTATCGAGCCCGAGCGCGCGCGCGGCGAGGATGAAATAGGCGCCCTGGAGGGTGGCATTGCGGAAAGCGGTCGTCTGCGCCAGCGCCTCATTGCCCGCGAACCAGCTGCGCGCGTCGGTATGCGGGAAGAATTCGGGCAGGTTTTCGTAAAATTCATTGTCGCTCGCGATGATCGCGGTGACCGGCGCTTTCCGAATCTTTTCCTCGTTCCCCGGTATCGCGTGCGCGGCGAGCTTCGCCTTCGCCTCGTCGGTCACGCACCAGATGATCCGCGCCGGCAGGCTGTTGGCGCTGGTCGGGCCGAATTTCACGAGGTCCCAGATCGCGTGCAGCTGCGCTTCCGAAACGGGCTTGTCGAGATAACCATTATAGGTGCGCGCGGTACGAAACAGCTGGTCGAGAGCGCTGTCGGAAAGCGGCTCGCTCATGGGAGATCTCCTGAAATTTTAGGGTCAGAACCTGCTGAATGCACGTTCGAGGCGTCGAAATGGCGAAGTTATCGCCTTCGCGTGGCCGCTGCTGATGGTGGTTCCATCTGCAAGGCCGCGCGGAGGCGAGATCGAAGCCATTTCGGCGTCCCTGCGGGATTTGATCGATTTTGTCCATGGCGGCGTCAGCGAGCCTTGGAATATGCTCATATGCCTGCGTCTCGCTTCCTTGCCCTGAACAAAATCGCTTCAAACCTCGAACGTGCATTCAGCAGGTTCTGACCCTTTAGGTCAGACGGCGTGGACTGCCGTTACCTCAGGCACATAATGTTTCAAGAGGGACTCGATGCCATTCTTCAGCGTCGCGGTCGAGGATGGGCATCCCGCACACGCGCCCTGCAT
>SCNS01000035.1 GCA_005503215.1 Sphingomonadaceae bacterium 3R27C6 | reverse complement strand
GATTCCCGCTACCGCTCCACCAAAATCCTGCATCGATGACGCGATAATCCCGGCTTCGGCTGCCCGCCGTTTTGCGCCGGTCAGGCCCCGGAACCCGCGGCAACATGCCGACGTTATCCATCTGCCTGAACCGATGCACAGCCGGACAGAATCGCGTTGTTTGCGCGGCGTCGCTCGGCTTGGACCGGCCGGGTGGGGGGCTTAACGATCAGGAGAATTCCTATGTCCCCATCTCTGAAAAAACTAGCACCCGTGGTGGTTATTTTGGCCGGCTCCCTGGGTTTGGGCGGCTGTGCGACCAAAGGCTTCGTGCGCGAGCAGGTCGCCGTTGTGAGCCAGCGCGTCGATGCGCTCGAAGCGCAATTGCAGGCGACCGACGCCACCGCGAAGCAGGCATTGACCGAAGCGCAGGCCGCATCGGGGCAGGCACAGAATAATGGCCAGCGCCTCGATCAGCTGAGCGGCCGCGTCGATGGCATCGAACAGCGCATGCAGGCGCAGCAGAAGCGGCCGCGCAATTGACGCCATATGGCGTCAAAAGCTGATCGACCGTGATTTTCGGCGCCGTCGCCCGCGGGCGGCGGCGCCCACTATTCGAGTGCATCGACCTATGATCAAAAGCTTCGTGGCGCTTGCGGGATTCGCGCTGACCGTTCCGGTGTCCGCAGGATCGGCGGCGCCGGCCAGTGAGGCCGAAACCGCGGATGCGGCAATTCGCTCGGAGGCGGCGACGCGGGTCGCCGATTGGGTTGCCGCGTCCAGCGACAATGGCGACTTGCCGTACATCATCATCGACAAGCCCGCGGCGTCGCTGTTCCTGTTCGATGCCGAAGGGAAATTCC
This sequence comes from Sphingomonadaceae bacterium 3R27C6, assembly GCA_005503215.1. Lineage (GTDB taxonomy): Bacteria > Pseudomonadota > Alphaproteobacteria > Sphingomonadales > Sphingomonadaceae > Sphingopyxis. The sequence continues at coordinate 32,738 of SCNS01000035.1, read as the reverse complement.
TCGGCAGGGCGCCGGTCCTGATCGGCGTCGCGCTCGGCGACGAGGCCACCCCGGGGATCGGATCGAAGGATCTCGCCGAGATCGGCCCCGCCGAGCGAACCACGCCCGCCGGGCGCTTCCTGGCGAAATTCGGGATGGCGGCGGGACGGCAGAGGGTGCTCTGGGTCGATTATGCCACCTCGGTGGCGCTCCACCCGATCCCCAAGGGCAGCCAGAAGGAACGCCGCCGCCAGCGGATGCTGTCGCCCGGCATCGACGACAACCGCATCACCTTCGGATGCATCAACGTCCCGCTGGCGCTCTACAACAAGAGCGTTCGTCCGCTTTTCCAGAAGAAGGGCGGGTATGTCTATGTGTTGCCCGACACCAAGCCGCTCGAGGCAGTCTTTCCGCGGCTGCACGTCCAGCCGCGCCCCGGCGCCACCGCTTCCTGAGGCCCCGGCAGATTATCCGGCCGGTTCGACGCCGAGCAGCTCGACCGTGAACAGCAAGGTCGCGCCGCCGGGGATCGGGCCCTTGCCGACGGGGCCGTAGGCGAGCTGCCAGGGGATCGCGAATTCGACCTTGTCGCCGACGCCCATCAACTGCACGCCTTCCTGCCAGCCGTCGATGACACGATTCAATGGAAAGCTCGTCGGTTCGCCGCGCCGCACCGAACTGTCGAATTCGCGGCCGTCGGCGAAGGTGCCGACATAATGAACGGTGACATTATCGGCCGGGCCGGGGTGCGCGCCACTGCCGTCGCCCGCGATCCGGCGCCAGCGCAGCCCGCTGGGCGTCATGCGCCAGCCGTCGGCGCCGTGACGTTCGGCGAGCGCCGCCATCTGCTTGTTGAGATAGGCGGTGCCCTCGTTAGACGGCGTTTCGGCCGGCTGGGCGGAAGCGGATGCCGGAATGCAGCAGCCCAGTGCGGCCGCCGCGAGCAGCCGGTTCAAAGGCGATAGATACATGAAAACTCCCTCGATCGTTGCACCCATAAACGCATCGCGGGCCGAATAGGCAAGAGCCTATCGGTCGGGACATGAAGGAACTGCAGGAACCTTCGTCGGCATCCGTCGTTTCAGCTTCGTACACATCAATCAGAGACTTGAGGCGCGGCCACCCGCCGTTTCGTCATTCGAAAAACCCGTTTCGCGGGCTTTCGAAGCCGGTGCCGTGTGTCCTGCTCTGCAATCGAAGGAGACATCCGATGTTCAAATGGGCTTTGATCTTTGCAGTGATCGCGCTCGTCGCGGCCGTGCTCGGCTTTGGCGGCGTTGCCGGCACCGCGGCGGGGATCGCCAAGATCCTGTTCTTCGTCGGTCTTGCGCTCGTTGTGCTGTTCCTGATCCTCGGATCGGCCGCGGCGCGAAAGATCACGTAAAAAAATTCGAACGCCGCGGGAACCAAATCGGACCTGCGGCGTTTCACTCATCTACTAGATCGAAAGAGAAGGTAGAATCTGGTTCCTGTCTTCGGACGGAACCTAGGGAGCCCCGCCGCAGAAATGCGACGGGGCTTACCTGTTTCTAAGCCGGAAATGCCGCACGAACGCGGCGTTCGAGCACCGCGAGCGGGATGCGCCCGGCGCCCAGCACCACGTCGTGGAAACGCTTGATGTCATAGCCCGGCCGCCGCGATACCTCGTCGCGCACGCGGCTGATCGCGATCTGGCCAACCTTGTAGGCGCAGGCCTGTCCCGGATAGACGATATAGCGGTCGATCTCGGTGCGCGATGCGCTCGGCGAGTTCGACGAATTCTCGACCATATAATCGATCGCCTGTTCGCGGCTCCACCCCATCGCATGGATGCCGGTGTCGACGACGAGCCGCGACGCGCGAAACGCATAGGAAGCGAGATAGCCGATCTTGCCGAGCGGATCGTCCTCATACATGCCGAGTTCGTCGGCGACCTGTTCGGCGTAGAGGCCCCAGCCTTCGCCATAGGCCGTCACCGACGCCGCCTGCCGATAAAGCGGCAGTTCGGCGTCCTCATATTTGAGCGCCCCCTCGAACAAATGCCCCGGCGCGCCCTCGTGATAGGCGAGGGTCGGCAGCGTGTAGCGCGGCCATTCGGCGGTATCGCGCAGGTTGATGAAAAAGATGCCGGGGCGCGAGCCATCGGGGGTTCCCGCCTGCGCCGACCCGCCCGGCGCACCGATCTCGATTTCGGGTGGGACGCGGCGGATTTCATAGGGGGCCTTGGGAAGGCGGCTGAACACCTGGGGCAGGCGCCCGCGAATCTTGATGAGCAGGCCGTTGAGATAGGCGAGCATCTCGGCGCGGCCGGCGTCGTCATTGGCGAACAACTGGCCCTCGGCCTTGCCGAGCGCGTTCAGCCGGTCGCGGATGCTGCCGTCCTTATAGCCCTGCGCTTTCAGCAGCACATCCATCCGCGATGTCAGGTCGGCGACCTGCTCGCGGCCGATGCGGTGGATTTCGGCGGCGCTGAGGCTGGTCGTCGTATGCTGTGCGAGCGTCGCGGCGTAATAGGCCGCGCCATCGGGAAGGCGCGCGACGCCGGCGTCGGTGCCGGCACGCGGCAGCAACGCGGTCAGCGTGTCGATCTGGCGGGTGAGCGCGGCGCGGATCGGACCCTCGAACACCTTCGCGGCGCTCTCGCCATAGCCCGAAAGGCCCAGCGCGGCGCTGCGTTTGGCGATCGAGGCGACAAGCGTTTTGCCGCCGACGTCGCCATCGCGGAGGCGTGCGAGTTGTTGCAGCGCCTGATCGAGGATGAAGCGCGGTGCGACGACGCCCATCGCGGCATTCGCCTTTACGATTTCGGTGTCCGCGTCGAGCAGCGTCGGGATCGCTTGAAGCCGCGTCATATAGGCGTCGGCGTCGGCCTTGGTCGTCACGGGATGCTGGCTGTCGAGGAAGGTGCTGACCCCAGTGTAAAATCCGCCGAGCTGGGTGACGCCATAAGGGCCGGGGCGGTGGCCGAAGCCGCCCGTATGATAAGTGAAACGGGCAAGCCGCTGGCGCGTGACGAGGTCGAATTCGGCGCTGTCATGCGCGATGCGCGCGGCATCGCCGAGCGTCTCGCCCTTGATCGCGCGCACCGCGGCAAGGTCGCTGTCGATCTGGCGCGTTCGCGCGGCACGCGCAGCGGGCGACCAGTCGGGGAATTGCGCGCGGAGGGCGGCGCGGACGCCCGTGTCGATACCGAGCGACGTGGCGCGGGTCGGGTCGTCGCGCAGTCCTTGCTCGAATTGCGCGGAGAGCAGCGCGTCGAGGCGGGCGTCGCCGCTTTCTTTTGCGGTGGCGGGCCCCGCGACGCTGGCGACGGCGAAGCCGCCAATCCCGGCGAGGACGGTCCGTCGATCGGGTGCAATGTCGGTCATGCGATTCTCCCCTGTTCGTTTCGCCGAGCGTAGGAGCGCGCCGTTATCGGCGCAACATGCTGACGCAATTGCGAAACTTTTGGCCGCTGCGTCGTCAGCCGATCGGCTGACTCGTCCGCCTTTCACGATGAACAGCCATTAAAACGCATCCATCGCCCGGAAGGTGCGTTGGTCAGTTTCGGTCGGGATACCCCCGGGTGGATGGAGAATGACATGAGCATACTCAAAAAGGCAGCAATCTCTTTTGCGGCGTTATCGGTGATCGCGGCGCCTGTTGCGGCGTCGGCGGCGGGCGTGACCCGTGCAGCTTCGGCGGCCGGAGGTGAAAGCGAACTCGAAGGCAATTCGAGCTGGGTCATCGGGCTTGTCGGCCTGCTCGTCGGCATCGGCGCGATCATCCTCGTCGCCGACAAGGACGACGATTCCCCCGTAAGCCCATAAGGTCATATTCGCGGGAGGGCAGCCGGACCGGCTCGGGCTGCCCTCTTGCAACGCTCTATCGCTCTGCCGCGCGGCATGAACGGCCGACCTGTTCGGCCGCGCAGTGCCATTGCCAGCCGGCCGCTGATTGCTGATTGGCGGGCCCGTTAGGGACGGGCGGTGGAGATTCGGCAGCGATGGCAAGGGGATATAGGGCGGCTGCCTTGGGCGTGGCGCTGCTTGGGGGATGTAGCGGTGCAGCTACAGGACATGCCGACGGCAAGACAGCCGCGGCGCAGCTCGTTCAGGAAGGGCAGGGGAAGCCCTATGCCCTGCTGGGCAGCGAGGTCTGGGACGTGCCTGACCCGGTTTCGGGCCGCGTTTATCAGGTCTTCGTCAGCCTTCCGTCCTCTTATGCAAAAGATCCACAGCGCGCCTATCCGGTGCTCTACGTCACCGACGCCGATTATGCCTTCCCGGTCGTCCGGCAGATTGCGCGGCGATTGAACGTCGAGGGCCCGAAGGTGCAGGAGTTCATTCTGGTCGGATTGTCCTATGCCAAGGGCGACGATCCGGTGCAGAGCCGGCGGCGTGACTATACCCCGACCGCCGAAGGGCCGAGCGACGCGCCGGCCGGCGCGGTCCACGGCGGGGGCGCCGCGTACCAGACCTTTTTGCGCGATCAGGCCCTGCCTTTTGTTGCGCGCCGCTATCGAACCGATCCCCGGCAAAAGCTGTTTCTCGGCCATTCCTACGGTGCCCTTCTGGGGACACAGATATTGTTCACCGAACCCGAAATGTTCAGCGGCTATATCCTGGGAAGCCCGTCGCTTTGGTACGGCAAGCGGCATATGTTCGCGCTGGAAAAGGCTTATGCGGCAGCACACCGCGACATGCCGGCGAAAGTCTATGTCTATACCGGCGAATATGAGGCGGCGCGCGCCGCCGATCCGCGCTTCAACAAGCGCGTGGATATGGTTGGGGACAGCGATGCGCTGGTCGAAACGCTGAAGCGGCGCGCCTATCCGGGGCTGCAAATCCGGGCGGACGTGCTGAATGACGAGGATCATGTGTCGGTGGCGCCGCGCGGCTTCACCAAGGGGATTACCTATCTGCTCCCGGTGCCGCTTGCCGCCGAATGAACGGCGCGCCGGTTTTGCGACAATTTGCGACAATTTTCCGTCGATCCGGCACGTCGCTGGGACAAACCGCGCCTAGAACGGCTTCATCGGGTTCCGGCTCATTCCCGGAAGGCCCATGAAGGAGTTCGTTACGTGAACAAGAAAATCTCGCTCTTTACGCTCGCCGCCGCATTGGTGGCGGTGCCCGTTCTCGCCGCGCCCGGCGCCGACGGCAATGCCGTGCAGACGCGCGCCGATGCTCAGGCCCGGGCCACGCAGATGTTCGCCAAAATGGATGCGAACAAGGATGGCAAGCTCGACGCCACCGACCGCGCCGCACAGCGTGCCGAGCGGCAGGCCAAGCGGTTCGCCAGCCTCGACGCCGACGGCAATGGCAGCATCAGCAAGGCCGAATGGGACAAGCATGGCGCCGATCGTGCCGCCAAGCGCGCCGAACGCGGTGAAAAGCGTGCCGAAGCCGGTGAAGCCGGCGAAGGCAAGCGTCACCACGGCATGCGCGGCGGTCATGGCAAGCGCAGTGGCCATCACGGCATGATGATGGGCAAGGCCGACACCGATGGCGACAAGGCGATCAGCCAGGCCGAGTTCCAGACCGCCGCGCTGGCGCGCTTCGACGCCGCCGACGCGAACAAGGATGGTCAGGTCACCGCCGAGGAACGTCAGGCGCAGCGCGGCGCTTGGCGCGCCAAGCGCGGTGCCGCTCCGGCGGCTCCCGCGAACCAGTAAGCCATTTGGCAGGGGCCTGGCGGCAAAGCGTAGGGCCTTCCTCCCCTCCCGGCATTGCCTTTGTTGCCGGTCCCTGTCAGCTATCGCCCATCGGCCCCCGCGGCCGGTGGGCGAACTAGCATTTCTTTTGACGGAAACCCGATGACCGATAGCGACACGCCCCGCATCCTGCTGATCGACGACGAACCCTCGATCCGCGAACCGCTGGGCGAATATCTGACCGCGCAGGGTTTTGCGGTGACCGATGTCGCGAGCGCCGCCGAGGCGCGATCGGTGCTGCGTGCGCAGGGCGTCGACCTGGTCGTCAGCGACATCATGATGCCCGGCGAGGACGGCCTGTCGCTGACCCGCCATTTGCGCGAGACGAGCAGCATTCCCGTCATCCTGCTGACCGCGCGCGCCGAGGATACCGAACGGATCATCGGACTGGAAATCGGCGCCGACGATTATGTCGTCAAACCCTTCAACCCGCGCGAACTCGTCGCGCGCATCCGCACCGTGCTGCGCCGCACGCAACAGGGCGGGCGCGCACTCGATCCGGGCGGGACCTATTATGCCTTTGGCGACTGGGTGCTGCGCGAAGTCGAGCGCGTGCTGGTCGATGGCGAGGGCAATGAGGTCGCACTGTCGTCGGGCGAATATCATCTGCTCCACGCGCTGGTCCGCCATCCGCGGCAGGTGATGAGCCGCGACCGCCTGCTCGACATGGTGCGCGGGCGCGAGGCCGATATTTTCGACCGCGCGATCGACAATCTGGTCAGCCGGCTGCGCAAGAAGATCGAGGTCGACGCCGCGCATCCGCAGATCGTCAAGACGGTGTGGGGCGGGGGCTATACGCTGGCGTGCGAAGTCAAGCGGATGGGCCCGGCGGCGTGAAATTGCGGTTGTGGCCCAAAAGCCTTGTCGGCCAGCTCGTCTTTGCGGTCGCGGTGATGCTGTTCGTCGCGCAGGCGATCAATTTCGTGCTGCTGTCGCGCGGGATGCGGCAGCAGACGCTGGCGCACGGCGGCGGCATGGCCGTCGCGCGGATCATCGATGCGATCGAGCGCGACCGGCGCGGTGACTTCCGGCCGCCGCGCAACGAACGCGAGCGGCACGAGGCGCGCGAGCGTGCCCAGAAACTGGTGATCTCCGATCATCTCCCCCCGATGCCCGTCGGCGCCGTCCGGGTGCCCGACCTCGCCGCCTATGTCGAAGGCCTGCTCGGCGAGACCAATATTCCTGCCGCCATGGTCGACGCGTGGGCGCTCCCGCCGCGCGAACGGCAGCGGCTGCGCCGGCCCGCCTTTCCCGACCGTGCCGTCATCGTCGTCGCGAAGGTCGACGGGCGCTATTTTGCGGTGCGCACGCGGATCGCGGCGGGGGGCAATCGGCTGCAGGGTTTTCTCGTCTGGCAGACGCTGTCGCTGTACCTTTTGCTGCTGGTTCCGATCATGCTCATCGCCTGGCGCGCGGCGCGGCCGCTGCGCGACCTGACGCGCGCGGCGCGCGCCAATCCGGCGCTGCGCGATGCCGAACCGCTCGAGGAAGAGGGGCCGTCGGATGTGCGCGAGCTGATCGGCGCGTTCAACGCCTATCGCGGCCGTATTTCGACGATGCTGTCGGACAAGGACCGGATGCTCGGCGCCGTCGGCCACGATTTGCGCACCCCGCTCGCCAGCCTGCGCGTGCGCGTCGAGCAGGTCGAGGACGAGACGCTGCGCGACAAGATGATCGCAAGCATCGAGGAAATGACCGCGATGCTGAGCGACATTTTGGCGCTGGCGCGGTCGGGCGCGGGAACCGAGGCGCAGGAGCGTATCCCGCTGCGCGAATTGATCGGCGAACTTGCGGCTGACTATCAGGAGCGCGGCAAGGATGTCGAACTCGGCGATATTGCCGACGCCGCCGTGCTGGCGCGGCCGATGCTGCTCAAACGCGCGCTGCGCAATCTTGCCGACAATGCGGTGGCTTATGGCGTGCGGGCACGACTGTCGGTTGTGACCGACGGAGCATTGGCGCGGATTATCGTGTCGGATGACGGCCCCGGCCTGACCGACGAGCAGATCAAGACGCTGATCGAACCCTTCGCGCGCGGCGAACAATCGCGCAATCGCGCGACTGGCGGCGCCGGGCTGGGCCTGTCGATCGCACGCGATATCGCCGAGGGCGAGGGCGGGGCGCTGGCGCTATCGAACCGCGCCGGGGGCGGGCTCGATGCGGTGATTACGCTGCCGGTTCAGGCGTAGATCGCGATCGCCTGGCTGCCGCTGAGGATCGGTTCGCCGGCGCGGTTCCACAGCATCATGTCCTGCACCGACAGCCCGTGGCGCGCATAGCCCGTCTTCGCCGACAGCAGCCACCAGCCGTCGTCGGTCGTCGGCGCGCCGGTGAGCATGTTGACTGTCCAGTTCATCGAGCTGATCGGCCCGAATTCGCTGAACAGCGCCATCGCCGCGGGGGGCAGGGCATCGCCCATCGCAAGCAGCGCGACCGCGGGATGGCATGCGGGTTCCTCGACGAAGCGCACCCAGGTGAGATATTCGCCGACATCGCTTTTCCAGCCGAAGCGCGGGCCGGTCGTCGGGCGCATGTCGAAATGGCGCGTGAAGGACGGCCGTGCATGATGATCGGGCACCGGCGCCAGCGTCTCGGGATCGGGCGCGTCGGGCACCGACAGGCGATCATGGTCGAGGTGGCTCTTGCGGTCGCCTGAAAAGGCGAAGACCGCGGCGGTGCCGAAGCCCTGATCGCTCGACACGCCGGCGTCGATGAACAGCGACGATTTCGACTGGCGCAGCACGCGCGTCTCGACCGTGCAGTCGCCGCCGACGGGGCCGACAAAGCTGATCTGCGCATAGCGCAGCGGCGTGTCGGTCGGGTGGAGCGCCATCGTGCCCGCGAGCGCGACCGCCGAGCTGATCCCGCCATAGGCGGTGCGCCCCTGCATCCATCCTTCGTCGATATGCGCCCTGGCCACGCCCTCTTCGGTGCGCAGCGTCGAAAGCAGCGCGTCGAGCGCGCTGGGAGAGGTCGTCATTGGTCTATTATTCCTCGATCTGGAAAGTCAGGCCCGCATTGGCGGTCAGCCGCTCGATCAGCGCGTCGCCGAGCAGCGCGCCCGGGGTCCAGACGCCGCCTTTGCCTTTGTTCGCAAGTAGCGCGATGCCCGTTTCAGCGAGCATCTTCGACGTCGAACCATAGCCCGGGTCGCGGTCGCCCTGGACGCTTGCGCGCACCGTGGTGCCGTCGGGATATTCGCCGATGAACAATATGTCGTAAAAGCCGTTCTCGCGCGCTTCCTTGCTCGGCCCTTCGCCGGGCTGGAGCGTCGACTCGCCGAAGGGATTCGCCTTTGCCATCGCTTCGGCCATCGCCTTTCCGGCGTCGCCGATCGTCGTCATCACCATCTCGTCGTACACAAGATCCTCGCCCCACGGATGACCGAGCAGGAAATTGGTGCGATGGACATTCTTGGTATTGATCGGCGCCATCACGAAGGGGGCGGTCCAGGTGCCCGTCGCGCCGTCATATTCGGGAATCAGCCCGGTCGGCTGCGACGGGCCTTCAAAACCCGGAGTCAGCGCGAAGCTCGACTTGAGCAGCAGTGCGAGCGAGGGCTTTTTCGCGATCGCCTTCAGCGTTTCGGTGAGGCTGGCGATCGTGCCGCCCGAGGCGCCGCCCGCCATCTTGCGGACGCGGCCCTTGACGCGCGGCGCGGGCTTGCCGTGGCGTTTGATCGCTTCGGCCTGCAGGAAATGGACGCCGAGGTCGAACGGGATGCTATCGAAGCCGCAGCTGAAGGTGATGCGCGCGCCCGATGCCTTGGCCGCGGCTTCATGCTCGTCGATCATCTCGCGCATCCAGCCGGGCTCGCCGCAAAGATCGGCATAAGCGGTGCCCGCCTTGACGCACGCGGCGACGAGTTCGTTGCCGTAAAGCTGGTACGGGCCGACCGTGGTCAGGATGACCTTGGCGCGCGCGGCCATCGCATCGAGGCTGGCGGGATCGCTCGCGTCGGCGACGACGAGCGGCGTGTCCTTCGGGGCGCCGATCAGATCGCGGACCTCGGCAAGCTTGTCGGCGCTGCGCCCCGCCATCGCCCATTTCGGCGCGTCCTTGCGGCCCGCATAATGGGCGGTCAGATATTCGGCGACGAGGCGCCCGGTGAAGCCGGTCGCGCCATAGACGATGATGTCGAACTCGCGGGTCCCCGCCATGGCCATTCTCCCTTTACGTAAACGTTAAGTGGAGGCTAGCGCAGGCGGGGAAGCTTGCCAAGCGCGAAGGTCTAGCGGCGCCAGAACGGACGTTTGCGTACGGCCACCGGCGTCCCGATCGCCTCCGCGCGGCCCTCGGCGCGTGCGGCGCGGAGTTCGGCTTCGCTCGCATGCTGCTCGGCCCGATGCGTGGCCAGCTCGTCGCGCCGGCGCTGGCGCAGCGCGTCGTAGCTCCAGCGCGTGTGGCCATAGCCGAAGAGGCAGAGCAGGCCGCCCGCGATCGCGAGGTTCTTCATCGCCGCCATCGCCTGCACCGGGTCGGTGAACTCGCGGTGGAAGAAGAGGATCGTGGCGAGAACAAAGCCCGCGAGCAGGATCGACACGAGCCGCACGGCGATGCCGAGCGCGATGCAGATACCCGCGATGAGTTCGAAGAGGCCGACGGGGATGGCGAGCCCGCCGGGCAGGCCCGAGGTCGCGATCATCGCGGTGGTGTCGGACACATGGATCAGCTTGTTGATCCCCGACACGATGAAAATCAAGGCAATGAACAGGCGGCCGACAAAGACAGCGATCATGGACATGGGCATTCCTTCCCTAGCGCGCCCCGTCCGCTTGCGCAGACAGGACGCTTGGGGAGGCGATCGGGTTCCGGTCAGCGAGGGGTGAAGGCCAACCCTGCAACCTCGCAGTCGTTGCAATCGATGGCGCGGAGGGTGACGGCGCCGGGCCCGGCGGGCAGGTCGACGTCGGCGAGCTTGACGACCTGCCATGCGGTGCCCGCGGGAATGGCGACGCCGCGTTCGTCGATGCCGATACGGCCGCCCTTTGCCGAGCGCACGCGTGCGCTGACGGTCCAGCCTCCCGCCTCGGCGACATCGACGCTGTAGCGCATATATTCGCCGGTGATGAAATCGCTGACATAGGGCGCGCCGTCGGCCGCGCGCCCGATATCGACGCCGTCGTTGCGGTAGGTTGTGCCGTTGTTCCACGGGGTCCGTTCGCCGCCGGTGGCGACATGATAATTGGCGTCGACGCTGTCATGATAGGCGACGCCCGGCCGGCCGAGGTCGTAATCGGCGGCGGCGATGGTCAGCGGTTTTGCGCCCAGCGTGCGGGCGACAAAGGGGCGATAGCTCCCATCGCGCGGCTGGCGGAACATCGCGTCGATGACGTCGGGTTTCGGGATATTCTTGTCGAAGCGGGTGTTTTCGGCAAGCTGCATCATTGCGGCAAAGGCTTCGTCGGCGGCGGGTTTCAGCCCCTTGCCGGTCATCCACGCGACGATCTTCATCCAGCCGTCGCCGGCGGCGATCTCGAGCGGCTGGTTGAAACCGATTTTCTTGAGCGGCCAGAAATTCCAGCCGATGCCGTCGCCCTCGACGAGCGCGATCGCACCCTGAAACCAGCCATTGCTGTTCTCGCCCGACTCGCCGAGCCAGATCGGGCGGTTATAGCTCGTGCGCAGCGCCTTGATTTCGGCGATGCTCGCTTCGTCGTTGCGGTTCCAATATTTGTGGAAGCTCAGTACCATATTGGCGTCCCACGCGGGCGGCAGGCCCTTGTAATTATTGCCCCAGCAATTGCCTTCGATGATCACGATATGCTTGGTATCCACCTTGCGGATCGCTGCGGTGATCCGCTGTTGCAGGCTCCAGACCGCCGTGTTTTCTGTCTCGTCGCAGCCATTGCCCTTGCCGGGGGTCGCAAAGCTCCAATTCGGTTCGTTGATGAGGTCATAGGCGCCGATCCACGGCTCGTCCTTGTAGCGCGCCGCAAGCTTGCTCCACAGTGCGACGGTCTTGCGCTGGTTCTCCTCGCTTTGCCAGAGCGACGGCTTCGTCGGATCGCGGTCGGAGATGGCAAGGTCGTTGCCTTGGCCGCCGGGCGCGGCGTGGAGATCGAGGATCAGGTAGATGCCGTTCGCCTTGCTCCATTCGAGCAGGCGGTCGATGCGCTGGAAACCCTCCTCGTGCCATGTGTCCTCACCGGCCTTGGGTTCCTTGTCGGCGGGCAGGGTGAGCTGGTCGAAATGGATCGGCAGCCGCACCGAGTTGAAGCCCCATTTCGCCATCGCGGCGATGTCGGCCTCGGTCGTGTGATTGTCGAGCCACGCGCGGTAGAAGGCCGCGGTGCGCTCTTCGCCGACGAGTTCGACAAGTTTCGCGCGAATTTTGTGCTGCTGCCCGATCTCGCCAAGCTTCAGCATATAACCTTCCTGCAGCATCCAGCCGCCGAGCCCCATGCCGCGCAGGATGACGTGTTTGCCCGATCCGTCGACGATCTCGGTGCCCTCGACCTTCAGAAAGCCTTCGGCGTGCGCGGTGGTCGAGGAAAGCAGCGCGGCAAGCGCGAGTGCGACGGTGCGGAAGTTCATGACCTCATCCCCATGTTTTGATTTATGGGAACGTTATCAATTTCCGCAGTCGGGGCAAGCGCGTTAGCGTAAGTCGCGGTATCAAAGCTTGGGCAGCGTGACGCCCTTTTGCCCCATATATTTGCCCGCGCGGTCGGCGTAGCTCGTCTCGCACGGCTCGTTGCCCTGCAGGAAGAGGAACTGGCACGCGCCTTCGTTCGCGTAAATCTTGGCGGGCAGGGGGGTGGTGTTCGAAAATTCGAGCGTCACATGGCCTTCCCAGCCGGGTTCGAGCGGGGTGACGTTCACGATGATGCCGCAGCGCGCATAGGTCGACTTGCCGAGGCAGATGACGAGGATATCGCGCGGGATGCGGAAATATTCGACCGTGCGCGCCAAGGCAAAGCTGTTCGGCGGGATGATGCAGACGTCGGTTTCGCGGTCGACGAAATTCTTGGGGTCGAATTCCTTGGGGTCGACCGTGGTCGAATCGATGTTGGTGAAGATCTTGAACTCGGGCGCGACGCGCGCGTCATAGCCGTAGGAGGAGAGGCCGTAGCTGATACAGCCGTCGCGGCGCTGCGCCTCGACAAACGGTTCGATCATGCCCTGCGTGCGGGCGGCTTCGCGAATCCAGCGGTCGGAAAGAATGGCCATGCGTGTCTCTTGTCGGTCCTGTGGGGGTTGCGCAAGCGGTCAGTCGATGAGGCCGAGGTCCTTGGGACCAAAGGCCGCGGGAAGCAGCTCGCTGAGCTTGTAGGTCTTGAGCGCGCTGCCGTCGCCCGAGGCGCAATGGACGAGGATATCGGTCTTCGACCGCTCGGCGGCTTCGTTGAGGATCTGGCGGCAGCGGCCGCAGGGGTTGACCGGGTCGCTGCCGGTGAGCGCGTCGCCATCGGGGCGCCCGCCGACGATCGCGACCTCGGCGAGTTCGCCGATCCAGCCTTCGTTCGCGATCTTGGCGACCGCCGCGGTTTCGGCGCAGAGGGTGAGGCCGTAGCTCGCATTCTCGACATTCGCGCCGGTGACGACATCTCCATTTTTGAGCAGCAGCGCGGCGCCGACGTGGAAGCCCGAGTAAGGGGCATAGGCGCGACTTGCAGCGTCGCGCGCGGCGTCGATCAATGCGTCACGAGTATCGGTCATCGCATCTCTCCTTGCGGGCGCAGCGCGTTCCAGCCGACGGTGCCCTCGGCGCCCGACAGGCGGACATAGTCATTCGCCTGCCACATCGCCCAGGGATGCGCGCCATAATCGGGTTCGAAGAAATCGCGGCGCAGCCAGGTCGTGCGAGCGATGCCCTGCGTCACCTTATAATCGCTCTCGAACGCCGGACCGGGTGCGATCACGCTCTGCTTGCCCATATGCGCCTCGATCTGCGCGAGGAAGGTGGCGAGTTCGGAGAGCAAAAGCGCGCGCGTCGGCCGGTCGGGGCAGCGATCGTCATAATCGAGCCAGACGACGGCGGGCAGCGCGTCGGCGCGGCGCGGGACATGGCGGATGAAATTGGCGGCCTGATCGGTCGCGAGCTGGCAGAGGCTGTAGCGGTGGATCGCGCCCGCCTGCACCCCGGCTTCACGCGCGCCTGTCATGTTGCGCGCGAATTTCGGGTCGACGGCGGCGGACCCGTCGGTTCCCATGATATAGGCGAAATCGGCGCCGGCGGCCTTGATCGACCCCCAACGGACATCGCCGTTGCCCGCGTCGATCGTCACGCCCTGCGTCGGATAGAGCGCACGATCGGGGGTCCAGCGCGCGGCCCACCAGAGCGCAAGGCCGGCGGCGAGGAGCAGGAGCACGATCGCGGCGCCGATCCGGCGCAGCAGGCGCGCGGCCGCGGCGCGCCACGCGGCCAGCGTGCCGTTCGCCTTTCCGCCCCTGATTGCCCCCGTCGCCATTGTCAGCCCTTGATGTGCAGCACGCAGATCAGCGTGAACAATCGTCGCGCCGTGTCGAAATCGACCGCGATCTTGCCGTCGAGCCGGTCCATCAGCATCTCCGCAGCCTCATTGTGCAGGCCGCGCCGCGCCATGTCGACGGTCTCGATCTGCTGCGCGGTCGAGGTCTTGATCGCCTGATAATAGCTGTCGCAGATCGCGAAATAGTCGCGGATCGGCCGGCGGAAACGCCCGAGTCCGAGGATGATCGCCTCGAGCGGCGAGCCATCTTCGCGTGAAATTTCAAAGATCAGGCGGCCATCCTCGACACGCAGCATCAAGCGGTAAGGGCCGGCATAGCCGTCGGGATGACCGCGCTGCGGCACGAATTTATTGTCTTCGATCAGATCGAAGATCGCGACGCGGCGTTCCTGCTCGACGTCGGGATTGCGCCAGACGATCGACCCCTCGTCGAGTTCGACCGAAATGATCCGTTGCTTCGAAGGGTCTGCGTGGTTCATGCTGTCCGTGCTTCTACTTGGCCGGGGGCGAAGGGCAAGCCGACTTATTCACAGCATTCCACAGTTATGATAGGCTGGGCGACATCGCCGGTTGCGCCGCCTCGGGCACCGGCCCATGAAGATTGCGATGCCCGAACTAGCCCTTATCCCGACCGCCGTCGCCAGTGGTGACGCGCGCCAAATGCCGCGTAATATCGAGGCTGAGGCCGCGTTTCTCGGTGCGATCCTGATCGACAACCGAGTCGTCGAGGATCTGCCCGTCGCGCTCAACCCCGAACATTTTTTCGAACCGCTGCACGGCCGTATCTTCCAGCAGACGATGGCGCTGATCGAGCGCAACAGCATCGCGACCCCGGTGACGCTGAAGCCCTATTTCGAAGCCGACGAGGCGATGAAGGCGGTCGGCGGGGTGGGTTACCTCGCGCAGCTCACCGGCAGCGGCGCGGGCCTGATCGGCGCGCGCGACTTCGCGCGCCAGATTTTCGACCTCGCGCTGCTGCGTGAATTGGCGGGCGTCGGGCGCACGCTCGTCGACAACGCGCTCGACACGAGCGAACGCGTCGATCCGCAGGCGCAGATCGAGGAGGCCGAAACCGCGCTCTACCGCGTCGCGGGGGGCGAGGCCGAGATGGGGTCGGTCAAGAATTTCAGCCAGGCAAGCCTTGTTGCGCTGCAGGCGGCCGAGCGCGCGCTCAATTCGGGCGGCCATCTGTCGGGGATCACCACCGGGATCGCCAGCATGAACGCCAAGATCGGCGGCATGCACAATTCGGACTTGATGATCCTCGCGGGGCGTCCGGGCATGGGCAAGACCTCGCTCGCCACGAACATTGCGTACAACGCCGCCGAGCGTTTCCGCCGCGACGAGGATGACGGCATCCCGCCCGAAAAGAATATGGGCGCGAAGGTCGCGTTCTTCAGCCTCGAAATGTCGGCCGACCAGCTCGCGACGCGCGTGCTCGCCGAACAGTCGGGGGTGTCGGGCGAGGCGCTGCGCATGGGCAAGATCAGCAAGGAGCAGTTCCAGCAACTCTCCCGCGCGGCGCAGCAGCTCCAGACGCTACCCCTGTTCATCGACGACACGCCCGGCCTGACGATCGCGGGCTTGCGCACGCGTGCGCGGCGTTTGCAGCGGCGCCACGGCATCGGCTTCATCATCGTCGACTATCTCCAGCTGCTTCAGGGCTCGTCGAAGAGCGGCGACAATCGCGTGCAGGAAATTTCGGAAATTTCGCGTGGTTTGAAGACGCTGGCCAAGGAACTTCATGTGCCGGTGATGGCGCTGTCGCAGCTCAGCCGTCAGGTCGAAAGCCGCGAGGACAAGCGCCCGCAGCTGTCCGACCTTCGCGAATCGGGCTCGATCGAGCAGGACGCCGACATGGTGCTCTTCGTGTTCCGCGAGGATTATTATGTCGCGGCGAAGGAGCCCAAGCGCCCAGTCGAGGGCGACGATGTGAAGATCCACGCGCAGCATGAGGAATGGGCGGCCGAAATGGAGCGCGTCTTCGGCCTCGCCGAAGTGATCGTCGCGAAATCGCGCCATGGCTCGACGGGCAAGATCCGCATGCACTTCGAGGCGAAGACGACGAAGTTCAGCGACCTCGCCGACGACAGCATGGCGTTCGAGGATTATGAATAGGACGAATTAAGCCCGTCATCCCGGCGAAGGGTGTTCGGAGGCACGTGACTCCGATCACGATCTCGCCGGTGCTCAATGGAGAGAGGGTGCGACCCCGGCCTTCGCCGGGGTGACGAAAAATCAGAACGCCGGGTCGTTCGCCGGATCGTCGCCGAGCGGCGTCACTTCGGTGTGGATGCCGCACTCGGTCTTGTCCCAGCCGCGCCAGCGGCCCGAGCGTGGGTCTTCGCCCGGCTTGACCTTCGACGTGCAGGGCGAGCAGCCGATCGACGGATAGCCTTCGGCCTCGAGCGGGTGGCGCGGCAGGTCGTGCGCCTCGAAATAGGCGTCGAGCTGTTCGCGCGTCCAGTTGGCGAGCGGGTTGAATTTCAGGCGGCCGGTCGAGCCGTCGAGCTCGAAACGCGCCAACCCCTGCCGCGTCGATGACTGGAAGCCCTTGCGGCCGGTGATCGAGGTGTCGAAATCGGCGAGCGCCTTTTCGAGCGGCTTCACCTTGCGGATTTCGCAGCAACCATCGGGGTCGTACGACCAGCGCAGCTCGGTCGCGTCCTTCGCGGCGAGATCGTCGGCGTCGGGGGTCAGGTTGACGATGTTGAGCCCGAGCTTCGCCGCCAGTTCGTCGCGATAGGCGAGGGTTTCGGGGAAATGCTTGCCGGTGTCGAGGAACAGCACGGGCATGTCGGGCGCGGCGCGCGTCACGAGATGGAGCAGCACCGCGCTTTCGGCGCCGAAGCTCGAGACGATCCCGGTTTCGCCGAGCAGCCCCGCGCCGATCACGCTCGCGACCACTTCGGCGGCGTCCTGGCCGCGGAAGAGATTGTTGAGGCGAATGACGTCGGCCTGCGTGAAGCGCGGCGCGACGTCGATCCGGTCGCGGGTGCGGTCTTCGCTGCCTTTGCGCGGAGAGGTCTTCACGTCAGCCATGCCTCAGCTTCCAGATCGGCACCGCACCGTCGGCTGCGCCCTGATAATGTTCGGGCCAGCGCGCCAGCGCCGCCTCGACATCGGCCGGATTCAGCGCCTTTTCGGGCGCGAACGTGTCGAAACCGCAGCGCTTCATATAGGCGATCTGGTCGACGAGCACGTCGCCCTGTGCGCGCAGTTCGCCGGCATAGCCCGCCTCGCGGAGGATGCGCGCCGACGAATAGCCGCGGCCGTCGCGAAACTTGGGGAAGGCGACCTCGATCAGCGCGAGCCGGTCGAGATGCGGGATCAGCGCGCGGGCGTCCTCATCGGGTTCGAGCCGCACCGCGGTCGCGTTCGATTGCGACAGGAAGGCGTCGAGGGTGACCGCGGGTTCTTCGCCGTCGGAATGAATATGCTCAACCATAGATCGCCTCCTTGAAGGGGGCCATGCCGACGCGGCGGAAGGTGTCGACGAAGCGCTCGCCTTCGGTGCGTTCGGCGAGATATTTGTCGGTGACGCGCTCGATCGCATCGACGACGCCATCCTCGTCGAAGCCGGGGCCGGTGATCGTGCCGAGGCTGACGTCCTCCGCGCCCGATCCGCCGAGCGACAGCTGGTAGTTTTCGGTGCCTTTGCGGTCGACGCCGAGAATGCCGATGTGGCCGGCATGATGGTGACCGCAGGCGTTGATGCAGCCCGAAATCTTGAGCTTGAGTTCGCCCAGTTCCTTCTGGCGGCCGAGGTCCGAAAAACGCGTCGCGATTTTCTGCGCGACCGGGATCGAGCGCGCGTTGGCGAGGCTGCAATAATCGAGTCCCGGGCAGGCGATGATATCGCTGATCAGGTCGAGATTCGGCGTTGCGAGCCCCGCGGCGTCGAGCGCCTGCCACACGGCGTAAAGATCGGCCTTGCGGACGTGCGGCAGCACGATGTTCTGCGCATGGGTGACGCGCAGCTCGTCGTGGCTATATTTCTCGGCGAGGTCGGCCATCAGGTCGATCTGCGCCGAGCTGGCATCGCCGGGGATGCCGCCGATAGGCTTCAGGCTGATGTTGACGATCGCATGGCCCGGCGCCTTGTGCGCGGCGACATTCTGGTCGACCCAGACCGCGAAATCGGGGTCGCTGCGGTCGATCGCGTCGGGCGCCGAGGCGTCGAGCGGCGGCGGCGCGAACTGCGCCGCGATGCGGTCGAATTCGGCCTTCGGCGGGTCGATGCCGAGCGACTTTACATGCTTGAACTCTTCCTCGACCTGGCGGCGATATTCGTCGGCGCCGAGTTCGTGGATCAGGATCTTGATGCGCGCCTTGTAGATATTGTCGCGGCGGCCATAGCGGTTGTACACGCGCAGGCATGCCTCGGCGTAGCTCAGCATATCGTCGAGCGGCACGAAATCCTTGATCAGCGGCGCGATCATCGGGGTGCGGCCCATGCCGCCGCCGACGTAGAAGGCGGCGCCGTGCTGCCCGTCCTTCTCGACGATCTGGATGCCGATGTCGTGGAGGCGCATCGCGGCGCGGTCTTCGTCGGCCGCGATCACGGCGATTTTAAACTTGCGCGGCAAATAGCTGAATTCGGGGTGGAAGCTAGACCACTGGCGCAGCAGTTCGGCCCATGGGCGCGGGTCGGTGATTTCGTCGGCGGCGGCGCCGGCCCACTGGTCCGAGCTGATGTTGCGGATGCAATTGCCGCTCGTCTGGATCGCGTGCATTTCGACCGACGCGAGATCTTCGAGGATCGCGGGCGCGTCCTCGAGCTTGATCCAGTTATACTGGATATTCTGGCGGGTGGTGAAATGGCCGTAATCGCGATCGTACTTGCGCGCGATGTGCGCGAGCATGCGCATCTGGCGGCTGTCGAGCGTCCCGTACGGCACCGCGACGCGCAGCATATAGGCGTGCAACTGGAGATAGAGGCCGTTCATCAGCCGCAGCGGCTTGAACTGATCCTCGGTGATCTCGCCCGCGAGGCGGCGGCGCACCTGATCGCTGAATTCGGCGACGCGCGCGTCGACCATCGCATGGTCATATTCGTCATATTTATACATGTCAGATCACCCAGTCGCCGGCCGCGGGATCGGCGGGTTTCAATGTCAGGTCGGGGCGCACGGTCGGCCCCAATGCACGGATACGGTCCTTGATGTGCGCGGGGCGCGGGCCGTCGGCGGTTTGCTCGCCGTTGATGATATAGGGGGCGTTGACGCGGCGCGCGCCTTCCTCGGCGGCGAGGATCGCCTCGCCCGCCTCGCCGACGTCGGCGGCGTCCTCGATATGCAGGGACCAGTCGGCACCGGTCCACCAGGTGACAAATCCTGTTTTCAGGTCATTGCCCGTGAGCAGCTTCATGTGAAATCCCTTATTTGAGCGGCGACGCCCGGCGCGCCGAGGCAGTCGAGCGCATCGGCGCGCGCCGCGACCTTGCCGACGATGATGAGCGAGGGGCTTTGCACTTTTTCGCGGACGACAAGGTCGCCGAGGTCGGTGAGCAGCGTGCGAAGGACGCGCGCATCGGCGGTCGTGCCGCGCTCGATCACCGCAACGGGCAGGCCGGGCGAAACGCCATCGGCGATCAGCTTGTCGGTGATCGCCGACGCGGTCGCGAGGCCCATGTAGATGACGAGCGTGCGGCCGTGCCCCGCGAGCCCCGACCAGTCCTGATCGGTCAGATCCTTGCACTGGCCGGCGACGAAGCTGACCGCGCTCGCATCCTCGCGGTGGGTGAGGGGGAGGCCCGCCTGCGCCGCGCAGCCCGCCGCAGCGGTGATGCCGGGGACGGTTTCGCACGCGACGCCCGCTTGGCGCGCGGCGTCGAGTTCCTCGCCGCCACGGCCGAAAATGAAGGGGTCGCCGCCCTTGAGGCGCACGACCTGTTTGCCGGCGAGCGTTTCGCGCACGAGCAGTTCGTTGATGAGATTCTGCTTCATCGTGTGGCGGCTGCGCTGTTTCGCGACGCTGATGCGCTCGACATGCGCCGGGATCAGCGCGAGCACGCCCTCGCCGACAAGCCCGTCGTGGACGACGAGGTCGGCGCTTTCGAGCAGCCGCGCGGCGCGCAGCGTGAGCAGGTCGGGATCGCCGGGACCGGCGCCGACGAGCCACAGCTTGCCTGCAGGAGGGAGAGTCTTTTCCATGCACCGTAGATGGTCGTCCGGCCCGCGCATGGCAAAGCAGGCTTTTTTGACACCGGTGAAGGTAAAATTGGGGTGGCCTAAAGGTAGTTCTTGGTCACCAGTTGCGAGCCCTCGGGATCGCGTAGCCCGATGCCGATCGAGGCGCGCATCGTATCGCTTTCGGCCGACGCCACCGGATAGGCGCAATAGTCGGCGGCGTAGAAGGCGCTGGGCCGGTGATTGCCCGACAGGCCGATTCCGCCGAACGGCGCGGCCGAGGAGGCGCCATTGGTCGGGCGGTTCCAGTTGATCACGCCCGCGCGCGCATTGGCCCAGAACTGGTCGTAAAGCTGCGGCGTGCCGCCGATCAGCGACGCCGACAGGCCGAAAGCGGTGTTGTTCGCCTCGGCGATCGCAGCCTCGAAACTGTCGACGCGGACCACCTGGAGCAGCGGGCCGAACAGTTCGATATCGGGGCGCTCGGGCATCGCGGTGACGTCGATGATGCCGGGGGTCAGGAAGGGCCGGCCCGCGACGGGGCGGGTCATGTGGCGGATCACCTTGCCGCCGTTCGACATCAGGATCAGGAAGCTTTCGGTCAGGCCGTCGGCGGCCTCATTGTCGATCACCGGGCCCATATAGGGCGCGGGGTCGGCGTGCGGATGGTCGACGATCAACCGGTTCGCAAGGCCGCAAACCTCCTCGATGAGCTTGTCGGCAAGGCTGTCGCGGACGATCAGGCGCCGCGCATTGCTGCACCGCTGTCCGGCGCTGAGGAAGGCCGACTGGACGACGATGATCGCCGCGGTGCGGATGTCGGCGGTGTCCCACACGACGATCGGGTTGTTGCCGCCCATTTCGAGCGCGAGCATCTTGCCCGGCTGGCCCGCGAACTGGCGGTTGAGCGCGAGGCCGGTGCGCGCCGAGCCGGTGAAGAGCAGCCCGTCGATGCCCTCATGCCCCGCGAGCGCCTTGCCCGTTTCCGGGCCGCCGACGATCAGGCGCAGCACCTCTTGCGGCACGCCCGCGCTGTGGAACAGCTCGACGAGCTTGGCGCCCACCGCCGGGGTCTTTTCGGACGGTTTGAACAGCACCGAATTGCCGGCGATCAGCGCGGGGACGATATGGCCGTTCGGCAGGTGGGCGGGAAAATTATAGGGGCCGAGCACCGCGAGCGCGCCGTGCGGTTTGTGTCGCACCGCGTTGCGCAGCCCCATCGCGCCCTCGATACGGCGATTGGGGGTGCGCTCGGCATAGGCTTTGACCGAAATATCGACCTTGTTACAGACTGATTCGACCTCGGTGCGCGCTTCCCAGAGCGGCTTTCCGGTTTCGCGCGCGATCAGGTCGGCGAACGCCTCGCCCTCGGCCTTCACGCGGTCGACGAAGCGGCGCAGCGTTTCGGTGCGGAACGACACGGGCTTTGCGGCCCATTCGGGCCATGCCCGGCGCGCGATCGCGACCTCGTCGTCGATATTGCTGACCGGACCGCGCCAAAGCTCTTCGCCGGTTGCGGGTTCGAAGGAAAGCAGGGTCTCGCTCATGGTCGCTCGGCTCTTATCGGCGAAAGGGGGTGGCGGCAACCTGTGGCGACGGATTGCTTGCACCACGCGGCGTGGTTGGCGATAGACGCTGAGATGAGTCCCGCTTGCCGGGGCGAGCCAACGCCGAACAAGGGGACGTGCCATATTGGCCCAGCAGGATGCAAAGCAGGATGGGCACCGCGACTGGTCGGACCACTATTGGTGGTCGTCCGACGGCGTCCGGCTGCACGCGCGCGTCTATGCCGGGCCTGAAGGCAGCGAAAGCGCACCGCCGATCCTGTGCATGCCGGGCCTCGCGCGCAATGTCCGCGATTTCGAGGATCTCGCGCCGCATGTCGCGCAATATCGCAAGGTTATCGTGATCGAATTCCGCGGGCGCGGCGAAAGCGCCTTTGCCAAGGATCCGATGACCTATGTCCCGCTGACCTATGTGCAGGACGTCGTCGCGATGCTGGACGAGCTTGCCATCGGACGCTTTGCGGCGATCGGCACCTCGCTCGGCGGGCTGGTCGCGATGCTGCTGGCGGCGGCGCTGCCGGGGCGGATCGTCGGCGCGGTGCTGAACGATGTCGGCCCCGAACTCCAGACCGCGGGGCTGGAGCGAATCCGCGACTATATCGGCGCGGGCGGTAGTCAGCCGACGTGGATGCATGCGGCGCGCGCGTTCGCCGAACTCAATGGCGCGGTCTATCCGGGGTATGAAATCCACGACTGGCTGCGGCTGACCAAGCGCACGCATCGGCTGACCGCCGAAGGCCGCATCGTCACCGACTATGACAAGCAGATCGCGGCGCCGCTGCGCGTCCCAGGCGGCGGCGATGCCGCGATGGACCTGTGGCCGGTGTACCGCGCGCTGGGCGATGTTCCGCTGCTGATCCTGCGCGGCGAACTGTCGGACATTCTCGCGCGGTCGGCAGGCGAAAAGATGGTCGCCGAACTCCCGCGCGCGCGGCTGGTCGAAGTGCCCGGGGTCGGGCATGCGCCGACGATGGACGAAGCCGAAGCGCGCGCCGCGATTGATGCCTGGGCGGCGGAATTGCCCGCCGCGTGACCGGCAGCCGTCCCGTTCGTCTGCTCCATCTCCATTCGAGCTTCTCGCTGGGCGGGAAGGAGGCGCGCGCCGTCCGCTTGATGAATTTGATGGGCGCACGCGCACGCCATACCATCCTGTCGGCGGTGCCCGAGGCTTTGGGCGCGCGCGATGCGATCGATCCGGGGATCGACGTTGCGTTTCCGGTCCACGCGCCCGCGCTGCATGGCAAGCCCGGACCCGCGCGCTACCGCGATCTTGTACGCTATATGCGGCAATTCGACCTAATCCTCAGCTATAATTGGGGGTCGATGGACGGGGTGATGGCACACCGGTTGTTGGCGCCATTTCGCGACCTGCCGCCGCTGATTCACCATGAAGACGGCTTTAACGAGGACGAGAGCGTCCGGCGAAACTGGAAGCGGAACGGCTTTCGCCGCCTTGCGCTGCCGACCGCCGAGGCGCTGGTTGTGCCCTCGACGCTGCTCGAGCGGATCGCCGCGGACGAATGGGGCGCACGGCGGCGCACGGTACTGATCCGTAACGGCATCGACACCGGGGCCTATGAAGCCAGGCCCTCGGTCGCGATTGCGGGGCTGGAACGGCGCGAGGGCGAGGTGGTGATCGGCACCGTCGCCGGGCTGCGCAAGGTCAAGGATCTGCCGCGGCTCGTCCGCGCGGTCGCGACGCTGCCCGCCAATGTCCGGCTGGTCATCGTTGGCGAGGGGCCCGAACGCGCCGCGATTGCGGCCGAAGCTGCGGCTTGCGGGATGGGCGAGCGGCTGGTGATGCCGGGCTTCATGGCCGAACCCGCGCGCTGGATTGGTCATTTCGACATGCTGGCGCTGTCGTCGCAGAGCGAACAGGCGCCGATTGCGGTGATCGAGGCGATGGCGGCGGGGCTGCCGGTGGTCAGTCCCGAGGTCGGCGATGTCGCGGCGATGGTGGCTGCGGAAAATCGCCGTTTCATTGCGGCGGACGAAGCCGGGTTCCGCGCGGCGCTGGCCGAATTCGCGCGCGACGCGACGCTGCGTGCGCAGGTTGGCGCGGCGAACCGGCGCATCGCTGCCGAGCACTTCGACGAAACAACCATGGTCGCCGCCTATGAAAATCTCTATGGTCGGGCGCTTGCAGGCCGCCGCCTTTTCTCCGGGGACTAGGCGGCGCGCCCATTGACTTTCACGGCCGTGTTCCGCTTACGGAAACGGCCAAGGGGGCCGGGATGCGAGACGCGGCCGGTGGAGAGAAAGAGATTTAGAATGTTCAAAGGTTTGAAGCCCATCCTTTACGGCGGACGCGAAGTCTGGCCGCTGGTCGAGGGTGGAAAAGGTGTTTCGGCGACCAACCATATGTCGAGCGGCGCATGGGCCGCTGCGGGCGGGATCGGCACCGTGTCGGCGGTCAACGCCGACAGCTATGACGCCGAAGGCAAGATCATTCCGCAGGTTTATCATTCACTGACGCGCAAGGAGCGCCACGAAGAGCTGATCCAATATGGCATCGACGGCGCGGTCGCGCAGGTCGAGCGCGCGTATGAGATGTCGGGCGGCAAGGGCGCGATCAACATCAACGTGCTCTGGGAAATGGGCGGCGCGCAGCAGATCCTCGAGGGCGTGCTCGCACGGACCAAGGGCAAGATCGCCGGCGTCACCTGCGGCGCGGGCATGCCTTACAAGCTCAGCGAAATCGCCGAGCGCCACAATGTCATGTACCTCCCGATCATCAGCTCGGCGCGCGCCTTTCGCGCGCTATGGAAGCGCGCCTATCACAAGGTCCCGCATCTGCTGGGCGCGGTGGTTTACGAGGATCCGTGGCTTGCCGGCGGCCATAACGGCCTGTCAAACGCCGAAGACCCGCTCGTCCCGCAGGATCCCTATCCCCGCGTCGCGGCGCTACGCGAAACGATGCGCGCCGAAGGGATTGCCGACAGCGTGCCGATCGTGATGGCGGGCGGCGTCTGGTATCTGCGCGACTGGGATAATTGGATCGACAATCCCGAACTCGGCCAGATCGTCTTCCAGTTCGGAACCCGGCCGCTGCTCACCGAGGAAAGCCCGATCCCGCAGGCGTGGAAGGACCGTCTCCGCACGCTCGACGACGGCGACGTGCTGCTCCACCGTTTTTCGCCGACGGGCTTCTATTCCAGCGCGGTGCGCACCCCGTTCCTGCGCGACCTCGAAGCGCGCTCGGAGCGCCAGATTCCCTATTCGAAGCAGGAAGCCGGCGATCATATCGTCCAGCTCGACGTCGGGGTGAAGGGCAAGAATTTCTGGGTCACCCCGCATGACCGCGCCCGCGCCCGCGATTGGGCGGCCGAAGGCTATACCGAGGCGCTGAAGACGCCCGACAATACGGTCGTGTTCGTGACCGAAGCCGACAAGGCGGTGATCCGCAAGGACCAGACCGATTGCATGGGCTGCCTTTCGCACTGCGGTTTTTCGTCGTGGAAGGATCATGACGATTACACCACCGGCTACCTCGCCGATCCGCGCAGCTTCTGTATCCAGAAGACGCTGCAGGACATCGCGCACGGCGGCGATCCCGAGCAAAATCTGATGTTTGCGGGCCACGCCGCATTCAATTTCAAGACCGATCCCTTTTACTCGAACAACTTCACCCCAACGGTGAAACAGCTCGTCGACCGGATTCTGACGGGGGATTGATAAGGTCCGCGCCGCCTTTGCGAGAATGGATGGACATAGTTGCATGACGCACATTTGGCGAATGGCGGCGGTTGTCGCGGTGCTGTCTCTCGGGACCCTCGGCGCGGGCGGCGCGTTTGCCGAGACCCCCGCCGAGCGTGCCCAGCGCAACTATGAATTGCTCCGTAGCGGCGCCAAGTCGGTACGCGACCTCAGCGATACCGAGCGGCGCGAACTGGCGACTCTCGAGCAACTAATGCGTGACGGTAATAGCGTGGACCGGCGAACACCGCGGCAACGCTGCATCGATGAAGAAGTCGCGCGCGAAGGGAAGAAGCCGAGCGAACTCGCGATGCGGGTGATCGACCTCAAGTGCAGCCAACGCTGACTACCCCGATGCCGTAGCGATCGGCAACGCGTTTTTGCATCGGAGCGCTGTCGTCAGGCCCACCCCTCCAGCACCTGGTCGGGCGGGCGGTGGCCGTCGCACCAGGCGCGGATGTTGGCGATGACCTTTTCGCCCGAAGCTTCGCGGCCTTCGATCGTCGCCGAGCCGAGGTGCGGGAGCAGCACGACATTCTGGAGCGCGAGCAGCGCGGGGTCGACCGCGGGCTCGTGCGTATAGACGTCGAGCCCGGCACCCGCGATGCGGCCGGTCTGGAGCGCCGCGACCAGCGCCTTTTCGTCGACGATTTCGCCGCGCGCGGTGTTGATGAGGTAAGCGGTCGGCTTCATCGCGCCGATCCGCGCGGCGTTGACGATCTCGTGCGTTTCGGCGGTGTGCGGGCAGTGGATCGTCACCACGTCGCTGATTCGAAGCAGCGTGTCGACGCTGGCGTGATAGCTTGCGCCGAGTTCTTCCTCGATCGCTTCGGGCAGGCGGCGGCGGTTGTGATAATGGATCGACAGGCCGAACGCGCGCGCGCGGTGCGCGACGGCGAGGCCGATGCGCCCCATGCCGATGATGCCGAGCAATTTGCCGCCGACGCGGTGGCCGAGCATCGCGCTCGGCGCCCAGCCCGCCCATTGGCC
Organism: Sphingomonadaceae bacterium 3R27C6; assembly: GCA_005503215.1. Classification (GTDB taxonomy): domain Bacteria; phylum Pseudomonadota; class Alphaproteobacteria; order Sphingomonadales; family Sphingomonadaceae; genus Sphingopyxis. Next base: position 6,268 of record SCNS01000035.1, on the reverse strand, counting down.
CGACCGCATCAGTTTCTCACCCTCGGCGAGGCGGCGCGGGACGCTGAGGATCAGCGCCATCGTCATGTCGGCGGTATCCTCGGTAAACACGCCCGGCGTGTTCGATACCATGATGCCCTTGGCGCGCGCGGCGGCGAGGTCGATATGGTCGACCCCGGCGCCGAAATTCGCGATCAGTTTCAGCCGGTCGCCCGCGGCGTTGATGATATCGGCGTCGACCTCATCGGTCACGGTCGGCACGAACACGTCGCAGTCGGCAACCGCGGCCTTCAATTCGTTCCGCGTAAAAGCCTCGTCGCGCGCCGACAGCGACACGTCGAACAATTCGGCCATGCGGCCTTCGACATGCGGCATCAACTGGCGGGTAACGATGACGCGCGGGCGTTTCGGGCGGGATGAATCGGGCATGGCCGCCGATAGAGCGCGCCGATGCGAGGGGGTCAAGGGGAAGTCGCGCGGATATCTGTGGACGACGGACCGTTTGCGACGTGCGACCGGTTGATAATGCCCGCCGATTTTGACAAGGGTCGGTTATGACCAGCCGTAAATTTGCGATGATATTGCTCAGCCTTGCCGTGGTGGGACCGGCGTCGGCGCAATCCGATCCTGTCCCGTTGCCTTATTGGGCGTCGATCAGCGTCGACGAAGCGCGCATGCGCAAGGGCCCGTCGCCCGATGTTCCGGTGATCTGGGAATATCGGCGCAAGGATTTGCCGGTCAAGGTGGTTGCGCGGTTCGAAACCTGGCGCAAGATCGAGGATCCCGACGGGACGCAGGGCTGGATGGCGGCGCGTTTGCTTAGCCGCACGCGCACCGCCATCGTCACCGGCGAAATCCGCCCGCTTCGCGAAGACGCCAGCCTTTCGGCGGGGGTCGCCTATCGCGCCGAGCCCGGCGTCGTCGGCCGGATCACCGATTGCAAGGACGGCTGGTGCCTGTTCGACGTCAAGGGCCGTAAGGGCTGGATCCAGACCGACCATATCTGGGGCGACTGACCTCGCCTACGAATCTAGGCCGGTCCCGAATCCTGCCGCTTGCGTCAGCTCTTCTTGGGTGTGACGGTCACAGTCATTCCGTCGGGCGCCGTGGCGGTGAAGCTGCCATCGGCGGCAACGGGCGACAGGTTCCAGCACACCTCGGCTTCGTCGCCATCGGGATCGAAACAATCCTTGCCATCCTTGTGCGCGAACTTGCCCTTTTGGGCGGCGTTTCCTTTCGCGTCGATGTCGGCATAGGTTCCGTCCGCGTTGATGATCGTCGAAGCCGTTGTGCCGTCGGCCATCTTGACGTCATAGCTGCCCGGCGCGGTCCCCGGATTGGCGGCGGGAGCGGGCGCTGCCGTTTCGGCGGGCGCCGCCGTGCCGTCCTTCGACTCTTCGGCCTTTTGCGAACAGGCCGATAGCGCGGTGAGCGCGGCGAGCAGAACCAGTTTCTTCATGTCGATATCTCCCACAAGAATGGTCGCAGGCTATGCCCCTGGCGAGCGCGCCGCAACGACAATCGCCGGGCTGCAAAAAAGGGCCGATGGTTGCCCATCGACCCTCTTTGAGACGAACGCCAGTCTATGGCTTAGCGGCGCCAGTTGAAGTGGTTGCGGTACACCCTCACCACCCGGCCATTGCGCTCGTTGACGAGCAGCAGGTCGTTATAGTGGCGCACATAGGTCAGGTTGCGACCGGCGCGCGGCACACCCCAGCGGTTGTCCCAGCTCGGGCGATAGGCCGGAGCGTAATAATTCGGGCGCAGGGTCGAACCGACACGGAACTGCTGATAGCGGAACGGTGCGCGATAGTTCGAATAGCGGCGATCCTGACGCCAGTCGCGCTGGCTTTCGCGCAGGTCCTGACGGGCGTCGCGATACTCGCGGCGTTCCTCGCGCACGTCGTCACGGTCGCCGTAACGCTGGGCGTGACGCAATTCGCGCTGCTCTTCGCGGACGTCGCGGCGATCTTCGCGGATCTCGCGGGTCTGCGCCTGCGCCATTGCGGGAACCATCATCGCGGCGATCAGGCCGGCGGTGAGAAATTTGCTCTTCATTGTGCCATTCCTTTTCAGTCGGTCAGGGGGGAGGGGATCTGCCCGATGACAAACATGGAATAGGCGAGCGCATTTGAACGGAGCCGGAATGCGCCGTTTATTTTCAGGACATTAGTGTCGCAAATTGTCGCGGCAATACGACGAAACGGCGCCGTCTTGCGACGGCGCCGTGCAACTTTTCGCGATGGTCGGTTTTAGACCAGCTCGACCGCGACCGCGGTCGCTTCGCCGCCGCCGATGCACAGGCTGGCGATACCGCGCGTCTTGCCGTGGCGCTGGAGCGCCGCGATCAGCGTGGTGATGATGCGCGTGCCGCTGGCGCCGATCGGGTGACCGAGCGCGGTCGCGCCGCCGTGGACGTTGATCTTCTCGTGCGGGATGCCAAGGTCGTGCATCGCAAACATCGCGACGCAGGCGAAGGCTTCGTTGACTTCGAACAGGTCGACGTCGCCGATCGCCCAGCCGGTTTTGGCGAGCAGCTTGTTGATCGCGCCGACGGGGGCGACGGTGAAGTCCTTAGGCTCCTGTGCGTGCGCGGCGTGCGCGACGAGGCGGGCGACGGGCTTCGCACCCTTGGCCTCGGCGACCGACTGGCGGGTGAGAACGACCGCGGCGGCGCCATCCGAAATCGACGAGCTGGTCGCCGCTGTGATCGTGCCGTCCTTGGCAAAGGCGGGCTTCAGCGTCGGGATCTTGTCGGGCATGCCCTTGCCGGGGGCTTCGTCGGTGTCGACGATGACATCGCCCTTGCGGCCCGCGATGGTGACGGGCGCGATTTCACTGGCGAAGGCGCCGTCGGCGATCGCGGCCTTGGCGCGGCTCAGCGATTCGATCGAATAATCGTCCTGCGCCTGGCGCGAGAGCTGGTACGCGTCGGCGGTGTCCTGCGCGAAAGTGCCCATCGCGCGGCCGGCTTCATAGGCGTCCTCGAGCCCGTCGAGGAACATATGGTCATAGGCGGTGTCGTGACCGATGCGCGCGCCCGAACGATGCTTCTTGAGCAGATAGGGCGCGTTGGTCATCGATTCCATGCCGCCCGCGACGACCATGTCGATGCTGCCCGCGGCGAGCGCTTCGGCGCCCATGATCACGGTCTGCATACCCGAACCGCACACTTTGTTCACGGTCGTGGCTTGCACCGACTTGGGCAGGCCCGCCTTGATCGCAGCCTGGCGCGCCGGCGCCTGGCCAAGCCCGGCGGGAAGCACGCAGCCCATGTAAATGCGTTCGATATCGTCGCCCGACACGCCAGCGCGCTCGACCGCTGCCTTCACCGCGGTCGCGCCGAGATCGGTGGCGCTCGCGTCCGACAGGCTGCCCTGCATGCTGCCCATCGGGGTGCGGGCGTAGGAGAGGAAAACGACGGGATCGGTGGCGGTCATGGCGAAAGACTCCGGTGGGGAAAGATACGTCGGCGGCCCGATTAGCGACTTTGCTGCACTTGCGAAAGGGGGCAGCGTCGGCATCGCCATTTGGTGACGGCCACATAATTCCGCCACCGGTCGATCATTCGGACGGAAGCAGCACCTTGTAGAGCGTAGGCTGGCCGGGTGTGCGCTGCTCGACCTTGAGCACCGCCTGACTGTCCTTGGCAATCCAGAATCGGCCGGTTGCGCCGCGGCCATAGTCGAGCGTCACGACCCAGCACTCAACCTGACGCCCACCGAACGCGACCGGTTCGGCGCCGGTGACGCTGATGCCATAGGCTTGCGGCGCCCCGCCGCCGGGGTGATAGAAGGGGATGCGCGCCGCATAGCCTTCGCGCCAGGGCAGCGTGGTCATCATCTCGATGTCGGTCTCGAAGTTGAACGTCCCTGTCGGCGTGGCGACGTCGAGCGCGGCAAGGCGGTTGTCGGTGACGGCCGCATCCCCGCGCACATGCCCGGGCGTGAACAACACGCCGGCAACGGCGGTCGTGGTGGCGTCGATGAACCGGGTCCGATGCGAGAGCGGGCGGAAGGTTTCATTCTCGAACCAGCTATCGAGCCGCCGTTCGGATTGGCCGATACCCTCCCAGATCTGCGTGATGTGGAGCCGCCGCTCGCCGGTCACCGGGTCGGGATCGAACGCGATCGTCCGGCTCCAGAGGTCGACGATCGTCCGCCGGTCACCGCGCACGGCGTAGCGAAGATAGCGTGAGGTTCCGGGGCGCAGCCGATCGAAGCGGGGCAGGGTCTGGCCTACCGCGAGCAATTCGTCCGATGCCGTTGCGGTCGGATTCTGGGCCAGGGCGATCGGGACGGGAGCCAGCCCTGTCAGAAAAAGGCCGAGCAGGACGACGGGAGTTCGCATGACATTGCCCCTATAAAGGATCGCGCGACGCTAGGGCGGGATCGCGTCCGGGCAATTTTCCCTCGACGAAACACATGTCTGCTTCGGTCAACGTCGGCAGCGCCAGCGGAATTGCGGTGACAGCCCACTTTGCTCCAATTTACCGCTGCCTGAAAAACCGCTGTCCTACAAAAGCCCGCCACACTAGCCTCCTCCGCATGTCCCGAAAAGGAGCTTTGCCAGACCGCGATTCCAGTGTGAAGTTAGGCAGTTTTCCGCCACTTCGCCAAATCGAAACTGGCGCTCGCAGCGGGTTTCAACTTGCAACCTGCCCTCTGCCATGGTGAAACGGGCGAAAGGGTAGTGGGAGAAAGATAATGGCGACGCTCGCAAGCGAAATTGACGGTGAAACCCGGCGCATGCACGAGGTTCTCGCAGCGCAAAAGGCGAGCTTTACCGCGGCGATGCCCGAAAGCCTGAGCGTCCGCGCCGACCGCATCGACCGCGCGGTCGCGCTGCTCGTCGACAATAAGGAAGAATTCGCGAAGGCGGTGAGCGAGGATTTCGGCCATCGCAGCCGCGAACAGACGTTGATGACCGACATCATGCCCTCGGTCAGCGCCTTGAAGCATGCGAAAAAGCATATGGCGAGCTGGTCGAAGGGCGAGAAGCGCAAGCCGACTTTCCCGCTCGGCATGCTCGGCGCGAAGGCCGAGGTTGTCTATCAGCCGAAGGGCGTCGTCGGCATCGTCGCGCCGTGGAATTTTCCGGTCGGCATGGTCTTCGTGCCGATGGCGGGGGTGCTCGCGGCGGGCAACCGTGCGATGATCAAGCCGTCTGAGTTCACCGAAAATGTCTCGGCGCTGATGGCGCGGCTGGTGCCCGATTATTTCGACGCGAGCGAAATGGCGGTGTTCACCGGCGATTCCGACGTCGGCGTCGCTTTCTCGAAGCTCGCCTTCGACCATATGATCTTCACCGGCGCGACGAGCGTCGGGCGCCACATCATGCGCGCCGCGGCCGATAATCTGGTGCCCGTCACCCTCGAACTAGGCGGAAAGTCGCCGACCTTCATCGGGCGCAGCGCGAACAAGGATCTCGTCGGCCAGCGCGTCGCGCTCGGCAAGATGATGAACGCGGGGCAGATCTGCCTCGCGCCCGACTATCTGCTCGTCGCCGAGGATCAGGAAGGCGCGGTGATCGACAGCGTTACCAAAGGCGCGGCCGCGCTTTATCCGACCTTGCTCGCCAACGACGATTACACCTCGGTCGTCAACACGCGCAATTACGACCGGCTGCAAAGCTACCTCGCCGATGCGCGCGAGAAGGGCGCCGAGGTGATCGAGGTCAATCCGGGGGGCGAGGATTTCGCGAGCTCGAACGGTCACAAGATGCCGCTTCACATCGTGCGCAACCCGACCGACGACATGAAGGTGATGCAGGAGGAGATCTTCGGCCCGATCCTGCCGGTGAAGACGTACAAGCATATCGACGATGCGATCGATTATGTGAACGCGAACGACCGCCCGCTCGGCCTCTATTATTTCGGGCAGGACAAGAGCGAGGAGGATCGCGTGCTGACGCGGACGATCTCGGGCGGCGTGACGGTCAACGACGTCTTGTTCCACAATGCGATGGAGGATCTGCCCTTCGGCGGCGTCGGGCCGTCGGGCATGGGCAATTATCACGGAGTCGACGGGTTCCGCACCTTCAGCCACGCGCGCGCCGTCTATCGCCAGCCGAAGCTCGACGTCGCGGGGCTCGCGGGCTTCAAGCCGCCCTATGGCAAGGCGACCGCGAAGACGCTCGCGAAAGAGCTCAAGAAATAGCTTGGCAAGATAGGGTATCCGGCCCTATCGGGACCACCGTCCACGGGCCCCTGTGGTGAAATTGGTAGACGCGCCGCACTCAAAATGCGGTTCCGCAAGGAGTGCTGGTTCGAGTCCGGCCAGGGGCACCA
>SCNS01000034.1 GCA_005503215.1 Sphingomonadaceae bacterium 3R27C6 | reverse complement strand
TTCAGCCAGCTTACCTGGAAACCGGCGGCGCTCGACAGCCGGCTGAGCATCACCGGCGGCATTCGCTATACCGAGGACAAGAAGCATCTGATCCAGTCGGCGCCGGCGCCGACCGCGCCGCGCGATCTGACGCGCAAGTTTAATCGCCTGAACTGGCTTGCCAATATCTCCTATGACTGGAGCGACGACATCATGACCTATGCCCGTGTCAGCACGGGTTATAAGGCGGGTGGTTTCAACGCCCGTGCGGCGGACAATAATGGCTTCAATCCCGAGGACCTCGTGTCCTATGAAATCGGGTTCAAGAGCGAGTTGTTCGATCGCCGCGTCCGCTTCAACGTCGCCGCTTTCCACGCGATCTATGACGACCTGCAGGTGCAGCAATTCCTCGCCGGCACCGGCGGCGCGGCCAGCACGACGGTGAATGCCGCGAAGGCCACCTACACGGGTATCGAAGCCGAGCTGCAGGCGCAGATCGCCGATGGGCTCACCGTCGATGCGTCGTTCGGCTATACCGACCGTAAATATAAAAGGTTCACCTTCGTCGATCCGATGACCGGTGTTCCGACCGATATTTCGGACGTCGCCAAGTTCCAATATTCGGCCGCGACGACCGCCAATGTCGGCGCGCAATATGAAACCGAGCTCGGCAATTTCGGCAAGCTGATCGCGCGCGCCGACTGGAGCTATCGCAGCAAGGTCTATTGGCACCCGGTCAATCCGTTCAACGAGGAAATCTCCGATGGCGGGGTCGGCCTGCTGAGTGCCCGCCTCTCGATCGCCGATATCGGGGTTGGCGGCGCCCGGGCCTCGATCTCGGTATGGGGCAAGAATCTGACCAAGGAAGATTATGCGCTGTCGGGGATCGACTTCGGTTCGCTCGGCTTCGCCGGCGTCATGTATGGCGATCCGCGCAGCTTTGGCGTCGAGCTCGGCTTCAAATTCTAGAGAGCCGCATGCCATGATCTCGTGAAGCCGGGGGTCGCAAATGAGCGACCCCCGGCTTCACTATTTTCAGTTCTGAAGCGGCCCGGCCCGGATCACCCGGCGGCCTTGCGATCCCGATACATCGCTTCGGCGCGGGCCTTGAGCGCATAAGCGGTGTCGTCGAAAGCGCGCTTCACCCAGGGGCCGGCAAAACGCATCACATGAATGCCGTTGGGGCCCAGAAAGGCATCGGTCGAATGATAGGCGCAGGCACTGTCGCCGAGTTCCTCGATGACCTGATCGCGCCGCGCCGGATAGGGCCAGGCTTCGGCATGGGGAAGTTCCCATGACAGCAGCTTTCCGGGCTCGAACGCGCAGACATATTCGCAATTGGGAAAGACCGTATCGGGTTCGGTATAGCTTTTGAGCGTCATATTAACGGGCGCGCCCATGGCGAGCGTCGATTCGGCGGCGATGCAAAAGGGATTCCATTCGCCATAGCGGGGCAGATCGACCAATATCTCCCAGACCACCGCGGCGGGGGCGTCGATTTCGACGCGTTCCGAGCGGACGATGGCGCCGGGGTCGATATAGGTCAGCGATTCATCGACGTTCGGCATGGTCTATCCTTTTCGGTTCCCGCCGCGAACGTTGCGCGGCGTGTTGGTTAGCGTTGGAACGGCCGGATATCGAACTGGCTGGTCGGGATGCAGTCGATCCGGTCGAAATCGATGAAGCGCGCGCAGCTTTCCATCATCAGCTGCTGGTTTTCGGCGAGCCGCGCGGGGGCGTCCGCCGCGTCGAAATAGACCGCGTCGTCGGTCAGCGCGGCGGCGGGGAAGCATTCCTCCACCATCGCGACATAGGCGGGCGCGCCATAGCTCAGTGGCCGCACGATCAGATTCTGGACATATTCGAAATTGCTTTGCGTATCGACCGCGACCGCCGAATGCTGGCGCTGCCACGCGTCGCGCCATGCGTCCCAGCTCAACCGTGGCGGCAGGCCGAGAAAGACGATCTGCGAAAAGCCTTCGGTGCGCGCGCCGGGCATCGGCGGATGCAGCGTGTTCGCGATAATGGTGGATTCGCTCGCCAGCCAGGCGGCATGGCGCGGCGCGGCGTCGGCGATGATCGCATCGACCGCGGCGCGCTCGGAGTCGTTTGCGCTCGGCAGCCAGAGTTGCACCACGGCATCCATCTGCGGGCGGGTCGAGGTCATGCGCGGCGAGGTGCCGGCCCTGACGCTGTCATCCTGCACATTGACGCGCACGGCGTGCGCCAGTCCGCCAAGCCGCGGCGCGATGTCGCCCAGCAGCCGCGCGGTGAAGCGCGCGTCTTCCTCCACGGGGTCTTTCCACAGCGCGTAAATGACCTTTTCCATGATGCTCCCTCAGGCTGCGAAGTCGAAAACGGTAACGGGGTTGCTGCCGTCCCAGTCGCGGGCTGCGGCGGTTCCTGCCACAAAGCCCTCGCGGATCATCGGGGTCGCCTCGATCAGTTCGAGCAGGATCGCGGGTTCGCCCGGCGTCTCGAGATAGGCGACGCGCGTCGCGCCGCCGCCGCTCTCGGCGCTGAAGACGGGAACGAGGCCCGCGGCGGCGGCATCCTTCGCGGCGGCTGCGACGTCGTCCACCAGCCAGGCGACGTGGTGCATGCCCACGCGCACGCGGCCATCTGTGTCATGGTAGGGCGAGGGGCCGGTGCCGTGCGGCGCGATCAGCTCGATCTGGGTCTCGCCTTGATACGCAAGCCCGACATCGATCCCGATCGTGGCGGGCGTGCCGCGATAGTCGCCGTCGAGGGTGACGTTGCGATAGACGGTCCACGGGCCAACGCCCGCGAGGAGGCGCCATTGATCGATTGCGCGATCCAGATCCCCGGTCAGCCAGGCGATCTGGGCGATCGGACCATGGCCCGCGATTGTCCGTATCTTCTCCATCCTCGGGCGTTCCTTCGTTATGGGCCGGTGTTTATAGTGTCTCCTGCGCCGCCCACGGGTCGGGAAGCCCGGGATCGGTGCTGCGGATCACGTGCTTGAGCAGATGCTTGAGCAGCGCTGTTTCATTCTCGTCGAAAGCTCCGAGCGCGTCCTCCTCGGCCGCCTTGGCGGCGGCGGTAAGCTCGACGAGGGTCCGCCGGCCGGTGTGGGTCAGCCAGATCCGGTCGGTCGGATCGGCCTGGACGATACCGCGCGCCGCGAGCGATGCGATGCGTTCGGGGGTGATGTGCGTGCCGGTATAGCCGATCAGGCCGTCGATCTCGGCGGCGGTGCGCCCGTCGTTGATGCCGAGCACGCTCAGGGTGAAGTGATCGGTGGCATCGAGATGGTGATCGCGCAAACTATCCTGCATCCGCCCATAAAGCTGGAAATGCGCGCGGCCGAGCAGATAGCCGAGAAAATCCTCGCCGAAACTGCCCGCGGGTTGCGCGCCCGCATCGCAGGCGGTGAGCATCGCGGCCTTGCGCGCGGCCAGCGCATAGCGACCGCCATGGAAGAGCAGGGGTGCGCGGTCCTCATGGTCGAAGGCAATGACCTCGCCCACGAAGATGATGTGATCGCCGCCCTCATATTGATAGGCGGTGCGGCACTGGAAACGCGCCGAGCAGCCGGTGAGCAGCGGCACATCGCCTTCGCCGCGCTCGATTTTGGCGCCGGCGAACTTGTCCGCGCCGCGCTTGGCGAAGCCATTCGAGAGCGCCTCCTGATCGGCGGCGAGGATATGCACCGCGAAATGCGCGGCGCCCTGAAACGCCTCCATGCTCTTTGACGTGCGCGCGAGGCTCCACAGCACCATCGGCGGATCGAGCGAGACCGAGTTGAAGCTGTTGGCGGTCAGCCCGCAATCCTCGCCCGCGGCGTTCCGCGTCGTGACGATCGTGACCCCGGTCGCGAACGTGCCGAGCGCGCTCCGGAATGCGATGGCGTCGGGATTGGCGGCCATGACCTTTTGCTCCTCATCCGGCCGCGCTGGTGGGCGGGCAGGTGTCGACCCTATCGCCCGGCCGCGGCCGCGCATCGCTCAATTGGACTAGATAGGACGCCCGGATTGCGGCGTCGGCGCGCGCGCCGCCACCCCCTTTTGGGGGCGGGTCAGCCGAGGACGGCGACGCTGCGCAGTATGAGGCGGACGAGATCGGCCTGCCGGCCGACCCCGCGCCGCATTCTAGCGCAGCATCTGCTTGCGCAACCGCTGCAAAGCCTTTGAATCCACTCCGAGTTCGCGCGCCAGATAGGTGTCGACGTCGCCATAGTCCTTGCGGATCTGGTCGAAGGCGGCGTCGAGATAGGCGCGTTCGACTCCAAGCAGGGGCTTGGCGACATCGGCGGGCAGCGCTGACATGGCGGCGCTCATCCCCTTATCGGCGCGCAGCGCGTCTGCATCGAGCAAGCTGTTGCTCAGCAGATAATCCTCCATGATCGCCTCATAGGGAACTCCGAGCGCGCTCAGGACGAGCGCGACGCCGAGGCCGGTGCGATCCTTGCCCGCGGTGCAGTTGACGATGACCGCCTTGTCGGAGGTCAAAAGCCTGTCGAACAGCATGCGATAGGACGCCGCCTGTTCCTTGGGAAAGCCTCGATAGCCCTGAATCATCACGCCACGCATCGTTCCGGCGTCGAGCGTCGTACCTTTCGCGAACAATGCGCCCAGATTGCCGCCCGACAGGTCGTAATCGCGGGCCCAATAACCGAGCCCCGAGTCCTGCATCCACGGCATCTTGTCGGCCTGGCGCTCGCGCGTCGAGCGCAGGTCGATGATCGACCCGACCCCCAGTTTGCGGACCAAGGCCTGATCGTCGGCGGTGTAACGCCCGACCGACGCCGAGCGATAAAGCTTGCCCCAGACCACCGAATGGCCGTCTTTCGTCCGATAGCCGCCGACGTCGCGGAAATTGTCGCCGCCGGCGAGCGCGATCTCGCGCGCCTTGGTCGTTGCGGAATCGGCTTGCGCCGACGTGGGTGCGGGATGAGCGATCGCCGTTGCGGGCGCGAGCAGCAGCAGCGCGAATAGTGACTTCTTCATGTGCTTTTCTCCGGCAGTTGCCCGGCGAGGGAGGCCCCGCCGGGCTGGCTTTATCGTCAGAATTTCACCCGGGCTTCGAGGCCATAGGTTCGCGGCTCGTTATAGAGCGTGGCAGTGGTCCTGCCGGGGATACGGAAATCGAAGAGATTGTAGGTCGTATTGGTCAGATTCTTGCCCCAAAGCGCGACTTCCAGTTCGCCGAGGCGGCCGAGATCGATGTCGCCCAGCGTCAGCCTGCCGTTGAGCAGCAGCGCCTTGTCCGCCTTGACCGTAACCGTGCCGTTGGGGATGTAATTCCCGGCGGTATCGAGGCCGACATAGGCACGCAACTCGCCAAAGGAAAAAGCGGGAAAGACATAGTCGGCCGAAAAGGACGCCGCATGCGTCGGTGTAAAGGCGGATGATGCCTGTTCGATCACACCGGTGAAGATATTTCGCACCGGCGTGGGCGGGGCGTCGGTGTAGACATAGTTGGCCGACAGCGACAGGCCGCGCACCGGAACGAGCGTGATATCGGCCTCGATCCCCTTGATCTTGCGCTTTTCGGGCGCGTTGACCGTTTCCGTATTCGAGATGAAAACCGGATTCAGGAAATCCACCTGCTGGTTCGAGAGGCGGCTGATATAGGCGGCGACGTTGACGCGCAGCCTGCGGTCGAACAGGTCCGCCTTCACACCGGCTTCCCACGCCGTCAGTTCCTCCTCGCCAAAGGTGCGCAATATCACCGAACGTGTGTTGGCGCCGCCCGCGCGATAGGCGCGGCTCCACTTCACATAGGCGTTGATGTCCTCGCTAAAGTCATAGGCGATCGTCGCCATCGGATCGACGCGGCTCGAATCGAAGACGAAATCCAGGTTCGGGTTCACCCCCGCGATGAACAGAAGGCGGCCGTCCTTGTGATCGTCGGTGTAGCGCGCGCCGGCGGTAATATGCAGCCCGCGCAGCGCTTCGGGCGACCATGTCGCCTGCCCGAACAGCGCCTTGGATTTGACATCGACCTGCGCCGCGCGGTCGGGAAGCCGGGTCGCGCCGCCGTCGGGCGACGGCGCGGGGAAGAAATTGACCCCGGTCAGCGTCGAATTGAGCGTTCCGAGCGAATAGACGATCGCCTCGTCCTGACCCTCTTCCTCGAAATAATAAGCGCCGACGACGAATTTCAGTTCGCCGACATCGCCGACGAGCTGGACCTCCTGGCTGAACTGGTGCTGCTTCACATTGGCATAGCTCAGGCGGGCGAAGCGGCGGTTCGGCCCCCATGTCGTGTTCGATCCCTCGTCGGTGTCGAGCTGGGTCGAATCGAGATTGCGCCAGGCCGAGATCGAACGGATCGTCAGCGCGTCGCTGACATCCCATTCGGCGGTGAGGCTGTGGCCCTTCGCCTCCTGCGGATTGCGGAAGACGGGGAAACCGAAGCGTCCGGTTCGCACGCGGCCGGTATCGAGCTTGATGAAGGATGGCGTGACCGCGGGCGACTGGGTCGAAGCCGTGATGTAATGATAATAGCCCGTCGATTTGTCGCGCGAGAGATCATAAGCATAGAGCAGCGACACATTATCGGCCAGCCGCCAGAGCGCCGAGATCTTGAAGCCGTATCGCTTGATCTCGCTATAATCGAGCGCGCCGGGCAGCGGATTATCCACCAGTCCGCCGCGCCCCTCGAAAACGCCGTCGACCTTGACGCTGAGGCCCGCCGCTTCGGGCAGGTTGACGTGCGCGGCGAACGAGCGACCGCGGTAATTGCCGATGCCCGCCTTGAGGTCGGCGCTCGCCTCGCCGGTCGGCTTCTTCGACACCACGCTGATCGCGCCGCCGATCGTGTTGCGGCCGAACAGCGTGCCCTGCGGCCCGCGCAGCACCTCGATGCGCTCGATGTCGGCGAGCTCCATGCCGAGCCCCGACACGCGGCCGAGATAGACGCTGTCGATATAGATGCCGACCGTGGGATCGCGGCTGACCTGTGTGGCGTCGACCGGGACCAGCCCGCGCATGCCGATGCTGACGGCGGAGACGCGGCCGACGAACGGCGCGATGCGGATCGATGGGACCGTTCCGGTGAAGAGGTCGGAAAGCGAGCCAATGCCCTTTTCTTCGAGCGTCTCCGCGCTGAGCGCCACCATCGAGATCGGCGTATCCTGAAGATTTTCTTCGCGCTTCTGGGCGGTCACCACGATGTCGGCGACGCCGACGGTCTGATCCTCCGTGCTTTGCTGCGCGGCCGCGGGCGTTACCGCGAGCCAGGTCGCGGCCGATGCCGCGAGTGCGATACGTGACAGGCGCAATCCTTCTATCGACATATGCTCTCCCTCCCATTTTTGCGCGGATATTTGTTCCCGCGTCGATTCACCTACTGGTGAGTAGATGAATTTGTAATCGGAGAAGCGGGATTTGCAAGCGGCATTCGGATGCGCCAAATAGGCGTGATGAATATGACCATTCCGATCCCGTCGACGCGCAAGGAGCGCGCGGATGCGACCCGTGAAGCCATATTACACGAAGCCGAGCGGGTGTTTGCCGCGACAGGCTTCAGAGCCGCGCGCCTCGAGGATATGGCCGACGCCGTCGGCATTCGCCGGCCGTCGCTGCTTCACCATTTCTCGACGAAAAAGATGCTGTACGATGCCGTCGAGCAGCGCATTTTCGATAATATGCACATGGCTTGCGAGGCGAGAACCGCGGATGTCGAGGATCCGACCGCGAAGTTGCTCGCACATCTGGACGCTTGGCTCGACTTCTTCGTCGGTCGTCCGACGGCCGCCCGAATTCTTCAGCGCCTCGTCGCCGATACCGCCGTTCAGCAGGGCAACCCGATGGAGTTCTCTTCTGTCGCGCTAGAGGACATGGACCGGACGCTGGCCTATGGCATCGCACAGGGTGTGTTTGTTCCGCTTTCGACAATGACCTTCATCAACGGCGTGGCTGGCGGCATTCTCTTCTTCGTCTGCAACAGCCGTCAGGTTGGCGAACAGCGGCGGTATGAACCGTCCGATCCGGCCGATCAGGCGGTCTTCAGGACTTTGCTGCACAAGCTCGCACGCGCCGCCGTGCTGCCCTGACACCGGTGTTGCCGGGGAACGGCAAAAGCCGCCTTGGCATGGTGTTTAGCCCGGCGTGGCCGGGGCGACGGCTGCGCGGGTCAGCAAGTGAAGCAGCTCGCGGAAACTTTCGAGTTCCGCGGGGTCTGCGGCGTCATAGCTACGGTTCGAACCGAGTTGCTTGCTGTTGCACACATAGAAGAGCGAGCTCGACCCCACCGCGTTGACGACATGCATCGGCGGCAGCGGGCGAAAGTCCCCGGTCGCGACGCCTTCGTTCACCACGATCTCGACATCGCGCAGCAATATGTTCGAGAATTGCGTGGGGTCGCCGCGGCGCGGTGAGACGTCGGCGACGAGGCGCTGAATGATCCGCGCCGCGGTCGGCCGCGCGACGAGGAAGTCGAGCCACCCGTCGAGAAGCGCGAGCAGCTTGTCGATCGGCTTGTCGTGCAGTGCGATGTGGCCGAGTGCTTCGTGGTGCATGGAGGCGAAGATGTCCTCCTCGACCGCGTCATAAAGCTCCTGCTTGTTCGAGAAATAATAGACGATCGACGGGCGGCGGATACCGACTGCGGCGGCGACGTCCTCAAGCCGCGCTGTGGTGAAGCCGACCTCGGCGAAAACCGTCTCGGCCGCCTCGAGGATTGCCTGACGCGTCGCTTCGCCGCGCGCGTGCCTGATGGGCTTCATGCTCAATGCTCAAAAACCTTTCGTGTCAGCGCCTGTGAAGCGCGCTCCCTTTTGGCGCAATCAAATCCTGCTTGCAATCTACCTGCATGAAGGTAGAAATCTACCTACACGAAGGTAGAATCGTGAAACGAGGCGATCGCTCGCCCGAATGTTCGATGGAGGGGATTACGATGAATAAGGTTTCCGGGCCGCGGGTCCGTCTGCTGCTTTGCACGCTCGCGATGACCGCGGCGCATCCCGCTTTGGCGCAGAACGCCGCCGCCACACCCGACGAGGCCTCGGGCCTTGGCGAAATCGTCGTCACCGCACAAAAGCGTGAGGAATCGCTTCAGGACACCCCGATCTCGATCGCCGCCTTCACCGCCGGCGATCTGGAGACCCGGGGGATCAGCGGGCTCACCGACCTGCGCGCGAACGTGCCCAACCTCCAGCTGACCCCGCACCCCAACAGCGCCGCGACCACGCAGATCTTCATGCGCGGCGTCGGCCTCAGCGACGACCAGATCACGCAGGATGCCGGCGTCGCGGTCTATATGGACGGCGTCTATGTCGCGCGCAGCCAGGGGCAGGCGCTCGAAGTCGCCGAGCTTGAGCGCGTCGAGGTGCTGCGCGGGCCGCAGGGCACGCTCTATGGCCGCAACGCGACGGGCGGCGCGATCAACTTCATCACCAAAAAGCCCGAACTCGGCGATTTCGGCTTCAAGGGGCAGGTGACGCTCGGTAACTACGACAATCGCCGCTTCAAGGCCGCGGTCAATGTGCCGATCGGCAGCACGCTTGCGGCGCGCTTTTCCTACGCGAACATCAAGCAGGACGGCTTCGTCAGCAACCCCGGCACCGGCGTGAAGCGCTGGGGCGACAAGGATCGCCAGGCGATGCGCGCCGACGTGTTGTGGCAGCCCGCCGACGCGTTCAGCCTGCGCTACAGCTATGACCGTTCGGAGATTCAGGACACGCCGATCTTCGTCGCCTTCTCGCCGCTGCATCCGCTGAAGGCGCCGCGCCCCAAGGCCGGCAGCCCGCTGGTCCGCGACCTGCTCGCCAATGACGTGACGTCGGAAGGGCACAGCCTGATCGGCGAGTGGAACGCCGCCGACTCGCTCA
Source organism: Sphingomonadaceae bacterium 3R27C6 (assembly GCA_005503215.1). GTDB lineage: Bacteria > Pseudomonadota > Alphaproteobacteria > Sphingomonadales > Sphingomonadaceae > Sphingopyxis. The sequence continues at coordinate 23,885 of SCNS01000034.1, read as the reverse complement.
CGATCCGTTCGATCACGGGGTATCGCAAGCTCGATAACTTCCAGAATCAGGATTATCTGACGGGCGTGCTCGGCCCGACGCCGCTTCAGAAGAACAGCAGCCGCGCCACGCAGGATCAGTGGAGCCAGGAGCTTCAGTTTGTCGGCGACGCGCTCGATCGCCAGCTCGAATATGTCGTCGGCGGCTATTGGTTCTCCGAAGAGGGCGACAATTTCAGCAACAGCTTCAGCCCGCCGACACGGACGCGCAGCTTCACGACCACTACGATCGCGAACGAGTCCTGGGCGATATTCGGGCAAGCGACCTACTCCCCCGAATGGCTCGACCGGCGTCTTCACCTGACCGTCGGCGCGCGCCAGAGCTGGGACAAGCGCGAAGCGACACTCGCACGCCAGACGCAGGTCAATAATGGCCCGATCGTGCCGGTGCCCGGCGTTGGCGACGGCAGCCGCAAGTTCAAGGATTTCAGCCCCAGCGTCATTCTGGCCTACGACGTCGCCGAAAATGTGAATGTCTATGGCAAGGTGGTGAAGGGCTATAAGTCCGGCGGGTACAATACCCGTGCCAGCTCGATCCCGCGCTTTAACCAGGGGTTCGATTCGGAAACGCTCTGGTCCTACGAACTCGGCATGAAGAGCCAGTTCCTCGACAACAAACTGCGCTTCAACGTCGCGGCGTTCCAGTCGAAGTATAAGGACATCCAGATCAACGTGCAGTCCGATCCGACCAATGTCCGGATCACCGACGTGCTCAACGCGGGCAAGGCGACGGTGAAGGGCATCGAGGCCGATCTGACGCTCGCGCCCGTTCGCGACCTGCGTTTCACGATCAACTACGGCTATCTCGATGCGCAATATGACGAGATCGTCGACGCCACAGGCGCTGACATCTCGGCCAATTTTCGCTTCTCCAATGCGCCGAAACACTCGCTCGGGCTGGACGTCAACTATGACCTGCCGCCGACGCCGGTCGGGACATTTTCGACCAATGTGAACTACACGATGCAGAGCGACAAGTTCGTCAGTTCGAGCATCTCGGGCGGCAAATTCATCGTCGGCGATTATGGCCTGCTCAATGCGCGGCTGACGCTGGCCGACATCCCGGGCGTCGATGGCCTTCGCGTCGGTCTGTGGGGCCGCAACCTCACCGACGAGGAATATTATGTCACGCAGTTCAACATCGGCCGCCCCGGCGCGCTGTTTGGCGAACCGCGCACCTATGGCATCGATCTGAGCGTCGAATTCTAAAAGGGGGATTCGCGATGAGATATGCTGCCATGCTGCTCGGCGGCGTGCTCGCCCTGTCCCTGTCCGGCGTCGCCATCGGCGCCGGACAGGGAGCGAAGGATTTTCGCGCGGGCACGCCCGACGTCGCCCGCACGCAGAAGGGTTTCGCTGGTGGCGCCGACGAGTTCCGCTTCGTTGTCATCGGCGATCGCACGGGCAAGCATCGCCCCGGGGTGTTCGAGGATGCGATGGACAGGGTCGAGGCGCTGCGCCCCGATTTCGTCATCAACATCGGCGACCTGATCGAAGGGAACACCGAGGATCGGACGCAACTGGGCAAGGAATGGGACGAGGTTAACGCCGCGATCGACCGGCTGAGCGTCCCCTTCTTTTACGTGCCGGGCAATCACGACCTTACCAACGAGGCGCAGCGGAGCGAATGGCGCAAGCGTCTGGGTGCCGACTATTACAGCTTCACCTACAAGGGCGCGCTGTTCCTCGTCCTCAATACCGAGGACCCGCCCCAGCCCAAAATCGCGCGGGCGAAACTGGTCGAGCAATATGGCGCCGAGGCGATGATGACGGTGTTCAAGGCGATCAACGGCGATCCCGCAAAGGCCGAGGCGCTGTTCGCGAGCGATCCCAAATTGGCCGAGCTGGCGGGCAAGTTCCGCGCTTCGGAGAATGTCGCATTCAGCGCCGATCAGGTGAAGATGGTCCGCGATGCGCTGGCGAAAAGCCCCGAGGCGCGCTGGACCTTCGTGCTCATGCATCGGCCGGCGTGGAAGGTCGACTCGCCCGCGTTTCGCGAGATCGAGGGGCTTCTCAAGAACCGTCCCCACACCATGCTCGCGGGGCATTACCACAAATATGCCTATGAAGCGCGCGGCGGCCACGATTATATTCAGCTCGGTACGACGGGCGGCATACCGGGGGGCGCGGCAGACGATCCCGCGGTGGTCGATCACGTCATGTGGGTTTCGGTCGCCCGCGGCGCGCCGCGCGTCAGCAATTTGAAGCTCGACGGTTTTTTCGGGAAGCAGGGGCCGTCGCCCACCGCCCCGGCCCGATGACACGGATCATCGGCGCAGAAATTAGAATGCCCCGCATCATGGAGATTGTTCCGCAATGAATGTCACTGATCTTTCGCCCGCGCTCGGCGCGCCCGGGACCGCTGTCATCGTCACCGGGGGGGCGTCGGGGATCGGGCTCGCTTCGGCGCGCGCGCTGGCTGCGGTTGGCCGGGCGGTCGCGCTCTGGGACATCAATGCCGGTAAGGCCGAGGCCGAGGCTGCGGCGATCACGCAGGAATTCGGCGCAAAGGCCATCGGCCTCGGCGTTGATCTGACCGATCTGGACGCCTATCCGGCGGCGATCGCCGCCAGCCGCGGTACACTCGGGGCGCTGGGCGGGCTCGTCCACGCCGCGGGCATCGTCGACACCGCCTCGCTGGAAGGGATCACGCCCGAAAGCTGGGCGGCGGGGATCAACACGCATCTGCGCCCGCTCGCGCTGCTGACGCAGCAACTCCATGGCGATTTTGCCGTCAATCCGGGTTCGGCGGTGGTCGCGATCACCTCGATCAACGCGACGCTCGGCAATGCGATGAACCCGATTTACAGCGCGGCCAAGGGCGGCATGCTCTCGCTCGTCCGCTCGCTCGCCGACCGGCTGGCGCGCGACAAGATCCGGATCAATTCGGTGTCGCCCGGCCAGATCATGACGCCGATGATGAAGCCCGCGGTCGACAATCTGCCCGAGGGCTTTTTCGAAAAGCGCATCCTGCTCGAACGCATCGGCGTGCCGGAGGAGATCGGACGCGTCGTGCGCTTCCTGCTCTCGAACGAGGCGAGCTATATCACCGCTGCCGAGCTCGTCGTCGATGGCGGCAATATCTCGTCGCAGCGCGGCTGAGCGCAGGAAGGTATCTGAAAATGCGGAATGACGATCATCGGATGTGGCGGGCGGTCCTTGCGGCCTCCTTGGTCCTGACACTGCCGGCATGCGCGACCGCCGACAGGCGGCCGGTCGCCAGCGCGGTTGCCGAACAGCCGGGCGTCATTCCCTTCACCGCCGCCAGCGTATCGGCGGATGGCACGATCAACTGGTCCGCGCCGGGCGCGGGCCGAGTGATGGTGTATGCGGGCACCGATTCCGCGGTGAGCGACCGGACGAAGCCGGTGGGGCAGGGCGATGCGACGGGCAGTATCCGCGTTTCCGGCCTTGCTCCCGGCAAGCGCTGGTTCTTCGCGCTCGTTCCCGATCGCGGCGCGCCGCTGGTCGTCGCCGACCGCGGGCTTCACCTGAAGACGATCCCCAATTTGCGCGACATCGGCGGCTACCGCACGACCGACGGCCGCTGGGTGAAGATGGGAATGATCTACCGTTCGGATCAGCTCGATCGGCTCAGCGACAGCGACCTCGGCGCGATGGGCGAACTCGGCCTCGCGCTCGTCGCCGACCTCCGCACCGCAAGCGAACGCAGCCATGAACCCGATCGCGTGCCCGCAGGCGCCGAGCATCTCCTGCTGGACGTCGTCGCGGACAGCAAGGGAAGCGTCGGCGGCGACATGCGTCAGGCGATGGCGACGATCGCGGCGGGCAAGGGCGCGGAAATGCTGACCGAGGCCAATCGCGATTTCGTCTCCTTGAACAGCGCGCGTAGCGCCTATCACACGCTGCTCTCCCGGATCGGCGCCGAAGGCGCCGGACCGACGCTATATCATTGTACCTCGGGCAAGGATCGCACAGGCTGGGCGAGCGCGGTGATACTGACCCTGCTCGGCGTGCCGCGCGAAACGGTGATGGCCGATTATCTGGCGAGCAACGACTATCTGCGCGCCAAGAACGACGCGACGATCGCCATGCTCGGCAAATTGCCGACCCCGATCGCGCGCGAAAATCTCGAGCCGGTGCTTGGCGTGCGTGCCGCCTATATCGAGGCGGCCTTTGCCGAAGTCGATAAACGCTATGGCTCGTTCGACCGCTATGTTCGCGAGGGGCTTGGCCTCGATGATGCGGCGATCGACCGGCTTCGCACGACCTTGCTGGCGGGCACGCCGCAATAGCGGCCGTGTTTGCGCCCGGCTCTGTAAAGCGGACACTCGGACTCGAGGATTCAGCCCTGTGTCAATTGTCCGTCGCAATCAGGGTGAAGGGCGCCCAAGCGGCGGGATGCGACCAGTCGCTGGTCCAGCCTTCCACCATGGTGCCGTCTTCGCGCCTGCCCGATCGGATCGCGCGCATGGCCGACTGGAAGGCCGCCGCCTTGCCCGCCTTCGGGTTTTGACGCGCGTTGACGAGAGTTTCGACCGTGAGCGCAGCCGTGACCTTGTCGCCGACGCGCCAGCGGCTCGCGAGCAGTGCGTCGGTGCCGGCATATAGGAATGAACGCGCCAGCGCCGATAGGGCGTCGGCCCCGCCAGGTCCCTCGGTCGTTCCCGTGTTGCACGCCGACAGAATAACCCACTCGGCCGAGAGGTCGAGCTCGGCGGCTTCGGCGGCGGTCAATATACCGTCGTCGGCGGATGTCGCGTGGCCTGGGGGCGTGAAGATCAGGCCGGGCTCGGCGAAGCCTTCGATCTCGCCGGGCAATATGCCATGCGTGGCAAAGGCGACGATGCGCGCGTCGCGCAATCGCCTGTTCGTTCGGACGGCGGTTTCGGTGGCATCGGGGCCGAGGTGGATTGCGTCGACGTCGGCGTCGAGCGCGCGCGCCATCGCTTTCAGCTCGACCTCGGTGCCGGGAAGCGAAGGAAGCGCGCGCAGGCGTTCGGGATCGGCGAGGGCGCCGCCGACCCCTCCGGCTCGTGGCGAGAGTCCCATGGCAGCGGTCCGTTTGCTCCCCGCTTTGGCCAGCACCGGTGCGCCATAACCGATGAAGGGGCGTGCGTTTCGCCCGGCCGGCCGCGGCTTTCCCGTCCGCAAGGATTCGACCGACGGCAGGTTAGCGATCGCAAATCGATCGCCGAGCCAGGGGGTGGTGGCGAGCGCCTTCTCGGAGTCGGGACCTTTGGGTTCGGCGGTGATGAAGGCGGCGAAGGGAAGGTCGGCGAGCGCACCCGAAGTCGTCACATAGAGGGTCTTTACATCCTCGAGCAGCGGCTCATGCGGTTGGACGAGGAAGCGATAGAGGTCCCAGGCGTAGCGGCGCTCGAACAGCGGCGACGCGGTCCAGATGCCGCTGCAAGTCTGGGGATCGACCTCGCAGCGAAACGCTTCGATCGTGCCGCGCAGGAAGGATTGCAGCCGCGGCACCGCGTGCCAGCTCGCCCCCTTGGTCGTCACGACAAAGGTGAAATCATAAAGTTCGCCCTCGGTGACGAGAAGCAGCGCCTCGCCCGGACGCAGGCGGCGGCGCACCTCGTCTTCGCTCAGCGGCTGGGGCAGTGCGAGGCGCGCGTAATCGGGGTAGGAACGACGCAGCCGGGCGTCGATTTCACCAAGTTCCCGGCCTAGCGTCCCGATCCTGCCCCTCAAATTTTCGGCGGCGTCGGGTGCGCCGATCATGGCCGTGCCAAGGGTGTGGTTGAGGTCGCGGATTTCCGAGGCCAGATCCTGCTGGCGTCGCACCAGCCGGGCGAGCGGGGTATCGCCCAGCGCTTCGCGGGCGACGATACCGGCCAGCGCGCGGGTCGATGCGCTCGATGTCAAATCCTGCGCGATGCGGAAGGATTCGGATCGCAGCTTTGCTTCCTCGCTCCGGACCTGCGTCGCCCGATTGGCGTTGAGGGTGAGCGCCAGCGCGAAGGCACCGGCACCCGAGGCGTCGGACCAGCCGCCTTCGCTGATAGCAGCGGCGACCGCGCGCTCACCCGCGCTCGCCCCCGCCACGTCCCGCGCCGACAGCACGCGCGTTCGTTCCGCGCGCGCCCGTGCGACCGCACCGCGCATAAGGCTGACATATTCGGGCGAAGCGGGATCCTGGCGCGCGATCGATCGGGCCAGTGCCATCGACGCGATCGCGACATAGCGGTGACCGGGATCGAGCGAGCCGGTCGCGAGCGCCAGCGCGCGTCGCTGATAATCGATCGCAGCGTCGGCCTTGCCCTGCTTGGCGAGGATCGCGCCCATTCGGCCGAGGTCGGCGATATTCTCTTCCAGGCTGCTCTCGGGAAGCGCGGAACGCAGGGCGATGACGCGGGCCTGGAGCGCGCTGGCATCGTCATATTTCGCGCTCTTGATGAGCAGGCCGACGAGGTTGCCGAGCGAGCGGAGCGTGTCGGGATTGCCCGTTCCCAGGTGGCGCTCGCGGATCGCGATCGCCTGGCGCAGCCGAACCTCGGCTTCCAGCTCCTGCCCTTGACGGTCGAGGTTGGTCGACAGCAAGGCGAGCGTTCGCGCGGACCCAGGGCTTTCGCGCCCCTTCGTGCGGACGAGGATGTCGAGATTGCGGCGATAGATCGCCTCGGCGCCCGGCAGGTCGCCCATTTCCTCGAGGTTCAGCGCAAAATCATTATATTCCTCGAGGACGAACGGGTCCTCGGCGCCCAGCGCCAGCCTGCCATATTCGATCGCCTTCTGGATTGCCGTCGAGGCTTCCGGCCGGCGGCGCTGCCCCGCGAGCACTTCGCCCAGGGTGCCCCACGCCGCCGACAATGATCGCGTTTCCCCATCCGGTGGCGTGAGCAATTCGATCGCGCGGCGCGCGCTGGCTTCGGCCTCCGCATAGCGGCCGCGTACACTCTGGACGAGCGCGAGCCGCCGCAACGCCGCGGCGTGCGCGGCGCGGTCGCCGAGCCGCTCGCGAATGCCGACGGCGTTTCGCATCAGCGTTTCGGCGGTGTCAGCGCGGCCGGTCAGATAGAAAATGTTCGCGAGCGTCTCCATGTCGGTTGCCGCGCCCGGCGATCGGTCCCCGGTTGATCGCCGGGCCATCCGAGCCCGAACCGCGGCTTCGGCCTTGACGAACTTGCCGCCATCGATGAGCTCGCGGATCTCCTTTTCGGTATTGCCGACCATGGCGATACTCGCCGGGCCTGGTGGCGGGGAATCGCCTTTCTGGTCATGGGCGGGAGCGCGGGCTTCCGCACCGCGGCGGAGTAATGTGGCAAGCTGGTAGAGCGACGCGCGGGTGTCGGCGTGATCGCGTCCGAGTATGCGGGCATGGATTGCGTAGGCCTGTTCCGCGGTCGTTTCGGCCTCTGCGATGTCGCCCTGCAGCGCCAGATAGAGCGACAGCAAATAATGTTCGCGCGCGGTTTCGACACTGTCGCGGCCTGTCGCATCCGCGACCGCATCGACCTTGCGGCGTTGCCCCGCGGTGCGTTCGCGATAGGCCGACATCTTTGCTTCGGCATCGACGAGCAGTGATTGCAGTGCAGCGACCACCGCATTGCCGTTGCCGAGCATCCGCCGACCGGCGCCGACCCCCTCGCTATAGGCCGTAATAGCTTCCGGAAGCCGGCCGCGGGCTTCGAGTATCCGTCCGACATTGCCCCAAGCCGCGATCAGCCGGTCGTCGGCCAGGCCGGGTGCCGAGAGCAGAGCTATGGCGCGTCGCGCCGCCGCCTCGGCCTCTTCATACCGCCTGCGTTCGAGCAGGACCGATGCGAGGCGGTTGAGGCTTCGGCCCGTCAGCCTGTCGTCGCCGAGCCGTTCGCGTGTCCGCACCGCGGAGCGGATCAGGGGTTCGGCTTCCTCGGCGCGCTTTGTCATGGCGAGCAGGAGTGCCAGCCATTCGGTGTCGCCCGCGGCCGCGGCGGTCTCCATGCCGCCCGCTGTGACATGCGTCTTCAGGCGATCGCGCAGGATCGCTTCGGCTTCGTCAAATTTGCGGGCGTCGATGAGCGGCTGGACCGCGCTGTCGCCCCGTTGCGCCGCCGATGCCGTTTGCGCCCGCAGGGGCGCAGGCTGCACCGTCATCAGGATGCAGGCCAGCCAGCCAAGGCGATGGATGACGCGAAGTGGATGTTTTCCCATGAATGATTGCGGTCGATCGAAAATCGGTCCCATTGGGTGTTGGAACAGGCGGGCACGGCATTGGTTCCGTCGGTACGCTTCCCGGTCGACGGCGACGGCCAGGCAGGACATATCGGTGCTTCGCCCCGTCGAGGAATGCGTCGACAGGAAAATTCCGCCCTTTGGGGATCTGAATGGATAGCGTGTAACCGCATTGACGCGAAGCGCCCCTAACCGGCCGAGTTCCATAAGGGGACTCGACAATGCAACTCGCACACAAAAAAGCTTACGCTCTGACGCTTCTATCTTCTTTGACCGCGTTGGCATGGTCAATGCCCAGCATCGCTGCGGAACAGGACGCAACGCAAACGGCCGCTCCGGAAGCGGAGGCAGAAGCAGAAGAGACGGCGCAATCGGACATCGTCGTGACGGGAAGCGCGCGCGCCCAGCGCCGGTTCGACGTATCCTATGCCGTGAACTTCCTTGGGCAAGAAGAGGTCCAGCGGATCGCGCCCAAGAATTTCGCCGACCTGCTCGGCACCGTTCCGGGTATCCAGGTCGAAGCAACTGGCGGCGAAGTGCAGAACATCACGCGCGTCCGCGGCATTCCTACCGATCGCGGATACCTGATCTTCCAGCAGGATGGGCTGCCGCTCTACCATGAGATTGACGGCGTGTTCTTCAACTCCGGTGAGGGCATGAACCGCTTCGACCTGATGACCGAGCGCGTCGAAATCGTGCGCGGTGGTCCGGCGCCGATCTATGCCAGCAGCGCCGCAGCGATCGCCAATAACATCACCGTGTCGGGCGGGCCCGATTCGCGCGGCAAGGCGCAGCTAACTTTGGGTGATACGGGCCTGTACCGGCTCGACGCGATGCAGTCGGGACCGATCGGCGAGCGCACCTATTTCGCCATCGGCGGCTTCCTGCGCCAGCATGACGGCTATCGCGACGGCGGCTTTCCCAGCGACAAGGGTGGCCAGATCCGCGCCAACCTGAAGCACGACCTCGACAACGGCTTCGTCAAGGTATCGATGCAATATACCAACGACCATAACATCTTCTACCTCCCGATCCCGGTCGCCGATCCGCGCAATCCCTCTCTCTCGCTCGATCCCTATATCGATTATCACACGGGTACGCTGAACTCTCCGGCGCTCCGCAACGTCAACGTCAAATATCGCGATGGTGCCGGCGTTCTGCAGGGTTTGAACCGGGATCTTGCCGATGGCCGGCACATGCGCTTCTTCAATGTCGGCCTGCAATATGAAGGCGATTTCGATGGCTGGCTGGTTTCGGCCAAGGGCGGCTTCACCAAAGGCAAGAGCAGCTTCGACGCATTCTATTCGACCACCAACCCGGTCAGCGCGAACACGTTTGCGGCAAGCTATCTGACGGCCGCTCGCACCGCTTTCGGCGCCGATGTGGTGCGGCTCGGTTATGCCGTTGCAGGCACCAACGGCGCGACGGTCTATGATCCGGGCGCTGCTTCGGGCCTCATCATGTCCGGCCAGTATCGCGTTTCCGAATCGGACTTTTATTCGGGGCAGGCCGATCTCAGCGTTACCCGCAAGTTTGAGACCGGCTTGGGCACCCATGACGTGCGCGTAGGCGTTTATGGGGCGGCTTATGGCAATACGCTCTTCCAGGCCTATCAGGACATGCTGATCGAAGTGCAGAGCCAGCCCCGCACGATCGACCTTGTCGCCTATTCTGCGACGGGCGCCGTGCTTGGCTCGGTCACCCAGAACGGCGTGTTGCGATACACCACCACGCTGAACCAGGGCGAGGCCGATGCGAAGATGGTCGCCGTCTATGCCAATGATACCTGGGAGATTACCGACGGACTGCGGGTCGACGGCGGCATCCGCAAGGAATGGTATGACTATGAAGGCTTTGCGCTGTTGTCGACCGCCGCTGATCTGGGTGATGCGACGACGCTGGCCGACAACGCCACCCGCGCTTTCAGCGGGGCCATCGTTTCGAACAAGCTCAAACCTTCGGCGACCAACTGGACGGCCGGGGTCAATTATGACTTCACAGACAATTTCGGCGCTTACGGCCGCGTTTCAAACCTGGAAGTGCCGCCCCAGATGGGCGTGGTATCCAGCACCGCCCCGACAATCATCAAAACCAAGGCGCGGCAATATGAACTGGGCGTCAAGGCCAGCTTCGGCCCGCACTATCTCTATGTCACCGGTTTTTATACCAAGTTCGATCCTTTCAACGCGACGTTCATCGCGTTCAACCCGGTGACCGGCCGCAACGACCAGCCCGTGCCGTTCATCGGCGAGGCTGTCGCAAAAGGCGTCGAGGTTGACGGCCGGATCAAGCCGGTGAGCTGGTTTGAACTGGCCGGTTCGGTCACCTGGGCCGACCCCCAATATCGCAATCTCGCGAACACGTCGGGCGCCGATCCGACGGCAGTGAACGGCAACCAGATCATCCGCGAGGCCAAGTTTTTCGGCAATGTGCGTCCGTCTGTCCGTTTCCCGGTCGGCGGAGGCGAAGTGGAGATCGCAGGACGTTACGAATGGGTGGGCCGTCGCTATGTCGACCTTTTCAACCTGACGGCGTTGCCCGCTTATCAAACGTTCGGCGCAAGCGCGTCGGCGAGCTTTGGCAACTGGCGCTTCCAGGTGGTTGGCGATAATCTGACCAACGCCAAGGGATTGACCGAGGGGAACCCGCGGACCGACCAGCTCGCCGGTCAGGGCGCGAGCGATGCGATCTATGGACGGCCTTTGTTCGGCCGCAGCTTCCGCTTTATCCTCAGCCGCAGCTGGTAAGGGTGCGCGCCATTCGCACCACAGCCTTGAGCATCTGCCTCGCCGTCGCCTCGTCCCTTTATCCGGGAATGGCGGCGGCGCAGGATCCCGCCGGCTACGCATCACCCTTTGCCGACACGCTGGCGACCCGTGTTTTTCCGCTGTTCGCCATGATGCGAACGACGCCAGATTGGGCGCAGGCGCTGCGTGACGATCCCGTTCTGGTGGAACTTGCCGCCGCGCGCGCCGCGCGGGTGCCGGACAACACCTGTGCGCCGTCTCCGCAATGTCTGGCCGATGCGTGGATATGGACCGAGGCGGACATCGCCCTGGTGCAGGCGCGGTTGCGGCTCATGATGAGTGATAAAAAGCGCGCCAAGGCGCTGGTGACGCGGCAAATGCGACCCTCCGGGCGCTTCGCCCGCCATGCGGCACTGTCCGATGCGGAGCTTGTCGCCACGGCGTGGGCCGAAACGGCGGCAGCGGTGAACCAGGTCATCGCCGTCTATGCCAAAGGGGCGCCACCGCGTTATCCCGTTATCGACTCCATCATCTTCAATATGACCGACCCCAAGATGGCCGATGTGCTGGATACGCACGGCGTCGCCACAGCCGGGCAGGCCAAGGCCGATGATCTTTTCTTCGATCCATCGTTGCGTTACGCGATTGGCCTGCTCCAGATGAACGAGCGCATCGATGCGGGCAGCTACCGGCCGCTACTGGGCGGTGACAATGCCGACGCGGCCCGGGCGGTCGCCAGGATGAACTGGCGCGCAAAGCCCTATACCGCGCTGCTGGTGTTCGGTCATGGGCCGGAAGACGTTCAATCGCGCACCGGCGTGATGGGGCATATCCGCATGGCGATTGCGGCCGATCTGTTCGCGCGCGGTTTCGCCCCTTTCATCATCGTATCAGGGGGTAATGTGCACCCCAACCGCACGCCGTTCAACGAAGCGGTCGAGATGAAGCGCCTGCTGGTCACGCAATATGGCATTCCGGCCGACCGCATCCTGATGGAGCCGCATGCGCGCCATACCACCACCAACCTGCGCAACTGCGCGCGGCTCCTGCTCGCCGCCGGCTTTCCAGAGGATCGGCCGGCGCTGATCGTCTCGGACCATCGCACGATCCAGTATATCGGCGGCGAGGAACTGGCGCTCCGCAACCTGAAGGAAATGGGGGTGCAGCCGGGCCGTCTGGCACCCGGCCCCGATCGCTTCACGCTGCGCTTCGTACCCGACCCGGTCGCGTTCCACGTCGAACCGGCCGATCCGCTCGATCCCTGACGTCCTGTTCGGAGCAAAGTCCGTGCGTCATTTCCTGTTCGCTTTCGCCGCGGCCGCGTGCGCCGCCGTTCCTGTTCCCGTCCTCGCCTGGGGCGAACGCGCCCACGCAGCAATCGACAGGGCGGCCATCGCAGCGCTGCCCGCCGACGGGCCCATGTTCCTTCACAAATATGCCGACTATATCGCGGCGTCTTCGACCATGCCCGACAGCTGGCGCAACGCCTCCGAGCCCTTTTCAAAGATCGAGGAGGATCCCAATCACGGATGGTTCAAGGAGCAGTTCGCATTTTTGAGCCCCATCCCGCGCTCGCGCTACGAGTTTATCCTCGCCTTGCATGACGAGTATCTGCGGATCAAGGACAGCGATCCGGAGCGGGCCAAGCGGACCAACGTGCGCTGGACCGGCACGCTGCCCTATGCGGCAATGGAAAGCTATGGGCGCCTTGTCGTTTGCATGCGTCAGATTCGCGCTGCGCAAAAAGCGGGTGCCGACGCCAGTGTGCCGGAACAGAACTGCGCCTATCAGGTTGCGCGTCTTGGGCATTATATCGGCGACGGTTCGCAACCGCTCCACGCTTCGGTCAACAGCGATGGATGGCTGGGTGCCAATCCGAAAAACTATACGATAGACCGAAGCATCCATGGCCGTTTCGAAAGCGAGTTCGTCGATGCGATCGCGCTGGAGCCACAGAACCTCGCCGACCGGATCGGCGCACCGGGGCGGCAGCGAGGCGATTTGTTCGAAGCCGTCCTGTCCTTCCTCGACGAGGCGGGGAGCCATATGGAAACCGTCTACATCCTCGAGAAAAGAGGTGGCTTTGAGAATCCGGAGGATCGGGACGCGCGGGCTCTGGTCTACAGCCGGGCGGCAGCAGGCGCTGCGATGCTGAGGGACATGATCTACCGCGCATGGATCGAGAGTGCCGAACCGTCCGCTCAGGTGGTTCCGTCCCCGCTCGATCCTGCAAATCCTCTCTACAATCCGGCAACGGGTTCCGCGCCCAGTCACTGAGCGTGTTCTCGACGGGAGTCGGTCGGGAGCCGCGCCTGAAGGGCCAAATGACATCGCGCGTGACCGATTCGGTTCAGACCGATCGGGTCCTTGCGACGAAGGTCGTGGTATTCAGAAGCGCGTCGCTACGATAGCAAGGCGCAAATAGCTGCGATGCGAGAAGCATCGCTCATCTGCGAGCCCTTGATTTGCTTCCAACCGTCGATCTTGACCGCCCCGGTCAACTCGCCATCCTGCGAACCACAATCGGTCTGACATATCTATTGCAAGTGGCCTGACCACATATTAGTGGTTGGCAGGCATAAGCTGTGTTCGCGTGTTCACGCTAGCGGCAATATAATGCGAGAGCCTGGCGCGTCAGGAAATGAAGCGTGTTCGGATGCCCTCGCAATAAAAATTGAGAGGAGCCACGATGTTTCGAAGGATCGCATTTCTAGCTTTGGCCACCGCGCCGCTAATAGCGCTGACGCCCGGTTCGGCTGCGCAGGATCAGCAGCAGGTTCCGTGGCAGGATGTAACGCCGCGCGCCGGACTCGCCGGGTGGCACAGCGCCGGGGGGCAGGCGCCCTATAGCGTCGTCGACGGCGAGGTCGTTGGCAGCGCCGTGCCGAACTCGGCGAACAGCTGGCTGGTGTCCGACACGCTTTACGGCGATTTCATCCTCGAATTCGATGCCAAGACCGACCCGACGCTGAATTCGGGCGTGATGATCCGCGGACAGAGCCGGCCCGACTATCGAAAGGGCGTCGTTCACGGCTATCAGATGGAGATCGATCCCTCGTCGCGGCGCTGGAGCGCCGGCATCTATGACGAGCAACGCCGTCAATGGCTCTATACACTCGGCCGCAACGATGCGGCGCGGCAGGCCTTCCGCTCGGGCGACTGGAATCATTATCGTGTCGAAGCAATCGGTACGCGCCTGCGCACCTGGATCAATGGCGTGCCTGCCGCCGACGTTGTCGACGATGTGGACGCGCGCGGCTTCATCGCTTTCCAGGTGCACTCGGTTGCCGATGCGGTCGCGGCGAAGAAGCCCGAGGCGCGTTTTCGCAACGTGCGGATCATCACCGACGCGCCCGCCCGCTTTGCCTCGCCCGCGACCAAGGTCGAGCAGCAGGGATGGCTGGCCAATCGCCTGACCGAAGCCGAGCGCGGCGCTGGCTGGAAGCTGCTCTGGGACGGCAAGACGACGCAGGGCTGGCGGAGCGCCAAGGGGCCGGCTTTTCCGAAGAAGGGCTGGTCGATCGCCGACGGCATCTTGTCGGTCGAAAAATCGGGCGGCGCCGAAGCGACCAATGGCGGCGACATCATTACTACCCGCGAATACAAGAGTTTCGAGCTGTCGGTCGATTTCCGCCTGACGCCGGGTGCCAATAGCGGGATCAAATATTTCGTCGATCCCAATTTGTTGAAAGGCGACGGATCGGCGATCGGCCTGGAATTTCAATTGCTCGACGATGAGCGCCATCCCGATGCCAAGATGGGCCGCGACGGCAATCGGACGATCGGCTCGCTTTACGATCTGATCACCGCGCGCAACCTTTCCGATCCCGATAGCCCGGGCAAGCGCGTCAACGCGCCGGGCGAATGGAATCGGGCGGTCATCGTCGTGCGCGGCAAGCATGTCGAGCATTGGCTGAACGGGTTCAAGGTCGTCGAATATGAACGTGGATCGCCCGCCTTTCGCGAGCTTGTCGCGCGCAGCAAATATGCGAAATGGCCGAACTTCGGTGAGTGGGAGCAGGGACCGATCCTGCTCCAGGATCATGGCGACCGGGTCGACTTCCGGTCGATCAAGCTGCGCGAATTCTAAGGGGACAGGACATGATTGACCGCCGTACGATGTTGAAGGGCGCCGCAGCGACGCTGGGCGCCACGATGAGCGCGCGCAGCTATGCGCAGATCAAGGGTGCGAACGATCGCTTGCGTGTGGCGGTGGTCGGCGTGAACGGCCGCGGGCAGGCGCATATGAGCGCCTTCTCGAAGCTGTCGAACGTTGCCGTCACGCATTTCGTCGATGTGGATTCGGCCATCCTCGCAAAGCGCGCGAGCGAATTTGCCGCCAAGGGCCATCCTGCCCCCAAGATCGTGGGGGACTATCGCCGGCTGCTCGACAGCAAGGACGTCGACATCGTCAGCATCGCGACGCCCGATCATTGGCACGCAAAGCTCGCGATCGATTCGATGAATGCGGGGCGTCACGTCTATCTGGAAAAGCCGATCGGTATCGCCCCCGCCGAGGGTGAAGCGCTGATCGCCGCACAGCGCCGCACCGGGCGTCAGTTGCAGGTGGGCAACCAGCAACGGTCGAGCGTGGAGACACGGCAGCTTGTCGACATGGTCCGGGCCGGCGAACTCGGCGAAGTCTATGAGGCCCAGACTTGGTATGCGAATAATCGCGGGTCGATCGGCAAGGGGCAGGAAATCGCGCCGCCGGCCAATTTGAACTGGGATTTGTGGCAGGGACCGCGCCCGCGCGGGCCGTACCGGTCGAACCTGGTGCACTATAATTGGCACTGGTTCTGGAAATATGGGACGGGCGAGATTTGCAACAACGCGATGCACGAGCTCGATATCGCGCGCTGGGCGATGGGCCTGACCTATCCGACCAGCGTATCGACGCAGGGCGGACGGCATTTCCACCGCGGCGACGATTGGGAAATGTATGATTCGCTCGCGCTCGACCTGATCTACGACGACGGCCGCGCGATCCGCTGGAACGGGCAAAGCTGCAATGGCATCAAGACCTATGGGCGTGGCCGCGGCGTGTTGCTGCTCGGCACCAAGGGGTCGGCCATCGTCGATCGCAACGGGTTCGAGCTGTACGATCTGGAAGGCAAGCTGACGCGCGAGGTGAAGGCCCCGGCCAGTTCGGAAACCACCGGAACGGTCGGCGAGGGTGCGCTCGACATCCTTCATGCCGGCAATCTGGTCGACGTCATCCGCGGCCGCGCCAGCGCGCTCGCATCGCCGATTGCCGAAGGGCATATCAGCACCGCGCTCTGCCACCTCGGTAATATCGCCTATCGCACGAGCGGCGCGCTGACGATCGATCCGGCGACCGGCAAGCCGACCAATGCCGATGCCATGAAGCTGTGGTCGGTCGATTATGAGCCAGGCTGGGAGGTCAAGGGCTGACCCCTGGAGCGATCATGGCCGACGTTGTGCGCTTTGCTTCGATGGGGACGCGCGTCGAACTGCATCGGTTCGGTGCGGGTGACGACGACGCGTTGACGGCGGCGCAGCGCGCAATCGAGGCGGTCGACGATGCGTTGACGATCCATCGCCCCTCGGCAACGACCGCGCTCAACGAACGGCTGATGGCGGGGCAGGGGGCTGCCATCGACGATGCGCTCCTGTTCGATGCGCTGGTCGCGATCGAGGAATTGCACGCATTGACGCTCGGGCTGTTCGATCCCGCAGCCGATCGCCGGTTCGGGCCGGCGGGATGGAGCGGCATCGCATTTGATCGGAATACCGCGCGGATCGAGGTATCGCAGTCCGTCGCGCTCGATTTCGGCGGGTTTGGGAAGGGCTTCGCGCTCGATCGCGCCTGCGCCGTTTTGCGCGCGAAGGGTGTCGTATCGGCATGCCTGTCGGCCGGGGAAAGTTCGATCGCCGTCGTCGGCGAACATCCGCTTGGCGGTGGCTGGCCGTTCGCGATTGCACACCCGCTGCGCCCCGACGAGATTCTGGTCGAACTCGAACTCACCGACGAATCGGTATCGATCTCGTCGACCGTCGGTGCGGGGACGAACGCGCCGGAACGCGCCGCGATGATACGCCCGACCGATGCCTCCATCGTGTCTGCGCCGCGTTGCACGGTTGCGGTTGACCGGCTTGGCGCGCATGCCGAGGCGATGAGCACCGCTTTGCTCGTCGCCAATGAAGATCGGGTGGAGCGCTTACTGAACGGCGACTGGACGCGCCGGTTTCTATTCGATTTCCCCCGGGGAGCGGCGATCCCGATTAACCAGCCAGGATGAGTTTTAATGACTGACAATGATTTCGACCTGTCGCGGCGATCGTTCATCGACCGCGTGCTGATGGCGACAGCTGGCGCGGGGATGGCCGCAGCGGCGCCCTGGGCAAGCGCGGCGGCCCTCGCCGCACCGGTGGCAAAGGGCGATCGCGTACGGCTGGGGGTGATCGGCACGGGCGATCGCGGCCGGGGGCTGATCCAGAATATCGCCAAGACCCGCAACTGCACCGTGGCGGCGATCTGCGACAATTTCGAGCTGCATCTGGCAAAGGGGCGCGCGCTGGTCGATGCGTCGACGCGTGCCTTCACCGATCACCGCGCGATGCTCGATGCGGGCGGTCTCGATGCGGTGGTGATCGCGACCCCGCTCGACCTTCATAAGCTGCAGAGCTTCGATGCGTTCGACGCCGGGCTCCATGTGTGGTGCGAAAAGGCGATGGCGCGCACGATCGACGATTGCGGCGCGATGGTGAAACGGTCGCAGGACAGCGGCAAGGTGCTGCAGATCGGCCATCAGCGCATGTTCAAACCCACCTATTTGAACGCGGTCCGCCGCGCGAAAGAGGGCGAAATCGGATCGCTTACGCAGATCCGCGCCAGCTGGCACCGGCAAAGCAGCTGGCGCCGGCCGGTTCCCGCCGGGGCCACCGACCGCCAGATCAACTGGCGCCTGTATCGCGATAGCTCGGCGGGGTTGATGACCGAACTGGCGACGCATCAGATTCAGGTCAGCAACCTGTTCTTCGACGCCGTACCGACCCGCGTGATGGGATCGGGCAGCATCTGTTTCTGGAAGGACGGGCGCGAGGTCTATGACCATGTCGCGCTGATCTATGAATATGCGGGGGGCCGTAAACTGATCTACACCTCGCTGCTGAACAACGCGCGTTACGGCTGCGAAGAGCAGATTCAGGGCAGCAAGGGGACGATCGAACCCGAACTCGGTCGCATTTACAAGGAACTGCCGCCGAAAGAACTGGCGCTGCTGCGGATGCAGGCCGACGTCGCGAGCGGGAAAAAGCGTGCGGTCCCGATCGGCGGCGCGACCTGGTTCGCCGAGCTTCCCGTCACCACGCCCGGGGAGCCGCTTGGCTGGGGCGAATATGACGAGACGATGCTGCAGTTCGAGGGCTTTGGCGAGGCGGTGCGGACCGGCAAGCCGCTGCCCGGCCTGTTGTCGCAAGCCTATTACGCGAGCGTCGCATCGCTGCTTGGCGAGCAGGCGATGGATAGCGGTCAAATTTTGGCCTGGCCGACATCGCTGGTCGCTATCTGAAAAAGGAACAGGCCATGACCGATACCAACCGGCGCGATCTTCTGGGGCTTGGCCTCACCGCGGGGCTGGTCGCGGGCTTCGCGGCCGATGCGCTGGCGCAGTCCGCGGCGCGCGGCGATGCGCCGACCGAGGGCGCGCCCGCACGCCCGGCGCCCGAGGCGAAATATCGCGTGCCGTTCGCGGTGATCGGGCTCGATCATAATCATATCTATGGCATCACCGACGCCGTGATCCGGGGAGGCGGCGTTCTCACCACCTTCCATGCGAGCGATCCCAAGCAGATTGCGATGTTCCGCGCGCGATATGGCGATATCGCGCTGGCGCGTTCGGAAAACGAGATTCTGGGCAATCCCGCGATCAAGCTGGTCTGCAGCGCGGCCGTCCCGGGGCTTAGAGCCCCGCTGGGCATCCGCGTCATGCGCGCGGGCAAGGATTATCTCAGCGACAAGGCGGCGATTACCTCGCTGAAGCAGCTTGCCGACGTTCGCCGTGCGATCAAGGAGACCGGCCGCAAATTTGCGATCATGTATTCCGAACGGCTCGAAGTGCCCGCGGCGGTCATGGCGGGCCAGCTTGTCCATGACGGCGCGATCGGGCGCGTGATCCAGACGGTCAATCTTGCCCCGCATCGACTGGCCGCGGCATCCCGGCCCGACTGGTTCTGGAACACGGCGCGCAACGGCGGGATCCTGACCGATATCGGCAGCCATCAGGCCGATCAGTTCGTCTATCTGACGGGCAGCAAACGCGCGCATGTCGTCGCATCGCAGACCGGCAATTTCGCGCATCCCGAACGTCCGGCGTTCGAGGACTTCGGCGATATGGTGCTAAGCGGCGACGGCGGCACCGGCTATGTCCGCGTCGATTGGTTCACGCCCGATGGTTTGCCGACCTGGGGCGATGGCCGTCTCTTCATTCTCGGCACCGAAGGCTATATCGAGCTCAGGAAATATGTCGATATCGCCGGCCGGCCCGGCGGAAATCACCTGCTTATCGCCGACCGGAGGGGTGTACGTTATCTGGACTGTTCCAAAGTGCCTCTGCCATTTGGCCCGCAGTTCGTCACCGACATCGTCGAAGGGACATCGGTGGCGCAAGATCAGGAGGGCGCGTTGCTCGCCGCCGAACTGGTGCTGACGGCGCAGGCGCATGCCAAGCCCGCTCGGCAACAAGCGACCTTGTAACGCATAGGCCAACAAGATAGCGGTTTCCTCATGGGGAATGGCATGGAATCAAAACGGCTCTACGAACGCGTATCCACCGATATCGCGGCCAAGATCGAGGCGGGGGAATATCCGATCGGTACGCGTTTGCCGTCGGAGCGGCAACTCGCCCAGTCCTATGACGTATCGCGGCCGACGGTTCGCGAGGCGATCATCGCGCTCGAGGTCGACGGGATGGTCGAAGTGCGCAAAGGATCGGGCGTCTATGTGACGGCAATTTCGCATGCCGATGTTGACGGCCCCTCCGCCGACGTCGGTCCCTTCGAGCTGCTCGAAGCGCGTCGTCAGATCGAGGGAGAGGTTGCCGCGCTCGCGGCCGGACGGATCACCGACGAACAGCTTGCGGAGCTTCGTACGCTCGTAAAAGCGATGGGCGATGCCGGCGGCGACAGCGCGCGCGCCGAAGTGGCCGACCGCCAGTTCCACGAACTGATCGCAAGCGCGAGCCTGAACAGCGCCTTCGTCGCGGTCGTGGAATCGCTGTGGGACATGCGCGCCCGCTCTTCGCTCTATCGCCTGCTTAGCAGCAAGGCGCATATCGCGGGGGTGACCCCGAGCGTTGCCGAGCATGAGGATATTGTCCTCGCGCTGGAAGCGCGCGACCCGGCGGCGGCGCGCGCCGCGATGCAAAAGCATCTGGCGCGCGCGCTCGAAGCGCTGCTGGAGGCAACCGAAGTGCACGAGGTCGAACTGGCCCGAAAGCGGGTCGCCGACGAACGGAGCCGCTACGCCCAGTAGTCGGGCTACACCCTTTGCCTATCCCTATCGCCTGACATCGAAACCCTCGCTCAGGAAGGCTTCGATATCGGATCGCCCGAACAGGCTCGCATCGCCGGGAAGCGAATGCTTCAGCGCTGCGAGGGCCAGTCCGGTCTGCGCCGCAACAGCGATGGATTGGTCGCGCAGCAGCGCATCGAACACGCCCGCAGCGAATGCGTCGCCTGTGCCGATGCGGTCGACGATACCGGCCACCCTGATTTCCTCGGTCTGGGTGAAGTCGTCGCGCGTATCGATCCGCGCGGCGAGGCGGTGATGGTCCACATCCTCGACATGGCGCGCGGTCGAGGCGATCAGCGAGAGCTTGGGAAAGGCGTCAAATGCCGCGTCCGCCGCAGCCCGTCGCCGCGCCGGCCCGTCATCGCCGAAATCGCGGCCGAGCAGGAGCGCGATGTCGCGATGATTGCCGAACAGGATATCGGCCAGGCCGACCAGCCGGGACAGGATGGCCCTGGCATCGCCGTCCCAGCTTTCCCACAGGCGTGCACGATAATTGCCGTCGAACGAGATCGGAATAGCAAGCCGCGTCGCGGCGTCCGCCGCAGCGAAGGCCGCTGCCGTTCCGCCGGGGCCCAGCGCCGGGGTGATCCCCGACAGGTGCAGGCGGTCGGCGCCGGCGAGGAGCCGATCCCAGTCCCAGTCCGCCGCGGAGGCGTCAGCGAACGCGGAATGGGCGCGATCGTAGATTATATTGGTGGCGCGCAAACCGGCGCCGCTCACGGCATAATAGACCCCCATCCGTCCGGGCCGCCGCGCGACGGCCGAACAATCGACGCCGTGCCCCCGCAGCGCGGCGACGGCCGCGTCGCCGAACGGATCGTCGGGCACGGCGCTGACGATCGCCGTGTCGTGGCCGAGCCGCGCGAGCGCGACCGCGACATTGGCCTCGGCGCCGCCGATCCAGATGTCAAGCCGCGGCGTCTGGAGCAGGAGTTCGCGCCCCGGGGGCGACATGCGCAGCAGGATTTCGCCAAAGGCGACGAAGCGTCCCATGTTGGTCAGTTCCTTTCGGTCGGAATCCCGGCCACGCCGGGCATCGTCCCGGCGGATGCCGGTCCGCTCTATCATCCTCTCCCAGTTCGACCTGCTTCTTCCGGCTGGTCGGTTCGGAGCATGTGCAAGCCTATTTGGTATGGCCAATTTTGACAATCGCTTTTTTGTCGCTCCGTGCCAGGGTCGTACGAAATCCCAAAAATGCTCATTTCCTATTCGGCATGGCCAATTCGGTTGTCGAAAAATGCTCTCTTAGGTCAGCAAATTGCGCACGATTAGTGAGTTTCGGCGGTGGGGACGATCCATAAGGGCCGTTTGGCATTCCTGGCAAATGTATGACAAACCCCTTGTTGCAATCGGTCTGACCAATCTCTATGGAGGCTGCAGAGAGGGGCGCGGAAAGCGTTCGGACTGTTGCGGAGAATGTGATGCGGGCCTTCATTTTCGATAGCGCATTGACGCGCCCATTGGTTGGCGGACCCTTGCTGCTTGCGGGAGCTTCCGGCGCGCCCGCCGCGGCCCAGGGCGCGCCCGACGCGACGGCGGGCGAGATCATCGATACTGCGCAGAAACGCGAGCAGACCTTCTAACCATCCCCAGCCTTGCCGGGGTTCGTTCGGACGGATCCCGGCATTTTTCTGATGCCACGGGAGAGACATATGACGCAGGCCATTGCAGCAGGATCGGCGCCGCCGGTGCCCAGGACGGGGCGCTATCGCTGGCTGATCGTCGCGCTGCTGTTCGCCGCAACGACGGTCAACTATATCGACCGCACGATGCTCGGCCTGCTGGCGCCCGTCCTCGGTGAGGAGATGCGGTGGAGCGAGAATGACTATGGCAACATCGTCATGGCGTTTCAGGCCGCCTATGCGCTGGGTTTTCTGGCTATGGGCTGGCTGATCGACCGCTTTGGCCCCAAGATCGGCTACAGCATTGCGATCGCCATCTGGACGATCGGCCATATCGCCCATGGTTTCGCGGGATCGATCGCCTCTTTCATGGCCGCGCGTGTCGTCCTCGGCGTCGGCGAGGCGGGGCATTTCCCAGCCGTCGTTCGCGCGTCGAGCGAATGGTTTCCGCAAAAAGAACGCGCTTTTGCGATCGGCTGGGTCAACAGCGCAACGACGATCGGCGTGATCCTGACCGCGCCGACGATCTGGCTGTTCATGGTCTGGGCGGGCTTCGACTGGCGTCAAACCTTCATCTACACCGGCGCATTTGGCGCTCTGCTGCTGATATTGTGGCTGTGGCTCTACAGCAATCCGCGCGAAAGCGGGAAGGTCAGCGATGCCGAACTCGCGTGGATCGAGCATGATCCGCCCGAGCAGGCCCAGCGCCTCGGCTGGTCGAAAATCGTCACCAAGCGCGAGGCATGGGCGTTTGCGGTCGCCAAATTCCTCATCGATCCCGTCTGGTATCTGATGCTGTTCTGGCTGCCTAAATATTTCGCCAGCACCTATGATGTCGACCTCAAGGTCGTGCTGCTGCCGATGATCATCATGTACCTGCTGTCCGATGTCGGCAGTATCGCGGGCGGCTGGCTCTCCTCGAAGCTGATCCAGCGCGGGCGCACCCCCAATTTCGCGCGCAAGCTGACGATGGCGATTGCCGGTTGTTTCGTCCTGCCGTTGCTGTTCGTCACCGGGCTCGACAATATGTGGCTGGCCATCGTCCTGATCGGTCTCGCGCTCGCGGGGCATCAGGCATTTTCGTCGACGATCCTGTCGATCCCGCCCGACATGTTCCCTAAACGCGCGGTCGGGTCGGTGATCGGACTTGGCGGCTTCATGGGCGGCATCGGCGGCATGATCATGGCGAAGTCGACCGGGCTCGTGCTCGATGCGACAAACGGCAATTATACGATCATCTTCGCTGTATGCACGACGGTCTATTTCCTCGCCGTGCTGGCGCTCCATCTCCTGAGCCCGCGCCTGAAGCCGGTCACTGTCGAAAGCGAAGGCACCCCCGCATGACCCGCCCGTTTCAGCTTCATCCCGACCGCCTGTTTCCGTCCGATCCGGCGCAGCGCGATATTAGTCGGCGCCTTTATGCCGAGGTTGCGAATCTGCCGATCGTCAGCCCGCACGGGCACACCGATCCGGCGTGGTTCGCGGGGAACGCATCGTTCGGCAATGCCGCCGAGTTCCTGCTGCATCCCGATCATTATGCGTTCCGGATGCTCTATTCGCAGGGCATCCCTCTCGATGCGCTGGGGATCCGTAACAAGGCTGCCGACCCGCGCGAGAGCTGGCGGATCTTCGCCCAAAACTATCATCTCTTCCGCGGCACCCCGACGCGGATGTGGATGGACTGGGTGTTCGCCGAAGCGTTCGGGTTCGACGTGCAATTCTCGGGCGAGACCTCGGACCTCTATTACGACCGCATCACCGAGAAGCTTGCGACCGATGCCTTCCGCCCGCGCGCACTGTACGACCGGTACGG
>SCNS01000033.1 GCA_005503215.1 Sphingomonadaceae bacterium 3R27C6 | reverse complement strand
AATATCGGCGCTTGCAACACCGCAAGCTCGCCGCTTAAAATCCAGCCCCTGACGAGGCCCGCACTCCGCTAATTTACGCCGCGAGTTGTGCCAAATGTTCTGACGACGGACACCTGGTTTCGGTCATGCGGCCGGCTACGAGTGTGCCCGAAAGGAATGTCAGGCCGGCAACAACGAGCGCCGCGCTGCCGAGCCCGAAAAGGTCTGCAACCACTCCCGCTATGATTGCACCTGCTGCATAACCAAGGTCGCGCCAAAGACGATAGACCCCTATCGCTGAAGCTCGCCAGGAGGGATGCGCCACGTCTCCGATCGAAGCGAGGAGAGTGGGATATACCATCGCCGTTCCCACGCCGAGGAGGACGGCCCCGGTCGCGAAGCCCGCATAGGACCACCACAGTGCGATCGTGATGATGCCGACGGCTTGGAGCCACATCCCGGAGGCAATGAGCCACTTTCGGCCCCATCTGTCGGAGAGCCCGCCCGTGATAAGCTGGCTTAGGCCCCACACCGCCGGATAAAGGCCCGCCAAGACTCCGATCGCGTCGAGACCTAGTCCGGCGGCTGCGAAAATGAGCGGGAACAGTCCCCATGCCAGGCCATCGTTCAGATTGTTAACGAACCCGGCCTGAGTCGCGGAAGAGAGGTTCTTGTCCTTCCATGTGGTCAGTTGAAAAATCGCTGCATTTGAGAGGGCTTGGGGCGGCGAAGTTGCGATCGACGCTTCGTGTGCCGCGTGGCTTTTGGTTTCCTTGACCAGGAATGCCGACAACACGACGCCAAAGATCACAAAGATGATTCCAAGGTAGAAAGGTTCGGGCCGCAGGCCATATCGAGCTGCGATGTAACCAGTTGACCACGCCGCGATGGCCACCGCGAAGTAGCCTGCGAATTCATTCAGTCCCATTGCCAGGCCGCGGTTTCGCGGACCCGCAAGGTCGATTTTCATGATGACGGCGGTGGACCAGGTCAGACCCTGGCTGACACCGAGAAAGACATTGGCAACGATAATCCAGCCCCAGGTGGGGGCCCACATCAGTAGAAAAGGAACGGGGACGGCGATAAGCCATCCGGCAATCAAAACCGGCTTTCGGCCCCAGCGATCTCCTAATCTTCCCGCAAAATAGTTGGCCGCCGCCTTGGTTACGCCGAAGACCGCGATGAAGGAGAGAATTGCCCTTCGCTCGGCAAGCCCGAACTCCTGTTGCGCGAGCTCGGGCAGAATGCTCCTTTCGATCCCGACCATGCCTCCGACGAATGCATTCACCAGAACGAGAAGAAGGAACTGGGGCAAATTGGCGCGCAGGCCTAACTGCAGTGTCGGAGCGCTGTTCATTGACGAGCTTCCTCGATTTTTGGGGCTAGGCGCTAAGCGCCGATCGGCTCGGGCTTCCTCCACAGACCTGCTGGCAATGCTGTGACGTCCACTTGGCGAAGAGGCCCTGCATCGGTTCCCACCGCGAGAATAAAGCGCGCCTCAGCGCGATTGTTCTATCGCGAAGCGGCCGGGCCCGTTGGCGTAGAGATAGAGCAGCGCTCCCATGATCGCGATGTTCTTGAACAGCGGTCCGGTATGGCCTGGCGCGACATGAACGGCGATCGTTATCGGGATCAGTGTGGCGAGAAGCAGGAGCGCGGAGATGCGGGTCAGGAAACCGAGCGCGAGAGTGATACCGAAGATCACGAAAACACCGCCGCTCAGCCAAAGGAGCCAGGACGGATCGCCGATCATGGCAACCGCGTCGCGCCAAGGCGATTCCGCCATCCGTTCGAGCATGTAGTCATGAGCTGCAAAATGGCCAATCCCGCCAATGATGAAGATCAGGCTGGTGGCGATGCGGAATACTGGGTCCAGCCAATCTCTTAGCTGTTCGCCCGGCGTCAACCAGGCGTCAATTTGCGTCAACGTTCTCAATCTCACCCCTCCAGGCGGGCAGCCGCCTCTAAATTTTCTCCGAGGCACGCATCCCACCGCGCATAAGGTGCGGATCGAACGGGGTTCCAGGCGCCTCCAGTTTGCGACGAGCGACACAGCGAAGCTGGGCGCAACTCTGCTGCAGCCCATTGGCGGCTGCTAACATTAGATGATGCTTGTTTAGGATATTCGCATAGACTGTCAACCTTGGTTCGGATTCACTCTCGTGAAGTTGGCGCGATTTCCCCGCGAACCCGCGAACCCCTCGGCGGGGCAGGCCGGACGGCTCCATCAAAAACACGCGATACATGGCCTTGCATTTTCATTAGTGGTCACTACATTAGTCAAATCTAATGGAGAGTCTAATGGATTTGGTTGCCCAGTTCAGAGCGCAGGCTGCGGAGGCAGTGAACCTGCTCAAGGCCTTGGCCAACGAGCCGCGCCTTCTGGTCCTGTGTCACCTAGCGGAAGGCCAGGAATTGGCGGTCGGCGATCTGGCGCAAAAGGTCGGACTTAGTCAGTCGGCTCTGTCTCAGCATCTCGCCAAGCTTCGTGAACAAGGCTTGGTGACCACCCGCAAAGAAGCTCAGACGGTCTTCTACAGCGTCAGCGATCCAAAAGCGCTTCAGGTGCTTTCTCTCCTCCATGACCTGTTCTGCCCAGACCTTGGGCGAACGGGTACCACTGAAAGAAACAGGAGCTGATCCCGTGCAGAACGACACCAATCTCGAACGTGCCATCGCCCAGGTCGACGCGACGCTTGCGGGCACACAAGCTGCGCCGCTGGTCAAGGCCTTCTTCGACGAGCCGACCTTTACCGCCACTTATGTCGTCAGCGACCCCGCAACGGGCAAAGCCGCAATCATCGACAGCGTGCTCGACTTTGACCAGGCGTCCGGGTGCACGGGCTTTGCCTCCGCCGATGCGGTGATCGAATACGTGCAGCAGGAAGGTCTGACGGTCGACTGGCTGCTCGAAACCCATGCGCACGCCGATCATCTTTCGGCCGCACCGTATTTGCAGGAAAAGCTCGGCGGCAAGCTGGCGATCGGGGCCGACATCGTCACCGTTCAGAACGTATTCGGCAAGATCTTCAACGAGGGTACGCGGTTTCAGCGCGACGGATCGCAGTTCGACGTCTTGCTCCGCGATGGAAACACCGTCCAGATTGGCGAGGTGACGCTGATCGCCTTGCACGTGCCCGGCCACACGCCTGCCGACATGGCCTATGTCATCGGCGATGCGCTCTTCACCGGCGATACGATGTTCATGCCGGATTATGGCTCGGCCCGCGCGGATTTCCCGGGCGGCGACGCCCGCGCACTGTACCGCTCGGTGCGGCGTTTGATGGAGCTGCCCGACGCCACGCGGGTGTTCCTGTGCCACGATTACAAGGCGCCCAATCGCGATCACTTCGTCTGGGAGACAACGATGCTCGCCGAACGGACCGGCAACGTCCACCTGCACAAGGATGTGAGCGAGGACGAGTTCGTCGCGATGCGCACCCAGCGCGACGCCACGCTGGACATGCCCAAGCTGATCCTGCCGGCCATCCAGGTGAACATGCGCGCGGGCCACTTGCCCGAGCCCGAGGACAATGGCGAGGTTTACCTGAAGCTTCCCCTCAACGTGCTGCGATAGGATCTGACCGACATGGAACCTCTTTCACCATTCGTGGCGATCGCGGGCGGCTTGCTGATCGGCACCGCCGCGGCGCTGCTGCTGCTCCTCAACGGCCGGATCGCTGGCGTCTCCGGGATGCTCGCCACGACAACCCGGATCGACTCTGGTGGACCACCGTGGAGACAGGCAGCGGCTTTCATCGTCGGCCTGCCGCTGGGCGCCGTGCTGATCGCCACCTTCGTGCGTCGGCCCGATCTGGTCATTGCCGCGTCGCCCGTCGCCCTTGTCGTCGCCGGCCTGCTGGTCGGGTTCGGCACCCGGCTGGGGAATGGCTGCACCAGCGGGCACGGTGTTTGCGGGATGGCGCGGCTGTCGCCGCGTTCGATCCTGGCCACGCTGACATTCATGGCCACTGCCGCGCTGACCGTGTTCGTCGCGCGCCACCTGGTGGGGATCTGACGATGCGCAATGACTTAGCCGCGCTGTTCGTCGGCGCGATCTTCGGCGCGGGTCTCGTCCTGTCCGATATGGTGAACCCCGCCCGGGTGCAGGCATTCCTCGATGTCGCGGGACGATGGGATCCCACGCTGATGTTTGTGATGGGCGCGGCGCTGGTGCCGTCCGCGCTTGCCTATCTGGTCCGACGCAAGCTGGTGCGGCCCGTTCTGGCGAGCCACTTCTTCGTTCCGGAGAACGCCGCGCCCGACCGGCGCCTGCTGACCGGCGCGGCGCTGTTCGGTGTGGGTTGGGGCATCGCCGGCTTCTGTCCTGGCCCTGCACTCGCGGGGCTGGTGCTGGGCGCCTGGCAAGCGTGGCTGTTCGTGGCGGCCATGTTCGCCGGCATGATCGCGCATCGCCTGCTGCCCACGCCCGCAAATGCTGTGCCGACAACACAATCCGCAAATTAGGAGACCGACGATGACGGAATACAAACAGCTTACCCCCAATCTCGCCGTACGCCCGCAACTCGAACCGGCGGAGATCGGCGAGCTTGCCGAGCAGGGCTACAAGGGCATCATCAACGCCCGGCCGGACGACGAAGAACCCGGTCAGCCCAAGTCCGCGGAACTGGCGGCCGAAGCCAAGCGGCATGGCCTCGCCTACACGCACATCCCGGTCGTGCCGGGCCAAGCCACCGCCGAAGACGCCGCCAGGTTCGGCGAGGCGGTAAGCCAGTGCGACGGCAAGGTTGTCGGCTTCTGCAGGAGCGGGGCGCGCGCCGCCGGCCTGTGGGAACTGGCGAACAAGCCGCGCTGACTCTCGTGGCGATGCTCGATCGCTACCTGCCCGTCCTCGCGTGGGGCCGTGGATATAACCGCCAAACGCTTGTCAATGACGGCGTGGCGGCGGGCATCGTCACCATCATGCTCATCCCGCAAAGCCTGGCCTATGCGATGCTGGCGGGACTGCCGCCCGAGGTCGGCCTTTACGCCTCGATCCTGCCGATCATCGCTTATGCGATCTTCGGCACCAGCCGCACGCTGGCGGTGGGCCCGGTAGCGGTCATCTCGTTGATGACCCTGGCGGCCGCGGGCACCGTCGGTCCGCCCGGCAGCGCCGAGTTCATAGCCGCCGCGCTGGTGCTGGCGCTGCTGTCCGGTTTGATCCTTGTGCTGATGGGGGTGCTCAAGCTCGGCTTCCTCGCCAATTTGCTTTCCCACCCCGTGGTCTCGGGCTTCATCACGGCGTCGGGTATCATCATCGCGACCAGTCAGCTGAAATCGATCCTCGGCATCCAGGCCTCGGGCGAGGCGATGCCCGAACTGCTGACCACCCTGGCGCGCAATATTGGCGCGACCAACCTGCCGACGCTCCTGATCGGGAGCGCTTCGCTCGTGTTCCTGTTCTGGGTGCGCAAGGGATTGAAGCCGACACTGATAAGCCTCGGCATGCCCGCCCGCCCGGCTGACCTGACCGCCAAGGCGGGTCCGATCGCCGCCGTGGCTGTCTCCACCTTCGTCGTCGTGGCCTTCGACCTGGAAAATCGGGGCGTGAAAGTGGTCGGCGACATACCGCAGAGCTTGCCCCCGCTGACGATACCGCTCTTTGACCTCGGCCTGTGGCAGCAGTTGCTAGTGCCCGCCTTGTTGCTTTCGGTGATCGGCTTCGTGGAATCTGTGTCCGTTGCGCAGACGCTGGCAGCAAAGCGGAGGCAGCGGATCGACCCCGACCAGGAGCTGATCGGACTCGGCGCGGCCAACATCGCCGCGTCGTTCTCGGGCGGCTACCCCGTGACCGGCGGGTTCGCCCGCAGCGTCGTCAACTTCGACGCCGGCGCTGAAACCCCGGCCGCCGGTGCGATGACCGCCGTGGGCATCGCTATCGCCGCATTGTTCTTGACGCCACTGCTGGCATCGCTTCCGATCGCCACCCTGGCCGCCACGATCATCGTGGCCGTCCTGAGCCTCGTCGATTTCGGGACCGTGCGAAACGTGTGGCGCTATTCGCGCGCCGATTTCGCGGCGATGGCCGCCACCATTCTCGTCACGCTGGGTCTCGGGGTGGAGCCTGGTGTCGTGGCGGGTGTCGCGCTCAGCCTCGCGTTGCTATTGTGGAGAACCTCCCGGCCGCATGCGGCGATCGTGGGCCGCGTCCCGAACACCGAACACTTCCGCAATGTCGAGCGGCACAAGGTGATCACCGATCCGCGGATCGTGACGATCCGCATCGACGAGAGCCTGACCTACCTGAACGCCCGTTGGCTCGAAGAGCACGTGCTCGAGGTTATCGCGGAGCGGCCCGCGGTGCGTCATCTCATCCTGATGGGCTCGGCGATCAACGCGATCGATGCCTCTGCGCTCGAGAGTCTGGAGGCTATCAACCACCGGCTCGCGGATGCGGGGATCAAACTCCACCTTTCGGAGGTCAAAGGACCTGTCATGGACCGGCTTCGCCGGTCGCACCTGCCGGGCGACTTGACTGGGCGGATATTCCTGTCGCAGGACGACGCGTTCGCGACATTGGTGTCTTCACCTGACGATGAGAAAATCGAACAGCGCGAGGACATTTGGCTCGCACGAGGACTGATCTGACACCGGGCAAAGAGCGGCAGCGCGCCGGAGGATTTGTAGCCGCTACCTCTCGGACGGCGCTGGGAAGTTGCCCCACGCGGACGACGCCAGCGGGACAGTGATGAGAGAGCGGCGTGAACACTCACGTCATTTCGATCGCTGCCTGTTGCAGGGATACGGGATGCTTCGGGAAATGCATCGCGGCGACCAGGCCACCTGAGTCGGCGGAGCGCAATTCAAGCTGTCCCCCCGCGGTAGCGATCGCCGCCGCGGCTATCGACAGGCCCAGACCGCTGCCTTGCGATTGCGCTGCGGTACCCCGCTCGAACCTGCGCAGCAAACGCGCCTTCTCGCCTTCGGGAATACCGATACCGTCATCGATCACGCGAAGCTCCAGTCCGTCACGCTCGGCGCACTCGATCCGGACGAGCCGTCCTTTGTTGCCGTGATAAAGCGCATTCTCCACGAGGTTGCCGAGTGCGAGCCGAAGCGCATCGGGGGCGATGGCGAGCTGACCTTCGAGGCACTCGGGCGCGATCTCGATCTCCATGCCTTGGGATTGGGCCATAGAGGCGTAGTCCCGCTTCAGATCCTGCAGGACCGCGCGCAGCGGCGTGGAGCGATGCGGCGTCATCCCTATTCCGGCCTGCTGCCGCGCCAGGTCCAGCAACTGCCTTACCAGCCGGCTGGTTCTGTCGACCGATCTCGAGATTTGCATCAAGGCGCGGTCCCGCATTTGGGGATCTTCGGCGCGGCGGGCCACGTCGGCCTGGGTCTTGAGACCGGCAAGCGGGGTTTGAAGTTCGTGGGCGGCATTGGCGACGAAGTCGCGCTCGGCGCGGCGGGCCGATTCCAGTTGTGCGAGAAGTCCGTTCATCGCCGCGACCACGGGCGAGAGTTCGGTAGGCGTGCGCTCGATTTCGAGTGAGGCGAGACTGTCGGAGGAGCGACGCTTAAGGTCATGCGCGAGACGCGCGAGTGGCTCCAGGCCGCTCGCGATCCCGACCCAGAGCAGCGCACCGAGCGCAATCAGCCCGACAAGCGCGGGCAGCAGCAGGCCCAGCATCATGTCCGAGACGAGATGCTGGCGGACCTGCAGATTGTCGCCGACCATGACCCGGACACCCCGAGTCTCGTCGACATGGGTGTAGACACGCCATTCCTCTCCATCGACCAGACGCTCGGAAAATCCTGGTGCGCCTTGGGCGAGCGGCGCCTGCGGGGCGCCGGCTGACTGCCCGACGAGGCGCCCCGTCAACGACCATATCTGGCATGACAGCTGCCGTTCGTACGAACTCGGCTCGACCTGCCGGGGGGCGCCTCCGACAGGAATGTCGAGTGCCGCCACCATGCGCGCTGCCTCGACCAGCCGGCGGTCGAGCACACGCTCGACCTCGGCGCGCGTCGATAGCGAAGTCCATGCTGCTGCACCTGCCCAGACGAGCAGGGTGACAGCCGCCACCAGCGCGAACAACCTTGCCCGCAAGGATCTCATCGCGCGACGATCCGGTAACCTTCACCACGCACGGTTTCGATGCGGTCGCGGCCGATCTTCGCGCGGAGCTTGTGGATGTGGACCTCGACCGCGTTGCTCTCGACCTCTTCCTGCCAGCCGTAGATGCGGTCCTCAAGCTGGCTGCGCGAGAGGACGTGCCCGGGCCGCTCCGTCAAAGCGCGCAGAATTGCGAACTCGCGCCGCGACACGGCAATCTCCTTCCCGGAGAGAAGAACCGCCCGCCGCGCCTCGCTCACCACCAGTTCGCCGATCTCGATATCGCTCGATGCGCGCCCGGCGGCACGGCGAAGGATAGCTCGCAGGCGGGCGGACAATTCGGATAGGTCGAAGGGCTTGCCGAGATAGTCGTCGGCGCCGGAATCGAGGCCCTCGATGCGGTCCGAGACGAGATTGCGCGCTGTCAGGAGTAGCACGGGCAGCTTCATGCCGCTGCGGCGCCATTCGGCCAACAAATCGAGGCCCGAGCCGTCGGGCAGTCCGATATCGAGCACGATCCCTGCATGATCTCCGCTCGCCGCGCCTTCGCGGGCTTCGGCGAGGGTCGTGACCGCATCGACCTCGTAACCATCCAGGCCGAGCCCGGCGACGATCCCGTCGCGCAGCACTTCGTCGTCCTCAACCAGCAGAATTCGCATCATGTCGCCTTTCATCGGTCACCTTACGCGAAGCTTAAGCGAAGCGCTAAGCCAGCCTTAAGCTGCGGCTTCGACAGACCGCCGGATGGACGGTGTTCTGCAACTGGGCCCTTTGATGCTGGCCACCGACCGCGCGGTTGCGGTCGCTCTGCTGTGGGCGTTCGTCGCGGTCGGCGGTATGCTGGCGCACCGCTATGACATTCGGGCCGCGAAGACCGCGTGGCTGGCGCTGGTGGCCGGTATCCTGGCGGCCCGGATCGGATTTATCGCCGGCAACTTCTCCGCTTTCCGCGAGGATCCCTGGTCGATGCTCTTCCTGTGGCAGGGTGGGTTCTCATGGTGGCTGGGGGTAGCGGCCGCCGCGCTCGTGATCGTCGTCACGCTCGGCCGGACGCGTGCCGGTTTTGCCTTGCTGGGAGCCACCGCAGTGCTCGCCGGCATCAATGGTGCGGCGACGGTTCTCCTCGCTGCGGAACCATGGCCGCTGCCGCCCGGCCTCGCTCTTGCGAGCCTCGACGGCGCGCCGATCGATCTCGATGCGGAGCGCGGTCAGCCGATGGTCATTAATCTCTGGGCGACCTGGTGTCCGCCGTGCCGCCGCGAAATGCCCATGCTGATCGACGTCGCGGCCGGTTCGACAGTCCCCGTGCTGCTCGCCAATCAGGGCGAAAGCGCCCCGCAGGTCCGCGCATATCTGAAGCGTGAGGGGCTGCCGGATGGCGCTATTCGTCTCGACCCCGGCGGTATGCTCGCAACGGCCACCGGCTCCTCCGCCTTGCCGACGACGCTGTTCATCGATGGCGACGGCCGCATCCGGAAAACCCATTCCGGCGAAATATCCCGTGCGGCTCTGACTGCCGCCATCCGCGATCTCGAAAGGAATCCCTGACATGAAGAAGTGGTCCCTGTTTATCCTGCTCGGCGCTGCTGCGCTGCTGGTCGGCACTCTCGTCCTGCGGACCGAGGGCGACGGCACGGCACAAGCCCAGACCGGGCCGGGCGAAGC
Source organism: Sphingomonadaceae bacterium 3R27C6 (assembly GCA_005503215.1). Lineage (GTDB taxonomy): Bacteria > Pseudomonadota > Alphaproteobacteria > Sphingomonadales > Sphingomonadaceae > Sphingopyxis. The sequence goes on along the minus strand of SCNS01000033.1, from coordinate 24,038 downwards.
CGCGGCCGACGCACAGGAAGCGGCGCGCGTCCGCGCCGAGATCCAGAACGACCCCGTCGCGCCGACATTCGCGCCCAAAGGCCACGACGTCACCCTGGTCATGTTCACCGACTACCAGTGCCCCTACTGCCGCAAGGTGCATCCGGTGCTCGAGGAGCTCAAGCGCGCCGATCCCAAGGTCAAGATCGTCTACCGCGACTGGCCCATTTTCGGCGCCCCGTCGGTCGAAGCAGCCCGCGCCGCGATCGCCTCGACCTACCAGGGCAAGCATGCCGCGTTCAACGATGCGCTGATGGCGATGCCCGGCAAGGTATCATCCCCAGGGATACGCGCGGCGGCCGACAAGGCCGGCGTCGATTGGAACCGCCTGCAAGCCGATCTGGAGAAGCACGACGATGAGATCGACGCAGCCCTTGGACGGACCAGCAAGTATGCGGCGATGATGGGACTTTCGGGCACGCCGGCCCTGCTCGTCGGGCCCTATCTGATCCCCGGAGCGATCGACATCACGGGCCTGCGCGAAGCCGTCGAGCTGGCGCGCACGGACCCGACCGGAACGGCTGCGAAGTAGGTCGCGCTTCCAGCCGGCCGGCGCGCACGCCCTCCTCTCCCAGTGCGCGCCGGCCATGTCCCTATTCCTGAGGCCGGAGACCGTCATGTCAGTTGTCGCATCGATCCTGCGCTACGCCAGGCTTCTGCTGGTCGTCTCGTGGTTGTGGCTAGCCCTGGCTGCTATACCGGCAGCGGCGCAGCCGGCGCGCCATCTCGACGCCTCGATCCATGCCCAGAGCGAGGAGCCCACGCCCGGAACGACCACCCGCCTCGCCATTCGGATGGTACCCGAGGCCGGATGGCACGGATATTGGACCAATCCGGGTGACAGCGGTTTGTCGGTCGAGGCCAACTGGACACTGCCAACAGGGGTGAGGATCGGTCAGCTCGAACATCCCGCACCGACGCTGCTGCGGCTCGCCGGGCTCGCCAGCTACGTTCACAAGGGTGCATTCACCCTGCTCGCCGACCTCACGATCGACAAGTCGGTGGCGCCCGGCACGGTTTTGCCGATACGCGCCCAGCTTTCCTGGCTGGTGTGCTCGGACACCTTGTGCGTACCGGAGAGTGCGACGTTCGACCTTCGGCTGGTGACGGGCGGAGGAAAAGCGAAGGCGGACAGCCGCTCCATCATCCGCGCCGCCGAGGCTAGTCTGCCTCGGCGCGACGCCGCGGCCGCAAGCATGACGGGCGGCGGGGGCCGATGGACGTTCGCAATAGCGGGGGCCGGCAACCTCGATGCCGAGCGCACCCGTCTTTTTCCCGCAGACAGCGGCTGGTTCGACGCCGGAGCAGCCCAGAGCGTCACCCGCGACGCCGATGGCGCCCTCGCCGTGACGGTCGCCGCCTCGGGGGCGCCACCTACCGAGCGGTTTACCGGGGTGATATCCGACGGCACTCGTAGCTACGCCATTCGAACCGGCGATGCGCCAGCCACCGCGGGTCCCGCGCCCGCGCCTTCCGAAAGCGCTGCGAACAGCAATAGCCTCCCATTCGCAAACGGAGCACCCGTATCGCTCCCTGCAGCCTCGTCCGCGCCGGACATGCCAGGGTCATCCACCACCGCGCCGACGACGTTGCGGATCGCGCTCATGGGCGCGATCCTGGGCGGTTTGCTTCTCAATCTCATGCCATGCGTGTTTCCGATCCTCTCGCTCAAGGCTCTCAGCCTGGCGAAGTCCGGTGCCGATCCCCGCAGCGCCCGCATCGAGGGCACATCCTACTTCGCGGGCAGCGTGATCACGACGACCGCACTCGGCGGCATCCTTATTGCCGCCCGGGCGCTGGGTCACGATATCGGCTGGTCGTTCCAGCTCCAGGATCCGCGCATCATCCTCCTGTTGATGCTGCTATCGCTCGCGATCGCACTCAACCTGGCGGGCCTGTTCGAATTGCGTGGCCCGTCCCTTGCCGGCGGCTGGATGGATCGGCGTGGGGGCGTCGGAGCATTCGGTACGGGAGCGCTGGCCGCGCTGATCGCGACGCCCTGCAGCGGGCCGTTCCTAGGCGTGGCGCTCGGCGCGGCACTCGTGCTCCCGCCACTGGCCGCGCTGACAGTCTTCGCAGGCCTGGGTCTGGGCATGGCGCTGCCCTTCCTGCTTATCGCCTGGGTACCGCGCCTTCAGTGCTGGCTGCCGAAGCCCGGCACATGGATGGTGACCTTCCGCCGGATTCTGGCCGTGCCGATGTTGGCGACGGCGCTCGGTCTTGCCTGGGTGCTTGGCCGGCAGAGCGGGGTGGATGGATTGACGATCGGCCTGGCGATCGCTGCACTGGCCGGACTGGGATTGTGGTGGGCGGGCCTGCGCCAGATGCGCGGGGTCAGCGTATCCCATGCGTTCGTGCCGCTGGCGCTCGCGGTCATCCTCACCGCGTCGGTCGATTTCCCGCAGGCCTCGGCCGCCTCGGTGGCGACCGCCAAAGGCCGCCAGCCGTTCAGCGAGGCGAGGCTCGCACAGTTGCGCGCGGCCGGTACGCCCGTGTTCGTCGATTTCACCGCCGACTGGTGCCTGATCTGCCAGGTCAACGACCGGATCGCGATCGATCGACCGCAGACCAGGGCAGCCTTCGAGAAGGCCGGTGTGGTGGTGATGAAAGGCGACTGGACGCGCGGGGACCCCGCAATCACGCGTTTCCTTGCCAAGCAGGGCCGTAATTCGATTCCCTATTATCTGTTTGCGACAAAGTCGGGTGAACTGCGCGAGCTGCCGCAAGTGCTGTCGAGCGACATGCTGGTCGAACTGGCGGGGCCTCCCGGATGATCGATCCCCAAGACACCGTGCCCCGCCGCACCGCAGGCCCCGAAGTTGCAACTGCTTCGTTGATCGAGAACGTCCGTAACGAGAGGAAGCCGGTATGAAGTATCTGCTCGCCACAGCGGTTGTAGCCGCTTTGATCGCAACCCCGGCTGCCGCGCAGGTGAAGGTCTATGGTCCGGGCGGCCCTGCGCCGGCGGTACGCGAGGCGGCCGCGCAGTTCGAGAAGGACACCGGTATCGATATCGAGGTCGTGAGCGGCCCCACCCCGCAATGGATCGAGAACGCGCGCAAGGACGCCGACGTGATCTTCAGCGGATCGGACACGATGATGACCGACTTCGTGCGCGCACTGCCAACCGCGCTGCGCCAAACCGATGTGCAGCCGCTCTACGATCGTCCGGCGGCCATCCTCGTCCGCAAGGGCAATCCGGCGAAGATCAAAGGATTCCGCGATCTTCTGCGCGGCGATCTCGACGTCATGGTCGTCGAGGGCGCGGGCCAGGACGGGTTGTGGGAAGATCTGGCCAGCCGCGCCGGCGGAATAGGTTTTCTCCAGAAACTCCGCCCGAGGATTGGTGTCTTCGCGGCCAACAGCGCCGAGGCGCGGGAGAAATGGATTGCCGAGCCCGGGATCGACGCCTGGATCATCTGGGGGATCTGGCAGACCGCCAATCCGGCGATTGCCGACCAAGTGTCCATCGAGCCCGAAATCGTGCTGTATCGCCCCATGGCGGTGGCGACAACCACCTCGCCCGATCAAAAAGCCGAGGCAAAGGCCTTCACGGCTTTTCTCGCGAGCAAGGAAGGAGCTGCCATATTTCGCCGGCACGGGTGGCGCGCACCTGCGGACGCTCACGGACGAGGGGCGCACCGGCGATGAAATCTCTTATCACGATACTTGCCGCAACCGGCGCCCTGTTGGCATCCCCGATCGCGGCCGGGGCGCCGCCCGCCCCACCGGTCCCGCATTTCGGCGCGGTCGTCTCGCTTTCCGACGCGGCGAATCAGCCAGACCCTGCGATCGCCTATCGCGTCGTCTTCGACATCGATGCAGCGGCCAGCGACAAGAGTGCCCCGCATCCGTCCCTCGTCAAGGTCGCCCGCTTCCTCAACCTGCTCGCGACCAAGGGAGTCCGGCCGCGCGACGGCGATGTCGTGGCGATCGTACATGGACCGGCCACGCCCTCGATCATGACACACGAGGCGCACAAGGAGAGGTTCGGCACCGAAAATCCGAACCAAGCCCTTATCGCCGAGCTCGAGGCTGCGGGCGCACAGGTTCACGTCTGCGGTCAGGCGCTGCATGCGCAGAAGATCGCCGCAAGCGAAGTCGCGCCGCAAGTGACCGTCGATCTGGCCGCGCTGACGACGCTTGCAACCTTGCAGTTGCGAGGTTTCGCGCTGATCGCCGACTGATCGGGTTCAGTTTTTCCGACCGAGAGATTATCCCTCACGCCTTCACCACGGCACCCCGTTTTCCCGGTGATGGCAGCGGTGACGATGTAGGAAGGTGCGGGGGTAAGAGAGGGCGCCGCTCGGTCGATGTCAGTGCGATCGACGCTGCTGCCACATCAGGAAAGTCAGGATCAGCGCAATAACCGGAATCGCCACTACCCCCTGGACATGATGGACATCGGATATCTCGAGCGAGGGAAATCCTTGCAACAGGTAACCGATCAGACCGATCGCATAGTAGGACACTGCAAAAACCGAGAGGCCTTCGACCAGATGCTGTAACCGCAATTGTCGTCTCGCGGTCGCGTCGAGACCGCGCAGAAGCTCCGCATTCTGAACGCCCAGACGTGTCTCGATCCGCGCTCTCAGCAAGCCAGTCGCCTGCTCGATGTCGAGCGCCAGCGCCTCCAACCGACTGGAGAAATTCTCGCACGTGCGCAAGGCCGGCAGGACCCGGCGGTTGGTGAATTCGTCCAGTGTCTGCATCCCGGGCAGTGGCTGGGGGTCGAGCCAGTCCAATCGCTCGCTGACAATCCGCCCGTAGGCAGCGGTGGCGCTCAGCCGATAGGCCGAGCGCGCGCGCAGGCGTGCCACCGACGCCGCCAAGCTCAACAGACGGTCCAGTTCATGACGGTCATCGCCGCCATTCGCGATTGCCTCTATAATCGCGCCCACCGCGGCTTCGCCGTTTTCGAGCTCCGCAGAGATCTCGCGCACAAGCGCCAGCCCCAGGAGCGCGAGATTGCGGTAGTTGCCCAGCTCCTGCAACGCCTGCAGCACGCGGCCAAGGTCCGCTGCATGCCCCTCGGCCGGGGCAATAACCACCAGCCGACCATATCCGTCTTCGTGGTCGAGGCGAAAATTCGAGCGAAAGCATATGCCATCGACACAACCACCGACAGTGTCCTGATCGTGAAGGGACTTCTCAGTGGCAAGTTCCGGGGAGTTACGCTGCTCGGGAAGGACGTCGATTCGAATTGCACGCAGGATCGTGCCGGGAAAACTTTCCAGCTGCTCTACCGCTTCTGCCGCCGCATCGTCGGTTACGCAGGCGGGAATGAGAGCGGTTATCGTTATGGCTTCTGTGTGCTGTTCATAGAGCCAGACCACGTCGGCCTTGTTCAGGATTGCATGGCGGGCAGTATCGGAGATCGAAAAGCCCAATCGCGCCGCATGTGCGCGCACCGATGAAAAATCCCGGTCGGGAATGAACAGGACGCTCTGTAGGACGTGCGCGGGCGGAGTCACGGCCAGACTCGGGCGCAGATGCATCTCGCGCACGATCCCGGCGCGCAAGGGATGCGGTTCTAACGCCATTTGCAGTCCTTTCCGTAATTGCGTGTCGAAGCCTCCGCACGGCTCGCCACCGACAATCGCCACGTTCCTGCGCAGCAGTTTCTTCGGCGGGATCGGCATGGGCGATCGCGATCACGGCGCGTCCAGCCATTCTAGGAACTCGGCCGCTCGTCGTTTTTGGCGTGGTCGAGGCAGAACCTTAAGCCTGACTTAAGCTGGGGCTGATTTCCCGGCGTGTGAAAAAAGTTCAGGAGTGGATGATGCGTCTCATGCTGGCGGCTCTTGCCGTTGCTCTGCCTGTGCCTGCCATGGCCCAGTCTCAAACGATCACGATTCTGCATACCAACGACATACATGGGCGTCACACGCCCTTCCATGTGGCACCCGGTGATGCGACCGCGCAGACCGGCGATCCGGGCCGGAGTCCGAGCGGATTCGAGCGGTCCGCAAACATCGGCGGATTTGCGTATCTCGCCGGCAAGGTGAACGAGATCCGCCGCCGCGAAGGATCGGGTAACGTGCTGCTTGTCGATGCCGGCGACACCTTCAGCGACGATCTTGTCGCCAACGCGACCCGCGGCGAAGCGATGATCCGTCTCATGAATGCGCTGGGCTACCAGTTCATGGCGCTCGGCAATCATGATTTCGATTACGGCCTCGCGCGCACTCGTGAGCTCGCCAGGATAGCGCAGTTCCCGATGCGCGGCGCGAACACGCTTGATGCCGGCAAGCCGATCTTCGGACAACCCTGGAAGCTGTTCAAATTGAACGGCGTCCGGGTCGCCGTGCTGGCTCTCAGCTATCACAATACCGACGAGACCGGCAGCAAGGAAAACGTCCGCGGGCTCGAATTCACCAATGGCATCGAGACGACGCGCCGCTATCTGCCGCGACTTCGCAAGGCGGCGGACATCGTGGTGCTGCTGTCGCATCAAGGCACGGCGGTCGATCGCAAGCTGGCGCGCGAGCTGCCCGGGGTCGATCTCATTGTCGGCGGCCATTCGCACGACCGGATCGCGCCGCCGGAGAAGATCGGTGACACATGGATCGTACAGGCGCTCTCCGATGCCGCCTCGCTTGGCGAGGTGCGTCTGACACTGGGCAAGGATCGCAAGCTGCAATCGGTGGAGGGGGCTGCGCATGCCCTGTGGAATGACCGGATCGAGCCCGATTCGGCGATGGCGAGGCTGGTGGCCGACATCGACGCGTCGCACCTACCGAAGATGGATGAAGTGCTGGCGACCAGCGTCGACCGGATCGGCAGGCAGTATAAGTCCGAAAGCCCCTTCGATGTCCTGGTCGGCGACCTGATGCGTGAACGCACCGGTGCGCAGATCGCGTTCATGCCGGGCGTCGGCTACGGGGTTTCGATCGAGCCGGGTCCGGTCACGCGCGAGCGGCTCTACACGCTGGTTCCCCATCCCACCAAGCTCGTCACGCTCGAGATGACCGGTGCCGACGTTCTCAAGGTGCTCGAGCAGAGCGCGACCAATCTCGAGCCGGGCGACGACCTCGATCGCGTCGGGGGGCTGTTGCAGAGCTCAGGGATTGCGTGGACGCTCAATCTCAACCAGCCAGCAGGGCGCCGGGTAAGCGACGTGACGGTCGGAGGCATGCGCCTCGATCCGGCGCGCTGGTACAGCATTGCTACCAATGCCGGCATGACCGGCGGATTGCATCGCTACGCATTCCCCGGCCGAAACCGCAAGACCCACGAGATTTCGGTGACGCAGCTGGTCGAGGAGGGTCTCGTGAGACGCGGCACGATCGCCAGTCCGTCCATCGGCAATATCCGCCTGGTGCCGCTGGTTGCCAAGTGAGGGAAGCGCTCCTCCTTCTGGCGCTGCTGGCTCCCAGTAGCGCTGCTGCCCAGGTTTCCGGTGACGGCCTGCTTCACGAAGCAGTCGGTTCTCCCGATGATCTGCGCCTGTCGGGCAGCGTGCGCGCCCGCATTGAGGCGATCGACGGACAGTTCCGGCCAGCGGTCGCGACGTCCGACCAGCTGGTGACGCTGAGGACGACCCTGTTCGCCGAATACGATAGCGGGCCGGTGCGGATCGGGGCGGAATTCCACGACGCGCGCGGCTATCTGCAAAGCCGCAATTCCTCGGTCGATAGTGGCACGGTCAATGCGCTCGAGTTCTCGCAGTACTATTTGGCCGCCGATCTCGGCGATGCTCTGGGAAAAGACAGCGACAGCCGGCTGATCGTGGGTCGCATGACCATGGCACTCGGCTCGAGCCGTCTGGTGTCGCGGCAGGGATTCCGCAATGCGATGAACTCCTACACCGGGGTGCGGCTCGAGCGGACGTCCGCGGGCGGTGGTCGGATGGTCGCGTTCTGGACGATGCCGACCGTCCGCCTGCCGCTCGATGCGGCGGGGATCCGCGCCAATCGCGTGGAGTGGGATCGCGAAAGCACCGATGTGCAGCTTTTCGGGTTTTTCGGCTCGTTGCCGCTGGACAAGGCGACGACCGTCGAAATCTATGGCTACGGTCTGCGCGAAAACGACCGGGACGACTTCCAGACAGCGGATCGCCGCCTCTTCACGCCTGGTGCGCGCCTGAGGCGGATGCCGGGCGGAAGCGGGCCCGAGTTCGAAGTGGAAGCGATGGCGCAGGTCGGCACCGCGCGCCGCACGCGCCTGGCCGCCGATACCGCTGACGTGCCGGTGCGGGCGTTCGGGTTCCACGCAGAGGCCGGCTACCGGTGGGCGGGCGGCTGGAAGCCCAGGATCACAGGCTTTCTCGACTACTACACCGGCGACCGTGGCGGCAAGACCATGGGCCGGTTCGATTTCCTCTACGGCGGACGCCGCTTCGAACTCGGGCCGACCGCGCTCTACGGGCCCGTTTCCCGCTCCAATCTCGTGTCGCCAGGGGTGCGGCTTGAGGCCAATCCGACCAAACGCCTGACGATTAACGGACATTATCGCAGGCTCCGGATCGACAGCGCGAGCGACAGTTTCGGCCTCACCGGCGTTCGCGACCCGTCGGGGCTCTCCGGGCACGATGCCGGAAGCCAGCTGGAAGGACAGCTGCGCTACCAGCTCATCCCGAAGATCGCGCTGCTCGATATCGGTCTGGCGCGTCTCTTCAAGGGCCCATTCCTGCGCAATGCGCCCAACACGCCCGGCACCGGCGACACGACCTATGGCTATGCCGATCTAACATTCACGTTCTGAGGGGGAAGAATGTCACTGACGATCGGATTGCTGCTGGCATTGAGCTTCATCGCCTCGCTGCTGGCGCTCGCCTTTCTCATCTGGGCGATCAACAACAACCAGCTCCGCATCGAACAGGGCGATGCCTATACTATCTTCACCGAGGGCGAGGCCGGCGCGGTCGATGATCCGACGTCCGAGAGAGAAGACGGTCATCACTTCGACGTTGAACGCGCCGGCATCGATCGCGTCTCTCGGCTTCCGGTGCTGATTCTGGTGGCCAGCGGCATTGTCTGGCTCGTGCTGGGCTCGCTGTTCGGGCTGGTCGCATCGTTCAAGCTGCATTGGCCCGACTGGCTCGATGCGCAAGCGGCGTTGACCTTCGGCAGGGTTCGCACCCTCCATCTCAATCTGGTGGCCTATGGGTGGGCGTCGATGACCGGCATCGCGGTGGCACTGTGGGTCGCGCCGCGCATTTTCCATACGCCGTTGCGCTTTGCCCGCCTGCCTTTGATCGGTGCCTTTTTGTGGAACACCGCTCTCCTCGCAGGAGCAATCGCCATTGCCAGCGGCTGGACCGATGGCGAGGAATGGCTCGAGATTCCCTGGCAGATCGACATCGGTCTTGCCGCGGCCGGGATTTTTTTCGTCCTGCCGCTCATCGCCACCGCCGCGAAGCGCGAGGTCCACCACATCTATGTGACGGGGTGGTACTACCTCGGGGCTCTGTGCTGGTTTCCGGTGCTCTTCGCGATCGCCAATATTCCCTATCTGCATTCCGGAGTGCAGGAGGCGACCGTCAATTGGTGGTTCGCCCACAACGTGCTGGGGCTCTGGCTCACTCCGCTCGGGGTCGGCGCGGCCTACTATTTCATTCCCAAGATCATCGGAAAGCCAATCTATTCGTACAGCCTTTCGCTGCTCGGGTTCTGGGGTCTGGCGCTGTTCTACAGCCAGGTCGGCATCCACCACCTGATCGGCGGGCCGGTGCCGACCTGGGTGGTCACGCTTTCGATCGTGCATTCGATGATGATGTTCATCCCCGTGCTGGCGGTCGCGGTGAACCAGCATGTGCTGGTGGCACGCAATCTGTGGGCCTTGCGCGAATCGATCCCGCTGCGGTTCGTCGCGCTCGGCGCGCTGTTCTACACGCTGGCATCGTTTCAAGGGTCGATCGAGGCCCTGCGCACGGTCAACAGCGTCACGCACTTCACGCAGTATACGGTCGGCCATGCGCACCTCGGGGCGTATGGTTTCCTGACCCTGATCCTGTTCGGAGCGGTCTATTACATGGTGCCGCGCAGCACCGGGCGCCAGTGGCCATGGCCAGCTGCGATGGCTGCGCATTTCTGGCTCGTGGTCGCAGGCTTCCTCATCTATTTCTTCTCGCTCAGCATCGGCGGCGTACTGCAAGGCCTCGCGATGCTCGACGCGACCCGGCCGTTCGCCGACAGCGTCCGGGTCACCATGCCCTATCTGCAGGCCCGCTCGGTCGGGGGAAGCCTGATGGCGCTCGGCCATCTCGTATTCGCGGTGCATTTCGCGGTGGCGGTCATGCGGCGGCCGGCCCCGCGCCCCGAGATCGCGGGATTCTCGCAGCCGGCGGTCCCGGCATGAACCGGATCCTTCCGCTCGGAGCGATCGCACTCGGCATCCTTGCCTTCGCGACGCTGATGTTGGTGATCGCGCCAGCCATCCAGATAAAACGGATGGCGCCGACGCCCGGCCTTGAGGACTACAGCGCGCAGGAACTGCGCGGTCGAGAACAGTATGTGGCGCAGGGCTGCGTCTACTGTCACAGCCAGCAGCCGCGATCGAGCGATCAAGCGCCCGACGCGGAGCGGGGATGGGGGCGCGCTTCTGTCGCTTCCGACTACGTCTACGACCGCCCGCATCAGCTCGGCACGATGCGGACCGGGCCGGACTTGTTCAATGTCGGCACCCGTCTCCCGAGCCGCGACTGGCATTTGACGCATCTCTACCAGCCCCGAGCGATCTTCGCCTGGAGCATCATGCCGGGCTACCCCTATCTGTTCGAGCGCAAGAGCCGCGCCGAGCCTGGCGACGTGGTCGTCTCGCTCCCCGAGGAGCACCGCCCGGCCAACGGGGTCGTTGTGGCGAAGCCAGCGGCGCTCGACCTCGTCGCCTATTTGCGGGGTCTCGATCACAGCTATCCGGCACCAACCCGCGCGGTCCGCGACGACGGTTATTCCGAGCGCGGAGAGCCGCGATGACGGAGAAGATCCCGGGCCCTTCCTGGCCGAGCGAGGCCTTCGAACCCTACGAGACCATGCGTCCGATCCCGCTCGGCGTACTGATGATCGCGGTGGCGCTGGCCTTGTGGGGCGGCGTTCTGCTGTTCGACAACAGCGAAGCCGTCGCGATCGGTCAGGCCGAGCGCGCCGAAGTGCTGGCGGATCAGCCGGTGCGCAGCGATGCCGACGGCGCCACCCTGTTCGCTGCACGCTGCGCGACTTGCCACCAGCCCAATGGATCGGGCGTCAGCGGTGCCATACCGCCGCTCGCCGGCTCCCCCTTCCTGGCCGGGCGACCCGAGGTCCCGATCGCCATCCTCCTGCGCGGGATCGACGGGCCGATCCGGGTCGGCAACGCTGTTTACGACGGCCACATGCCGAGCTTTGCCAGCGTCCTGTCCGACGAGGAGATCGCCCGCCTGGTGTCGCATGTGCGCGAACGCTTCGCGGCACGGCCCGAGCCGGTTGCGCCCGTGATCGTGGCCAGGCTGCGCAGCGAATTGGCCGGGCGTCCCGCTTGGAGGGGCGGCCAGGAGCTCGCCGGGAGGATGGCACCCGAACTCGTGCCCCAGCCATCCCCAGCGCTTACAGGGAGCTCGAAGGCCGACCCGGCGACCATGCGACTCGTCACCGAAGGAAGGAACGGCAGTTGGGCCTGTGCGTCCTGCCACGGTGCGTTGGGGCAAGGATCCGAAACAGTGCCGCGGATCGCGGGTCTCCCGGCCGCCTATATCGCCCGCCAACTCGACAGCTACGTGAGCGGGTCGCGTCGCAACGAGAGCATGGCGGTGGTTGCCCGCTCGCTGACGCGGCAGGAACGCGTGGCTCTCGGGGACTATTATGCGCTGCTGCGCGCGCCTTCCACCGCGCACCCGAGCCTTGGCGGCGACATCGACCGCGGCAGAAAACTGGTTCTCGAGGGTGACTGGGACCGCGACATTCCCGCCTGCGTGTCCTGTCACGGGCCGTCGGCGTTCGGAGTCGCCCCCGGCTTTCCGGGTCTCGCGGCCCAACATCCCGCCTATACCGCCTCGCAGCTTACCGCGTGGATCTCGGGCGAACGCGACAACGCGCGCCAGAAGCTGATGAACGGTATCGCACGCTCACTCGATGACGCGGACCGCCGCGCCGTTGCCGACTATCTGGCGACGCTGCCCCCGGTCCCTGCCGCCGCGACCAAGGGAGAGGGCCGATGATCGAAGATGACAGGTTAAGAGCAGAAGCGCACGACAGCCCCCGGCAGGAAGCAGCGGGCCGTGGCGTACGCAGGGGGGTGGTTGCATTGGGCGGCGGAGCGGCCTTGTTCGTACTCGCTTCCGCAGCCTTCGATCTTGGCTGGCTGAGCGACCGCGGCGAGCCTGCGGAGCAAGGCGCCGCCCAACAGGCCATGCAGCCCTTCTTGCCGCCAGAAGGCCACACGATCCCGGAGGGGCCGGCGGGCGACGCGATCAAACGCGGTGAGGCGATCTTCATGAACACGAGGATCAATGCGAACGACTTTGTCGGCAACGACCTGTCTTGCAGCAATTGCCATCTCGACGGCGGCCGCCGGGCCGACTCGGCGCCGATGTGGGCGGCCTGGGTCTCCTATCCTGCATACCGGAAGAAGAACAAGCAGATCAACACCATGGAAGATCGGATCAAAGGCTGCTTCACCTATTCCATGAATGCCCAGAATTCGCCGACCGGAGGGCCACCGCCCGCAGGGCATGACGTCTACAAGGACCTGCAGACCTACATGCACTGGCTCGCGACCGGCGCGCCGACCGGCACGAAGATGGTAGGAGCGGGTTATCCCGAGCTCGACAAGCCGGACGGCGGCTACGATCCCGCACGCGGCAAGCCCGTATATGACGCGAAATGCGCGGCCTGCCATGGCGCGGATGGCCAGGGACAGCGCGATCTGAACGGTCGTCTCGTGTTCCCGCCGCTGTGGGGGCCCGACAGCTACAACTGGGGCGCTGGCATGGCGCGCGTCAACACTGCTGCTGGCTTCATCAAGGCCAACATGCCGCTGGGACAGGGCAACAGCCTGACCGATCAGCAGGCCTGGGACGCGGCGGCCTTCATCGACAGCCAGGAGCGACCGCGCGACCCGCGCCAGAAGGGCAGTATCGCGGACAATGCCAAGGCCAACCACGGCGGCGACAGCTATTACGGCAAAGTCGTGGGCGGCCGCCTGCTCGGGGCCGGAGCGCGGTGACTTTCACGCCGCCGCGCCGCCAGCTTTTCGGGGTGGAAGGCTTGTGGTGCGGCGCATGCGCGAACGGGCTGGAGCGCCGGCTCGCCGACGTGGCCGGCGTTCGCCAGGCAAGGGTCCATTTTCTGACCCGGTCGGCCTTCCTCGAGTGGGAGCCTGACTGCATCGATAAGCTCGAGATCGCGGAATGCGCTGAGCGCGCCGGCTTCCGCCTAGTGGCCCCGCGCACCCTCGCGCAGACCCGCGAAGCTCTGGGCGCGGCCGAACTGCGCCTGATCCGGCGTTTCGCTGTCGCAGTTTTCTTCGGCATGTGGGCGATGGCGCCCGCCCTCGTCCTCTATTTGGCGCCACCGCAGGATTCGGCCGAGGCGTGGATGCTGGGCGTGGCATCGGGCGTGTTCGCGGCACCGGCTCTTGTCGTCGCGGGCGCCGATCTCTTCGCGATGGCCCTGCGCTCGATCCGGCTGCGCTCTCCCTCGTTCGACCTCATGATTGCCCTCGGTGTCGGGGCTGCTGTGGCCGCCTCTGTGCGTTCGCTGGTAACCGGTCAGGCGGATGTCTATTTCGACGCGGCAAGCATGCTGGTGTCCCTGGCCATCGCTGCGCGCCTCATCGACCTCCGTCTGCGCCGACGCGCGATCGAGGCGCTCGCCGTGCTCGAGGGCGATCTGGCCCAGAAAGCGATACTGGCAGAAACCGGTGTCCTTGTCGGCGTCGCCGACATAGCGGCGGGAACGCGGGTCCTGGTTGAGGCGGGCGCCGAGATCTCCATGGACGGCGTTATCGAGACGGGGACGAGCAGCATCGATCAAGCCGTACTGACCGGGGAGTCCGTGCATATGAGCGTCGGCCCGGGAACCCGGGTGAGTGCGGGCGCCCTCAACCTGCGCCAAGCGATCGTATTGCGGACCGATCGCGTTGCGGGCGATCGCGACATCGACCGTATCGGGGGCCGGGTCGCGCTCGAACTCGCCGCCCGGCCGGCGCTGGCCGATCCTGCGGGGCGCCTCGCCGGATGGCTCGGCGCGGGCCTGCCGGTGCTGGGGTTCCTGGTCGCGGCTGGACATATGCTCGCGGGTGCGCCGGGACTATTGGCGGCCCAACACGGTCTCGCCGCCATGATCGTGATATGCCCCTGCGCGCTGGTGCTGGCGCGGCCGATGGCGCATATCGCCGCGGTCGCCGCGGCGGCCAGGCACGGCATCAGGGTGATCGAGCCTGGCGCGCTCGAAGCGCTCGGCAAGGTCAGAACCGTCCTGTTCGATAAGACCGGGACGCTTACGGCGGGTTCGCCCGTGGTGGAGGATGTGACACCTGCGCCAGGCTGGACCGCGCCCGAGGTTCTCGAAGCGGCAGCACGGGCCGAGGCGGGCATCGATCATCCCATTGCCCGTGCGATCCTGTCTGCGGCGGGGCCGGGGCCGACAGCCGGCGAGCGCCTCGCGCGCGGCGCGCGCGGAATCTGGAATGGGCAGAGCGTTCATGTCGGGCCGGCCCCGACCGCAGACGGCCACCGGACCGTGGTGCAGGTCGAGATCGATAATTGCGTCGCCGGTCTGATTCATCTGGCCGATCGCGTTCGACCGGAAGCGCCCTTCACCGTTGCTGCGTTCGCCAATGCCTGGATCGCGATCGGCATCGCCAGCGGCGACCAGCCTGGGGCGGTCGAGGCGGTAGCGAAGGCGTGCGGCTTCGCGAGCAGCGGTTGCCACGCGGCGCTGACCCCGCAGGACAAGGCCGATCTGATCCATCGCAGCGAGCGACCGGTGGCTTTCGTGGGGGATGGCGTCAACGACGCACCAGCCTTCGCCGCAGCCGATGTCGGGATCGCTGTTGCCGGGGCGCACTCTGCCGCGATGCGAACGGCCCAGATCGTGCTGAGCGGCGGGATATCCGACATCATTCGCGCCCGAGGTCTAGGCCGCCGCCTCAACAGTACCCTTCGGCTGCTTCTGGCAGCGACGGTCTGCTATAATCTCGGCGCGGGTATCGCAGGCGCGGCAGGGCAGGTCACACCGGCCGCCGCTGCATGCCTCATGACGGTCAATTCGGTCCTGACGGCGGTACTGGCATGGGCTCCCTTCGCAAGGCAGGGTCCGCTTGTGGAGCGTCCTCGAGTGCGGTCTCGTGCCATCCGCCGCCCAAAGCGCGTATTAGCGTGACGGCTTCGCGCCGGCGCTCAAACTGCACCTGAAGATAGGCCTGTTGGGCCTCGAGCGCCGCAGTCTGCGCGGTGACGACTTCCAGATAGTCCGCGGCTCCATCGCGATAGCGATCGAGCGCCAGTTCCTCGCTCCGTCCCGCCGCCCGCGCCGCGAGCGCCAGAGCCTGTTCCTGCCGCGACAACGCTGTCGCGCGCGCGAGCGAATCCTCTACTTCGCGGAAGGCATTGAGAACGGTCTCCCGGTAGCCGGCGGCCAATTCGCGATATTCCGCTTCGCGAACGTCGATCTGGGCACGGCGCCGACCGCCGTCGAAGAGATTGAGGGCCGCTGTCAGCGGGCCCAGCGCCCAGAAGGCCGCCGGCGCACCGAACAATGCGGTGCCGCCGGCCTGCACTCCGCCGTCCAGGCCAAGGGTCAGTGTCGGGAACAGCGCGGCGCGTGCGGCGCCGATCCGGGCATTAGCGGCCTCAAGCCTGCGTTCCGCCCGCGCAACGTCAGCGCGGCGCTCGAGCAGGGACGATGGCAGTCCCGGGGTCATTGCGGGCAGTCCGGGCAGCTCTGCACCGCGATGGACCGTGAACGACGAAGGGGGCGAGCCGATCAGCACCGAGATCGCGTTTTCAGCCGCTGCGCGTTCGCCGGCAAGCGTCTCCTCTCGTGCTTGGAGGCGAGCGAGCTGCGCCGCCGACCGGCTCACATCCACGCCCGAGGCGATCCCGCCGTCGTATCGCGTTCGGATGAGCCGGTCGGCCCGCTCATAGGCTTCAGCGGTGTGGCGAAGGAGGGCCTCTTCAGCGTCGATCGCGCGCAAGGAGAAGTAGCTTTCGGCAATGGCAGCATGAAGTGTGAGGCGCACGGATTCCAAGTCGGCGATCGCGGCCGCGGCGTCAGCTTCGCTGGCGATGGCTGCGCTACGGACGCGGCCCCACAGATCGATTTCATAGGACAGGGCTGCGCCGGCCCCGGTCCGCCCGACACTGCCCCCAGCCGGATCGTCCTCGCGTAACGTCGAAGCGCGGGCATCGAGGCTCGGGTAGCGACCCGCGTTTGCGGCGCGCGCTTGCGCCGCCGCGCGGTCGAGACGCGCGACCGCCGCGGCGAGAGTCGGCGCGTCCGCGTTGGCACGGGCAATCAGCTCGTCGAGCAGCGGGTCGCCGAAATCACGCCACCACTCGCCGCGCGGCAAATGGTCGCCGGGCTGCGCCGCCTTCCATGCGGCTCCATGCTTGAATTGATCGCCAACCGGGACGACGGGCCGCGATAGGGGCGGCGCGGTCGCGCAGCCCCCCAAAGCGAGCGCGGCGACAAGGACGAAGTCAGCGCGGCGCATTCCCGGTTCCTTTCTTGGGAGCGACGACGCGGACCAAATCCCCTGGTGCCAGTGCGTCCGGCGGGGTCAGGACGATCCGGTCCGTGGGCGCTATGCCGGTCAGGATTTCGATCGTCTTGCCTTCGTCGCGGCCGACGCTGACCTTGCGCATCGCGACCCGGCCGTTCTTGCCGACGACCGCGACCATCGGGCCGTTCGGACCGGTTATGAGGCTGCTTCCCGGAAGAGTGAGCGTACCCGGTCGGGCCATGAACGGGATCGCGAGGCTGGCGAAGCCGCCCGGCTTGAGACGGCGCTGCGGGTTGCTTACCGCGAACTCGGTGAGGACCGAGCCCGAACCGCGCTCCACCGCCCCGGCATCGCGTACCATCACGGCCTCGAAGTTCTCGCCCGGATATTCGGGTAAGCTCAGCGTTGCTTTAGCGCCTCTCGTGATCTGCCCGGCTAGACTCTGTGGGACCCGGACATAGACGCGCAGGCTGCTGACGTCGGCGATCGTGAAGAGCGGCTGCCCCGCCGGATTTCCGGCGGAAACCAGCGCGCCGAGCTGCGCTGACCGGCTTGTCACCACGCCGGAAAACGGCGCCCTGATCCGCGCGTAATTGGCGAGCGTCGCCAGTCGGGATACATTGGCCCGCGCCGAGTTGACGCTTGCCGATGCTGCGGCGAGGCGACCCTGCTTTTCGTCCGTCTCCTGCTGCGAAACCGCATCCTTGGCGCGAAGGGCAGTCCAGCGCTCGGCGGTCGTTGCCGCAAGGGCGCGATTGGCCACGGCAAGCTGCAGATCGGCCTTGGCCTGCGCCAGCTGCTGCGCCACCTCGGGCGTGTCGAGCACCGCAAGTGTCTGTCCCGCGCGTATCGTGTCGCCGATATCGGCGTACCACCGTGCGACGTAGCCGCTGGTCCGCGCGTTGATCGCGGCCTCGTTGCGGGCGGCGATTGTTCCGGGCAAGGTCAGCACGGTCTCCTCGGCCGGCTTCGGCAGGACGACCGCCACGACCGGACGTGCATTCGCCCGGGCGGCCTCCGCGAGTTCGGCGTCCGCTATGCTCCGCGCTGCGAGGCCACCGCCAAGGACGAGGACCACCGCAAAAACCGAGCCGGCGAGCCAGCGGTGGCGCTTCAGGAAATCAAGCATTGAGAGGCTCCAGGTCGAGCACTGGGGGTTGCTGAGCGCGCTTGCGATGCGCGAGCGTGAAGAGGGCGGGCACAAGGAACAGCGTCGCTCCGGTTGCGAAGAGCAGGCCGCCGATGACCGCGCGACCGAGCGGAGCGTTCTGTTCCGCTCCTTCGCCGATCCCGAGCGCCATCGGCGCCATGCCGATGATCATCGCCAGGGCGGTCATCAGCACGGGGCGCAGCCGTACCGTCCCGGCCTCGCGGGCCGCCAGCGCCGCATCACCGGTTTCCGCGAGCCGTTCGCGTGCGAAGCTCACCACCAGGATCGCATTGGCGGTGGCGACGCCCATGCACATGATCGCGCCGATCAGCGCCGGCACAGACAAAGTCGTGCCGGTCCCGAACAGCATCCAGACAATTCCTGCCAGCGCTGCCGGCAAGGCGCCGATGATGACCAAGGGGTCGACCCAGCTCTGAAAATTGACGACGATCACGAGGTAAATGAGGACGATGGCGCCGATGAGCCCCAGCGCGAGGCCCGCGAAGGCTGCGTCCATCGTCGCGTATTGCCCGCGCACGGTTACCTGGCTGCCCTCCGGGACGTCGGCTTCGAGGGCGGCGATCGCCTCCTCGATGTCGCCGACGACCGCTCCCAGGTCGCGGCCCTGCGTCGATGCGTAGAGGTTAACGACCGGCTGGATGTCGTACTTGCTGATCACGGAAGCGGTCGTCCCGCGGCTGATCTGGCCAAGGCCGCCGAGGGTCTGCGCGGTCCCGGCCGCGCCGTTCGAGACCGGCAGCGACGCGATGTCGCCGATCGAATCGACGCTGCGTTCGGGTACCTGCGCGACCACGGGGTACGAGACGCCGTTCTCCGGATTGAGATAAAACACCGGCGATGCCTGCGAAGTCCCGGCGAGCGCGGTGCCCAGGCTCTGGGTCACATCGCGCTGATCGAGACCATAGGAGGCCATTCTCGCGCGATCGACGTCGACGTTGATCTGCGGGTAGCGCATCGACTGCTGGATGCGTGCATCAGCCAGCCCGGGAATGGCGCGCAGGCGCTTGAGCAACTTGCGCGCGTAAGCCTGGTTGCCGGCCATGTCGCGCCCGCGAACCTGGATATCGATGGGCGCCGGCGAACCGAAATTGAGGATCTGACTGGTCATATCGGCGGGTAGAAAGGCGAATTCCACCCCGGGAAAGGACGCAGGAAGCTCCCGGCGCAGCAAGGCGATGTGATCCTCGGTCGCTTGGTGGCCGTCCGCAAGCGCGATGAGGATATCGCCTTCGTTCGGCCCCACGGTGCCGGAATTGGCGTAGATGTTGTTGAGCGGCGCCCCCGAAATGCCGATGTTGTCGACCATGGAGGTGATCTCCCCCTCGGGCAGCAGCTCGCGAATGCGTGCCTGGACACGGGCAAAGGTCGCCGAACTCTCCTCGATCCGTGTGCCGACCGGAGCCCGTACATGCAACGCTATCTGTCCGGAATCGACGGCCGGAAAGAAATCGCGGCCGAGCAAGGGGACGAGCGCCAGCGATCCGGCCATGACGGCGAGGAAGACAGGCGCGAAAACCCTGCGCCGTTCAAGCGTCATACCGAGCAGCCTCTCGTAGCGTATCCGCAGCACCTCGAAGCGCCGTTCGAACCGCTGCTGAAACCTGACCAGCGGATTGCGCGCAGGCGGAGCATCTCCATGGGGCTCGGTGTGCGGCTTGAGCAGATACATCGCCAGGGTCGGCACCAGGGTGCGCGAGATCACGAACGACATGATCATGGCGAAGACCACCGCCAGTGCGAGGGGAACGAACAGGAAGCCGGCGACGCCGGGAAGGAAGAACATCGGCACGAAGACGATGCAGATGCACAGCAGCGCGACAAGCGCCGGGGCGACGATCTGGGCGGCGCCGTCGAGGATCGAACGCACGACGGGTTTGCCCTGCTCGAGATGCCAGTTGATATTCTCAATCGTCACCGTGGCATCGTCGACCAGGATGCCGATCGCGAGCGCGAGTCCGCTCAGCGTCATGACGTTGAGGGTCTGGCCGGTCGCCGCCAGCCCGACGATGGCACCCAGGATGGCGAGCGGAATGGACGCGACGATGATCACGGTCGAGCGCCACGAGCCGAGGAAGAGCAGGATCATCAGCGACGTGAGTGCCGCCGCCAGCGCGCCTTCCAAGACCACGCTGGTCACCGCGGCTTTCACCAGCAGCGACTGGTCTCCGATAAGATCGACCTGCAGGGCACCGGGCAAGCCGGCAATTGCCGCCGGGAGGCGGGCCTTCACCTCTCCGACGATGGCGAGTGTCGAGGCAGCACCGTTCTTTAGTACGGTCATCAAGGCCGAGCGCTGGCCGTTGACGTGAACGACATTGGTTTGCGGCGCGGCGCCGTCGCGCACGTAGGCGACATCGCGCATGAACACCGTCGTCCCGTCGATGACCTTGACCGGGAGATTGTTGAGCTGTTCGACCGATTCAGGCGCGTTGTTGAGACTGATATTGTATTGGAGGCCTCCGATCTTCGCGAACCCGACCGGATTGATCTGTGTCTGGTCCGAGAGGGCAGCGGCGACATCGCCCGCCGACAGGCCGCGCGCTTGCAGTGCCTCGGCATCGAGATCGATCTGGATCTGGCGCTGCTTACCGCCCGAAGGGAACGGCATGGCGACGCCCGGGACGGTCACCAGTTGCGGGCGCAGCTGGTTGAGCCCGAGATCGAACAGTTGCTGTTCGTTGAGACCCTCCCCCGACAGCGCGAGTTGGAGGATCGGTACTGTCGAAGCGTCGTAATTGACGATCATCGGCGGGGTCGTGCCGGGCGGCAGCTGACGCAGGATCGTCTGGGAGATGGAGGTGACCTGGGCGGTCGCGGTGCGAATGTCCACGTCGGGCTGGAAATAGATTTTGACGACTGCGACACCGTTCAGCGACTGGCTTTCGATATGCTCGATATCGTTGACCGCGCTGCTCAGCACACGTTCGTAGGGGGTAACGATCCGCCCCGCCATGTCGCGCGGCGAGAGGCCGTTGTAGGACCACGCCGTCGCAATGACCGGCACCCCGATGCGTGGGAAGATGTCGACCGGAGTGCGGGCGATTGCCAGCACGCCAACGCCGAATATCACCACCGCCATGACGATGAAGGTCAGGGGTCGCGTCAGCGCGATCTGGACGATACGGATCACGCGCAGACGCTCCCGGGAAATCTGAGACAAGTGGACATCGGGCAAGGCCTCCCGGACGCGCTGAGAGAGGCGCAAGCTTAAGGGCCGCTTACCGGGGGCATGCCGTGCCATGCGGGCTCGCATCCGTTTGCGCTGCCGCGCCGCGTAGCCTCCTTGGGGCTAAGCTCACGGTAAGATTCGACTGCGACCCCGCCGGCGTGTTCGCCGCGAAATCCGATTCCCAGTCCCACACGGTTCGCAGGCACGCAGTGCATCCTGCGCCGTGGATAGTCCGGCGCCTGGAGCGCCATGGCGTTCCGGCCATTCTAGGGGTGTGCGCTGGTCTGGGCTTCGCACCGACTAACCTTTGGCCGCTGACGTTCGGTGCCCTCGTCCTGCTGATCGGTCGCACGGCCAGTCGGGCACGGTCGCGGAGCGCCGCGATTGATGCCGCGACCTTTGGAACGGCACTCGGGGTGACTAGCCTGGGCTGGATCGCCGAGGCGTTCGCGTGGCAGGATGGTATTCCGGCGGAGCTCGCACCTGTCGCCGTCGTCGTCCTGTCGGGATATCTAGCCCTCTACTGGGCAGCGGCGTTCGGGCTCGCACATCGGCTTGCGCGTGGCGATCGGCTCGTATTTGCCCTGGCAGCAGCCCCCCTTTTCGTGCTTGCCGAATGGACGAGGGGGATCGTCTTCACGGGCTTCGGATGGAACCCTCTCGGCGCGGTCTGGCTCTCGGTGCCGGACATTTCGCTTAACGCGGCGATCTTCGGTACATTGGGCCTATCCGGACTCACGGTGCTCTGCGCGGGGTTGGTGGCCAGTGCCGCATCCGGTGATCGTCATGCCGCAATCCTGGCAACTCTTGTGGGCGCAGAACTGCTCGCATTCCCCAAGCCGACAATTCCGCCCGACACCGCGCAGAGTATTTCAGTGGTCCAGGCCAATATCGGGCAGGACGCCAAGTGGCGCGAAGGTTCTCGCGACCGCAATCTCGACCAGTATCTCAGGCTGACCCGTCGATCGCCCGGTGCTGCGACATCCAGGATGATCTTCTGGCCCGAGGCGGCCATCACCGAGCGGCTCGAAGATAATGCCACTCTCCGCGCCAGGCTCGCCAACGCTTTGCGTCCCGGGGATTTGCTCATGACCGGCAGCATCGGCGGGACCGCCGACGGCGCTTCGACCAACAGCGTGTTCCTGGTGGGCGACAAGGGCGAAATCCTCGGTCGCTATGACAAGCAGCATCTGGTGCCGTTCGGCGAATATCTGCCTTTTCGGCCCATTGCCTCGGCGATCGGCTGGGATAAATTCGTGCCGGGCACAAGCGATCTCGTCGCCGGACCGGCCGACACGGTGATCTCCGCCGGCGGTCCGGCAGCGAGTGTCGCGATCTGTTACGAGATTTCGTTCGCACGGGAGGTGGCGTCGCGCGAAACGCGCCCGGCCTTCATCTTCAACCCCTCCAACGATGCCTGGTTCGGCCCGCACGGCCCGCCGCAGCATCTCGCGCAGGCGCGGATGCGCGCCATCGAGCTCGGTCTGCCTGTGATCCGCGCCACGCAGACCGGAATCAGTGCCGTGATCAGGAGCGATGGTTCGGTCGCGGCGAGCATTCCGACCGATCGCGCCGGCAGGCTGAACACCAGCATGCCCGCAGCGCTTCCGCCGACCGTCTATGCCCGCCTGGGCGATCTTGTGCCACTCGGCGCGGCCGCCGTCCTGCTGGCCTTCGCGTTCTGGCGGCGGTGGAGACTGGCCTGTGGCTGAACGCAAATTGTCGCGGCGGCAGCTGTCACAGCTCGCGGTGGTGGGGCTCGCGGGATGGGGCGCGAGCGCGGTCCTGCGCGAACTGGCGCCCTTGGGCATAGATGTTGCCTCCAATGCGACCGCGCAAGCGCTGCTCCAGGACCCCGATGCCCCTCGCGCCGGGCCGCCCGACGCCACTCTCAACGTCGTCGTGTTCGGCGACTATCAGTGCCCCGCGTGCCGTTTTGCAAGCCCCGCACTTCACCAGGCCGCCCGGGAGGATGGCCGCGTCTTGCTGATCTACAAGGAATGGCCGATCTTCGGCGCGCTCTCCGAACGTTCCGCACGCGTCGCGCTCGCGAGCGACCGGCAGGGTATCTATTCCGAATTCCACCAAGCGCTCATGAAAGAGCCAAGGCGCCTGGAGGATGCCGTTCTGCGCGAAGTGGCCGACGCATCGGGCGGCAATTGGGCGCAGCTCGAGAACGACTTCACGTCACAGCGCGAAGCTATCGATCGCTTGATCGCGCGTACCAGAACCGAGGCATTCACGCTGGGACTGGCGGGAACACCCGCCTACTTGATCGGCCATCGCCTGGTGAACGGCGCGCTGAACCTCGAAGAGTTCAAGTCGGCGTTCCGCTCGGCACGCGCAGTTTGACTTGGTGTTCTTTCAAAGGTTTTCGGCAATTATTCGAAAGAGATATTTGCAATGCGACGCACCCTGACGATTCTTCAGCTCAACGATCTTCACGGTTACATTGAGCCGCATCGCGAGCTCGTGCGCGATGGGGGTGAATGGACCTTTGTCGAGCTGGGCGGCCTCGCGCGCATTGCGACGCTCTTCGATCGGGTGAGGCGAGAAACCGAAGGCGCGGTGATCGCGCTCGACAACGGCGACACGTTTCACGGAACCCATGTCGCGGTCGCATCGCGAGGCCACGCCCTGGTGCCGATGATGAACGCGTTGAAGATGGATGCCATGACCGTCCACTGGGAGTTCGCTTACACACCCGAGGGCGTGCGTGAACTCGCCGCGCAACTCGAATATCCCATCCTGGCGATCAACTGCTATCGGAAGGACGATGGTGACTTGCACTTCGCGCCGTGGCGGGTTGTCGAACGTGGCGGCGTGCGCGTTGGAATCATCGGCATAGCCTGCCCGATCGTCGACAAGACCATGCCGCCTGCCTTCAGCGAGGGTGTGCGTTTCTGCGCCGCGAAGCCCGCGCCCTGAAGGAATGCGTTGCCGACCTGACCCTGGAGAACCGCCTGCTCAAAAAAAGCATGATCGCGGATGGGGGCGACGACGAATGAGGTATCC
>SCNS01000032.1 GCA_005503215.1 Sphingomonadaceae bacterium 3R27C6 | reverse complement strand
GTTCGCGGGAATGACGATGTTTCTAATTGGGGTCGAGGCCCGGGTCGGTTCGGCGCCTTTCCAGCGCCTGCCGTTCTTCGCCGGTCAGCCGGTGCGGGGTAGCGATCGGTTCGAGGGTCTTTGCGTCGAAGAGCGTGGCTTTCCGCCGGTCGCCAGAGACGATGTCCTTGATCGCGCGCATAAAAAAGCGCCGCATCAGCGTCGGCGTACCCATGCGGGGCAGATGGCTGGCGTCGCCGATGGCGTCTTGCGTGAAGAGATGGCCGCGTGGTGGCCCGAAGACCCGTTCGCGCCTTGCCGGATCGCAAGCGGCGGTCAGGATCGTGATGAAGGGGAGCTTGCCGTTCTTGAACGTGTTGAACAGCGGCGTGCGGCAGCAGGTCGCGTACCAGCGCAGCGTCGGTGCGTCGGTCAGGTGGAGGCAGGCGAGCCGGTCGCGGCCGGTGTCGAGCCGCATGCGCGCGCATCGCGTCTGGTAGAGCGCGGTGCCGCCGTGCGCATCGAGCAGGCGTTCGGCGTGGCCGAGATGGTGCGTGAGATCCTGGCAGTCGGTGCAGTGGCAGACGACATGATCGCCCTCGCCGGACGTGACGCGCATCGTTCCGGTAACGGTTCCGCAGTCGCAGGCGAAGGAGAGATCGGATGCCATGATCCGGCCCTAGCTCCTCGCCCGCGACTGGGGAAGCGATCAGTTCTTCGACTTGTCGACGAGCTGGTTCTTCGCGATCCACGGCATCATGGCGCGCAGTTCGGCGCCGGTCTTTTCGAGCTGATGCGCGGCGGCCGCCTTGCGGCTCGCCTTCAGTTCGGGCTGGCCGGCCTGGTTGTCGAGCACGAAGTCCTTCACGAAGCGGCCCGACTGGATGTCGGCGAGGACGCGCTTCATTTCCTTCTTCGTTTCGTCGGTGATGATGCGCGGGCCGGTCTTGATGTCGCCATATTCGGCGGTGTTCGAGATCGAATAGCGCATGTTCGCGATGCCGCCTTCATAGAGGAGGTCGACGATCAGCTTGGTTTCGTGGAGGCACTCGAAATAGGCCATTTCGGGGGCGTAGCCCGCCTCGACGAGCGTTTCGAAACCCGCCTGGATCAGGTGGGTGATGCCGCCGCACAGCACCGCCTGTTCGCCGAAGAGGTCGGTTTCGCACTCTTCCTTGAACGTCGTTTCGATGATGCCGCTGCGGCCGCCGCCGACAGCCGAGGCGTAGGAGAGGGCGAGCGCCTTGGCGAAGCCGTTACCCGACGCGCCCGCGCCCTGCGCTTCCTGCGCGACCGCGATGAGGCAGGGGACGCCGCCGCCCTTCTGATATTCGCTGCGAACCGTGTGGCCGGGGCCCTTCGGCGCGACCATGAAGACGTCGATGTCGGGCCGCGCGTCGATCAGGCCGAAGTGGATGTTGAGGCCGTGCGCGAAGGCGAGCGCGGCGCCGGGCTTCATGTTCGGGCCGATGTCGTCGGCGTAGATCTTCGCCTGATGCTCGTCGGGGGCGGCGATCATGATCACGTCGGCCCATTCGGCGGCTTCCTTGTTCGAAAGCACCTTGAAGCCCGCGGCTTCGGCCTTTTTCGCGGTTGCCGAACCGGGGCGGAGCGCGATCGCGACTTCCTTGACGCCGCTGTCGCGCATGTTCTGCGCGTGCGCGTGACCCTGGCTGCCATAGCCGACGACGGCGACCTTCTTGCCCTTGATCAGATCCTGGTCGGCGTCGCGATCGTAATAAACCTGCATTGGAAAACCCTTCTAGTCCTGTGGCCCCGCGAGGGGGTGATTTGATGTGGAGAGTGGGCGCCGGCCTGCGCCGGAGCCCGATGTTAACAGTGTTTTAGAGCGCCTCCGACCCGCGGGCGATGGCGACGACGCCGGTGCGGCCGACTTCGACCAGCCCGCATTCGCGCATCAGCGCGATGAAGCGGTCGACCTTGTCGCTCGTCCCGGTGATTTCGAAGATGAAGCTGGTGAGCGTCGTGTCGACCACCTTGGCGCGGAAGACGTCGGCCATGCGCAGCGCCTCGATGCGTTTGTCGCCGGTGCCCGCGACCTTCACGAGCGCGATTTCGCGCTCGACATGCGCTTCGCCCGCGTCGTTGAGGTCGATGACCTTGTGGACGGGGACGAGCCGGTCGAGCTGCGCGATGATCTGGTCGATGATCGGCGGCGGGCCCGAGGTGACGATCGTGATGCGCGACAGCGCGTGGTCGGCGGTGATGTCCGCCACCGTCAGGCTTTCGATATTATAGCCGCGCGCGGTGAACAGCCCGGTGATCTTGGCGAGCACCCCGGCTTCGTTATCGACGGTGATGGCGAGCACATGGCGCTCGCCGGCTTCGGTTTTGATTTTCATATGATTTACACCAGTGCCTTGGCTTCGTCGTCCATCGTGCCGGTAACGTCGCTCGGCTGGAGGAGCATTTCAGTGTGCGCGGCGCCCGACGGGATCATCGGGAAGCAGTTGGCGAGCTGCGCGACACGGCAGTCGACGATCACCGGGCCCGGGGTCTCGATCATCCTCTTGATGCCGTCCTCGAGCTGGCCGAGATTGTCGATGCGCAGGCCCGTCCAGCCATAGGCGTCGGCGAGCTTCACGAAATCGGGCAGGCTGTCCGAATAGCTGTTAGAATAGCGGCTCTCGTAAGTCAGTTCCTGCCACTGGCGGACCATCCCCATCCATTCATTGTTGAGGATGAAGATTTTCACCGGCAGGCGGTACTGGCTGACCGTGCCCATTTCCTGAATGTTCATCTGCAGGCTGGCTTCGCCCGCGATGCAGATGACGAGGCGGTCGGGGTGCGCGATCTGCGCGCCGACCGAGGCGGGGAAGCCATAACCCATCGTGCCGAGTCCGCCGCTGGTGAGCCAGCGGCCCGGCGCCGAAAAGCCGAAATGCTGCGCCGCCCACATCTGGTGCTGGCCGACCTCGGTCGTGATGATCGGGTCGAGCCCGCGCGTCGCGTCGAACAGCGCCTTGACTGCGCGCTGCGGCATGATGTCGGCGTCCGGTTCCTTCTTTTCGGGGAAGTCGAGGCAGCGCGTCGCACGCCAGCCGTCGACGCGGCGCCACCATTCGCCAAGGTCGCGGCCGTTGTGGCCCGCCGCCTGCCAGCCCGCGATGATCGCGTCGAGCGCGCGGCCGGCGTCGCCGACGATCGCGAGGTCGACGGGCACGATCTTGTTGATCGAGCTGCGGTCGATATCGATGTGGATCTTCTTCGAATCGGGCGAGAAGGCGTCGAGGCGCCCCGTCACGCGGTCGTCGAAGCGCGCGCCGACCGCGATGATCAGGTCGGCGCGGTTCATCGCCATATTCGCTTCATAAGTGCCGTGCATGCCGAGCATGCCGAGCCATTTCTCGTCGTCCGACGGGAAGGCGCCGAGCCCCATCAGGGTCGAGGTGACCGGCGCGCCGGTGAGCGCCACGAGCTGGCGCAGCGCCGCGCTCGCATCGGGGCCGGCGTTGATGACGCCGCCGCCGGTGTAGAAGATCGGGCGTTCGGCCGCGGCGATCATCGCGACGGCGGCGGCGATCGCGTCGGCGTCGGGTTCGACCTGCGGGCGATAGCTTTTGTGCGCGATCTTTTCGGGGATCACATATTGGCCGGTCGCGACCTGCACATTCTTCGGGATGTCGATCACGACCGGACCGGGGCGGCCGTGCGTCGCGATATGGAACGCCTCGTGCATGATCGGGCCGAGGCGGTCGGGGTCCATCACCAGATAATTATGCTTGGTGCAGTGGCGCGTGATGCCGACGGTGTCGCATTCCTGGAACGCGTCGGTGCCGATCAGCGCGGTCGACACCTGACCCGTCAGCACGACCATCGGGATCGAATCGAGCAAGGCGTCGGTGATGCCGGTGACGGCGTTGGTCGCGCCGGGGCCCGAGGTGACGAGCACGACGCCGGGCTTGCCGGTCGAGCGTGCATAACCCTCCGCCGCGTGCGTCGCCGCCTGTTCGTGGCGGACGAGGATGTGCTTGATCGTCGGGTGTTTGTAGAGCGCGTCATAGATGGGAAGGACCGCGCCGCCCGGATAGCCGAACACCGTATCGACCCCGAGGTCGACCAGCGCCTGAACCACCATGTCGGCACCACTCATTTCCGTCACGACGAAACTCCTTCCAATACAAAAAGGCAGCGCCTTGTGCGCTGCAACAGGGTGCGGGCAATAGGTGTATGATTCTATCTTGTCAACAGCTTATCACGTAATATTATTGCTAATTCCTCGATAGAATCGATGTTTAATGACTCGCTATGGCGCATCCAGTCGGCGGGCGGCTGGTTGCGGAACCACGTATATTGGCGCTTTGCATATTGGCGGGTCGCCGCTTGCGTCAGCTCGAGCGCTTCGGCACGGGTGATGTCGCCGCGAAGGTGGCTGGCGATCTGGGGGATGCCGATCGCGCGCATGGCGGGGAGGTCGGGGTCGAGGCCGCGCGCAAGCAGGGCTTCGGCCTCTTCGACCCCGCCATGGTCGAACATCTGGACGAGGCGCGCGTCGCAGCGGGTGCGGAGCCAGTCGCGCGGGGGCAGGAGGACCAGCGGGGCGAGGGCGATCTGGTCGGCGATGCCGCCCGCGATCGCTTGCTGCCAGTCGGCGAGCGGACGGCCGGTCGAGCGCACGACTTCGAGCGCGCGCGCGACGCGGGTGGTGTCGGCGGCGTTCAGGCGCGCGGCGGCGTCGGGATCGGCCGCGGCGAGCGCGGCGTGGGCGTCGGCGACGGGAAGCGCGCGGACCGCCTCGCGAATGGCGGGATCGATTTCGGGCACGGGGGCGATGCCGTGGAGCAGGGTGCGCATGTGCAGGCCGGTGCCGCCGACGAGGATCGGAACCTGCCCCGCGGCGTGCGCCTCCGCGATCACGCCGCGCGCTTCGTCCGCCCAGCGCACGGCATTATGCGCGTCGGCCGCGTCGATGTGGCCGAAGAGGCGGTGGGGTATGCCCTCCATCTCGTCGTCGGTCGGGCGCGCCGAAAGGATTTTGAGGTCGGCATAGACCTGGCTCGCGTCGGCGTTGACGACGATCGCGTCCCGGCCTGTCCCGCAAAGAGATTTTGCGAGCGCGACCGCCAAAGCGCTCTTGCCGCTGGCGGTGGGTCCGGCGATAAGTGCCACGGGAGGCCGCGCGTTGGCGGTCGAGAAAGAAGGAGATGCCATGTTCGTCGCGACGCTGATAGCAGCAGGAAAGCTGACCGACGAGGTGGTTCGCGAAGGGATCGACCGGCTCGCCGCGACGGGGCACGATGTCGGCGCCCCGCACTGGATCGACGAGCATGACGCGGCCGACATCGTATTCCACGGCAGCCTGGTCAGCGCGCGCAAGGAACTGGCGCTGATGGATCATGGCTCGCTTGACATCGTCGTCCAGCCGCTGGGCGACCGGACCAAGAAGCTGATCATCGCCGACATGGATTCGACGATGATCACCGTCGAATGCATCGACGAACTCGCCGATTATGCCGGGCTGAAACCGCAGATCGCCGCGATCACCGAGCGCGCGATGCGCGGCGAGCTCGATTTTCGCGCCGCGCTGGAGGAGCGCGTCGGGCTGCTCGCGGGGATGCCCGAGACGACCTTGGTCGATTGCCGGATGGAGCGCGTGCGGCTGACGCGCGGGGCGCGCACCTTGGTACAGACGATGAAGGCGCATGGTGCGCACTCGATCCTGATCTCGGGTGGCTTCACCGCCTTTGCCGGGCCGGTGGGCGAGGCGATCGGGTTCGACAAGGTCGTCGCGAACGAGCTCGAGATCGCGGGCGGCAAGCTGACCGGCAAGGTGCGCGAGCCGATCGTCGACAGCAAAACGAAATTGGAGACGCTGAAGGCCGAGGCGGCGAAGCACGGCCTGCCGCTCGCCGAGACGCTGGCAGTGGGTGACGGCGCGAACGATATTCCGATGATCACGAGCGCGGGGCTGGGGATCGGCTATTATCCGCACCCCGCGGCGGGCGAGGCGGCGGCAGCGGTGATCCGGCATCATGATTTGACCGCGCTGCTGTGGGCGCAGGGTTATCCGCGGCGAAGCTGGGTGCTGGGGTGAAATGGTGAGCGGAACGGCGATCAAGGCCATCGCGCTCGGCGTCCTTTTCGTAGCCGCGCCTGTGGCGGCGCAATCGACCTCGCCATTTGGCGAGCCGATAAGGGAGTTTGGCGGCGCGACGTTGCTCACGCGCGACTGGATGTCCTTTCGAGACTACCCGTCGGCCGCCATACGCGGCGGTGCTGAGGGTCGGGTTGTCGTTTCGTTCGATATAACGGCAAAGGGACGCGCAGAAAGCTGTCAGGTCCAGACGTCGAGCGGTCATGGGTCGCTCGACAGCGTGCCCTGCGGCTTGCTTGAACGTAAGGCGCGCTTTCGGCCGCCCGCCGATGCGAACGGCGCCCCGTCGCCAGTGAAAGCCATTATGAGCGTCGACTTTTGGATGCCGCGATAACGGCAGGTTGATGCACGCTATCGAGCCGCGTGGAGGCCCTATGACGAAACACCGCATCTATTCGATGAGCGTCGCGAGCGTGTATCCGCACTATATCACCAAGGCGGAGAAGAAGGGGCGCACGAAAGCCGAGGTCGACGAGATTTTCCGCTGGCTGACCGGATATGACCAGAAAGCGCTCGAGGCCGAGTTCGCCAATGGGACGAATTTCGAGGATTTCTTTGCACACGCGCCCGCGATCAACCCGTCGCGCGAGCTGATCACGGGCGTGGTCTGCGGCGTTCGCGTCGAAAATATCGAAGACCCGCTGATGCGTGAGGTCCGCTATCTCGACAAGCTGATCGACGAACTCGCCAAGGGCAAGGCGATGGAGAAGATCTTGCGGAGCTGATTTCTCTCGTCGATATTAGCAATGTTAACATTGATGCTGCTCAAATGCGATCGATGTTTACGTCGTCAACACTGGCGCGGAAATTGGTGTCGGTGCGGCGGTTGGAAGCGGCCGCGCTGCCCACAGGATTGGCGTCAGTCCTTCGCCTTGACCTTGACCCACACATGGACCGTTGCGGCGAATTTGCCGGGTTCGGGTTTGCCGACGTCGATCCGTTCGGCGGTGACGAGTTCGCCGGTTGCGAGGTTGAAGCTGGCCCAGGGTTTCGGCATGCGGCCGAAGGTCATTTTCTGGATCGGCTGGCCGGTGGCGGTGTTCATGATTGTTGCGGTGATACCCATGGCGGCCGGGTAGCGGCGGGGCGGTGATTCTGTCCAGTGCGTAAAAGCGGGATGGTTATGCGGTCGCGGCGATTTCATCGATGAGCCAGCCGCGGAAGCGCAGCATCGCTTCGCTTTCGGGGCGCGACATCAGGCGGGTGAGCCAGTAGCGGCCGGCGTCGATCGTGACCGCGAAGGGCTGGACGAGCAGTTCGGCGGCGAGCTCGCGGGTGAACATCGAAGGCGGCGCGAGCGCGACGCCCTGACCCGCGGCGGCGGCGGTCGCCATCAAGGCCGAGCTGTCGAAGACGGGGCCGCGGAGGACGGGGACGGGAACGTCCGCGGCGGCGAACCAGAGCGCCCATTCGTCGGCGCGGTACGAGCGCAGCAGCCGCTCGTGGATCAGGTCGGCGGGGGTCTTGAGGCGCGCGGCGATCGCGGGGGCGCAGACCGGCGCCATCGGCGCGGCGAGCAAAGGCTCGGCATGCGTGCCGTGCCAAGCGCCGTCGCCGAAGCGGATCGCATAGTCGAGCGCCTCGCCCGCAAGGTCGACGCGGTTGTTGTTCGTCGAGATGCGGAGATCGATCGCGGGGTGCAGGCGCGCGAAGGCGTCGAGGCGCGGGAGCAGCCAGCCGGTCGCGAAGGTGCCGACGACCCCGACCTTGAGCGCCTCGCGGAAGCGGCCGTCGGCATATTGGTCGAGCGTCGCGGCGACGCGGTCGAAGGCATCGGCGAGCACGGGGACGAGCGCATGCCCCTCGTCGGTGAGCGCGAGTCCGCGCGGCAGGCGGTGGAAAAGGCGCGTGCCGAGGCGGCGTTCGAGCTGCGCGACCTGATGGCTGACCGCGCCCTGGCTGACGCAGAGTTCGATCGCGGCGCGGGTGAAATTGAGGTGGCGCGCCGCAGCGTCGAAGGCGCGGAGGGCGTTGAGGGGGAGCTGGGCGCGGTCCATCGATACTCATTACCTATCGCGGGTCGTCACCCCGGACCCTTCGACCTGCTCAGGACAGGCTTGATCCGTGGTCCACTGGCGCAACGTCGTGAAAATGGATCCCGGATCAAGCACGGGATGACGAAAGTGTATGAGAAATTCTCATGGCTTTGTCGAG
Organism: Sphingomonadaceae bacterium 3R27C6; assembly: GCA_005503215.1. Lineage (GTDB taxonomy): Bacteria > Pseudomonadota > Alphaproteobacteria > Sphingomonadales > Sphingomonadaceae > Sphingopyxis. The sequence continues at coordinate 25,559 of SCNS01000032.1, read as the reverse complement.
AAATCATGCTTTGTCGCGCGCGTCGCGGCGCGGCATCCCGGTAGCGAAGGGAGACAGATATGATCGTGATGATGACATTCGCCGCCTGGCTTGCGGGCGTGAGTCATGTGCCGCTGCCGCTCGCCGAAGAGGCGAAGGCGCAGATGGTCGCGGGCGGGGTCGCGCCGGGTGTGGACGACCCGCTGACGAAGCCGATTGCGTCTTCGCACGCGGCCGAATGGCTGACACCCGCGACACCCGAGAAGATTTTCGGGACGAGCTATCTGGTCGGGTTCGGCGGGCTGAGCGTTGCGCTGATCGATACCGGCGACGGGTTGGTGCTGGTCGACGGTGCGCTGCCGCAGGCGGCGCCGGCGATCCTCGCCAATGTCCGCGCGCTCGGGTTCGACCCCAAAGACATCAAATTTATTCTGAGCACCGAACCGCATTTCGATCACGCCGGCGGGCTGGCGGCGCTGGCGCGCGACACCGGCGCGACCGTCGTGGCGAGCGCGCGCGGCGCCGAGGGGCTGCGTTCGGGCATGCACGCCAAGGACGATCCGCAGCTCGCCTATGGCGGGAGTTGGCCCGCGGTGACGCGGCTGCGCGCGATCGGCGACGGCGAGGTGCTGAAGGTCGGCAAGACGGCGATCGCCGCGATAGCGACGCCGGGGCACACGATGGGGAGCATGAGCTGGCGCTGGCAGGCGTGTGAGGGTGCGGTCTGCAAGACGATCGTCTTTGCATCGAGCCTCAATCCGGTGTCGGCCGACGGCTATCGCTTTACGTCCAAAGCGGGTGCGCCGATCGTCGCGGGGTTCGCGGCGAGCTATCGCAAGATGGACGCGACGGCGTGCGACATATTGATCTCGGCGCATCCCGACAATGCGGGGGCGGGGCGCTATAATGACAAGCCCGGCGCGTGCCGCGCCTATGCCGACCGCTCGCGAAAATTGCTCGCGAAGCGTTTGGCCGAGGAGAAGGCCGGCGTGAAATAGACCGCAATATCGGCGCCTTTTCAACCTTGTAAGCTCCCGCAATCGCGCTAATCTGGCGGCGAAACTGCGGGGTCTTACGCTATGCTGATATCGGATTTTGCCGTCGCCGCGCTGTCGATTGCGTCGGTCGCCTCGGTCCCGCCGCCGGTTGCGGTCGGTCTGCCGCGATTGCAGTCCGTAATGTCATGGATACCCGGCGACGCGCGTTGCGAGGGGCGCGCGATCGACGCTGCCGCGATCCAGCGACCGTTGGTCGAGGTCGCGGTGCTGGACCCGCAATATGTGCGGCCGGTGACCTATCGCTTTGCCGTCGACGCGTCGGGGCGGACGCGCTCGGTCGCGCGCGAAGGGACGGATTTCATGGCCTTCATTCAGGATCTCGGTCCGTCGCTCGCCGCGAGCCGCTTTGCGGCGGGCGCGCCATCCGAAAATTGCGAGTTGCGCTATTCGCCCAAAATCGAGCCGTTGAGCGATGCGGCGATCAAGGATCTTGTCGCTTATTCGATCCTTTCGGACCAGCGGCTGCCGAAAGAGGGGTGGGATCGTTTCACGACGGTCGGCACATGCCGCGACAAGCCACGGCAAATCACATTGCTCCGCGGCTTTCCCGATTTCCGTAAGGTCCCGTCGACGCCGGGCGCCAAGGATTGGGCGCTGGTCGCTTATGATACCGACGCCAAGGGGCGGCCGATCAATGCCAGAATCGCACATGGCACGGGCAACAGGGCGATGGAGGGCGCAGCGATTAAGGCATTGCGCAAATCCCGCTTTTCGGGCGGCGCGCGAACCGGATGCCTCTTTCCCTATTGGCGCGCGGCGGGACGGCTGGACGCGCCCGAGAAACCGACCGAGGGGCAGATGCGCCCGGCCGGCGCCATTTGCCCGGAAAAGATCGACTGGGCGTCGCGCCCGACATCGCATTATCCCCCCGCCTATCGCAATCGCGCGGTCGAGGGTTGGGCCATCGTCGCGTTCGACACTGCGCCGTGGGGCGAGGTCGGCAATGTGAGGGTCCTCGCAGCGCAGCCGTCCGCCGATTTTGGCCAGCAGGCGGTACAGATTGTGCGGAGCGGGCGCGTCAAGCCGTCGGCACAGGGGGCTTCCGGCTGCGTCGAAACGGTGAATTTCCAGATGCCCGACGATTATATGACATTCGACGGGGGCGATGCGATGCGATAGGCCCCGGACCGGGCGCCCGCCTATTTATCGACCACCAGGCAGGCCTGACCGTTCTTGCGCACCGCGGCGCAGAAGGTTTCGGCGTCGCCCTTGGTCGCGAAGCCGCCGGTCTGGAGGCGGGTGAGTTTGCCGCTCTTGACCAGATAGGGCGTGCGGCCGGCGAAGGCGGGATTTTTCTTTTCGAGTGTGGTCCAGAGGCTGCGGGCGTTGGATTCGACGCTGAAGGCGCCGAGCTGCGCGCGCCAGGGGCTGGCGGTGCCGTTGTGGACGCGGACCGGCGCCGGGGTGGTGGCGGGCGCGGGCTTGACGGGTGCAGGCTTTGCCGGCTCGCGCTTCGGCGGCAGCTTGCCGCTTTCGGGTGGCGCGGCATAGCTTGTGCCCGACTGGCCGGTCGCGGCGACGGCGTCGGCGGTCGCTTCGGCGGCCGCGGCTGCGGCGGCGCTTGCGGCGGGCGACGACGGTACGGCAACGCTGCGGATGGGTTCGGGCTTGGCCGCAGGCGGCGTGCCGATCACCGGGGGCGGCGTATAGCTGGTGCCGGGGGTCGAGGCGGGCAGGCTCGCGACCTTCACCGGCGAGGCGGCGGGCGCGGGTTTGGGCGCGGGCGGCGCCGCGGCGTTCACCGCGGCGAGGCGGGCCTGCTGTTCGCCGCGCTCGATTTCGGGGAGCATCGCGAGGCCGCGCTGGCGCTGGTCGAGCGGGATCAGATTGTCGAGCTGCGCAAGCCGCGCCGAAGCGATGCCGAGCCCGGCGTCGCTCGCGCGCTTGGTCAGCGCATAGGCGCGCGGCCAGTCCTTCGGGGCGAGGTCGCCGTTGAAGTGCGCGGTGCCGAGGACATATTGCGCGCGCGGTTCGCCGCGCGCGGCCGAAGCGGCAATGAAGGGCATCGCCTCCTGCCGGCGGTTTGCGGTGAAGAGCACGAGGCCGAGATTGTCCTCTGCCTGCAAATGCCCCTGCTTGGCGGCGCGGCGATACCAGGCTTCCGCCTGTACGAGGTCGGCGGGAACGCCGCGGCCGAGCTTATACGCCTGCCCCATATTGAATTGCGCATCGGCGTCGCCGGCGATGGCGAGCGGGCGCCATTCGGAGACCGCGGCCGGATAATTGCCTGCCTGCCACGCATCGACGCCGTCCTTGACGTCGGCATGGGCGGGCGCCGCGAGCATCGATGCCATCATCAGCGGCAATGCCAGCGAAAGGGCGGTGCGGAAAGAACGCATCTTATTCTCCAATGACTTGCGCCGCGTAAGGCCGGCTGCAGTCCCCAGGGTCTTTATAGCGCCAATTGGCTAACACGGCGTTAGCGACAAAGTGCGTCGCGCCGAACTTGATCCGTTCTGGCACAAGTCGGTCTTAGGGGAGCATTTACCATATTCGCGAGGAAGTCGTTCACCCTCTTTTTATCATCGTTAACCCAATTTTAGCGCCCCGCATGGCATCCCTTCGCCGAATTCAGGATTTTCCGAGGGGGTAACGCAGTGCGCGTATTGGCATTGGCTTCACAGAAAGGCGGGTCGGGCAAGACCACGCTGTCGGGGCACCTCGCGGTGCAGGCGCAGCTTGCGGGCGCCGGCCCCGTCGTCCTGATCGACATCGATCCGCAGGGTTCGCTCGCCGACTGGTGGAACGAGCGTGAAACCGACCTTCCGGCATTCGCCCAGACCACGGTTGCCCGGCTGGCTTCCGACCTCGAAATCCTGCGCCAGCAAGGCTTTAAGCTGGCGGTCATCGATACCCCGCCGGCGATCACCATGGCGATCCAGAGCGTGATTTCGGTCGCCGAGCTGATCGTCGTGCCGACGCGGCCCAGCCCGCACGACCTGCGCGCCGTCGGCGCCACCGTTGACCTCTGCGAACGCGCCGGCAAGCCGCTGGTGTTCGTCGTCAACGGCGCGACGCCGAAAGCCAAGATCACCAGCGAAGCCGCGGTCGCGCTGTCGCAGCACGGCACCGTCGCCCCGATCACGCTGCACCACCGCACCGATTATGCCGCGTCGATGATCGACGGCCGCACGGTGATGGAAGTCGATCCCAACGGACGCTCGGCCGACGAGATCCGCCAGCTGTGGACTTATATGAACGACCGCCTCGAAAAGAATTTCCGCCGGACCGTATTTGCCGCGCCGCTCCCGACACAGGGCAATTATGGCGCGGTTCGCCCGATGGGTGGTGGCTTCGGCCGCCGCATCGCTGGCCAGTGACGGGGAGTACGGGAACCATGGGCGAACCAAAACCTCTCGCATCGCTGAGCGCCGGACTGCTTGCCCGCAAGGGTGGAGCGCGCCCCGCCATGCGCCGCCAGCCGCTCGGTAGCGGCCCCGCAACGATGAACAGCGGCGGTTATGACGACCTTGGCTGGAACGACATGGGTTATGATGTCGATCCCGACCAGTCGGCCGAACCCGCACGGATGCTCGACCTGAAGCCTTTGCTCACCGGGTCGGTGCTGGCGCATAATGTCGAGGCCGAACATGCGGTCGACGAGAGCGTCGGTCACGAGCTGACGCCCGAGTTTTCGGCCGAATATACCGGCGAGTTTGCCGCTCCGGCCGACGATTATGGCGCCGACCAGTTTGAGGCCGAAGCCCCCGAGGTTCCCGAAATCGTCCGCCAGCAGGAATCGCTGATCGAACGCGTCGCCGCGGTGGCGCGCAAGGTCGAAGCACGTCCGGCGCCTGCTCCGAAGAAGGAAAAGGCACCCCGCACGCTTCGTGCTCGCGAAAAGGCGGCCTTCACGCTGCGCCTCGATGCCGAGCGCCATCTGCGCCTGCGCCTCGCGAGCGCGGTGACGAACCGGTCGTCGCAGGTGATCCTGACCGACCTGCTCGACGAATATCTGTCTTCGCTGCCCGAAATCGACGCGATGGCGAGCCGCCTGCCGGCCACGCGCCCGGTGCGCGGACAGCGCTGAAGAAAAAGGGGGGACCTGTCATGAACCGCAAGATGCTGATGAACCTGGCCGTTTCGGGATTTGTCCTGAGCGTGGCCACCGGATGCAGCGGCATGGGCAAGATGGCCGACGCGCCGTCGCGCGCCGCCGGCAAGCCCGCGATCGCCGCCAAATCGGCGAGCGACGCACGCGTCGCGCTCGAAGCCGGGAAAGCCAGCAAGGCGGTCGGCCTGGCCGAAGCCGCGGTTCAGGGCAGCCCGCGCGATGCAGGCTATCGCGCGCTGCTGGGACAGGCGTATCTGGGTGACGGGCGTTTTGCATCGGCGACCGCGGCGCTGACCGAGGCGATCGAACTCGGCGCGAGCGACGGCAATACGGTGCTTTCGCTGGCGCTCGCGCAAATCGCGCAGAACAAGAATGCCGATGCCGTCGCGCTGCTGACGCAGCATCGCGCGGTGGTGCCGGCGCCGGACCTTGGGTTGGCGCTCGCGCTCGCCGGGGACAATGAAGGCGCAATCTATGTGCTGAGCGAAGCCGCACGCGCCGAAGGCGCCGACGCGCGGACGCGGCAGAATCTGGCGCTGGCGTTCGCGCTGTCGGGCCGCTGGGCGCAGGCGCGCATCCTCGCTTCGCAGGATCTGTCGATCGCCAAGCTCGAAGGGCGGATGGCCGAATGGTCGAAGCTGGCCGAACAGCCCGATGCGCGGATGCGCGTCGCGAGCCTGATCGGGACGAAGGCGCGGCAGGATGCCGGCATGCCGGTCCAGCTCGCGCTCAGCAATTTCGGCGCCCCCCAAATGGCCGCAGCCGCGCCCGCAGTCGAGCTGGCGAGCGCCGACCCGGCGCCGGTCGCCGACTATGCGCCGCCGCCGCCCGTCCTTGCCGATGCGAGCAGCGCGATCCGCAGCGTCGAACTGCCGATGCCCACGCGCACCGCCGACGGCGTCGTACCGGTGACCGAATTGCCGCAGCCGAAACCGGCGGGCGAAGTCATCCTCGCCGACGCCGCGCCCTATCGCGCCGCACCGCGCGTCGCCGGCGAAGGACGTATCCGTCCGGCGCAGCAGCAGGCGCTCGAGCTGGCGACGGTGCTGATCCCGAAGGCGATGGGTTTCGACGCGAAGAAGCCGAGCGGCTGGGCGGTGCAGCTTGGCGCCTATGACAGCCTGGGCATCGCCAAGGAAAAATGGGGCAGCCTGAAAAAACGCAACGGCGTTCTCGCGAACTTCCCGGCGTCGAGTCACGCCGCGACGGTGAACGGCCGCAATTTCTATCGCCTGACGGTGAACGGCCTCGCGACGCGCGCCGACGCGGCGAGCCTGTGTAACCAGCTGAAGGCGCAGGGCCAGACCTGCTTCATCCGTGCGATGGGCGGCGGCGAGGCGATCCAGTGGGCGTCGAAGGCCAGCGCGATGCGGCTCGCTTCGCGTTAAAAGACTTTACCCGGATAAGGGGGAGGGGCGTGGCCGAAAGGCTGCGCCTCTTTTGTTTGGGGTGGGTAGGATATGGCCGGTTTCGACCGGTTGCGGACATTCAGCATCATGATAGTCTGGGCACCGCACAAGTCGGCTGGGGATAAGATTTGAAGACAGTAAAGGAAATCGGTGGAGCGGTTCTCTGCCTCCTGATTGTTTTCGCTGCGTACTGGCTCATGACAATCGCCGCCGACCTCGCATTTTGCCCCGATATCGAGATTCGAATCGACGACCCTATGCCTGACCATGGGTGCCAAACGGATATGCTGGCTGCAGCAGTATATTATGGTACGCCCATCGTCGGTGCTGCATTGATGGCCCTAATCTATTGGGCGCTGAAAGATCGTAGAAGCAGCTAGTTTAGATATGTCAAAATCGCTGCGGCTGTAACACGAACGTCCGCTCCCCCCAAAGCCGACCTATCGTATCCGCAATCCGCCCTTCCACATCATCGTCGCGCGGCCCTGTACGGGCATGCCGTCAAAGGGCGTGTTGCCCGCCCAGGCGGCCATTTTCTTCGCGTCGACCTGCCAGGGCGTGCCCTCGTCGACGAGGATGAGGTCGGCTTCCTTGCCCACCGCGAGGCTCCCGGCGTCGACGCCGAGCAGGCAGGCGGGGGTGGTCGCGAGCAGTTCGAACAGGCGGCCGGGCGAGATGTGGCCGTCGCGGACGAGGCCGAGGCCGAGCGCGAGCAGGGTTTCGGCGCCCGCCATGCCGGGCTGGGCCTCGGCGAAGGGCAGGCGCTTGTCCTCGGGGCCGCGCGGGTCGTGGCCCGACGCGAGGATGTCGATCGTGCCGTCGGCGATCGCGGCGAGGCACGCGTGGCGATCATCCTCCGACCGGAGCGGCGGCGACAAGCGCGCGAAGGTGCGGAAATCACCGATCGCGGTGTCGGAGAGCAACAGGTGCGCAGGGGTGATGCCGCAGAGCACGGGCAGCCCCTTTGCCTTGGCGGCGCGGATCAGGTCGAGCCCGCGTGCGGTCGTGACCTGGCGGAAATGGACGGGGGCGCCGGTTTCCTCGACGAGCGCGAGGTCGCGCGCGATCGCGATCGCCTCGGCGATCGCGGGGGCGGACGCGAGGCCGAGGCGCGTCGCCATCTCGCCATCGGTCGCGACCGCGCCGGCGGTGAGCCCTTCGTCCTCGGCATGGATGATCGTGACGAGGCCGAGCGAGGCGGCGTAGGCGAGGACGCGGCGCATCACGCCGCTGTCGGCGATGCGCGCGCGGCCGGTGGCGATCGCGCGCGCGCCCGCCTGTTTCATCAGGCCGATTTCGGCGAGTTCCTTGCCCGCGAGGCCCTTGGTCGCGGCGGCGAGCGGATGGACCCAGAGGTCGGGCTTGCCGCCCTTGGCGGCACGCTCGACGAGCCCGGCGCCGTCGAGCGGGCCGTTGTCGGGCATCAATGCGGCGCGCGTGATGCCGCCGAAGTGGAAGGCGGGCTTGTCGGTCGCGAAGACGCCGAGGTCGATGATCCCGGGGGCGAGCCACTGGCCCTTGGCATCGACGGTTTCGGTGCCGTCGGGAAGCTCGGCCGGGTCGAGCGCGGCGATGCGGCCATCGACGACGAGCAGGCTGCCCGGGCGCGGCGTGTCGCCGTCGATCAGCAAGGCGCCGGTGATGTGGAGCGGCTTCAGTTCCATCCGACGACTCCCCGCTTGCGGCGCGTCAGGATGTCGAGGCACGCCATGCGCACGGCGACCCCCATTTCGACCTGCTCGGTGATCGTCGAGCGCACCGGATCGTCGGCGACATTGCTGTCGATCTCGACCCCGCGGTTCATCGGGCCGGGGTGCATGACGATCGCATCGGATTTCGCTTTCTCGAGGCGTTTTTCGGTGAGGCCGTAGAGCGCGTGATATTCGCGCGCGCTGGGGAGGTAAGCGCCGTCCATGCGCTCGTTCTGGAGGCGGAGCATCATCACGACGTCGGCGTCCTTGATGCCCTCGTCCATGTCGGTGAAGGTCGTCACGTGCATCCGCTCGATCGCGGGCGGGGTCAGCGTCGGCGGCGCGACGATACGCACCTCGTTGCCGAGCAGGGTGAGCGCGAGGATGTTCGAGCGCGCGACGCGGCTGTGGAGGACGTCGCCACATATGGCGATGGTGAGGCCCTCGACGCGGCCGAGGCGGCGGCGGATGGTGAGCGCGTCGAGCAGCGCCTGCGTCGGATGCTCGTGGCGGCCGTCGCCCGCGTTGAGCACGGGGCAGTCGACCTTGTCGGCGATGAGCTGGACCGCGCCCGAGCTGCCGTGGCGGATCACCATCGCGTCGGCGCGCATCGCGTTCAAGGTCATCGCGGTGTCGATCAGCGTCTCACCCTTTTTCACGCTCGACTGCGCGGCGTGCATGTTGACGACGTCGGCGCCGAGGCGCTTACCCGCGATCTCAAATGAGAGAAGCGTGCGCGTCGAATTTTCGAAAAAGGCGTTGATGATCGTGAGGCCCGCGAGGCGGTCGTCGTGCTTCGCGGCGCCGCTGCGGTTGAGATCGACCCATTGCTCGGCGGCGTCGAGGACGTAGGAAATCTCCCACGGGGTGAGCTGGGCGATGCCGATCAGGTGGCGATGGCGAAAGGCATCGCCGCCGGGCGGATAGTCGCTGGCGGGTCGGAGTGTGGAGCTTGTCATTAAAGCCGAGCGTCTACGCAGACGGGGGTAAATAAGCAAGCGCCGCGGCGACGATCGGATCGAGCAAATCGAGCGCCCAAAGCCCGAGCAGGACGATTTCGGCGGCGCAGAGTATGACCATCCTGCCCGCAAAGGGCTGTTTGCGCGTCTTGTGCCGTACCAGACGCGAAGCGCCATAGGTGCCGATGGCGCCGCCGAGCGATGCCCAGCCGAGCAATGTGCTTTCGGATATGCGGCGCGTCCCCGCCTCGGCGCGGCGCTTGTCGGCGACCATCAGGCCGAAGGCGATGCCGTTCGCGACGCCAAGCCAGATCAGGATATATTCGTTCAACCGCGCGTCATCGCATCGATCGCGCCCTGCAGGATGAACGCCGCGGCGGCGCTGTCGACGCGTGTCGCGCGTTTGGCGCGGCTGACGTCGGCGGCGATCATCGCGCGCTCGACCGCGGCGGTCGACCAGCGTTCGTCCCAGAGCAGCAAGGGAAGGCCGAGCGGCGCGAGGTTGCGCGCGAAGGCGCGGGTGCTCTGCGTGCGCGGGCTGTCGGTGCCGTCCATGTTGAGGGGGAGGCCGACGACGAGGCCGACGATATTGTGCTGCGCGATCAGGACTTTCAGGGTCTCGAAATCGACCGAGAATTTCTTGCGGATGATCGTCTTGTCGGGGGTCGCGAAGCTCCAGTTCACATCGCAGAAGGCGACGCCGATGGTTTTCGTGCCGACATCGAGGCCCATGATGCGGCCGCCGTTGGGGAAGTGGGCGGCGAAATCGGGGGCGGCGGTGGTGATCATGCGACCATCCCTAGCCGTTCGTGTCGAGCGAAGTCGAGACACCGTGAAGGCACACCCTGACGATGGGCATCTCGACTTCGCTCGATGCGAACGGATTAGGACTTGGACGCGGGAGTCGCTGGGGCCGTTGCCGGTGCCAGCGGCGTCGCCGCCGGCGGCACCGGCGAGGGCTTGCCTTCATAGGTTGCGAGGCGACGGAGCGCGTCGGCGCGGACGTTCGCCCAGAAGAGGGTGATGTCGTAGACATGATAGTTGTTGCCGGGGAGCACATAGCCCGCGACGACATAATTTTTCGCGATATCGGCATCGCCGATCATCAGGAAACCGCGCGTGTCGTCGCATTTCGCGCCGATCTTGCCCGCGATCAACGATCCCGACTTGAAGCCTTCGGTCGGCTTCAGCGTGCCGATATTCGCCTCGGGCGGGGCTGCGGTGTCGGGGATGCCGGTGAGCGGGTTGGTGCAGAGCATGCGCGTTTCGGCGCGCGGGCGGCCGTCGAAACCGATCGTGCCGTCATAGGCGCCGGTGACCATCGCGGGATCGGCGGGCTCGGCGAAACTCGCCCAGCCGATGATGCAGCCCTTTTGTTCGGGGGTCTGGCACGCGGGCAGGCCGAGCCCGGCGATGTCGGTGTCGAGGCTGACCGGCCAGCCGATGACGTACGCCGCGACGATGCGTTTTGCGAGCGGGGTGCCGGCGATTTTCGTGCGGAGCAACGTCGTGAGGTGGAGCGCGCCCTGGCTGTGGCCCGCGAGGATGATCGGCTTGTTCTTCGGCTGCGCGGCGAGGAAGGCGTCGAACGCCTCCTCGACGTCGCGATAGGCCGAATCGATCGCCTTGCCCGCAGTGACGCGGTCCTGCGCGAGAAAGGCGCCGAGCGTCGCCTGGCGATAACGCGGGGCCCAGATTTCGCCCGCGTCGGCAAAGGCGCTCGCCATGCCCTGCACGAACAGGTTCGCGCGGTGGTCCGAATCGCGGTCCTCGAGCGGGGCGTTCCAGCTCGAGCGGCTGTAATAGCTGGTCGGGTGGACGAAGAAGACCGCGGCGTCGCCCTTGGGTAGCGCGGCTTCGGTTGTGGTCTGTGCGGCATTGGCGGGCGGGATGATCTGCCCTGCCTGCGTTGCGGCGTCTTCGGTGCCGGGGGTTTCGCTGCCGTCGGCGGCGGGGCGCCAGGCCGACGGGTCCTTTTCCATGCCCGGGCGCGCGAACCACATTTTCGGGTCGTCATAGGCGTTCGGGGCGACCGCGGCCTGCGGCTTGAATTCGGTGCTGGGGACAAAGGCGGTGCGCGCGATCCAGCCCGGGAAGAGCTGGTACACGACGCCGGCGGCGACGATCAGCAGGATGATGGCAGCGATGATGTAAAGGAACTTGCGGGCCAAATGGGCGCTCCATGGGGGAGGGGAGACGGATTTCGGGCCTCTCTAGCCGCTCGCGTGCCCGCCTACAAATAACTCGTCATGCTGAACTCGTTCCAGCATCCACGGTCATAACTCGCGGCCTCGAGCCATGGATCCCCGGATCGGGTCTGAGGCAGGCTCTGAAACAAGTTCAGGATGAGGAAGTTACGGGATAGGCTGAGGCGCATGACCGACACGAGCGCACCCGCCGCCCCCGATTCGCCCGCCAGATCGTCGCGCGTTTCGGCGCGTCTCGACGACAATGATCCGCCGTGGCCGCTGCGCCCGTGGATCATGGCGGCGATCTGCGCCGTCGCGGGGCTGTTGTTCCATATGCTCGTCGACCGCCAAAATGTCATGGAGCCGGCGCCGTTGCTCGACGCGCTCGCGGCGTTCGTGGCGATTGCTACCATAGTCTTCGTGCTCGGCGTCGAACTGCGCCGCTGGCTGTGGGCGCTGGGTTTCGCGCTGCTCTGGGGCGCGGTGATGGGGCTGATCACCTGGCATTCGGCGGGCTATAATTTCGGCGGATCGCCGATCGAATGGCCCTTCTGGTCGGGAATCCTCGCGGTACTCGTCGCGACGCCGCTGTTCCAGACGCGGCGCGATGTCGCGCCCGATTGGCGGTTCTGGAAGCTGTGGCAGATGCCGTACGCGCGGCTCCACAGCCATGCGTGGACCGACGCGGTGATCGGCGCGGCGTCGCTGGCCTTTGTCGGCATAACCTTCCTGCTCGTCGTGCTGATCGGGCAGATGTTCAAGCTGATCGGGATCAACCTGATCTTCGATTTGCTCAACGACGAATGGTTCGGCTGGATGCTGGGGGGCGCGGCGTTCGGCGGCGCGGTCGGGCTGCTGCGCGAGCGCGACAGGCTGGTTTCGACCTTGCAGCGGCTGGTGATGATGGTGCTGGCGGTGCTGGCGCCGGTGCTGGCGGTCGCATTGGTGCTGTTCCTGCTCTCGCTCGCGGGGACGGGGCTGCAGAAATTGTGGGATTCAGGCTTTTCGACCGCGGCGGTGATGATGGCGGCGGCGGCGTTCGCGGTGCTGCTCGCCAATGCGGTGATCGGCAATGGCAGCGACGACCGTGCGACGAGCCCGGTGCTGCGCTGGGCGGCGCCGGTGCTGGTGGTCGCGGTGCTGCCGCTGGCGGGGATTGCCTATTATTCGATGCATTTGCGGGTGATCCAATATGGCTGGACTCCCGAGCGCATCTGGGGGGTGATCGCGGCGGTCATCGCGCTGGCTTATGGCATTGCGGGCGTGTGGGCGGTCGTGAAGGGGCGGCGCGGTTTCGACGACTGGTTGCGGCCATTGCAGCAGAAGCTCGCGATCGGGCTGGCGCTGCTCGCTTTGTTCCTTGCGCTGCCGATCCTCGATTTCGGGACGATTTCGACGCGCGATCAGCTGGCGCGGCTGAAATCGGGGGCCGTGCCGGTCGAGAAATTCGACTGGGCGGCGATGGCGTTCGATTTCGGGCCGAGCGGACGCGCGGCGCTGCGGGATATTGCGAAGTCGGCCGACAAGACGAAGGCGGGCCTCGCGAGCTGGGCACTGAAGGCGCAGGACCGTTGGACGCTCCACCGCGACGGCGAGCAGATGACAGCGCGCGATGCCGCCTTTGGCGCGCGCAGGATCGAAGAGAAAGTGCGTGTTCAGCCCGCGAGCCGGGCGCTGCCGGCCGAACTCTATGCGTTGCTGGACCAGCGGAGCTTTTGCCGCACGGCGCCCTGCATTGTGCAATGGGTCGGCGACAGCCGTGTCGCGGTCGTTTCGCATAGCGGCATGCTGACGCACTTCGCGATCGATCCCACGACGAAGAAGTGGAGCGACTATTATGAGGGAAGCGATCCAGCCGAACAGAAACGACGCGAATTGACGGTCGACGATATGGAACGGGGCGGGGTCGAAATACGAACGGTGACGCGTCGCCAGATTTTTGTGAACGGCAAGCCGGTGGGCGGTGATTTCGAGTAGGCGCGCCTTGAAGCGGGCTGGCTAGGATGCTAGCGGCGCGGCTTCGTTAAAGTTAGGGCGATCATGTCAATCGATCAGGCAACAGTAAGGAAAATCGCGTCGCTGGCGCGCATCGCGATCAGCGATGCCGAAGCCGCCGCGATGGAAGGCGAATTGAACGGCATCTTGGGCTGGGTCGAGCAACTCGGCGAGGTCGATGTGACCGGGGTCGAGCCGATGACCGCGGTGATCCCGAACCATCTGCGGCTGCGCGACGATGTCGTCGATGCCGACCCGCTGACCGGCGGCAACCGCCGTGATGACGTGCTGGCGAATGCGCCGGCGCCGCAGCACGGCTTTTTCGGCGTGCCGAAGGTGATCGAATAATGACCGATCTTACGAATCTGACCGTCGCGCAGATCCGCGACGGGCACCGCGCGGGCGATTTCAGCGCCGTCGAGGTCGCCGAGGCGTTCAACGCCAATGTCGCGGGTGCGAAGGCGCTGAATGCGTTTATCGTCGAGACGCCCGAGCATGCGCTGGCCGCGGCGAAGGCGGCCGATGCCGACCGTTCGGCGGGAACGCTGAAGCCTTTGTCGGGCGTGCCGATCGGGATGAAGGACCTGTTCGCGACGAACGGCGTCCAGACGACCGCGGCGAGCCATATGCTCGAAGGCTTTGTCCCGCGTTATGAATCGACCGTGTCGGCGAAGCTGTGGGACGCGGGTTGCGGGATGCTCGGCAAGCTGAACCTCGACCAGTTCGCGATGGGGTCGTCGAACGAGACGAGTTATTTCGGTAACGTCATCAGCCCGTGGAAGCGCAACGACGGCGGCAATGCCGCGCTCGCGCCGGGCGGTTCGTCGGGCGGTTCGTCGTCGGCGATCGCGGCGCGGCTGTGCCCCGCGGCGACCGGAACCGACACCGGCGGCTCGATCCGCCAGCCCGCGGCGTTCGTCGGGATTAGCGGGATCAAGCCGACCTATGGCCGCTGCTCGCGCTGGGGCATCGTGGCGTTCGCGAGTTCGCTCGACCAGGCGGGGCCGATGGCGCGCGACGTCATGGACTGCGCGATCATGCTCGAGAATATGGCGGGCTTCGATCCGAAGGACGCGACGAGCCTCGATATGGCGGTGCCCAATTGGGAGGCGGCTTTGTCGAGCGATCTCAAGGGTAAGAAAGTCGGGATTCCCAAGGAGTATCGACTGGAGGGCATCGATCCCGACATCGACGCGATGTGGGATGCGGGGATCGCGATGCTGAAGGATGCGGGGGCCGAGGTCGTCGAGATCAGCCTGCCGCACACCAAATATGCGCTGCCGGCCTATTATATCATCGCGCCCGCCGAGGCGTCGTCGAACCTCGCGCGCTACGACGGCGTGCGGTACGGTTTGCGCGACCTGCCGCAGGGGGCGGGGTTGCAGGACATGTACGCCGCGACGCGCGCCGACGGCTTCGGGCCCGAGGTCAAGCGCCGCATCATGATCGGCACCTATGTGTTGTCGGCGGGCTTTTACGACGCCTATTACACGCAGGCGCAGAAGGTGCGGACGCTGATCGCACGCGATTTCGAGCAGGCGTTTGCAAGCTGCGACGTGATCCTCGCGCCGACCGCGCCGTCCGCCGCGTTCGGGCTGGGCGAAAAGACCGCCGATCCGCTGTCGATGTACCTCAACGACGTGTTCGCGGTCCCCGCGAGCCTCGCGGGGCTGCCCGCGATGTCGGTGCCCGCGGCGCTGAACCGCGAAGGGCTGCCGCTGGGGCTGCAGATCATCGGCAAGGCGTTCGACGAGCAGGGCGTGCTCAACGCCGGGCTGGCTATTGAAGAGCGGGCGGGCTTCAACGCGCGCGCCGAGAAGTGGTGGTAAGATGAGCGATTATCGCATCAAGGGCGAAACCGGCGAGTGGGAGGTCGTGATCGGCCTCGAGGTCCATGCGCAGGTCACCTCGAACGCCAAGCTGTTCTCGGGCGCCGCGACGGCGTTCGGGGCCGAGCCGAATACGCAGGTGTCGCTGATCGACGCCGCGATGCCCGGCATGCTGCCGGTGCCGAACCGCGAGTGCATCCGACAGGCGGTGCGCACGGGCATGGCGATCGAGGCGCAGATCAACAAATGGTCGCGGTTCGACCGTAAGAATTATTTCTATGCCGACCTGCCGCAGGGTTACCAGATTTCGCAGCTTTATCATCCGCTTGTCGGCGAAGGTTCGCTGACGATCGCCGCTGATGAAAAGGCCGGGATCCCCGGCGACAAGGTGATCGGGATCGAGCGCATCCATGTCGAGCAGGACGCCGGCAAGCTGATGCACGACCAGCATCCGACGATGTCGTACGTCGACCTCAACCGCTCGGGCGTCGCGCTGATGGAGATCGTCTCGCGCCCCGACATGCGCTCGCCCGCCGAAGCCGGCGCCTATGTGCGCAAGCTGCGTTCGATCCTGCGCTATGTCGGCTCGTGCGACGGCAATATGGAAGAGGGCTCGATGCGCGCCGACGTCAACGTCAGCGTGCGCAAGCCGGGCGACGAATTCGGCACGCGCACCGAGACGAAGAATGTCAACTCGGTGCGCTTCGTGATGGCGGTGATCGAGGGCGAGGCGAAGCGCCAGGTCGAGCTGATCGAAAGCGGCGGCACGGTGGTGCAGGAAACGCGGCTGTACGATCCCGACCGCAACGAGACGCGCTCGATGCGGTCGAAGGAAGATGCGCATGATTACCGCTACTTCCCCGATCCCGACCTGTTGCCGCTCGAACTCGACGATGCGTTTCTGGCCGAGTGCCGCGAGTCCTTGCCCGAACTGCCCGACGCCAAGCGCGCGCGCTATCTGGCGGCGGGGATTTCGCCGTACAACGCCGATGTCTTGACCGCCGAGGTAGAGGCGGCGCGCTGGTTCGATACGTTGCTGGAAGCAGGCGCGAAGCCCGTCGCCGCGGCGAACTGGGTGACGAGCGAATTGTTCGGCGCGCTCAACCGCATGGGGCGCGACATTTCGGATTCGCCGGTATCGCCCGCGCATGCCGCCGAGCTGCTCGGCCTCGTCGCCGACGGCACGATTTCGGGAACGATCGCCAAGGCGGTGTTCGAAAAGATGCTCGAAAGCGGCGACGCCGCGGGTGTGATCGTCGAGCGCGACGGCCTCAAGCAGACGAGCGACACCGGCGCGATCGAAGCCGAAATCGCCAAGATCCTGACCGCCAATGCCGACAAGGTCGAGCAGTATAAGGGCGGCAAGGAAGCCTTGTTCGGCTTCTTCGTCGGGCAGACGATGAAGGCGATGCAGGGCAAGGCGAACCCGCAGGTCGTCAACGAGTTGCTGAAGAAGGCGCTCGGCTGAGAATAAGTGATCGGATTCACAGCGAATTCAGCTACTTCTCTGTCATAGGCATTGCTATCGGTGCCTATGTGACGAAGGATGTGAAGATGAAGCGGATTCTGGTTTCGTTTTGTAGTGTGCTCGCACTGGGCGGCGCGGCGAACGCGGCGCCCGCGCCCGCAGTGAACAACGGTTATGACTGGGCGATGCGCATCAACGACGAGGAACGCGCGCAGAGCGCGATCCTCGCCTATGAGGTTGACGGCACCGACGACCAGCCGCTGAACTTCACCTGTGAGGAGGGCGGCGACCGCGTCTTTGCGGGGATTTCGGGCGGGGCTCTCAATCTGACCGCCATCGAACTGGAATCGGACGATCAGCGTGTGCGGTTGACCGGAACGACCGAAGCCGACGACATGCCGACCTTCACCGCGCAGGAAATGCCCGCGACCTCGCCGCTGTTCCGCGCCTTCGCGGCGAACGGCTGGCTGCGGATGACCGCCGATGGCACCACGACCGACATGGCGGCGACGCCAGGCGGCAAGAAGGCAATCGCGCGTTTTGCCGCCTTCTGCGCCGGCTGACGCGGCGCGGCGGATGCTGCGCGCGCTGCTGACGCTGTGGATGCTGTTCGCTTGCGCGACGCTCGCGCGGGCGGAAACGGTGGTTTTTACCGACGTCAATGTCGTGCCGATGGACCGTGAGCGCGTTATCGCGCGCACGACGGTGATCGTCACCGACGGTGTGATTTCGAGCATCGGGATCAAGGCGAAGCTGCCCGCGGGCACCAAGGTGATCGACGGCAAGGGGGCGTGGCTGGTGCCGGGGCTCGCCGACATGCACAATCATGTGACGAGCCGTGACGATCTGGCGCTGCTGCTCGCCAATGGTGTCACGGCGATGCTCAACATGGGCGAGGCGACCAACGCGTTTGCCGGGCGGACGCGGATCGCGGTGAACAAGGGCGAGGTGCCGGGGCCGTATATCTTCACCGCCTTCGTCGTCGATAGCGACCCGCAGTATGGCCATTTCGTCGTGCGGACGGCCGACGAGGCGCGCGCGATCGTGCGGCTGGCGAAGACCAACGGCTACAGCTTCATCAAGGTTTATACGAACCTGTCGGCCGAGGCTTTCGCGGCACTCGCCGGCGAAGCCAAAGCGCAGGGGGTCGGGATCGTCGGGCATAATGTGAAGGCGGTCGGACTCGCGAAACAGCTCGCGGCGGGGCAGGCGATGATCGCGCATGTCGAGGAATTCTTCTACGGCTTCTTCCCCGAACCGCCCGCCGACGATCAGAACGCGCCGCCCGCCGACGCGCGGATTGCCGAGGCGATCGCGCTGGCGAAGGCGCATGATGCGTTCGTCACGTCGGACCTGTTCAACTATCGCACAATCGCGGCGCAATTCGGCAAGCCCGAGGTGGTGAAAGCCTATCTGGCGGCGCCCGAGGCGCGCTATCTGTCGCCCGCCGACCGGCTGGCGTGGGCGGGGTCGGGCTATCAGAAGAAGGCGGTCGACCTGTCGCGGCGCGTGGCGTTCGAGGCGCGCTTCGTGAAGGCGATGGCTGACGCCGGGGTGCCGCTGATCGCGGGCGGCGACGCGCCGACGATCCCGGGGCAGGTGCCGGGGTTCGCTCTGCACGAAGAGATCGACGCGATGCTGGCGGCCGGGCTGACCCCGTGGCAGGCGCTGTCGGCGGCGACGCGCACGCCGGGCGAATTCATCGCGAAGACGGTGCCGGGCGCGGCGAAGTTCGGCGTCCTGGCGCCGGGCTATCGTGCCGACCTGTTGCTGGTTGCCGACAATCCGCTGGAAAAGCCCGCGACGCTGCGCGCTCCGCTCGGCGTGATGGCGGGCGGGCGCTGGTTCGACGCGGCGGCGCTGAAGGCGATGCTGGACGAGGTCGCGGCGAAGCGCGCGGCGCCCTAGAAGCGCCGCGTGCCGGCTGCCCAGTCGCCGCTGTCGCACTGGCCCGAGAAATTGGTGATCGCGTTGATCGTGATGCGGCCCGAACGGCGGTCGACCGTCAGTTTCGGCTTGTTGAGGCCGTTGATCCGGTAACTTGCGGTGATCCGGTCGGGGGTGACGACGAGGTTATCGAGGTCCCACCAGCCATGATCGTCGCCGCTGTGGATCGGCGCGACGAGCTTTGGCCCCAGATGGATGCGGCCCTGATCGCCATAGAGTTCGATCTGGACGTCGCTGGTGAAGCCCTGCGCGGTATTGCCGACCTCGGTGCTCCATTCCCATTTATGGTTCCACGGATTCCATTTGTAGGTCGGTTTGCTGGTGACCGTGGGGCGGGTGCCCGCGCCATAGCAGACAAGCACGAGCGAGTTCGGGTCACGATAGCCCGTTTCGGCGGGGCGATCATAGGCGTGTTGTTGCGCTGCATAGGCGTCGCGCGGCGGGCCGTTGTCGCAATTTTCGGCGGGCACCGCGATCAGCACGCCATAGCGGCCGTCGATCGTGGAGACCGAGAGGCAGCGGCCGAGGCGCTGGTTCCACCAGAAGGTATAGCGTTGTTCGCCGACGGTGGTCGAATGGCGCGAGACATAGCCGCGCGCGAGCAATTGGGTCTCGCCGCCCGCCGCGCGGGCGCCGGCGAGGTCGGCGACGTCGGGTGCCGACTGGGCGAAGGCCGGCGCGGGAAGCGCGGCGGTGACGAGGAGAAGCGTGAAATAGCGACGCATGACAAAGACCCCTGCTGCGGCGGGGGTAACCCCGCCATTGCAATGATATCGCGTCAGAAGTTCGCGCGCCAGACGCTGCGTCCCTCCTTGATTGTTTCGCGCACCTTGATCGACTTGATGTCATCGACGGGCGTGGTCAGCGGGTTCTTGTCGAGGATGACGAAATCGGCGAGCAGGCCCGCTTTGATGCGGCCCTTGCGATCTTCTTCGAACGCCTGCCAGGCGGGACCGGTGGTGAGCGCCTGGAGCGCTTCATAGGCGTTGAGGCGCTCGCCCGCGCCGCTGACGACGCCGGTCGGCGAAACGCGCGCCATCGACGTCCAGAGCATGAAGCGCGTGTCGAGCGGGGTGACGCTGTAGTCGCTGTGGTTCGACGCGATGAGTCCCGCGGCGCGCGCCGAGCGGAAGGGGCTGATGAAATCGACGACCTCCGCCGGAAAGTTGGTGCGGTGGACGTCGGCCCAGTACCAGGCGTGGTTCGAGAAATAGGCGGGGCCGACACCTATCCGGGCGTAGGCGGGAAGCTGGTCGCGGCGCTGGAACTGCGAATGGATGACGACCGGGCGGCGGTTGTCGGCCGCCTTGATCCCGAGCGCGTCGAAGCCCTTGATCGCCATGTCGATCGCGGCGTCGCCATTGGCGTGGACGAAGAGCTGCCAGCCGCGGTCGTGGGCCTTGCGCGCCAGGCCGAGAAATTCCGCGTCCGACATGCCGGGGTGACCGTGCCAGGGGTGATCGCCGGCGGGGCTGCCGCGCGCATAGTCGCGGGTAAAATAGCCGGTGCGGGCCTGCACCGATCCGTCGAGGATGAACTTGATCCCCTGCAATTTCACATGGTCCTGATAGACGCCGAATTTGCGGTCGGGGCCAGCGAGCAGCGCGTCGAGCTCGGTGTAGACGGGGAGCAGCGCGAGATCGATCTTGAGCCGTTCGCGCGCCGCGGGGCTGGTCAGGAACGCGATGTCGGGGCGCTGTGTCGCACCGTCCTGCGCGTGGGTGTAGCCCTCGGCGAAATAGCGGTCCTGCGCCGCGTCGAGCGCCGCGAGCTTCTGCTCGGCGCTGGGCTGCGGCAGCTTGGCGAGGAGGATGAACATCGCCTTTTCGAGGAGGACGCCGTTCAGCTTGCCCCTGTCGTCGCGCAAGATCATCGCGCCGGGCGGAACGGGCGTGCTTTCGTCGATGCCCGCGGCGGCCAGCGCGGCGCTGTTCGCGACGGCGCCGTGCAGCGAGACGTGAAAGACGACGATCGGCCGGTCGCTGGCCACCGCGTCGAGTTCGGCGCGGGTGATGTGCCGCTTTTCCGCGAGCGTTTCATGATCATATTGCCAGACGACGACCCAGCCATCCTTGGGGAGCGTGCGCGCGGCGACATGATCGCGGATAGCGGCTTGCAGGCCCGCGATGTCGGTTACCGGCGGCCCGCCGCCATCGCGCAGGTCGAGCCCGCCCGCCATCATCGTTGCAAGGGTGAAATGGGAATGGGCGTCGATGAAGCCGGGGAGGAGGGTGGCGCCGTTGAGATCGCGGACCGCCGCGTCCTTGCCGGCCGCCTTGCGGGCCTGTTTTTCGGTTCCCGCAAAGGCGATGCGGTCGCCGCGCGTGACGACCGCCTCGACGGTTTGCGGGGTGTCGCCGTCCATCGTGACGATCGGGCCGCCGCGGTAGAGGGTGGTTTCCTGCGCGGTGGCGACGGTAGTGGTGGTTGCCAGGCTCAATGCGATGGCGGCGGTGAATCTCATATTTCTCTCTCCCCTGCGGCGCATCGTGCGGAGGGTGAGGCGAGAGGTCAAGTATTCCTGAGCAATCTAACCTTCGTCATTCCCGCGAAGGCGGGAATCCCGCAAATGTAGCAAAAGCGGGATTCCCGCCTTCGCGGGAATGACGAGGGAAGGGGCCTCTAAACCTGCTGCGGCGGCACCTCGTCCGGCCCGCGGCCGGGCTCGTCGATGTCGCCGCCGCCCGGGCTGCCGGGGATTTCGGTTGGCTGGCCGGCGGGGTCCTCCTGCGGGGTGGGTTGTACCGGCTTTTCGGGGGGCGATTGCGGTTCGATCGTGTCGGGTTTCGGCTTGGGAAGCGGGTCGGGGCTGCTGGCCATGGTCTTTCTCCTTGGATCAACCAACGAACGGGCGCGGCGCATGTTCCGGCCACGGGCGCCAAGCATGTTCCGCCTGCGGAACGGGGGGCTTTGTGCCCCTTGCCCTCGGCCACGCGTCTGCTATAGCCCCGCGCGGCCCGCACGGGCGTGCGCGGCAGCGCGCGATTTCGTGCACCCGGCCGAAAACACCTGCGGGCGTGGCGGAATTGGTAGACGCGCTGGTTTTAGGTACCAGTATCGCAAGATGTGGGGGTTCGAGTCCCTTCGCCCGCACCAATCTGCAATGCAGGCCGGGATCATGGGGAACTCCGCCGCTCCGGCGGGGTTCGATACGAGATTTTGAGCAAGGATAAGACCAAGGCAATGAAGACCGTCGAAACGCTGAACGAAGGCCTGAAGCGCGAATATCGCGTGACCATCACCGCCAAGGATATCGACGCACGCGTCGACGACGAGGTGAAGAGCATCGCCCCGACCGTCCGCATGCCCGGCTTCCGCCCCGGCAAGGTGCCGCCGAACCTGATCCGCAAGATGCACGGCCCGGCGCTCTCCGCCGACGCGCTCAACAAGGCGATCGACGCCGGCGTGCGCGACCTGATGGCGAAGGAAAAGCTTCGCCCGGCGCTGCAGCCCGCCGTGTCGCTCGACGAAGGCTATGAAGCCGGCAAGGATGCCGAACTGACCGTCAGCCTCGAAGTGCTGCCCGAGATCGCGACGCCGTCGATCGACGGCCTGAAGCTCGAACGCCTGACCGTTCCCGCCGACGACAAGGCCGTGATGGCCAAGATCGAGGAATTCGCGGCGCAGATGAAGCGCTTCGAAGAAGCGCCGAAGACCAAGAAGGCCGCCACCGGCGACCAGGTCATCATCGACTTCGCCGGCAGCGTCGACGGCGTCGCCTTCGACGGCGGCACGGGCGAGGACATGGCGGTCGAAATCGGTTCGGGTCAGCTGATCCCGGGCTTTGAAGACCAGCTGGTCGGCGTCAAGGTCGGCGACGAAAAGGTGCTGAAGGTCAGCTTCCCCGACGATTATCCGGTTGCGGACCTGAAGGGCCAGCCCGCCGAATTCGCCGTGACGGTGAAGGAAGTGAAGGTTCCGGCCGCGTCGAAGATCGACGACGAGTTCGCCAAGACGCTTGGCCTCGAAAGCCTCGACAAGCTGAAAGAGCTGATGAAAGACCAGGTCGAGCAGGAACTGAACGGCCTGACGCGCACCTATATGAAGCGCAAGCTGCTCGACCAGCTCGCCGCCGCGCACGATTTCGACGTGCCGCCGACGATGGTCGAGGCCGAGTTCAACCAGATCTGGCAGCAGCTCGAGCATGAAGTCAGCCACGAGGAAGATCCCGAAGCGGCGAAGGCCGAACTCGAGAACGACCGCGACGATTACCGCGCGATCGCGGTGCGCCGCGTCCGCCTCGGCCTGCTCCTCTCGGAAATCGGCCAGGCGCATGGCGTCCAGGTGTCGAACCAGGAAATGTCGCGTCTGATCGCGCAGGCGGCGCAGCAGTACCGCCCCGAAGATCGCACGCGCTTTATCGAATATGTGCAGCAGGACGCGCTCGCCGCGGCGCAGCTCCGCGCCCCGCTGTATGAAGACAAGGTCGTCGACTTCCTGTTCGAAAAGGCCGAGATCAGCGACCGCGAAGTTACGCGCGAAGAGATCGAAGCCGCGATCGAAGCCGATGATGATGGCCACGTCCATGGTCCGGGCTGCGGCCACGACCATGACCACGACCACAAGCCCGCCAAGAAGGCTGCCGCAAAGAAGCCGGCCGCCAAGAAGGACGCGGTGAAGGAAGAAGCCAAGGCCGAGGAAGCTCCCGCCAAGAAGGCGCCGGCCAAGAAGGCCGAAACCAAGGCGGAAGAAAAGCCCGCTGCTGCGAAGAAGGCTGCTCCGGCGAAGGCGGCCGAAGACAAGCCCGCCAAGGCTCCGGCCAAGAAGGCTGCGGCGAAGAAATAAGCTTCGGCTGACGATCAACAAAAAGGCCGGGTGGAGGATGCTCCACCCGGCCTTTTTTTGTATCTCGTCGCCCCCGCGAAGGCGGGGGCCGCTATCAGTGTAGTGCAAGGTTGCCAGCGGCCCCCGCCTTCGCGGGGGCGACGATATGATCAGATCACGTCCATATTATAGCAATGCCAGCTGAAGATCGCCGCGGATCCGCGATGCGGGCGCCAGGCCTCCGCCAGTTCGCGCGCCTGTTTCTCGCTCGGCCGCGCGCCGAGCTGGAAGATGCGGCCGACGGCTTCCTGCACCGCGAGGTCGCCCGCGGGCCAGATATCGGGGCGTCCTTCGGCGAAGAGGAGGTAGATTTCGGCCGACCAGCGGCCGATGCCCTTGACGCGCGTGAGCAGCGCGATCGCCTCCTCGTCGTCGGCGGGCAGCGAGTCGAACTGGAGCTCGCCGTCGAGGATCAGCTGCGCGAGGCTTTTGGCATAGCCTTGTTTCTGCCCCGACAGGCCGCACGCGCGCAGCGTGTCGAAGTCGGCGGCGGCGACCGTTTCGGCCGGACAGCCCTCGCCGAACTGCGCTTCGAGCTTGTTCCAGATCGAGTTGGCGGCGGCGACGCTGACCTGTTGGCCGACGATGGTGCGCAGCAGCGTGGCGTAGCCTCGCTCGCGAATGCGGGGCTCGGGATAGCCGACATTGCCGAGCGCGCGCGCGAAATTGGAATCCTGCGCCGCGAGCGCATCGATTCCCGCGTTCAGCTGCTGCTGGCTGAGACCCATCCTATATTCTCCTTTTGTTCCTTGGGTAGCCAATAGCAACGCTTGATTTGACAAGCAACGCGCGACATAGCGCCACCAACATCGAAGATATGGGGACTAGCATGGCCAAGCTGATTGTCGTGACGCGCGACGGAACCGAGCATGAGATCGAGGGCGACACCAGCCTGACGGTGATGGAAAATATCCGCGACGCCGGGTTCGACGAACTGCTCGCGCTGTGCGGCGGCTGCTGCTCGTGCGCGACCTGCCACGTCCATGTCGAAGCCGGCGCGACCGACCAGTTGCCCGCGATGAGCGAGGACGAGAACGACCTGCTCGATTCGACCACCGACCGCGACGACACTTCGCGCCTGTCGTGCCAGCTGCCGTTCAGCGACGCGCTCGACGGGCTGAAGGTGCGGATCGCCGCGGAGGATTGATGCGATCGCGTCATCCCAGCGAAAGCTGGGATGGCTATCGTCTATTCAGAACGTGAGCGATCCCGGCTTTCGCTGGGATGGCGATCAGCTTTGCGCCGTCGCCACCGCGTAGAGCGCGATCGCCGCGGCGTTCGAGATATTGAGGCTTTCCATCCGCGGCGAGATCGGCAGCTTTGCCAGCACGTCGCAATGCTCCATGACATTGTGGCGCATCCCGTCGCCTTCGGAACCGAGCACCAGCGCGACGCGGTTGCCGTCGAGGGTCGAGCCCAGCGTCGTTTCGGTGTCGCCCATCAGCCCGATGCGCCAATATTGCGCCTCGGCGATTTCCTCGAGCGCGCGCGACAGGTTGACGACGCGGACCCACGGGACGATTTCGAGCGCGCCCGACGCCGAGCGCGCGATGACGCCGCTTTCGGGCGGGCTGTGGCGATCCTGCGTGATGATCGCGGCGGCGTCGAAAGCGGCCGCCGAGCGCAGCACCGCGCCGATATTGTGCGGGTCGGTGACCTGGTCGAGGACGATCAGCGGGCGCTTGCTGTCGGCGTCGACCTCCTGCTGCAACAGATCGCCGAGGAAAACATCCTCGAGCGGGTCGACCTCGATCACCAGCCCTTGATGCGGTGCGTCGCGCGCGACGAGTCGCGCAAGGTCGGTGACGTCGGCGTAAGAGATGGGAATGACGGGCGGCAGGTCGAGCTGGCCGAGCGCTTCGCGCGTGCCCCAGATGCGCTTGACGGTGCGTTCGGGGTTGGCGAGCGCGGCCAATACGGCGTGGCGGCCCCAGAAACGGATGGCTTGTCCGCGCGAATTCTGGCCCTGCGGGCGGCGATGACGGGAAAATTGTCTCATGCGCGCGCCTTTCCCATGACTGGCATTGACAGGCAAGCCTCGTTTCGCCATTGGACCGCTTCCCAAAGCGGGCCCCAATGGACAGGTGGCCGAGTGGTTAAAGGCAGCAGACTGTAAATCTGCCCGGGTTTCCGTACGCTGGTTCGAATCCAGCCCTG
>SCNS01000031.1 GCA_005503215.1 Sphingomonadaceae bacterium 3R27C6 | reverse complement strand
GGTCAGACGGCGTGGACTGCCGTTACCTCAGGCACATAATGTTTCAAGAGGGACTCGATGCCATTCTTCAGCGTCGCGGTCGAGGATGGGCATCCCGCACACGCGCCCTGCATCTTCAGATAGACATTGCCCTTGTCGAAACCGCGATAGACGATGTCGCCGCCGTCGTTGGCGACCGCGGGGCGAACGCGCGTTTCGATCAGTTCCTTGATCTGGTCGATGATGTCGGCATCGGCGGGATCGTCGGCGAAGCCTTCATCCTCGGCCGGAACCGAAAAACCAGCGCTCGCCGCATTGAACAACGGCACGTCGGCGAGGAAATGATCCATCATGATACCGAGCACATCGGGCTTCACATCCGCCCATTCGGCGCCGGGCGCGATCGTCACCGACACGAAATCGCGGCCGAAGAAGACCCCCGTCACGTCGCCAAGCGAGAAAAGCGCGCTCGCGAGCGGCGACGCCTCGGCCTCTTCGGGGCTCGCAAAGTCGCGGGTTCCCGCCTCCATCACGGCCCGGCCGGGCAGGAATTTGAGCGTCGCGGGATTGGGCGTCGATTCGGTTTCGATCAGCATGGCGTGCATGTGGGGCCGAGCGAGGCTTTGTGCAAGACGATAGGGATGCGCTAAGGCGCGGCGATGCGTCCTTTCACCCATTTTGCCGCGCTCGACTGGTCGGGCGCCCGCGGACCGCGCCAGCGCGGGATCGCCCTGGCGGTCGCGAGCGGCAGCGCGGCGCCGGCGCTGGTGCGGCCGGGGCATATCTGGTCGCGCGCCGAAATCCTCGAATGGCTGGAGGGTGTCGCGGCGGCGGGCGAGAATATGCTGATCGGTTTCGACTTTTCGGCCGCCTTCGCCTTTGCCGACCATGGCGCCTATTTCCCCGGCTGGGCGGAGAGTCCGGCCGACACGCGCGCGCTGTGGGCGCTCGTCGAACGGCTGGCGGGCGGCGATCCGCATTATGAAGCGGGCGGATTCCTGGCGCACGCCGAGGCGCGGCGGCATTTCCGCCACCGCGGCGAGGCGGGCGACCTGTTCGAAGCGGGAGCCGGGCGGCTGCGCGTCGTCGAGCATCACCAGCGCGCGACGAAACAGGCGGCCAGCGTCAGCAATTTCAACCTCGTCGGCGCGGCGCAGGTCGGCAAGGCGAGCCTGTCGGGCATGCGGCTGCTCCACCGGCTGGCGCGCCGCATTCCGCTGTGGCCCGGCGATCCGGTGCCCGCCACGGGGCCGATGCTGGTCGAAATCTATACCAGCCTCGCCGCACGCGCGGCCGGGCTGCCGCCGGGGCGCAGCAAGATCCGCGACGGCGCGGCGCTCGACGCGGCGCTCACGGCGCTGGGTTCGCCGCCGTGCCGTTTGACGGGCCCGGTCAGCGACCATGCGAGCGACGCGCTGCTGACCGCCGCCTGGCTGCGCGCGAGCGCCGGCGACGCCGCGCCCTGGTCGCCTTCGCCGCTGACGGACCGCCTTGCGCGAACCGAGGGCTGGACCTTTGGCATCATCTGACGATTTCCCGCTTGCCGCATTTTCCCGACGTCGGATGTTTCCATCCGGCCGAAAAATGCTAAGGGGCGGTCAGCCGTGCCGGCTTAGCTCAGTTGGTAGAGCACCTGATTTGTAATCAGGGGGCCACGGGTTCGAATCCTGTAGCCGGCACCATCAGCATATTTCAGCGGCTTCAGGAGCGCCTTACAGGCGCCGCCGGTCCGCGACGCGACGGCACCGCACGCAGGATCAAATTGCCGAAGCGGCCCTGACCTGTCATCCGCGCCTCGACAAACCCCAACAAAGGAGATTCCTATGAGCATCGAACGCCTGCATTCGGGCCCGCGTATGAGCCAGGCCGTGATCCATGGCGGCATCGTCTATCTGGCTGGCCAGGTCGCCGCACCGGGCGAGGACGCGACCGCGCAAACGCGCGCCATTCTCGCATCGATCGACGAATTGCTCGCCGAGGCCGGCACCGATAAATCGCACCTGCTCACGGCCATGGTCTGGTTGGCCGACATGGCCGATTTCGCCGCGATGAACCTGGTTTGGGAAGAATGGATCGGCGGCGCCAATGCGCCGACGCGGGCGACCGGCGAAGTCCGTCTGGCAACGCCCGACTACCGCGTGGAAATCATCGTCACCGCCGCCCGGCCCTGACGCCCTCTTCGGGGCAGTCGAAGCAAGGCCGGGACTGCATGACCTTGCTTCGAACCGCCCTGAAAACGGGTCCGACTAGAAATCGACCTTCGCGCCGACGGTAAAGTAGCGGCCGACGACG
Source organism: Sphingomonadaceae bacterium 3R27C6 (assembly GCA_005503215.1). Classification (GTDB taxonomy): domain Bacteria; phylum Pseudomonadota; class Alphaproteobacteria; order Sphingomonadales; family Sphingomonadaceae; genus Sphingopyxis. The sequence continues at coordinate 32,494 of SCNS01000031.1, read as the reverse complement.
TCGTACAGCGTGCTGTTGACGGTGATGAGCGGGGGATCACGGTCGAACACATTGTTCACATTGCCGAACAGCATGAAGCGATCGTCGATCTTGAACCGCGCGCCGAGGTCGACATAAGTCCGCGAGGCGATCCTGTTGTTGATCAGCGTCGTGCGTGTCCGGTCGAAATTGCCCCCATCGATATACCGAGCACGGATGTCGAACCCGACATTGTCATCCTCATAGGTCGCGCTGAGCGTCCCGCGCCATTTCGGCGTCGCGCGCAGCACCGAATCGCCGACATCACCCGCGGTCTCGACGCGGGTAACCCCGGTATCGAACACCAGCTTGTCGACATAGGTCGCCAGCGCGCGGATGCGCAGGCTGCCCGGCAGGCCCGCACTGACGTTCGACAGGTTGACGACATAGGATGCCTCCATGTCGAGCCCGCTCGTCTCGAAGCTTGCAATATTCTGCTGGGTTGCAGCCACCTGCGTAACCGTCCCAGTCGCATCGCGCGTGATGCTGCCGCAGGCGGACGTGACCCCGCGCGAACACAAGAGCGTGAGATTCGATCCGTTGAGCGCCGTGACCGCACCATCGATCTTGATCTTGTAGTAATCGACCGAAGCGCTGAAGCCGCGCAGGAAGGACGGCGAATATGTTGCGCCGATTGCGGTCGTGTAGCTCACTTCCGGCACCAGATTGGGGTTGCCGCCGGTGAATGTGGTCACGGTCGACGGCTGCGGATTATAGGCGGGATTCGCCGCGGCGCGCCCGGCCCTGTCCTGATCGTTGAGCGGCCCGATGTTGATCGCGCGGAGCGCGAACAATTCGCCGATGCCCGGCGAGCGGATGTCGCGCGAGCGCGTTGCGCGCAGCAGCAGGTCGCCAAACAGCCGCGCGGTGCCGCCGGCTTTCCACGTCCAGATCCCGCCGCTGGTGCTGTAATCCGAATAGCGTGCCGCACTGCTCAGGTCGATTTCGACCGCATTTTCGAGTTTGAGCAGCGGGAACAAGACTTCGCCGAACGCTTCCTTGACGTTGAACCCGCCCGAGGTGGGCGTCGAAAAGACGAGAATGCCGAAGTTGCTGGCGTTCGCGATCGTGAAATCATCGCGCGACGAGATCTGTTCTTCCCAGCGCGCCTCGGCGCCGATCGCGACGGTCACCGGGCCCGCCCACAAAGCGAAGAGATCGCCCTGAACTTCGGCGCCCACCGAATCGAGCTTGGTGGTGCCGAACGATTGCTGCGCCCCTGTGACATAGTCGCGCGCTTCGGGCGACGCGTTCAATGCGCCGAAGGGGTTGAGCGGGCGGCACGCCGGATCGTCATTCGCCGGGTTGGCGTCGGCATTGATCGCGCAGACGATTTGCCCGCCGCTCGACACCGCGTTGATCGCGTTGTTGAACTGCCGGACCAGCCGTGAGTTGCCCATCGACTGTTCGCTCTCGACCTCGCCATGGCTGTACCAGGCCTTGTAGCGGAAACCGTTGCCGAACGTGCCGTCGACGCCAATCGCGCCTTCCTTGCTGACGCGCTCGCCGCGGAACTGCAGTTGAAGGATGTCGTTGAAATAGCGGCCGAAGGTAAAGCTCGTTTCGCCCGCGGCAGCGAGCCGGTCGCGGACCGCGGTCGACAGATAGGGGTTGTTCGCCTGGATCGTGAGGTACGGCAGGCCGAGCGCCCCGCCGACCGTATAGTCGCCGAAGAAGGGCGCGTTCGACAGCGAGCGCGCATAGCTGCCGTCGACCCAGAAGGTCGCGTCGCCGACCTCATAGCTCAGCCGGGCGTAGGTGCTCAGCCGTTCGAAAGGCGAGGAGACGGGAATCGTATCATAGAGGTTGATGCCGTCCGCGCCGCCGACCATCCGGAGCGGGAACGCGCCCGCGCCGACGCTCGTACCGCGAGCGAAAGGGCGCAGCGTGCCGTCAGCGTTGAACGTCTGTCCCGCGAGCACGCCGCTGGTGATGAGGCCGCCCAGCGTGACATTGCCGAAGTTCACATCGCGGACCAGTTCCGACCCCGTGCCCGACGGAATGAAATCGGGGCTGTTGAGGTTCGGGCGCGTGCTGCGGTTGATCACGCCGCTGTCTTTGACATATTCGCCGCCGATGATGAAATGGCCGCGCCCGTCGGCGAAGCCGGTGCCGAATTTCGCATCGAAACCATAGCGGAACCCGTCGCCGCGCGACGAAACGCCGACATTGCCGCCGATCGACAGGCCGTCATAATCCTTGTCGAGCAAGATGTTGACGACGCCCGCGACCGCGCCCGAGCCCCAGGCGGCCGAGGCGCCGCCGGTCACGACCTCGACGCGCTCGACCAGATTCGTCGGGATGAAGTTCAGATTGCCCTCGCCGACGAAGCGGCGGCCGTCGAGCAGCACCAGCGTGCGGTTCGAACCGAGGCCGCGCATGTCGACGGGCGCGGTGCCGGTCGAGGTGTTGCCGTTCGACACCGTCGGCGTGGTCGTGGGGCGGATTTGCGGCAGGTCGTTCAGCACCTGCTGGATGTTCGGACGCGCGCCGAGGCGCAATTCATCCTCGCCGATCACCGTCGTGGGGGTCGGCTGATCGAAACCAGCGCGCGCGATACGCGATCCGGTGACGAGGATTTCCTCATCGGCCGCGGCTTCCGTCTCGGCGACGGTTTGCGCCGCGGCCGGCACGGCGAGCCATAATCCGGCCGCCAACGCCGCAATGCTGCTGCCGCGCGCGAGCCGGTAACCGAGCTTGTCACTGTCCTTACGCATCTCATCCACCCCTTTGTGCTGGGCCGCTCGACGGCGGCTTTTTTCGGTTCCCCACATGGAAGCTGCCACAATGTCCTATTCAGGACAATATATTTCTTTTAAGAGAAATTAGGCTCATAGTTGCCATGAGTTCCATTGAGGCTGGTTCGCGTCGGTTGTCGAATCGGGCCGAAAACCGGGATGGGCGAGGTTGTGACTAGAGCGCTCGCGCTCACCGCTCACTTGCAACGCAAAGCGGTTTTTCCGGATTCGAAAGCGATGGATTGACGAAGCCCTATCAGGATAATATCGTCCTAATCAGAAAATCAAAAATAGGCAGGGGATGATGATGCTATTTTCTCGACGGCAGGCGATTTGCGCCGCGGGCGCGGCGCTCGCTACCCCCCTCGCCGCACCTTATGTTGCGCGCGCGAATATCCAGATCAGCCCCTTCACGAACCGCGCCTATTCGAAACGCGCGATCGAACTGGTCCAGCGCGCGGTCGTCGTCGACATGCTCGCGCCGATCAAGATCGACTTCGACCCCAGCTATTACACCAAGGCGCTGAGCGAAAAGGAAACCGCCGACTTTCGCGCCAGCGGCATCAACGCCATCCACCACGCGGTCGGCATCGGCGGCCCGACGGCGAAGGAACAGGCGCTCAGCTTCTTCGCGATCTGGGGCAATTTCGTCGCGCGCAACAGCCATGTCTTCACCGGGGTCGACAAATTCGCCGACATCCTGCGCGCCAAGAAGGACGGCAAGGTCGCGGTCATCATGGGGCTGCAGAATGCCGACCATTTCAACCGCCCCGCCGACGTCAAGACCTTCTACCAGATCGGGCAGCGGTGCGCGCAGCTCACCTATAATTCGCAGAACCGCATCGGATCGGGGTCGACCGAACGTGTCGATGGCGGCGTGAGCGATTTCGGCGTCGAGATCATCAAGGCGATGAACGAGGTTGGCATGCTGGTCGACGTCTCGCACTGCGGTGACCGCACGACGCTCGACGCCATCGAAATTTCGCCGAAGCCGATCGCGATCACGCACAGCAATTGCCGCGCGTTGATCGACCATCCGCGCGTCAAGACCGACGAGGCGATCAAGGCGCTCGCCGCCAAGGGCGGGGTGATGGGCATCACCGGGGTGCGCAATTTCGTGAGCAAGACCGACCCGACGACGATCGTGAACTATGCCGACCATATCGACCATGTGGTGAAACTCGTCGGCATCGACCATGTCGGCGTCGGCACCGATTCCGACCTTTATGGCTATGACGACACCTCGCCCGAAATGAACAAGATGCTGCGCGGCGCCTATAAGGACAGCTACGCCTTTCGCGAAAAGATCGACGTCGACGGGTTCGATCACCCGCTCAAGATGTTCGACCTGACCGAAGAGCTGCTGCGCCGCAAATATTCCGACGCGAACATCCTCGCGGTGCTCGGCGGCAATTTCCAGCGGCTGCTGACCGCGACGTGGGGCGGCTGATGAACGCGCTGACCGATCGCCTCGCGGGCGCGCTTGTCCTGCCGCAGCCGTATGTGCTGTTCCTTGGCGACACGACGATCGCGGGTTTCGCAAAGACCGCCTTCGGGCTGAAGGATTGGGCGCCCGACAAATGCGTCGGCGAACTCCGATTGCCCGGCGCCACAGTCACCACCGGGCTGGACGCGCTCACCGCCGCCGAAGCGCATGCGCGCGGCGCACGAGCGCTGGTGATCGGTGTCGCCAACCTCGGCGGCGTGATCCCCGCGAACTGGCGCGCGTCGCTGATCGAGGCGCTCGAGGCGGGGCTCGACCTGATCGCGGGCATGCATATGCGCCTCACCGACATCCCCGAACTCGCCGAAGCGGCGCACCGGCTCGGCCGCCAGCTGATCGACGTGCGTGTGCCGCCGCCGCATATCCCCGTCGGCACCGGTCGCAAGCGCAGCGGCAAGCGGCTGCTGACCGTCGGCACCGACTGCGCGCTCGGCAAGAAATATACCGCGCTGGCGCTGCACCGCGCCTTCATCGCGCGCGGCATCGACAGTGATTTCCGCGCGAGCGGCCAGACGGGGATCATGATCGCGGGCGGCGGCATCGCGATGGACGCCGTCGTCTCCGATTTCGAGGCGGGCGCGGCCGAGCTGCTCTCGCCCGACGCCGCCGCGAGCCATTGGGACGTGATCGAGGGTCAGGGCGCGCTGACCCACCCAGCCTATGCGGCGGTGTCGCTCGGCCTGCTCCACGGCAGCCAACCCGATGTGTTCGTCGTCTGCCACGAGCCCGGCCGCACCGGGATGCTCGGCACCGCGGGCTATACGCTGACCAGCGTCGAAGAAATCGTCGAACTCACCCTGCTGCTCGGCCGGCGGACCAACCCCGCGATCCGCTGCGGCGGCTTTGCCTTCAATACGTCGGCGCTCGACGAGGTCGCGGCAACCGAACTGATGGCGCGCGAGAGTGCCCGCCTCGGCTTACCGGTCGCCGATCCGGTCCGCGGCGGCCCCGCGTTCGACGCGCTCGTCGACAGCTGCCTAGCATGAACCCACTGATGTCCGGAGACCTTACATGACCCGACTCCCGGCCCTGCGCCGCACCGCCTTCGCCGCCGCGCTGCTCGGCTCGATCGCCCTGCCCTCCGTCGCCACGGCGCAGTCCGCCGCCGAAACCGCCTATAATATCCCGCAAGATCGGATCGGCGGGCTTGCCGATTTCGTCGATGGCGTGATGGCGCAGCAGATCGCGACGCGCGAGGTCGCGGGCGCGGTCGTGACCGTCGTCTATCGCGACAAGGTCCTGTTCTCGCGCGGCTATGGCTTTGCCGATATCGACAAGGGCATCGCGGTCGACGGGCAGCAGACCTTGTTCCGGCCGGGGTCGGTGTCGAAGATGTTCACCTGGAGCGCACTGCTGCAACAGGTCGAGGCGGGCCGCGTCGACCTCGACGCCGATGTGAACAAATATCTGGATTTCCAGATTCCGGAATTCGAAGGCCAGCCGATCCGCGTGCGCGACCTGCTGTCGCACACGCCGGGGATGAGCGACGTCGGCGGGCTGACTGCGCCGACGCCCGACAAGATCCAACCCTATGTCGAATGGATGAAGGCGCATATTCCGGTCCGCCATTGGGCTGCGGGGACCGAGACATCCTATTCCAACTATGGTTCGGTGCTCGCGGGCTATATCGTCGAGCGCGTGTCGGGCGAAGCCTTCCCCGATTATGTCGAAAAGCATATCTTTGCGCCGCTCGGCATGAACGCCACGACCTTTCGCGAACCGCTGCCCGCCGCGCTCGCGCCGCGCATGGCGTCGGGCTATCAGGTCAAGGACGGGCGGCTGGTCGCCGATCCGTTCGAACTGTTCAGCCCGGTGATGCCCGCCGGATCGGGCACGAGCAGCGGGCCCGACATGGCGCGTTTCATGATGGCGATGATGAACGGCGGCGCGCTCGGCAAGGCGCGCATCCTGAAACCCGCGTCGGTCAAACTGCTGATGACCAATTCGGTCGCCAACGCCCCCGGCCTGCCCGGCATGGCGCACGGCTTCTTCGTCGTCCGCGAGAAGGGCCCGCGTATGGTCGGGCATGGCGGCAACACCGGCGATTTCCATTCGAACATGATTTTGGCGCCCGAGGCGGAGCTGGGCTTCTTCATCTCCGAGACCGGCGGCGAGGGCAGCTATGGCGGGCGCACCGAATTGACCGAGGCGCTGATCGGCCGGCTGTTCCCCGTCGCCCCAGCCCCGCGCGTCGCCGCGCCCGCGAACGAGACATTGCCGCTCGGCGCCTATCGCGTGAACCGGCGCGACTATGCGCGCGCGCCCAATCCCGAGCGCGACCTGAAGATCGCCGCGGCGGGCCCGAATGCCGTCACCGTCACCAACGACGGGAAAACCAGCCATTGGGAACGTATCGGCCCGATGCGGTTCGAACAGGCGACCGGCGCGCGCGCCGGCGGTCCGTACGAGCAATTGCTATTCCACGGCGCCGAGGGGCGCTGGCGCCTGTCCTTCACGTCGCAACCGCATGTTCTCTATCATTTTGTCCAGCCCTGAGGAGAAGCCATCATGAAGCTGTTGATCGCACTCGCGCTGTCCTGCGCGCCCGTCGCGGCCCTTGCGCAGACCGTCGCCGCCGATACCCCCGGCAAGCTCGCCAGCGGCGTGCAATATGTCCAGCCCAAGGACTGGACCGCATCGAAGCAGGGCCCCGCGCTCGTCTTCACCTCGCCCGAGGGTGACCTTCGCATCGTCGTCGCCGAAGTCGGAACCGCCGCCGATGCCAAGGACGCGGCCGCAAAGGCGTGGGCGATCGTCCGCCCGGGCGCCGCGCCGGATCTGCGCACCAGCACCGCCGCTCCCCCGGCCGACGGTTGGGAAGAGCGCGTGAGTTTCGCCTATGACACGCTGCCGACCGAGCGCGCCGCGCGCGCGGCGACCGCATTGCGCAAGGGCACCGCGTGGACCGTGCTGATCGTCGACGGCTCGGCGGGCACCGCCGCCAAGCGCTCCGCCGCGATGTCGGTGGTCGCGCAGGGGCTGCGCCCGGCCGGTTTCCAGAAAGAAAGCTTCGCCGGCAAGACCGCGCACCAACTCACGCCCGAGCGCGTCAAGCTGCTCACCGACTTTGTCGAGGCGAGCCGTCAGGAACTCGAGGTTCCCGGCGTCGGCTTCGCGCTGATCGATGACGGCAAAGTGCTGTGGCAGGGCGGCTTCGGCGTCCGCGCGCTCGGTTCGCCCGAAAAGGTCGACGAGCACAGCAAATTCATGATCGCGTCGAACACCAAGGGGATGACCACGCTGCTCCTCTCGACGCTCGCCGACGAGGGCAAGTTGCGCTGGGACGAGAAGGTCGTCGATCTCTATCCCGAATTCCGCCTCGGGAACGACGAGGTCACCAGGTCGGTGCTCGTCAAGCATCTGATCTGCGCATGCACCGGGCTGCCGCGCAAGGATTTCGGCTTCATCCTCGCCGACAAGGGCCAGCCGGCCGCGGACACCTTCACCCAGCTTGCCGCGACGATGCCGACCAGCAAGTTCGGCGACCTGTTCCAGTATAACAACCAGCTCGCCTCGGCGGCGGGCTATGTCGGCGGGCATATCCTCTATCCAAAGATGGAATTCGGCGCCGCTTATGACCGCGCGATGGAGGAAAAGGTCTTCAAGCCGCTCGGCATGAAGGACAGCAGCTTCGATTATGCCGAGGGCATGGCGGGCAATTGGGCGGCGCCGCACGGCCTCGACATCGATGGCAAGGTGACTTTGATGTCGAACGACTTCAACTGGTCGCCCTATCCCTATCGTCCCGCGGGCGCGGCCTTCTCGACCACCGCTGACATGGTCCGCTATGTCCAGCTCGAACTCGGCAAGGGCATGCTCGACGGCAAGCGCGTGGTGAGCGAGACCAATTTGCTCGCACGGCGCGAGAAGGGCGTGCAGGTGGGCCCCGACAGCTGGTACGGCATGGGCCTGTTCCAGCGCGACGCCTCGGGCGTGCAGGTCGTCACCCATGGCGGGACGCTTTTGGGCTATCACAGCACCTGGTTTGCGCTTCCCGAGTCGGGCGTCGGCATGGTGATCCTGACCAACAGCGATCCGGGCGCATCGATGCTGGCGCCGACACTCCGCCGCCTGCTCGAAATACTCTACGACGGCCAGCCCGAGGCGGCGCGCGACATCACCGCCGCCGCGACACGGATCAAGGCGCAGGCCACGGCAAAGCGCGAGCGGCTCACCTATCCGGGCGACCCCGCGGTGCTCGCCAATCTTGCCGGCCATTATCGCGATCCGTCGGTGGGCCAGATCACGGTCAGCGAGAAGAACGGCCAGAAATGGATCAAGGCCGGCTTCGTCGAGGGACCGATCGCGACCCGCAAGAACGCCGACGGCAGCATGTCGATCGTCTCGGTCGGCCCGGGCAATATCGGCATCGATGCACTCGTCGGCACGAAAGATGGCAAGCGCACGCTGAACATCAACGACGGCCAGCAGACCCAATATCTGTACGTCGAGGACTGATCAGGGAGAGTCTCGCGTGATCCGGCCACGGCCCCTTATCAGTCGGCCGTCACCTCGATCTCGCGCTGCTGGCGGATATCGGCCGAGGACGATCCGGCCATGATCCGGTAACGGCCGGGGACGACGCGCCACTGGCCGCGTTCGGCGTCGAACTGCGAAAAGGCGCGAGGGTCGAGCGTCACGTTAACCATCCGGCGCGCGCCGGGCGCGAGGTCGACCTTGGCAAAGCCGCGCAGCGCGATCGGCGGATCACCCGCCGCAGGGGCGATCGGTGCGACATAGATCTGCACCACTTCCTTGCCGGCGCGCTTGCCGGTGTTGCGCAGCGTGAGTTTCGCCGAAACGGCGTCGCCGCCCTTGACGCGCGCGGGGGCCGACAGCGCCGAATAGGCGAAGCTGGTGTAGCTGAGCCCGTGACCGAAAGCGAAAAGCGGCTTCACGCCCTTCGCGACATAGCCGCGGTAACCGACGAGCAGCCCTTCCGAATAGGGCGTCTTGGCGCCCTTGAGGTTGATATTGTCATCCTCGGTCCGCGCCGGGAAGGTCACGGGCAGCTTGCCCGACGGATTGACCTTGCCCGTCAGCACGTTCGCGAGCGCCGCCGCACCGCCCTCGCCCGGCAACCACATGTCGACGATCGCCGGTGCCTTGTCGGACCAGGGCATCGTCATCGCGGCGCCCGCGTTGACCACCACCGCGGTCTTCGGATTGGCGGCGAGGATCGCCTCGACGAGCTTGTTCTGCTCGCCCGGCAGGTCGAGCGAAGTGCGGTCATAACCCTCACCCTCGGTGGTCGACGACGAGCCGACGAACAGCACCACGGCATCGGCGCCGCGCGCCGCCGCGACCGCCTCGTCGAACGAGGGGAGCGGTTCGCGGATACCGAAACTCAGATATTCGTACGGGGTCTGGCCGTTCACATAGTCGAGCCGGATCGGGTAGCTCCGCCCCGCTTCGAGTTGGACCGACACCGTCCGGCGGGGGATCGGGAAGCCGAGCACGTCGCGGATGTCGGGCTTCGACGCGCTTGCTTTCGACAGCACGGTCTTGCCGTCGAGTATGATCGTCGCATTGCCGGTGCCGCGGGTGCTGAATTCATAAGTGCCGCTCTTGTCGGGCCAGAACAGCCCCTCCCAGCGGAACGCCGCATAGCCCGTCACCTGCGGCCCGGCGATATTGCCGCTGATCCGCTTGAGGAAGCTGGTCGCGGTCTCGCGCTTCACCGGCTCGCCGCTCATATCGGCGTTGGCGTAATAGGTCGCCGCGAGGCCGGTGACGCTGCGGTCCTGCCCGGGGCTGAACAGCTTGGAATTCGCGCCCGGCGGCGTCTCTTCATTGTCGACGCCGCGGGCGTAGTCGATCCTTACACCCGGGAGGGCCGCCTTGAGCGCAGCGAGCGGCGTGCTCGTCTCGAACGGCACCACCGCCGAGCTGCCACCGCCCTGGATGCGCACGACGTCGGCGTTGGGGCCGATCACCGCGAGCGATTTGATCGATGACGGGAGCGGGAGGACGCCGCTGTTCTTGAGCAGGACGATCGCTTCCTCGGCCGCGCTCTGCGCCAGCGCAGCGTTGCGCGGCATTTGTTCGGCGACCGGGCGCGCGACACCGCGTTCGATCGCACCGCTGCGCACGATCAGGCGCACCATGCGGCGGGCATTATCGTCGAGTTGCGCCACCGTGACTTTGCCCTCCTCGACCGCCTTTTTGAGCTTCGGCCCGAAATGGTTCGGCGGCCCGGGCATTTCGAGGTCCATGCCGGCGTTGACGGTGGTCGCGGTCGAATGAACCGCGCCCCAGTCGGAGACGACGAAACCCTTATAGCCCCATTCACTCTTGAGGAAGTCGGTGAGCAGCCAGCGGTTCTCCGCGGCGTGGGTGCCGTTGATCTTGTTGTACGACGCCATCACCGACCAGGGATCACCCTGTTTGATCACCGTCTCGAACGCCGGGAGGTAGATTTCGCGCAGCGTGCGCGGATCGACGACCGAGTCGACGATGAAGCGGTTCGTTTCCTGATTGTTCGCGGCGAAATGCTTGAGCGAGACGCCGACGCCCGCGCCCTGCGCGCCCTTCACATAACCGAGCCCGATCTGGCCCGCGAGATACGGATCTTCGGAATAGGTTTCGAAATTGCGGCCCCAGCGCGGGGTGCGCACGATGTTGACCGTCGGCGCGAGCAGCACGTCGGCGCCGTGCGCGAGCGTTTCCTTGCCGATCGCCGCGCCAACCTTGGCTGTGAGATCGGGGTTCCACGTCGCCGCCATCGCGACGCCGACGGGAAAGACCGTCGCTGGCTTGCCCTCGGGCGAGCGCACGCCGGTCGGCCCGTCGGTCATGCGGAGCGAGGGGATGCCGAGCCGTGCAATCGGGTTCAGCGTCATCGACGACTCCCCCGCGAGCAGCAGGATTTTCTCGTCGAGCGTCAGCCGCGCCATCAGGTCGTTGACGCGCGTCTCGAGCGGCGCCGATTTGTCCTTGTAGATCATATCCTGCGCCTGAGCGCCGGACAGCGCCACCGTGGAAGACAGCAAACTCGCTGCCAGATAGGCTGTCCGGCGCATCATTACTTGATCTCCGCCAAGTCCTTGGCCGTCGCGGCCAGCATCTCGTCGGTGATCTTGCCGTTCGAATAGGGCTGGAGCTGCGTCAGGCTGATCGCCTTGAACATCTCATATTCGGGCAGCGCGATCATGCCGGGGAAATGCTTTTCGATCACCGCCTTGCCCTTTTCGTCGGCGACGATGTCCTGCAGCGGGGTGTCGAGGTTATACTTCGCGTCGCTCGCGGGCGCGGCAGTTGCCGGTGCAGGCGCTGCGGGGGCCGGCGCCGGCGCAGCAGTGCCCTGCGCAAAGGCGGGGGCGGCGGCCATCAGCGCCGCAACAAACATGGCAGTTTTCATTGTGCTTCTTCCTTTCCGAGATCGGCGACCATCGCCTCTCTGATCAGATACTTCTGGACTTTTCCCGTCACCGTGGTGGGGAATTCACCGACGATACGGACGTAGCGCGGGACTTTATAGTGGGCGATCTGGCCGCGGCAGAACTCGCGTATATCGTCTGCGTTCACCTCCGAGCCGGGCTTCAAACGCACCCAAGCGCACAGCTCCTCGCCCATGCGTTCGTCGGGGATGCCGACCACCGCGACATCCTCGACCGCGGGATGGCGATAGAGATAATCCTCGACCTCGCGCGGATAAATATTCTCGCCGCCGCGGATCACCATGTCCTTCAAACGCCCGACGATATTGCCATATCCCTCGGCATCGATCGTCGCGAGGTCGCCCGAATGCATCCAACCGTCGGTGTCGATCGATTCCATCGTGCGCTGCGGCTCGTCCCAATAGCCGATCATCACCGAATAGCCGCGCGTGCAGAGTTCGCCGGGTTCGCCCGAGGGGACGATGTTGCCGCCCGCATCGACGATCTTGCATTCGAGGTGCGGCTGAACGCGGCCGATCGAGCCGACGCGGCGCTCGAACGGATCGTCGGGCGCGGTCTGGAAGCTGACCGGGCTGGTTTCGGTCATGCCATAGGCGATCGTCACATCGCGCATGTTCATCCGCTCGACGACCTGCCGCATCAACGGCTCGGGGCAGATCGCGCCCGCCATGCAGCCGGTGCGCAGCGAGGAAACGTCGAACTTTTCGAAATCGGGATGCGCGAGCACCGCGATGAACATCGTCGGGACGCCATAGAGCGACGTGCAGCGTTCGGCCTCGACCGCGCGCAGCACGGCTTCGGGGTCGAAGCCTTCGGACGGATAGATCATCGCCGCGCCGTGGGTGATGCTGGCAAGGTTGCCCATCACCATGCCGAAGCAGTGATAGAGCGGCACCGGGATGCAGATGCGGTCGCCCTCCCCCAGCCCCTGCGTGCGGCCGACAAAATAGCCGTTGTTGAGGATGTTGCGGTGGCTGAGCGTCGCCCCCTTGGGCAGGCCGGTGGTGCCGCTGGTGAACTGGATATTGATCGCGTCGTTGGGGTCGAGCGTCGGCCCGATCGCGGCGAGGCGCTGGCGGTCGGTATCACTTCCCCGCCCCATCACGTCGTCGAAGCGCAGCCAGCCGGGACGCGCATCCGCACCGATCAGGATCAGCGACCGCAGCGTCGGCAGGCGCGCCGCGCGAAGCTCGCCCGGCGTGCATGCGGCCACTTCGGGCGCGAGCTCCTCGATCATCGCGGGATAGTCGCTCGTCTTGAAGTTGGTCGCGGCGACGAGTGCCGACAGCCCGACCTTGTTGATCGTATATTCGACCTCGGACAGGCGATAGGCGGGGTTGATCGTGACGAGGATCAGCCCGGCGCGCGCCGCCGCGAACTGGGTCAGCGTCCACTCGACACAGTTCGGCGCCCAGATGCCGATCCGGTCGCCGGGGTTGAGGCCGAGCGCGAGAAGGCCCGCGGCGAAGGCGTCAGACCGTTCGAGCAGTTCGGCGAAGTTCCAGCTTATGCCCTGCGCGACCGAAACGAGCGCATCGCGCTCGCCCCAGCGCTCGGCGGCGAGCGCGAGCGCGTCGCCGATCGTGTGCTCGATCAGCGGCGGTTCGGTGACTCCGTGAACATGGCTCGTCATTTTCCGGGTGCCTCGCAGGTAAAGCTCGCCGCATCGTCGGTCGAACCCTTACTGTCCCATTTCGCGACCTTGGGGAATGCACAGAGCGGTCGCGTCCGTCCGGCCTTTGCGGGGAGGCCGATATAGGCGAACAGGTCGTTGTCATATTTGGTCGCGATGATGCGTTCGGGCGCGGGTCCGCCCCGCCGCCAGCCGTCGAGCGCCGCCAGCGGATCGAAGTTGTTCGGCCCCGGTCCGGCAAGGCAGTGCGACATGCCGGGCACCATGAACAGGCGCACCGAAGTTGACGCAGCCTTCGGGTTCGCCGCGACGAGGCGCTCGTAGTAATCGACGGTGTTCTGCGCCGGGATGCCGGCATCGTTCCAGCCGTGATAGAGGATCAGCTTGCCGCCGCGCTTGTAGAAGGCACCGAGGTCGGTGCGGTCGGCGTCGAGATCGCCGCCGACGCGCGCCTTCGCCAGCGCATAGTCGCGCTCGAGATTGAAGTTGGAGAGCTGCCAGTCGGGATTGGCGTGCACGAAATAGCGGAAGAAGGCGGTGCCGAACTTCACATGCTGCGACGTCTTGCCGGTCAGCCATTGCGACCAGGTTCCCGCCTCGGCCTCGGCGCCCGGCGCGAAGCCGGGGTAGAAGCTTTTGCCGTCGGCGGTCTTCGGTCCTTCGTAGAAAAGCTTCGCGGTCGCGACTTCGCCGGGCGTCAGGCAGTCGGCGCCCTCGCCGCCCTTGCATGCGAGCTTCGCGGGATCGAAATGGCAGGCGCGCGGGTCGTCGATCACGCCGTCCTTCACGCCGTCGAGCGCGTCGCATTGGCCGAGTGACGCCGCCTGGAGCAGCTTGAGCTTCGCCATCGACAGGTCGCCGCCCGGCTTGTTCGCTGTGACCGCATTATTCGCGAAGGCGCTCGCCATGCGCGTCCACGGCATCGCGGGAGCGCCCGCGATGATCGCGTCATAATCGGCGGGGTAACGCTGCGCGAGCGTCAGCGCCTGCCGCCCGCCGTCCGAACAGCCGTGGAAATAGCTCGCGGCGAGCGGACCTTCATAATAGGCCGCAATCACCTGTTTCGCGGTCTCGGCGCCGACATGATTGGCGCGCCAGCCATAGTCGCGGACCTTCTCGGGCGCGTTCAGCGCCCAGCTCGCGTCGACATCGGCCTCGCTGACATGCCCCATGTCGGTGCCGACCGCGGCATAGCCCTTCTGCACCGCGCCGCGCATCAACAGCGACGGCAGCAGCATGTTCGCGCCGAACCCGCCATTGCCCGCGCCGAGCAGCTTGCCGTTCCAGCCCGCGCGCTCGGGCAGCCACACCTCGACCTTGATCGACGATCCCGGCACCGGCGACAGCGTCGCCTGCACGCGGCAGAAGGCGGCGGGGGCCGGAAGGCCGGGCTTGCCCGCCTCGAGATTGACCATCGCCCCGCCCGCGAGCGAGGTCGCGGCATCGACCTTGCCGTCCTTCAGCGCCAGACCGGTCAGCGCTTCGCAGCTGCCGATCTTTTGCACGGCGGGGGTCGGCGCCGGTGCGGGTTCATTCGCGGTGCAGGCCGCGAGCAGCGATCCGCCGGCGAGCAGGAGAAGCGATGCGGCCCTCATTTGCCGACGAGTCCCTGATCGCGCATCCAGTCGGCCATCGCGTCGGTCCATGCGTCACTCGGTTTGCCGCTCTTCTTCATGCCGAAACCATGGCCTCCGCTCTCGTATGTGACGATCGTGCTGCTCGCGCCGGCGCCCTTCCACGCTGCCGCAAGGCGGACGCTATCGGCATATGCCAGCTTGTCGTCCTTCGCCGCCGCGACGAACAGCGGCGGCGCCTTCTTCGGCACCGCGATCGCATCGGGCAGAAGACCGGGATAGATGGCGATCGCGAAATCGGGGCGGCTCGCGGGCTTGTTCGCCGCGAGCGTCCAAACCGTCACCGCGCCCCCAGCCGAGAAACCCATCAGCCCGACGCGGTTGGATTTGACGCCATAGCGGGCAGCGTTCTTGCGCACCCATTTCACCGCATTCTCGCCATCGGCGGTCGCGAGCGGGCGCAGCGGTTCGACCGCGGTGCGCAAGGAGGGGAGATTGGCGAGATAGCGCATCATCTGAAACGGAAAATCGGCGCCGGTTTCGAGCAGGCGATATTTGAGCACGAACGCCGTCACGCCCTGACTGTTCAGCCATTTGGCGACCGCCTCACCTTCATTGTCGATCGACAGCATGTGAAAGCCGCCGCCGGGGGCGACGATCACCGCGGTGCCGTTGGGCTTGTCGGCCACATAAGGGGTCAGTGTCGCATCGGACACGTTGCGCACGATCGTGCCGAACGGCCCCGTTTCGCGCACCTCCTTCGAGGTCGCGGGCACCGGGTCCGAGGACAGGCGGATCACCTCCCACGCGCAGGCGGGGATCGCGACGATGGCGAGCGCGCCGGCGATGGCGGCAGAGAGGCGCATGGTCATGCCTTTCATTATTTTCCGTCCCGCGCGGCAGCGATGGCGGTCAGCGCGGGCGTCGTTGCCGGCGCCATCGCGGTTGTCTCGATCCCCATCGACAGCAGCCGCGGCGCCGCGGGGTCGAGCCGCGACCAGACAGGCAGCCCGCCGCCGTTCGGATCGCCGGTCTTTGCGAAATTGGTCCAATAGTCGCCGAGCTGTTTTGCTACGGCACGGTCGGCGGCGGTGGCATCGGCGGGCAGGTTGCCGAACTGGAAGGCGACGTCCGAAGCATGCACCGCGCCGACATCGGGCTTGCGTTGGCCTTCGGCGACATAGCCGAAACGATAGAGGAAGGTCGGCGCCCCGGCGCGCGCCTGCAACAGACCGAAGGCGAGCGCCGGTTCGGTGAAGATCGCGTCGCCGCCCAGCCGCCGGTTCGCCTCGTCTTCGCTCGCATAGGCCGCTTTCACGGTAGCGGCGGCGGCACCCAGCGACTTTTCCACGGGGCCATTGACCATCGCGCGGAACGGCGCGGGGATGAAGCCGAGCTCATCGTCGTTGCTGCCGATGATATAGGGGATGCGCGCCTGCTTGCCCTCGGCGAAGATCGCCTCGGCGCCCGCGGGAACGATCGTCCCGTCGGTCATTGGCCCCGAATAGCGATCCTCTTCCTTGCTCATCAGCGCGAGGCCGCCGAGCACCTTGTCGGCGGGGAGCGCGCGTAAGGCTGCAGCATCGGCGGCGCCGGCACGCGTGCCAAATGCTTGCCCCTTCGCTTGTGCCTCGACGAGCGTCGGCCAGTCGTCGCGGCCGCCGCCCGACGCGACGATCGCGCGCGCGAACAGCCCCTTCGCGGCGGCCGATGCCATCAGGCGCGACACCGACTCCCCGCCGGCGCTCTCACCGAAAATGGTGACCTTCGCCGGATCGCCGCCGAACGCCGCAATATTGCTCTGAACCCATTTGAGCGCCGCGATCTGGTCCATCAGGCCCCAGTTACCGCCCTCGCCCAGCGCCGGATGCGCGAAGAAGCCGAAGCGGCCGAGGCGGTAGTTGAAGCTGACGACGACGACATCGCGCTTCGCGAGCAGGCTACCGTCGGTTTCGGGCAAGGTGCCCGACCCGCCGACGAAACCGCCGCCGTGGATCCAGACCATAACGGGCAGCTTCGCGCCCTTGGCCGGTTTCGGCGTCCAGACGTTGAGCGTCAGGCAATCCTCGCTCATCGGCCGCGACCCGGGCTGGATGCCCGGCAGCGGGTTCTGCATGCAGTCGGGGCCGTAGCTTGTCGTGTCGCGCGGTGCGCTCCACGGCTGGACCGGCGCAGGTGCATTCCAGCGCAGGGCCCCGACGGGCGCCGCCGCATAGGGGATACCCTTGAACGATGCGACGCCATCGGCCGTCGCGCCGGCAATGGCCCCGCTGTCGACTGCAATCTGCTGCGCCGCAACCGGCGACGCCAACAGGACAGCCAATACAAATATGCCGCGGATCATTGCGCGCCTCCGGTGGTGAAGATGAAACGGCCGGGGCCGGTGCGATAGATCAAATACCCCTTGCCCTCGCGGACCGGGTGGGCGCCCGATGGCGGGGCCACGGCACCGAAGCGCGCCGGCACCCAAATCTCGCCCGTCGTGTTCGCCGGCACTTCGGCGGTCAGCGTCAGCTTGCCCGCGTCGACCTTCCAGCCCGAAAAGGCGCGGCCATGGATCGTGTCCATCGCGGCTTCGGCACTCGCGAGCCCGTCCGGGATCGCGGGCTTGACCAGCACGAGCTTGTACCCCGGCGCGCCCGGGCGCAGCCCGGCGAGCCGCTGGCGCATCCAGTCGGCGATCGAGGCGAAATAATGATGGTCGCGCGAGCGGCTGTTCAGGCTCCACGTCTCGAACATCGTCTTATGGCCGTTCTTGACCCACCAGCCCCAGCTCGGCTCGTCGGTGCGCGTCGCGACGCGGTAAGCAAGGTTCGCATGGCCATGGTCGCTCAAAATTTCGAGCAGGTAGCGCGCGCCATAGACCCCGGTGCGCAGACCCTGCTTGTCGACATCGCGCGCGATGGTGTCGGCGACGCCCTGCTCGCGGCCCGGCGGCACCATACCGAACGCGAGCGGCAGGATATTCTGCACCTGTGTCGGCGGACCCGCGACGCCCTTGGTATCGACCGTGCGATACCAGCCGTTCGTCGCATCCCAATAACGCGTGTTGTAGGCGGTCCGGATATCCTCGGCGAGCTTCGCGTAACGCGCCGCATCATCCGTCTTGCCGACGATCGCCGACGATTTGGCGAGCAGATCGGCCTGATGAAAGAAATAGGCGGTGGTGACCGCGTCGATCCCGCCGCCGCGCGCGTTGCTGTAATCCATGCCGCCCGCCGACGCCCATTCGGAGAGCCCCGCCGAGCGCTGGTAATCGGGCGCCTTGATGAAGGTCGCGGTGTAATCGACCAGCCGCCGCTGCATGTCCTGATTGTCGGCGAGCACACGCGTGTCGCCATAGGTCGTGTAAAGCTCCCACGGCAGGATCATCGCCGCGGCGTCCCACGGCGTCGTCGGCCCCCAGATCACGTTCCACCCCGGGGTATTCTCATAGCCGTAGAAAGGCGTCGTCGGCGCGATCTCGGGTACTTCGCCCTTGTCCGACTGCGCATCGCGGAAATCGGCGAGCCATTTGGTCCAGACGCGCGCGACATCGAGGCTGCGTGCGGCGGCGCCCGCCGACGCCTGCGCATCGCCGCTCCAGCCGTTCTTCTCGTAAGTCGGCGTGTCGGTCTGGAAGCCGTGGAGATTGTTGAGGATCGATCCGATCGCCGCGGCGTCGATCTGGTTCAGCAGCGGATTGGCGCTGGCAAAGCTGCCGGTGCGCGCGACCGCCGAATGGACGATACGCGCGGTCAGGGCGCCCTCGCCCGGCGTACCCGGAAAGCCATCGACCTGCACATAGCGGAAGCCGCGATAACCGAAGCGCGGTTCCCATTGCTCGGCGCCCTTGCCCGCGAGCGTGTAGCGGTCGGTCTGGAGCTGCGCGTCGATCAGCCCCGCGGCGGGGACGACCCTGCCGTCGTCGGCGACGCGCTCGCTCGCGACCATCGACACGGTGAGCCCGCGCGGACCGCTGAGCTTGAGCGCCGGCCAGCCCGCGACGATGCGCCCGAAGTCATAGACATGGACGCCGGGGGCGACTTCCTTGACCGTGACGGGCGCGATATTTTCGACCGCCTCGATCGCTTCGGAGTTGGCGGCGACGAGCTGCCCCGCCGGTCCTGCAACAACCGGCGCCGCCTGCCATTTGCGGTCGCGGAAACCCGCACGATCCCAACCCGCCGGCACCAGCCGCGCGTCATAACGTTCGCCGCGATGGACCGAGTCATTGAGCGTCGGCCCCGAAAAGGTGCGCCAATTGCCATCGGTCACGACCGTTTCACCTGTTCCATCGGTGTAGGCGACTTCAAGCTGCGCCTTCAGCGCAGGCTCGGCGTGCCAGGGCGCTGCGTGGAAATACCATTCATTCGGATCGGTCAGCCCGTACCAGCCGCGCCCGAGTTCGGCACCGATCACATTCTCGCCGCGACGCAGCAGGCTGGTCACGTCATGGGCGTAACCAAGCACGCGCTTGTCATAAGCGGTGAACCCCGCCCCCAGCGACGAACCGACGATGGTGCCGTTGACCGACAGGCGCGGCATACCTGCGCCCGCGTAATAGAGCCGTGCGCTAGCCACCGGCTTGGCGAGACGGAAAGTGCGTCGGACGAGCGGCGCGGGCGCTTCGATCGGGAGCACGAGGTCGACCCCCGGAACGCCGCTGGCGACGACGAGCCCGTCCTTCGCCACGCTGCCGCCCGTGAAGGGGTTGTCGCCGCCCGCAAAATCATAGGCGACCGCGGGGCTTTGGGTGCCCGATACGCGAACCGAATGCACAATCGCCGTAGCGGCTTCCTTGCCGGCAAAGCCGATCGTGCCATGCTTGTGCGCGTCATTGTCGACCGTCGCGACGACCGTCCCGTCGATGCGCGTGACGATGCGGCCGCCCTCGGCGCGGATCGACAGCGCGATGCGGCGTCCCTTGATCGGCGCAGGCAATTTGACCTGCCCCAGCCGCTCCATCTTGATCGCCGAACTCGTCCCGCCCGGATAACGGCGCACGGTCTGGATCAGCTCGGGTCCGTTCTTGTCCTCGGCGAGCGTCCAGACATAGGCATCGCCATAGGTTTTGCCGTTCGGGAGCGCGCGAAACAAGATGTCGATGCTCTTGCCCGTCAATGTCAGATCGGCGTCGAGTGTCAGGTCGCCCCAATCATGGTCGCGTCGCTGGGGTCCTGAAATCCATTTGGCCTGCCAGTCGGACGCGCCGAGCAGTCCCATTTCCCACCATGCTGGCGCGCTCCAGCCCGTGGCATTGCCGCCCTCGTCCCAGACCTGCACCTGCCACCAATAGCGTTGACGCGATGCGAGCGTGGGTCCGGCATAGGCGATCTGGACATTGTCCACCGACGCGATCTTGCCGCTGTCCCACAACGGTGCGCGATCGAGGTCGGCTTCGGAAGTCGCGACGCGGATACGATACGCACTTTGCCGCGCGACAGGCGAGCGCCACGCCAGCCGCGGCGCCGCCGTGTCGAGACCCAGCGGCGCCGCGGCATATTCGGTGCGCAGCTCCGCCGGGGCCGGATCGGCCGCCGATGCAGGCGAGGTCGCCATGCCGACGGCCGCGAGCGCACCCCAGAACAGGCTTCGCAAGCTTCCGATCAGCGGCAACCCAACCTCCCCGTCAGAATTTGGTGCGAATACCGAAGGATACCAGCCGGCCGAGCGTGCTGCCATTGGTATAGCCCGATGCACTGTTCAGGAACGGCGGGTCCTCGTCAAAGACATTGTCGACGTTCAGCGTCAGCAGCGTGTTCGCGAGCATGTCGCCCAGATCATAGCTGAAGAAGAGGTCGACGGTGTCGAACGCCGACACCCGCTCCTGCGGCGGCAGCCCGATGATCGGATAGCCGCTGCGATGGTTGAGCGTCGCACGCGCGGTGAAATCGCCGACCGTCGCGCCCAGCCCCGCGGTGAAGAGGAAGCGCCCGGTGCCGTTCTTGAGATCGTCGTTGACCGGACCGCCCTGCACCACCTGCGTCTCGCGGTTTAGCAGGTAGCTGCCCGTGAAATTCGCATGGATCGAACCGAAGCCGGTGGGGCGGTTATAGGCGAGGTTGAAGTCGATGCCATCGACATTCACCGCGCCGAGGTTCGCACGCTGCGCGAGGAACAGCACATAGGGCGAGCTGATCGCGAACAGGGTTGCAAGATTGGGAACGCCATCGACGCGGAGATTGCCTGCCGCCGCCTGCGCCTGTGCGAGCGTCGGATTGAGGATGAAGAAGTCCGCATAGGCGGGCGTCGTGAACAAGAGCGGCGACGTGAAGGGCGGGACGGCGATCGCGTCCTTGAACTTCACGTTGAAATAGGTCGCGCTGGCGACGAAGCCTTCGAGCGCCGCGGGCTTGAGATCGAAGCCGAGCGACCAGGTGTCGGCGGTCTCAGGCTTCAGATTGGCGTTGCCGCCGGCGATCGCGATCGTCGGGCGCAGCGCGTCGAAGGGCGAGCTGTTCGGCGCGCGAAAGGGACTGAACGGCAACACCTGCACGCGCGCATCGACCGAATTGCCGAGGTCGGCAAGGCTCGGCGCATGGAACGACGTGCCGTAATTGCCGCGGATCGTCAGCGCCTCGAATGGGCGCCAGGTCACCCCGACCTTCGGATTGGTCGTGCCGCCGACGTCGCTGTAATCGTCGTAGCGGACCGAACCCGACAGCTCGAGGCTGTAGAAACCCGGGGTGCGGTTGTCGGCGCCGAAGATCGGGATCAGCAATTCGCCGAACAGCGACTTCACATTGCGCGCGGCATAGGCGTTCGATCCGGTGACCGCAGCCTCGGGGCCGCTGCCGGTGAACGACCGGATATTCTCGTAATGATATTCGCCGCCGACCGCGAGACGCACGTCACCGCCGGGCATCGCGAACAGCGGGCCGTCGAGCACGACGCGCCCTTCGGCGAGTTCCTGCGTCGCTTCGCCATAGTTGACGAAATCATCGATCGCCGCGAGCACCGCGGGCGACGTCGCCGAGAGATTATAGGGGTTGAGCGCGGTTGCTGTCGTCCGGCCCGCGAGCGCGATCGTCGCCGCGGTCGAATTGAACGACCGCTCGGTCGATTTATTTTCGCTGCGCCCGAAGTTGGCCATTGTGCGCAGCTGCCAGCCGCCGCCAAGCTCGAAATCGAAGCTGGGGGTGATGCCGTAAGAGGTGAAGCTCGACGGGCTGTCGTTGCTCGGACCGAAGACGTCGTCGAATGCGAAGGCGACGCTGTGCGCGAGCTCGGCGCCGATCGGACGGAAGAAGGGGTTCGCGGCGGTGATCGTCCCGCTCATGCTGCTCTGCGCGCTGCGGTGCAGCGTGTCGCGCTTCGACCAATAGGCCGACAGCTTGAACGCGACCGAGTCGCTGAGGTCCTGCGTCAGGCCCGCGAAGACGCTATGGCGTTCCTCGCGCGGATAGATCGCCGCATAATCGGTCTGGTCGCAGCGATTGACGCCGGGCGTCCGGCCGGGAAGCGCATAGGTCGTCGTGCCGACGGTGATGTTCGCGAGCGCGCAGGCGGTGCTGCGGAAATCGCCGCCGCCGCGGTCGGTCTGGTTCGCGGTCGCATAATCGCGGTCGAGCCCGATCAGATCGTCGTGCCAGGCATAGGAATAGGAAATATAGGCGGAGCCCGATCCCCAGTCCTTGCCCGCGATGACGCTGGCATCGATCGTCTGGTAGTTTTTGGCAAAGCCATAGCGCGCGTTGACGCCGATGCCGTCATAGCGGTCGCGCGTGATGAAGTTGATCACCCCGCCGATCGCGTCGGAACCATAGATCGACGAACCGCCGTCGGGGATGACGTCGACGCGCTTGATCACATCGGGCGGGATGACCGAGGGATCGAAGCTCGTCTGCAGGATGCCCGCGCCGACCATGCGGTGGCCGTCGACGAGCACGAGCGTCGTCGAGCCGCCGCTGTTGCCGAGATTGCGGATATTGGGACGCACGATCGGATTACCGAAATTGCCCAGCCCCGCCGGGATCGTCCCAAAATTGCCGACCTGCGGGATCGAGGCGAGCAGGTCGTTCGCCGAGGCAGCGCCCGAGGCGACGACATCGGCCTCGCTGACCGCGACGACATTGGTGCCGACGGGCGCGACGCCGCGCAGCAAGGTGCCGGTGACGACAATGTCCGCGTCGGTCGGGGCTTCAGAATCGGCATCCTGGGCGTGAGCACCCGTCGCGCCGAACAGCGCACCCGCGCATGCCAGTGCCGAAATGCCCCGCCGCCACGCGTTCCGCCGCACAGCAAAATCCAGACCCGCCGTTGTCATCGCCTTCATCGCATCCTCCCTGCACTCGCCCTCGCGAGTTGTCCCTTTTGACGGAGGCGCCTGTCCGGCCATCTTGTTCCTCCGATGCCACGCTTCGTTGAGCGTTTCTGCATCACTGCTCATTATTTGTCTTTATCAATCACGTCAACGATCAAATTCAATCATTCAAACTCGAACGCCACGGCGGGCCGCGGTTTTGCTCCGAAGATATTGGAAAATTCAGGCGATGATGACGCGGATACCGGCGGCTTCCATCATCGCGACATGGTGCGGTTCGATTCCGGCGTCGGTGACGACGACGTCGATCTCGTCGAGCGAGCAAACGACATTGCCCGAAGGGCCCGAGAATTTGGAACTGTCGACGAGCACGATGATCTCGTCGGCGCGCTCGATCAGGCGGCGTTCGGCGGCGACAAGGATGACGTCGGCCTGCATCAGCCCGGCGGGGCCCATCGACGCCGCGCCCATGAACAGTTTCGGCGCGTGGAAGCGCGGCATGCCGTCGTCGCCCGCCGCCGACAGGACGATATTCTGTTCGCGAAACACCTGTCCCGACGGCACGAGGATACGCGTCGTCGGCTGCGGCAGCAGCGCGCTGACGATGTGCAGCGAATTGGTGAGAACCTGCAGCGCGAGGCCGTCGAGGTGCGGGCACATCTGTAGCGTCGTCGAGCCGCCGTCGATCATCACGCCCTCGCCGGGGATGCAAAGCCCCGCCGCCGCGCGCCCGATCGCTTCCTTCGCGGCGCGATTGCGGCCGATATTCTCGTGGAAGGGAATGCCCGACAGGCCGTCTTCGGACGCGGTCGGCGTACCGCTTCCCCCGCCGACGCGCTTCGCCCCGCCGCGCACGCGGGTGATGACGCCGGCTTCTTCGAGCCGGTCGAGGTCGCGGCGAATGGTGGCGGGCGACGCGGCGACGCGGCTCTCGAGATCGCGGAACGAGACGAAACCGCTCTCGCCCAGGCTGTCGAGGATCATTTTTTCGCGTTCGGCTGCGTGCATAGGGGTCCCTGTCTGATTGCGCCTATTTGACCGGACCTGCGCCGAGTTGCAATCGAATGATTAGACGATCCCCGCAGCCGCTCCCGCAGCCTTGCGTTCCTGCGCCTTGCGTTCCCGCCAGCCGCTTGCACGATAGGCCGCGATCGTGTCGATCGCCCCGCCCGCTTCGGCGCGCGCCGCCGCGAGGATCGGGGTGACGTCGGTGCGGTACGCGGCACGCAGCGCCTGAAACGCCATCATCGTGTCGTTCGCTTCCTGCGCGGCGAGCAACGCCTCACGGTCGACGAGCAGCGCCTTGGCATAGGCCGCGACGATCGCTTCGGCCGACGAGAGCATGCTCTCGATCGGGTCGGTCACATTGTGCGACTGGTCGATCATGTAAGCGGGGCGGAAATCGCCGCGCGGGTTCATCTCGGCCTCGATCAGTTCGTTGAAGACGAGGAACAGCTGGTGCGGATTGATCGAGCCGCTGTCGAGATCGTCGTCGCCATATTTGCTGTCGTTGAAGTGGAATCCGCCAAGCTTTCCGAAGCGGTGCAGCCGCGCAACGATCTGCTCGATGTTCACATTCGGCGCGTGGTGGCCAAGATCGACGAGGCACTTCGCCTTGTCGCCAAGCTCCTGCGCGACGAGGATCGAGCTGCCCCAGTCCGAAATCACGGTCGAGTAGAAGGCGGGCTCGAACATCTTGTGCTCGATCAGCATCCGCCAGTCGCCGGGCAGCGCGGCATAGACTTCTGCCGCCGCATCGAGATAGCGGTCGAGCGAACGCCCCAGATCCTGCTGCCCCGGAAAATTGGTGCCATCGCCGACCCACACCGTCAGGTCGGTGACGCCGAGCTGCTTGCCGATCTCGATACATTCGATGTTATGCGCGACCGCCTGCTCGCGCACCTCGGCGCGCGTCGAGGAGAGCGAGCCGGTGGCGTAGCTCACCGCCTGTCCCGGCTGGTCCTGGAAGGTGTTGCTGTTGACCGCGTCGAAACCGAGGCCGAGTGCCGCAGCTTCCTCGCGCAAACCGCGATAGTCGCTGACCTTGTCCCACGGGAAATGCAGGCTGACGCGCGGGGTCGCGCGGCCGAGCTGCTGGATGACCGCGCAATCCTCCAGCTTCTCGTGGATGTTCGTCGGCTCGCCGGGAATCGGGAATTTGGCGAAGCGCGTGCCGCCGCGCCCCGCGCCCCAGCTCGGCACCGCGACCGAGAAGCCCGCGACCTTCGCCTTCACGCCATCGACGTCGATGCCGCGGCGGCCGAGCTGGCGGCCGAGGCTACCATAATCATCGTCGAGCGCGTCGGTCAGACCGGCGTTCAGCCGCTCGATGTCATCCTGTGCGAGCGGCAGGTCGCCAGCCATAAAACTCTCCGTACCTTAGCGTGTGAATGCTTGCGCGTTGCCCGCGTCGACGTTGATCATGTTGCCGGTCGACTTTGCCGACATATCGCTGCTGAGGAAATAGACCGCTTCGGCGACATCCTCGGGCAGCACGTCGCGCTTGAGCATCGAGCGATTGCGATAATGTTCCTCGAGCTCGCTGCCCGAATCGATCCCGTGCGCGCCCGCGCGTTCGCGGCGCCAGTCGCCGTCCCAGATGCGCGATCCCTTGATCACCGCGTCGGGATTGACCGTGTTGACGCGGATCCCGAACGGCGCACCTTCGAGCGCGAGGCAGCGCGCGAGATGCAACGCCGCCGCTTTCGCCGACGCATAAGCCGATGCGTTGGTCGCCGCGGCGATGCCGTTCTTCGACCCGATGAAGACGATCGAGCCGCTGCCTTGCGCCTTCATCAGCGGGAAGGCCGCGCGCGCGGTGAGGAAATAGCCCTGCGCGAGCACGTCGTAATTGCGCTGCCACAGCTCGAGTGTCGTCTCCTCGATCGGCGCCGACGAGGCGATGCCGGCATTGGCGACGAGGATATCGAGCCCGCCGAATTCGCGCGCGCAGGCGGCAAAAGCGGCGGCGACCTGCGCCTCGTCGGTCACGTCGCACACCGCCGAGCGGATGCGGTCGCGGCCGAAGCGGCCTTCGAGTTCGTGCGCCGCCTTGGAGAGCGCATCGGCGTCGCGGTCGACGAGCAGCACGCACGCATCGTCGGCGGCAAGGCGCTCGGCGGTCGCGGCACCGATCCCGCCTGCGCCGCCGGTGACGAGCGCGATGCGCCCCGCGAGCGGCTTCGGCTTGGGCATGCGCTGGAGCTTCGCTTCCTCGAGCAGCCAATATTCGATGTCGAACGCTTCCTGTTCGTCGAGCCCGACATAGGCGCCGATCGCCTCGGCGCCGCGCATCACGTTGATCGCATTGGCATAGAATTCGCCCGCGAGCCGCGCGGTCGTCTTGTCGCCCGCAAAGGTCATCCGGCCGATGCCCGGAACGAGCACGACGACGGGATTGGGGTCGCGCATCGCGGGCGAGTTGGACCGCGCGCAGCGCTGGTAGTAGGCGGCATAATCGGCGCGATACGCCTCGATACGCTCGGCGAGATAGGCAGCGTCGTCGATCCGCGCCGGGTCAAGCACGAGCGGCGCGATCTTGGTGCGCAGGAAATGGTCGGGGCACGAGGTGCCGATCGCGGCGAGCTTCGCGAAATCGCGGCTGCCGGTGAATTCGAGCGTTTCGGCATCGTCGGCGAAATGCCCGACGCGGCGCCCGCCCATCAGGCCGCGGAGCAACGGCATCAGCTTGGCGGCGGCGGATGCGCGGTCGGCGGCTGGCAGCGGCGCGATAACCTCGCCACCGAACGCCGGCCCATCGGCGAGCTTCGCGTTCAGATAATTCGCTGCGTCGCCAATCAGCGCGATCGTGTTGTCATAGCAGCCCTTGGCGCTGTCACCCCAGCAGATGATGCCATGCCCCGCGAGCATCACCCCGCGCAGTCCCGGATGCGCGGCGACATAATCGCGCAGTTTCAGCCCGAGATCGAAGCCCGGGCGCTGCCAGGGCAGCCAGCCCACCGCGCCGCCCCAGATCGCCTTGGTCGCGGCCTCGCCTTCGCTCGATGCGGCGAGCGCGATGATCGCGTCGGGATGGACATGGTCGACATGCGCAAAGGGCAGATAGCTATGGAGCGGCGTATCGATCGACGCCGCGCGCGGATTGAGCGCGAAGGTGCAGTGCGGCAGGTAGCCGACCATCTCGTCCTCATGCTCCAGCCCGCGATAGAGTTTTTCGAGGCCGAGCAGCTTGTCCTGATAGAGCGTCGAAAACCCATCGAGCTTCATCGAACCGATATCGCCGCCCGATCCCTTCACCCACAAAACCCGTACGGTTTCGCCGGTAAGGGGGTCGCGCGCATCGAGCTTGGCCGAGGTGTTGCCGCCGCCGAAATTGGTCACGGTGAGGTCCGAGCCGAGGCGGTTCGAGCGATAGAGGAGCAGATCTTCGGGCGCCTTCCCCCGCGCCTCTTCGTCCGACCAGCGATTCGCCGGGATGACGAATAGCAGCGCGGCGGCGTTGGATCGGGGCGTGACGTCCATAAGATCGGGCATGAAGGAAACTCGTTGTTTCGACTATGCGAGGATGTGTATCGAAATCGCTGGCGCTCTGCAATCAGTTTCGATAAAGTTCGATCAAATTCGGTCGCAACGAAGCAAAGGGAGAGGGATGAAGGGTCGCGCAACCATAGTTCTCGATAGCGGGAAAACCTTGGCAAAGCTGAGCCTTTGGTCTGCCGATGGCACGATGATCGAACGCCGCGTCCGCGCCAATGCGCGCGTCGAAACGGGCGCCTATGTCGCGCTCGACGCCGCGGGGATCGAAGCGTGGGTGGCCGAGGTACTGCGCGACTTTGCCAAACTGGCCGATGTCGGCGCGATCATCCCCGTCGGGCATGGCGCCGCGGCGGCGATCATCCGCGGCGACCGCCTCGCCTGCCCGCCCGTCGACTATGAAGACGCGATGCCCGCGAACCTGCGCGCGCGCTACGAAGCCGAGCGCGACGCCTTTTCGGACAGCGGCTCGCCTTGCCTGCCTGACGGCCTGAACCTCGGCGCGCAGATCTTCCGGCTCGAGGCGCTCGATCCCGATCTTGCGCACGGGACGCAAATCCTGCCGTGGGCGCAATATTGGAGCTGGCTGCTCTGCGGCGTCGCCGCATCGGAGGTGACCAGCCTTGGCTGTCACACCGACCTCTGGAACCCGCTGACCGGAACCCCTTCGGCACTTGCCGAGCGGCGCGGATGGGCCGCGCGGCTCGCGCCGCTACGCGGAGCCGGCGAAGTGCTCGGCACGCTGACGTCCGCATGGGTCCAGCGCACCGGCCTGCCCGCCGATACCGAGGTTCATTGCGGGCTGCACGATTCGAACGCCGCGCTGCTCGCGGCGCGCGCCTTTGCCGAGATTGCCGACAGGGAATCGACCGTGCTGTCGACAGGCACCTGGTTCGTTGCGATGCGATCGCCCAAAGACGCCGCCTCGATCGATACGAGCGGCCTCGACGAGGCGCGCGACTGCCTGATCAATGTCGATGCGTTCGGCAAACCGATCCCGTCGGCGCGCTTCATGGGCGGGCGCGAGATCGAGACGCTGATCGGCCTCGACACGCGGCAGATCGATATCGCGGCCGACCAGCCCGCCCTGCTCGCGGCGCTTCCCGACGTGCTCGCAAGCGGCGCGATGGTGTTGCCGACCTTCGCGCCGGGCTTCGGCCCCTTTCCGCACGGGCTCGGGCGTTGGGTCAAAAGGCCCGACGATCATGCCGCGCGCCGCGCCGCGGTATCGCTCTATGCCGCGCTGGTCACCGACGCCTCGCTGGGCCTGATCGGCACCCGCGAACGGCTGCTGATCGAAGGGCGCTTCGCCGAGGGTCAGGTTTTCGTGCGCGCGCTCGCGGCGCTGCGCCCCGACCTGCGCATCTATGTCGGCAAGGCGCATAACGATGTGTCCTATGGCGCGCTCCGCCTGCTCGACGCCGCTTTACCGCCGGCCGAGCCGCTCGAACTGGTGGCGCCGCTCGACGTCGATCTCGCGCCCTATCGCGACCGCTGGCGGCGCGAAGCCGAACGGGTGGAAGAAGCCGCGTGAAACCTGCATCGATCGGCGATTATCGCGAAGCCGCGCGGCGGCGCCTGCCGCATTTCCTCTTCGAATATTTCGACGGCGGCTCCTATGCCGAACGCACATTGCGCGCGAATATCGAGGATCTGCAGGATATTTCGCTCCGCCAGCGGGTGCTAAAAGACGTGTCGGCGATCGACCTGTCGACCAGCCTGTTCGGCCAGCAACTCGCGATGCCGCTCGCGCTCGGCCCGATCGGGCTTGCCGGGATGGCGGCACGGCGTGGCGAGGTGCAGGCGGCGCGCGCCGCGGCGGCGAAGGGCGTGCCCTTCACGCTGTCGACGGTGTCGGCCTGCTCGCTCGCCGAGGTCGCGCGCGGCTCGCCGACGCCCTTCTGGTTCCAGCTCTATATGGTGCGTGACCGCGGTTTCATGCGGTCGCTGCTTGACGAGGCGAGCGCAGCGAACTGCCCGGTGCTGGTGTTCACCGTCGACATGCCGCTGCCCGGGGCGCGCTATCGCGATGTCCGTTCGGGGCTTTCGGGCGCCGCGAACTGGCGCGGACAGGCGCGGCGCTTGGGTCAGGCCATGGCCCGCCCCGGCTGGGCATGGGACGTGGGGCTCAACGGCCGGCCGCACCAGCTCGGCAATGTCGCGCCGCTTCTCGGGCCGAAATCGGGGCTCGAGGATTCCTCGGCTGGATGAAGGATAATTTCGATCCGGGCGTGACGTGGGCCGACCTCGATTTCGTGCGCGCGCACTGGAAGGGACCGATCGTCATCAAGGGCATTTTGGATGCCGACGACGCGCGCCGCGCCGCCGAAGCGGGGGTCGACGGGATTATCGTGTCGAACCATGGCGGACGCCAGCTCGACGGCGTGCCGTCGGTCGCGCGCGCGCTGCCCGCGATCGCCGATGCGGTCGGCGACCGGCTGACGGTGCTGGCCGACGGCGGGGTACGATCGGGGCTCGACGTCGTGCGGATGCTCGCACTCGGGGCGCGAGGCGTGCTGCTCGGCCGCGCTTGGGCGTTCGCGCTGACCGCAGACGGCGAACGCGGCGTGCGTCATGTGCTCGACCTGATCGAGGCCGAAATGCGCGTCGCGATGGCGCTTACCGGGGTGACCGGGGTGGACAGGATCGGGCCGGAGACACTAGCCGCCTGATACGACGAGGGGAGAAGAATATGGATGCGAACCCACTGCTTGGCGTGTTCTTTCACTGGCTGGGCGGCCTGTCGTCGGCGAGCTTCTATGTGCCGTACAAGCGCATCCGCGCCTGGTCGTGGGAGATTTTCTGGATCACCGGCGGCATCTTCTCGTGGCTCATTGCGCCGTGGCTGTTCGCGTCGATCCAGACGCACGACCTGATCGGCGTGCTCAGCCGCACGCCGGGCGATATCTGGTTCTGGTGCTGGTTTTGGGGCGCGATGTGGGGGCTTGGCGGGCTGACCTTCGGGCTCACGATGCGCTACCTCGGGCTGTCGCTCGGCATGGCGGTCGCGCTCGGGCTGACGACCGTCATCGGGACGATGGGGCCGCCGATCTTTCGCGGAACGCTGGGCGAGCTTTTCGCGACAAGCAGCGGGCAGACGGTGTTCCTCGGCATCGCGATCACGCTTGCAGGGATCGGCATCGTCGCGCAGGCCGGGCGCCGCAAGGAGCGCGAGATGGGCAGCGGCGCGGCGCGCGACGCGTCCGAGTTCGACTTGCGCAAGGGCCTCGCGATCGCGGTCTTCTCCGGCATCATGTCGGGCTGCTTTGCATGGGGCCTCGACGCCGGCGCGCCGATCCGCGAGCTGACATTGGCGGCGGGGACCGATCCGCTGTGGCAGGGCCTACCCGTGCTCTGCGTCGTGCTGCTCGGCGGGCTCACGACCAACCTCATCTGGTGCGGCATCCTGATCGCGCGCAACCGGAGCATCCGCCAGTTCGCCGGCGAAACCGCGCCCGGCGCGACCGAAAAGCCGCCGCTCGCGCTCAACTATGGGTTCGCGGCGCTCGGCGGGACTTTGTGGTATTTCCAGTTCTTCTTCTACACGATGGGCGAAAGCCAGATGGGGCGCTTCGGCTTTTCGAGCTGGACGCTGCACATGGCGAGCATCATCCTTTTCTCGACGCTCTGGGGTTTCGCGCTCAAGGAATGGGCGCCCGCGGGCCAGCGCACGCGCGCGCTGGTGTGGCTGGGGATCGCGGTGCTGATGGCCTCGACGGTCGTGATCGGCCTCGGCAACAGCCTGGCGTAGAGTTCTAGGCAGGCGTGGCGGCGAGTTCGCCGCGCGCCTGCCGGAACACTTCGATGCTGCCCCAGATCGCGAGCGCGGCCATGATCGCCGCGACCGCAAGGTCGGGCCAGCTACGCCCCGTGCCGAAGACGCCGAGCGCCGCGCCCATCACCGCGATATTGCCGATCGCATCATTGCGCGAGCAGATCCACACCGAGCGCATGTTCGCGTCGCCGGTGCGGTAGCGATAGAGCATCAGCGCGACCGCGACATTGGCGGCGAGCGCGAGCGCCCCGATCAGCCCCATCGTCTCGGCATGCGGCGCCGATCCGGTGATGAAGCCCCAGACCGCCGATCCGAACACCCAGAGGCCAAAGACGAGCATCGTCCCCGCCTTCAGCAGTGCGGCGCGCGCGCGCCACGCAAGCGCCATGCCCGCGACGCCAAGGCTGATCGCATAATTGGCGCTGTCGCCGAGGAAATCGAGCGCGTCGGCCTGAAGCGCGCGCGAATCCGCCGCGACGCCCGCGACAATCTCGACGCCGAACATCGCGGCGTTGATCAGCAGCGCGATCCACAGGATGCGGCGCCATATGGGGTCATTGAGTGCGGTCTTGCCGCTTTTGCCGGCACAGCATTGATCGGCCACTGCGAAAGCTCCTGTTATCTTCGAGTCGGCACCCTATATGCACCCTGTAGCAACTACGGGGTCAAGCGATGAAAATCGGCGAACTGTCACGGGCGACCGGGACCAATATCGAAACCATCCGCTATTATGAGCGCATCGGGCTGCTTCCCGCGCCGGGTCGTACCGCCGCGAATTACCGCAGCTATGGCGATGCGCACCGGGCACGGCTGGCGTTCGTGCGCCATTCGCGCGATCTGGGTTTCACAATCGAGGAAATCCGCTCGCTACTCGACCTGTCGGACAATCCGACACGCGAGTGCGACGAGGCCGACCGCATCGCGACGCGGCATCTGGAGCAGGTCCAGGAAAAGATCACGCAGCTCAGCCTGCTGCGCGACGAACTGGCGCGCATCATCGGGCGCTGCCGTGGCGGCATCGCCGCCGATTGCCGGGTGATCGAGGCGCTCAGCGACCATAGTCACTGCGAAAATGCGCACGTTTGACGCGCTAAAGCGCAAACGGCACCAGCC
>SCNS01000030.1 GCA_005503215.1 Sphingomonadaceae bacterium 3R27C6 | reverse complement strand
GTGGGGGTGGGGAGGGGCGCGCGTGACGCACCGCCTGTTCCCCGGCCTTCGCCGGGGAACAGTTAAGGCGTCACTTCTCGCTTATGCCCAAGGCGGGGCGTTCAGCCCCTTGGGGCTGGCGGTGAAAATCTCGCAGCCTGACTCGGTAATTCCGATGCTGTGTTCGAACTGCGCCGAGAGGCTGCGGTCGCGCGTCACCGCGGTCCAGCCGTCGGCGAGCATCTTCACCGCATATTTGCCGGTGTTGATCATCGGCTCGATCGTGAAGAACATGCCGGGGCGAAGTTCGGGTCCGGTGCCGGGGCGTCCGGCGTGGACGACCTCAGGCGCGTCGTGGAACATCTGGCCGAGGCCGTGGCCGCAGAAATCGCGGACGACCGAATAGCGATGTTTCTCGGCGTGGGTCTGGATCGCGTGCGCGACGTCGCCCATGCGGTTGCCGGGCTTCGCTTGCTCGATGCCGAGCATCAGGCATTCATAGGTGATCTCGACGAGGCGCTTCGCCTTGATTGGCACGTCGCCGACCAGATACATGCGGCTGGTGTCGCCGTGCCAGCCGTCGACGATGCTGGTAACGTCGATATTGACGATGTCGCCCTCGCGCACCGGCTTGTCGTCGGGAATGCCGTGGCAGACAACATGGTTGATGCTGGTGCAGCAGCTGTGCGTGAAGCCGCGATAGCCGAGCGTCGCGGGGATGCCGCCGCCGTCGAGCATCATCGTGCGGACGAGGTCGTCGATCGCGGCGGTGGTCACGCCGGGCTGGACGAAGGGAACGAGCGCGTCGAGGATTTCGGCCGACAGCCGGCCCGCCTTGCGCATGCCGGCAAAGCCCGCGTCGTCGTGGAGCTTGATCGTGCCGTCGCGCACGCGGGCGGGGGCCGATGCTTCGTCGGCAGTTACGGAGACATAGTCGTACATGGAATTTGATATAGGCGATATGACGCCGGATTGCGAGGGCAGTAAGCCCCTCCCGCTTGCGGGAGGGGTTTGGGGTGGGCATGCGCCGTTGCCGGGCCCACCCCGCTGCGACTAGCGGGCAAGCCCGCGAGTCTCGCTGCCCCTCCCGTAAACGGGAGGGGAGCTTGTTACTCCGCCGCCTTCTTCGCCTTGTCGGCTTTCGGCTTGCCCTTGCTCCCCTTGGGCGGGGCAGGGGTGATTTCGAAGGCCAGCGGGTTGCCGACATGCGCGTCGTCGCCGGTCTTCATCTTCACCTTGACCTCGCCGCCGTGGACGAGCTTGCCGAACAGCAGTTCCTCGGCGAGCGGCTGCTTGATCTTTTCCTGGATCAGGCGGCCCATCGGACGCGCGCCATAGAGCTTGTCATAGCCCTTGCCGGTCAGCCATTCGCGCGCCGCATCGTCGAGCTGGATATGGACGTTGCGGTCGGCGAGCTGCAGTTCGAGTTCGAGGATGAACTTGTCGACCACACGTGCGACGACTTCGGGCGGCAGATAGCCGAACGGTACGATCGCATCGAGGCGGTTGCGGAATTCGGGGGTGAAGAGATTCTTCACCGCTTCCTCCTGCACATCCTCGCGTGTGAACGCGCCGAAGCCGATGCCTTCGCGCGCCATGTCGCTCGCGCCCGCGTTGGTTGTCATGATCAGGATGACGTTGCGGAAGTCGACCGTCTTGCCGTGATGATCGGTCAGGCGGCCATGGTCCATCACCTGCAACAAGATGTTGAACAGGTCGGGATGCGCCTTTTCGATCTCGTCGAGCAGCAGCACGCAATGCGGGTTCTGGTCGATCGCATCGGTGAGCAGACCGCCCTGATCATAACCGACATAGCCCGGAGGCGCACCGATCAGGCGGCTGACCGAATGGCGCTCCATATATTCGGACATGTCGAAGCGCTGGAGCGGAATGCCCATGATCGACGCGAGCTGCTTCGCGACCTCGGTCTTGCCGACGCCGGTCGGGCCGCTGAACAGATAATTGCCGATCGGCTTTTCGGGATCGCGCAGGCCCGCACGGCTGAGCTTGATCGCCGACGACAGCACTTCGATCGCGGTGTTCTGGCCGAAGACGACGCGCTTGAGGTCGGTTTCGAGGCTGGCGAGCGTCGCCTTGTCGTCGCTCGACACCGATTTGGGCGGGATGCGCGCCATCGTCGCGATCACGGCCTCGATCTCCTTGGCGGTGATCGTCTTCTTGCGCTTCGACGGGGCGACGAGCATCTGCATCGCGCCGACCTCGTCGATCACGTCGATTGCCTTGTCGGGCAATTTGCGGTCGTTGATGTAGCGCGCCGACAGGTCGACCGCGGCGTTGATCGCGTCCTGCGTATAACGCACCTGATGATGCGCCTCGAACGCGCTGCGCAGACCCGCGAGGATTTTCTTGGTGTCCTCGAGGCTCGGCTCGATCACGTCGATCTTCTGGAACCGGCGGAGCAGCGCGCGGTCCTTTTCGAAATGGTTGCGGAACTCCTTGTACGTCGTCGAGCCGATGCAGCGGATCACGCCGCCCGAAAGGGCCGGCTTGAGCAGGTTCGACGCATCCATCGCGCCGCCGCTCGTCGCGCCCGCGCCGATGACGGTGTGAATCTCGTCGATGAACAGGATCGCGTGCGGCAGGCCTTCGAGTTCGGTCACGACCTGTTTCAGCCGCTCCTCGAAATCGCCGCGATAGCGCGTGCCGGCGAGCAGCGCGCCCATGTCGAGCGAATAGATGACCGCGGGCAGCAGCACCTCGGGCACGTCGCCCTCGATGATCTTGCGCGCGAGCCCTTCCGCGATCGCGGTCTTGCCGACGCCGGGATCACCGACATAGAGCGGGTTGTTCTTGCTGCGGCGGCAAAGGATCTGGATCGTGCGGTCGACCTCGGCATTGCGGCCGATCAGCGGGTCGACCTTGCCGACCTTGGCCTTTTCGTTGAGGTTGACGGTGAACTGGTCGAGCGCGGTTTCCTTCTTGGATTTGCCGCCGCTGTCCTTGTCCTTCGCCTCTTCCTTTTCCTCGGGTTCGGCCTGCGGCGAGGGCTTGCCGCCTTTGCCGACGCCGTGGCTGAGGTAGGAGACGGCATCGAGGCGCGTCAGGTCCTGCTGCTGCAGGAAATAGACCGCGTAGCTTTCGCGTTCGGAGAAGAGCGCGACGAGGACGTTGGCGCCCGTCACCTCATCCTTGCCCGACGACTGGACGTGCAGGATCGCGCGCTGGACGACGCGCTGGAATCCGCTCGTCGGCGACGGGTCGCTGTGCCCCTCGACCTTCAGGCTGTCGAGTTCGGTGTCGAGATAGTGGACGACCGCCGATTGCAGGTCGTCGAGCGCGACGCCGCACGCGCGCATCACTTCGGCGGCATGATCGTCGTCGATCAGCGCATAGAGCAGATGCTCGAGCGTCGCATATTCGTGGTGGCGCTCCGAAGCGGCCTTCAGCGCATTATGTAGTGTCTTTTCGAGGCTTTCCGAAAAGGACGGCATGGTCTTCATCTCCTTGCGGGGACCAGGCCGGGGAGAGCGGCCCCCTTAGAAATGCAACGTGGCGATGCCGCCGCCCCACCGCAAGGGAAAAGCGGATGGCTTTGTGAAATTACGATGACGGGGGTTGCGGTGTGGTTAACGGGGCGTTGGGGATTTGGCGGAAGCTTTACAATCCGCCTCGTCACCCCGGACTTGATCCGGGGTCCAGAATGCGAGGGCGGCCATGGATCCCGGATCAAGTCCGGGATGACGATAGGGAAGGTCCGGCTTGGGGTGGAAAGCGGTCGTTCGAGTAGCACGCGAATACCCCCTCCCGCCTGCGGGAGGGGCAGCGAGGCTTGCGAACTTGTTCGTTAGCCGCAGCGGCGTGGGCTGATCGCAACGTTGCTGGCCCACCCCCGACCCCTCCCGCAAGCGGGAGGGGAGATTAACGTCCGCAATCCGGTCGTTTTCTGACATTCGGGATCAATCCTCACCCGCCCGATCCACCATATCCATGAAATCGCGCGCCGTGTTGCGTTCACCCTCATCCTTGAACGCCACATCGAGGTCGGGCGCGACGCCGAGCATGTACATCAGCGCCCAGAGCGCGAAGCGGCGGCCGGGGTTGGTCTCTAAGCCGAAGTCGACGCGCATGCGTTCGGTGCCCGCGGCGTGCGCCTCGGGGTGGATCGCCGCGAGGTCGGCGGTGCCGAAATAGCGGCGGAGCTGGTCGTCGAAATCCATCCCGCCCTTTTGGCCCGTTCGTGCCGCTTGGCAAGGTCGCGCGGCAAAATCGGGCGATCCGAAGACCCGCCCGGTTGTCTTTGCCCAAGCGCCCCGATAGGGCGGCGTCCGTGAAGACGAGCATCGAGATCGGAACCGACAGCACCGGGCAGGGCGTGCATATCAACGTCCAGGAACTGCTGGCGACGCGGCTGCTCGTCCAGGGCAATTCGGGGTCGGGCAAGTCGCACCTTTTGCGCCGCATCCTCGAGGAAAGCGCCGAGCTGGTGCAGCAGATCGTGATCGATCCCGAGGGCGATTTCGTCACGCTCGCCGATGCGTACAGCCATGTCGTGATCAACGGCGGCGATTATAACGAGCGCGAGATCGCTGCGATGGGCGCGCGCATCCGCGAGCATCGCGCGTCGATCATCCTCAGCCTCGAATCGCTCGACATCGAGGCGCAGATGACCTGCGCCGCGGCGTTCCTCAACGCGCTGTTCGATGCGCCGCGCGAGCATTGGTTTCCCGCGCTGGTCGTGGTCGACGAAGCGCAGATGTTCGCGCCGAGCGTCGCGGGCGACGTCGCCGACACTGTCCGCCGCGCGAGCCTCAGCGCGATGACCAACCTGATGTGCCGCGGGCGCAAGCGCGGCCTTGCGGGCGCGATCGCGACGCAGCGGCTCGCCAAGCTCGCCAAGAATGTCGCCGCCGAGGCAAGCAATTTCCTGATGGGGCGCACCTTCCTCGACATCGACATGGCGCGCGCCGCCGACCTGCTCGGCATGGAGCGGCGGCAGGCCGAGGCGATCCGCGACCTCGAGCGCGGGCATTTCCTCGGGCTTGGCCCCGCGATCTCGCGGCGGCCGCTGTCGGTGCGCATCGGGTCGACGCAGACCGCGACGCGGATGGGGACGCACAGCCTGATGCCGCTGCCGTCGGCGGGCGGCGAGGATATGCGTTCGATGCTGTTCACCGAGATGGAGGCGCCGGTGGCGCCGCGCGTCTTCGCGCCCGAGCCCGAACCCGTCGCCGCGAGCGAGCTGTTGGAGCGGATCGCGGCGAGCGAGGGGCTCCACGAAGATCTGGACGCCCCGCCGGTATTCGACATCGTCGAGGCGGCCGAGGAAGCCGGGCACAGCGACGCGGTGGTGATCGCGATGCTCGAAGAGATGTTGTCCGACCCCGACAGCGCCTTCCAGCCCGAAGCCTATCTCTATCAGGATTTTTCGGTGCGCTGCCGGATGCAGAAGCTGAAGAAGGTGCCGCTCGACCTCGCGGCCTTCCGCCGCCGCTTCGCGCTGGCGAAGGGCGGCGTGTTCGATCCGTCCGAGCCGCGCTGGCGCGAAATGCTTGCCGTCGCCGATCGGCTGCCGCACGACATGTTCGCGCCCTTCCTGCAGATCGCGCGCGCTGCGATGGACGGCGAACCCTGCCCCGACGACGACATTCTCGGCCGCGCTTATGGCAGCCGCTCGCCGGGTCGCATCCGCCGCCTCGTCGAATATATGGAAAAGCAGGGCGTGATCGTCGTGCGCGCCGATTTTGGCGGCCGCCGCTCGATCGGCATCCCCGAGCTCGGGCTCAGCACCGAGGCCGAATAGCTAGCCCTTCCTGAACAGCGCCTCGGCCGCCGCTTTCTGGCTCGTTGCGGCGCTGCGGTGCGCCTTGACGCGCTCGATCTCGGCTTCGAGGATTTCGATACGTTCGCCCAATTCGTCGACCGACAGCGGGTCGAGCGGCTGCTTGATCAGCGCCGTCAACACATCGTCGCGGCGGCGGGGAAGGTCGTCATCGTCCATGGCGCATCCTCCTGGTCCCTAAGGTTAAAAGGCGCGCGACTGTTGACCCGTGTCGCGGCTCTGTCAATAAGGCGAGGCAGGGGGTAGGGGACGAACGACCAGTGGGGGAATTAGCAGCGTGACCAGCGTGCCAGTAGAGATGACCGCCATCGCCATCAGTGCGCCGGGCGGGCCCGAGGTGTTGCAGCCGACGACGCGCCCGGTGCCGCAGCCCGGACCGGGCGAGGTGCTGATCCGCGTCGCCGCCGCGGGGGTGAACCGTCCCGACGTACTCCAGCGCATGGGCTTTTACCCGCCGCCGCCGGGCGCGTCGGACCTGCCGGGGCTCGAGATTTCGGGCACGATCGTCGCGGTTGGCCCGGGAGGCGATTCCGAGCTTCTGGGGCAGGCGGTGTGCGCGCTCGTCGCGGGCGGCGGCTATGCCGAATATTGCATCGCGCCTGCCGGAAGCTGCCTGCCGGTGCCGAAGGGCTTTTCAATGGAAGAGGCGGCGGCGCTGCCCGAGACGGTCTTCACCGTGTGGCACAATCTGTTCGAGCGCGGCTATGTGCGCGACGGTGAGACCGTGCTCGTCCACGGCGGCACCAGCGGCATCGGGACGACCGCGATCGGGCTTTGCAAGCTGTTCGACATCAAGATCATCGTGACGTGCGGGAGCGCCGAAAAATGCGCCGCCGCGACCGCGCTCGGCGCGGACCTCGCGGTCGATTATTCGTCCGAGGATTATGTCGAGGCGGTGAAGAGCTTCACCGGCGGCAAGGGTGTCAATGTCGTGCTTGACATGGTCGGCGGCGACTATCTGCCGCGCAACCTCGCCTGCCTCGCCGAGGACGGGCGCCATGTCACCATCGCGTTCCAGCGCGGCGCGAAGGTCGAATTCGACATCGCCGACGTCATGCGCCGCCGGCTGACGCTGACCGGCTCGACGCTGCGCGCGCGCAGCGCCGATTTCAAGGCGGCGCTGGCGGACGAAATCCATGGCACGCTCTGGCAGCGGCTCGCCGAAGGCGGGTGGAAGCCAGCGATGGATCAAGCCTTCCCGCTCGCCGAAGCCGCTGCGGCGCATGCGCGGATGCAGGCGGGCGAGCATGTGGGGAAGATCGTGCTCCGCGTGGGGTGAACCGAGGGAACATTCGATAAGGATCGGCGGTTGAGCGATTGGGGGCCAATCAAAAGAGGATGATTTCTCCTAATGAAGATGCGTAGTTTGTTGCTTCCCGCCACCGCTCTCTCCTTTGTCCTTGCGGCCTGTTCCGGGCCCGCCGAAACCGAAAAAACGCCGACCGCATCCTATGACGGCGACGTCGTGCCCGAGGGCAGGGCGGCCGAACCGGTGCCCGCGATCAAGCCGACCGACATTCCGACGCGTGGCGGCGACGGGTCGCCGATCGAATTGGCCGCGCTCACTGAAGCCGATGTCAGCGGTGCCAAGCTGAAAGGCGAGCTTGCGTGCAGCTTCGCTGCCGACGAAGCCGCGCAGCCAATCCTGCACGCGCAGGGCGACGTCGCCTCGACCGAGCCGTCGCGCGGCATCGTGAAGGTCGGCGATGCGATCGAAGCGGCGTCGGCCAACGGCGGCTTCGATGCGATGGCCAAGGGCACCAAATTCTTTGCCAAGGGGCTTGAGCTTCGCGTTGCGCTCGTCGGCCCGGCAGCGGGCGGCGGCGAGTCGCCGCCGCGTCCGGCGACGCTGACCGCCGACCGCGCCGACGGCGCGCAGCGCGTCTTCGCGGGGCTGTGGCGCTGCGGTCCGTAACGCCCGCTTGCGGGCACCGCGCGCACGCCGCATAGAGGCGTCGCCGCGGTGTCGGGGGATGGCGGCGATTCATCATCACGATGGGGGCTGCAATGGGCGACAGGCCGATCCTTCACGAATATGCCGCGAGCGGCAATTGCTACAAGATCCGGCTGACCGCGGCGCTGCTCGATTGCCCGATCGAACGGCGCGAATATGACATCATGAAGGGCGAGACGCGCACCCCCGATTTCCTTTCGAACATCAGCGCCAATGGCCGCATCCCGGTGCTGCAGGTCGGCGACAAATTCTTGCCCGAAAGCAATGCCGCCTGCTTCTGGCTCGCCGACGGGACGCACCTCGTCCCGTACGACCGGTTCGAGCGCGCCGACATGCTGCACTGGATGTTCTTCGAACAATATAATCACGAACCCAATGTCGCGACCTTGCGTTTCTGGATGAAGTGGATCGGCGCCGACAATTTGAGCGACGCGCAGCGGATGCTGATCCCGGCGAAGCAGGCGGCGGGGGCCGCAGCGCTGAAATTGATGGACGCGCATCTCGCTGCGCGCGACTGGCTCGCGGGACACGACCTCTCGCTCGCCGACATCGCGCTCTATGCCTATACGCATGTCGCCGAGGAGGGCGGGCTGTTTTCGCTCGCCGATTATCCCGCGGTGCAGCGCTGGCTGGCGCGGGTCGAGGCCGAGCCCGGTTATATAAGGATGGCATAGCGGTCAGGCCGGCACGCATTCTTCCAGATCGGCAACCAACCGGTCCACCAGCGCGTCGACGCGGCTTTCCGCGGCGGCGATCGATCGGGCGAGGCGCTCGTCGGCGAACTCGTCAAATTCGATCGCGATCGAATCGGTATCGCGAAGCCCGATATAGGCGAGCGGCGCTTTCAGGCCGGCCTCGACGAAATTGACATCGGCCTGGCGCCCGCCCGGATCATAACCATAATCGCCGCGCGCGCCGAGGATGACCAGCCGCTTGCCGGACGGCAGCATCGGCCAATAGGGATCGCCCGTTCGCGCGCGCTCGAAACCGAACGTGACGCCGACGCGAACGATGTTGTCGAGCCAAGCCTTCAGCGGTGCCGGCATGCCGAAATTATACATGGGCGCCCCGATGACGACGAGGTCCGCCGCCATCAGTTCGGCGACCAGCCGGTCGCTTTCGGCCAGCCGGGCGCGCTGTTCGTCGCTGCGCGCGCCGGGCGGGGAGAAAGCGG
Source organism: Sphingomonadaceae bacterium 3R27C6 (assembly GCA_005503215.1). Classification (GTDB taxonomy): domain Bacteria; phylum Pseudomonadota; class Alphaproteobacteria; order Sphingomonadales; family Sphingomonadaceae; genus Sphingopyxis. The sequence continues at coordinate 31,463 of SCNS01000030.1, read as the reverse complement.
CGGCGATCCATTCGGCGTCGACATGCGACGGCGGCGCGAAGCCGACGTCGCGATAGACGATCTGATCCTGCGGCCGCGCGCTCGACCAGCGGCGGATCAGGCGTTCGCCCAGCCGCCGACTGTGCGAGCCATGCCGGTCCCGGCCCGAAACGCCCGGACGGGCGCTGGAATCGATGTGAAGTATGCGAAGGGGCGATGGTGCGGCGGCGTGCATGCGATAGTCCAGTTCATTTAACGGAGTGACTGGTCGCTTATATTCCCATATAAATTGCACGGTCGAACGCGAATATTTCAGCCGATGGATCGATTTTACTCATCTATGATACGGAACCGGAAATTGCCGCCGCTGGCGGCGTTGCGCGCCTTTGAGGCGGCGGCGCGCCATCTCAGTTTCCAAAAAGCAGCCGGTGAACTGGCCGTCACGCCGACCGCGATCAGCCACCAGATTCGTCTGCTGGAGGATGTGCTGGGGTTCGCGCTGTTCACGCGTCAGGTGCGGCAGGTCGCGCTGACCGAAGCGGGCGAGCGACTATATCCGACCTTGCGCGACGGGTTCGATGCATTCGACCGGGCGCTCGCCGATCTCGCGCCGGGGCCGCGGCGTGCGGCGGTGACATTGACCGCGACGATCCAGTTCACGGCGCGCAGGCTTCTGCCCGCGCTCGGCTCGTTTCGCGAACGCTTTCCCGATTTCGACCTGCGGCTGCATTCCTCGAACGAGCTGGTCGATCTGGCGGCGGGGCTGGCCGATGTCGCGGTTCGTTATGGTCGCGTACCCTTTGACGGGCTCGTCGGCTGGCCGCTTTTTTCGGAACGCTTCGGATTGCTTTGCAGCCCGAAGCTCGGCCTCACCGGACCAGAGGATCTCGCGCGCGCCACCTTGCTGCACGTCGAATGGCACCAGCCCGCCAACGCGTCCGACTGGCGGCGGTGGGCGCGGCTCGCCGGGGTGGAGGGGCTGGCCGTCGATGAAGGGCCGCGTTTCAGTTCGGACGATCACGCCGTGCAGGCGGCGGTCGCGGGGCATGGGGTTATGATCGGCAGCCTGATCCTCGCCCGGCCCGAGATCGATGCGGGGCTGCTGGTCCATCCCTTCGGCCCGGTCATCGAAGGGGAGAGCTATCATATGCTGGCGACCCCCGCGAACATGGCCTGTGCCGACGTGCGGGCGGTTTGCGCGTGGCTCGTCGAATCCGTCGCGGGCTTCGCCGCCGGCGACCACCCCTTGCCCGCAGGTTAAAACAGGTCTACATCAGCCGCCGAACGGCCGCCCCGCGAGGGGCGGCCCTTATTATTTCCGCTTGGAGAGTTTCCGTCATGGCCACCGCCGATGCCACCCCGCTGATGCCGCATGCGACCGCCGCCTGGCTGGTCGACAACACTGGCCTCACCTTTGTCCAGATCGCCGAATATTGCGGCATCCACATCCTCGAAGTGCAGGCGATCGCCGATGAGACCGCCGCGACCAAATATACCGGCCGCGATCCCGTCCGCGCGCACGAACTGTCGATGGAAGAAATCGAAAAGGGTCAGAAGGACCCCAATTACAAGCTCAAGATGAGCAAGCAGGCGCAGGACACGATTCGCCGTACCCGCGGCCCGCGCTACACCCCGGTCAGCAAGCGCCAGGACAAGCCCGACGGCATCGCATGGATCCTGAAGAACCATCCCGAAGTGTCGGACGGCGCGATCGGCAAGCTGATCGGCACGACGCGCAACACGATTGGCGCGATCCGCGACCGCAGCCACTGGAACAGCGCGAACATCGTGCCCAAGGATCCGGTGACGCTCGGCCTCTGCTCGCAGCGCGAACTCGACGCGCTCGTCGCCAAGGCGGCGAAGAAGGCGGGCATCAAGGCCCCCGAGGACAGCCGTTTCGAGGGCGACCGCGAAGCGCTGCTCGAAGAGCTGCGCGCCGAACGCACCGCCGCGAACGAGGCGCGCGCCGCCGAGGAAGCCGAAGCCGACGGCGAAGCCTGACCGCATGTCAGGCGGCGACGAGGATAATATTCCGGCGGCCAGCGGCTCGCCGGATGCTTCGCTGACCCAGGACGACAGCTTTACCGCGACGAGCCATGCGGGCCTCACCTATCCGTGGGGCGACGCCGCGCCGGGGGCGGGCGAGACGATCCGCATCGCGAACGGGATCAGCTGGGCGCGCATCCCGATGCCGGGGTCGCTCGGCCATATCAACAGCTGGCTTTTGGATGATGGCGACGGGGTTGCCGTCGTCGATACCGGCATCTGCCTGACGATGTGCTCCGACGCGTGGAAGGCGCTCTATGCCGGCGCGTTGAAGAACAAGCGCATCACGCGCGTCATCGGTACGCACCTGCACCCGGACCATATCGGCCTCGCGGGATGGATCGCGAAGAAGCAGGACGTCAAACTGTGGATGACGCGCGGCGAGATGCTCACCGCGCGCGCGATCGTCGCCGATTCGTCGGACACCGCGCCCGACGAGGTGCTGACGCAGTCGCGCGCCGCGGGCTGGGATGAGGCGGCGATCGAGGCGTCCAAAGCGCGCGGCTGGAATATGTTCCAGCGAATGATCTTCACGCTGCCGCGCTCCTATGTGCGGATCAAGGATGGCGACCGCCTCGACATGGGCGGGCACCAGTGGCGCGTCGTCACCGGGTCGGGGCACAGCCCCGAACATGCGTGCCTGTGGAACGAGAAAGAGGGCGTACTCGTCTCGGGCGACCAGGTGCTGCCGCGGATCAGCTCGAACGTCTCGGTCAACATCACCGAACCCGACGCCGATCCCTTGGGCGAATGGCTCGCGTCGATCGACAAATTGCTCGCGACGGTGCCCGCCGATGTCGTCACCTGCCCCGCGCATGGCGAGCCGTTCAAGGGGCTGCACGTCCGCCTGATGGCGCTGCGCGACGAGCATCGTATGCGGCTCTACAATCTGGCCGAAGCCGCCGCGAAGGCGCCGATGCGCGCGGTCGACAGTTTCCCGCTGCTCTTCAATCGCCCGATCGGCGAGCATAATCAGGGGCTCGCGACGGGCGAGGCGCTCGCGCATTTGAAGCGGCTCGAGGTCGAAGGGCGCGTGCAGCGTGAGGACCGCGACGGCGTGTGGTGGTATCACGGGGTAGCCTGATGCGGTGTGCGATGGCGATACTGCTCGCGGCCGCGACGGTGACATCGCCCGCCGCGCGGGCGACCGAGCCGGCGGCCGCCGATCAGACCAATGACGAGATTGTTGTCACCGCGCGCCGTTCGGGCGCGCCGATGTGGACGATCCAGACGCGGACCGGTGTCGTCATCCTCGTCGGCGAGATCGCGGCGGTTCCGAAAGCGACGCCGTGGCGTCCCGAGCGGCTCGAAGGCGCGACCGATCGCGCGCACCGCGTCATCCTCGGCACCAAGGCGAAGGTGTCGCCGGGCGACATCTTGCGGCTGATCTTCAAGGGCGGCGGGCTCACCAAATTGCCGAAGGGTCGCGCCGCCGCCGACTATCTCGATGCGCGCCAGCTGCAGCGGCTCCATGCGCTCGAAACGCGGTTCGATCAGGATTATGCACGCTCGAATTTTCTGATGACGGCGTTCGACCTGCTGTCGAAGCGGCTCGCTTTCAACAAGGACAGCGCCGACGATGCGTCCGACGTCGTGCGCAAGGCGGCGCGGCAGTCGAAGATTCCGACGCAGCCCGTCGGCGAGGTGCGCGGCGAGGATATGCTCGACAATCTGTTCGCCGCGGCGCCCGAAACGCATATCGCGTGCCTCGAAGCCGCGATGGCGGCGACCGAGGCGGGCGGCGATGTGGTGACCGAGCGCGGCCGCGCATGGACCGAATTCGACGTGCCCGCGGTGATGGCGAGCCCGCTCGAGGAGGCGCTCGGGCGCTGCTGGCCGTGGACGAACGACAGCTTCGGTCCGGCGCTGCGCCAGACTTGGGTCGGTGCGATCCGCGACGCGACGGTGCAGCCCGGCGTGACGCTCGCGGTCGTGCCGCTGCGCATATTGGCCGAAAAGGACGGCGTGCTCGACCAGCTCAAGGCGCAAGGCCTGCCGATCACCGGCCCCGCCTGGTAGTCACGGCCTATCGCGGTCTTTGCATGATCCAGCTGAACGCCATCGCGTTGAAGATCGTATAAAGGCCATAGAGCATCAGCGCGGTGAACCAGTTCCGCGTCGCGATCGCCATCGCGCCGACGAGCAACAGGAATTCAAAGACATAGGTGATGTTCGGCCCGACTTTGTCCGCGAGCGGTTTGACCATCTGCTGGATCAGCGGATCGTCGCTTTCCATGAAGGCGCGGTGCATCGCGAAATTGCCGACCCCGGCGCAGAAAATGGCGATGAGCGCGATAACCATAGGTTTGCAAATGGGGGACACGGGGTGGAAATGCCAGCAACTTTCGGTTTATAGGGACGCATCGTTCGCGCACCGGCCCCGCGCGGACGATCGAACGAACCCGGCTCCTGCCCCCAGAGAAGGACGTCTTCGGTGACAACTCTCCCCCGCCTGGCCGCGCTTTGCCTGCCGCTCGCTCTAGCCGTTCCGGCGCACGCGGCGCAGGAACCGGCAGAGCAGCTACAGCCGAACCCCTTGCTCGTCGACCCGGTGCTGGCCAATCCGATCCCGACGGTGCTTGTGCCGCTCGACCCGCCCTTGCCCGATGCGGTGCGTGCGATGATCGACGCCGCCTTCGCGAGCGGCGAGAATGACGATGTCGAAGCGGTGGTCAAATTCGCCCGCCGGACCAATCCCGGCAATATCGGCGAAATCGATGCGCTGCTTGCCTATTATCGCAGCGGGCACCCGCCGGAGGCCCCGTTCGACCCGGTGCAGAATATGCTCGACGCCGCGATGGCGAGCGCCAAGGACGCCGATGTCGAGGCGGTGGGAAAGCTCGCCAAGGAAACCAATCCCGAAGACGCGGCAGAGATCGAGGAACGGCTCCTCGCTTATCGCGCCGAACGAAAGCGCCTGAGGGACGAGGCGGCCGCCGCCGAGCGCGCCAAGCTGGCCGCGGCGAAATTCTGGCAGAACTGGAAGGGCGAGGGGCAGATCGGCGCGTCGCAGAGCAGCGGCAACACCGAGTCGGTCGGGCTGAGCGCCGGCGTCGCGCTCGCGCGCAAGGGGATCGACTGGACGCACAAGTTTCGCGCGCAGGCCGATTACCAGCGCACCAACGGCAAGACGTCGGTCGAACGCTATCTGAGCGAGATCGAGCCGCAATATCGGATCAACGACCGCACCTTTGCCTTTGGCCTCGGCCGCTGGGAACATGACCGGATCCTCGGGTACGACACGCGCTGGAACCTGTCGGGCGGGCTCGGCTACAAGGTCGTTGATAGCAAGAAGATGACGCTGAGCCTGAAGGGCGGCCCGGCGTTTCGCCAAACCGATTTCGTGAACGGCGAAGAGGACACCGAACTGACCGCGCTCGCGGGGCTCGATTTCGGCTGGCAGATCTCGCCGACGCTGCGGCTGACGCAGGTCGCGTCGACGATCATCGGCGAAGCCAATGGGTCGACCAGTTCGCAGACCGCGCTCAGCGCCAAGCTGACCGGCGCGCTGTCGGCGCGCATCGCTTATTCGGCGCAGATCGACACAAGCCCGCCGCCGGGCATCGAAAGCGTCGACACGCAGACGCGTTTTACCCTGGTGTACGGCTTCTAGTCGAACGCATGGGCCCCGCCGATCTGCTCGCCGTCGGCGAGTAGACCAACGCCGGGTACATGGTTGAACTCGATCCGGATGCCGTCGGGATCCTCGAACAGGATCGAATAATAGCCTGGCGCCCAGGGCTCTTCCTGCGGCGCATGGACAATATGGATATCGTCGCGGGCTTTCAGGAAGGCGCCGACAGCATCGATTGCGGCGCGGTCGCGCATGCGGAAACAGGCGTGGTGCAGCCCGGGCGCGCCCTGATCGAAACGCTTTCCGGCATTCTCCGGGCTGCCCGTGCGAATGCCGATCGCGGTGCGGCCGCCCACGCCATACAGCATATATTCGCTGTCGAGCACGATCTTGAGATCGAGATAGCCGATCATGTCGCGCCAAAAGGCGGTCGATCGCTCGAAATCCCCCGCGGTCAGGATGACATGCGCGACGCCGTTGAGATCGGACATGACTTCCTCCGCCCGCCAGACTTCATCGTGGTGTGACGAAGCGGCGGATGGAAAGCAAGGCAGTCGTCATGCCGCGGCGACGCCGGGATATTCGATCATCCTGACGGGGCGAATGTCGATGCCGCCGCGAACCTTGGCGCCGAGATGTGTGGTGGGATGCAGCTGTGCGACCTTGATCGCCTCTTCGATCGACGGCGCGTCGATTAGGAAGAAGGCGCCAAAGGGTTCCGGCGTGTCGGCATAGGGGCCGGCGCGCTCACCGCTGCCGTTTGCATCGGCGGTCAGGGTGCGGGCATCGTGCGGCATCGCGAGCGAGCCGACCATTTCGACATGGCCGCTCGCCTTGAAGGCGGCATCGCGCGGAGCGCAGATCGCACCGACCTCGTCGAAGTCAGCGGGGCCGAGCGCGGCAAAAGCGGCGGCGTCATAATGGCAGAGGCAGAGGAATTTCATGATCGTCTCCATCGTTAAAACGACTTGCAATATGCAATCAGTATGGAGGGCGTAATTATAGCACTTGCATTTTGCAATCAGTTTTTTACTTTGGCTCGATGAACGACGACGCCCGCTCCGGCTGCCCGATCAATCTCGCGCTCGAAACGCTGGGCGATCGCTGGAGCCTGATCGTCATCCGCGACATCATGTTCGGGAACCGGCGCCACTATCGCGAGCTGCTCGGCCAGTCGGAGGAGGGCATTGCGTCGAACATCCTCGCCGACCGGCTGAAGAAGCTGGTGGCCAAGGGGTTGCTGACCAGAACCGATGATCCGAGCCACAAGCAGAAGGCTTTCTATAATTTGACCGAACCCGCGATCGCGCTGGTGCCGCTCCTCGCGCATATGGGGGCGTGGGGGCGGCGGCATTTACCGACGACGCCCGAGCTCGCGATCCGCGCGCAACTGCTCGAAGAGGGCGGACCGCCGTTGTGGGAAGATTTCATGACCGAGCTGCGCCACGCGCATCTCGGCGTGGCATTGCCCGCGGCGCATGTGCCGGTGCTGGCGCGGCTGACCGCGGCCTATGAAGCCGAAGTCGCGCGCCAGCGGCCCGCCTGACTATTTGATTGCGGCGAGCGTGTAGAGGAATTCCGCGAAGCCCATCGTCGCGTCGACCAGCCCCGCGACCTTGGGATTGGTCGAATCGATCAGGAAATATTCGTCGGGGGCGTGCGCGCCCGAGCCGTGACCGATGCCGAAATGCGCCGCGGGGATCGACACCGGCGGCGCGGTGAAGGTCGATCCCGGCCAGCTGCCCGCCATCCGCGGGTTGAGGCTCGTCGCGACACCGAGCTTCTTGTAGGTCGCGAGTTCCGAGCGGACGAGGCGGCTGTCCTCGGCGACTTCGGTCGGATCGTAGCCGCCCGATACATTGACCTCGACATCGGTGAAGCCATGCTTGTCGAGATGCGCGCGCAGCTTCTTCTCGGCCTCGGCGCGCGTCTGGTTGGGGACGAGGCGGAGGTCGAGCTTGGCGACTGCCTTGCCCGGCAGCACGGTCTTGCCGCCGGGGCCGGTATAGCCCGCGACCAGCCCTTCGATATTGACCGTCGGCTCCTGCGCGAGGCGGATCAGCGCATCGTCATAGGAGAGATTGTCGATCCAGTGGGTGATGCCGAGCGCCTGTTTCTGCTGCGCCTCGTCGCCCGCCTTCGCGGCTTCGCGGATCAGCGTTTTCTCGCGCTCGGTGAGCGGGCGGACATTTTCGAACCAGCCCTCGATCGCGGGCTTGTTGCCATCGGGGGTGACGAGCGTCTGCAATGCCTGCACCAGCCGCCAGGCGGGAGAATCGACCATGGCTTTGAGGCTCGAATGCACATCGCCTTTGGGGCCGCGGCCCCATTTTTCGCCGCTCGCGATCAGTTCGAGCTCGATGATCCCCTTCGATCCCAGATTGACCGTGACGTTGCCCGTCTTGCCCTGCGATGCGAAGGGGATGAAAATGCCCTCGCATTTCTTGAGCGCGGCGAGGATGTTGGGCTTGGTCGCGATCTGGCGGAAGTGCGGCGAGCCGATCTCCTCCTCACCCTCGCACACGAGCACGATGTTGACCGGAAGCTTGCGACCCGCGGCGCGGATCGCGTGGAGCGCGGCGAGGAAGGTCGCCTCGGGGCCCTTCTGGTTCACCGCGCCGCGGCCCATGATCGCCTGCCCGAAACCGGGGCGCTCGACCATCTTGCCCTCGAGTGGGGGCGACGACCATTCGGCCGGGTCGAACTGCTTCACGTCGTACATGAAATAGATGCCGAGCGTGCGCTTCGCGCCGACGTCGATCGTCCCGAAGACGCCGGGGTGGCCGTCGGTCGGCACGATCTCGACATTGGTGAAGCCCGCATCCTTCGCGAGCTCGGCCATATAGGCCGCGCCCTCGGGCATGCTGCGATTCTCGGCGGCGATCGAGGGCAGGGCGATCCAGTCGCGGATGCGCTTGATTGAAGCATCCTTGCCCGCCTCGGCGGCCTTGCGGATATCCGTCATCGTTCCCGACTGCGCCCAGAGCGGAACAGGCTGCATGAATGCGGCGCCCGCTCCCAGCATCGCGGTGCCGCGCAACATGTCGCGGCGGTTCAGTCGGTTAAGCTCACGGAAATCCATCATAAGTCCCCTGCTGCTTCGAATGCGAAGCAATGTGCCGCATCGGCGAGGAAACGCAAGCGCGTGCCGGGGACTTACCGTTACGCGATTGGATGCGCGCCGATTTCACGGCGCAAGAAGGCCGGTGCCTCTTCGTTCTCAGTGAAATTCATGCCGCCCGCCGGTTCCGATAGCGGTTTCCAGGAACGTTACCAATGGAAGCCCCTCGCGACGATCATTGCTCCCAGCTACGAGTAATATAATCGCGGCGAGTACCGTCAGCGCGACAATCACATAGAGCCACGGCGAGGAGCCTCCGTCGCGATAATCGAGAAAGGCGACAACGGGCATGAAAAGTGCGGCGGCCGTGATCCCGAGCATTCCATTGAGATCGGAACCCGAGCGCCCGGATATGCGGCAGCCCTGCCGGTCATGGCTCATCCAGCCGACCAGCATGGGGCCTTGGCTATACCACGCACTGTTCCACAGCCAGACAAGCCGACCAAGGATAAGCCCGCGCGGGCCGTCGGATGGATCGACGATGCTGTGCTTGCAATCCCGGACCCGCCGTCTGACCTCGGCTAGATCGAGCGGCGTGCGTAACTCGAACGAAAAGCCAAAAGGCCGGAATGGCATTGTCTACGCCTTCTCGAGCAACCCCTCGTCCTTGATCCGCTTTTGCCACAGCATCGGCGCGTTGACGTGGACATTCTGGCCTTCGCTGTCGACCGCGACGGTGACGGGGAAGTCCTGGACCTCGAACTCGTAGATCGCTTCCATGCCAAGGTCGGCAAAACCGACCACCTTGCTGCCCTTGATCGCGCGCGCGACGAGATAGGCGGCGCCACCAACCGCCATGAGGTACGCGCTCTTGTGCTTGGCGATCGCCTGTGTCGCGGCGGGGCCGCGTTCGGCCTTGCCGACGCAGGCGAGCAGGCCCTGATCGAGCATCATGTCCATGAACTTGTCCATGCGCGTCGCGGTCGTCGGACCCGCGGGACCGACGATTTCCTCGCCAACCGGGTCGACCGGGCCGACATAGTAGATGACGCGGCCCTTGAACTCGACGGGAAGTTCCTCGCCCTTCGCCAGCATGTCGGCGATGCGCTTGTGCGCGGCGTCGCGGCCGGTGAGCATCTTGCCGTTCAAGAGGATGCGGTCGCCCTGCTTCCAGCTTGCGACGACTTCGGGCGTCAGATTGTCGAGGTCGACGCGGATCGCCGCCTGGTCGGGCGCCCAGTCGATTTGCGGATAATCGGCGAGCACCGGCGGTTCGAGGAAGGCCGGGCCGCTGCCGTCGAGCGTGACATGCGCGTGGCGCGTCGCGGCGCAATTGGGGATCATCGCGACGGGCTTCGACGCGGCGTGCGTCGGCCAGTCGGCGATCTTGATGTCGAGCACGGTCGCGAGGCCGCCGAGCCCCTGCGCGCCGATGCCGAGCGCATTGACCTTTTCATACAGCTCGATGCGCAGCTCCTCGGTCGGATTGCTCGGCCCGCGCGCGAGCAGCTCGGTCATGTCGATCGGGTCCATCAGCGATTGTTTGGCGAGCAGCATCGCCTTTTCGGCGGTGCCGCCGATGCCGATGCCGAGCATGCCGGGCGGGCACCAGCCGGCGCCCATCTGCGGCACCATTTCGAGCACCCAGTCGACGATCGAATCCGACGGGTTCATCATCTTGAATTTCGACTTATTCTCGCTGCCGCCGCCCTTCGCGGCGACGTCGATATGGACCTTCGCGCCCGGGACCATCTCGACATTGAGTACCGAGGGCGTGTTGTCCTTGGTGTTGACCCGGCTGAACGCGGGGTCGGCGAGGATCGAGGCGCGGAGTTTGTTGTCGGGGTGGAGGTAGGCCTTGCGCACACCCTCATCGACGACCTGCTGCAGGCTGCGCGGGCTGTCGAGGCGGCAGTCCATGCCCCATTTGATGAACACCGTGACGATTCCCGTGTCCTGGCAGATCGGCCGGTGCCCCTCGGCGCACATGCGGCTGTTCGAGAGGATCTGCGCCATAGCGTCCTTTGCGGCGGGCGAGACTTCGCGTTCATACGCGGCGCCCAGCGCGCGGATATAGTCCATCGGATGGAAATAGCTGATGTACTGGAGCGCGTCGGCGATCGTTTCGATAAGGTCGTCTTCGCGGATGATCACGGTGTTCATGTGCAGCCTTTCGCCCTTTTTGGGGATTCGCGGCCTCCCTAGACCCGCACGGCCGGGGTGGACAAGGGGTCAGGTGCGGCGGCGGCCGAAGACGCGGCGGGTCGCCGGGGCGGGCTGCGGTTCGCCGGGCATGGGCACCGTGTCGCCCAGATCGACGAGCGGACGCTTGCGGATGAGCGCCTGCCAACTACCGGTCGCTGCGAGTGCAAGGAGCAGGAGCCACCCGCCCGCGGCCGACGGGATCAGCGCCCAGGCGAAGGCCGCGGGTGTTATGATCGCCATCACGGTCGGGATCGCGGCGAGGATCGCGATCGTTCCGAACAGCGCCCACCAGCGGCCGATCTGCGTCGCCGCGGCGCCGATCATAACATTGGTCGAGGCAAGCAGCAGGAACTTGGCGGCGACGGGATAGGGCAGGCTTGCCATAGCGGGCGAATAGTCGCCGAGCGTGAAGGCGGCCTGGATGTCGAAGAGCAGGTAATTTTCCCATGCGTCGCAAAGCGCCGCGGCGACCGGCAACACGGCGGCGGCAAGAAGCGCGCGGAGGCGAAGCTCGTGCCAGAGTGCGATGCACCCGCTGGTGAGAAAGCCCGCGTAGAGCAGCATATAGAGATAGTCGCGCTCGTTGCCCGTCCGCATCGCGGCGAGGCGCGTGACCTGCTGCGGGTCGGTATAGAAGCCGAAGATCGCTTCGAGGTCGGCTTGGCCGCCGGCGAACTCGAACGCGAGCACCGGGACGCCATAGCCCGGCGCGATGTCATGCCCCGTCTGCGGAAATACCTGGCCCAGATAGAGTCCGAAGAGCAAAGTCGCGATGCCGAATGCCAGCGTCCAGACCCACGCGCGCGTCGGCGCGGGCCGGCGGGTCCGCTGCGCTTCGATCCAATGCTGGAGCCCCCCGATCGGCATCTAACCGTCCGATGGAGCGCGGCGGCTCACCTTATTGGCACTCGGCGCATTTGCCGCGCACCTCGATCACCGGGCGCTCGGCGGCGAAGCCCGTCGCCTCGGCCGCGGCGCGGACGCCGCCCGAAATCTTGTCATTGTCGACATGCACCGCGGTGCCGCATGTGTCGCAGATCAGGAAGATGCAGTCGTGGAGGCAGCCGGGGTGGCTGTTCGCGACAAAGGCGTTCGCGCTCTCGACGCGGCGGACGAGGTTGTTCGCCACGAACAGGTCGAGGATGCGATAGACGCTGTTCGGCGCGACGCGCTTGCCGCGCTTCTGCGAAACGATGTCGGCGATTTCATAAGCACTCGCGGGCTTGCCGATTTCGGCGACCGCGTCGAAAATCTGCGCGCGCATGTCGGTCCATGCTTCGCCCGCGCCCTCGAGTGCGCTCTGCGCCGCCTTGGCGAGCGAGGCGCCGCTGGCCTCGACGTGCGGATGATCATGCTTGCCCATTGGCGTTTCCTCGAAGCGTGGGAAATCCCGCGCTAACTATCGTTCCAATGTAGGCTGTTTAGGGCGTGCCCGCAAGTTGCGGACATCTCCGATGCGGTGGGATCAGTGTCGCGCGCGGCGGTTGAGGTCGTGGCCCAGCGCGACGACCGCGACGCCGATCATCGTCGCGATCACTTCGCTGCCGTCGTGCGGCCGCGACAGCGCGCCCGCCATCATGCCCAGCCCGAAGCTGCCGACCGCGAAGGGCATCATATAGCCATGGCTGAGCACGCCCGAAACGAGCGTGATGAGCGCAAAGCCGATCGCGATGATCAGGCCGATCTCGTGGAACAGGTGATTGTCGAGAAACACCCCGCCGACCGAGGCGATCGAGGCGAAGAAAATCGTCGTCGCGAGGCAGTGGACGAGGCACAGCCCCGACAATCCCATCGCAAGCTGATCGCCGCTCAAGGAGGTCAGCGGGCGCGAATCGCGCGCAGCCCGAACCACCGCGCCGAGGCGCGTCAGGACAGGGGCATGGCTGGCGACGTGCGTCACCCGATTCTCCGTTCAACGATTGCAGCGCTTGATATGGCATAACATGACTAAGGTTACAACATCACATAAACGAATCTTTTTGACTCGGGCCCATGGCAAGGTCAGTCCGTTTCATAAGAAAACCAATGGGGAGGGTGCGCATGAGCCTTTTGTCGGAGCCGCTGACACTGCCCTGCGGCGCGATATTGCCCAACCGGATCGCCAAGGCGGCGATGACCGAGGGAATGGCGACCCCCGATGGCCGCCCGACCCCCGAACTCGACCGGCTTTACGGCCTGTGGTCCGACGGCGGCGCGGGGCTGTTGATCGGTGGCAATCTGGTGATCGACCGCGACCATCTCGAACGGCCGGGCAATGTCGTGATCGACCGTGCGCCCGATGCCGACATGCACGAACGCCTCTCGCGCTGGGGGGCTGCCGCAACGCGCGGCGGCAATCATTTCTGGGCGCAGATCAGCCATAGCGGGCGGCAGACGCCCGCGGTGGTCAACGCGCATCCGAAATCGGCGTCGGACGTCAAGCTCGGGCTGCCCGGCGGCCAGTTCGGCCAGCCCGAGCCGCTGACGCGCGATGAAATCACCGAGCTTGTGGGGCGCTGGGCGGTCGCGGCAAAGGCGTGCCAGGACGCGGGCTTCACCGGGGTGCAGGTCCACGCCGCGCACGGCTATCTGATGTCGCAGTTCCTGAGCCCGCTTTCGAACCGGCGCACCGACGACTATGGCGGCAGCCTCGAAAACCGCGCGCGCCTGTTGCTCGACGTGATCGCGGCGATCCGCGCGGCGACGGGGCCTGATTTCCCGATCTCGGTCAAGCTCAACAGCGCCGATTTCCAGAAGGGCGGCTTCGCTTTCGAGGACAGCCTGGCCGTTGCCGGCTGGCTGGAGTCCGCCAGCGTCGACCTGATCGAGATTTCGGGCGGCACCTATGAACAGCCGAAGCTGCTCGGGATCGAAGGGATGGAGGACAGCGCACCGCAGAATGTCGCGCCGTCGACGCTCGCGCGCGAGGCCTATTTTGTCGATTTCGCGCTCGCGATGCAGACGCGAGTATCGGTGCCATTGATGGTCACCGGTGGTTTTCGCAGCCGCGCCGCGATGGAGCAGGCGCTTGAGCGCGGCGCGGCCGACGTGATCGGGCTCGGCCGGCCGATGTGCCTGATGGCCGACGCGCCCAAGCGCCTGCTGGCAGGCGACGAGGCATTGCCGCGTTATGAGGACGGCCTCGGGCTCGTTCCCGGCTGGCTGGGCTTCCTCAGGCGCTTCCAGATGGTCAAGGCGATCGACGGCTTCGCGGGCATTTACTGGTTCTACCAACAGCTCTGGCTGCTTGGTCACAAGGGCCGGATCGACGAAAGGCTGAGTGTCTTTTCGGCCTTCCGCACGCTCGAAGCACGCAACAAGGCGATCATGAAGGCGCGGGGATAGTTACCTCCAACCTTCGTCACCCCCGCGAAGGCGGGGGTCCAGCTTGTTCAGGCGTTGAGAGTGTCGAAAAGATCGAGCCATTCGGGATTCTGCTCTTCGATCAGACGGAATTTCCAATGGCGATTCCATTTCTTCAATGCCTTTTCCCGCACAATGGCATCGCGGATATCATTGTGCGGTTCGGCGTAGACCAGGCGATCCAGCCCATAACGTTTACAAAAATCGGACCCGTCGCCGGTGCGATGCTGAAAAATGCGGGCGGTGAGATGGGATGTCACTCCGATGTAGACGGTGCCGCGGTAGCGGTTGGCCATAATGTAAACGTGACCGCCTTTGGACATTGCGAACACCTCAAAAGCTGGACCCCCGCCTTCGCGGGGGTGACGTATGAAGTGTTTAAGCGCCTTCCTCCGCCCTGAGCGCCTTCCGATCCAGCTTGCCGATCATCGTCTTGGGCAGGTTCAGCCGCACCTCGACCGTCTTCACCCGCTCATGCTTGCCGAGCTGGGGGTTGAGCCAGGCGGCGAGCGCCTCGCCGCTCACCTGGAACCCGTCCTCCAGCGTCACGAAAGCCTTTGGCGCCTCGCCGCGATAGGCGTCGGGAACGCCGAGCACGATCGCTTCCTTGACCGCGGGATGCTCGTAGAGATGCGCCTCGATCACGCTCGGGTACACTTTGAACCCGCCGACCGCGATCATGTCCTTCAACCGGTCGACGATGCGGATATAGCCATTGGCCTCGACCACCGCGACGTCGCCGGTGCGCAGCCAGCCGTCGTCGGTGAAGCTGTCCTTGTCCGCGTCGGTGCGGTTCCAGTAACCTTGCATGATCTGCGGCCCCTTGACCGCGAGTTCGCCGGGCTCGCCGTCGGGGGCATCCTTCGACGGATCCTCCTTGTCGAGAAGCCGAATGTGCGTCGCGGGGAGCGGCTGGCCGATCGTGCCCGGCTGGACGGGGCCTTCATAGGGATTGGTCGCGACCACGCCCGAGCTTTCGGTGAGGCCATAGCCTTCGACGAGCGAGGCGCCGGTCGCCGCGGTGAATTTCTCGCGCAGTTCGGCGGGCATCGGCGCGCCGCCCGAGATGCAGATGCGCAGCGAGGAAAAGTCGGTCTTGGCGAGATCGGGATGATCGAGCAGCGCCTGGTACATTGTCGGCACGCCCGGGAGCGCGGTCGTTTTGGTGCGCGTGATCGCGTCGAGCGCCTGCTTCGCATCGAAGCGCGGCAGCATCGTGATCGAACCGCCGTTGAGCACCGTGCGGTTGAGCACGCACGTGTTCGCAAAGACGTGGAAGAAGGGCAGCACGCCTAGAATGCGATCGGCGGCGTCGTGATCGGGGTCGATCGCATTGACCTGCCGCGCATTGGCGGTGAGGTTCTGGTGCGTCAGCTTGGCGCCCTTTGGTGTTCCCGTCGTGCCGCCGGTATATTGGATCAGCGCGATGTCCTTTTCGGCGTCGATCGCGACGGGGTCGGGCCGGCCGTCATTGTCGGTGAGCGCCGAGAAACGGATGACGCGCGGGTCTTCGGGGAGCGCCGCGACCTCGGTCCGCTTGAACAGGCGATAGAGCACCGACTTCGCCGCCGGCAGCCCGCCCGCGACCGAGCCGACGACGAGCTGTTTGAGGCTCGAGCCGTCGAGCACCTTCAATGCAGTGGGGAGCAGCGCCGCGGCGCTGATCGTGAACAGCGTCTCGGTGCCCGAATCCTCGACCTGCGCCTCGAGTTCGGCGACGGTATAGAGCGGCGAGAAATTGACCACCGTCGCCCCGGCGGCGAGTGCGCCATAATAGGCCGCGACATAGTGCGGGACGTTGGGCAGGAAGAGGCCGACGCGGCTGCCCTTGCCGATCCCGCGTTGTTGCAATCCGCGCGCAACGCGCGCCGCACCGCGCGCGACCTCGGCATATCCGAACTGGCGGCCGAGGAAATCGAGCATCGGCGCATCGCCGCGCCGCGCGACGCTGGCGGCGAGCATGTCGGGCAGCGACAGCGGCGCAAACTCCTGGTCCCAGGCCGTGGGATGGTGATAATCGGTCGACCAGGAAAAGCGGCTGTCCATCGGGGGGTGATATCCTCTTCGAATAGGCGGGGTTCCTTACACTAGGGTCAGTAAGGTGATTTGCAACCGGGCTCGCTTGCGGCGCGCAGTCCGGACGGCTAGGCAGCGCATATTGTCTTCGCCAGGGGTTTTGTCATGCTGCAGCTGTCATCGCGCGTCGCCGCGCCGCTCGTCCTTCTCGCCTGCGCGCTCGCCGTTCCGGCTGCCGCGAAGGACAAGCTGCCGACCGCAAGGCCCGCGCAGATCCAGGAGCTCTACGCCTGCCGCGACATCGCCGATCCGGCGGCGCGCCTCGCCTGTTTCGACCGCGAGGTTGGCGAGCTGTCGACCGCCGATCAGGCGCGCGAAATCACTTTCACCGACCGCGAGACCGCCAAAAAGGCGCGGCGCGGACTGTTCGGCTTTGCCTTCCCCAAGCTCGGCGGAATTTTCGGCGGCGATGAGGATGAGGTCAAGGAGATCGAAACGACGATCCGCTCGGCGAGCATCGACCGGTCGGGCAAATATACGCTGGTGATGGAAGATGATGCGGTGTGGGTGCAGATCGACACCACCCGCCTGCCGCGCCAGCCGAAGGCGGGGCAGAAGGTGAAGATCAAGGTCGCGACGATGGGCAGCTATTTCGCGTCCATCGACGGCGGCCGCACGATCCGCATGAAGCGCGACCGCTGACCGCCGCGGGCGCGCGATCGACACCCGTGACATAGCGATGACGATACAGCGATGACGGATGGCGACGCGATCCCGCTTCCGGGGCCGGGCTGTCCGCCCTTCGTCCTGCTCGACGACGCGCGCGCCGAGGGCGCGGCGGCGGCGCGCCTGTTTGCCCGCCCCGTCGAGGTGCTGACGGCTTATTCGGCGGCCGAGGTTCCGGCGCTGCTTTCGGCACTTGAGGCGGCGCAGGCGCGCGGGCTCCATGCGGCGGGCTATCTGACGTACGAGGCGGGAAAGGCGCTCGCGCCGGCGTGGCGCGGGGCGGTCGATGCCGAAACGGGCGATGCGCCGCTCGGCTGGTTCGGGCTGTTTGACACGGTCCGGCGGATCGACGCCGACAAGGTGGCGGATCTGCTCCCCGATCCGGCGTCGGCGTGGATCGGCAAGGTCGCGCCGCGCGTCGCGCGCGCCGACTATCTGGCCGCTGTCGAGGCCGTGCTGGGCTTCATCCGCGCCGGCGATATCTATCAGGCGAATTTCACCTTTCGCGCCGACGTTCCGGTGCGCGGCAATCCGCTTGCCATTCATGCACGGCTGCGCCGCACCGCGCGCGCGGGTTATGGCGGGGTGATCTGGACCGGCGAACAGGCGATCGTCTCGCACTCGCCCGAACTCTTCTTCGCGCTGCGGGACGGGCAGGTGATGGCGCGGCCGATGAAGGGGACCGCGGCGCGGCTTGCCGATTCCGAGGCCGACGCCGCCGCGGCGCGCGAGCTTGCCGAAGATCCCAAGCAGCGCGCCGAAAATCTGATGATCGTCGACCTGATCCGCAATGACCTGTCGCGCGTCGCGGTGCCGGGGTCGGTCACGGTGCCCGACCTGTTCCGTGTCGAAAGCTTTCCGACGATCCACCAGCTCGTCTCCGATGTCAGTGCGCGCCTGCCCGAAGGCGCCGGGGCGGTCGACGTGTTGCGCGCGGCTTTTCCGTGCGGGTCGATCACAGGGGCGCCGAAAGTGCGCGCGATGGAAATCATCGACGAGCTGGAATCGGGGGCGCGCGGGCTTTACACAGGCTCGATCGGGTTCATCGAGCCGGGGGGCGATGCGGCATTCAATGTTGCGATCCGGACGCTTTTGTTACCGCAAAGCGCCTTGCAGGACGGCCTTGCTTGCGCCACGCTGGGACTGGGCTCCGGAATCGTCGCCGACAGCGAACCGGTTGAAGAATGGCGCGAATGTCTGGCCAAGGGGGAATTTGTGGGCGCAGCGGGGGAAAGCTTCGACCTCATCGAAACGATGTTCTTCGATCCGGTCGAAGGCGTCCAGCGGATCGAAGGGCATCTGGCGCGGATGAAGGCGAGCGCCGCGGCGCTGGGCTTCGTGTTCGACCGGCACGGTGCGCGCAACGTCCTGCAATCGGCGACCTTCCGCCTGCGCAGCGCCGCGCGCGTGCGGATGCGGCTCGCGCCGTCGGGCGCGCTCGCGATCGAGGTGTCGCCGCTGCCACGGCTTGCCGAACTGCCGGTGCCCGTCGCGGTGCGGCCCGCGCCGATGGCCGCCGACGATTTCCGCTTGACGCACAAGACGAGCCTGCGCGCCGCCTATGACCGCGCACGGCACGAAAGCGGCGCGGCCGAGGTCGTCTTCGTCGACGAGCCGGGTTTCGTCACCGAAGGGAGCTGGAGCAATATCTTCGTCGAGCGCGACGGCCAACTGCTCACGCCGCCGCTCGCGCTGGGGCTGCTTCCCGGGGTGCTGCGCGCCGAACTGATCGACAAGGGGCGCGCGGTCGAATCGCACCTGCGCCTCGCCGACCTGGACAGCGGATTTTTCATCGGCAATTCGCTGCGCGGACTGATCCCGGCGCGGCTCGCGGACGCTGCGGCATCGCCGATAGGCTGACCTGCCGGCTGCATAGGTAAATTATCAAGCTGCGCGCTTGCGAATATCGGTTAGAGGCTTTAGGCGCGGCCGCGCGCAATTTCCTGTCCTTTTGCAGCCGACCGCGCAAGCCACGGAAGATATCGTCATGTCGCTGAAGCCCCATGTCTCCGCCGCCCTCAACCGCATCCAGCCGTCGGCCACGCTCGCGATGACCGCGCGCGTGACGGCGCTGAAAGCCGCGGGCGTCGACGTGATCGGTCTCAGCGCGGGTGAGCCCGATTTCGATACGCCCGATTTCGTCAAGGAAGCGGCGATCGAGGCGATCCGGGGCGGCCAGACCAAATATACGCTCGTCGACGGCACCGTGGCGCTGAAGGACGCGATCCGCGGCAAGTTCCACCGCGACAACGGTCTCGAATTCGGGCTCGACCAGATTTCGGTCAACGTCGGCGGCAAGCACACCTTGTTCAACGCGCTCGTCGCCACCGTCGACAAGGGTGACGAGGTGATCATCCCCGCGCCCTATTGGGTGAGCTATCCCGACATCGTCGCCTTCGCGGGCGGCACGCCGGTGATCATCGAGGGCACCGCGGCGCAGAATTACAAGATCACCCCGGCGCAGCTCGACGCCGCGATCACGCCGAAGACGCGCTGGGTGATGTTCAACTCGCCGTCAAACCCCTCGGGCGCCGCCTATTCGGGCGAAGAACTCGACGCGCTCGGCGAAGTGATTCGCCGCCATCCGCATGTGATGGTGATGACCGATGATATGTACGAGCATGTCTGGTACGCCGATTTCGCCTTCACGACCTTCGCGCAGCGTTGCCCCGACCTGATCGACCGCATCCTGACCGTGAACGGCTGTTCGAAAGCCTATGCGATGACCGGCTGGCGTATCGGCTATGCCGGCGGCCCCGCGTGGATCATCAAGGCGATGGGCAAGCTCCAGTCGCAGTCGACGTCGAACCCCTGCTCGATCGCGCAGGCCGCTGCCGCCGCCGCGCTCGGCGGGCCGCAGCAGTTCCTCGACGACCGCAACGCGGCGTTCAGGAAGCGCCGCGACATGGTCGTCGCGATGCTCAACGACGCGCCGGGCCTCAACTGCCCCGTCCCCGACGGCGCCTTCTACGTCTATCCCGACGCGTCGGGCTGCATCGGCAAGAAGACTCCCGACGGCAAGCTGATCGACAGCGACGAGGCGCTGATCGACTATTTCCTCGACAGCGCCAAGGTCGCGGCGGTGCATGGCGGTGCCTTTGGCCTGTCGCCGGCGTTCCGCGTCTCCTACGCGACGTCGGAAGCAGTGCTCAAGGATGCGTGCGTGCGCATCCAGCAGGCGTGCGCGGCGCTCAGCTAAGCGGCATTTCAGCCGCGCAAGATTATTTTGTACCGATCGGTCTTGTAATCTGGATGGCGAAGCCTATTTGAACCTGAACGGCGGTTAACCGCCCGGTTCACCGGATAGTAAGTCATTTCCGTTAAGGGTGACTGCCATCACTGCACGGCTGGTCGGGGCGCTCCATATCGTCGGTGTAACCAAAGCGGCAAAAGCCGCGAATCGACAAGATATGAAAAGAGGCCCATATGCTCTCCATGCTCCGCTCCGACTGGTTCCTGACCATGCTCGCTGGCTTCGCGATTGGCGCAACCTACATCGTGCTCAATCAGCCGGCGCTGCCGATCCCGGCGTGACGCCGCTGCGGCGCAGCCTTTCGCTTCGCGCCGTCACGGCGCTGGTCGCAGGCGCGATCGTCGCGCAATGCACCCCGGCGCAGGCCGAAAGCGTCGTCAAGCTGCCCGCCGCGCTCGTCGACCCCGCCGTTAATGCGAAACGCGCGACCGCGGTGCTCGCGGGCGGCTGTTTCTGGGGCGTCGAAGGCGTCTTTTCCAACGTCAAAGGCGTGATTTCGGTCGAATCGGGCTATCATGGCGGCAACGCCGCGACCGCCAAATATGAACTGACCCACGACGGAAAATCGGGCCATGCCGAGGCGGTCCGCATCGTCTATGACCCGTCGCAGGTCAGCTATGGCAGCTTGCTTCGCATCCTCTTTTCGGTGATCGCCGACCCGACGCTCAAGAACCGCCAGGGCCCCGACACGGGTCCGCAATATCGCGCCGCGATCGTCCCGCTCGACGCCAGCCAGCGTCAAGTCGCGACCGCCTATCTGTCGCAAATCGGCGGCGGCAAATTTTTCGCCAAGCCCATCGTCGTGCCGGTCGAGGCGTATAAGCGCTTTTATCCTGCCGAGGCGACTCATCAGGATTTCATGCGGCGCAATCCGAAAAACGGCTATATCCTGCGCTGGGATGCACCCAAGCTCGCGGCGTTGAAGCGGCTCTATCCCGATATGGTGCGGGCGAAGCCGGCACCCTGACCACCGCGTGTGGGCCAAGTCTGCGCCCTGAAATCCGCCCGGTTCCGCGATTGGTCGCGGCAGAAGAATCATTCACCGCAAATCGCTGGCCCCTCCCGCGCGCCTGCGTGACGCAGGAAAAGTCCGAGAGGGGTCGGGATAATATAAAAGTCGCAAGTGCGGGGTTCGAATGAAGTTCAGGTTTTCCGGCAAGCCGCTCCTCGCGATGTCGATGAGCGCGGCGGTGCTTGCGGGCTGCGTCAGCAGCGCCGCGATCGTTCCGCAGCCACGTACGCAGCCGTCAGCGGCGGTGCGCGGTCCGTCCGGTTCGGTGACGGTGCCAATCGGTCAACCGGTGCGGTCGGCGATGCCGCGTCCCGCCGGCCCCGTCGATCCGGGATTCCGCCGCGCTCCCGCGGGCCTCAACGACCGCATCTATGAGCTGTGGCGTGCGTTCCCCGGCAAGACCGGCATCGCGGTGCAGCGCATCGATGGCGAATGGTCGCTGTCGCAGCGCGGCGGCGAGCTGTTCCCGCAGCAGAGCGTCTCGAAACTGTGGGTCGCGCTCACCGTGCTCGACGCCGTCGATCAGGGGCGGATGACGCTGGATCAGCGCGTCCGCATCGGTCCCGAGGATTTGGTGGTCTTTCACCAGCCACTCGCCGCGCGCGTTCGCGCCGAGGGATCGGTCACGATGAGCGTCCGCGACCTCATCGAAACCGCGATCACCCACAGCGACAATCTTGCGAACGACAGCCTGCTGCGCACCGTCGGCGGACCTGCCGCCGTGCGCGCCTTCATCACGAAAAAGGATCTCGGTTCGATCCGCTTCGGGCCCGGTGAGCGCCTGTTGCAGGCGGGGACTGCGGGGCTGACGTGGCAGCAAAGCTATTCGGTCGGCCGCAATTTCCAGACCGCGCGTGCCGCGCTGCCCGCCGCGACGCGCCAGGCTGCGATGGACAATTATCTCGCCAATCCGGTCGACGGCGCCAGCCCCGCGGCGATCGCCAGCGCGCTGACGCGACTCGCGCGCGGGACACTGCTGTCGCCCGAATCGACCGAATATCTGCAAGGCGTGATGAGCCGCACGCGGAGCGGGCCGCGGCGGCTCAAGGCCGGGCTGCCGCCGGGCTGGCAATTCATGCACAAGACCGGGACCGGGCAGAATCTGGGCGGCATGACCGCAGGCTATAACGATATCGGCATCGCCACCGCGCCCGACGGCACGCGTTATGCGATCGTCGTGATGATGGGCACCACGACCGCGGGCATTCCGGCGCGCATGGCGCTGATGCAATCGGTGTCGTCGGCCGTCGCCGAATATCACGGGAGGTAATCGAGGATGAAGCTTGCCGCCCTGCCGCTGGCCCTGCTGTCGCTCGCGCTCGCCGGATGCGCGACGCCCGAAACGCGGCTGCGCACCGGCCTCAACAATGCCGGCCTGTCGAAGGCGATGTCGGCGTGCATGGCCGAACGCATGGTCGACCGGCTGTCGCTGGTCCAGCTTCGCCGCCTGTCGGCGCTCGGCAGTCTCAAGGACAAACGCGTCACCGACCTGTCGCTCGACCAGTTTTTCCGCAAGGTCCGCGCGCTCAAGGATCCCGAGATACTGACGGTGTCGACCAG
Organism: Sphingomonadaceae bacterium 3R27C6; assembly: GCA_005503215.1. Classification (GTDB taxonomy): domain Bacteria; phylum Pseudomonadota; class Alphaproteobacteria; order Sphingomonadales; family Sphingomonadaceae; genus Sphingopyxis. Next base: position 8,689 of record SCNS01000030.1, on the reverse strand, counting down.
CTCCGCCGCGCTCTGCGCGCTGCGCTAAATTCTCAATCGCCCGGAAAGCGCACGACGAGGTTCGGCGGCGGAAAGCTGTTCCGCACCGTTTCGGAGCGGTCGGCCGGCAGCCATGCTTCGCGACGGGAAAAGCTTTCGATCGTGGCATATTGCCCCAGCCGCGTGAGCGAGGTGACGACATAGGGCTGGCCCTCGGCGCCGAGGATCGACGCGCGGTCGGCGAGGTGGAAATGGAGGTGCGGCGCGCTCGCCTGCCCGGTGAAGCCGAGGAAGCCGACGACCTGCCCCGCCTTGACGCGGTCGCCGACCGCGACCGGCGCGCCTTGCTTCAGATGTTCATAGGTCGCGATGCGGCCGCCGCCGATGTCGAGCATCACGAAATTGCCGCTGGCGTCGGCGATGCCGGGCCTCGGCCTGCCCGATACGGTGGCGGGGTCGGGGACATCGTCGCGCACCGCGACGATCGTACCGTCGGCGACCGCGAGCACCTCGGCGCCGAAGCCATGGTGATTCGCCGGGATATTGGCGTCGCCCGACGACAATTTTCCTTTCGTGTCGACCTTCATATAGTCGATCGCGAAACGGCCGGGCAGGGTGGCCGATCCTTCGGTGGCATAGAAGACGCGGCGATGCCCGCGCTCCATGCCGGGATCATACACCGCGACCCACGGGCCGCCGCGCAGCGGCGGCGACAGGCGGGGCAGGGCGGCGGCCTCCGGCGTTGCCGTGCCGCCCGAAATTGTGAAATCACCCTCATTGGTGTCGATCTTGCTCAGCGTCAGGCTGTGCGAGATCGATCCGCGGAGATAGGCGGCGGGGACGGGCGCGCCGATATAGACGACAGCGCGGCGGCCGATGGGAATGATCCGCGAATTGGCTTCGGGCGGCCCGACGAGGTCGATCACTGCGGGCAGTTCGTCCCGGCTATAGGTCTTGACCGGCGTGTCACCCGCCTTGATCGCGAGCCCGTTCAGCTCGAGCGGGTGGCTGGAAAAATTGGTGAGGTGGAGTTCATAGACGAGCTGTTCGGTGTCGCCGATGCGGATGATTTTCGGCGCCTCGATGATCTTTACATCGAGCGACTGGTTCACTTGTGCCGTCGCGGCGCCCGGACCGGCGAGCGCCAACCATGTCAAAACAAGAAGCTTTATCCGCATCTTCGCGTCCCTCATCCCGATCCCTCGATCTTGCCCGATTATCAACTCGGGCCCGGGGCGTCATCCGAAAGACGGACCGGCTCGCCGCAAGCCTTTGCCGCGCACAAGAATATCTGGGGCTACCCGGGGGTAGAATTGGCGCCAAACTTGTGCTTAGGCGGCGCCGATCCTCTCCCTTTACAGAGTCGAAAGGCCCGGCAGACCTCATGAACATCCACGAATATCAGGCAAAAGAACTGCTCGCGAAATTTGGCGTTGCCGTGCCCAAGGGCATTGCCGCGATGACCGTCGAGGAAGCCGTCGCCGCGGCGAGGCAGCTCCCCGGGCCGCTCTATGTCGTCAAATCGCAGATCCACGCGGGTGGCCGCGGCAAGGGCAAGTTCAAGGAACTCGGCCCCGATGCGAAGGGCGGCGTCCGCCTTGCCAAGACGATCGACGAAGTCGAAGCGCACGCCAAGGACATGCTCGGCAACACGCTGGTGACGATCCAGACCGGCGAAGCCGGCAAGCAGGTCAACCGCCTGTACATCACCGATGGCGCCGACATTAAGCAGGAATTCTACCTCGCTCTGCTCGTCGACCGCGCCACCAGCCGCATCGCGGTTGTCGCCTCGACCGAGGGCGGCATGGACATCGAAACCGTCGCGCACGACACGCCCGAAAAGATCCACACGATCACGATCGATCCCGCCACGGGAATCCAGCCGCACCATGGCCGCAGCGTTGCCGCGGCGCTCGGCCTGTCGGGCGATCTCGCCAAGCAGGCCGCCAAGGTCCTTGGTGGTCTTTATGCCGCCTTCCTCGGCACCGATGCCGAACAGATCGAAATCAACCCGCTGGCTGTCTGCGAAGGCGCGAACGGCGACGAACTGCTCGTCCTCGACGCCAAGGTGGCGTTCGACGGCAATGCGATGTTCCGCCACAAGGATCTCGCCGAGCTGCGCGACCTGACCGAGGAAGATCCGGCCGAGGTCGAAGCGTCGGAATATGACCTCGCCTACATCAAGCTCGACGGCAACATCGGCTGCATGGTCAATGGCGCGGGTCTCGCGATGTCGACGATGGACATCATCAAGCTCAACGGCGAATTCCCGGCGAACTTCCTCGACGTCGGCGGCGGCGCGAGCAAGGAAAAGGTCACCGCGGCGTTCAAGATCATCCTCAAGGATCCCGCCGTAAAGGGCATCCTCGTCAACATCTTCGGCGGCATCATGAAGTGCGACATCATCGCCGAGGGCATCGTCGCCGCGGCGAAGGAAGTGAACCTCTCGGTCCCGCTCGTCGTCCGTCTCGAAGGCACCAACGTCCAGCAGGGCAAGGATATCCTCGCCAATTCGGGCTTGCCGATCGTTGCGGCTAACGATCTGGGCGATGCGGCGAAGAAGATCGTCGCAGAAGTCCGCGCGGCGTAATGATCAATCCTCTCCCGCAAGCGGGAGAGGATAGGAAGGCTTGGCGGCTTGCCGCCTGGCCGGACTTGGAGTGGGTCGGCGCCGTTGCGGCTTGCCCGCTCCGCTGCGACTAGCGGACAAAGTTCGCAAGTCTCGCTGCCTCTCCCGCTTGCGGGCGAGGTGGGACTGCTGGTTGACGTTTACGTAAACTGCAATTATGGCGCAGTGCACAATTTGCTGAGAGGAGCTTTGCAAGCCATGAAAATCCTCGTCCCCGTCAAGCGGGTGCTCGATTATAACGTCAAGCCGCGGGTCAAGTCCGACGGCACCGGCGTTGACCTCGCCAATGTCAAAATGTCGATGAACCCGTTCGACGAGATCGGTGTCGAAGAAGCGATTCGCCTGAAAGAAAAGGGTGTCGCGACAGAGATCATCGCGGTTTCCGTCGGCCCGGCGAAGGCGCAGGAAACGCTGCGCACCGCACTCGCGATGGGCGCCGACCGCGCGATCCTCGTCCAGACCGACGATGCGGTCGAGCCGCTTGCGCTCGCCAAGATCTTCAAGGCGATCGCCGACGCCGAACAGCCGGGTCTCGTGATCCTCGGCAAGCAGGCGATCGACGACGACAACAACCAGACCGGCCAGATGCTCGCTGCGCTCACCGGCTGGGCGCAGGGCACCTTCGCCAGCGCGGTCAATGTCGAAGGCGATAGCGTCAATGTGACGCGCGAAGTCGACGGCGGCCTCGAAACGGTGAAGCTCAAGCTTCCCGCGATCGTTACCACCGACCTTCGTCTGAACGAGCCGCGCTACGCGTCGCTGCCGAACATCATGAAGGCGAAGTCGAAGCCGCTCGATACCAAGTCGCCCGCCGATTACGGCGTCGACACGGCGCCGCGCGTCAAGACGGTCAAGGTTTCGGAACCGCCCGTCCGTTCGGCCGGCGTCAAGGTCGCCGATGTCGATGAACTGGTTGCCAAGCTCAAAGCGCTGGGAGTGCATTCATGAAAACGCTCGTTTGGGTCGAACATGACGGCAGTGCCGTCAAGGACGCCACGCTCGCCGCGGTGACCGCCGCCTCGAAGCTTGGTGAAGTCCATCTTCTCGTCGCCGGTAGCGGCGTCGATGGCGTCGCCAAGGAAGCCGCGCAGATTGCTGGCGTGGGCAAGGTCCACGTCGCCGACAACGCCGCTTTCGGTCATAACCTGCCCGAAAATGTCGCACCGCTCGTCGCCGACCTCATGGGTTCGCACGATGCGTTCGTCGCGCCCGCGACGACCACCGGCAAGAATATCGCGCCGCGCGTCGCCGCGCTGCTCGACGTGATGCAGATTTCGGAAATCCTGTCGGTCGAAAGTTCCAAGACCTTCACGCGTCCGATCTATGCCGGCAACGCGATCGCGACCGTCGAATCGTCGGACGCGAAGCTGGTCCTGACCGTCCGTGGCACCGCGTTCGAAAAGGCCGCCACCTCGGGCGGTTCGGGCACGGTCGAAGCCGTCTCGGCTGGCGGCGATACCGGGATCTCGAGCTTCGTCGGCGCCGAAATCGCCAAATCGGAACGTCCCGAACTCACCTCGGCCAAGATCATCGTGTCGGGCGGCCGTGCGTTGGGTTCGAGCGAGAAGTATGAAGAAGTTATCGTGCCGCTCGCCGACAAGCTCGGCGCCGCGCTCGGTGCTTCGCGCGCTGCGGTCGATGCGGGCTATGTACCCAACGACTATCAGGTCGGCCAGACCGGCAAGATCGTCGCGCCGCAGGTCTATTTCGCGATCGGCATCTCCGGCGCGATCCAGCATCTTGCCGGCATGAAGGATTCGAAGACGATCGTCGCGATCAACAAGGACGAGGACGCCCCGATCTTCCAGGTCGCCGACTTCGGCCTCGTCGCCGATCTGTTCAACGCCGTTCCCGAACTGACGGGCAAGATCTAACGGTACGCCCATATGGCCGGCGATCATCCCGGGGTGCCCGGACTGGGCGATGTGCCGTTCAATGCCGGCGGGCGCCGGGCCACGCGCTCGGCGCCGCGCCCGGATGATGAAAACAGCGAAGCGATCGGGGGCGAAGAGGCTCTCGATCGCTCGTTGATATTGGCGAGCGTCGCGCGCGATGCGCGGCTCGACAAGAAATTCCTGCTGCTGATCATCCTTTCCGCGGCGATCGCGACGCTGGGCCTGTTGCAAAGTTCGACCGCGGTCGTGATCGGCGCGATGCTGGTATCGCCGTTGATGGGGCCGATCATGGGGGTCGGCTTTGGCCTGGCGACCATCGAAACCAACCTGATCCGGCGTTCGCTGTTGACGCTCGCGGCCGGGATGGCGGTTGCGATCCTCGTCGCAATGCTGATCATCTGGCTGTCGCCAATCAAGGACGTTACCCCCGAACTCCGCGCGCGAACCCAGCCAACGCTCCTCGACCTCGGCGTCGCGGTGGTCGGCGGCATCGCGGGCGTTTATGCGATCATGCGCAAGCTGTCGGGCGTCATGGTCGGCGTCGCGATCGCGACGGCGCTGGTGCCGCCGCTGTCGACGGTCGGCTTCGGGCTGGTGACGGGGCGGATGGATTTCGCGCTCGGCGCGGCGCTCCTCTTCCTGACCAACACGCTTGCCATTGCGTTCGCGGCGACGATCGTCGCGCGGCTCAATCATTTCGGGCCGTCGCTCACGCGCCAGCATACCGCGGTGCAGGCCGTCGGCATCGTCGCGGCGCTCGGCATATTGTCGATCCCGCTTGCGCTGTCGCTCAACAATATCGTCCGCGAAATCGGCGCGCGCACGACGGTGCAGACCGAACTCAATCGCCTGCTCGGCAAGGGCGACCGCGTCGACAGCCTGAACGTCCGGGTCGAGAATGACGAGATCGACGTCGATGGCGTCGTGCTCGTCGATCAATATGCCTCGCAGCTCAACGCCAATCTGGCGCGCGCGGTGCAGACCAAGGTGCAACGCGACGTGCGCGTCAGCATCGCCCAGCTGCGTCAGCAGACCAACGCGGCGGTGGAGTTCGAGGAACGGCTGAACCAGCGTATCGCGACGCTCGAGCAACGCGAAGACGATAGCCGCGCAATTCTCACCGGGCTGACCGTCGGCGAGCTTGTCTCGCGCGAACGCGTGCTGATCGACGCGCAGGCGCGGCGCGTCGTCGTTCAGCGCGACCGTGAGGACGAGGGCGAGCAGGTCGCCGCCGCGGTCGACCGCATCATCGCGGCGGTGCAGGCGGGCTATCCGGAGTGGCTGATCCAGAATGGAAGCCTCACGGCCGCAGAGGCGCCCGCGGCGGAAGCTGCCGCGACCGAATAGGCTTGCGCAGACCTATTCGGGTTGACCTGTGACGCCCGATCCCATGTGATGCGCGCCGGACCCGGCGGACGCCCGGGCAGGGGAGAGGCGATATGCGCGGCAAGCGACTGGCGTTGGCGATGATGATGGTGAGTGCGGGCCTGGCGGCGAGCGCTCCGCCGCTGCACGCGCAGGTGGCGCCGCGCGAAGTGGTGACGATCGACAAGGCGCGGATCGATGCGGCGCTGAAGGCGATGATCGCTGACGGCCGCGCGGGGGGCACCTCGGCGCTGATCTGGCAGGACGGACGCGAGGTCTATTTCGGCAGCGCGGGACTCGCCGACCGCGAAGCGAAGCGCCCGATGCGCCGCGACACCATCGCGCAAATCTATTCGATGACCAAGCCCGTCACCGGCGTCGCGCTGATGCAGCTCTGGGAGGCGGGCAAGTTCCGCCTCGACGATCCGCTCGCCAAATATCTCCCCGAATATGCCAATATGCGCGCCTATGCGGGCAAGGATGCCGCGGGCCAGCCGCGTTTTGTGCCCGCCGAACGGCCGATCACCGTGCGTGATATCCTGCGCCACACCGCAGGTTTCGTTTATGGTGCAGGGCCGACGCCGGCGCATGACGCTTATGTCGCCGCCGAGCCGCTCGCATTGACGATCCCGCTCGCCGAGGCAAGCCGGCGACTTGCCACTGTGCCCCTGCTGTTCCAGCCGGGCACGCAATGGGAGTATAGCATCGCGGTCGATGTGCAGGCGGCGCTGGTCGAGAAACTCTCGGGCCAGCCCTTCGCCGCCTATGTCCAAACCCATATCTTCGAACCGCTGAGGATGCGGGAGACCGCGTGGCGCCAGCCCGACGCGCGGCTACCGCGCTTTGCGGCGATGAATGTGAAGAAGGATGGCAAGCTGGTCCAGCAAGCGGCGGCCGACGCGCAGGTGCTGAACTTCAGAGATCATGCACTGACACCCGGCGGCTTCGGCCTCGCCTCGACGCTCGACGATTATCAGCGTTTCGCACGCATGCTGATCAACAAGGGTGAACTTGACGGCGCGCGCATCCTCAAACCCTCGACCGTGAAACTGATGGCGACCGACCAGCTCGATCCGGAAATCAAGGAGCGCTCCTGGCTCCCTAGCAAGGGCCATGTCGGTTTTGGCTTCGACTTCGCGGTGCGCAAGGGCCAGCCACGGACCGCCGAAGAAAGCCGCGGCGCGACGGGCGAATATTTCTGGGACGGCATGGCATCGACCCTTTTCTGGGTCGATCCGGCGAACCAGCTGACCGCGGTCTTCTTCGTCCAGACCATCCCCTATGACGGCACGCTCCACCGCGATTTCCGCGTCGCGGTCTATGGGCCGGACTATCGGGGCCCCGCGGGCGATTAGTCGGTGGCCTTTGGGGGCTGTCATCCTCTTGTCATCGCGATGTCCTTGAGCGGCGCGAGGAGTTTCTTCGATGTCCCAGCCCGACAAACGCACCCTGCTCGCCGAAGGTCTTGCGGCCGGCGATGACGATAGCGCGCTGCACGCGCGCCTCGCTGCCGCGGGCGTGTCGGCGGCGGCGGCGAAATATGAGGTCGACCGGCTGGCGAAGGACCCGATGGCGGCGATGCTGCGGCGCCAGGCGGCGCACATGGCGAAGCAGGGCTGGCTGCTCGCCAATCAGGAACGGCTGGCGCGCGAGGCCGAAGGCGGCTTCGCGCTCGACACGCTCGCCGCGCCCGACGCCGAGCATTTCTATCGCCACTATTATGAGGTCAACCGGCCCGCGAAGCTGACGGGCATCGTCGATCATTGGCCGGCGCTGGCGCGCTGGTCGCTCGACCATTTCGCCGCAGTCGCGGGCGATGCCGTGGTCGAGGCACAGGTCGAGCGCGAGCGCGACCCCGATTATGAGCTGGCCAAGGACGATCACCGCCGCCTCGTCCGTTTCGGCGAACTGATCGACTGGCTCCGCAAGGACGAGGCGAGCAATGACATCTATCTCACCGCCTACAACAGCGGCACCAACGCCGCGGCGCTCGCTCCCTTGTGGGACGATCTGGCGCCGATCGTGCTGCTCGACGATACGCGGGCGCGCGACGGTTTCTTCTGGCTCGGGCCCAGGGGCACGCTGACCCCCTGGCACCACGACCTCACCAACAATCTGCTCGTGCAGGTGCTGGGCCGCAAGCGCGTGCGCATGGCGCCGCCGTGGGCGTTCGCGCGGATGCGCAACAGCCGCCACTGCTTCTCCGACTGGGGCAATGAAGCGCTGCCCGCCGGCAGTGGCGATTCGGCCGTACCACCGGTGCTCGAAACAATCATCGGGCCGGGCGAGGCCATCTTCCTGCCCGTCGGCTGGTGGCATCAGATCGAAGCGCTCGACCTCTCCGCCAGCATGAGTTTTACGAGCTTTCGCCGGCCCAATGTCCATGTTGAGGACTATGTGTCGTGGGGCGCCTTGTAACAGTCCTGTGAATTTGGAGCTCCTTGAGGCAGCATTTTTTCGTTCTTGATCGCCGGCTATCCTGACGCGATTGTCGGCTTGCGCTCGCTCCGCTTAGTCCGCACCATCGCGGCATGACGTCGCTTCCTGCCTTTCTCCCAGCGTTGATGACGCGCGTTGCCGGTGCTGGCGTTTTGTCGGGCCTGACGCGCTTGTCGGGTGGCGCGAACATGGAGAGTTTTGCGTTCGAGTGGGCGGGGGAGGCCTATGTCCTGCGGCGCGCGCCATCGGCGGACTATATGGCGGACCGTCCGTTCGGGCATGTCGACGAGGCGGCGCTGGTGATGGCGGCGTTTGATGCCGGGGTCAAAGCGCCGCACGTGGTCGGCGTGCTCGAGCCGGACGACGGCATGGGTACGGGCTA
>SCNS01000002.1 GCA_005503215.1 Sphingomonadaceae bacterium 3R27C6 | reverse complement strand
TTTTTTATGATGTTGGGGCTAACAATGATATTTAACCAGTGCATATCGTCGGCAGCGTCAGATGGTTATAAGAGACAGACCGAGGGATCGCCGCTGGTGTCGTCGCACGCGGCGAGTGCCGGCAGGATCGACAGGCCGAAGAGGCCGTTGCGGAGGAGCGTCCGGCGCGAGGGATTTTTGGCAACGATCGCCTCGAGGCTGTCAGGCCCCGGAAGCGTATCGGTTTCGCCGCGATAAGGCGCGCGGGCGTCGTCGGTAAGATGTGACATGCAGTCCCCCTGTTTTCGGTTGAGCCCCGGACTGGATCGTCCGGATGAGGTGGCGCACCGATTGCAGAGGGAGGTGTCAGCTAGATGGCTTCACCATGTCGGGAGCGTATGATTCCTATGACACTTCAATGACATCAGGAGCCGTCGGGTCAGGTCAGCCAGCGGGCGAAAACACGGACGTCCTGCTGTTCCCAGCCGAGATGCTCGTAAAAGCCCGCTGCAGGGTTGCCATCGCGAAGCATCAACTCGACCTTGGGGCAGCCGCGAAGCCGGAGCCATTCGCACGCGGCGCCCAGCAATTGCGGCGCAAGGCCCTGTCCCTGATGGTCCGGCGCGACGCCCAGATAATAGATCCATCCGCGGTGTCCGTCGAAGCCGGTCATGGCGGTGGCGACGATCCGCGCGCCGCGTTCGGCCACAATGACCGTCGAAGCATCATGGCCGAGCGCGCGCCCGAAATCGGCGTCCGGATCATTCCAAGGGCGCGTCAGGCCGCACGCGTCCCAGATCGCGACGACGGCATCGCGATCGGCGGCCGTTGCGTCGCGCGTGATGGTCACCCCTGCAGGCGCAGCGCGAGATCGCTCTGGAACCGCACATCGTCGCCGCCCGCCAGCCATTTGGCCTCGGCGGCGATCGCGCCGAGCAGGTCGATCAGCGGTTCCATCTCGCTCTTATGGTAATTGCCGAGGACATGGCCGGTGACGCGGTCCTTGTGTCCTGGGTGGCCGATGCCGATGCGCACGCGGCGGAAATCCTCGCCGATATGCTGGATCATCGACCTTATGCCATTATGGCCCGCCGCGCCGCCGCCTTGCTTCACCTTCACCTTCATCGGCGCGAGGTCGAGCTCGTCGTAGAAGGCGGTGACGTCCTGCGGGGTCAATTTATAGAAATCGAGCGCGGCGCGCACGCTGCGGCCGCTTTCGTTCATGAAGGTGCCGGGTTTGAGCAGCAGGATGCGCTCCGATCCGATGCGGCCTTCCTGGACCCAGCCCTGGAATTTCTTCGCGGGTGCCGGAAAGTCATAAAAATCGGCGATGACATCGGCGGCCATGAAGCCGACATTGTGGCGATGCATCGCATATTGGGGCCCGGGATTTCCGAGGCCGACCCAGAGCTGCATGAGACTGCCTTTCTCAGGGTCTGTCGTCGGCGGCCCCCTCCGCTGGGGAAGGGGGCCGGCCGAACGGGATTAGGCTTCTTCGCCGCCTTCGGCAGCGGCTTCGCCTTCGTCCTTCGTCGTGTCGCCGTCGCTCGACTTGAGCGCCGACGGGGCAACGATGGTGGCGATGGTGAAGTCGCGATCGGTGATCGCGCTTTCGACGCCCTTGGGCAGGGTGACGTTGCTGATGTGGATCGAATCGCCGACGTCAAAGCCGGTGACGTCGATCGAGATCTCGTCGGGGATCTTGTCCGCGTCGCAGACGAGTTCCAGCTCGTGGCGAACGATGTTCAGCACGCCGCCGCGCTTCAGGCCCGGCGAGGCTTCTTCGTTCGCGAACACGACCGGCACCGCGACCTGGACCGTGGCGCCCTTGGCAATGCGCAGGAAATCGACGTGGATCGGGCGATCCTTGACCGGATGGAAAGCGACGTCCTTCGGCAGGGTGCGGATGGTCTTGCCACCCACTTCGACCATGACGACCGAGTTCATGAAGTGACCCGTCATCAGCTGCTTCATCAGCAGCTTTTCTTCGACGTGGATCATCAGGGGTTCTTCTTTGCCGCCATAGACAACGGCGGGGACGCGGCCATTACGACGCAGGTCACGCGAGGCTCCCTTGCCTCCGCGTTCGCGCGTCTCGGCCGTCAGCGTCAGCTGATCGCTCATATCATTTCTCCGAGAAACAGTTACACAGTTCCGCCACGCCTCCAGGGATGACCATGGACGGAAGCGGCGGCGCTTAGCGGGGACGTGCGGATTTTGCAAGTCGGAACTCCGCAGAGCGGGCCGGCGCGACATTGATCTGTCCGGCCGATGCTTTAATCGCTGACGCGGCGAATGACAGGCGAAAAGGATGGAACCGGTCTTGCAGGCATTGGCAGACGAATTCTTTGAGAAGGTCGCAGAATATACCAACCTGGATGAGGGCGCGCGCAAGGCATGGCGCGCGCTGTTGGTGCAACGAGATTATCAGAAGGGCGACCTGCTCGTTACTCAGGGACAGCCCACGCGAAGCATTTTTTTCGTCCTGCGCGGCCTTTTGCTGCAATATCATATCAGCAAGGACGGCGAAACGATCGTCAAACGCTTCTTTCTCGAGCATGGTTTTGCCGCATCGACGAGCGCCCTGCTGACCGATCGCGAGAGCGATTTTTCCATCAGGGCGCTCGAGCCGGCGATTGTGTGGGAATATGATTTCGCTAGATTCAAAGAGCTTGTGCGCGACCATCCCGCTATCGCAGCCTTCTATATCGGTTATATGGAACGCCATTGGATCGTCGAGAAAGAGCCTCTCGAAATCTCGTTCCGAAAAGACGACGCCCGGCGGAAATATGCTCGCTTCCTGGAAAGCTACCCCGGCCTGGAAAAGCGGCTCCGGCAACATGAAATCGCGGCATTCCTGGGCATCACTCCGACCCAGCTAAGTCGCATTCGCGCCGCTTCCAGATAATTTCGCACCCTCGACAAATGTAAATGTCCCGTCGTGGCAAGCGGGATAGTGGCTTCTGTGCGGCGGCTTGACCTTCCGCGCAAATCCGAACCGCAGGAGGTTGCCATGAGCGAAGGGAATGATGTCGACGTATTTTTCGAGGCGCTGGACCATCCATTGAAAGCGGAAATGGAAATGGCGCGCGAGATCATCATGGCGGCAAGCCCGCTGTTGACCGAAACCGTCAAATGGGGTGGCCCGAGCTTTGAGTTCCGCGAAACGCTGGTGACGTTCAATCCCCGGGTAAAGGATTATGTGGCCCTGATTTTCCATGACGGCGCGCCGTTCATGGAACGTTTCCCCTTTCTGGAGGCGGGGCCAAAGGGCAGGGCTTATGCCAAATTCCGCTCGATGGCGGATGTCGAACGGCATCGTTTCGACCTTGGCGCGATAGTACACGCCTTCGTTGACACCGTGGACGGTGCCTGAGCGTGTGCGATCAAGCGCCGGCAGTATGAAAAATGGGTGGGGAGGACTGAATGGCTGCCGGCGAACGGCCGGTTTCGGGTACGAGGGTTGGAAGATCGGGTCCGCTTCCCACCCGGAAACGGATACGCAATCCGCGCCATCAACTCATTGCACCCGACTGACCTTCAACCCCTCGGCCCCCAGCATCGCGGGCACGCCGTCGGTTCCGACCAGATGTCCCGCACCAACCGCCATCAGCACCGTTCCGGGCTGTTCCAGCCGCTTTTTCGCCCACGCGCTCCAGCGCCGGTTGCGGTCGGTGATGATGGCCTTGCGCGCCGCGGGAACGGCATCGACATCCTCGTTGACCACGTTTTCAAGCGCCGCCACATCGCCGCGGCTCCAGGCGGCGGTCAGCGCGGCGACATCCTTCACCGCCTCGCCCGATTCTTCCGCGGCGCGGGTCAATAGCGCGCGCTGCGTCGCGGCATCGAGCGTTTCGAACAGCATCAGCTGTTCTTCGGCGGTTTCGAGGCCGCCGATCGGCTTGTCCGCCGCTTTGAACTTGTCTGACAGGATCGTTTCGACGCCGTCCGACGACGATAGCGCGGCATTTTCCGCAACGCGCCGTCCCATCAGCACGACCACCGCCCAATCGTCGAACCCGTCACCACTGAAGCTGCGGCCGCTCGCTTCGAGCGCCCGATAACCGATCAGCGCCTTGCCCGAGAGCCGTGCCTCCATTGCGAGCGGGGCATCTCGCGGGGCGAGCCGTTGGAACACATCCCCCGCGACCGCGAGCTCGGCGGGGGGCAATTCCAGTATCAGCTCGTCGGCGGACCGGATCGCGTTCGCAACCTCGCCATCGTCCCAATCGGTTCCGCGCGGCAGTGCATGCATCGTGCCGAGCAAGTAGATGCGCGTGTCGTCATCGGCGACCAGCCACATGGCCGGCCGCGCTTGTCGCTCGGGCTCGGCGGTGCCGCAGCCCATGAGCAGGCACGGCAAAAGGGCCGCCGCAAGGCGGCGACCCCGATGATGCGAAGGGCGGGCTGTTCCCCTCAATATTTGACCCGCTTGGCGACGAGGCCGCGGGCCTTCAGATAATCCTGGACGCTCTTCGCGCCCGCGAGATGGCCCGCGCCGACCGCGACGAACACGGTGCCCGGCTGATCCATCCGAGCTTTCAGCTGATCGGCCCAGCGGGCGTTGCGATCCCACAGCAACGTCGCGGCGAGTTCGGGGGTCGCGGCCAGGCTTTCGTTCATCGTCACGGCCAGCGCGTCGGGATCGCCCTTTGCCCACTGCCCGACCATCTTGTCGAGTTGCGGCCCCAGCTTGTCGAGATCCTTCACCACCGAATTCAGGAAGGCAATCTGCTGGGTTTCGGGCAGCGTATCGAAAAAGCCCAGCTGTTCTGTCGGTGTTTCAAGACCCGCGACAGGTTTGCCGGTTTTTTTGGCCGAGGCCGTTAACAGCTTTTCGACACCCTGTTCGGGGTCATAGCCGAGTTTGGTGAGCGGCAGCACCGACAGGGTCATCGCGGGAAACCAGGGTTCGAACATATCGAACTGCGCGGGCGCTATGCCAAGGCTCGCGAGCGCTGCTTGATACGCCTCGAGTTGCTGGGCATCGAGGCGCGACGAGAGCGTCTTGCCGCTCTGGTCGATCGCCAGCGGCATCATCACCTTCAACATTTCGGCCTGGTCTTCGGGCATGACCATTTCGAGCATCAGCTCGTCCGATTTGTCGAACGCCGTCTTCACCGCCTCGTCGAACCAGCCGAGGCCGGGCTTCAGCACATGGACGGTGCCGAAGAGGTAGATCGTCGTGTCCTTGTCCTTGACGACCCATAATGCGGGATCGGCGTCGGTTGTGGCGGGGGCGGCCGCCGCGGTCGGCTCTGCGGCATGGAGCATCGCGGACGGCGCGAAGGCGACGATCGCGCAAGTGGTGGCAAGTTTCTTGAACCAGCTTTTCATTGGGAAATCACTTTCGTTACGGGTGCTTATGACCGGATCGAACCGGGAAGGGAAAGGGGAAAAGATCAGCGATATTTGAGCCACAGCCAGACGATGCCGTTCACGACCATTGACAGCACGAACAGCAGCATTGCATCGGCGGGCGGCGCAAGATCGGCGCGGTGGAGGACCCACCAGACCGGCGCCGGAATGATGAAGGCGTACCAGCCGGCGAGCCCCGCCCACAGCCACGCGCGCTCTTCATGATCGTCGATCGCGCGGTGATAGATGGCTATCGAGATCGCGAGGCCGAGCACCCACAGGAGCGCCGCGCCGATTGCAAAGCTTGCGCTGAGCGGGCCGTTGAATATGACCTCAGGCCCATAGTCACCGCCTTTCGGCTGGTCGGCGACCATCCAGCCGCCGACGATCCCGCCCACAACAGCCGCAAAACCAAGCGCGAACCGATAGCGACGCTGGCGCGGTGACAGGCGCCGCCGCGGTTTCACTGTATCGACGTCAGTCATTCTTGCTTCCTTCTTGGCCATCGTCGAAAATCTCTTCGATCGGCATTTCGAACAGCCGCGCGAGCTTGAAGGCGAGCGGCAGCGACGGGTCATATTTCCCCGTTTCGATCGCGTTCACCGCCTGCCGCGAGACGTCGAGCCGGTCGGCGAGTTCCGCCTGGCTCCAGTTCCGCATCGCGCGCAGCACTTTCAATTTATTGTTCATCGGCGCCTCGCCAGCATTTCCATCCGAAGGATCATGGCCTTCCCATAGCGCATCAAAATGTCGGGGAAGGGAAATTTTGTCCGGTCCTCCGGGATGGCCGGGATTGGGGACGACAGGGTCGGATCGTCCTTCGCCAAGCAAGAGACTGGAGCGCCGCCCCATGGAGGGCGCTCCAGTCCAAGTCGCCAGCCGTCACCGGGGAGGCACGGCGCGAGCGAAGCCGTCATTTCCGTCGCTTATCGCGCGGCGCCGATCATCAGCAGCGCGAGCTGGGTGCCGTTCTGTGCGCGGGCGATCGCCTGCTTGGTCTGGGGCTCGGCGCGGGCAAGGACGTCCGAAAGGCATGCCGACTGGCGCGCATTTTCCGCAGCGCCGCGAAGGCCGGTGTAGCAGAGGCTCCGCGCGGCGCTCTTCAATCGGGTGTCGAGGCGCTCGCGATCGGCGGTGCGGGTCAGGTTCAGATCGTCGATGCGGACTTCGACGGCAGGGTTTCCGGTTTCGGCGGCCATGACGGGCGCAGCAGCGGCGGTGAGCGAGAGCGCGAGGATCAGCGTGCGGGTCATCATGTCTATATCTCCTTGGATCGACTGGTTTTGGTCAGCTCAACCTGTCTTGATGTCAGGTATGCATGACTATATGTCGCGATTCGCTGACTATGTCAACAACGCCTTACAAAAAGTTTTGGAGACCTGACTAAGACGCGCCTTTTCATCGACGAGCGCGCGGCGGGGAGCCTTGACCATGCGCCGCCGCTGGGCCAATGCGGCGGCGATTTTTTGCACCTGCGAAGGAATTGCGGCCGTGGCCGACGGGGCGGACAAGACACCACTCAGTTTTCAGGACATGATCCTGACGCTGCACGCCTATTGGGCGGCGCGCGGTTGCGCGATTCTGCAGCCTTATGACATGCGCGTCGGGGCAGGGACATTTCACCCGTCGACGACGCTGCGCAGCCTCGGTCCCGAGCCGTGGAACGTCGCTTATGTGCAGCCGAGCCGCCGGCCCACCGATGGCCGCTATGGCGAGAACCCGAACCGGCTCCAGCATTATTACCAATACCAGGTGATCCTGAAGCCGTCGCCCGCCGACCTGCAGGAACAATATCTGGGCAGCCTCGCCGCGATCGGCATCGACCCGCTGCTCCACGACATCCGCTTCGTCGAGGATGACTGGGAAAGCCCGACGCTCGGCGCGTGGGGGCTGGGCTGGGAAGTCTGGTGCGACGGGATGGAAGTCACCCAGTTCACTTATTTCCAGCAGATGGGCGGCTTCGACTGCAAACCCGTCGCGGGCGAGCTCACCTACGGGCTCGAACGCCTCGCCATGTATATCCAGAATGTCGACAATGTGTACGACCTGCGCTTTTCCGACGCGGTCGGCGATGTCGCGGCGGTGAGCTATGGCGACGTGTTCCTCGAGAATGAAAAGCAGTTCTCGAAATGGAATTTCGAGGTCGCCGACACCGAGACCTTGTTCGCGGGTTTCAAGGCCGCCGAGGCCGAATGCCAGCGCGCGATCGAAGCAAACGTGCCCTTGGCCGCCTATGACCAGGCGATCGAGGCGAGCCACCTCTTCAACCTGCTCCAGGCGCGCGGCGTGATCAGCGTGCAGGAACGCGCCAACTATATGGCGCGCGTCCGCGACCTCGCGAAGGGCAGTTGCAAGGCGTGGATCGACAGCCAGTCCGAACGCTGGACCGCTAAATATCCGGGGTGGACGCTGTGACCGACTTTCTTCTCGAACTGCGCAGCGAGGAAATCCCGGCGCGGATGCAGGCCGGCGCGCGCGCCGAACTCGAAAAGCTGTTCCGCGCGCAGCTCAGCGCCGCGGGCCTCGAAACGGGCGACCTCACCATATGGTCGACCCCGCGCCGCCTCGCGCTGATCGCCAAGGGCTTGCCCGAAGCCACCGCCGCGGTCAGCGAAGAACTCAAGGGCCCGCGCAGCAGCGCGCCGCCGCAGGCGCTCGAAGGCTTCCTGCGCAAGACCGGCCTGACGCAGGACCAACTCGAAGACCGCGACGGCGTGTATTTCGCGGTGATCGACAAGCCCGGCCGTCCTACGTCGCGCGTACTTACCGATACGATCGCGCATATCGTTCGGCATATGCCGTGGCCTAAGTCGATGCGCTGGGGCAAGGACAGCGCGAGCAGCGAGAGTTTGCGCTGGGTGCGCCCGCTGTCGGGCATTGTTGCCATTTTCGGCGAAGAACTGGTGCCGTGTAAGATTGGCGGGATCGAGGCGGGTTTCGCAACGCGCGGCCACCGCTTCCACTGCCCGGGCGAGATCACCATCGGCTCGGCATCCGACTATACCGAAAAGCTGCGCGCCTGCCACGTCATCGTCGACCATGAAGAGCGCCAGTCGATCATCCGCG
Source organism: Sphingomonadaceae bacterium 3R27C6 (assembly GCA_005503215.1). GTDB lineage: Bacteria > Pseudomonadota > Alphaproteobacteria > Sphingomonadales > Sphingomonadaceae > Sphingopyxis. The sequence continues at coordinate 388,534 of SCNS01000002.1, read as the reverse complement.
CCGGCGCTGCCAAGGTCGCCGCCGACGCCGGGCTGACGCTCGTCGAGGACGAGGGACTGGTGATCGAGAATGCCGGCCTCACCGAATGGCCGGTGCCATTGCTCGGCCGCTTCGACGAAGCGTTTCTGGAGGTGCCGCCCGAGGTCATCCAGCTCACAGCGCGCGTGAACCAGAAATATTTCGTCGTGAACGGCAAGGACGGCAAGCTCGCCAACGGTTTCGTCTGCACCGCGAACATCGACGCGGTCGACAGCGGCGCGGAGATCGTCGCGGGCAACCGCAAGGTCCTCGCCGCGCGCCTGTCCGACGCGCGCTTCTTCTGGGAGCAGGACCAGAAGAAGACGCTCGCGCAGCACGCGGAGAAGCTCGCAAACATCACCTTCCACGAAAAGCTGGGCACCGTCGCCGACAAGGTCGAGCGCGTCGCGAAGCTCGCCGAATGGCTGGCGAGCGAAGGCATCGTCCCGAATTGCGACCCAGCACTCGCGCGGCAGGCGGCCGAGTTGGCAAAGGCCGACCTCGTCACCGAAATGGTCGGTGAGTTTCCCGAACTGCAGGGCCTGATGGGTGGTTACTACGCCCGCGCCGAGGGTTTGCCCGACGCGGTCGCCGACGCGATCCGCGATCACTACAAGCCGGTCGGGCAGGGCGATGACGTGCCGACCGCGCCGGTGACGGTGGCTGTGGCGTTGGCGGATAAGCTCGATACGCTCCTGAGCTTCTTTCTTATCCATTTGGGGCCGACGGGTTCGAAAGACCCCTTCGCACTGCGTCGAGCTGGACTTGGCATAATTGGCATAATTTTGGAGAATAGCCTCCGGTGCGACCTCGAACAGGTGATGACCGAGGGCTTCCGCAGGGCACAGGCAAAGCCGACCAATGTTGAAGACCTCGTCGCGTCGTCGGTGATGTTCTTCTTTGCCGACCGGCTAAAGGTTCAGCAGAAAGAAGCTGGGGTTCGGCACGATCTTATCGATGCCGTATTCGGCTTAGCTCCCGAAGGCGATCTCGTTCGCCTGCTTGCCCGCGTGAAGGCGCTGCAGGCGTTCATGGCGACCGAGGACGGCACGAACCTGCTCGCGGGCTACAAGCGCGCGGCGAATATCCTGAAGCAGGCGGGCGAGGTGAGCGGTACTGCTGCCGCGACGCCGCCGACCGATGCCGACGCCGTGCTGCTCGCCGCACTCGACGCCGCCCAACCCGCGGCCTCCGCCGCGGTGGCCGAGGAACGCTTTACCGACGCGATGGCGGCGCTGGCTTCGCTCCGCGCGCCGATCGACGCTTTCTTCGACGGCGTGATGGTGAACGACCCCGAACCAGCGATCCGTAAATATCGCATAGACTTGCTGTCGCGCTTCACCGGCGCGGTGCATGGTGTCGCCGACTTCTCGAAGATCGAGGGATAGGCGCGGCTGCGCGCGGGAAGGGGTGCCATGAACGAAACGCATCTCATCTGGATTTTTGCGGTCGGTTTTCCGCTGTTCTTTGCCCTGATGTGGCTGCTCGTCACGCGCGTCCTGTCGTTTGTGGGATGGTCCAAATATCTGCCCGCCTTCGCGTGGGACCACCCGATCCCCGCCGATGCGGAGCGCTTTTCGTGGGCGACGATGGTCATCGGCCGCTTTCCTGGCGGGGTCAGCTACAAGAATGCGATGAACGTCTGGCTCGACCAGCGCGGCATCTATCTTCGCCCGCCGCTCTTCTTTCGCCTGTTTCATCCACCGCTGCACATCGGCTGGGACCAGATCGCGGCGATCGAACCGCGCAAGACGCTGTGGATCAAGGCCTGGTCACTCGCCTTTCGCCGCGACGTGCCGATCCTGACCTTCGGCGGCGGCGCGGGGCAGGCGATTTTCGACCATTGGCAGGCCCGCCATGGAGGCAGGCCAGCCTGACACCGCTAAAGCAAAACTGAGTCGACCCGGTTGCGGTTCGACCCTATTCCCCCGCCCACCTCCTTCCAGGGGCAGCAGGAGCATATGATGACGACGATGGTGCATTTGTTCGGCGGCGCGGCCACGACGGCCGAGCGCTCGAAGGAATTGCTGGGCGGCAAAGGGTCGAACCTTGCCGAAATGGCCTCGATCGGCCTGCCGGTGCCCCCGGGCTTTACGATCACCACCGACGTCTGCACCGCCTATTATGCGAATGGCGAGCAATTCCCCGCCGGCCTGATCGAAGAGGTCGCCGCGGGCATCGCGCATATCGAGGGCATCACCGGCAAGACGTTCGGCGACCCCGCCGATCCCTTGCTCGTCTCGGTCCGCTCGGGCGCGCGCGTGTCGATGCCGGGGATGATGGACACCGTCCTCAACCTCGGGCTCAACGACAAGACCGTTATCGGCCTGTCCGACGCGTCGGGCGACCCGCGCTTCGCGTGGGACAGCTATCGCCGATTCGTCCAGATGTACGCCGATGTCGTCATGGGGCTCGACCATGCCGAGTTCGAGGAGGCGCTGGAAATCGCGAAGGAAGACAAAGGCTTCTACCTCGACACCGAGATGTCGGCTGAAGACTGGCAGGCGCTGGTCAAGGAATATCAGGCGATCGTCGAGCGCGAGACCGGCGCGCCGTTCCCGCAGGAACCGAACGACCAGCTGTGGGGCGCGGTCGGCGCCGTGTTCGCGAGCTGGGAAAGCGACCGCGCGAAAGTCTATCGCCGCCTGAACTCGATCCCCGCCGAATGGGGCACAGCGGTCAATATTCAGGCGATGGTGTTCGGCAATATGGGCGACACCTCGGCGACCGGCGTCGCCTTCACGCGCGACCCCGCGACGGGCGAGCGCGCCTGGTACGGCGAATGGCTGATCAATGCCCAAGGTGAAGACGTCGTCGCGGGCATCCGCACGCCGCAATATCTGACCAAGATCGCGCGCGAGAAGGCGGGCGCCAAGCCGGCGTCGATGGAAGAGGCGATGCCCGAGACCTTCACCGAACTCGGCCGCGTCTTCGACACGCTCGAAACGCATTATCGCGACATGCAGGACATCGAGTTCACCGTCGAACGCGGGACGCTCTGGATGCTCCAGACGCGTTCGGGCAAGCGCACCGCGAAGGCGGCGCTGCGTATCGCGGTCGAAATGGCGGCCGAGGGGCTGATCACCGAAGAGGAAGCCGTCGGCCGCGTCGATCCGGGCGCGCTCGACCAGCTGCTTCACCCGACGCTCGATCCGAAGGCACCGCGCGACGTGCTGACCAAGGGGCTTCCCGCGAGCCCCGGCGCGGCGTCGGGCAAGATCATGTTCACCGCCGACGGCGCTGAAAAGGCAGCCGAAATGGGCGAAGCCGTGATCCTCGTCCGCGTCGAGACCAGCCCCGAGGACATCCACGGGATGCACGCCGCAAAGGGCATCCTCACCGCGCGCGGCGGCATGACGTCACACGCGGCGGTGGTCGCGCGCGGCATGGGCCGCCCGTGCGTCTCGGGTGCCGGCGGGCTGTCGATCGACGGCGCCGCACGCATCCTGCGTGTTGGCGGGCGTGAGCTCCGCGAGGGCGATATCCTGACGCTCGACGGCTCGACCGGCGAAGTGATGGCGGGCGAGGTTCCGACCCTGCTTCCAGAACTCGTTGGCGACTTCGGCACGCTGATGGTTTGGGCCGACAAGGTGCGCCGCATGAAGGTGCGCGCAAACGCCGAAACCCCGCAGGACGCCCAGGTCGCGCGCGATTTCGGCGCGGAGGGCATCGGGCTCTGCCGCACCGAACATATGTTCTTCGATGCCGCGCGCATCACCGCGGTGCGCGAGATGATCCTCGCCGACAGCGAAGCCGGCCGCCGCGCCGCGCTCGCCAAGCTGCTCCCCGAACAGCGCGGTGACTTCGCCGCGATCTTCGGGGTGATGGCGGGGCTGCCGGTCACCATCCGTCTGCTCGACCCGCCGCTCCACGAATTCCTGCCGACGCGCGAGGAGGATTTCGCCGATGTCGCCGCGGCAGCAGGTGTCGGGATCGAGGCGCTGAAGGCGCGTGCGAACGAGCTGCACGAGTTCAACCCGATGCTCGGCCACCGCGGTTGCCGCCTCGGCGTCACCTATCCCGAAATCTACGAGATGCAGGCGCGCGCGATTTTCGAGGCGGCGTGCGACGTTGCCGCCGAAACCGGCGCCGCGCCGATCCCCGAGGTGATGATTCCGCTCGTTGCGACGCGCCGCGAGTTCGACCTGATGAAAGCGGTCGTCGACGCGCAAGCCAAGGCGGTGTTCGCCGAAAAGGGACGCGAAATCGCGTACCTCGTCGGCACGATGATCGAACTGCCGCGCGCTGCGCTGATGGCGGGCGAGATCGCAGAATCGGCGGAGTTCTTCTCCTTCGGCACCAACGACCTCACGCAGACGACGATCGGCATCAGCCGCGACGACGCCGGCCGCTTCCTGACGCAATATGTCGACAAGGGCATCTTCCTGACCGACCCGTTCGTCAGCCTCGACGTCGAGGGCGTCGGGCAGTTGATCGAGATCGCCGCCGACCGCGGGCGTAAGACACGGTCCAACGTCAAGCTCGGCATCTGCGGCGAGCATGGCGGCGACGCGCCGAGCATCCATTTCTGCGAAAAGACGGGCCTCGACTATGTCAGCGCCTCGCCTTACCGTGTGCCCATCGCCCGGCTCGCGGCCGCTCAGGCTGCGCTGAAAAAGGGCAAATAACCGGGGGAACGCGCATGAAGAGCTGGCACCGCTACGCAATCACTTTGGTGGGCGGGATAGCGGTGGGGCTTGGCGCGGCTTGGGCGATAACCGGTGGCGGGCTCAGCGGCGGCGCGATCGTCAATGGCCCGTGGACGACCTCGCTCGGCTTTGGAACCAAGGCGACCGATCCGGTGACCCGCGCGGCGGTGGCGCGCGCGGGCCTGCTTGCGCTTCCCGCAAAGGAAACCGTCTATTGGTCGGCGAAGACCGACGCCGCGGGCGCGCCGCTCGACGGCAATTGCCGTTACAGCCTGTCGGGGACGCCGCTCGACGCGCGCTGGTGGAGCGTCACCATCTATGACGAGGCGGGCTATCTGGTCGCGAATCCTGCGAACAGCTGGTCGGTGAACGGCGCCAATGTCGCGCTCGATGCCAAGGGCGAATGGCGCGTTACAATCGCCCCGACAAGGCTCGCGGAAGGGGCTTGGTTGCCCGGAACCAAGGGCCAGCCCTTTCACCTGACCCTGCGCATGTACAACCCGGGCAAGGCGTTCCGCGCCAATCCCGCCAAAGCCGTGCTCCCGCAAATCGTGAAGGAGGGCTGCTGAGATGCGGAACTGGCTCGGCCCGCTCGCCTTCGGCCTGATCGTCGCGGCCGCCACCGCCTATGTGGCGATCTGGGCGATTCCCTATGCCCTGATGAATGTCGCGATCGAGCGGCTGGGGCAGGGCGGCGTCAACACCATGTCCTATGGCAATCTGGCGACGCCCCAGCGCCAGCCGGTCGTGCGGCCGAGTCCCGACCTCGCTTATTCGAGCTGTCCCTATGACCTTTCGGACGGGCCGATCGCGATCGACGTCGCGCCGGTGCCGGGCCGTTACAGCTCGCTCAGTATCTTCGATGCCGCGACCGACGTGATTTTCGTACGCAACGATGTCGAGGCGGGCGGCAAGCCGTTTCGAATCATCGTCGCGCGCGCGGGACAGGCGGTGCCAAAGGGTGCCGAGGTCGTGCGTACGAACCAAGATCATGGGATCGCATTGATCCGTCTTTTGCTGAAAGAGCCCGCGGAAATTGGCGGGCTCGACGCGATCCGCCGCCAATCGTCGTGCGGAACGGTCACAAAGCTGAAATAGGGGGTTGCGCCCCCGCGCGACGGGTCTTAAAGGCGCCTCTCCACGCACCCGTAGCTCAGCTGGATAGAGCATCAGACTACGAATCTGAGGGTCGGACGTTCGAATCGTTCCGGGTGCGCCATTTCCTTCCTGCCATGGTCCGACGCTGTCGGATGAGCGGGTTTCCCATATTAATCTGCGACGAAACGGGCCTCAGGCGAGCGGCCGTGCCCGAACTTTCAGCTGGCCGCATATTGCGATAAAGAGTCTGCCTATCGCCGGATCGTCAAATTTTCAGGATAGATCCGATATGCGGCGTCCGTTGCGCACGCGAAGGTGACGATCGAACCGATCTTTCCGGAGAATATGCAGATGGCGGACGAGGTCGAGCTGAAACTCGAAATTGTGAGCGAAGACGCCGGAAAATTCGAGGCGTCGGGTTTGTTGGCGAGCGCGCCCAGGAAGATGCGGCAGATATCGACCTATTTCGACACGCCCGATCATGACGTTGCCAACGCGGGCCTTTCGCTTCGTATCCGCCGTTCGGGCAAGAAGCGTGTCCAGACGATCAAGGCGGACGGCGGCAGTGCTGCCGGTCTCTTCATCCGATCCGAATGGGAGCGCGCGGCGGAAAATGACACACCGGTCCTCGACTATGCCACGCCGCTTCCCGCGCTGCTCGGCGGCAAGATCGATGCCATCGGCCCGGTCTTCGAGGTCGAGATCGATCGCCAGAGCTGGGTCATCGACGAAGGCGGCGCAACGATCGAGCTGGTGCTCGACCGCGGCGAAATCGTGGTCGGCGAGCGCCGGTCGCCGGTGTGTGAGATCGAGCTCGAGCTGAAGTCCGGCGATCCCGCGGCGCTGTTTGCTCTCGCGCGCCGGATTGACGCCGCCGTGCCGATACGCCTCGGCGTCCTGAGCAAGTCGGAGCGCGGCTATCGGCTCACCGGCGCGGCCCCGGCGAGAGTCACGGCCGAGGCGGTGATCCTCGCCGGTGACACGACCGCGGCACAGGCGTTTGGGCAGATCATGCAATCGTGCATCCGGCAGTTCCGGCTCAACGAGGCGCTTTTGTTCGCAAACCGGAACACCGAAGCCTTGCATCAGGCGCGCGTCGCGCTGCGTCGCCTTCGATCGGCCTTCTCGATCTTCAAGCCGATGATCGGGGATGCCGGTATCGATTTGCGCACGGAATTGCGCTGGCTGGCGTCGGAACTGGGCAAGGTGCGCGATCTCGACGTGCTCGTGAAACGTGCCGAGGGTGGACCGCTCCACGAAGGGATCGCGACGATGCGCGAGGCCGCTTATGATGACGTGTGCGAAATTCTCTCCTCCGCGCGGGCGCGCCGGCTCCTGTTCGACCTGACGGCGTGGATTGCGACGTCGGATTGGTCGGGGACCGCAGGCGGTGAGCGCGAAGGCAATCGACCGGCGCGGGACTTCGCCGCCCGGGCGCTCGACCGCTATCGGCGAAAGGTGAAGCGCAAGGGGCGCAATCTGGCCAGCCTCGACGACGAGGCGAGGCACGAGGTGCGCAAGAGCGCGAAGAAGCTACGCTATGCGGCGGAATTCTTTACCGGCCTGTTCGAACGCAAGGGCGAGAAACGCCGGCACAAGCGCTTCGTAAAGGCGCTCGAAGCGCTGCAGGACCAGCTCGGCGCACTCAACGATCTTGCGGCCGCCCCCGAGCTGCTGACAAGGCTTGGCATCGCCGAAAGCCCCGGCGCGGCCGAATTGATGGCGCATGGCAAGAAGGGGCGGCTCATCGAAGCGGCCGGCGATGCGCATGAGGATTTCATCGACACCAAGCGATTCTGGTAGTTGCGCGATATCGGATGGGGTGATCGAACGCCCCTGGTTGCGAGCGCGAAGCCGCTCAATCGATGCTAAAGCGCGCTGTCGGCAGCCGTCGCACGAGCTTTCTCCGGCATGGCGAGCGCAACCGCGGCACCGACGAGGATGAGCGTCGGGGAGTCGTTCGCCAGCGCGCGCGTTGCAAGGCCGAGCAGGTCGAGGCGCGTCGTGAGCCGCTGCTCGTCGGCGCGGCTGACGTTGCAAGCGATCATGACCGGCATATCGCCCGGCATGCCCGCGCCGATGAGGCCGCGGGCGATCTCGGGCGCCGCGTCGCGGCCCATATAGAAGGCAAGGGTCGATCCGCAGCGGGCGAGCGAGTTCCAGTCGATGTCGAGCGCCGCACCCCGGCGGCTGTGCGCGGTGACGAAACGGACATCGCGCGCGACGCCGCGGAGCGAGAGCGATATTTTCGCCGACGCTGCGGCGGCGCTCGCCGCTGTAATGCCGGGGCAGACGAAAACGGGATAGCCGGCCATGTGCAAGGCGGCGATTTCCTCGGTCGAACGGCCGAATAGCGAAGGGTCGCCGCCCTTCAGGCGCACGACGCGCTTGCCCGCCGCGGCGGCCGCCACCAGCAGCGCGTCGATCTCCTGCTGCTCCTTCGAATGGCGGCCCGAACGCTTGCCGACGCTGACGCGTTCGGCGCCCGCCGGGATGAGGTCGAGAACCGCAGGGCCGACGAGGGCGTCGTGGAAGACGATGTCGGCGCTCTCGATGAGGCGGATCGCCTTGCGCGTCAAAAGGTCGGGGTCGCCGGGGCCGGCACCCACGAGCCAGACGGTGCCGGGCGGGAAATCGTCAGGCTGCATCGCTCGTCTCCTCTGCCAATATGCGGGCGAGCGCCGGGCGGCACGATCCGCAGTTGGTTCCCGCGCCGATTGCACCGCCGATTGCCGCGACGTCGGCAAGCTGCTGGTCGCGGATCGCCGCGGCGATCGTCTTCAATCCGATATCGAAGCAGACGCAAATGATGGGACCGCGGTCGGCCGCCACGCCGGGAGCGCGGCCGGCGAGCAAAGTCGGCGCGACGTCAGGGGCGGAAAGCTGCGCGATCAGCCAGTCGCGCGGCGGAAGCTCGCCGCTTTCGGTCACGAATAGCGCGCCGGCGAGACGCCCCCCGGTGACGACCGCGACGCGGCGTGTCCCGCGCGCGATGTCCTGCGCCTCGATCCGTTCGCCGCGCGGGAGCAGCGCCTCGATGCACTTGAGGTCGCCGTTGCCAGCGAGTTCCCAGAGCACCCCCGCCGGCACCGCGACGCGGGTCGCCCACAGGCAGGCGGGGCGTTCGTCGAGTTCGTTTGCCAAGAGCAGGAAACCGCGCCATCTCGTCGCGACCGGCGCGATCGCGGCGGGAGTCCGTTTGAAGCCCGGCTGGCCCGACACGGGGTCGACGAGCGGGCGGGGGAGTAGGCCGGTGCGGCCGCCGCTCGAGGTGCGGTCGGTCCAGTGAATCGGAACGAACAGTTCGCCGGGGCGCTGGCCTTCCGAAACGACGATGCGATAGACGCTCTCGCCCTGCGGCGTTTCGACCCGCGCTAGCCCGCCGCCGACAAGACCGAGCCGCGCGGCGTCGTCGGGATGCACCTCGACCAGCGGCTCCTCGCGGTGGCGCGCGAGCTTTGGCGCGAGGCCGGTGCGCGTCATCGTATGCCACTGGTCGCGATAGCGCCCCGTGTTGAGCGTCAGCGGCCATTTCACAAGCGGCTCGGGCAGGGGCTTTTGCGCCACCGGCACCAGCCTTGCGCGTCCGTCTATGGTCGAAAAGCGGCCGTCGGCAAAGGTCTGATCGCCGCCCCAGCGAAAGGGCTTCATGTCGTCATAGGCTGCATTGCCGCCCTGCGCGGCGCCGGGGAGCGCGAAGAGGCGCGCGCCGTCATTGTCATAGGTCGACAGGCGGCAATGCTCGCGCCAGATGTCGGCCGGACGGTCATAGCTGAAGGCGGTCTTCCACCCCATGCGCCGCGCGACTTCCTTGACGATCCACCAATCGGGCATCGCCTCGCCGGGCATCGCGAACAGCGCGCGCTGGCGGCTGATCGTGCGGTCGCTGTTGGTGACGGTGCCGTCCTTCTCGCCCCATGCCGCGGCGGGCAGGCGGACATGTGCGAAGGCGCCGGTATCGGTGTTTTCGATCACGTCGCTGACGACAACGAAGGGGCAGGCGGCGAGGGCTTCGCGCACGCGGCCCGCGTCGGGCATCGACACCGCGGGGTTGGTTGCCATCACCCACAAAGCCTTGATGCGCCCCTCGCCGACCGCGCGGAACAGGTCGACTGCCTTCAGGCCCGGCTTTTCCGCCATCGCCGGCGCGGCCCAGAAGCGCTGGACGCGGTCGCGGTTCTCGGGCGCGAAATCCATATGCGCGGCGAGGGTCGAGGCAAGCCCGCCGACCTCGCGCCCGCCCATCGCATTGGGCTGTCCTGTGATCGAGAAGGGCGCGGCGCCGGGCTTGCCGATCCGCCCCGTGGCTAGATGGAGGTTGAGGATCGCGTTCACCTGATCGGTGCCCGACGTCGACTGGTTGATCCCCTGGCTGAACATCGTGACCGTGCGCGGGGTTGCGGCGAACAGCTCATAGAAACGCCTGAGGTCGGCGACGGGCACGTCGCACGCGCGCGCCACCGACCACAGGTCATTCCCCTCTCCAAGCTCGTCCCAGAAATTTTCGGGCACCGCGACGTGCGCGGCGAGATAGTCGTCGTCGACCGCGCCCGCCTCGCGGCAATATTGCAACAGGCCGTTCATCAATGCGACGTCGCCGCCCGGCCGGATCGCGAGATGGATGTCCGCCTCCTCGGCGGTTTCGGTACGGCGCGGGTCGATCACGACGAGCTTCGCGCCCGCTTCGCAGCGTGCGCGTATGCGCTGATAGATGATCGGATGGCACCATGCGGTGTTGCTGCCGACGAGGATGATCAGGTCGGCGGCGTCGAGATCGTTATAGGTCGCGGGGACGATATCCTCACCGAAGGCGCGCGTGTGGCCGGCGACCGCGCTCGACATGCAGAGCCGCGAATTGGTGTCGATATTCGCGGTGCCGATGAAGCCCTTCATCAGCTTGTTCGCGACATAATAATCCTCGGTGAGCAATTGCCCCGAGACGTAGAAGGCAACGCTGTTCGGTCCGTGGCGCGCGATGGTTTCCTTGAACCGCTTCGCGACGAGGTCGAGCGCCCTGTCCCAGTTCGTGCGCTTCTTGCCGATCATGGGGGTGAGCAGACGACCTTCGAGCCCGACGGTTTCGCCAAGATGCGTGCCCTTCGAGCAAAGGCGCCCACGGTTGGCGGGGTGGTCGGGATCTCCTTCGATTGTTACCTTCCGCTCGCCCGTCACCGTTGCGCGGATGCCGCAGCCGACGCCGCAATAGGCGCAGGTGGTGCGGACCGCTTCGCTCATCAGGCCGCGGCCTTCAGGGTGCTGGCGCGGCAGATCAGGACACGGCCGGCGTCGATCTTGACCGGGACGGTTGGCGTGCAGCCCTTGTCTTCGCCCAGCGCCTCGCCGGTCGACAGGCTGATCCGCCAATTGTGCAAGGGACATGCGACGGCGCCGCCATGGACGATGCCTTGGCTGAGGCGCCCATGTTTGTGCGGACAGCGGTCGCGCAGCGCGAAAACCTTGCCCTCTGCGGTGCGGAAGACCGCGATATCGTCGCCGCCCGTGACCTGCACGGTGCGGCTGCCGCGCACGGGGATTTCATCGACCCAGCCGATGTCGAGCCAGTCGCCGGTCATGCCCCGATCTCCTCTTTCAAAAACCCTTCCTGCGGGGTGAAGCGCGCCATCGGCGCATGATGTTCGCGTTCGGCACCCTCGGCGCGCTGCGCCCACGGGTCGTCCTGCGAAAAGCTCTGGGCATAAAGGAAGCGCGCGCGCAGCGCTTCGCGGCCTGCCCGATCGTCGGCGATCCGCGCCTTCACATAATCGACCCCGACGCGCTCGATCCACGGCGCGGTGCGTTCGAGGTAGCGCGCCTCCTCGCGGTAAAGCTGGATGAAGGCGGCGCAATAATCCATCGCCTCCTGCTCGGTCGCGACCTTGCAAAGCAGGTCGGTGGCGCGCACGTGAATGCCGCCGTTGCCGCCGACGTGGAGCTCGTAACCGCTGTCGACGCAGACGATGCCGAAATCCTTGATCGTCGCCTCGGCGCAGTTGCGCGGGCATCCCGACACCGCGATCTTGAACTTGTGCGGCATCCAGCTGCCCCAGCTCATCCGCTCGATCTTGACGCCGAGGCCGGTCGAATCCTGCGTGCCGAAGCGGCACCATTCGGACCCGACGCACGTCTTCACCGTGCGCAGCGACTTGCCATAAGCGTGCCCCGAAACCATCCCGGCGGCATTGAGGTCGGCCCAGACCGCGGGAAGGTCCTCCTTCCTGATCCCGAAGATGTCGAGCCGCTGGCCGCCGGTGACCTTGACCATCGGCGCATTGAATTTCTCGACGACATCGGCGATCGCGCGCAGCTCGGTCGGGTTGGTGAGCCCGCCCCACATGCGCGGGACGACCGAGTAAGTGCCGTCCTTTTGGATATTGGCGTGCATCCGCTCGTTGACGAAGCGGCTCTGCTGGTCGTCGACATAGTCGCCGGGGAGCGCGCAGAGCAGATAATAGTTGAGCGCCGGGCGGCACGACGAACAACCGTCGGGGGTCGTCCAATGCAGCTTTTGCATCACCTCGGGGATCGAGCGCATGGCCTGCGCGACGATCTCACGCCGGACATCGTCATGGCCGAAACTCGTGCATTTGCACATCGTCTTGGGGCCCGCCTGGACATCGTCGCCGAGCGTCAGCGCGAGAAGATTCTCGACGAGGCCGGTACAGCTGCCGCAGCTTGCCGACGCCTTGCAGGTGCCGCGCACTGCGTCGAGGCTGTGCGCGCCCTTGGCGATGCACGAGACGACCTGGCCCTTGGTGACGCCGTTGCAGCCACAGATCTCGGCATCGTCCGAGAGCGCCGCAACGGCCGCCTTAGGGTCCGCCGCGCCCCCTCCCGAGGCGAAGGACTGGCCGAAGATCAGGAGGTCGCGAAGGTCGGAGACGTCCTCTTGCTTCTTGAGCAGGTCGAAATACCAGCTGCCGTCGGCGGTATCGCCGTAGAGCACCGCACCGACGATCCGGTCGTCCCTGACGATAACGCGCTTGTAGACGCCGCGGCTAGCGTCGCGCAGCACGATGTCCTCGCACCCGTCGCCGCCCGAAAAATCGCCCGCCGAAAAGACATCGATTCCCGACACCTTGAGCTTGGTCGAGGTGACCGAGCCGCGATAGCCTGTCGGCTGTTCGACGAGGCCGTCGGCGAGGCTACGGCACATGTCCCACAGCGGCGCGACGAGGCCGTAAACCTGCCCGTCATGCTCGACGCATTCGCCGACCGCGAGCACCGCGGGGTCGCTGGTAACCATATGGTCGTCGACCTGGATGCCGCGCCCGACCGCGAGTCCGGCGTCGCGGGCAAGCGCGACCGACGGGCGAATGCCGACTGCCATCACGACGAGGCTGGCGGGGATCAGTGTTCCGTCCTTGAGTTTCACCCCCTCGACCTTGCCGTTACCGACGATCTCGGCGGTGTCGGCGCCGGTCAGGATCGTCTGGCCGCGGCCTTCCAATGCCTGCTTGAGCAGCCAGCCAGCCGCCTCGTCGAGCTGGCGTTCCATCAAGGTCGGCATCAGGTGGATGACGGTGACCTTCATCCCGCGGAGCGAAAGCCCGTGCGCGGCTTCGAGCCCGAGCAGCCCGCCGCCGATGACGACCGCATCGCCGCCCGCATCCGCGGCCGCGAGCATCGTGTCGACATCGTCCATGTCGCGGAACGCGATCACCCCGGGCAGGTCCTTGCCGGGCACGGGGATGATGAAGGGGTCGGAGCCGGTCGCGATCAGCAGCCGGTCATAGCTTTCGGTCGCGCCGCCGCGCGTCGTCACCGTCCTGGCCGCGCGGTCGATTGCGACCACCGGATCGCCTGCGACCAGCGCAATGCCGTTCGCCGCATACCAGTCGGCGTCGTTGATCACGATGTCGTCGAAGCTCTTCTCGCCCGCGAGGACGGGGGAAAGCATGATGCGGTTGTAATTGACCCGCGGTTCGGCGCCGAAGATCGTCACGCGATAGCGCGCCGGATCGCGCGCGAGCAGTTCTTCGACCGCGCGGCATCCGGCCATGCCGTTGCCGATGACGACCAGATGGTCGCGCGTGTCGGCGTCGGTCTTGATGGGGCGGTGTTCCATTAAATCGTCCAGTCCAGTTGCAGCCAGAATTTGTCGGTATCGGTGGCGAAAGTGTCGGCGTTGTAGTGCGCGTAGCGGGCGGCGGCGGAGAGCTTGCCGAGCTTCGCGCTCGCGAGCAGGTTGATCTCGTCGCCGTAGGAGCGGCTCGCGCGGTCGCTGCGATAGTCGTGGTACACGGCTTGCAGCGTGACGGCCTTGAGCGGCCCGACCGCCTTCCAGCCCCAGCCGGCGCTCGCATAAAGGTCGCGGACCCCGTCGGGCGGGGTGGTGAGGAATTTGTCGGCCCAGCCCTGAAACTTGAAACCCGTCGCGAGCGGGGTCTGGAAACTGGTGAGCGCGGTTCCGTTGTCGGCGCCGAGTATTTCATACCCGACGCCGACCCGGGGGCCTTCGAAATCGATCGCAACATCAGCCAGATAATAGTCGGCCGCATAATTGTTCGGATTGCGGTGCCCGTCCGACTGGCGCGCGTAGCTGAGCTGATATGCGAGCTTCGCCTTGCCGAGCGGCTGGGTTCCGTCGAGGCGCACGCCATAGCTCTGGCTCGACAGGCGATAACCCTGCATCGCCATCTCGTCCTGATCGACCAGATAGGCGAAGGTTGAGAGTTTGCCGATCGGGGTCTGGGTGCTGAGGTTGCCGAAAACATTGTCGCCCGACACCGCCTGTTGTCGCGGCCCCGCGCCATCGATGCCCCAGATCGTCCGCACGCTCCACGCATAGGCGAGGTCGGCCTTCACGCCTTTTAGCGGCGTGATCTCGGCACGCACCGCATCGAAGCTCTGGCCGTTCTGGCGAAAGCCGACGCTGCCGACGAAACGCTCGTCGTCGAAGCCGAGCCGCTGCCGCCCCGCGGTGAGTGCAAAGGCGGGCGATGCATAGCGGATTTGTGCGCGGGCGAGGGCGATATTGTCGGGATCGCCGACCAGCGGGCGCGTCGCGGCGCCGTGGAGGCCGTCGAAATAATCGTCGATGATCGCGAGATTGCCTTGCCCTTCGATCAGCGCCGACCAGCTACCCGCCTTGGCTTCCACCCCGGCGCGGACGCGCAGCGTCAAGGCTTCGGCATCGGCGGGCAGACCGTCCTGATCGACCTGCTCATAGCGCAGGCGCGCTTCGCCGATCGGCTTCAGGACGATTTCCTCTGCTTGCGCGACCCCGGCGGGTGCGAGTGTGGCCAGAAAGATGAGAATGCGCGTCATCGATCAGATCCGCACGCCTTCGGCCGCGCCCCACGTCCGGCGCCACTGGCCTTTGACGAAGAGCAGCGCGACGAGCGCGACCACCGCAAGTCCGGCGAAGATATAGAAACCGGGGGCAAAGCTGCCCGCCCATTGCTTGGCGAAGCCGAGCGAGGAGGCGAGGTAGAAACCGCCGACCCCGCCCGCCATGCCGACAAGCCCGGTCATCACGCCGATTTCGGCCGAAAAGCGCTGCGGCACGAGCTGGAACACCGAGCCATTGCCGGTGCCGAGCGCGAGCATCGCGATCACGAACAGGCCGAGCGCGGCGGGCAGCGTGTTCGCCTGCGGCACCCCGGCAATCGCCAACGCCGCGACGACGAAGACCATCATCAGCGCTTTCACCCCGCCGATCCGGTCGGCGAGCGCGCCGCCCATCGGCCGCACCAGCGATCCGGCGAAAACGCAGCCCGCGGTGCAATAACCCGCCATCACCGGGGTCAGGTGGAACTGGTCGGTGAAATAGATCGGCAGCGAGGCCGCAAGCCCGACGAAGCCGCCGAAGGTCACCGCGTAAAAGGCCATCAGCCACCAGGCGTCGGCGGTCTTGAGCGGCTCGAAATAATCGATCAGCTTCTTGGGTGCGGGCGCGTTCGGCGCATCCTTCGCCATCGCGAGATAGACGAAGAAGACGATCGTCAGCGGGATGCACGCGAGGCCGAGCACGGCGTTCCAGCCGAACAGCTTGGCGAGGCCGGGTGCGAAGAGCGCCGCGAGCACAACGCCCGAATTGCCCATGCCGGCGAGGCCCATCGCCTTGCCCTGATGCTCGGGCGGATACCAGCGGCTGGCGAGGGGCAATGCGATCGCGAAGCTCGCGCCCGCGAAGCCGAGGACGATGCCCAACGCGAGCGTGCCGGCAAAGCTTGAAACCCCCATCGCCCATGCGGAGAACAGCCCGGCGATGACGATGAGCTGGCTGATTGCGCCCGACCGCTTCGGCCCGATGCGGTCGACGAGCAGGCCGTTGACGACGCGGAGCAACGCGCCCGCAAGCGTCGGCACCGCGACCATCAGCCCCTTTTGCGCCGGGGTGAGCCCGAGGTCTTCGGAAATCGCGGGGGCGAGCGGCCCGAGGATGACCCACACCATGAAGGCGAGGTCGAAATAGAGAAAGGCCGCGACCAATGTCGGCCAGTGGCCGCTGGCCCAGAAGTTCGATTTTGTCCCGGCGCCGGTGCCGCTCGTCATGTCCGTCATCGTCCGTCCCCTTGTGCGACGGGCAATAAAAAAGCCGCCAGGACGGCGGCCCGCGGGCGCATCCTGACGGCTTCATTGCCTGTTGGAGTGCGGGGAAAAGGCTCCCCGCCTGCCGCGCGGACCGGCCCCGTCGTTGGAGCCGTAGCCGCTTTATCTCGCCCCGGCAGCGTCGCCGAGTGCGTTTAAACTGCCTGATTCGCAGATAGCACGCAACCCGCTATTTCGCAGGTGCAGCATAAATTCGAATGCAGGAATAAACCTAGCTAAAATCAGCCAGATAGCCTTGGATGTCGTCGGGATCGAAGGCGCGTCCGTCGAAAAAGCGGTCGCTGCCGAGGACAAGGCGGCCCTGTGTCGACCCGGCGCCAAGAGGCTCGCCGATCCCGCCTTCGAGCTTTGAACTGGCGCCGGGAAGGGGCGCGCCCGACCCGGCCAGCGCGGCGCGATAAACGTCCGGGCGGAACACCGCCGCGGCGGTCGCGGCATCGGCGGCCGAATAGCCAGCGCGGTCCCATCGAAGCATCTGCGAATAAAGCCATGCGGCTTGGCTGCGCCACGGGAAATTCGCGGCTTCGCGATACTGGAACATGAAGTCGGGATAGTGGATCGGTTCGCCGCCGGGGACGACGCGGATACGGTCGGTGATCGCGCGCAGCACCGCGTCGCGCGAGGCGCCGAGATATTCGGGCCGCGCCAATATGTCGGCGCTTTCTTCGGCGGTGCCGGGTTCGACGAAATGCGCGGCGGCGGCGTGGAGCGCGCGCAGCAGCGCCTCGACCGCATCGCGCCGCTCGTCGATGACGGCCTCGCGCATCGCGAGAACCTTTTCGACGCCGCGGCGCCAGATCTGCGCGGTGGCGAGCGCGATATGGCCGACGCCGCGCTCGACCGCGATCGAGTTCCACGGCTCGCCGACGCAGATGCCGTCGACTTCGCCCGCCGCGAGAGCGTCGGCGGCGAAGGGCGGGCTGGTGACGACGATCTCGACGTCGGCGTCGGGACGGATGCCCACCCCGGCGAGCCAGTAGCGCAGCATGTAATTATGGCTGGAGTAACGGTGGACGACGCCAAAGCGCAGCGGTTCGCCCGCCGCCTTCCGCGCGGCGGCGACGCGTTCGAGCGCCACGCCGATCGCCGCGGGGTCGCCGAGCGTATCGCCGAGCCCGACATCTTTCGCGAGCCGGGTCGAAAAGGTCACGGCATTGCCGTTGAGACCGAGCACGAAGGGCACCGCCATCGGCACCGCCGGCCGGTCGCGGCCGAGCGCGGTGGCGATCGCGAGCGGCGCGATCATATGCGCCGCGTCGGTGTGGCCATAGAGCAAGCGGTCGCGCACCGTCGCCCAGGTCATGTCGCGGACCAGTTCGATGTTAACGCCCTCGCGCGCCGCGAAGCCCAGTTCGCGCGCGAGGATCGGCAGCGCGGCATCGACCAGCGGCAGGAATCCGATCCGGAATGTCTCGGCGCTCATTCCATATCTCCCAGGAGCGCGTCGCTTGTGACGATCGCCTCGGCGATCTCGGCGATCCGGCGATTGGTGCGCATCGCCTGCCCGCGCAGCAGCGCGTAGGCGGCGGGCTCGTCGATTGCGCGGCGTTTCATCAGGATCGCTTTTGCACGATCGATCACCGTGCGCTCGACCAGCGCATTTTTGGCCTCGTCGAGTTCGCGCTGGAGCCGTGAAAATGCCTGAAAACGGCGCACCGCGAGATCGATGACGGGTTTGATTCGCTGCTTCGACAGGCCGTCGACAACATAGGCCGACACGCCCGCGTCGATCGCGGCGCCGGTCGCCTCGGTATCGCTCTGGTCGACAAACATCGCGATCGGCCGGGCGAGCGCGCGCGACATGGCAAAGAAATCCTCCAGCAGATCGCGGCTGGGATTTTCCAGATTGACCAATATGACTTCGGGTTTCGCCGCTTCTATTTGCGCGACCAGCGCGCCCGCCGGATCGATCAGCACCAGATCGTCGAGCCCCGCCTCGCGCAAACCATCGGAGATGATCGCCGCGCGCGTCGTGCTGGTGTCGATGATCGCGATCCGCATGGCGGCGCCTTTACGGCGTGGCGTTCGAAATCGCTAGTGGGATCGTGTTTCGAGCGTCCAAGCTAACATATCGCGCCCGGATTTTGATATTTTCAACCACAAATGGATCAATGACTGTCTGGCCCTGTTGACCACGCGAAAAGCGGAGGCTGCACCGAGGATCGTGCCGATTTGACCGGAATTTTGTTGGGGTGGCGGAGCGGGAGGGATTCGAACCCTCGATACGCTTTTGACGTATACTCACTTTCCAGGCGAGCGCCTTCGACCACTCGGCCACCGCTCCGCATGCTCTGGAACGGGCGCCCTAATCGCTTGGCGGGGCTTTCGCAAGCCGATTGGGCATGGCAGACATCGGCTATGAAACATCTGCTCCTGTCGGCCGCCCTGGCCGCGTCGCTCGTTCTTCCCGCATATGGCGCGGAGCCCGCACCGATCCCCTCGCCGGGAGAGATTGCCGCTGCGGCGCCGGCGAGCGACTGGGTCGCCATTGCGCCGTCGGACCTGCTCGTGATGGATCTCGCGCCCGACGCGAAGGGCAAGCCGCGCCGCGTCGTCATCCAGCTGATGCCCGCGCCGTTCAGTCAGGGGTGGATCGGCAATATCCGCAAGCTCGCCGCCGCGCATTGGTGGGACGGAACGAGCGTCAACCGCGTGCAGGACAATTATGTCGCGCAATGGGGCGATGCGACTGAAAAGAAGGCGTTGCCCGCGGGTTTAGCGGTGGTTCCCGAGGGTGGCTATGTCGTCGCCGACCCGGCGAGCGCCGAAACCACCGTGGAGGGAAAAACGGTCATAGTCATGTCAAAGGACGAAGCGGCACGACGGGCGGCGAGGATGAAAGAGAACATCGCCATATTCGGAGATGGTTTCGACCCGGACGCCGATGCTTATGCCCCGACGGTGACGTTCGAATCGGGCTGGCCGATCGGTCTCGACGATCGCGGGGTGCCCGACAGGAGGTGGCCGCTCCATTGTTATGCGATGGTCGGCGTCGGACGAAATATGTCACCCGATACCGGCAGCGGCGCCGAACTCTATGCCGTGATCGGCCACGCCCCCCGCCATCTCGATCGCAACATCGCCGTCGTCGGCCGCGTCATCAGCGGGATCGAGCATCTTTCGAGCTTGCCGCGCGGGACGGAGGCGCTTGGTTTCTATAAGACCGACGCCGAACGCACACCCATTGCATCGATCCGCATCGCGAGCGAATTGCCGGCGACCGGGCAACCGAAATTCGAGTATCTGTCGACCGAAAGCGACAGTTTTGCGCGCTATATTGATGCGCGCGCAAACCGGCGCGATCCCTTCTTCATCACTCCGGCGGGCGGCGCCGATATCTGCAATATCCCGGTGCCGGTACGCCCGGCCGCCGCGAAGTAATTCCTTGGAGGATTTCACCGTCACGACGCCGCTCTGGCGCTGGCAATCGGCGACCGCGCCCGCTGCGTGGTTTTTCGTCACAATCGCCGGTGAGGCTGCCGATGGGATTCGCATGGCGGCGATGACCGGCCAATGGCTCGACGGGCGAAAGGGATTCGGATCCGCGCGTGTCGAGGCGATTATCGGCGGCACGCGGTGGAAGACGTCGGTCTTTCCGCACAAGGAAAGCGGCGGCTGGCTTCTGCCGGTCAAGGCGATGGTGCGAAAGGCCGAGGGGATCGCCGAGGGCGACGACGTGACGGTGACCGTCAGTCTTTAGGCGGCGTTTCGGCTTTGCTATCGCGCGCCTGCGCCTTGCGCTTGCGCAGATTGGCGCGCAGCGCCTCGGCGAGGCGGCGCTCGCGTTCGACATCGGCGGGGGAGGGCGTCTTGTTCACGCCATGCGCCATGCCCGCGAAATTGTCCGATCGTCAACCCTCGCACCTTGACAGGCGCAGGGCGCCCCGCCATAGGCCGCGCCTGCCCAGCGAACATCCGTTTGCCGGCATCCCGGTTGCTGCTGTAGCTCAGTGGTAGAGCGCGTCATTGGTAATGACGAGGTCGACAGTTCAATCCTGTCCAGCAGCACCATTTTCCTGAAGAATCGGAATTCGCGGGGCAGCCGGCGCATGGAAAACGCCGCGCAAGGTCGTCGCGTTTTACCGCGCAAACCTTTCTGAATATCCGCAGTCGGCGAAGACCGGATAATCCTGTCGCGCGTTCCGGAATCGGGGATCCCGAACCCGCGGAGCAGGCGGCCAGCCGATCGGATCAAAGTTTTCAGGCCGGACGGGGAATCGCGATGATCTCGTCGAAATCGATCGCGCCGGCGTTCGCGGATCGATCGAAGGGATTGTGGACATCGTAGCCGCAGCGATCGAAGAGCGCGATAATCGCTTCGGGCGAAGATCCGTTCCTTGCGAGCAACGGGCGGCTGAATTCGGAAAGGACCACAGGCCGATAATCGCGCAAAGTCTGTTGCGCGCCTTCGAAGACCATGCCTTCCGCGCCTTCGACGTCCACTTTTATCACCGCAGGCCGCAGCCCATTCTCGGCAACGAGGCTGTCGAGGGGCCTGGCCTGAACCGTTTCGGTCTGCACGGCCTGGCCAGCCACCGAAGGGTGTACGATTCCTCCCATGGACGAATATTCTTCGCGGCCCGGAACGATGTCCAGCGTCGCCAAACTCGCCTCGTTCGACACCAGGCCGTTGTACAATATCACCTTCGTCTCGACATCGTTGATCGTGACATTTTGCGAGAGGCGCGAAAATGCGGCCGTTGTGGGCTCTGCGGCAAGGACGCGCCCCGTCGTCAGCCGCTTCGCCGCCAGAACCGAAAAAAAGCCGACGTTCGCGCCAACATCGACAACATCGCGATCGGGCGTCAGATGGGACAGGAAAAGTTGCACCAATTCGGGTTCGTAAAAGCCCTCGGAAAGAAGACGCCGAAGGATATGCGAGCGCGGCCCCAGTATGAATTCGCCGTCAAACTCTTCGACTCTCAGCCGGACATCCGATGCGACGAGACCCTCGATGCGATCGAGAACGGCTTTGGCGGGCGCCTGCCGATATCCCATCCACCTGTTCCTGCCATATAACGGGAGCGAAAAGACCGAACGGATGAACCGCGAACGACGTGCGAAATTCACCAGATCCATTTTGCAGCCTTCCCGAGCTTGATGAAGCTTAGAGGGTCGCAGCCTTGTCGCGCACTTGTGTGGCGAGTGCAATTCCCGTCGTCGACGGGTCTGTCGTGCCTGTCCGCACGGCATTCACGATGCTATATCTTCGCGGCGAGCAACCAGTCGTGGAACAGCTTGACCGCCGGCTGGCGCAGCGCGCGGGGGCGGCACACGAACCAATAGCTGTACGGGCTGTCGACGTCGAAATCGAAGAGGCGGACGAGGCGCGGGTCGTGCGCATCGTCGAAATGATGGCCGTGCATGAACGCGACGCCGATCCCCTGCGCAGCAGCTTCGAGCATCAGCGGCCCCGAATCGAAATAATCGATCCCTGCCGGCTCCAGATAAGGCATGCCGATCGCCTTTTTCCACTCGGCGAAGGTTTCCGGCATTTCGCGGTGGAGCAGGACGGTCATCCGCTGCATCTGTTCGGGGACGGTGATCGCGCGATCGCCGTCGGTCAGCGTCCGCGAGGCAATCGGGAACACCTTGTCCTGGTCGAGCCGCGCGGCATAGAGCACTGGGTCGATCGAGCGTGCGAGCGCGATCGCGGCATCGATGCCGTCGCCCAGCCGGGCTTCGGCATGCGACATGGTGTCGATGTCGATATGCAGTTCGGGGTGCTGGCGCCGAAGCTCGGGAAGCCGGGGGAACAGGCGCTGCTGCGCGAAGAGCGGCAGGACGTTGAGGTGAAGGCGCAGCGAGGCGTCGGGGCTGCCGACCTGTTCGATCACGTTACGCAATTCGTCGAGAATCGGCGACAATTGTTCGTGCAGCGCGCGGCCCGTTTCGGTCAGGCTGAGCCCATGGTGGTGGCGGTTGAACAGCGGGCGGCCGACGGTATGCTCGAGTGTCTGGATTCGGCGCGACAGCGCGGGCATCGACAGGCCGAGTTCGATCGCGGCCGCCTTGACCGTGCCGTGACGGGCGACCTCGAGAAAGGCCTCCATGCTGCTGATGGGGGGAAGGCGTGGCATATCGGGTGCCGATGATGACATGACCTTGTCGGACATGCCAGAATTTTGTGCAGTGCGTCATAAATGGCTGTGGTGCCGGGGGTCGCAAATAGGGAACGACCATCCTATCTTCGGCATTCTGACTATTTTGCGGGAGACACGCCTTGGCCGACGCAGCGGTAAAAGAAAAACAGGTCAAACTGCAGGTGGCGAATGCACGCGCCGAAGAAAGCGGGGGAGGAATCGCCCGTATTCCGCGCTCCGCGATGGCCGAACTTGGCGTTACCGAAGGCGATATCGTCCAGATCAGCGGCAAACGCGAGACCGCCTCGCGCGTCGTACTCCCCTATGCCGAGGATGAAGGGCTGGAAGTCATCCGCCTCGACGGCTTGCAGCGCGCCAACGCCGGCGCGGGTGCGGGCGATATGGTCGTGCTGAGCCGCGTCGAAACGCGCCCCGCAACGCGCGTGGTTTTCGCCCCGGCGCAAGAAAATCTGCGCCTGCAGGGATCGGCCAATGCCCTGAAGCGCAGCTTTTTCGGCCGTCCGCTCGTCGCGGGCGATACCGTCGCGACCGCCGGGCAGCAGCGGCTGGAGTCGGGCGACATGCCGCCGCAGCTCCGCCAGATGCTCAATGCGCCCGCCTATGCGCTCGCCGAAGTGCGCCTGCTCGTCGTGTCGGCGAGCCCCAAGGGCGTCGTGTTCATCGACGAGAATACCGAAATCGAGCTGCTTCCCGAATATCAGGAGCCGCAGGACGCGCGCCGCACCGACGTCACTTACGACGATCTTGGCGGTCTGGGCGATACGATCGACCAGCTGCGCGAGATGGTCGAGCTGCCGCTGCGCTATCCCGAACTGTTCCGCCGCCTCGGCGTCGATCCGCCGCGCGGCGTGCTGCTGCATGGCCCGCCGGGAACCGGCAAGACGCGGCTTGCGCGCGCGGTTGCCAACGAAAGCGAAGCGCAATTTTTCCTGATCAACGGGCCCGAGATCATGGGCAGCGCCTATGGCGAGTCCGAAAAGCGCCTGCGCGATATCTTCGAGCAAGCGGCAAAGGCCGCGCCGTCGATCCTGTTTATCGACGAGATCGATTCGATCGCGCCGAAACGCGGGCAGGTTCAAGGCGAGGCCGAAAAGCGCCTCGTCGCGCAGCTCTTGACTCTGATGGACGGGCTTGAGCCGCGGACGAACCTCGTCGTTATCGCGGCGACCAATCGTCCCGACGCGATCGACGAGGCGCTCCGGCGTCCGGGCCGTTTCGACCGCGAAATCGTGATCGGCGTCCCCGACGAGAGCGGGCGACGCGAGATATTGGGCATCCATACACGCGGAATGCCGCTCGCCGAGAATGTCGATCTCGCGGAGCTCGCGCGCACGACCTTCGGCTTCGTTGGCGCCGATATGGCCGCGCTGACGCGCGAAGCCGCGATCGAGGCGGTGCGGCGGATCATGCCTAAGCTCAACCTTGAGGAAGGAACGATCCCGCCCGAGGTGCTCGCGGAACTCCGCGTGACGCGCGAGGATTTCAACAATGCGCTGAAACGCGTCCAGCCGTCGGCGATGCGCGAAGTGATGGTGCAGGCGCCGAAGACGCGCTGGAGCGACATCGGCGGGCTCGACGCCGCGCGCGACAAGCTGATCGAAGGGATCGAACTGCCGCTGAAGAATCCCGAGGCGTTCCGCCGCCTGGGTATTCGTCCGGCCAAGGGCTTCCTGCTCTATGGCCCGCCCGGAACCGGCAAGACCCTGTTGGCGAAGGCGGCGGCGCGTGAATCCGATGCGAACTTCATTTCGATCAAGTCGTCGGACCTGCTCTCCAAATGGTATGGCGAGAGCGAGCAGCAGATCGCGCGCCTGTTTGCCCGCGCGCGCGCGGTGGCGCCGACGATCATCTTCATCGACGAACTCGACAGCCTGGTGCCCGCGCGGGGCAGCGGGACGTCGGGCGAGCCGCAAGTCACTGAGCGTGTGGTCAACACGATCCTCGCCGAGATGGACGGGATCGAGGAGATGCAGTCGGTGGTCGTCATTGGTGCCACGAACCGGCCGAACCTGATCGACCCCGCGTTGCTGCGTCCGGGGCGGCTCGACGAACTGATCTATGTCGCGGTGCCCGACAAGGAGGGGCGCCGGCGCATTCTCGAAATTCAGACGAGCAAGATGCCGCTGGCGAAGGATGTCGATCTGGCCGCACTCGCCGAAAGGTCGGATCGTTTCACCGGCGCGGACCTTGAGGACCTGACGCGGCGTGCCGGGCTTGCCGCGCTCAAGCGGTCGCTCGACAGCGACACGGTGATGATGGAGGATTTCGAGGCTGCGCTGAAGGACACCCGCGCGTCGGTGACCGAGGCGATGGAAAAGGATTATGAAAAGATCCAGGGCGAGATCAAGCAGGCCGCGATGAGCGTCGATCCGATCGGCTTCTTCGCGCCCGGCATGCTCAAGCCCGTGCGCGAGCGCAAGCACGACGGCGCGGCCGACTAGAGCTGCTTTTCCTTGGGCTGGTTCGGTTTCAGCGCCGACCAGCCCCACAGGACCAGCCAGCTGCAAAAGCCCGCCATCAGGCCGTAGGCGACCATCGGGTGCCAGTTATAGAGCAGCACGCCGACCGCAGGGGATATGATATAGGCCGATCCGTTGATCGACGCGGTCATCCCCGCGACGCTGCCCTGATCGCGGCGCGGCACCGATAGCGATGCGCCTGCGGTGAAACCTGGACGGAACAGCCCGAAGCCGAGTGATGCCAGCGCGAAGCCGATGATGATGCCGTGGAAGTCATAAGATAGCCCCGTCATCACCGTCCCGAGCCCGCCGAGGCTGGCGCCGCAGAGCACGGCGGTGCGCGGCGACATCTTGAGCAGCGGGATCAATCCCCATTGCGAGAGCAATGTCGCGAAGGCTCCCGCCATCAGCACGATTCCGGTCATCGCGGCGCCCTCGTCGGGACGCAGGCGCAGGTGGAGGCGGTCGAGGATCAGGAAGCCGATCACGCCGAGCATCATCGCCTGCGCCTGCCCGCCGAACAGGCCCGCGAGCAGCCACGGACGGACGCGGGTGTCGGTCCAGCGAAGGGGAGGGGCATCGCTTGGGTCGAGCACCTGCTCTTCGGCTTCGTCGGCCGCTGTCTGCGGCGATGCGCCCGTTGTGGGATAGGATACGATGGCACCGCGCGCGGCAAAGCGCGGCACGTCGTCGGGCAAGCGCCAGCGCAGCGCGATCAACACGCCGAGGCCGATCAGCGCAAAGACGAGTAAAGGCCCGGCGAGGCCAACGATCGGCAGGATGAAGAAGGGAGCGATCGCGGGGCCGATGACGGTGCCGAGCCCAAACGACGAGGAAACGAGCGAGAGCGCCTGCGTCCGCTGCTCGGGATCAGTGCGCGCGGCGACATAAGCCTGCACCGCAGGGGGCGACGCCGAGCCGAAGCCGCCGTAGAGGCTGCGAAACACCGCGAAGACGATGAAGGTGACCCCCGCGGCGAGATAGCCCTGGAGCCCGGCCCAGAGGGTCAACCCGCACAAGGCCATCGACGACAGGAAGCCGACGACGCCCAGCGCCATCAATGCCTTGCGGCCGCGCTTGTCCGACTGGCGCGCCCAATGCGGCGCGGTGAGCACCCAGAGCAGTGCCGACCAGCTGAACGCCAGGCTGACCCAGACGTCGGGGATGCGCAATTTGGCACCGATGGAGGGCAGGATGGATTGCATCGCAGTGTTACCCGCGGCGGCGACCAGCATCACCGCAAAGAGGACCGCCATGCGGTCGGAGGGGATGGAATGCGATGTCGTCGCCATGTTCGCCCCCTCCTTGGCTGTGGTCGGTAACGCCGCCTCTCCCTACACGCGAGGGCCACGCTGTCCAGAGTCAAGACAGACTCTTTCCTTGCGCCAAGGCGCCGATTTTGCCACGCCTTTGGCAACCGCAACAACGCGAAAGCCATCATGACCAATCCGCGGGCGCAGGCCCAAGAAACAAAAGCCCCGCTGACCCGCCGGGTTCGCGAGGGCGTAAAACGCTTTTTCGGGCCGTGGGGCATGTTCGTCCGCGGCTTCATCAAGCATCCGGTCATGGTGGGATCGATCGTGCCGTCGTCGCCGACGCTGATCCGCCACATGCTGAAGCCCGTCGACTGGAAGAACACCAAGCTCTTCGTCGAATATGGCCCCGGCGTCGGCACCTTCTGCCGCCCCATACTCGAACATATGGCGGGCGATGCGACGCTGATCGCGATCGACACCAACGAGGATTTCATCGACTATTTGCGTAAGGACATCCGCGACAGCCGCTTCATCGCGGTCCACGGCTCGGCCTCTGATGTCGAAGAGATCGTACGCGCGCATGGCTTCGAGCACGCCGACTATGTCCTTTCGGGCTTGCCTTTTTCGACGCTCCCCGCCGGCGTCGGCCCGGCGATTGCCGCCGCGACGCACCGCGTGCTTCGCCCCGGCGGCGCGTTCCTTGTCTATCAGTTCCGCGCCCGCGCGCGCGATTTCCTGGCCGTCCACTTCAATCGCATCGACAATGCGTTCGAATGGGTCAATGTCCCGCCCTGCTTCCTGTTCTGGGGCTGGAAAGACTAAACTTCCGGGTCGGGATCGCCGAGCCCGAAGTTCAATTTTCGCGACACCGTATAATCGACGATGCCGACCACGAACCAGGCGAGCGTCCAGCGGATGCGCGTCAGCCAACCGGCGCGCGCCTTGTGCGAATTCGATGTGATGACTTCGCAATCGGACCGCATCTCCGCAACGAAACCGCGCATCTGTCGGGCAAAGCCCGCGTCGGCGATCCGCACCATCACCTCGACGTTCACGAACAGGCTGCGCACGTCGAAATTGGCCGAGCCGATATAGACGACATCATCGATGATGATCAGCTTCATGTGCAGTTTGCACGGCTGATATTCACACACATCGGCGGATTTGCGCAGCAAATAGCCGTAGAGCAGGCGCGATGCGCCGATCGTTGCGGCATTGTCCGATTTGCCCGCCATCACGAAGCGCGCCCGCCCACGCTGCGCGACGCGTCCGAGGCGGCGGAGCATGCCCTGGCCCGGGGAAAAATAGGCCATCGCCATGTCGAGTTGGCGCGCGTTTTCGAGGTCGGCGCGCACCGCGCGGGCCCAGGGCGACAGCCGCTGGGTGGGGCCGCCGACGAGCCAGGATATCGCGCCATTGTCGATCGGCCATTCGCGGATCAATCGCCTCAACATCAGCAGTTTGCCGTCGTTGTTGACGGTGTAATCATGGATTTCGTCGAACCATAGCGCCGCGCGCGCGACACTCGGCCCCTTGACGATCATCCCGATGTCGAACCAGCAATCGCTGCGCGGAGGGCTCAGATAATCGTTGGCGATGTTGAAGCCGCCGGTCACCGCGACATGATCGTCGATCAGGATCATTTTCTGGTGGTTGCGGATGAGGTAGGTCGATCGCCAGCGGCGCGAGAAGAAGGTGACGCTGCCGCCTGCTTCGCGAAGCGGTGCGAACAGGCCATCGGGCGTGTCGCCCGACCCGAAGCTGTCGATGACCGCGCGCACGCGAACGCCGCGTCTGGCGGCCACCAGCAAGGCGTCGACGATGCGCACACCCGCGGCGTCGCTCTCGAAAATATACATGATGATGTCGATGCTGTGCGCTGCGCCGTTGATCAGGTCGAGCAGCCGGGTCAGCCGCTCGCCGCCGTCGAAGATCAGTTCGAGCCGGTGACCAGCCACGTCCGCCGTCAGTCGTTCGGACAAGTCGACGGGTGCGCAGGCTTCGGTCATCAACCGCTCATAGGCCGGTGTCCGCAAAGCCCGCAAGGGCAGCGCTTTGATTGACATCGCCCGGCGGTGCTGCTAGCGCGCAGCGCTTGCCGCCATGCCCCTCCAAAGGGCTGGCCTCTCCTATACCTAAGGAAACAATATGGCCCGCGTTACCGTCGAGGATTGCGTCGACAAAGTTCCCAACCGTTTCGACCTGGTCCTGCTCTCCGCGCATCGCGCGCGCGAGATTTCGGGTGGTTCGGAGTTGACCGTCGACCGCGACCGCGACAAGAACCCGGTCGTCGCGCTGCGCGAGATCGCCGAACAGACCGTGCGTCCGAAGGATCTGAAGGAAACGCTCGTCGGTTCGATGCAGAAGGTCGTCGTCGACGATGACGATACGCCCGATGAAATCAGCTCGATCAGCCGCTCGGCCGAAGCGCTTCGTCTGACCGCCGCTGCGCCGCCGCGCAGCCCCGCGGGCGGTGGCAGCGACTTCGAATAAGCGTCGCGCAATCGATCACCAAGGGGGCCGCAGGAAACTGCGGCCCTTCTTGTGTCAGTCGACGTCGGTCAGCTCGGCGATGCGGATGGCCTTCGACGCCAGCATCGGTTCGATGATCCGCTGGATGCGATAGGCGCGCGGCGAGCCGACCGTGATATTGAACAGGCTGTTCGCGATCACGTCGGCGATCTGGACCCCGTCGCTGCGCTTGCTATCGGCCAGCGACGCACGGCCCCATTGGCCCAGCCCGGCCTGTATCTCTTCCCGCACATGCGAAAGAATCTTCGGATCATAGCGCCCGTCGTCGATCACGACGTCGGTACAGACCCCGCCGGTTTCGGGCAGCCAGCGACCGACCGCGCTGTTGAGCAAGGCGCCATAGAGCGCAAGGTCGCTGGGCAGCGTGCCGCCCGGATTTTGCGCGAGCTTGTCGCGCTCGGCGACGGCTACCCACGCGCGGCCGCCGGCGCGATCGAAAAGCTCGAGCAGATAGGCGCGCTCGACGATACTGATCCGGCTGCCCTTCAGCTCGCCGCGCAGTCCGGTCACGCTGCGAAAGCGCGCGTGGATGTCGGCGGCCGCCTTGGGGGTCAGCATCACCGCCGAAAAGGTCATCGCCCCGGCGTTGAGGCCGCCCGATTCATCACAATAAATGGTCATTCAGCGGGTCACCGAACCCGGCCGAAAAAGGCGACCGAGCGGCTTTGCCCCGGGGCGATCGCGTCGGGCCACAGCCAGCGGACATGCGTCACATCGGCGGCCGTCGCGGGGCGGGGTGCCGCGCCGCCGACGGGCACCGTCAGCGCCGCGAGTGCGCCGAACGTTTTGCCGCCGTCGGTCGAAACGCCGAAACCCGCCGTATCGGCGGTGTCGTCGAACATCAGGCCCTCGGGGATCGGATTGACCAAATTGAGCCCTGCCGCGGGGGCGGCGCCATTGTTCGTGAAGGTGAGCGCGACGCGGACGCGGTCGCCCGGGACGACCACGTCGGGTGCAACATAGGTTTTTTTCGGCGGTTGGCCGTCCGACGACGGGGTCGATTTTTCGAGTTCGATCTTGCTTGTCAACGAGCCGGTTCCCTGCGCCGCCGCCGGCTGAACACCCGCCGCGAAAAGGGCTGCCAAGGCCAGGGCATTCCACGCTTTGCCGATCATTGCCGTCTCCTTTGGTCCTGGCCGCACCTTTGACGCATCAGGTGGGGCAGGGATAGCGTTTCTTCATCAGCGCATCGAAGGCCGAATAGACGCTGACCGACTTGCGTGCGGTGACGGGATAGCTGCGGAGGTGGGACAGCCATTGATCGGGGGTCAGGCTGCCCGATTCAGGGGGGCAACTCGTCGTCTTGCGACCGGCGCGGCGTTCGGCATCGATCCGCGCCTTATAGCGTTTGCCCGCGGCGACCACTTCGCCCTTGAGCTGGTTGCCCTGCGGAGTCGCGAGCGCGAGCGGGCCGAGCCGTTCGAGCGACGTCGCGCGCGCGAGGAATGCCGCGACACTCATGTCGCCCGGCGCCATCGCACAGAGGAAGGGAGCGGCGAGCAGGGCGGGCAAGATGCGTGCATATGTCCCTTTGGTCATATGCCGCAACTTGCCCCCACCCAATGAATAGTCCCTGAATCGAAGGGGCTAGGCCGAAAGCCTAGGCGCCCTGCGGGTTGGCGTCGCCGAAGGGGCGCCGCGGCTTGCGCTTGATCTGCGGGATGCCGCCGGCATGGCCCGACACCGGGGTGCCGCGCTTGCCCGCTTCGTCTTCGCGGCCAATGTCTTCGCCCTTGATCGCGCGTTTCGATTCCTCGCCCGACAGCGTCTCATATTCGAGCAGCGCGCCGGCGAGCAGGTGAAGCTCGTCGAGATGGTCGGTGAGCACCTTGCGCGCGGTCTTTTCGCCTTCCTCGACGAGGCGGCGCACTTCGGCGTCGATCAGGCGGGCGGTGTCTTCGGACATATTCTGCGCGCGCGAGACGCTATGGCCGAGGAACACCTCGTCCTGATTGTCGCGATAGCGCAGCCAGCCGAGCTTTTCAGACATGCCATATTCCATGACCATCGAACGCGCCATGTCGGTCGCCTGCTGGATGTCGTTCGACGCGCCCGTGTTCAGCTCATCCTTGCCGTAGATCAGCTGTTCGGCGATGCGGCCGCCGAAGCAGAGCGCGAGGCGCGCCTTCATCTGCTTCATATTGGTCGAATAGCGGTCGCGTTCGGGCAGGTTCCACGTCACGCCCAGCGCACGGCCGCGCGGGATGATCGTGACCTTGTGGAGCGGGTCGCAGCCGTCGACGTGCAGCGAGACGAGCGCGTGGCCGGCCTCGTGGTACGCGGTCGATTTCTTCTCGTCCTCGGTCATCACCATCGAACGCCGCTCGGCGCCCATCATAACCTTGTCCTTGGCCTCTTCGAACTCGTCGTTCGCGATCAGGCGCTTGCCCTTGCGCGCGGCAAGCAGCGCGGCTTCGTTGCAAAGGTTGGCGAGGTCGGCGCCCGAGAAGCCCGGCGTCCCGCGCGCGACGCGGCGGAGGTCGACGTCGGGGGCGAGCGGCTTTTTGCGCGTGTGAACCTCGAGGATCTTCTGGCGGCCCTCGATGTCGGGGCGCGGCACGACGACCTGGCGGTCGAAGCGGCCGGGACGGAGAAGGGCAGGGTCGAGCACGTCGGGGCGGTTGGTTGCCGCGACGATGATGATGCCTTCGTTCGCCTCGAAACCGTCCATTTCGACGAGCAGCTGGTTCAGCGTCTGCTCGCGCTCGTCGTTGCCGTTGCCGAGGCCGGCGCCGCGATGGCGGCCGACCGCGTCGATTTCGTCGATGAAGACGATGCACGGCGCATTGCGCTTCGCCTGTTCGAACATGTCACGGACGCGCGATGCGCCGACACCGACGAACATTTCGACGAAGTCCGAACCCGAAATGGTGAAGAAGGGAACGCCCGCTTCACCCGCGATCGCGCGGGCGAGCAGAGTCTTGCCGGTGCCGGGCGAGCCGACGAGCAACGCGCCCTTCGGAATCTGGCCGCCGAGCTTAGAAAATTTGGTCGGATCACGCAGGAATTCGACGATTTCCTCGAGCTCTTCGCGAGCTTCATCGATGCCCGCGACATCGTCGAAGGTCACACGGCCCTGCTTTTCGGTGAGCATCTTGGCGCGAGATTTGCCAAAGCCCATCGCGCCCGAGCCATTATTCTTCTGAACCTGGCGGAAGACGAAGAAAGCAATGCCGAGGATCAGCAGGAAGGGCAGCGACTGGACGAGCATATACATCCAGAAGTTCGGCGCTTCGGTCGCCTTGCCGTCATATTTGACGCCATTGTCGTTGAGCATCTTGAGCAGTTCGGGGTCGCGCACGACGTTGGCGCTGAAACGGTCGCCGTTCGACAGCGTGCCCGTCACCTTGTCTTCGGACAGCACGACGTCCTTGACGGCGCCTTCCTCGACCTTTTGCCGGAACTCGGAATAGGCAAGCGGATTGCCGACAGGCTGCGAAGCGCCGCCGAACATCGAGGCGACGAGGAGCATCGCAAGCAGAATGCCGCTCCAGATCATCACGCTCTTCATCCAGGGATTGCCCTGCGGTTCCTTGTCGTCCTGCATTCGGATTCGTTCCTCAACAGCGCGGTACTGCGCTCCTATCCGCACAAGATAGGATAATCGGGTTAAATGACAATGAGGCAATCAGCCCTTTTTCGCTGCTTTCCGGCGCGGCGCCGCGGAAATGCGCCAGATCGTCCCTTCGAGGCCGCGTACCGCATCGATCAGCAGCGCGCCGACCATCGCTCGCCGCCCTTCGTGCATCGCCGCGATCACGCCGTCGAGCGAGGCACCGCGCAGGACGAGTTGCGGCGCGTTGGCGCGCAGCCGCTGCGCGACGATGCGGCGGAACATCTCGGGCGGATAGCCATCGTCGCGGATCACCGCGATGTCCGATGCGTCGGGCCAGGATGCGATCAGCCGCTCGACCGCCCAGTCGAGCGCCTCGTCGGCTTCGGCGAGCCACGCCGCCGATTTCGCCGCGGCAGCAGGGTCGAGCGCGGTCTGCGACTGAAGCGCATGGCGCAGCCGCGCGCGATCGAAGCGATCGTCGCTGTTCGACGGATCGTCGACAAAGGGCAGGTCGTTTTCAAGCGCCAGATGGACGAGTTCGCTGCGCCGCCAATGCAGCAGCGGGCGCAGGATGGACCCGTTGCGCGCGCGGATCGCGGCGAGCCCGCCGACGCCACTGCTGCGGTTGAGCCGCATGACGATCGTCTCCAGCTGGTCGTCGGCATGGTGCGCCGTCACGATATGCTTGAGTTCCTTGGCTTCGCGCCATTGTTCGAGCAGCCGGTAGCGTTCGGTCCGCGCCGCGGCTTGCAGCGATCCCTTGATCGGGGTCGGCGGACGCAGCGTCGAATGCGGGATATGCTCGCGTTCGCAAAAGCCCGCGACCATGCGCGCCTCGTCGTCCGAGCCCTTTCGCAGGCCATGGTCGACCGTCGCTGCCCAGACCTGTCCGGGCAGCAAGGACGCCATCAGCCAAAGCAGCGCCATGCTGTCGGGCCCGCCCGAAACGGCGACACCATAATGGAGGCGGTGCCAGTCGGATCCGACGAGCGCGGCGAGGTCGCCGGCGAGCCGGTCCGCGGCGTCGCGGTCAGCAACCTGCTTTTGTTTTTGCGGCGGCAGCATCGGTCCGGACATCCTGCGGCGCCTTGTCGCCATAGACTTCGTCGAGTTCGCGGAACGCCTTGCACGCGTCGGCCTTGCGGCCGAGCTTGTCGAGCGCGACGCCCATATACATCAGGCTGTGCGGCGCGCGCGCGCCGCTCGGGCGATCCTTGTAATTGTTGTAGAAGGCGACCGCGGCGAGGCTCGGCTTGCCTTCGTCGAGATAGGAGCGGCCGAGCAAATTCTGCGCAAAGCTCGCCTGGCTGCTCTTCGGCCATTTGGTGACGACGGTCTTCAGCTGCGCCTGCGCTTCGGGATAGAGCTTCGCTTCCCACAGGCGATAGCCATAGTCGTACGCGTCCTTGGTTTCGTTGCCGCTCGCGGGAACCTCGACCTTCTTGACGAGCGCGAGCCGCGCGGCGTCGGTGGTCGCGGGCTTGGCGGCCGGCTTGTCGGCCGGTTTCTTCACCGGGGTTGCCGCGACCGTGGTCGTCGCTGCCGGCGGCTTCACCGTCGGGGCGAGGCCGGCGGGCGTCGCGGTCGGTGCGGCGACCGCTGTCGGATCGGCGAAACGCTTGTCCATTTCGGCCTTGTACGCGGTGAACTGCTTTTCGAGTTCGCGGAGCTGGAAGGCATTTTGTTCGGTCTGGCCGGTCAATGCCTGCAGCTGCGATTCGAGCGCATCGACGCGCGCGGTCAGGTCGATCACCGGGGCGTTGGTGCGGGCGCGCTCGCCGGGTGTGTTGTCGGGCGCAATCTCACCCTCGAAGAAGGTCGGGCTGCCGCCGGGAAAAACCGACCGCTGGACGGCGCGCATTTCCTTTTCGAGCCGTTCGACCCGCTTGACGACCGTATTGTCCTGCGCCGCGACAGGCATCGCCGCGACGAGCGCGATCGTTGCCGCTCCCAGGAAAGTGATCTGACGCATCATCATCTGCCGTTAGGTCCCCACTAATTAACCATTCCGTTGCTCATAACGCGGCAAAGCACGGCAGCGCAAACCCATTTCGGTGCACTGCCGCTCGAGCCGGCCCGAATGATCGGCGGTTCAGCCCTTCGGGCGTGGTCCTGCCGCCGGAGCCGCGGCGCCATTGCCTTCGGCGCGCGCTACCAGGTCCGCGGGCTTCAGGGAGACATTCTTGACCAGCGTATCGGCGGGGCCGATCGGGCCGATGTCGCGGCCACCAACGGTGACCTTGAGCGCCTGCGGGATGCTCGTGCGCAGCGTGAACTGTTCGATATATTCGGGCGGGACCTGATAGGTTTCGCCCGCGTCGAGCGTGCGCCAATTCTCGGTCTTGCCCTTTGCGTCGTCGAAACCGATCCAGACTTCCGAAACGCCCGTCAGCACGACCGGTGCGTTCGCCGCGACGGCGGACTGCCCGATCGCGGCCTTGGTCGCCGGGGTGGCCCCGGCATCGCTCTGCGGTGCTTCCGACGCATCGGCGGCACGATTCTGCGCGGCGATCAGTGCTTCGTCGGGCTCGACCGACAGGAAACGCCATACGCCGTACGCCGACGCGAGCAGCAGCGTGACGATGACGAGGGTCCAGGTCAGCCGCGCGGTGGGCAGGCGTGCCGGATCGGTCGGCTCATAGGCTTCGTACAGCGGGCGCGAGCCATAAGCGTCTTCTTCGAGCTCGTGGCGAATTGCGGCGCCGATCTCGGCCTCGGGAAGGTCGACCGCGCGGGCATAGGCGCGTGCGAAGCCGGTGACATAAGTACGGCCCGGAAGTTCCGAGAAATCCGACTTTTCTATCGCCGCCAGGTGACGCTGGGTAATACGCGTCCGCGTTGCGACATCGGCGAGCGAGAGCCCTGCCGCTTCGCGCGCAAGACGCAGCCGATCGCCCGTGCGCGTAATCGCCAGTTCGCCTTGGGTGGCGACCTCTTCTTCTGCCATTGCTGTCTCCGGTGCCGACCGTTCGCAACCCATGTCGATCGTGCCGCGCAGTCATCGCATTGACCGCGCGGCAAAGTCAAATGAAGTTCGGCAATCGACCGGCTGAAAAGAAGGCGGATCTAGTTTTGTCCGGAAAACAGCACGTCAGAGCACATATTTGCTGAGGTCGGTGTCGCCGACGATCTCCGCAAGCTGACGTTCGACATAGGCGGCGTCGATCTCGAGCGTCGTGCCGCCGACGTCCTCGGCGGTGAAGCTGATTTCCTCGACCAGCCGCTCCATGATCGTCTGCAGACGGCGCGCGCCGATATTCTCGACCTTCTCGTTGACCTCGGCCGCGAGCTTCGCAACGCGCGCGATCGCATCGTCCGTGAAGTTCAGCGTCACGCCTTCGGTGCCGAGCAGCGCGACATATTGTTCGGGCAGGCCGGCCTTGGTCTCGCTGAGAATGCGTACGAAATCCTCCTCGGTCAGCGCGCCGAGTTCGACGCGGATGGGCAGGCGCCCCTGCAATTCGGGGAGCAGGTCGCTCGGCTTGGCGACATGAAAGGCGCCCGAGGCGATGAAGAGGATATGGTCGGTCTTCATCGGACCATATTTGGTGGCGACGGTGGTGCCCTCGATCAACGGCAGCAGGTCGCGCTGGACGCCCTCGCGGCTCACCGACCCGCCGCGCACGTCGCTGACGGCGATCTTGTCGATTTCGTCGAGGAAGACGATGCCGTTGGCCTCGGCATCGGCGAGTGCGATCCGCGCGACATCGTCCTGATCGAGGCGCTTGTCCTGTTCCTCTTCGATGAGGCGGGTGGCGGCCTCGATCACCTTCAGTTTGCGGCGCTTCTTGGGCAGGCCGCCCATTGCCTTGCCGAGCATATCCGACAGGTTGATCATGCTCATCTGCCCCGGCTGGCCGGGCAGTTCGAACGGCATGCCGGGGGCATCGGCGACCTCGATCTCGACCTCGCTCTCGTCGAGATGCCCTTCGCGGATGCGCTGGCGGAAACTCTGGCGCGTCGCCTCGCTGGCGCCCTTGCCGGTCAGCGCGTCGAGCAATCGCTCCATTGCCGCCTCTTCGGCAGCGGCGCGCACGGCCTCGCGGCGGCGATCCTTTTCGAGCCGCACCGCTTCCTCGACAAGGTCGCGCGCGATCTGTTCGACGTCGCGGCCGACGTAGCCGACCTCGGTGAATTTGGTCGCCTCGACCTTGATGAACGGCGCGTCGGCGAGCTTCGCCAGCCGGCGCGATATCTCGGTCTTGCCGCAGCCCGTGGGGCCGATCATCAGGATATTCTTGGGGCTTACCTCGTCGCGAAGGTCGGCCGAAAGCTGCTGGCGTCGCCAACGGTTGCGCAGCGCCACCGCGACCGCGCGCTTGGCGGCGTCCTGGCCGATGATATGCGTGTCGAGCGCGGCCACAATGGCCTTGGGAGTCAGGTCTTTGTTCATTTCGATTATGCCTGGATTTCGATGATTTCTTGGGTGAACTGGTCGTTGGTGTAGACGCAGATGTCGGCGGCGACCTCCATCGCCTTGCGCACCAGCACCGCGGGGTCCTTTTCATAATCGACGAGCGCGCGCGCCGCGGAGAGCGCGAAATTGCCGCCCGATCCGATCGCGGCGACCCCGCCCTTGGGTTCGAGCACGTCGCCGTTGCCGGTGATGACCAGCGTGACCTCCTTGTCGGCGACGATCATCATCGCCTCGAGGTTGCGGAGATATTTGTCGGTGCGCCAGTCTTTGGCGAGTTCGACCGCGGCGCGGAGCAGCTGGCCGTTGTGGCGTTCGAGCTTGGCTTCGAGCCGCTCAAACAGCGTGAAGGCATCGGCGGTCGCGCCCGCGAACCCGCCGATCACGCTGCCGTCGTGGAGGCGGCGGACCTTGCGGGCGTTGGGCTTCATCACCGTCTGGCCCATCGACACCTGACCGTCGCCGATGATGACGACCTTGTCGGCGCTGCGGGCGGAAAGGATGGTGGTTCCGTGCCAGGGCGCGGCACTTTGCGCATGGGGATTACTCATGCGGCGGGATATGGGCGATGGGCCCGCGCGCTGCAAGGGGAGGGGCGGCCGCCCCTATTAACGCGAGGGGTTGGCCGCCAGATATTCGACGATCGCCTTGACCTCCTGTGCGCGGTCGCGCGGAATGATCAGTATATCGTCGCCGTGCGTGACGACAATGATGTCGGAAACGCCGACGACGGCCACGCGCTTTCCTTTGCACGCGCGAAGGTAATTATCCGCGGCATCGATCGCGATGACGTCGCCGATGCGAACATTGCCGCGTTCATCCTTTTCGCCCAGTTCGTGCAGCGCCGCCCAGCCGCCGACGTCGGACCAGCCCGGATCGACCGGGGCGACGACCACCTGTTCGGCGCCCTCCATCACCGCATAATCGATCGAATCCGACGGGCTGGAAAGAAAGGCATCGGATGCGGGATGGACGCGGGCGCCGTCCTGCCGCGCCTTCGCCATCGCTGCCGAGCAGGACGCCGCGATCATGGGCTGCTGCTTTTCGAGTTCGGCGAGGAAGCGGTCGGAACGCATCAAAAAGATACCAGCATTCCAATAGTGGCCGCCCTCGGCAAGCATTGCCTCGGCCCTGTCGCGTGGGGGCTTTTCGACAAAGCGCCGGACCTCATAGATACCCGGTGTCGCGGCGAGCGGGGCACCTGCGGCGATGTAGCCATAACCGGTTTCGGGATGCGACGGCGCAATACCGAAGGTCGCGAGCGCGCCGGCCTCAACCGCCGGCATCGCGGCCTCGATGGCGTTCAGGAACGCGGGTACGTCGGTCATGACGTGATCGGCGGGCATGACGAGGATCGTCGCGTCGGGGTCTTCGGCAAGCGCCGCGCACGCGGCAAGCGCGATCGCCGGGGCGGTGTTGCGCGCGGCAGGCTCGACGACGATGCGTGCGTCGGTGACACCCGCCGCCAGCAGATCTGCCTCGACATGCGCGACGTGCGCCGGGCCGCAGACGATCATCGGCGCGGCGAAGCGGTGCCGGTCGACCGCGCGGTCGAGCGTTTGCAGGAACATGCTGCCCTTGCCCGTCAGCGGCTGGAACTGTTTCGGCGCGCTATTGGTCGAAACGGGCCAGAGCCGCGTGCCCGAACCCCCCGATAATATGACTGGGATGATCATCTATTGTCTCGATTTTCAGGGGGTGTCAGGCAGGCCAGCACAACAGCGCGCGTGCCCCCGGGGCAAGCGCAATGCGGTCGGCGCGGTCGGTCGCGACGCATTCGCCGAGTTTCACCTCTTCGCCCGATATGCTGCATCCCTGCGACAGAGGGGTGAAGGTGAAGTCGGCGTCATGCTGCGGCAACAGCCCCGCGGCGTCGGGCCCCGACAAGTGGAGCAGGCGGAAATGCGGCCCGTCGACGAGCAGGCGGTTGTCGTTCGCCGCGACGCGCCCGTCGCGCGGATCGGGGCGCGGCGCCGTTTCCGATACCGCGAGCCCCGCTTCGAGGTGCAGTTCGCGCGGGCGGCCATAATCATAGAGACGATAGGTGCAATCGACATTCTGTTGCACTTCGACGACGGTCAGCCCGGCGCCGATCGCATGAATCGTGCCCGCTTGGTTATAAACGAAATCGTCGGCCCGTGCGCGGCGCCAATCGATCATGTCCACGATCGTGCCATCGAGCGCCGCGCCATGAAGGGCTTCGCGCGTGGTTTCCGCGATCAGTCCGACCCCGAGCTCGGCGTCCGGTTTCGCGTCGAGCACCAGCCAGCACTCCTCCTTGCCGCGCGGATAGCCCGCCGCTTGCGCGGCATCGTCGTCGGGGTGAACCTGGATCGACAGGCGTTCGGACGTGAAGAGGAATTTGACCATGATCTGCGCGTCATCGCCATCGGGATGCGCAAACCATATTTCGCCGATACGGCGATCACCGAAGTCACCGAAATCGCTGGGAATATCTGTGCGCCCCCAGGGTTTTTCCACGACAAGTGTTTGAAGACGTGTGAACATGCGCGGTTCATGTCGCCCCGCGGTTCGATCGTCAAGTCGGTGGAGTCAGGCCGCCCGATTAAAATGGCCGCCTTCTCCGGCCTTTGGCTGGTCGAGCCACAGGCCGCGCGTGTCATAGACGATTTTGTCCCCGCGCTCTTCAAGCGGGATCGATTTGAACAGGTCGTGATCCACCAGAACGATGAGCAGGTCGCACGCGGCAAGAGCGGTATCGAGGTCGGTCAATGACGCGCCGGTTCCGGCAAACTCCATTGGCAGGCTGCGGGCATAGGGCTCGACGATCTCGACCTGCTTACCAAAGCGGCGCGCCAGCGCGGCGGCGACCTCGACTGCGGGGCTTTCGCGGAAATCGTCGATATTCGGCTTGAAGGCGAGGCCGAGGCAGGCGACGCGCGCCTGCGGGTGCTGCGATACCAGCATTTCGGCGGCGCCGATGACATGCGCGGTCTTGGCGAGATTCACTTCGCGCGCGGTGCGGATCAGCCGGCTGTGGTCGGGGGCGCCGTGGACGAGGAACCAGGGGTCGACCGCGATGCAATGTCCGCCGACGCCGGGACCGGGCTGGAGGATGTTGACGCGCGGATGGCGGTTGGCGAGGCGGATCACCTCCCACACATCGACACCCATCTGCTCGGCGATCATCGACAGTTCGTTGGCAAAGGCGATGTTGACGTCGCGATAACTGTTTTCGACCAGCTTCACCATTTCAGCGGCGCGCGCCGAGGTGGTGACGCAGGCGCCGCGAACGAACTGGCGGTAGAAGGTCATCGCGCGGCGGGCGCAGCGCGGCGTGATGCCGCCGATGCAGCGGTCGTTGTCGACCAGCTCGACGAGGATACGGCCCGGAAGCACGCGCTCGGGGCAATAGGCGACAAAGATGTCGGCCGCGCCGTTGCACGCGCCCGGAACCTTCAGGTCGGGTCGCAGTTCGGCGATCAGTTCGGCGACCTTTTCGGTCGTGCCGACGGGCGACGTCGATTCGAGGATGACGAGGTTGCCCGCCTCAAGCTTCGGCGCGATCGCGCGTGCCGCTGACAGCACGTGGCTGATGTCCGGGCGGTGCTCGTCGTCATGCGGCGTCGGTACGGCGATGACGAACGTGTCGGCCGGGGCGACCTCGATCGAAGCAACCAGCGCACCGCGCGACACGACGCCCTGGACGAGGCCGTCGAGATCGACTTCCTCGATATGGACCCGGCCGCTGTTGATCGTGTCGACGACCGTCTGGCTGACATCGACGCCGGTGACCTTGCAACCCGAGCGCGCGATCAGCGCCGCTGTGGGCAGGCCGATATAGCCGAGCCCGAGGACCGTGACCTTCTGTTCCGTATCAATCGGCACGCGCAACAATCTCCGCAATCTGTTTTGCCGCTGTGCCGTCACCGAACGGATTATGGGCACGCGCCATGGCTGTATAGGCGTCCTTGTCGTCCAAAAGCTTGAAAATTTCGGAAACAATGCGCGCTTTGTCGGTTCCGACGAGGCGGGCCGTGCCCGCTTCGATCCCTTCGGGCCGCTCGGTCGTCTCGCGCATGACGAGCACCGGCTTGCCGAGCGATGGCGCCTCTTCCTGCACTCCGCCACTATCGGTCAGCACTATTTCCGACGTCGCGAGCAGGCGGACGAAATGCGGATAGTCGAGCGGATCGATCAACGCCACGTTGGAACGACTGCCCAGGATCGGCTCCATCGCACCGCGGACATGCGGGTTCGGATGGACCGGAAAGACGACCGCAACATCGTCGCGCGCCGCGATTGCGGCAACAGCCTCGGCGATGGCTTTCATGCCGTCGCCGAAATTCTCGCGGCGGTGCGACGTGACGGTGATGATCCTTTTGCCGGCAAAGCGGTCGATCAGGGGATCGAGACCGGCGGCAAGCGACGGTTCTTCGTCGATCCGCACCTTGGTCGCGAGCAGCGCGTCGATTACGGTGTTGCCCGTGATGTGGATCCGCCCGGCCGGTACATTTTCGCTGCGGAGTGCCGCTGCCGCGGTCAGCGTCGGGGCGAAATGCAGGTCGGCAACCGCGCCGGCGACCTTGCGGTTCACCTCCTCGGGCCAGGGGTGATAGATGTTGCCGCTGCGCAGGCCCGCTTCGACATGGCCGACCGGAATCTTACGAAAATAGGCGGCGAGCGTCGCGGCCATCGTCGTCAATGTGTCGCCGTGGACAAGGATCCGATCGGGCTT
Organism: Sphingomonadaceae bacterium 3R27C6; assembly: GCA_005503215.1. Classification (GTDB taxonomy): domain Bacteria; phylum Pseudomonadota; class Alphaproteobacteria; order Sphingomonadales; family Sphingomonadaceae; genus Sphingopyxis. The sequence goes on along the minus strand of SCNS01000002.1, from coordinate 347,195 downwards.
TTCGGCGTCGAACGTCTCACCGAGGCCCACGACGAGTCGGGCGAGGAGTCCGTCGAGCGTTTGATTGGCCTGCATGACGTCAAGGTCGATATCGGGTATGATGCGCGCGATATCCAGCACCTGGTCCAGCATTTCGCGATGCTGCGCGGTGACGCAAACGCGGGCGTCGATCCCGCTGTGGGCCTGTAAAGCATGGACGACCGGGAACATCTTGATGGCTTCCGGACGGGTGCCGAAGACCGTCATTACTTTCATTTTCAAGGACTCCCGCATCGTGACGTCATCAAACACCGCCTGAAGGGCGATTAAGCGTCAAAGCTTGCGACACCCTTAAACCGCGATGGAAGGGGAAGAAAACAGGATATGCAGCCGCGCTGCAACGCTTCGAAGGTCGGCGCGTATGTTGTCACCAAAGCAATGCGCCGCTAGGGGCTGCTATCATTTTCGGGTTCGCCGTTTCTGAACGGCGCCATCCCATAGTTGGAAGTTGGATCGGTTTTCGAATGTTCTGGAAGCGTAAGAGCCAGCCGGCAGACACCGTGCGCAGCGGTTTTTCTGTGCCGAGCGGCCGGCGTGTGTACGCCATTGGCGATATCCACGGGCGTGACGACCTCTTTGCCGAACTGATCGACAAGATCCGCGCCGATGTCGCCGCGCGGCCCCCTTCCCAAATCACCATTGTCCTGCTCGGCGACCTGGTCGATCGTGGCCCGCAATCGGCCGCCGTTGTCGAACGCGCGATCGGATTGCGCGGCGATTTCCCGGATACCCGACTGCTCATCGGCAACCATGAGGAATGTTTTCTCGCGGCGCTCGGCGGCGATGTTCGGCGTCTGCGCTATTTCATGCGTATAGGCGGCGAGGCGACGGTGCAGAGCTATTGGCGCGACGAGGTTGAACTGAGCGATGCGAGCTTCGACTATGTCGCCGACCGGTTCGGCAAGATGGTTCCCCAAGAACATGTTGAATTTCTGGGGAAGGGCGAAGACGTCATTGAAATTGGCGACTATGTCTTTGTCCATGCGGGCATTCGTCCCGGCGTTCCGCTTCAGAAGCAAACCCTGTCGGATTTGCGCTGGATTCGCGACGACTTCCTCGAGGATGTGCGCGATCACGGCGTGATGGTCGTGCATGGCCATACCATCCGCAGCGATGTGGACGAATGGCCGAACCGGATCGGTATCGACACCGGCGCCTATCGATCGGGGGTGCTGACGGCGATTGTCCTCGAAGGAACCGAGCGCCGCTATCTCAAGACCGACGGGCTGGCCGAAGCGGCCTGACCAGCAAAGGCCCGGTCAGGGCGGCGTTCGGCCGATCCCGTGATACGCTTTATACCAGGATACAAATCGCGGTATGCCGACGTCGATGCTGGTCGACGGCTGATAGCCGAGATCCTTCTGTATGGCATCGATATCGGCATAGGTTTCCTTGACGTCGCCCGCCTGCATCGGAAGGAAGCGGCGTTCGGCCTTCCGGCCGCAGGCGTCCTCGAGCAGTTCGACCAGCCGCATCAGCGGCTCCGCCTTATGGTTGCCGATATTGTAGATGCGGTGCGGACTGAGGCTTCCGCCGGCCTTCTCCAGCCCGTCATCGACCGGCGGATTGTCGAGGCAGGCGACGACGCCGGTGACGATATCGTCGATATAGGTGAAGTCTCGCTTCATATCGCCTTCGTTGAAAATATCGATCGGCCGTCCCGACAGGATGCGATCGGTAAACAACCACATCGCCATGTCGGGGCGCCCCCACGGGCCATAGACGGTAAAGAATCGCAAACCGGTCTGCGGCAACCGATAGAGATGCGCATAAACCTCGCTCATCAACTCGTCGGCTTTTTTGGTCGCGGCATAAAGCGAGACCGGATGCTCGACGCGGTCGCCGACGCTGAAGGGCATCGACTTGTTGGCGCCATAGACCGACGAGCTTGATGCATAAACGAAATGGCCCGTCGACCGGTGTCGCGCAATTTCGAGCATGTTGAGATGCCCGACCATGTTGGATTGCATATAGATATGCGGGTTTTCGATTGAAAAACGCACCCCGGCTTGCGCCCCCAAATGCACGATGCCGTCAAAACTCTGCCCCAGCAGCGCATTTTCCAGATCGGCCATTGCCGCGAAATCGATTTCGTGAAAGCGGAAGTGTGCGCCGTATCGCTGACTGAGGACGTCCAATCGGCTCTTTTTCAGCGCAACGCTGTAATAATCATTGAGATTGTCGATCCCGATGACCGTATCGCCGCGGGCCAAAAGCCGTTCGGCCACGCTCATTCCGATGAAGCCGGCCGCCCCGGTGACAAGGATAGCCGCCATCTGAATCGATCCCCTCGCTGGTCATGCGGCATTGCAGCCGCAACGGTCGCGGAACGCAACCCCCACCTCTTATGTAAAACGCGCGCCTTTTAAGCCGGTTAACAAATTCAGCTGGAATTTTCCGTCCGGTCAATGCCGATCGCCGCCGTGGGGCAGCCAACGAGCGAAATCATACGCTGCCGCCGCATCGACATTGGCAGCAAAATCTCGTGTTGCGGCGAACCGATGCGGCTATGCAGCATTTGTGGATTGCCATTGAACGGGGATAACCGTAGTTGCGCGCGCCGGACGAATGCGGCAACCCCGTGCGGGTTGCCTAATAAAATGGTCAAGCCGAGTTTCTGATTCCCGTTCCGGGATACGTGCCTAGGATAGTTTCGACAGCGCCATGCAGTATTTCGTTGTCCAGTTACGGCGCCTGATTTTGGCCAATGGCGCAATTAAGCGGGCTACGCTGGTCCTGCTTGATATTGTAATCGCCGCCCTGTCGGCGATATTGTCCTTCTGGCTCCGGTTGGGAACGTGGGAAATCTCCTTCGTCCCGGTCGCGATCTTCTTCGGGCTCGCCATTTCCGCCTGGTTGGTTGCCGCGCAGATATTTGGCATTTATCGCCAGATTATCCGCTATGCCGGGGTGCGTACGGTGCGCGATATCGTCGCAGCATCCTTTGTTCACAGCGTGGTTCTCGTCGTGGCTGTCGTCGCGCTGGGCGTTGTGGGCATCCCGCGAACTGCTTCGATCATTTATGTCGTCATATTTACGGCCGCTGTGATTTCGAGCCGCGCGATCATGCGCGTGATCATATCCGATCTGCTGCCCTCGCGGGTCCGGCGTGGTCGTCAACGTACCGTATTCATCTATGGCGCCGGCAAGTCGGGACAGGAACTGGCCCTGTCGATGCGATCGCATCCCGAAATGCGGCTCGCAGGATTTTTCGACGATAATGTCGATATGCAGGGCCGCCGCGTCGACGGCGTCACGGTCTGGAGTCCCGAAAATCTGGCCAATGTCCTTCGCAATGACGCGGTCGATGAGGTCATATTGGCGTTGCCGCGCGTGAACCGCGCCCGCCGGGCAGAGATCGTGAGCATGCTTGAACGCCAGTCGGTGCGTGTGCGCACCGTTCCTGACATGACCAGCGTCCTTAGCGGCCAGGTCTCGCTCAAGGATGTGCACGAGGTTCGCGTCGAGGACCTGCTCGGCCGCGAGCCGGTCGCGCCCGACCTGCATCTTCTCGGCTCTTCGATCGCCGGAAAAGTCGTCCTTATCACCGGCGCGGGTGGATCCATCGGCGCGGAGCTTGTCCGTCAGGTCCGGAAAATGCGGCCGCGGCAGCTGATATTGCTGGACGTGTCGGAATCGGCGCTTTTCGCGATCGAGCAACAGATCATCGCTGGCGGGCTGGAGATCGAGCCCGAGGGGCGGTCCATCGACCTGCGGGTGGAACTCTGCAATTGCTCCGATGAAGCTTCGATCGGACGCGTCCTCGCCCAGTATCGCCCCGACACATTGTTCCATGCCGCCGCCTACAAGCATGTTCCGATGCTGGAAGCGAACCCGCTTTCCGCTGCCCGCAACAATGTTCTGGGAACGCTGGCGACGGCGAAGGCCGCCCGTGCTTGCGGCGTCGAACGCTTCGTCCTGGTCAGTACCGACAAGGCCGTGCGCCCGACCAACATCATGGGGGCCACCAAGCGAATTTGCGAATTGATATTGCAGGCGATGGCAACCGAACCCGATCGGACGATTTTCACGATGGTGCGTTTTGGCAACGTGCTGGGTTCGAGCGGCTCGGTGGTCCCGCATTTCCGACGTCAGATCGAAAATGGCGGACCGGTCACCGTGACGCACCGTTCGATCACGCGGTATTTCATGACCATTCCCGAAGCCGCGCAGTTGGTGATTCAGGCGGGCGCCATGGCAAGGTCCGGCGAAGTGTTTCTGCTGGAAATGGGTGAGGCCGTTCGGATCGCCGCGCTGGCCGAGACGATGATCCGCCTGTCGGGTCTGACTGTCAGGAGCGAGGAAAATCCCGACGGCGATATCCAGATTGTCGAAACGGGGCTGCGCCCGGGCGAAAAATTGTTCGAAGAATTGCTGATCGACAGCACTGCGCGGCCCACGGCGCATTCCAGGATATATTCGGCCGAAGAGGCGATGATCCCATGGCGCGAACTTGAAGGGTATCTTATGGCGCTTCAGGATGCCTTGGCCGAAGGGGACGTTGTCGCGGCGGTTGCGGTTGTCGAAAAGATGGTCCCGGGATACCAGCCCAGCGATGCATTCCGTCAAATGCGCCAAAAGGCCGGTGCCGGCCGGCAAGTCGCAAATTGAATCTATCAGGAGAATTTAGGTAATGGCTCGCGCATTCGCTCGGAACGACTTCGATCCGCGCCGACGCACTCTGTCCGGGGCCGCCAGTGGCCTCATCCTGTTGTCCTTCGTCGCCCTGACCTTTCTGCTGGGTGGCGGGGCGCGGCCGGACGTGACCTCTCTGCTGTTGCTGAGGCCGCTAGCCTTTGTCGCTCTGGTCGCCGGTCTCATGACGTTGACGAAGGAGCAGGCGAAGCCTTTCAAGCCGATCTGGTGGCTCGGCGGCGCTTCGGCGCTTTTGGTGCTCCTGCATCTGGTTCCGCTGCCCCCGGCTCTATGGTCATCGCTTCCGGGCCGCGGCCTCATTGCCGAGATCTTTCAAGTGACCGGGATCAAAGAGAGCTGGCAGCCTCTGACCGTCGACGCATTTGCCGGATGGAACAGTTTGTTTTCGATGGCTGTTCCCGCCGCCGTGCTGATATTGATGGCGGCCAGCGGCGAGCAAATCGGCGGGCGATTGCTGAAGCTGCTCTGCATTATTGTGTTCGCAAGCGCCTTCCTGGGCGTCCTGCAGATCATCGGTGGCCCCAGCAATGGCTTCTATCTTTACCGCATCACCAATTGGGAGTCCGCAACGGGGCTGTTCGCCAATCGCAATCATAATGCGATGTTCCTCGCGTGCGGTTTTCCGTTGCTCGCCGTATGGGCCTCGGGCCTGAAGGGGACGATGCAGCAGCAGCGCGCCTATGGCCTCGTCGCCATTGCCGGCGCCGTAACCTTGTTGCCGACCATCCTGATCACCGAATCACGCGCGGGCCTGTTGGTCGGAGCGATGGGATTGGTTTTCGCGGCTTTGATATATCGCCGACCGGACAGCGGCGTGAAGGCGCGCGGGGCGCGGCAGATGGGGGGGCTGATTGCTGCCATCATGGCGGGGGTCGCAACGTTGGTGATCTTCCTTTTGGCATTGTCGAGGCGACAGACAACGATCGATCGCCTCCTGAACGAAAATGTCGATGACGATCCCCGGTTCGCGGCGCTGCCCCATATATGGAAAATGGGGCTCGACGCCTTTCCCTTCGGGTGGGGAACGGGTTCGTTCGCCAACGCATATAAGGTCATAGAACCCGCGGAGCTCCTGTCCGAAAACTATCTCAACCACGCGCACAATGACTTCCTCGAAATATTCTTCGAGTATGGCCTGTTCGGCATCGCGCTGATAGCCGTCGCGCTGATCATGTTGCTGGTCGCGGCCAAGAGGTTGTGGTCACTCCGTGCGCTGTTGTCCAAACAGCAATCGGCTGCCGTCGAGCGGCTGCGTCTGGGATATGCGGGGATCGCGATCCTTGTCATGCTCGGCGTAGGCAGCGTGTTCGACTATCCCTTGCGTACTCCGTCGCTCGCTGCTCTCGCTGCGATTGCAACGGGTTTCATTGTATTTGCACTAGACGCATTTCGTGCCCCCGGGTATGGCGACCGCGCCGCAGCAAACTCCCGTCGGCGCAATGAAGTCGACAATTCAGAGGAAGGTTCCAGGGCATGATTCGGCGCTCTTTCGGGGTGAAAATCATGTCGGGCGCGCTCGGCCTGGCATTATTGTCGGGGTGTGCCGGCACGAAAGCGCTCGGCGGCGCGAACGGCGAAGGTCTGCAGGTCGTCGATGCGAAGCAGTTGCCGCCGCCAAGCGGTATCGACATCAGCGGCGACGTTCGGCCTTATCTCTTGGGCCCATCGGACGAAATCCTAGTCGACGTCGTCGGTATCGACGAGTTGAAAGAGCGGAAATTTTCGCTCGACGGTGCCGGCAATGTCGCGGTTCCACTCGCGGGCACGCTGAATGCCAGCAATCAGACCGCGGAACAGTTTGCCGAAAGCCTGACCCAGCGCCTCCGGCAGCGATACGTCCGTGATCCGCTGGTCACGGTGAATTTGAACGAGGCGCGGAGCCGATTCGTCACGATTGACGGGCAAGTCGGCAAGCCAGGCCCCCAGCCGATTGTCGGCCGGGTGACGCTCATGCAGTCCGTGGCTCGCGCCGAAGGCACGGGCGAATTTGCCAAGCTGAGCGACGTGGTTATTTTCCGGACCGTGGGTGCCGACCAGATGGTCGCGATGTATGATCTGGGCGCCATCCGGCGCGGAGCCTATGCTGATCCCGAAGTCTTTCCGGGCGATATCGTGGTCGTGGGCGAATCCCGTGGGCGCCGCATGTTCCAGCAAATCGTCCAGGCGGGCACTCTGCTTGTCAGTCCTGTCGTCGCGCTCATCCAGCGCCGATAATCCAATAGGTTATTTCCATGAATTCAATGACGCTGATTAATCCCGTGGGCGGCGCTCCCGCCAGCGGTGGCGTTGCCGGCTCCGCAATTCCGATGCTGCGCCAATATTGGAACGTCATCTGGAATCGGCGTTTGTTGATCATCACGGTCGTCGCAACCACCGTTGCGGCCGGGCTGATCCTGACGCTGCTCGCCGATCCGCAATATACCGCCAAAGCGCGGATCGAGGTTGCTCGCGAACAGGCAAATATTACGTCGGTCGAAGGCGTGCAGCCCGAAGACGCGGGCCGCGACCTGGAATTTTATGCGACGCAGAACGCGCTGCTGACCGCGCGTTCGTTGGCGGAACGCGTCAGCCGGCAGCTCAACCTCTCGCGCAACGACGCGTTTTTCCTCGCGCATGGTGTTGACCCCGACGCTGCGGCCGAGGGTGTCGGCGCTACGCCCGCGGGCGCTTCGCTGACCAGCGCCCAGCGGCGCCAGCGGCTTGTCGTCGATACGCTGCTCAAACATGTCTCGGCGGAACCCGTCCGTGGTTCGTCCTTGTTCGATATCAGCTACACAAGCGGCGATGCCGCACTGTCGCGGCGTATCGCCGACGCGTGGGTTCGTCAGTTTATTCAGAGCAATCTCGACCGTCGCTTTGCCTCGACCACCGATGCGCGCGAGTTCCTCGAACGCCGGCTGGACGAGCTCAGAACACGGCTGGAGACGTCGGAGCGCGAACTCGTCCGCTATGCTGCGGCAAATGACATCGTGCGTCTCGAAACGTCGGGCACCGGCAAAACCGGCAGCAGCCCGGGTGTGCAGACCTTGGCTTCGGTCGACCTGCAATCGGTAAACGCCGCGCTTGCGATGGCTACCGCCGATCGCGTGGCGGCTGAGGGCGCGCTTAACGCGTCTCGGGCGCGCGGCGTCAGCGAAGGCTCGCTTAACAATCTGTCGATCAACAACCAGCGATCAAAGCGCGCGGAAGTGGCTGCCGAATTGGCGGGCATGCTTGCCCGTTTCGAACCCGATTATCCGCCTGCGAAATCGCTACGAGAAGAACTGACGGCGCTCGACGCGAGCATCGCTCGTGAAGAGCGGCGCGCGGTTTCGGCTGTCCAGGCGACCTATGACGCGGCGGTGGCGCGCGAGCAGGGGCTTCGTGCTCGCGTGGATGCGCGGTTGGGCAAGCTCAACACGCAGGAACGCGCGTTGATCCAGTTCAATATCTATCAGCGCGATGTCGATACCAATCGCGAACTCTATAATGGCCTCCTTCAGCGCTATAAGGAAATTGGCGTCGCCGGTGTCGGCGCGAACAATGTGTCGATTGTCGATGCCGCCGAACTGCCGGTGAAACCTTCGTCGCCCAATCTTTTGCTGAACCTCATACTCGCCACGTTCATGGGCCTCGGCATCGGCCTTGGTGTTGTGCTGGTTCTCGAGAATCTCGACGAAACGGTGATCGACCCGAGCAAGGTCGCGGCCCTGTTCGACGCCTCGCTTCTGGGCACCACGCCGGTGTCGGAAAGCGGCGATCACTATGTCGAGCTCGGCGATCCGAAATCCTCGATATACGAGGCCTATTTTACCGTTGGCTCGAATCTGGCGTTCGCGACCGATCATGGCGTGCCGCGATCCTTCATGGTCACCAGCACGGTCGAGGCCGAAGGAAAGTCGACGACGGGCATGGCCTTGGCACTCGTCCTCTCGCGCCTCGGCCGCAAGGTTGTTCTGGTCGACAGCGACATGCGCCGGCCGGCGATGCACAATAACCTGGGCCTGGTAAACAATCAGGGCCTCAGCAACTATCTGGCCGGCGACAATAATTGGGAAGATTTGATGCAGCGGTCGCCGATCGCTAACATCGACTTCCTGTCCGCCGGTCCTCAGCCGCCAAGCGCGGCGGAATTGCTCTCGAGCGACCGCCTGCAAAAGCTGGTTGAATCGTTGGGCAAGAAATATGACCATGTACTCGTCGACGCGCCGCCCATGCTCGGTCTCGCGGACGCGACATTGATTGCTCGCGCGGTGGAGGGTGTCGTTTACGTCGTGGAATCCGAACGCGTCGCGGCGCGCGGGGTCGGCAGCGCGCTCCAGCGCCTGCGCGAAGCGCGCGGCAAGGTGCTTGGCATTGTTCTGACCAAGTTCAAATCGAAGCACACCGGTTACGGTTACGGCTATGGCTATGGTTATGGCTATGGGCGCGACGAAGATGCGAAGTCCGAGACGGGCGGAGCTTGGAAGTCGGGCTCATGACCAGCCGAAGGCGCTCTCGGGGCGGGAGCAGCAAGCAATCGACCCTTTCCCAGCTCCGGCAAAATTTCTCGGCGGTGAATCTCGACCGGCGTTGGCTGGTTGCGGCGCCCGCCGCCCTCGTCCTCGCGGGCCTCGCCGGGTTCAACAGCTTCGTACATGTCAGCAAATCCGCTGGCGCCTGTCCGGTGCTCCATCCGGCGTTCTGCGCCACCCAGGCGCTTCAGGCTCCGGTGATCGCCGACTTCGGGCGCGACAATGTGCTCAATGACAAGGACCAGGCCCTGCGGCTCGCCCGCGCGGCCATCAATCTTGTCCCGCTGACTCCTGCCGCTGTGCGCAATATTGCGTTGGCCTCTGGTGGCTCGACCGATCCCAACAACGCGCAGCCGATCCGGCTTTTGCGCCTTTCGCACAAACTTTCGCGCCGTGACGGGGTGACCGAAAGCCTGCTCATCGACGATGCAGCCAAGCGCGCCGACATGGCCGCGGCGCTCGAGCATTTCGACGCTTTGCTGCGGAGCATGCCGGTCGCGAGCGCTCGTTACATGGAGCATATGGGGCTTGCGTTGGCGGATCCCAAGTTTCGCAAGGGGATGATCCCTTATGCCAACCGCGACAATCCCTGGTTCGGCCGATTGGGTGGCGCGATCCTGAGCAATACGCCCCCGATCCGTTTCTATGGGCAGTTTCTGTCCGAGGTTCCCTCGCTGCCCGACACCGTGCAGCAGCGGTTGCATTATGACCAGGTCGTGAGCCGGTTGGCTCAAGAGGGTGAGTATGCGATCGTGCGGAAGCTCTATCCGCGTCTTCCCGGCGCCGATCGCGCGGCGGTGACATCGATGGCGCTGCCGTCGGCAAAGCAGACGCCTTATCGTCCGGTAACATGGTGGCTGCAGTCGGATGGCGCCATCGGGGCGGAACTATCGCGAACCGGCAAGGCCGAGATGGTCGCCTATGCCGAAGCCGGCACGAGCGGAACGGTGGCGAGCAAACTCTTGTTCCTGGCCCCCGGCCAATATCGACTGGGATGGAAAGCGACCAACGACAACGGCGAAGAAAGTCCGTCGGACGGCGACAGGGACGCGCGCCGCGACAAGAGCCGCGATGGACTGTCGTGGTCGATCGATTGTCCGGGATTGCAGCGCCGGGAAATCGGGGCGGCGCCGGCCGAGCGCCCCGGGTCGCAAAATCGCGAGATCGCGGTGACATTCACGGTGCCGGCCGGTTGCACGGTCCAGAACGTCGCCCTGCAAGCACGGGTCGATAGTTCGGGCAGCAGCAGCCAGTGGACAGTATCCGACATATCCGTCCGTCCGGTTGCCGCCGCCAAGCCTTGATCCCGGATGTCGATCGATGATCACGGATAGCTCGGCCGCCGGCAATGTCGGCCATCATCCTGGCAAACGCCTGTTCGATTTGCTGGTGGCGATCGGGCTGGCGCCCGTCGCGATTCCCGTTTGCCTGATCGCGGCCATCCCGATCTTGTTCGAAGCCGGCGCGTCGCCGTTTTTTCGGCAGGTTCGGGTGGGGCGGAATGGCATCCCCTTTTCGATCCTGAAATTGCGAACGATGTCGCCTGGAACACGGGAAGGGGCGTCGCATGAAGTCGGCGTCGCCACATTGCTGAAAAGCGGGCGTATCTATCGCCGGCTGAAGGTGGATGAATTGCCGCAGCTGTGGAATGTTCTCAACGGTACCATGTCGCTGGTCGGCCCGCGCCCGCACCTGCCATCGCAGATCGTGCTGACCGAAGAGCGACTGCGGCGCGGGGTGCTGGCGATCAAGCCCGGGATCACCGGCGTTTCCCAAGTCGCCGGCCTCGACATGTCGGATCCCCATCGGCTTGCAGAAGCCGATGCGGTCTATCTGGGCGCATGGAGCCTGGGCAGGGACATCGAAATTTTGTGGCAAACTGTAGCGGGAAGAGGCAATGGCGATGCTGCGTCAAAAGGTACCGGCGGCTAAATCCTCTTCGAATGACAATATGATCCGGCGTGGACGAAATTCCCCCGAAAACTGGTGAAAGAGAATATGACCAAAACTGCACTCATTACAGGCGTCACCGGGCAAGACGGCGCTTATCTGGCGCGTCTTCTGCTGGAGAAAGGCTATGTCGTTCATGGCCTGAAGCGGCGGTCGTCATCCTTCAACACCGGCCGTATCGAAGATATTTATCAGGATCCGCATCAGGATTCTGCCCGGTTCCACCTGCATCATGGCGACCTGACGGACAGCACCAACCTGATCCGTATCATCCAGGAAACCAAGCCGGACGAAATTTACAACCTCGCCGCGCAGAGCCATGTGCAGGTCAGCTTCGAAACACCCGAATATACGGCGAATGCCGACGGGATCGGGACCCTGCGCCTGCTCGAGGCGATCCGCATTCTCGGCATTCAGGAAAGCTGCCGTTTCTATCAGGCATCGACATCCGAACTCTATGGCCTGGTTCAGGAAGTTCCGCAGCGTGAAACCACGCCCTTTTATCCGCGCTCGCCTTATGCCGCGGCCAAGCTCTACGCCTATTGGATCGTGGTCAACTATCGCGAAGCCTATGGAATTCACGCGTCGAACGGGATCCTGTTCAACCATGAATCGCCGATCCGCGGCGAGACCTTTGTGACCCGCAAAATCACGCGCGCGGCCGCGGCGATCGCCGAAGGCCAGCAGGAAAAACTCTATCTCGGCAATCTCGACGCGCAGCGCGATTGGGGCCATGCCCGCGAATATGTTCTCGGGATGTGGATGATGCTGCAGCAGGACGAGCCCGACGACTATGTCCTCGCAACCGGCGAGACGACCCATGTTCGGACGTTTGTCGAGTGGGCGTTCGCCGATGCTGGCATCGAACTGCGTTTCGAAGGCACCGGCGTCGACGAAAAGGGCTATTGCAAAAAGACCGGCCGTTGCCTGGTCGAGATCGATCCGCGCTATTTCCGTCCGACCGAGGTCGAGCTGTTGATCGGCGATCCGACCAAGGCGAATGAAAAGCTGGGTTGGAAGCACAGCATCAGCGCGCGTGAGTTGGCGCGCGAAATGGTCGAAGCCGATCTCGCCGAAGCACGTGAGCGCAAGGCGGCCGGGAAATGACAGACCTTTCGGTTGCCGGCAAACGCGTTTTTGTCGCGGGACACCGCGGCATGGTGGGCGGCGCCATCGTGCGCCGCCTCCAGCAGGAAAATTGCGACCTCCTGCTCGCGGGCCGCGATGTCGTCGACCTGTCGGACCAGAAGGCGATCCACGAATGGATGGCGCGCGAGCGCCCCGATGTCGTAATCGTCGCGGCTGCCAAGGTCGGCGGTATCCTGGCGAACGACACCTATCCGGCGGATTTTCTCTACCAGAATCTGGTGATCGCGACCAATTGCATCGAGGCGGCCCACCGCGCCGATGTTGACCGGCTTCTGTTCCTGGGGTCGAGCTGTATCTATCCCAAATTTGCCGAACAGCCGATCGTCGAAGAGTCGCTTTTGACGGGCCCGCTCGAACCAACGAACGAATGGTACGCCATCGCCAAGATCGCGGGCATCAAGCTTTGCCAGGCTTATCGCCGGCAATATGGCCGCGACTATATCTCGGCCATGCCGACCAATCTCTATGGCCCTGGGGACAATTTCGACCTGCAGAGCAGCCATGTCCTGCCGGCGCTGATCCGCAAGGCGCATCAAGCCAAGCTGGCGGGCGATCCGGCCATGACCATATGGGGCACGGGGACCCCGCGGCGGGAATTCCTGCACGCCGACGATTGCGCCGACGCGTGCGTGCATCTTCTGTCGAATTATTCCGGCGATATTCACGTCAATGTCGGGTCGGGTGACGATGTCACCATCGCCGAATTGGCCGGAATGGTGCGCGATGCCGTCGGTTTCACTGGCGACATGGTGTTCGACAGCTCAAAGCCCGACGGCACGCCGCGCAAGCTGATGAGTGCCGACCGGCTGCGCGGTCTTGGCTGGGCTCCGCGCATCGGGCTGGCCGATGGCATCGCATCGACCTATCAGTGGTTTCTCGATGCGTACCCCGACACAGGAAATCCCGTTTAACGCGGCGTTAGGGCTCACCGAACGTTCGGGAAAATCCGCTCTGGATGGTGAAAGGCGGTCGCCATCCGCTAAGCCTCGGCGCCTCGCCGGCATCAATTTCCAGACTGCCAAACAGCTTGCGATAGGCATCCTGCCGGCCAGCAAGTGTCGCGGCGGCTTCCAGCCAGCGGGTGGGGAAGGCGAAATTGCGCGCGGGCTTCCCTTTCGCCGTCGCGATCATCTCGATGATTTCGGCAAGCGACACGGCGCGGTCGTCCGAAACGGTAAAAGTCTGGCCTTTTGTGTCCGGGCTGGTCAGGCAAAAGGTCAGGAAATCGACTAAATTATCGTTGTAAATCAGCGAGCGGCGATTGTTCGCTCCGGCAAGCGGTAATGGGATGCCCCGATCGACGCATTTTGCCAGCATCGCGACATTGCCCTTCGCGCCGCGCCCGTAAACGAGCGGCGGGCGAACGATCGTATAGTCCATCTTGCCGCTGGCGAAGCTGGCGAGCTCTTGCTCGGCAAGCCATTTCGAGCGGCCATAAGCGGTCTCGGGACGGGGCGGCATCGATGCGCCAAAAGGTTTGCCCGGTTCCGATTGCTCACCCATCGCCTTGATGCTGCTGAGCAAGATGAATTGCTTCGCGCCCGCCGCGACAGCCGCTCTCGCAAGCTTCAATGTTCCCTCCACATTGGTGTCGTGAAAGGCCGCTTCGCGTTCCGCTTCGGTTGCGGCGCTGCTCGTCGAAATTGCTGCCAGATGGATAATCGCGTCGATTGCCGGCAGGGGCGGGACATCGACCGGAGCCGCCAGGTTGCCAATCGAAAAAGCCGTCGGATCCGATGCTTCGCCGCGGATCAGTTCAAGAACCTCATGCCCGGCGACATGCAACCGCGAAACCAGTGCCTTGCCGACAAAGCCGCGAGCGCCGCTAACCGCTACCTTCATCGCAGCCACTCCAGCGCCTTGGCCGGATATCTCGACAAAAGCATCAACCAGTTCGATCGAATTCCGTGGGTCCGGCACGCGCGCAACATCTCCCGGCTGATCATCCTGCGCGCAGCGAAGTTGGCCGTGCTGATCCCGCCCGGGCGCATCAGAACGGCAATTTCGTTTGTGAATTCATATGTGCAGCGATGTCGGCCGAATGCGCGAACGACAAAATCAAAATCGGACGCGATCTGATAGCCGATGTCATAGCCGCCGACCTTTTCATAGACCGAGCGCTTCACAAACATCCCCGGATGGGCGGGCATCCAGCCCCAGCCGATCCGTTCGGGGCGAAAGCGGTCGCTGCGATATCGCCGCACGATCCTGTCCGGATTGTCCGGGCTGAAAAAGGCGATGTCGGCGAAAACCGCGTCCTTGTCCGATGCTTCAAAACGGGCGGCGATATCGGACAGGACCGACGAATGGGCAAAATGGTCGTCGGCATTCAACACCGCGACGATGTCCCCGGAAGCAAGGGCGAGGCCCTTGTTCATCGCGTCGTAAAGTCCCTTGTCAGGTTCGGAGCGGATGATGCCGCCGGGGCGAAGATATTTTTCAGCAATCGCGACGCTATGATCATTTGACGCGCCATCGATGACTATATGTTCAACGTGCGAATAGTCTTGCGCCGCCACCGATATTATTGTTTCTGCAATTGTGTCGGCAGCATTATAAGAGACGGTAATCACGCTGATTTTGGGTGGTCGTGAGGTGGGCATCGCCGGTCGCTTTATGGGTATCGGCAAATGCTGGCAAGGCAAATTGCCCTGTCAGATGGTTATGCCGGCGCTTTGCATTGTGCGCCCGGACGGGAAAAGGCGACCGCTCGTTGTGGACGGGTTCGCCGGTTCCGGTTACCGCAAGCGGCGTTGACAAGCGGGCGCCAGTCTGCAAGTCGCGGCTGCCTATGGCCGCCCGTCGGTCGACCCGATCGCTTGCTTTATTGCTGCGTCAGCGAGTGCATGAGTGAGTAAGATGACAGGACAAGGCCGGGTGTCGTCGGATGCAGAAAAAAAACGAGGCGGGATTCTGCGCCGAGCGGGGCAAGGCAAAGGTGTCGCGCTGATGGCGGTCGGCAATACGCACCTCGATCTTTCAAGAATTTCCTGTGGGAAGCAATCATTGAAGCGGTGGTCATTCTGATGCAGGCGCTGCGATGACGAGTGGTGTGAACACGGCTGCGGCCGGCCTTCCGGCCGATAATCCAGCGACGGGTGCGGGAGCAGTCGGCGATGGGTTGTTGCAGCGCAGCGGCCTGTTGTCGAACCTTGCCGCATTCATGTTGTTCGCCCTCTATGGACCGGCGTTCGAACTGTTCGGACAGCTGCGCTATGTCGAGTTGGCCGTCCTGATCTTCCTGTTCGTCAATGCGCACCGCGCGTGGGCTTTTGTCGACAGATTGACCAGAATCCTGATCATTCTCTTCATCGTTACGGCGCTCAGTCAAATTTTGTCGGACATGGTCAACGGCGTCTATGCCGACAGCACGATCAAGCGCGTCGGGACCTATGTCATCTTCATCGGCCTATTCATTGCGTGCAAGCTCCTGTCGCTTGCCGAGTGGACCCGATTGCGCTGGATATTGGGCGGCTATTGCCTGTCGTGGGTCTTTATCTACTTCGTCGGCACGAGTGCCGCCGCAAATTATCAGGACAATGCATGGCGGCTTGGGCTGGGATGGGCGTTCACGCTCGCAACCTGCCTGGGGCTTAGTTTGCTGCCCCGCTTGTATCCGGTCGCTGTGGCCGCGCTGCTGCCGGTCGCGGCGTTCAATATTGTTATGGGCAGCCGTTCGATCGCGATCTTCACGCTGTTCGCTTTTCTGGCCTCCCTCTACGCCTCGATATTTGGCAAGCCGATCGCGCCCAAGGTGACGGCGCGCCGGTTTCTCATCGTCATCGGCATATTGTCGCTGGGCATCGCGGCCGGCTATTATTCGATCATTCTGGCAACCGAAAAACGGCTATTGCCTGCGGAGGTTCAGGAGCGAACCGAAGTACAGGTTTATAGCAATTATGGTCTCGCGGCGACGGCCCGCCCCGAAACGGCGGCTGCGGTGAGCGCCATAGCCGAACGGCCCGTGCTGGGCTGGGGGTCGACCGCATATGATCCAGTCATCTGGGGCTATTATATTGACTTGCTGACGGCCAACTGGCGTACGCGCGTCGATTTTAGCACCATCTACCGGAATACATTCTATCAGGAATGGGAAGGCGGGCTTCCCAGCCATAGCCATTATTTCGGTGCCTGGGTTGATGGCGGTTTCTTTGCAAGCCTGTCGTGGCTCGTGGTGCTGATCGTTAGCATATTGGCGATCATGCAAGGTATGACCTGGCGGCATCCGATCACCCCCGTGATCATTTTCATCGCCAGCACGACGATATGGGACGTGCTGTTCTCGCCTGGCCCGCACCGCATGGATATGGCGCTCCGGCTCACGCTGCTGACATTCGTGCTGACCTTTCTCGCGAATGCCCGGGCTGCCGCCACCAAAGCCGCACAGACGGACAATTGATGCGCCTTCTGCTCACATCGCCCATGGGCGATCCCCTCGACAGCCGCACATGGTCTTCGGCGCCGTCCAACGTGGCGCGCGCGCTGGCGGCAAAGGGCGTCGACATCGTGCCCTTCGACAGCCGCGTCGTCGGCAAGGCGGGCAAGGCGCTGGCGGCCGCCTGCAACGTGGCGCGGGGCTTGCCCGTCAAGGATATCTCGCGGTTCGACACCATTCGCGCGCTGCGCAGCCGGGCGGTCGCCGCGGCCGCCGAACAAGCGGGCGTCGATCATATCCTCTGCACTTCGTCGATCGACGCGCCCGCGCCGACGAACATTCCCTATTCGATCTGGATCGACGACACCGTCCATCTGCTACAGCAGACGCCGATGTCCCCCGGTTTCACGGGGCGCGCCGCCGCGATGATCGATGCGCTCGACGGCGCGGCATTCGCCGCTGCGGCGCATGTTCTTCCCTTTTCGCAACATGTCGCGGATGATGTCGTCGACCATTATGGCGTCGCGCGCGACCGGGTTTTTGCGGTCGGTTGCGGAAGCGGGCCCATCCCCCCGTTCGAAGGGGTAAAAACATATGCCGACGGCGACATCTTGTTCGTCGCCAAGCATCAGTTTTCGGACAAGGGCGGCGACCTGCTGCTTGAAGCCTGGCCGGAGATATTGGCGCGGCGCCCGCAAACGCGGCTGACGCTGATCGGCAGCAAGGATGCGGTCGAACGCGCCCGCGGTATCCCCGGCGTCACCGCGCATGATTTCCTGCCGTGGGATGATCTGGTGGCGAAATTTCACGGCGCCTCGTTCCTGACCCAGCCGATGCTGGGCGATCCCTGGGGACAGGTCTATCTGGAAGCGATGAAGTCGCGGACGATCGTCGTGTCGCTCGATCATCGCGCGCTTCCCGAACTGACCGACAATGGACGCAACGCCTTCCTGATTGCGAAGGCCGAACCCACGGCGCTGGCACAGGCGGTTCTGGCGGCCTATGCGACGCCGCAAGCTGATCTGGAACGGATGGCCGAGGCGGGGCAGCGGGTCGTCCTCGATCGGCACGGCTGGGACTCTGTTGCCGACCGGATTTTGTCGAGGATCGGATGATCCGCCGCCCGGCACGGCGGCCGTCGCGTGCGACGATGGCGATGCGCCGATGAAAGCCCTGTGGACCGGCGTCAAGTCGCGGACCGGCATCGTCCTGTCAGAAACCTTCATTAACGCGTTGCTGGCGTTTCTCACCTATGCGGTCATCGTCCGGATTACCGATCTTGCGACCGTGGGGCTTTGGGCGCTCGTCAGTTCGGTCATGGCTTTTGCGCGAAGCGTCGATGTGTGGTCCCGCGGCGTCAGTGCATTCGTGGCGCAGGCCCGTGTCACCGACGGCGATGCGTCTGCGGCCACCTATGTCTCGACCGCAGCGGCGGCTGGCGCCGGGGGCTATGCCGTCGTGACGCTCCTCGCCGCGCCGCTTCTATGGTGGGGGCTTGGTCTGGCGGTCGATCATTCGGCGGAATTGCTGCTCATCGACATTCTGCCGTTGATGCTGATCAGCTTCTGGCTCAATTCGGTGGGCGGGATCTATCAACTCGGCTTTCTGGGATTTGAACGGCCCGAGTTGAAAGCGATCCAGACGATCGGCGGCAGCCTGATTTTCCTGGCCGGCACCTTGCTGCTCGCGCCGACCTATGGCCTGGTCGGAATGGTGATTGCCCAGATCATCCAGGGCGTCGCGATGCTGTTGTTCGCCTTGTTCGTTTTTCACTTCGGCATGATGCGTGGGCAGGCGTTTCGCTTGTTCGACGGCCGCATGGTCCGCCAACTGGTTGGTTTCGGATCGAAAGCAATCGGCCTCGGCGCGATGCAATTGCTGACCGAACCGATCCTGCGCCTGATCGCCAATCATTTCGGCGGTCTCGCCAGCGTCGGTGTCGTCGATTTCGCGTCGCGCCTGTGTCAGATTCCCCGAACCTTCATCGGCTCCATCGGCCAGACCATGGTGCCCGCCTTCGCGCGGACCGCGTTCGGCACGGAGGAGGAACAGCGCCGATTGTTCGACCATTCGCGCGCGATGATCGTACCGCTCAGCGTAACGATGCTGAGCGCGACAATCGGCGGCGCCTATCTCGCGGGGTGGATATTCATTGAGCAGACGAGCATCGACGCAGCCTTGATCACCGCGATCCTGGCGATTGGCTGGCTATCCAATCTCGTCGCTTCGACCGAATATTTCATGCTTTTCGGACGCCGGAATCTGCGCGTGCTGACATTGTCGCATATCGTGATGGTCGGCGGCATGGTGGTGCTGGGTTTCCTGGGCGGTCAGTTGGGCGGGTTTCTCGGCGCGATTACGGGCGCCATGACAGGCGTCGTGATATCGTCCTGGCTGCTGTTCGTCATGGCGGACAGGCCGGCCAGGGCCGCTTCCAGCCTGCCTCGTCCGTCCTTCCGCCAAAGTCTGTGGCTGGCTGTGCTGACGCTCTTGGTATTGACCGGTCAATTGTATATGGCCGCGGCCGGCATTGTGCCGACGTGGATAACCGCTGGTGCCGGAACGGCACTGATGGGCCTGATCGTCGTCATTTTGACACCGTGGAACAGTTTGATAGCCATCGCCGGCACCATCGATCATGTTGCCTCCAGCGAAGCCAAGGAATGTAATTAGCACCCATGAGCAAGATAGTTGACAGGTGGCGCGGCCGGTGGCCGTCGCGTGCGACGAAGGCGGTGTTCGACCGTCTCGGTTATGCCATCGTGCCCAAATGGCAGCAGGCAAATGAAACATGGGGCGGGTTGACGCGCCTTCCGATCAAGACGATCCTCGATATCGGCGCGTTGCGCGGCGAATTCGCGGAGGACATCCTCGCGCCCGCCTTTCCCGGTGCGACGATCCATTGTTTCGAACCTTCGCCGGATGCGTTTCCCTTGCTTGCGGAACGGGCCGCGGCAAGCGGCGGCCGGATCATTCCCCATCATTTCGGACTCGGCGAAGAAGACGCCGAACTGACGTTTTTCGTCAATGTCGATTTTCAGGCATCATCCTCGTTTCTGGAACAGACCGACACGAACATTCGGGCGTTCCCGCAGCTCGAACGAACCGAAGAGCGCGTTGCGAAGATCAAGCGATTGGACGATGTGGCGCCCGAACTGGCGCTCGCGCCCGACCTGCTGGTGAAAATCGATACGCAGGGCTACGAGGCCCATGTCATTCGCGGCGGCCGTAAAACTCTCGCTTCCGCTGTCGCGTGTATCGTCGAGGTGCAAGTGAGCGAACTATATGAAGGCACGTCGCGGTTCAGCGATATTTACGCCGAACTCGGCGCGCTGGGCTTTGTCTTTTGCGGCACCTTCGACCAGGTATTGAGCCGCGACGGCGACGTGCTGTTTTTCGATGGCCTGTTTATAAAGCAGGGAGCTTTGGCATGAGCACCCCCGACAATTATCCGCTCTGGCTGCGTCCGGAGGCACCCGCCGATCTGATCCGCGCCGGCAGCGCGGGCGACGGTGGCTACGTCCTGCCGCGCCGCGTTTTGAGCGAGGTGCGTGCCGTGCTTGGCATGGGGCTTTTTGACGACTGGAGCTTCGAGGCGTGGATCCACGAACGCACAGCGGCAAAGATCGCAATCTTCGATCACACGGTTAACTGGCGTTTCTGGCTCCGGCGGACGGCGACCCATTTTGTGCGCGGCGTGCTTCAGGGGCAAGCCGACCGTCGCCGAAAACTTCCGCTTCCGTTTGCCTATCGCCGCTTTTTCGATGGCACGACCCGGCGCCACTTTCAGATCGGTATCGGCCATGCTCCGGGCATGGTCGGGCTGGAAAAGGCGATGCAACTCGCCGGCATGGACAAGGATGTTCTGCTGAAAGTGGACATCGAGGGGGCGGAGTATGAAATCCTCGACGCCATCGTGGCGAACCGGCAAAATTTCGTGGCCTGCGTGATCGAATTCCATTTGATCGATCAGCATATCGACGCACTGGAAAAATTCATCGCCGCGATGAACGAAGACTTTGTGCTGGTTCATTTTCACGCCAATAATTTTGGCGTGAACGACAGTGGCAGCTATTCTTCCTTCATCGAACTTTCCTTGATGGCCCGGCGCTTGCTGGCGCCGGACGAGGTGTTGAGCGAACATGATCTGCCACTGGCGGAGCTCGACCATCCCAGCGTCGATTGGAACCGCGATGTCAAACCCGTCTTCGCCTGACGGCGAGACGGGGGGGGCGGCAAAAGAGCCGTTTCTGTCGATCGTCACCCTGTCGTTCAATCAGGCCGACTATCTTCGGGAGGCTCTAAAGTCGGTCATTTCGCAAAAAAGCGATGCCGTCGAATTCATTGTCGTCGATCCTGGCTCGACCGACGGCAGCCGCGATATCATCGCCGAGTATCGCGAAGGCATCGATACGGTTATACTCGATCCCGACGACGGGCCGGCCGACGGACTCAACAAGGGCTTCGCCGTCGCGCGCGGGCGCGTGGGCTATTTTCTGAACAGCGACGATTTTATGGTGCCGGGTGCGATCGATGCCTTGTTACGGCAGTGGGCCGATCGCCCCGATATCGGCCTGCTTCTCGGCCGGGCGTGGCGCGTTGGTGGCGACGGTAGCGTCGACCGCGAATTGTTGCCGACGGCCAACGACAAGGCAACGCTGGCCAGCGGGGCCGCAACCATCGTTCAGCAGGGTTTTTCCTTCGCGATGGATAAATTTCGCGCCGTCGGCGGATTCAACGCCGCCAACCGGTCGACGTGGGATTATGAACTGCTCGCCGACTTTGCTGCGGCCGAGGTGCCCTTTGCCATCGTCAACGATCGCTTCGGCGCGTTTCGTCTATATCCCGGGGGCATTTCGGGCGGCGCGGCGGGCGAAGCACATCAGCGGCGGTTCGACGCGGATTATCGGCGCATCCATGCCGATATACTGAACGCCCCGATCGATGGCGATGTGATGACTTTTCTGCGCGGCGCGCGTTTTCGCAAGATGTTGGAGAATCCGTCGCACGCCATTCATCGGCTGCGTGAACTTGCGATCCCTTCGATCACGCGCAAGCGCTTCTCGGCGGATATGGCCCGTCGCGTATGACGAGACCGATCCATGTCTCGGCTTCCAATATCCATGGCCTCGGCGCGTCCCAACTCGTTCAATCGCTGCTTCCCGCGCTGGCCGCTGTCGGCCGCGACAGGCTGGGCACCATATTCGTCCCCGAAAGCGGGCCGCTCGCGGGGCTTGCCGCCGATCTTGGGCTACCGGCCGTAAAGATCGCGCGCCGGCTCCCAAATGCGGCGTCGCGTGTCGTTGAATGCCTCTCTACCTCGCGCTATTACCCGGTGGATGGCGACATGCTGGTGCTGGGCGATCTGCCGCTGGCGCTCCCCGGGAAACAGGTCTTGCTGGTCCATCGGCTGCATATGGTCTCGGGCGCCGATACGGGATCGGCATCCGGCAATGCCAAGGTCGCGGTCAGCCGCTGGCTGTTTCGCCGCAACGCGAAATATATCCATCGCGCGATCGTGCAGTCGGATATCGTCGGCAATGAGCTACGCGACAATTTCCCGGCGCTCGATGGGCGTATCAGCGTCATCCCGCAGCCGGCACCCCAATGGCTTTCTGTCGCCGCGCGGAAGCCGCGGGGCGAATGGAATGGCGAACGGCCGCTCCGGCTGTTCTATCCTGCCAGCCCTTATCCGCACAAAAATCACGCGCTCTTGAATCGTTACGCAAGCGATTTCGGCGCCCGCAAGGATGTCCATATCGTCGTGACGCTGGACCCTGAGGGAGTTGATCGGCCCGGCATGTTGATGCCTGTGGGCGTTCAGGGGGAAGAGGGCATGCGCGATCAATATCATCGTGCCGATGCGCTCCTTTTTCCGTCGCTCGCCGAAAGCTATGGTCTGCCGCTTGTCGAGGCGATGACCCTCGGCCTGCCGATCGTCGCAGCGGATCTGCCCTATGCCCGGTCGCTCTGCGGCGATACGGCGATCTATTTCGATGCCATGGACAGCGGCGCGCTCGACCAAGCGATCACCGAGCTCAAGCAGCGGCTGTCGGCAGGCTGGCAGCCCGATTACACGGCGCGCCTGGCGCTTATACCGCGCGACTGGAACGACGTGGCGGAGCGGATGATCGCGCTGTTCGATCTGCGGTGATCCTGCGGCGATAGCCGCCGAGAGCCGCCCGATGGACTGTCGCTCGGTGCGCTTGCATTTATGATGTCGAGGCTCGACATAGAATCCATGGATTTCGCCTTCCACAACAGTTTTTACGATTCGATGGAGGGCTTTTACGCGCCTGCCGAAGCTGCGAAGCCCTCTGCGCCAAAGCTTTTGATTTTCAATCATGCGCTCGCGGAGACGCTCGGGCTCGACGCATCGAACGCCGGCGATGATCAGCTGGCGCGGCTGTTTTCGGGCGAAGCGCTGCCCGAGGGTGCCAATCCGCTCGCGCTCGCCTACGCTGGGCACCAGTTCGGGCATTTTTCGCCGCAACTCGGCGATGGGCGTGCACTGCTTCTGGGCGAAATCGTCGCCCCCGACGGGGCGCGGTTCGACGTCCAGTTGAAAGGATCCGGGCCGACCGCCTTTTCGCGCAATGGTGATGGCAAGGCCGCGATCGGCCCGGTTCTTCGCGAATTTCTAGTGTCGGAAGCGATGGCCGCGATGGGTGTCCCGACGACGCGGGCGCTCGCCGCCGTCGCGACGGGGGACCGCGTCCAGCGCGAACGCGCGCATCCCGGCGCGGTGCTGACGCGGATCGCGAGCAGTCACATCCGCGTCGGAACCTTCCAGTTTTTTGCCGCGCATTTCGGCGCCGATCATGTAGTCCAGCTCGCCGATTACAGCATTCGCCGCCATTTCCCCGAGCTGGCCGAAGCCGCCAACCCGTCGCTCGCGCTCCTCGATCGCGTTATCGGCCTGCAATGCGAACTTGTCGCCCAGTGGCTGGGCGTCGGCTTCATCCACGGCGTCATGAACACCGACAATGTCGCGATCAGCGGCGAGACGATCGACTATGGCCCGTGCGCCTTCATGGATCGCTTTGCCGTGAACACGGTCTTCAGCTCGATCGACGCCAACGGCCGCTATGCCTATGGCCGCCAGCCGCAGATATTGCACTGGAACATGGCGCGTTTTGCCGAGGCCCTGCTGCCCGCGATCCACCGGGTGTCGCCCGCCGATGTCGATGCTGCGAAGGCATTGGTCGATGCGATTCCTGTCCGTTTCCGCGCGATATGGCACAAGCGGGTCCGGGAAAAACTGGGACTGGCCGGCGAGGGCGCCGACGACGGCGAACTCATCGATACGCTCTTCGACGAACTCGAAGAATATGAGGTGGATTTCACCTCCTTCTTTCGTGCGCTCGCCATGCTGCTGCGCGGCGACGGCGCGATGCTCGAAAGCCTGCTTCCCGCCCCCGACGCGATGGCGCCGTGGATCGCCCTATGGTGGGAGCGGATCGCGCACGAGGCGACGGGGCCGCTGGAACATGCCGCCGCGATGGACGCGGTAAACCCGCTCTACATCCCGCGCAATC
The DNA here is from genome assembly GCA_005503215.1 of Sphingomonadaceae bacterium 3R27C6. Taxonomy (GTDB): domain Bacteria; phylum Pseudomonadota; class Alphaproteobacteria; order Sphingomonadales; family Sphingomonadaceae; genus Sphingopyxis. Next base: position 322,995 of record SCNS01000002.1, on the reverse strand, counting down.
ATTTGGTCGAAGCCGCACTGGACGCCGCCGAGGCGGGCGACCTTGCGCCGTGGCTCAAACTGCTCGAGGTCGTGCGCGATCCCTATGCGCTTCGTCCGGGGCACGAGCGGTTCGCCGCGCCGGCCCCGGCCGACGCCGGTCCTTACAAGACCTTCTGCGGCACCTGACGCCAGTCACGGTTGAGCCGCTGCGCCGCAATTGCTAGGGACGGCGCCACATCGATCAGAGGATAAGTCATTGCCCCCAGCAAATGTGCCGCATGCGCCGTCCGTCAAAATCACAGTCGTCGGCACGGGCTATGTCGGTATTTCCAACGCTGTTTTGTTGGCGCAACGCAATGAGGTGGTCGCGCTCGACATCGATGCGCGCAAGGTCGAGCAGATCAACGTCAGGCAATCGCCGATCGCCGATCCCGAGATCGAGGATTATCTCGCGAACAAGCCGTTGAACCTGATCGCGACGACCGATCGCGATGCGGCTTATTCGGGCGCCGACTTCGTCATCGTCGCGACGCCGACCGACTATGATCCCGACACCAATTATTTCAACACGCAGACCGTCGAGAGCGTGATCGCCGACGCGCTGGTGAAGGCACCGGCCGCGCTGATCATCGTCAAATCGACCGTGCCGGTGGGCTTTACGGAGCGGATGCGCGCCGAATATGGCAGCGACGCGATCGTCTTTTCGCCCGAATTCCTGCGCGAGGGACGCGCGCTCTACGACAATCTCCATCCTTCGCGCATCATCGTCGGCAACACGCACCCGCGCGCGGCGGAATTTGCGCAGCTGCTTCTTGAAGGGTCGCTCAAGCCCGACGCGGCGATATTGCAGACGGGCAATACCGAGGCCGAGGCGATCAAGCTGTTCGCGAACACCTATCTTGCGATGCGCGTCGCCTTCTTCAACGAGCTCGACACCTATGCGGCCTCGCACAGCGTGGACTCGCGCCAGGTGATCGAGGGCGTGTGCCTCGATCCGCGCATCGGGCAATTCTACAACAACCCGTCCTTCGGCTATGGCGGCTATTGCCTGCCCAAAGACACCAAGCAGATGCTCGCCAACTATCAGGAAGTGCCGCAGAATCTGATCCAGGCGATCGTGTCGTCGAACACCACGCGCAAGGATTTCATCGCGTCCGAAGTCATCAAGCGGGCCCCACGCGTTGTCGGCATCCACCGCCTCGCGATGAAGGCGGGTTCGGACAATTTTCGCGCCAGCAGCATCCTTGGCGTGATGAAGCGCGTGAAGGCCAAGGGCATCGAGGTGATCGTCTATGAACCTTTGGTCGAGGAGGATCGCCTGTTCAACTCGCGCGTCATCCGCGATATCGAGGCGTTCAAGGCCGAGGCCGACGTCATCATCGCGAACCGGGTGACCGACGACCTCGCCGATGTCGCGGACAAGGTTTACAGCCGCGACCTGTTCGGCGCCGATTCCTGAGCTTTCTCCATCGCCGCAACTCGCCGCATCGCGGGGAACTGTCCCATTGTCGGAGAGTTAGCTTATCAAATGGGGAGAAACGGGTTGCACAGCCATATCTCGCAAGCCACAAGTGCGCATCGGTGGCCAGCAGATGAAAAAATCTGAAAATTCCTGTGTATCATCAGGCCGTCGATCCTCGCGGATGCGGCCGCTATTGATTGCTGCATCCTCCTTTCTTTGCCTCGCCTGGGCCGGTGTTGCGCATGCGCAGCAAGTCGAGCCGCCGCAGGTCGTCCGGACCGTCGAAACCACCAAGACCGACCCGATCGCGGCGCCATCGCCGCCGCCGCCCGATGCCGTGCTGCCGGAAGTGGCACCGATCATCGAGGATGAGGAGTTCGAGAAGGCGATCCCGCCGATCAGCGCCGAGGATGACGCCGAGCTCGACCGCCCGCTGGAATCGATCGCCGATTTCGAAAAACGCCAGGCGGCCGACGCCGCGAAAGGCGCAAAACCGGCTGCGGAGGGAGGCGCAGAAGCGACGGTTGAGACACAGCCGCCGCAGGTGGATGGCGTTCCCGTGCCCGCACTCGCCGACGGCGATACCGTCGAGGCGATCGGCGACGCGCCGATCAACGACGTCGAGCTCGCCGCCCCGCTGCCGCCGCTCGAAAACTTCGACGTCGAACCGGTCCAGTTCGCCGAGGCCGAGGACGACAAGGACAATGTCAGCGTCGCCTATACCGTCAAGCTCAACGGGCTGGACGCCGCCGACGATAGCACCGATGTCGACCTCGCCGATCTGTTCGGCGACTTGTCGGCGCTGTACGACGGCGACGGCAAGGCCGACAATGCTGCGATGATCCGTGCGCGCCTCACCGCCGACGGCGAGCTGATGCACCGCATCCTCGCGTCCGAGGGCTATTATGACGCGGTCGTCGATACGCGTATCGACCGCGGCGAGCGCGAGGAAGGGCAGGAGGGCCAGCAAGGCCAGCGCCGGTCGATCACCGCCGTCATCGATGTGAAGCCGGGCAAGCGTTACACGCTGGCCGATATCGTCATCAACGCCGCGCCGACGGTGCCGCCGAGCCTGATCGCCGACAATTTCCCGCTCGCCGTCGGCGAACCGATCGTCGCGCAGCGGATCCAGGGCGCCGAAGCCGCGATCGCGCTCAAGCTGCCGCAGGAGGGCTATCCCTTTGCGAAGGTCGGGCAACGCGACATATTGCTCGACGGCGCGACGGGCGACGGCGTCTACACCTTGCCGGTCGATATCGGGAAACGGTCGCGCTTTGGCGGGATCGAGACGACGGGCGACCTGGCGTTCGATGCCGAGCATGTCGCGGTGCTGGCGCGTTTCAAGCGCGGCGATCTCTACGACAGCCGCATGGTCGACGACCTTCGGCAGGCGCTGGTCGCAACGGGGCTGTTCGCTACCGTCGCCGCCGAACCGCAGCCGACGGGCGAAAGCGCGGGCGACGATACCGAATATGTGACGATGCTGGTGACCCAGCAGGCTGGCCCGCCGCGCACGCTGGCTGCCAGCGCGGGTTATGGGACGGGCGAGGGCATCAGGCTGGAAGGCAGCTGGACGCATCGCAACCTGCTGCCGCCCGAAGGCGCGCTGACCTTCCGTGGTGTATTGGGGACGCAGGAACAGGGGATCGGGGCGACGCTGCGCCGCTCGAACTGGGGACGCCGCGACCGCACAATGGAGCTCGTCACCGAGGTTACGCGCAGCAATTATGATGCCTTCAATGCGATCACGGGCCGTGTAGGCGTGCGCGTCAGCTATGATTCGACGCCGATCTGGCAGAAGAAATTCACCTATGCTTATGGCGCCGAGCTAATCGCGACGCGCGAGGATGATTATGATTTCACGACGGGCACGCGCTCGTACGATTTCTACACCATCCTCGGGTTGACGGGACAGGTTGGGATGGACCGCACCGACAGCCTGCTCGACCCGACGAAGGGTTTCCGCATCACCTCGCTGATCCAGCCCGAAGGCTCGCTCGCCGGGAGCTTCTCGCCTTATGCGCGCCTCAGGACCGACGTTAGCGGCTATTATCCGGTGACCGACAGCATCGTGGTCGCGGGGCGGGTGCGCGTCGGGTCGATCCTTGGTGCGGCGCGCGAGAAGTTGGCGCCGTCGCGGCGTTTTTATGCGGGCGGCGGCGGCTCGGTGCGCGGCTTTGGTTATCAGGAACTCGGGCCAAAGGATCCGAACAACGATCCGATCGGCGGCCGCAGCGTCGCCGAGGCGGCGTTCGAGGCGCGCTATCGCTTCGGCAATTTCGGTGTCGTCGGCTTTGTCGACGCCGGGCAGGTGTATCGCTCATCGGCGCCGACCTTCCAGAATCTGCGTTTCGGCGCGGGGATCGGCGCGCGCTATTATACGAACTTCGGCCCGATGCGTTTCGACATCGCGACCCCGATCGGGCGCAAGCCGGGTGAGGCGCGCGTCAGCGTCTATGTTTCGATCGGGCAGGCGTTCTGATGGCGGACGACGCGCCTTTCGCCGAAGAGGGAGCCGCGCCGGCGAAAGCCTCGAGCTCGTGGCCGCTCACCATATTGCGTTGGGTCGGGCTGACGCTGCTCGGGCTTGTGTTGCTGTTTGCACTGTTCCTCGTCGGGCTCAACAGCGACGCGGGACGGCGTTTCGTCGTCACCCAGATCGAGAAATATGAATTCGAAAACGGGATGAAGATCGGCATCGGCCGGCTCGACGGGTCTCTTTATGGCCAGATGGTCATCCGCAATTTCACGCTGTCGGACCCCAAGGGTGTGTTCCTCGCATCGCCCGAGGTCAGGGTCGACTGGCGGCCGATCCGCTATCTCGCCAATCATGTCGACGTTCGCTCGGCCACCGCCGCGACGATGACGATGCGCAAGCTGCCAGAGTTCAAGGTCGTTCCCGACACCGGCGAACCGCTGCTCCCCGATCTCGACATCGATGTCGGGCTGGTGCGCGTCGACCGTTTCGTTTTCGAGCCCCCGGTGGCGGGCGAGCGCCAGGTTGCGAAATTGAACGGCAAGATCGCGATTGCCGACCGCCGCGCGCAGGTCACGGCTAATGCCGAAACGATAGCGGGCGGTGGCGGACAGGGCGATGCGTTGAAACTGGTGCTCGACGCGGTGCCCGAGGCGAACCGGCTCGCGGTCCAACTCGACGTCACCGCACCGCAGGGCGGCGTGCTCGCGGCGATGGGCGGCTTCAAGGAAACGCTGACCGCAAAGCTCGACGGGCGCGGCGACTGGAAGGCATGGAACGGCAATCTGACCGCGAACCTCGGCGCGTCGCCGCTCGCGCGCGTGGCGCTGACCGGACGCGATGGCACCTTTGTCGCAAAGGGGACGGCGCAGGCGTCGCGGTTGCTGGCCGGACCGATGACCGAGATATTGGGCACCGAAACCGCGATTGACCTGACCGCACGGCTTCAGGAGCGCAAGGCCGCGATCGACGGACGGCTGTCCTCCGATGCCGCGCGGCTCGGGATCAGCGGCGGTATCGACCTTGGCACCAATCGCTATGAAGGGCTGCAACTCGCGGCCAATATCCTCCGACCGAGTGCGATCGCGCCCGAAGTGCGCGCTAACGGGCTCCGCGCGACGGCGACGCTCGACGGCGCCTTCGCGCTGCCGACTGTCGATTATAAGGCTGATGCCAACAGCCTCGCGTTCAACGACATCGTCGTCGAGGGGATCAGCCTTGCGGGCAAGGCACGCGTCGATGCCGACCAGATCGTCATTCCCGTCGCGGGCCGCGCCGCGCGCATTCGCGGGCTCGATACCGTCGCGGGGGGCACGCTCGTGCAGGTACGGCTCGACGGAGACCTTGCGTACAGCAATGGCCGCATCCTCAGCGACAATCTGCGCCTGCGCTCGCCGCGCATCGATGCGAAGGCGATCATCATCGCCGATCTCAACAAGGGCTTCTACACCGGCGCGATCGACGGGCGGATCAACGATTATCGCATCGAAAGCGTCGGCATCTTCGACATCGACACCGACGCCGATCTGAAGACCGCGCCGCGCGGCGGGTTCGAGATCGTCGGCCGCGTCCGCGCGCGGTCTACCAAGCTGTTCAACTCGGGCGTGCGCGATTTCCTCGGCGGCAATGCGACCGCGTCGAGCGACGTGCGCTATGGCACCGACGGCATGATCCGCTTCGCCAATCTGCGCATGTCGGCGCCGCGGCTGCGGGTCACCGGCGGACAGGGGAGCTATGCGCCCAATGGGCAGATCCGGCTGACCGCGCGGGCGAATTCGACTGACTATGGTCCCGTCGGGGTCCAGCTTGCCGGGACGATCACCAACCCGCGGGCGGTCGTAACCGCCGCGCGTCCGGGACTCGGGATCGGGCTCGCCAATCTGGTGGCAAAGATCAACGGCGCGAAAAACGGTTATCGCCTCGCGGCGACCGGCGACACCGATTATGGCCCGCTGTCGGCCGACGTCGTGCTGCTTACCGCGTCGGGACCGCTCACGATCGATGTCGAGCGCGGCGACCTGTCGGGAATTGGGTTCAACGGGCGACTGGTGAAGAGCGACGCGGGGCCGTTCGTGGGCCAGCTCAACGCGTCGGGGCAGGGGCTCGGCGGTCTCGTCCGCCTGACCGCCGCGGGGCAATATCAGGCCGCCGCGATCAATGTCCGCGCCAATGACGTCGTGCTCCCCGGCGCGGCGAAACTCGCGGTCGGTTCGGCGATCGTCGATGCCGACGTGACGCTCTACGACACGCCGCATATCGTCGCCGATATCCAGGTCGCCGACACGCAGATCCGCGACTATGACATCGCGGTCGGGCGCGTGAAGATCGACTATCGGGGCGGCAGCGGCAAGGCGCAGGCATTGGTCGAGGGCACGAGCGGTGTGCCGTTCCGCATCGCCGCCAACGCCGATCTCCAGCCCAAACTCTGGCGCGCCGCCGTGCAGGGGCGCGCGACGGGCATCAATTTCCGCACGGTGACGCCCGCGCGCATCATTCCCGGCGCCGACGGCTACGAACTTTTGCCGACCAATATCAGCCTCGGCCGCGGCAGCCGCGCGCGGATCGCCGGGCGCTTCGGCGACGGCATCATGCTCCAGAGTCGGCTCGAACGCGTCAACATGGCGATCCTCAACGCAGTCTATCCCGACATGGGGCTCGGCGGCCGAGCGACGGGCAGCCTCGATTTCGAGCAAGCCAATTCGGACAGCTTTCCGCGCGCCGACGCGCGGCTGACGATCACCGACTTCACCCGCACCACCGCGGCGTCGGTCAGCCAGCCGGTCGACGTCAATTTCGCCGGCAAATTGCTGGCCGACGGCGGCGAGGCGCGCGCGGTGATGCGCAAGCGCGGCAGCGTCATCGGACGCCTGCAGGCTTCGCTGCGCCCGCTCGGCGCTGGCGCAGGCACTTGGACCGAACGGCTGATGGCGGCGCCGCTCGGTGGCGGCATTCGCTACAATGGTCCCGCCGACACGCTCTACTCCTTCTTTGGTCCGGCGACGCAGCATGTCTCTGGTCCGGTCGCGGTCGCCGCCGATTTTAGCTGCAGCGTGTCCGATCCGTGCCTGCAGGGCGTCGTTCGCGGCAAGGACATGGTCTATGAAAACCAGACCTATGGCACGCGGCTGACCAATATGGTAGTGAACGGCCGCTTCACCGGCAACCGGCTGGAGATCGAACAGCTCACCGCAACCGCGGGCGACGGCACCGTCCAGGCCAAGGGCTTTATCAGTCTCGCCTCGGCCGACGGCTATCCGATGAATATCTCGGCGACGCTCGACAATGCGCGCCTCGCCAAGAGCGAGAATATCGCCGCGCGCGCGACGGGTAATCTGACGCTCGAAAAGGTCGCGGGGCAGACCGCGCTCCTGTCGGGCAGCCTGCGCTTGCCCGAAACGCGCTATCGCATCATCCGCGAGGGCGCCGCGCAGGTTCCGGTGCTCACCGGGGTGCGGCGCAAGCCGCCCGCGGGTCGCCAGCGGATCAGCGGCGACGGGCTCCAAGCGGTCGGCGGCAGCCTGTTCGACCTCATCCGTCTCGACATCGCGCTGAAGGCGCCCGACGAAATCTATGTCAGCGGCATGGGGCTCGAATCCGAGTGGAAAGCCGATGTCGTTCTGCGCGGCACGACGCAGGATCCGCGCGTCACGGGCGAAATCGAGCTGGTCCGCGGCACGCTCGGCTTTGCGGGGCGCTCGTTCGAGCTTCAGGAGGGTCGGGTAACCTTCCCGACGGGCGAAGCCTTCGATCCCGCGATCCGCCTGCTCGCGAGCGATACGATCGAGACGGTGACGGTGAGCATCAGCGTGACGGGCCGCGCGAGCAACCCGCAGATCGCCTTCTCGAGCGTTCCGGGGCTACCGCAGGACGAAATCGTCTCGCGCATCCTGTTCGGCGATTCGATCACCACGCTGTCGCCGCTGCAGGCGGTGCAACTCGCCTCGTCGCTCAACACGCTCAGCGGCAGCGGCGGCGGATTGAGCCCGCTCGGCTCGCTTCAGTCGGCGACGGGAATCGACCGGCTGCGCGTGCTCGGTCCCGACGATACGGTCGGGCGCGGCGCGGCGCTGGCGGCCGGGCAATATATCACCAAGGATATTTATCTGGAGGTGATCACCGACGCGCGCGGCTATACGGCGACGCAGCTCGAAATCAGCCTGACCCCGGCGCTGTCGCTGCTCAGCCAGGCGGGCGGATCGGGCGGATCGAACCTCAGCATCCGTTACCGCAAGGATTATTGATGCGCGCCGCCGTCCTGCTCGTCCCGCTGCTGCTGCTCGCGGCGTGCAAGGACGAACCGCGTTTCGAGGAACGCTACGACAAGGCCGCGAAAGAGATCGAGGCGCGCGCGAAGGCGATGGATGCCGACATCGCGAAATCCGACGCCGCCGCCGCGGCCGCATCGGAAGACTTGCAACCCGTGGCCAAGCCGTCTAACGCGCCTCCGTCATCTGGGGAGTAGCCAGCCGTCGTTCGCGACGGGCCACCGTGTCAACATACTCGGCCGAGAGGTCGTGGTGCGGTGGAAGCGGGAGACCGCTTGGGCGAGACCAATGGCATCGACCTTCGTCCGGGCCGGGCGGCGGGTTCGATGTCTATTGGAATCGCGCAGCCGCTCGGCCCCGGAGTACCCCATGGAAGCCCTGTTCACCTCGACCGCCATCGTTGCGCTCGCCGAAGTCGGCGACAAGACGCAGCTGCTCGCGATCCTGCTCGCGACGCGGTTCAGTCGCCCGGTGCCAATCATCCTCGGCATTTTGGTCGCGACGCTCGCGAACCATGCGCTCGCGGCGCTGCTCGGCGCGTCGGCGGCGGCGTTTCTCGACAGCCCGATCTTCCGCTATGCCATCGGCCTGTCGTTTATCGCGATGGCGGCGTGGACGCTGATCCCCGACAAGTTCGAGGACGATGACGCGCCAAAGCCGCGGTTCGGGGCGTTCCTGACGACGCTCGTCGCCTTCTTCCTCGTCGAGATGGGCGACAAGACACAGGTCGCGACGATCGCGCTCGGCGCGCAATATCACGACATCGTCGCCGTCACCGCGGGCACTACACTCGGCATGATGATAGCCAACGTGCCCGCGATCTTCCTCGGCCACGAACTGCTCAAGCGCGTCGATCTCGCGAAGGTTCGCAAGGTTGCTGCGGGGCTATTCCTCGTGATCGGCCTGTGGGTGCTGGTGCAGACCGCGGGCTGGCTCGGCTAGTCGGCGTTTCGCCCGGCGAGGGTGCGCTCGAAATTCCAGCTCGACGAACACATGGCGTCGAGGTCGCGGTTCGCCGTCCAGCCCAGCTCGCGCGCGGCGCGATCGGGGCTGGCGAAGCAGCTCGCGACATCGCCGTCGCGGCGCGGCGCGATGCGATAGGGGATGCGGACGCCGTTCACGCGCTCGAACGCCTCGACCATGTCGAGCACCGAATAACCCTGGCCGGTGCCAAGGTTCCATATCGACAGCGGCTGGTCGGCCTGCGCGATTGCGGCCAGCGCCGCGACATGGCCGTCGGCGAGGTCGACGACATGGATATAGTCGCGCACCCCGGTGCCGTCGGGCGTGTCATAATCATTGCCGAACACCGACAGCTCGTTCAGCCGCCCGGCGGCGACGCGGCTGACAAAGGGCATCAGATTGTTGGGAATGCCGTTCGGATTTTCGCCGATCAGCCCGCTGTCGTGCGCGCCGACCGGGTTGAAATAGCGCAGGATCGCGATCCGCCATTCGGGATCGGCGGCGGCGACGTCGGCCAGCATTTCCTCGATCATCAGCTTGGTGCGGCCATAGGGGTTCGTCGCCGAGGTCGGGTGATTCTCGTCGAGCGGCAGATATTGGGGCTGGCCATAGACGGTGGCGCTCGACGAGAAGACGAGCGTCTTCGCGCGGCAATCGGCCATCGCTTCGAGCAGCGACAATGTGCCGCGGACATTATTGTCGTAATATTTCATCGGCTCGGCGACCGATTCCCCGACCGCCTTCAGCCCGGCGAAATGGATGACGGCCTCGATCGCATGGTCGCGCAAGACTTCGCGCAGCGCATCGCCGTCGCGGATATCACCTTGGACGAGCGGAACGGCGGCGCCGGTGATCGCTTCCAGCCGCGTCATAACCGACGGGTCGCTGTTCGACAGATTGTCGAAGCACACCACATGATGACCCGCCGCCACGAGCGGTGCTGCGACGTGGCTGCCGATATAACCCGCACCGCCCGTCAGTAGAATATTCATTGCTCGATCATCTCCATGTGCGCGCAGCGACCGTCGCGGGTGGACCTATTCTATCCGCGACATCCTGCCAAATCATTGTCCGCCGGCCATTCGCCGGTTTTCGTGTAACCTTCGCTGCGATATCGGCGAACAGGTCTTCAAACGCCGTCATTCGCTTTTGTCAGGATCCGCCAATTGAGCATCGACGAACCTTCGCTGGCGCGCCTGATGGCGGCATCGCAGCGCGGGGATCGTGCGGCCTATCGCGCGCTGCTCGGTGATTGCCGCAAATGGCTCACGCGCTATTTCGCGCGGCGTATCGCGCCGCACCATATCGACGATCTGGTGCAGGAAACTTTGGTGTCGATGCACCGCAAGCTTGCGACATGGGACAGCAGGCGCGCCTTCCTGCCATGGCTTGCGGCGATCGCGCGCTATCGCTGGATCGACATGCTGCGCCGCCAACGCAACGAGGCCGAGCTGGGCGACAATGATGCCGCCGTCGGCGCCGAGGACGAGGCGGTGCACGCAAAACTCAGCATCGATCATCTGCTGACGCTGCTGCCGCCGGGGCAGGCGCAGGCGATCACGCTGGTGAAGATTGAGGGCGCCTCGATCGCAGAGGCATCGCAGATTTCGGGACAGAGCGAATCGCTCGTCAAAGTGAATATCCATCGGGGGCTCAAAAAGCTCGCCGAACTGATTGAGAGTGAATGAGATGAAGGACGCATCGATCGACGATCTGATCGACGGCTTGGCAAGCGACTTGAAACCCGTGCGCCCACGGCGCGTCGTGCGCGGATCGCTGTGGGTCGCGGCCGGATGGCTGGGCGTCGGCGCTTTGCTGGTCGGGCTGTTCGGGAGGCGACACGATCTCGGCACGGGCGTAATGCCGCCCCTTTCGATGCTCGCCTTCTGGCTGCTCGCCGCCGCCGGTGTCGCCGCCACATGGAGCGCGCTGCGCATGGGGCTGCCCGGCGTCGGGCGCGATTATGGCGGCTGGCGCTGGGCGGTCGGCGCGCTGCTGGCGTTGCCGCTCGCGGCGCTGTTCGTGTTCTTCGGCGAAACGCATGGCCCCGCCGAAACCGCGCGGCGCGGCTTCGACATTCATTGCCTCGCGCAAGGCGTGATTTCAGGGCTGGGCGTCGGGGCGGCGCTGTTCCTCTGGCTGAGGGCGAGCGCGCCGACGTCGCCGACGCGCGCGGGCTGGGTGATCGGGATTGCGGCGGGCGCGGCCGGGGCAACGATCATCGCGCTGCTGTGCTCGAGCGACGACCTTGTCCACATCACGCTCTGGCATGCGTCGGCGGTGCCCTTCTCGGCGATCGCCGGCCGTCTGATCCTGCCCCGTTTCCTGCGCTGGTAAGCGTCAGCCGAGGGGTATCAACATGCCAAGCCCCACCGCCGCCGTTGCGGGCCCCGTGACCAGCGCGCCTTTAGGCCAGCGTGAAAGCAGCAGCACGAGCGGCAGCCCGGCGATCGAGACCATGCCGATGAAGGCGACGGGTCCTTGATAAGGGCCGAAGTCATGGACCGCGCGCCACGCCGCGAGAACGAGCAGCACTACAGCGGACGCGCGCAAGGTGGCGACCGTCGGCAGACGCTCGAACGCGGCGTCGCGGCGCAGCCGATGGGTGCTCAACGCAAGGCACGCCAGAGACGCGTAAGAGAGAAGAACCGGCTCAAGGCGCATCGACGGCCTCGCGCAACGGTTTGGCGGGACGCACCGCCGGGCGGGATTTCCGGACCGGGCGCGACGATATTTGCGCTGTTCGCCAGGCGCCGAAGCCAAGCAACGCGCCCGTCGCAAGCATCGCGAGATCGAACGCGACGAACAACCAGTCGCCGTTCGCGAACGATCGGACAAATCCCCGATCGGTCGTGAGCGCGTTGACCAGCGGCAGCGCAAGGAACGCAACCGCTGCAATCGCGAGCGTCTCGGTCCAGGCGCGGCGGATCGGCCGCACACACGCCAGCGCCGCGAGCCCGAACCAGGTCCAGAACATGATGCTGACCTCGATGTCCCCGCGCGCCGGCAGCGTCGCCGGCAGCAGGCGGTTGGCGAGGAGGAACGCCGCCATGCCCGCGGGAAGACAGGCGATGGCGCCAACGTTCAGCCGCTCGGCCAATCGGATTCCGAAAAGGGGTTCCGCGCCCGGACGCTTGCGCTTCACCGTCCAGAGCATGAGGCCCGTGCCGACCATCGCCGTACCCGCGAGGCCGAGCAGGAAATAGGTCCAGCGCAGCACGGGACCGGCGAAGCTGCCCATGTGCAGGCCGAGCATGACTCCGCTCGTCTCGGCAGCCGGGCCGGGAGGGGGGGATGCCGACAGCCGCCGCCCGTCGACGCCCGAAAAGACGATCGATCCGCCGCGCGCGTTGAGCCGATCCTTCGCGCTCTGGAACAGGGTGATGGTGGCCGTCGCGTCATTCGGATTGCGGACAACCATCGTCGCGGGCCGGCCGCCGCCCCATTCTTCGGATGCCTTGGCGATGAGCGGCGCGACGGGCGTCAGCGCGGCGGGGCGCCCCGTTACCTCGGCGTCGGGCTCGGCGCCGAAGACGGCGGTCTCAAAGGTCGCCGGGTCCTTGTAATTCGCCTGGATCGGCCACGGCATATACATCGCCACCAGCGTGATGAGGCCGGTGTAGGTGATCATCGCGTGGAAGGGCAGGGCGATCACCGCCGATACATTATGCGCATCAAGCCAGCTGCGCTGCCCCTTGCTCCACCGCAGCGTGAAGAAATCGACGAAGATGCGCTTGTGCGTGATGACGCCCGAAATGATCGCCGCCAGCATCGCCATCGCGCACAGCCCTGCGAGCCAGCGCCCCCAAGGATGCGGGATCTGGAGCTGGAAATGAAAGCGATAGAAATGCTCGCCGCCGCGTGTGTCGCGCGCCGTCACCTCTTCGCCGGTCGCCGGGTCGAGTCGCAGTTCGGGGCGGCGCGGTGACGGCTTTGCATTCGGGTCGGGGCTCGGGCGCTCGCGAATGAAGATGCGCGTCGCGGTCGTGCGCGCATCGGGCAGATAGATGAACCATTGCTCGGCGGTCGGGGCGAGTTTTTGCAGGTGCGCGGCCGCGGTGTCCGCGGCGGTCGCGGCCGTGACCGGGCGCAGGTCGATCTCGGGCTGCATCCAGCGCGTGATTTCGGGCCGAAAATAGCTCGCGGTACCGGTGAGGAACATCGCGAACAGGATCCACCCCGCGAGCAGCCCGAGCCAGCCGTGAATCCACGCCATCGACTGGCGAACGCCCGTCGCCGCGTTCGATGCCGCTTTGCTCACAGCGCCGGCCCCAGCAGCCACAGGCATCCGACTGTCCCGAACGCGAGGCCCCAGATGGTGCCCGCAACACGCGCAAGCCGGATTTCATGAAAGGCCCAGAGGATGAGGCCGGCATAAACGAGGAACGAAAGCGTCATCGCCCATATCGTCGCCTCGGCGCGGTCGACCGGCGCGATCCGCGCGAGCAGCGAGACGAAGCCCGCCGCGGCGGCATAGCCCCCGACGATCGCGGTGAATGCCCGCGCAGCCATGCGGCCGTTCGCGATAGATGAGCCCGCCATTTTCCCCTTCATCGTCAACCATCCGACTGCGACTTGCCCTAAACAGATTATGCGACTAGCTGCAACTGCGAATCTGTAGCAATAGCAATAAGGGGTTAACATGAAGCCGAATTCGCGCGCCGCAGTGCGGTCGAATCTGTCGCGCGCCGCGCTTGCCGCGGCGATGCTTGTGGGCGCGCAGCCCGCCTGGGCCGCCGAAGACGCGGCCGAGAGCGGCGGGGCGGGCGAGACGATCGTCGTAACCGGCCTCCGCGAAGCCAGCGTCTCGTCGGCGACCAAGACGGGAACCCCGCTGATCGAAACGGCGCAGACGATCACGGTGATCGACAGCGAAGAGCTGGAGCGCCGCAATGCGATCTCGCTCAACCAGGCGGTCGGCTATGTCGCCGGCGTCGCGGCGAACCAGCGCGGCGGCACGGTGTCGCGTTACGACCAGATGTATCTGCGCGGCTTTTCGCCCGGCTTTTTCCTCGACGGCATGCGGCTGATCGCGGGCCCCTATTCGACCCCGCAGACCGATTTCAACCGCATCGAGCAGATCGACATCATGAAGGGGCCGGCCTCGGTCCTCTATGGCAACGGCACCCCGGGCGGCCTCATCAACCTGTCGAGCAAGAAACCCGAAGCCGAAGCCTTCGGCCGTTTCGAGGCGCAGCTCGGCAATTATGACAGCCTGCGTTTCGTCGGCGACATCAACCAGCCGCTCGATGCCGACGGCAAATGGCGCGTGCGTCTTGTCGGCGGCTGGCAGAAAGCCGACGGCTTCACCAAGCGCACCGAGAGCGAGCGCTATCACATCAGCCCGATGATCGCGTTCGCGCCCGACGACCAGACGAACATCACGCTCATCGCATCCTATCAGCATGCGCCGTCGGGCAGCGGCTATTCGGGGGTGCCCGCCTATGGCAGCGTGCTGCCGAACCCCAACGGCCCGATCGAATATCATATCAACACCGGCGATCCGGCCTATGAGGTCTATGACCACAAGCAGAAGTCGGTCGCGCTCTTGTTCCGGCGCGAGTTCAACGAACATCTGGCGTTCCGCTCGAACGTCCGGTTCCAGAACAACAAGCTGAGCTACCGCCAGCTTTACGTTGGCGGCTTCGCGACGACGGGCACCGGGCTCAATATCAACACCGATTACAGCACGATCATCCGCGGCGGCGGCGGCGCCGACGAGGATTTCGACACGCTGACGATGGACAGCAGCTTCAACGCGAAGTTCGAAACCGCGGGCATCGAGCACGACATATTGGTCGGCCTCGATTACCTCCGCATCACCGGCGAGAATTTCCAGCAGTTCAATACCGGGCAGACGACCAACCCGCTCACGAGCATCCCGAACCTCAACCTCTACGCGCCCGTGTATGGCGTCGGCATCCCCAGCCTCGACCTGAAGCTGCTCTCGCCCGCCTACACCAACAGCTATACCACCCGCGACCAGACCGGCATCTACATCCAGGACCAGGTGAAAATCGGCGGGCTCCATTTGATCGCGAGCGGCCGGTGGGACTCGTATGACCAGCGCACGCTCAACAAGAAGAATCGCGTGCTGACGCCGCTCTCGCAAAGCGCCTTCACGATGCGCTTTGGCGCGCTCTATGAGTTCGAATTCGGCCTGTCGCCCTATGTGAGCTTCACCGAATCCTTCGAACCGCAGGCGGGCGCCGACTATCTCGGCAAACCCTTCTCGCCGACCACGGGCAACATGTATGAGGCTGGGCTCAAATATCAGCCGCGCGGCCTGAATGCGCTCATCACGCTCTCGGCTTATGAACTGAAGCGGCAGAATGTCCCCGTCGGCGACCCGCTCGCGGGCACCCCCGGCCGTCCGGCGAACTCGCAGATCCAGATCGGCGAAACGCGCGTCCGCGGCGTCGAGCTCGAAGCGCGCGGCGAGATCCGCCCCGGGCTCGATATCATCTTTGCCGGCACCTACACCGATGCGCTGATCACGCAGGGCGCGCCCGCCGTTCCCGCGTCGGCGCCGACGCTCACCCGGCTGGGCACCACCGGCACGCCGTCGACCACGGGCACCGTCCCGCTCGGCGTGCCCGAGTGGCAGGCATCGGGCTTCCTGTCGTACGATTTCGGTCGCGGCGGTGCGGGCGAGGGCCCGCTTGGCGGCCTGAGCCTCGGCGCGGGTTTCCGCTATGTCGGCGGCTCCTTCGGCTCGACGAGCTACAAGATCGTGAACAGCGTGACGACCTTCGAACTGTTCAAGACGAAAAGCTTCACTTTGTTCGACGCGATGCTCGCCTACGACCTTGGTCATGCCAGCCCGGCGCTGGACGGCCTCAGCGTCGCGGTGAACGCACAGAATCTGTTCGACAAGCAGCATGTTTCGTCCTGCTTCTTCTCGAACAGCTGCTATTTCGGCGCATCGCGGACCGTCGTCGGATCGCTGCGCTACAAGTGGTGAGGTTTCGTCAGGCTTAGCCGGGCGGATAGTCGAAAGGCCGGCTTTCGGGCAAAGCGACCCGAAGGTCGGCCTTTTGCGTGCCACGTCGGCACCGAACTGCCACTATATCGATGGAATGATGGTGCGCCCTGCTGGGTAATGATCAAAGGGTGGTACAAGGGGTGATGGATGAACGTAAGCCGCTTGGCGCAGTAAGAAGGAATACCCAATGGTCGATAATTTGCCGAACCGCCGCGAGATCATCCAGCTTGCAAGCGGCGGTCTTTGTGGAGCTTCCGTCGACGATATCGCCCGTCGTGCCGGCTTGATTGCCGGCATTCCCGTGCCTGCAAATGCCACCAGTGCGGAGATGATTGAACTCCTGAACCAAGCGGTCAATGAAGTCGCCGCCGCAGCAGGTTACTCGATCATAGACCCCGTGGTCGCCGCTACTACTGCTAACATTTTACTCTCCGGTGCGCAGACGATCGATGATGTAGCAGTGGTTCCCACTGACCGCGTGCTGGTGAAGAACCAGAACAGCGGTAGTGAGAACGGCGTTTATATCGCCGCTAGCGGCGCCTGGTCGCGCGCAGCGGACTTCAATAGCAGCGGTGCGGCAGTTACCGGGGCGCTCGTTCAGGTCGACGGGGGCGATCAGGCCGGGGCTTGGGCTTTGGCCACCAAAGGTATGATCACCGTCGGCACGACGGAGCAGACTTGGCAGCCTCACTCTTATCGCAGTTCAGCCAAGGTGCCGTTCAAACGATCCGGCGACGGGATGGTAGTCCGCAGCGTGCATGAAACGCTGCTCGACAATGCTGTGAGCGTCGAGGACGGAGGTGCTCTCGCTACAGCCGCCGACAACGCCGCCGTAATCGGTAGATTGCTCGATGCGCAGAAGCAGGTGAACTCCGTCACCTATTCCGATGGTGGCGCCGTCGCGGCGGATGCGGTCAAGAGCGTCACCCTGCCGAGGCAGTACACCGTTAAGACCCCCTCGACGCTATGGGCTAAGACAGCGGTACGGGGATTGAATGGCCTGGCCAGCGGACTCACGCTCGCGAAAGATGCTACCGGAGACGAGATTTTCCGTGTGGGTGGCTCTAAATTGCAAACGGGCTGGGCGAACGAATGGAGGATCGAGGGCGGCGCGTACAGCGTCCTCAAGCCGGGCGGAGCATTTGTGCGCAAGCACCCTGATATTGCCCATGCTCAGGACACGCCGGGCGGATCTTTTTTGACCAACTATCGCATCGCCGACGTCGACATTGCCGCGCCCTATGGGATCGCGTTGGGAGACTGCTACAGCCAATGCGCCACCTTCGACCGCATCCGTTTCGTCGGCCGGGCGGAGCAGCTCATCAACGTCCAGGGGCACCATCTGATGTTTCGGGACATCGACAAGACGGGATTCACGGGAACCAACAGTGACCCCCTGATTCGCGTCGGCGATCCCGCCAACAAGAACCCCACCACCCACGTTACATTCCAGAACCTGGTCCTGGATCTCAATGGCAACGCCAGGAAAGATAGTCTCCACGTCGTCAACGCCAAAAACACGCTGATCGACGGATACCATCACGAACTGAGCGCCTTTAAAACGATGCTGCTGGTGGAACACAGCTATGGCACCGAGTTGCGCCGACCTATCTTCGTATCCTCGCGGACCGATGGCCTAATAAAGATGGTCAATAGCGACCTTCGAAGGGACGTCCACGAGGCCGCCGCGAATAGGTGGTGGGATGAATATGATCGGTCTGGCAAGTGCCCTATCCGCATCAGCCGCTTGCGGTCCTATTTCTCGGCGGTGCTACCGATCCTTGAGGATATCACCGTCAAGGAAATTCAGAACGTCTCTGCCTCGGAGCCGATGATCGACGTTGTCGCGATGAACGTGATGGGTAATCTTTTAAAGAACCCCGCGTTTGTTGACGGCACGGCTGGCTGGACTATCCCCGCTGGTGCGACCGCCACTCTGATAGCAGGCAACAAGGCAATATCTGACGGTCAAATCCTGCGCCTGACGTGGGCTTCCGACACTGATGGCATATTTTATGTCACGCAGACCATTGCTGGCAACTTCACCGATCGGGCGATCACTTATGCCATGACCGCCGAAATCGGCAGCAATGGACGAGTTACCGACAAATCGTTCATGGCCCCGGGCGAAACCGGCTTCGGCGTCAACCAGGGGCGCATCTACGCGAACCAAGGCTTTGTAAAATCGGCGGCGGTGAGCACCAACAGCAAGGGCCACGCCGCCTATGCTATCGTCAACCCCCGCGCCGGCTGGCATTATGATATCCATCTGCTCGAGGCTGGTTATGGCCGGCAGATCGCGTCGATTTTGCCGCTCCCGATGCTGCCGAAAGTCGCTGATCCCGTCGACCTCGCCACGGCTCTCAAGTCTATTGCATCGATCATCGATACCCTGCAGGCGGCTGGAATTATGAGAACCACATGATTTGGGCTGCCATCAAATCGGCGGGATTTTACTTCTTTTGGCAGGCGACAATCGCTTCGATCACAGCCAGTGTTTCCTCTGGATCGCGAACGCGGACGGTGTCCAGGCCGAGTTCCTTGGCCGGATAATCATTCCCGCCCGGAAAGATCGCGTCGCCGATGAACATCATCGCGTCGAGCGGTATGCCGCTCGCGTCGCGCAGTTTCTTGAGGCCATAAGCCTTGTCGACGCCTTCGCGCGTAATATCGATCGAGGTCGCGCCGCCCATGTTGATCGACAGCCCCGGCAGGCGCGTGCGCAAATCTGCCTGAATGATCTTCCGCTTCGCAAAATCGGGGTCCCAGATCTCCTTGGCGTGGATCGGCGCCTGCTGGCCGAGGGCGGAAAATGTGATCTGGCTGCCGCGATCTTCGATCCGGTCTCCCCATGTTTCCTGAGGTACGAAGCCGGTCGCTTCGAGCGAAGAGTCGAAAGCCGCAAATATCGACTGTTTTTGCGCGTCATCGAAGAGTTCGGCGTAGACTGGGGACCATTCCCCGTCGCCGTGGGTATAAAGCTTGGTTCCCGTCGTCGGCATTAGCCATAGACGCGCGAGATTAGCGCGCTGCGGCAATCGGCTGGCTACCTGTTTGTCGAACTGGGGCCAGTCGCCACCGGATATGACGGCGACATGGACCACCTGCAAAAGATCGGCGAACGCCTCCGCCATCTGGTCGGACAGCGGCTGTTTGCTTTCAGCGAGAGTTCCGTCGAGATCGAATGCGACAAGCTGCTTCATCTGGGAAAGCTCCTGGAGAAAATCCGACGCAGGGCTGGCAGCCCGTTCCGGTGGCATGCGGGCTACTGCCTCTAAAGTCAGGATAATCAGGTTGAGCGCCAGCGCTTGCCATAGCCGATGTGAAGGGAAGGAATGTTGCCTGGAGCATTCCTGATTCTGAATGAAGTAATTAAGCCTTTGAAAAGTGGTGAGCCCTGCTGGGTTCGAACCAGCGACCTACTGATTAAAAGTCAGTTGCTCTACCGACTGAGCTAAGGGCCCATCGCGGCGCCGCCGAAGCGGGCTTGCGAAGTGAGCCGCCGCCCTAGTGCGCCGATGCGGTCCGGTCAACCGGCTTTGGACGCGCAAGGCGCGCGGCGAGTTGGCGGACGCTGCGACCATGCAGCGGATGCTGCCATTCGGGGACGATCGCACGCAGCGGGCCGAGCACGAACGCGCGCTGTTCGATCGCGGGATGCGGGATGGTGAGCGCGGCGTCGGACCAGGCGCCGCCCGACCAGAGCAGGATATCGAGGTCGAGCGTTCGTGCACTCCAGCGCTGGCCGGTGCGGCGGCCGAAGCTCGCCTCGATCGCCTGCAACCGTGCGAGCATTTCGGGAGGGCTGAGCGGTGAGGCGACGAGCGCGACGGCGTTCGCGTAGCGGCGGCGCGACGGGCCGAGCGGATCGCTCGCGATGATCGGGCTGGCGTCGACCGCCTCGATATCGGCGCTCTCCAGCGCCGCCAGCGCGGCGAGCAGCACCGCGCGCGGGTCGCCGAACCGCGCATGTCGCCGATTCGATCCGAGTCCGATGGCATAGAGGGGAAGCGGCATTGCGTTGCTCATGGGGCAGCGCCTATCGCAGATGCGTGGAAATTGACAGCCCATTGCCCGGAACCGAGCCGCCGCGCGATTGCCCGCGCTGCCCGCGGCTCGTCGCGTTTCGCCGCGAATGTCAGGCCGAGCATCCGGGTTGGTGGAACGCGCCGGTCCATGCGTTCGGCGATCCCGACGCCTGGCTCGCTTTTGCGGGACTCGCGCCCGGCAAACATGGCGCGAACCGGACGGGGCGGCCGTTCACGGGCGATTATGCGGGCGATCTGCTGTTTGCGACGCTTGCCGAATTCGGTCTCAGCAAGGGCCGCTACGATGCGCGCATCGACGACGGGCTGACGCTCGACGGCGCGATTATCGTCAACAGCGTCAAATGTCTGCCGCCTCAGAACAAACCCACGCCCGCCGAGATTGCGAACTGTCGGCCGTTTTTCGAAACGCAGCTGGCAGCATTGCCGAATGTTCGCGTGATCATCGCGCTGGGTCGGATCGCGCATGACGCCACGCTACGGGCGGCTGGCGCGCGCCTCGCGGGCTCCCCCTTCGGCCATGGAGCAGTGCATATGCTGCCCGATGGACGGCATCTGATCGATAGCTACCACTGCTCGCGCTACAACACGAATACCGGGCGGCTGACGCCCGAAATGTTCGCTAATGTCTTCCGTACCGCGCTGGCGCTCAAGGATCAGACCAGCGGGCCGAATTCCTCGACCAGCCCGCGGTAAAGGGCGCGCTTGAACGGGACGATCAGCTTCTCGATCTCGTTCAGCTCGGCCCATTTCCACGCGCGGAATTCCTGATGCTTGGTGTGGATGTTGACGTCGCCATCCTCGCCCATGAAGCGCATCAGGAACCAGTGCTGGCGCTGGCCGCGATATTTGCCGCCCCACATCTTGCCGATCAGATGGTCGGGCAGGTCATAGAAATATTCCTCGCGGCTGCGCGCGATGATTTCGACCAACCCGCCATGGACGCCGGTTTCCTCGCCGAGTTCGCGGATCGCCGCTTGCTCGGCATCTTCGCCATCGTCGATCCCGCCCTGCGGCATTTGCCACGCCTCGCTCGACGTATCGAGCCGCTGGCCGACGAAGACGCGGCCATCACGATTGGCGAGCATGACGCCCGCGCAGGGACGGTAAGGGAGAGAGCTATGGTCGATCATGCCGCCCCGGTAGCTTCGGCGACGATCGCTTTCAATACGGTCAATGCCCCGCGAATATCTTCTTTGGCGCTCGGAATCCCCTGCGCGAGGTTGATATAGCCGTGGATCGTTCCCGTCGCCTCGCGATAGGTGGTCGGCACCCCGGCCTCGATCAGCTTTGCCGCATAGGCGCGCCCCTGATCGCGCAGCGGGTCGAGCCCGGCGGTGATCAGCAGGGTCGGGGGCAGGCCCGCGGCCGGAAAATCGAGCGGCGAAGCGCGATAGTCGGCGGGATCGGCGGCATAATGATTGCCGAACCACGTCATGCTGCCCTGCGTCAGAAGATGGCCTTCGCCGAAATCGCGATAGCTCTGCCAATCGTCATGCGTGGTCACGGCGGGATAGATGGGGTGGATCGCGATCACCGGTTTCGACGCCGGCTTGTCGCGCAGGGTGAGCGCGGTTGCGATCGTCAAATTGCCCCCGGCGCTTTCGCCCGAGAGGACAAGTCCGGTGCAGGGAATGTTGTCGGCGACCCAGCGCGTCGCGGCTTCGCAATCGATCGGCGCGGCGGGGAAGGGGTGTTCGGGGGCGAGGCGATAATCGACCGCGACCACGGGCATGTCGAGCAGCCGCGCCGCTTCCGCGCAATAGGCGTCATGCGTGTCGAGGTCGCCGATCACCCAGCCGCCGCCATGATAGAAAACCATCACCGGCCCGGGTTCGCGGGCCGGGCGGTTGTCGTAGATGCGGATAGCGATCTCGCCGGCGGGGCCGGGGATGGTGCGATTCTCGACCTTCGCGATCTCGCCGCGCGGCACATCGGCGAGCTGGCCCATCACGCGGAACATCGCGCGCGCACCCTCGGGCGGCATCTCTTCCATTTTCGGGCCTTCCTGCGCGTTCAGGAAGGCGAGGAAAGCCGCCACGTCGGGGCGCGTATATGGGGTGGTGCCGTCGGTCATCTGCGTCTCTCCCTGATCGCGATTTTCACCATGCTATTCGGGATCGGCGGGGCAAATTCAATCCCGAAATGAAACTCACCTGCGCTTCACGCTTTGCACGGTACAATTTTTTCTCAATTGCGGCTTGACGCTCACCGGCCTAGGCCGATGTCACAGGTTCGCAAGATTTGAGGCAGAAGAGAAAATGGCGACAGCGGTAGTGGACCAGGCCGACAAGCGGCAGTCCCCCCTTTCGGATGCGGTAGTTGTACGATTTGCCGGGGACAGTGGCGACGGGATGCAGTTGACCGGCGGTCAATTCACCCTGTCCTCCGCGCTCGCGGGCAACGACTTTGCGACCTTCCCCGATTTTCCCGCCGAAATCCGCGCGCCGCAGGGCACGCTGTTCGGCGTTTCGGCGTTCCAGATCAATTTCGGATCGTCGGCGATCGACACCGCGGGCGACGCCCCCGACGTGCTTGTCGCGATGAACCCCGCCGCGCTCAAGACCAATGTCCCGCAATTGAAGCAGGGTGGCCTGATCATCGCCGACGAGGGCGAGTTCAACGACCGCAACCTCGCCAAGGCGAAATATGACGCGAACCCGCTCGACGACGGCAGCCTCGCCAAATGGCAATTGCTCAAGCTCAACATCAGCCAGCTGACGATGGATGCCGTGAAGCCCTTCGGGCTCGGCAACAAGGAAGCGCTGCGCTGCAAGAATATGTGGACGCTGGGGCTCGCGCTCTGGATGTTCGACCGCGACCGCCAGCCGCTGATCGACTGGCTCAACGCGAAATTCGCGAAGGCGCCCGATCTTGCTGCGGCGAACGTCGCGGCGCTCAACGCGGGGCATGCCTATGGCGAGACCGCCGAACTCGCGGGTCCGCTCAAGCAGCATCATGTCGATCCCGCGCCCGTCGCGCCCGGCCTCTATCGCACGCTGACCGGCGCCGAGGGTATCGCGCTCGGACTCGTTGCGGGGGCGCAGCTGGCCAAGCTGCCGATGTTCTTCGGCGGCTATCCGATCACCCCGGCATCGGCGATCCTGCATCATTTGTCGCGGCTCAAGGAATATGACGTCACGACCTTCCAGGCCGAGGACGAAATCGCCGCGATCTGCTCGGCGATCGGCGCGAGCTATGGCGGCTCGCTCGGCGTCACCAGCTCATCGGGCCCCGGCATCGCGCTGAAAGGCGAGGCGATGGGGCTTGCGATCATGACCGAGCTGCCGCTCGTCATCGTCAACTCGCAGCGCGGCGGCCCCTCCACCGGGCTGCCGACAAAGACCGAGCAGTCCGATCTCTATCAGGCGGTCTACGGCCGCAACGGTGACGCGCCGATGCCCGTGGTCGCTGCGCGCTCGCCCGGCGACGCGTTCGAATGCGCGATCGAGACGGTGCGCATCGCGGTGCAATATATGACCCCGGTGATGCTGCTGACCGACGGCTATATCGCGAACGCCGCCGAGCCGTGGGCGGTGCCCGACCTCACCACCTATGAGGCGTTTCCGGTTGAATTCCTCACCGAAGCGCCCGAAGGTGGTTTCAAACCCTATGGCCGCGACGAAAATCTCAAGCGTCCGTGGGTGAAGCCGGGTACGCCGGGCCTGCTCCACCGGATCGGCGGGATCGAGAAGGAACTCGACACCGGGCACATCAACTATGCGCCCGAAAACCATCAGGCGATGACCGATATCCGCAAGGACAAGATCGACGGCATCAAGGTGCCCGACCAGGTCGTCGAACTTGGCGCCGAGGGCGGCAAGCTCGCGGTCGTCGGCTGGGGCTCGACCTTCGGCCCGATCCATCAGGCGGTGCGCCGCAAGCGCGCCGAGGGCCTCGACGTCAGCCACGTGCATATCCGCCATATCTGGCCGCTGCCCGCCAATCTCGGCGAATTGCTGAAAAGCTATGATAAGGTGATCGTCCCCGAGATGAACACCGGCCAGCTCAAGACCGTGCTGCGCGACCAATATCTGGTCGATGCGAAGCCGGTGAACAAGGTGTCGGGCCAGCCCTTCACCATCGCCGAAATCGAAGCCGCCATCGAGGAGGCACTCAAGTGAATGAAATGACCACCATCGCGCGGACGACGACGCTGAAGGATTGGGAAACCGATCAGGAAGTCCGCTGGTGCCCCGGGTGCGGCGACTATGCGATCCTGAAGGCGGTGCAGCGCACGATGCCCGAAATCGGCACGACGCCCGAAAACACCGTGTTCGTCAGCGGTATCGGCTGCTCGTCGCGTTTCCCCTATTATATGGAAACCTATGGTTTCCACACGATCCATGGCCGCGCGCCGGCGTTCGCGACGGGGCTGAAGCTTGCCAACCCGGACCTCGACATCTGGATCGTCACCGGCGACGGCGACGGGCTGTCGATCGGCGGCAATCACACGATGCACCTGATCCGCCGCAATCTCGACTGCCAGATCATGCTGTTCAACAACGAGATCTATGGTCTTACAAAAGGGCAATATTCTCCGACCAGCCGCGTCGGCACGACCAGCCCGTCGACCCCCTATGGCTCGGTCGACCGCCCGGCGCAGCCCGCGGCCTTCGCGCTCGGTGCCGGCGCGCGTTTCGTCGCGCGCGGCTTCGATGTGTCGAAGGAATTGCCGAACGTGCTGAAGGCGGCGCACGCCCACAAGGGCGCGGCCTTTATCGAGATTTTCCAGAACTGTATCGTCTATAATAAAGACGTGTTCGAGGATTTCGCTGCGCCGAAGGGCGCCGAAGACCGCCAGCTCTGGCTCAAGCAGGGCGAGCCGATGATCTACGCCAAGGGCACCAAGGGCATCGCGCTCGACGCCGAGGCGCTGCACCTCAAGACCGTCGATGTCGTCGACGGCGACTGGCAGGCGGCGGGCGTGATCGTCCACGACGTCACAAACCGCAGCGTCGCGCACATGCTCGTCGAAATGCGTTTCGGCGAATTCCCGATGGCCTTGGGCGTCCTCTACGACGACCCGCGCCCGACCTTCGAGGCCGATGTCGTCCGCCAGAACAAGGCGGCCGCCGAAGGCAAGACGGCCGACCTTCAAAGCCTGCTCAAGAAAGGGCAGACCTGGACGGTGACCGAGGGCGGGCCCGAACTCTGATCTTGCCGCGGCACCGCGTGTCGGATCTATAGCTCGGGATGGACAATCTCACGCACAGCCTCGTCGGCGCGGTTCTGGGCCAGATGGGGCTCAAGAAAAAGACGGGCCTCGCGATGCCGACGCTGATCATCGCGGCGAACCTGCCCGATATCGACGCGACCTGCGCGATCTACGGGATCGAATCGCTGTCGATGCGGCGCGGGATCACCCACGGGCCGATCGCACTGCTGCTACTGCCGCTCATCCTGTGGGCGCTGATGCTCGCCTTCGACCGATGGCAGGGCCGGCGCGGGAAACGGCCGGCGGAGCGGCTCCCGGTCCATAAGGGCTGGCTGCTCGCGCTCGCCTATATCGGCTGCTTCAGCCATCCGACGCTCGACTGGCTCAACAATTACGGCATCCGCCTGCTCGAGCCGTTCAGCCATCGCTGGTTCTATGGCGACAGCATCTTCATCATCGATTTGTGGGTTTGGATTGCGCTCGCCGTGTCGCTCTGGGTGTCGCTGCGCGGCGAACGGCGCGGGGCGGCGAACTGGCGGCGCCCGGCATGGGTCGGCTTCACCGCCGTGTGTGCCTATATCTTCGTCAATGGCGTCATCACCGGCGCCGCCGAGCGCATGGCTTCGCGCGCGCTCGAGGCGGGCGGCCAGAAGGACGCGCTCGTCGTCGCGAGCCCCCCGCCGCTCGCCTTCTGGAAACGCGATATCTTCTGGCGGACGGCCGACCGCTACGGCACCGCGAGCTTCGTTCCGGGTGTCAGCGGCGAAGTCGATCTGACCGGCGCACCGACCGGCATGGACGATCCGCGCCTCGCGACCTGGGTCAAGGCCGATCCCGCGGCGCGCGCTTTCCTGTTCTGGTCGCGGATGCCCGTGGCGCAAAGCGATGGCGACGCGATCCTGCTGCGCGACCAGCGTTTCATGCATCCGCTCGCGCAGGACCGGTTCCAGGTTCGCCTGACCGCGCCCGACACCGCCAGCCATCCCCAATGAGCGCGCCCGCGTGACGTCATGGCGCCGCGCTTCAACCGATTGTCAGCGGACCCGGTTTGAGGCAGGAAGGTGACAATGAACACGCATGTCAGCCCGCGCCGCGGTAAGGAACTGCTTCGCGCCGACCGTGCCTATCGCTCGGGAGGTGGAATGGCGCGGCTGATCGCGCTCGCGCCGGCAAGTCTCTTTCACCGCATGCTCGACCGGATCGACGCCGGTCTCGCGCAGGGAACGATCGAGAGCCATCTGCCCGACGGCAGCGTGCGCCTGCTCGGTGGGCGCGGCAAGGGGCCGGTCGCGGTCGTTCATCTCCACAGCTGGGCCTCGCTCGCACGGCTGGCGCTTTCGGGTTCGGTGGGCTGGTATCGTGCGTGGGAAGCCGGCGAATGGTCGTCGCCCGATCCGGTGCCTTTGTTCGACTTGTTCATGCGCAACGGCGAAGCGCTGGGCAATGTCGCGCGCGCGCATGGTCCATGGCGATGGCTGAACAAGGCGATCCACGCGCTCCATCGCAACGATCGGCGCGGCGCGAAGCGGAATATCCACGCCCATTATGATTTGGGCAATGATTTCTATCGCTTGTGGCTCGATCCGAGCATGAATTATTCGAGTGCGCTGTTCACCGATCCCGGCCAGTCGCTCGAGGAGGCGCAGGCGGCAAAGGTCGACGCGATCCTCGACCGGCTCGACCTCCGGTCGGGAAGCCGGCTGCTTGAGATCGGCTGCGGCTGGGGGGCGCTCGCCGAGCGCGCGGTCGAACGCCACGACGTGCTCTATACCGGGATTACCTTGTCGCCCGCGCAGGCCGAAATCGCTGACGCGCGGCTCGCGGCGGTCGATCTGTCGGATCGCTCGCGCATCGAAATCTGCGACTATCGTGACGCACAGGGCCCCTATGACGCGATCGCCAGCGTCGAGATGGTCGAGGCGGTGGGCGAGGCCTATTGGCCCGCCTATCTCGACGCGATCGCGCGGCTGCTGCGCCCCGGCGGCAAGGCGGCGATCCAGTATATATTGATCAACGACGCGCTGTTCGAGCGCTACGCCGCGAGCAGCGACTTCATCCAGGCCTATATCTTCCCGGGCGGCTGCCTGATTTCGGAAAGCCGCTTTCGCGCGCTTGCCGAGGCGCGCGGCCTTGCGTGGCGCGACGTGCGGCGGTTCGGCGGCGATTATGCCGAAACGCTCCGCCAATGGCGCGAGCGCTTCGACGCGGCGGTTGCTGCGGACCAGCTTCCGTCGGGATTCGACGCGCGCTTCGTCCGGCTCTGGCGCTATTATCTGCAATATTGCGAGGGGGGCTTTCGCGGCGGCGGCATCGACGTCGCGCAAGTCACACTCGAAAAGACAGCCTGAAAACAGGGGGAGAGACGTACATGCGAAGATTTTTGGCGGCGGTGCTGCTGTGCACCGCGGCGGCGGGGTGCAGCGCGCCCGCACCGACCGAGACCACCGATAAACTGCCAAAGGATCTGAATGTGCTGTTCTGGACCCAGGATCAACGCGACGCCGCCTTCCGTACGATGGAGACGGTCCCCAAGGTTGTCGTCAACACAGTGAAGGCGGGCGGGCCCGTCTATCCGCTGCCGCAGGGCAAGCCGATCGACCTCGGCGATATCGATGCCCATATGGCGAAGCAGCGCAATGCCGGGCTGGTCATCGTCCAGGACGGCAAGATTCGGCTCGAAAAATATGCGCTCGGCTATGGCGCCGCGGGCCGCTGGACGAGTTTCTCGGTCGCCAAGAGCTTCACCTCGACGCTCGTCGGCGCGGCGGTGAAGGACGGCTATATCAAGAGCCTCGACGACAAGGTCACCGTCTATATCCCGGGCCTCAAGGGCTCGGCCTATGACGATGTCTCGGTGAAGCAGCTGCTGACGATGACTTCGGGCGTCAAATGGAACGAGGATTATACCGATCCCAAGTCCGACGTCGCCTTGTTCAATATGCAGAAGCCCGTTGCCGGCGAGGACATAACGGTCAGCTATATGAAGACTTTGCCGCGCGAAGCGCCGGCGGGTTCGAAGTGGGTGTACAAGACCGGCGAAACCAATCTGATCGGCGTGCTCGTCTCAAGCGCGACGGGCAAGACGCTGTCGGCCTATCTGTCCGAAAAGGTATGGAAGCCGTTCGGCATGGAACAGGACGCGGTGTGGATGCTCGGCGCGACGGGGCACGAGATCAGCGGCTGCTGCATGTCGGCGAGCCTCAAGGATTATGCGCGTTTCGGCCAGTTCATCCTGAACGGCGGGGTTGCGGGCGGCAAGAAGGTGCTTCCCGACGACTGGCTCCCCGCCGCGACGACGAAGCAGGCGAGCATCGACCTGCCGGGCCGCGGCTATGGCTATCAGTGGTGGACCAACGACGACGGCAGCTTCGCCGCGCAGGGCATCTTCGGCCAGGGCATCTTCATCGATCCCAAGCGCAAACTGGTGATCGCGTCGAACGGCAACTGGCCGACCGCGACCGATCCCGAGGGCGTCGGCGCGGCGCGCGAGGCGTTCTATAAGAGTGTGCAGGCGGCGGTGGATAAGGAAATCGTCAAATAGGTGCTCGGATGTGGCAACTGATGATCTTTGTTTTGGCATCCTCGGCTTCCACTGGGCAACAGGGGGTTACGTTGGATGGCGAAGCCTTCGGGCCGCGACGCACCCTTGTCTGCACCTGGTTCACCAACTTCGAGA
This sequence comes from Sphingomonadaceae bacterium 3R27C6, assembly GCA_005503215.1. GTDB lineage: Bacteria > Pseudomonadota > Alphaproteobacteria > Sphingomonadales > Sphingomonadaceae > Sphingopyxis. The sequence continues at coordinate 293,983 of SCNS01000002.1, read as the reverse complement.
ATAGCCGGTTTGAGCAATGTCAGGGCGCAACGGGGAAGTTGCTTCAAGATGGTGATGGAGCATCGGTTAAATGCGTTCGGGATATATGTGAGCAGCTCGACGCGGCAGCTCGCAAAGCTGCGGGTTGGCGAAAGCCTGAGCCACCTTGGGGGAGGTTCACGGTGAAATTGGCCGGACGCATAAGCCTGAACCCGCGTGAGAAACGCTACCTCGGTGATGCCACCAGAACCGTTCTTGTCGAGGAACTAACAAGTGTCAGTGTATCGAAATAGCCATACCGGCTAGGTCAGCGGACGGATCAGTCGATGACGATACTCGCCGCGCGCTGGGCCAGCCACACCGCCACGAGCGGGACGGCGACGCCCAGCGCCATGATCCACCATGCGTCAGCCAGCGTGACGGCGCGGTAAAGCGCCGCGCCGATCACCGCGCCCGCGACGATCCACCCGGCTCCGGTGCCCGCCGAAATACGCATCGCGAACCAGCTGCCGCCAAAGGTGCCGATGAACCAGCCGACGATCAGCGCGATCGTCGAGCCGATCGGGATCAGGACTTCGCCGCTGTCCGGATCATAGACATCGGGCGAAATTTCGCTGCCGGCATATTGGGCGAGCCAGATCAGCCCGAATGCGACGACGATGCCGATCACCGCCGCAATCGCCGTCCGCAAAATATCCTTGGTCATTCCCGCGCCCTTGCAAACCCTCTTATGCGAGCGTCTTAGCGCAGGAAAACGAAGATGGCGTTAAGCTTTTTCCATGACCTTGGGCAGCGCGTGGAAGGCGGTGCTGTCGAAGCCTTCGACCATCAGCGCCGCGATAAATTCGCCGACCGCGGCGGGGTCCTTGATGCTCTGCGGGTCTTCGCCCGGATAGGCGCGCGCGCGCATCTGCGTCCGCGTGCCACCGGGGTCGAGGATCGCGGTGCGCACGGTCGAGATATTGCGCATTTCGGCGCCATAGCTCGTCACCAGCGTCTCGAACGCCGCCTTCGACGCGGCATAGGCGCCCCAATAAGCACGCGGCTCGCGCGCGACGCTGCTCGACAGTGCGACCAGCCGGCCGTTTGCGGCGCGGCGCAGCAGCGGGTCGAAATTGGCGATCAGCGCCTGCTGCGCGATCAGGTTCAGCGTCAGCAGCTTGTTGAATTCCTTGCCGTCGATCGCGGCGACGGGGGTCAGCGTGCCGAGCATCGCGGCGTTGAGCACGAGCATATCGAGTTGCTGCCAGCGTTCGGCGATCGCGCTTGCGAGGCGCGCGATGCTGTCGCCGTCGGTCAGGTCGAGCGGCGCGATCGTCGCGCTGCCGCCGGCTTCGTGGATGCGGTCTTCGAGTTCCTCGAGCCCGCCCGCGGTGCGCGCGGTGATCACGACATGCGCGCCGCGCGCGGCGAGCGATTCGGCGATGGCTTCGCCGATGCCGCGGCTCGCCCCGGTGACGAGCGCGACCTGGCCCGCCAATTCTTTAGACGTCACAGTCATTGTGTCAGACAACCCGTTCGGCAAGCAGCGAAAATTGATCTTCCAACCCATGCTCGTCGAAATCGGTCAGCGTGGTCGGATAGTCGCCGGTAAAGCAGGCGTCGCAATATTTCGGGGCGTCGTCGCTGCGCTTCGCTTCGCCGAGTGCGCGATAAAGGCCGTCGATCGAGATGAAGGACAGGCTGTCGGCGTTGATGAAATTCGCCATCTGGCCGACGCTCATCTGCGCCGCGAGCAATTTGGCGCGTTCGGGCGTGTCGACGCCATAGAAGCAGCTGTGCTGCGTCGGCGGGCTCGCGATGCGCATATGCACCTCGGTCGCGCCGGCATCGCGCATCATCTGCACGATCTTGAGGCTCGTCGTGCCGCGCACGATCGAATCGTCGATCAGCACGATGCGCTTGCCCGCGATCAGCGCGCGGTTGGCGTTGTGTTTCAGCTTGACGCCGAGGTGGCGGACCTTGTCGCCCGGCTGGATGAAGGTGCGCCCGACATAGTGCGAGCGGATGATGCCGAGTTCGAACGGGATGCCCGATTCCTGCGCATAACCGATCGCGGCGGGCGTGCCCGAATCGGGGACGGGGATGACGAGATCGGCTTCGACCGGATTTTCGCGCGCGAGTTCGGCGCCGATCGCCTTGCGCACCGAATAGACGCTCGTCCCGTCGACGATCGAATCGGGGCGCGAGAAATAGACATATTCGAAGATGCACGGGCGTGCCGGATGGTCGGCGAAGGGGCGATGCGAGGTGAGCTGGCCGTCGCGGATGGTGACAAGCTCGCCGGGCTCGACCGAGCGCACGAATTCGGCGCCGACGACGTCGAGCGCGACGGTTTCGGACGCGAGGATATGTGCGTCGCCGAGCTTGCCGATCACGAGCGGGCGGATGCCGAGCGGATCGCGGCAACCGATCATCCCTTCGGCGGTCAGGCAGATCAGCGAATAGGCGCCCTCGACCTGCTTCAGCGCGTCGATGAACCGGTCGAGCAGCGAGCGATAGTTCGATGTCGCGACGAGGTGGATGATCACCTCGGTATCGCTGGTCGACTGGAAGATCGAACCGCGGCGGACCAGCACCTTGCGGAGAGCAGCGGCGTTCGAGATATTGCCGTTGTGCGCGACGGCGAAGCCGCCGGTGGCAAGGTCGGCGAACAGCGGCTGGACGTTGCGCAGCGCGGTTTCGCCCGTCGTCGAGTAACGGACATGGCCGACCGACGATCCGCCTTGCAGCTGGCGCATGATGTCGTCGCGGTCGAAATTGCCCGCGACATGGCCCATCGCGCGGTGGGTGTGGAACTCCTTGCCGTCGAAGGCGGTGATGCCCGCGGCTTCCTGTCCACGGTGCTGCAGGGCGTGAAGCCCCAGCGCGACTACCGCGGCGGCGCTATCGGCGCCATGAATACCAAATACGCCGCACTCCTCGCGGAGCTTGTCGTCGTCGAAAGGATGGGTCGTCAGCATGTCATTCCAGGGGCAGGGGGGCAGTGACTGCGGCGCATATAGGGGCGGCAATCGCAAATGTCGCCCCCCTAATCACGGATTTGTCATATGCGCCGCGACGGACGGGGTGACAGCGGCTCCTATCCTGCTCTAAAGCGCGGTTTATGAATGATCAGCGCGACACGACCGACCGATTTCTTCCGCGTTTCGACGCCGCCGGACTGGTGACGGCGATCGTCGTCGACGCCGACAGCCATATATTGCTCATGGTCGCGCATATGAATGCCGAGGCGATCGAGCAGACTCGCGCGACGGGGCAGGCGCATTTCTGGTCACGGTCGCGAGCTGCGTTGTGGCGCAAGGGCGAGACATCGGGCAACGGCCTGACGGTTGTGGAGATGCGGGTCGATTGCGATCAGGACGCGCTGCTGCTCCGCGTCAAGCCCGCGGGTCCCGCGTGCCACACCGGGCGCCGCTCCTGCTTCTATCGCCGCATCGAGGCTGACGGCAGCCTGACCTTCCTGGCGGACGATGCGCAAGGCTAGCACCGCGCTGGCCCTCGCGGCGCTATTGCTCGCGGGATGCGGGCGACCGGCGCCCGATCAGGGCGGGAAGGGGATCGATACGAATAATCCGCTTGAGGTTGCGGCACGCGAGCGCGGCGTCGTCCACCCCGAAGCCGCCACGCCGGTCGGCGTGTTCGAGCGCGCGCACGATCTTGGCCGCGATGCGATGTGCGTCGTTCCAGATGGAGCCGGGAAATGGCGCTTCGCCATCACCGCCGCCTTCGGTCCCGGCCTCTCGTGCGCCGCCAGCGGAACGATGGTTCGCGAGGGTGGCGGCTGGCGGATGCGTTTTGCCGGGATCGACGGCTGCGATGCATCTGTGCGCGAAGAAGAGGATGAGCTCCGCTTGCCCGGAAAGCTGCCGCCGCAATGCCGCCGTCTGTGCCCCGGCCGCGCCTCGCTCGCGGGGCTCCGCCTGCCGCGCGCGAGCTGGTCGGCTAGCGACGCGGGGGACTTGCGGATTACCGATCGAGACGGCAATATGCAGCGTCCTTGCGAGGGCTGACCTGCCCCGAATTGACCCGTTCTGCCGGGCTTGACGTTCACGTCAACGGAAACTAGTTTCACCGGCATGACCGAACAATATGGCCACGCCCATATCGATACGCCCGACCATCTCGGGCGCGAACAATTCAGCATCACCGACTTGTCGACCGAGTTCGGGGTCACCGCCCGCGCGCTGCGTTTCTATGAGGACGAAGGGTTGATCAGCCCGTCGCGCAAGGGATTGTCGCGCATCTATTCGAAACGCGACCGCGCGCGGCTGGCGTGGATCCTGCGCGCCAAGCGCACGGGTTTCAGCCTTGCCGACATTCGCGAGATGATCGACCTCTACGACGTCGGTGATGGCCGCAAGCTGCAGCGTCAGGTGACGATCGAGAAATGCGAGCAGCGCATCGGCCTGCTGCAACGCCAGCGCGACGATATTGACAGCGCTGTAGATGAGCTGTCACGCTTCATCGATACGGTGAAAAAAGTCGACGCCGGCCAAAAGGTCGACTGAGCCTCTCCCCAGGCAAGTTCACTGCTAACCTGCTTTTCAGAAGGATTTCCCATGCCCGTCTATCGCGCACCCGTGCAAGACACGCTGTTCCTCCTCAACGACGTGCTCGGGATCGAGCGCTATTCGAACCTGCCCGGTTTCGCCAACGCGACCCCCGACATGGTCGAGGCGGTGCTGACCGAGGCGGGCAAGTTCTGCGAGGAAGTGCTGTTCCCGATCAACCAGTCGGGCGACCTCGAAGGCTGCACGCGCCACGACGACGGCTCGGTGACGACGCCGAAGGGCTTCAAGGAGGCGTATAACGCCTATTCCGAAGCCGGCTGGGGCCTGCTGACCGCGCCCGAGGAATTCGGCGGGCAGGGGCTGCCGCACGTCATCGGTTTCCCGGTCGAGGAATATCGCAACGCCGCCAATCAGGCGTTCGCCATGTATCCGGGGCTGACGCAGGGCGCGACCGCCGCGATCCTCGTCAAGGGCTCGGACGAGCAGAAGGCGACCTATGTCCCCCGGATGATCGCGGGCGAATGGGGCGGGACGATGAACCTGACCGAGCCGCATTGCGGCACCGACCTTGGCCTCATCCGCACGCGCGCGGTGCCGAACGGGGACGGCAGCTATGCGGTCACCGGCACGAAAATCTTTATCTCGTCGGGCGAGCATGACCTCACCGACAATATCATCCACCTCGTTCTCGCGAAGACCCCCGACGCGCCCGACAGCGTCAAGGGTATCTCGCTGTTCATCGTGCCCAAGTTCCTTGTCAACGAAGACGGTTCGCTCGGCGAGCGCAACACGCTGTCATGCGGGTCTATCGAGCACAAGATGGGCATCCACGCCAACTCGACCTGCGTGATGAACTATGACGGCGCCAAGGGCTGGATGGTCGGCGAGGAGAATAAGGGCCTCGCCGCGATGTTCGTGATGATGAACGCCGCGCGCCTCGGCGTCGGTATTCAGGGGCTCGGCCAGGCCGACGTCGCCTATCAGAACGCGGTCCAGTACGCACAGGACCGCCGTCAGGGCCGCGCGCTCACCGGGCCCAAGGATCCGCAGGAAAAGGCCGACCCGCTGTTCGTCCACCCCGACGTGCGCCGGATGCTGATGGACGGCAAGGCGACGGTCGAGGGGCTGCGCGCGCTCTGCACCTGGGGTGCGCTCCAGGTCGATCTCGCGCATGTTGCCGAGAGCGAGGAAGAACGCCAGCGCGCGGACGATCTCGTCAGCCTGCTGACGCCGGTGATCAAGGGCTTTGGCACCGACAAGGGCTATGAAGTCGCGACCAACGCGCAGCAGGTCTTCGGCGGCCACGGTTATATCGAAGAGCAGGGCATGAGCCAGTATGTCCGCGATGCCCGCATCACGATGATCTATGAAGGCGCGAACGGCGTGCAGGCGATGGACCTTGTCGGCCGCAAGCTCGCGCAGAACGGCGGGCGCGCGATCCAGGCCTTTTTCGCGATCGTCGACGAGGAATGCGCGCGTGCCAAGGGTGACGAAGCGCTCGCCGACTTCGCGGGCCGTCTCGAAAAAGCCAACGGCGAGCTGAAGGCCGCGACGATGTGGTTTATGCAGAATGGCATGGCGAACCCGAACAATGTCGGCGCCGGCGCGCACCACTATATGCACATATTGGGGATCGTTGCGCTCGGCTCGATGTGGCTGATGATGGCCGAAGCGGCGGGCAAGGCGCTTGCCGAAGGCCGCGGCAACAAGGCGTTCCTCGAAGCCAAGCTCGTCACCGCACGCTATTTCGCCGAGCGTTTCCTGCCCGACGCCGGATCGCTGCGCCGCAAGATCGAGGCCGGCAGCGATGCGATGATGGCGCTGGCGCCCGAACAGTTCGTCGTAGCCTGAGGTTATTACTTGCAACTATCGCCGCCATCATGCGTGGTGGCGGCGATGGGGACAGAGCTATCACCAATCGTCGTTGAAGGCCGCAATTGCTGGCGCATTGAACGCGCCGAAAAGGCGCGGATGATCGTCGACGCCGCCGACTATTATGCGCTGCTCGAAGGGCTGATGGCCGAGGCGAAGGAGCGCATCCTGCTCATCGGCTGGGACTTCGACCCGCGCATCGCATTGAAGCCCGACAAGACGGGCAAGGGTGAGCCGCTCGGCGATTATCTGCTGCGGCTCGCAAAGGAAAAGCCCGACCGCGACATCGACATATTGCGCTGGAATTTCGGCGGACTGAAGCAGTTTGCAATGCCGCGCATCCTGTCGATGGTTGCACGCTGGAAACTGACGCGCGCGATCAGCTTTCGCCTCGACAGCGCGCATCCCGTCGGGTGCAGCCATCATCAGAAGGTCGCGGTGTTCGACGATCATCTCGCGGTCTGCGGCGGGATCGACGTGGGCGCGCGCCGCTGGGATACGCGCGATCACACGGACGGCGACGCGCACCGCACCGCGCCCGACGGCAAAGCCTATATGCCCTGGCATGATTTGACGATGATCCTCGCGGGACCGGTCGGCAATGCGCTCGCCGAGCTCGGCAACGAGCGCTGGCAGCGCGCGACCAAAAAACCGCTGCGCGACGTCCAGGGGGATGGCGAAAATTGGCCCGACGACCTCGAACCCGATTTCGAGGACGTCGACGTTGCCATTTCACGCACGCGCGCCGAATATGAGGGCTATGAGGAAATCCGCGAGATCGAGCAGCTTTATCTAGACATGATCGCGGCGGCGGACCGCTTTATCTATTTCGAAAATCAATATTTCACCTCCGGCAAGATCGCCGCCGCCCTCGCCACGCGGCTGAATGAGGATGATCCGCCCGAATTTGTCATGGTGATGCCGAAAACCGCCGACGGCTGGCTCGAGCAGATGGCGATGGACGCGGCGCGCGTGCAGTTGGTGCGCGAAATCGCCAAGGCGAAACATGGCGACCGGCTGAAAGTCTATTATCCGCGCACCCGGCGCGGCGAGCCGATCTATGTCCACGCGAAAACCGCGATCGTCGACGACCGTTTCCTGCGCGTCGGCTCGGCGAATATGAACAACCGCTCGATGGGACTCGACAGCGAATGCGACGTCACGATCGACGCCGCGCTACCCGCAAATGATGGCGTCGAACCTGCAATCGCGCGGCTGCGCACATCGCTTATCGCCGAGCACCTCGATGTGAAAGAAGAAGAGGTCGCGGCCGCGTTCCAGGGCACCGGTTCGCTGATCGACACGATCGAGGCGCTGCGCGGCAAGGGGCGTTCGCTCGAACTGCTCGATCTTGTCGCGCCGGGGCCGTTCGACGAATTCATCGCCGACAATGAACTGCTCGACCCGACCAGCCCCGATGCGATGTTCGAAAGCCTGACCGAACGCGGCCTCAGGAAAAGCTGGCACCGCGGCGGCGACTGGATGAAACGCCACCGGCCCTTTGGGCGCAAGAGTTAAACCTTCTCCCTTGATGGGAGAAGAATACGCAGCCTTTTCGCGAAGCGATTAGGCGAAGTCGGATGAGGGTGCTGGTGCGTCGCGACCGTCATTCCAAGCCGCAACCGCACCCCCACCGCTGCGACTACGCCAGCAAGCTGGCAAGTCTCGCTGCCTCTCCCATCGAGAGGGAGGGAAATTCAATCCGCCAGCGAAAGGATGTGCTTCGCCTGCTTGAGATGCGGCGCGTCGACCATCTTGCCGTCGACTTGCAACACGCCCGCGCCGGGATTGGCGGCGAAGGCGTCGACAATCGCTTGCGCGCGCGCGGCTTCATCCGCCGACGGCGTGAAGGCGGCGTTGATCGGCTCGACCTGCGACGGATGGATCGCCATCATCCCGGTGAAGCCGTCGCGCCGCGCGCGGGCGGCATAGGCGGCGAGACCTGCCTCATCCTTGATCGCGGGAAATACCGTATCGATCGCCGCGGCGCCCGCGGCATGGGCCGCGAACAGCGTCATTGCGCGCGCAACCTCGTAGGGCGAGGTATAGCTGCCATCGGCCTCGCGGCTCGTCGTCGCGCCAATCGCGGCGGGCAGGTCCTCGGCGCCCCAGGTCAGCCCGAGCAGGCGATCCTTCGCCTCGCGATAGCTGCCGAGCGTGAAGATCGCCGCGGGGGTTTCGGTGGCGATCGGCAGGATCGGCGGCAGCGACGCATCGCGCGCGGCTTCGCTGCGGAGGATCGTGTCGAGCTGCGCGATGCTCGGCGCGCCTTCGGCCTTGGGCAGCATGATCGCGTCGGGTCCGGCGGCAAGGATCGCGGCAACGTCGGCGGCGGTCAGATGGCCGTCGAGCGGGTTGACGCGCACCAGCGTCACGACTTCGCGCGTTCCCGCCAGATAGTCGGCGATCGCGTGACGCGCCGCATCCTTGTTCGCGAGCGAAACCGAATCCTCCAGGTCGAGGATGATCGCATCGGCGCCCGACGCGGCCGCCTTGGCGAAACGCTCGGGGCGATCACCGGGGACGAAGAGCAGGGAACGTAGTCGCATTAGCTGGCCTTCCGCTGGACAAGGGCAGAACGCTCGCACTGGCAGACAAGTTCATCGCGCTGGTTGATCGCGCGGTGGAGAAAGGTGACGATCCCGGCATTGGGCCGCGATTTCGATTCCTTGAGGCCGATGACTTCGCTCTCGGCGCGCAGCGTGTCGCCGATGAACACGGGCTTGGGCATCACCAGCTTATCGTAGCCGAGGTTCGCGACGAGCGTGCCGAGCGTCGTGTCGCCTACCGACAGCCCGACCATCAGGCTAAAGGTGAAGGTGCCGTTGACGAGAATCTGCCCGAATTCCGACGCCTTCGCCGCCTCGATATCGAGGTGCAGCGGCTGCGGATTGTGCGTCATCACGGTGAAAAGCAGATTGTCGGTCTCGGTCACCGTGCGGCGAATGTCGTGGGTCAGCGTCTCGCCGATCGCCCATTCGTCGAAATATTTTCCGGCCATTATGCGTCTTCCTTTTCGATCCGCACGAGCAAGGCCTCGACCTGAACCTGCGCGCCGGCGGTCGCGTTGAGCTCGGCCACGACGCCGTCGAACGGCGCGGTCAGGCTATGCTCCATCTTCATCGCCTCAAGCGTCAGCAGTTTCTGGCCCTTGGTCACCTTGTCGCCCGCCGCGACCTCGACCGCAATGACCTTGCCGGGCATCGGCGACAGGATCGCGCCGTCGCCCGCCGCGCCGCCAGCATCGCCTTCGGCACGCCACGGCGTCAACTGCCAGACCGAACCACCCTCGGCAACGAGCATCGCGGGAGACGGCTCCTCGGCGCCGGGGCCATGAAGCTCGACCTCGACGCGCTTGCCGTCGAGCAGGAAGGGCGCCGAACGCACATCGGGGGCGTTGAGACGGAAGCCCGATTGCAGCGAGCGCGGCACCATCGCCATCGCGGCATTGGTCAGTGCCTGACTCGTCGGCACGGGCTCTTCGGTCATCGCATCGCCGTCGCGGCCGATCAGCCCGGTGTCGACGGTGCCCGCGACGAAATCGGGATGATCGAGCGCGTTGATCAGGAAGGCCGAATTGGTCTTCACCGGCCAGATCGCGCTGTCCTCCAGCATCTCCGACAGCAATTCGCGCGCTTCCTCGCGGTCCTCGCCCCAGGCGATGACCTTCGCGATCATCGGGTCGTAGAAGGGCGAGACCTCGGCGCCTTCATAAACGCCGGTATCGACACGGCCGATATGCTCGGGGAGCTGGAAGAGTTCGAGCATGCCGATGCTCGGGAGGAAGCCCTTCGCCGGATCCTCGGCATAGAGCCGCGCCTCCATCGCCCAGCCGTTGATCGCAAGCTCGTCCTGCGCGAGCGGGATCGGCTCGCCGCTTGCGACACGGAGCTGCCATTCGACGAGGTCGACGCCGGTGATTTCCTCGGTCACCGGATGCTCGACCTGCAGGCGCGTGTTCATTTCCATGAACCAGATGCGATCGGCACGCAGGCCTTCGCTGGCGTCGGCGATGAACTCGATCGTCCCCGCACCGACATAATCGACCGCCTTCGCAGCGCGGACCGCGGCGGCGCAGAGATCGGCGCGCGTCGCCTCGTCCATGCCGGGGGCCGGGGCCTCCTCGATCACCTTCTGGTGGCGGCGCTGCAGCGAGCAGTCGCGCTCGAACAGGTGGACGACATTGCCGTGCGTATCGCCGAACACCTGCACCTCGATATGGCGCGGGGTCAGGATATATTTCTCGATCAGCACATGGTCGTTGCCGAACGACGCGGCGGCCTCGCGCTGGCACGAGGCGAGCGCGTCGAGGAAGTCCGCCGGGGCATCGACCTTGCGCATGCCCTTGCCGCCGCCACCCGCGACCGCCTTGATCAGCACCGGATAGCCGATCTCGGCCGCTTGTTCGGCGAGGAAGGCGGGGTCCTGATTCTCACCCATATAGCCCGGCGTTACCGGCACACCGGCATCGGCCATCAGCTTCTTCGCGGCGTCCTTCAGACCCATCGCCGTGATCGACGACGGCTTCGGCCCGACCCACACCAGCCCCGCATCGGCCACCGCCTGCGCGAACTCTGCATTCTCGGACAGGAAGCCGTACCCCGGATGGATCGCCTCGGCGCCGGTCTCTTTCGCTGCGGCGATGATCTTCTCGCCGATCAGATAGGATTCGCGCGCCGGCGACGGCCCGATATGCACCGCCTCATCGGCCTCGCGCACATGCAGCGCCCTGGCGTCGGCGTCCGAATAGACCGCCACGGTGCGAATGCCCATCTCGCGCGCGGTGCGGATGATGCGACAGGCGATTTCGCCGCGATTGGCGATAAGCAGGGACTGGATCATAGGGTTCCGTTCACTTCGAAATGCAGGACATGCGCTTCCTTTTCGATCAGGAAGTCATCGTCGAAATCATAATATTTGGCGGCATCGACCGGGGTGCCGGCAAAGCCCTCGATCACCTCGAGATTGTCCCAGAAGGTCAGCATCTCGAAATGGACGACATCACCCTCGGCGCGCCGGAGGCACCAGGCGCCGCGATTGCCCGCGACCGACCGATAATCGGGAATGGCGACGTCGAGCATCAGCTTGAAATAGGCTTCGGCCTTGTCCTTGGGGACGATCCCGTGCCAGCGCCGCGCGATCATGGATGCGCCTCCGGAAAGCCGTGGCGGACGTGCAGCGCGTGCAGCAGCCGTTTGAAATCGCCGACAAAGCGCGTGCCTTCATGCTCGCCGTCGGCAAGCTCACCCGGCGCATCGTCGGCGAGCACCAGCACCGGCAGATTCTGGTTCGCGGCGCCGATCGCGGCGATGACTGCATTGCGCGGGCGCGGAAAGGCGATGCGGATCACGTCGAGCGTTGCGGCCTGATCGGGAAAGTTCGCGAGCAGCCCGTCGACCGTGATGCAATCCCGGCAATAGAAATTCCGCCCGGGCAGTGCGGGATCGTCGAACAGCGGATCGAGAAGGAAGAGCCGGTCGCGCATCATCACATCCGGAACACGCCGAAGCCGCGATCCTCGACCGGGGCGTTCAGCGTCGCCGCGAAGGCGAGTCCAAGCACGTCGCGCGTCTGTGCGGGGTCGATGATGCCGTCGTCCCACAGGCGCGCGGTCGCGTGATAGGGATTGCCTTCATCCTCATATTTCTGGCGGATCGGCGCCTTGAAGGCTTCGGCCTCTTCCGGCGTCCATTTGTCGGCGTCGCGGTGGACCGTCGCGAGCACGCTCGCCGCCTGCTCGCCGCCCATCACGCTGATCCGGCTGTTGGGCCAGCTGAACAGGAAACGCGGGCTATAGGCGCGGCCGCACATGCCGTAATTGCCCGCGCCAAAGCTGCCGCCTATCAGCACGGTGATCTTCGGCACCGTCGCCGTCGCCACTGCCGTCACCAGCTTGGCGCCATGCTTGGCGATGCCCTCGGCTTCATATTTGCCGCCGACCATGAAGCCCGAGATATTCTGCAGGAAGAGCAGGGGAATGCGCCGCTGCTGCGCCAGCTCGATAAAATGCGCGCCCTTGACTGCGCTTTCGCTGAACAGCACGCCGTTATTGGCGAGGATCGCGACCGGAATGCCCCAGATATGCGCGAAGCCGCACACAAGCGTGCTTCCGTAATTCGCCTTGAATTCGTGAAACTCGCTGCCGTCGACGATCCGCGCGATGACTTCGTGGACATCGTACGGCGCGCGGACATCATCGGGGACGACGCCGTAAAGCTCTTCGCCGTCATATTTGGGCGGGCGCGGGGCCTTCATCGGAACCTCGAACCCCTTGTCCGCGCCCAGATGGCTGACGATGTCGCGCACGATCGTCAGCGCATGCTCGTCATTCTCGGCCAGATGATCGACAACGCCCGACTTCTTGGCGTGCAGGTCGCCGCCGCCGAGATCCTCGGCGCTGATTTCTTCGCCCGTCGCGGCCTTCACCAGCGGCGGGCCGGCGAGGAAGATCGTGCCCTGATTGCGGACGATCACCGTCTCGTCCGACATCGCGGGCACATAGGCGCCGCCCGCGGTACAGCTTCCCATCACGCACGCGATCTGCGGGATGCGCTTCGCCGACATATTCGCCTGATTGAAGAAGATGCGCCCGAAATGGTCGCGGTCGGGAAACACCTGATCCTGATGCGGCAAGTTCGCGCCGCCACTGTCGACGAGGTAGATGCACGGCAGGCGGTTCGCCTCGGCAATCTCCTGCGCGCGGAGATGCTTCTTCACCGTCATCGGGTAATAAGTGCCGCCCTTCACCGTCGCATCGTTGCACACGATCATGCACTGGCGCCCCGACACGCGTCCGATCCCGCAGATCAGCCCCGCACCGGGCACCTCGCCATGGTAGAGGTCGTTCGCCGCGAGCTGGCCGATTTCGAGGAAGGGCGCGCCCGGGTCGAGCAGCCGCTCGACACGCTCGCGCGGCAGCAATTTGCCGCGGCTCGTGTGGCGCTCACGCGACTTTTCATTGCCGCCGAGCGCCGCTTCGGCGACCGCCGTCCGCAGCGCGTCGGTCAGCGCGCGATTGTGCGCGCTGCGGGTGCGATATTCGTCGCTGTCCGCGTTGATGCTGGTGCCAAGAACCGGTGCGCTCACTGTACAGTCTCTCCCTGAAATCGGTTCGGAACTAACCCGTCGCTCGTCGATTGAAAAGCGCAGCAGGCCGAAAATGGTTGGCGTTGAAACCAGTTTTTCGCACGCGTCGGTCGCTTGCCTATCCGTGACAAAACAAGGTCATTCCCATGAAAAAAGCTGTCTTTGCCGTTCTTCTGTCCACCGCCGCGGTTCTTGCGGGACCCGTCGCCTGTAGCAGCGGCAAGGACAGCTCCGCCGCCTACACCGTCGGCACCGAAATCGGGATCAGCAAGGCCGCGATGGACACCGCCGCGAAGCCCGGCGACGACTTCTACGCCTACGCCAACGGCAATTGGGACAAGACGACCGAAATCCCCGCCGACCGCTCGTCGATCGGCGGTTTTTACGTCGCGCAGCTCGAAACCGAAAAGCGCAACCGCGAGCTGGTCGACGCGATCGTCAAGGGCGACGCCGCCGCCGATACCAACGAGGGCCGCATCGCCGCTTTCTACAAAGCTTACACCGACACCAAGGCGATCGACGCCGCGGGCATGAAGCCCGTCGCCGCCGACCTCGCGCGCTTCGCCGCGATCACCGACAAGGCAGGGCTGTCGAAGGTCCTTGGCGAACAGCTCCGCGCCGACGTCGACCCCTTGAACGCGACCGATTTCGGTACCGAGAATCTCTTCGGCGTCTTCGTGACGCAGGGGCTCGCGACTCCGGGCGAAGTGATTCCCTATCTGCTGCAGGGCGGGCTCGGCATGCCTGAGCGCGAATATTATCTGTCGGCCGATCCCAAGATGGCGAGCATCCGCACGGCGTACCAAGCCTATATCGCGAAGCTGCTGACCGCCGCGGGCCAGAGCGACGCCGCCGCGAAGGCGAAGCGCATCTACGACCTCGAGGTCAAGATCGCGAAAGCCCACGCGACGCGCGAGCAGAGCGAGGACTTCACCAAATCGGCCGATGTCTGGGCAAAGGCCGATTTCGCCAAAAAGGCCCCCGGGATCGATTGGCCCGCGTTCATGAGCGCCGCGAAGCTCGGCGGCGCGGCGAAGTTCGGCGCCTATCACGCGAACGCGATCACCGGCCTGTCGGCGCTCGTCGCGTCCGAACCGCTCGATGCGTGGAAAGACTGGCTCGCCTTCCACCAGATCAACAGCCATGCCGACGTGCTGCCGAGCGCGATCGATCGCGCGCACTTCACCTTCTACGGCACGACGATGGCGGGCACGCCGCAGCAACGCAGCCGTGACAAGCGCGCGCTCGACGCGCTCGACACCTATCTCGGCGATGCGGTGGGCAAAGCCTATGCCGACAAATATTTCCCCGCCTCGGCCAAGGCCGAAGTCGGCGACATGGTGAAGAACATCAAGGCCGCCTTCGCGACGCGTGTGAATACGATCGACTGGATGGCGCCCGAGACCAAGAAGGAAGCGATCAAGAAGGTCGAAACGATCGCGGTTGGCGTCGGCTACCCCGACAGCTGGCGCGATTACGGCAGCTACACCGTCGGCGCGAATGCCTATGCGAACGAGGTCGCCGGGCAGCAGGCCGAATATGCACACCAGCTCGCAAAGATCGGCAAGCCGATGGACAAGGGCGAATGGTGGATGGTCCCGCAGACGGTCAACGCGGTGAACCTGCCGGTGCAGAACGCGCTGAACTTCCCCGCCGCGATTCTCCAGCCGCCGTTCTTCAACGCCAAGGCCGACCCCGCGTTCAACTATGGCGCGATCGGCGCGGTGATCGGGCATGAGATCAGCCATAGCTTCGACAATAATGGCGCGGCGTTCGATTCGACCGGCGCGCTGCGCAACTGGTGGACCCCGGCGGATTTGGCGAAGTTCAACGCCGCGGGCGACGCGCTCGCGGCGCAGTTCGACACCTACAAGCCGTTCCCCGATCTCGCGGTGAACGGCAAGCTGACGCTGGGCGAGAATATCGCCGACGTTGCGGGCCTGCAGGCGTCGTACGACGCTTACCGTGCCTCGCTCGGTGGCAAGGAAGCGCCGGTGATCGACGGCTTCACCGGCGACCAGCGCTTCTTCATCGCCTTTGCGCAGACCTGGGCGACCAAGATGCGCGCCGAGGCGCTGCGCGCGCGCGTCGCGACCGACGGCCATGCGCCGGGCATGTACCGTGCGCTGACGGTGCGGAACCTCGACGCGTGGTACAAGGCGTTCAACGTCCAGCCGACCGACAAGCTGTACCTCGCGCCCGACAAGCGCGTTCGCGTCTGGGGTTGATGAACGGGCAGGGCGGGGCGTCATTTCGCCTCGCCCTCACCGGACGGCGCGCCGGGCTTTTCCTTCAGGATCAGGTAGCGATAGACGCCGATGGCGTTGATGATCAGCAGCGCCATATTCTGCCACCCGATGCCTTCGCTGTCGGGTTGCAGGAACCCCCATGCGATCAACGCGATGCTGCTCGTGACGAAGACGACGAACGCCCAGCCGGTCCAGCGCCGCCCGAGATTGAGCGACACCACCAGCGCCGCGAGCGTCGCCGCGCCCGCGCCATAATATTGCAGGGCGGTGAGCAATGTATCGCTCATCGCGGCTCTATAAGGTTGCTGACTTCGACGAGGTTGCCGTCGGGATCGTGGAAATAGAGCGAGTCGATCGTCCCGGTCGCACCGTCGCGCAATCCCGCGTCGAGGATCGCGACGCCCTGTGCCTCGAGATGCGTGCGCCATTCGGCGACCGGTGTATCGCTGAGCAGGCAGAAATTGCCGCTGCCCGGCACCGTGTCGCGCGCGATGCTCGGGCTGGTCGCGGCATCCTGCAGGCTGATCTTGTTCGCGCCGAACTGCAGCGAATATTTGCCCGGTCGTTCCTCGCGTGCGCTCATGCCGAGCACGCCTTCATAGAAGGCGCGCGTCGCCACGACGTCGCGCACGCACAGCACGATATGATCGAAACCGGTGACGCGAAACCCGCTCATCGTTCGCTCGCCGTCGTGCCGTGGACATATTCGAGCTTCAGCCCGTCGGGATCGGCAAAGAAGACCGCATAATAATCGGGGCCGTAGCGCGGATAATCGGCGGGGGCGTCGAGAATCGTCGCGCCGATCTCCAGCAACAGCGCGTGCAGCCGGTCGACGTCCGCGCGGCTATCGCTCGTCCACGCCAGATGATGGAGGCCGGGCGAGTATCGATCGTGCGTGCGCCCGGCACCGTCGCCGCGCGCCTTCAATATGCCGATCGAATGGAAAGGCTCGCCGATGCGGTCCCAGTCGCTGCCATTGTCATCGTCGGCCGAGCGCCGGTAGCCGAGGAAGCCGAGCACGCTGTCATAGAAAGCGCGCGATGACGCGACGTCGCTGACCGTCAGGTCGATATGATGGACAAGCCCGCGCACGCTCATGTCAACGCGCCGATCACGGCAAGGATGCCCGCGCCGCTGAGCGCAGGCCATGCGATATGCCGGCCCTTCGTATAGGCCGCGTCGAACAGCCCGGCGGCGAGCCATCCGCCGCCAATGACGAGCAGCAGGTGCTTCGGCGTGCCGGGCCATGCGACCGCGGCCGCCGAAATCAGCATCAGCACCGATGTCGCATGCCATGCGAAGCGGATGATCCGGCGCGTCAGCGGGTTGGCGAGCGGTCCCGCTTCGCTGCGCAGCAACGGCACGATCATGCGCCGGTATCCCATGATCGAATGAACCCCGGCCGTCGTCACCATGAAGGCAGCCGACAGCCACAGCCAGATCACGCGCCGGCGCCGATCAGTTCGCGGCCGATCAGCATGCGGCGGATCTCGTTCGTCCCCGCGCCGATGTCGAGCAGCTTGGCGTCGCGCCAGTAACGCTCGACCGGCCAGTCCTTGGTATAGCCCGCGCCGCCGAGCGCCTGGATCGCCTCGCCCGCGACCTTCACGGCATTCTCGCTCGCCAGCAGGATCGCGCCCGCGGCGTCGAAGCGCGTCGTCTGGCCCGCGTCGCATGCCTTCGCGACATTATAGACGTACGACCGTGCCGACTGGAGCATGACATACATGTCGGCGACCTTCGCCTGCATCAGCTGGAACGATCCGATCGGCTTGCCGAACTGCTTGCGCTCGCGCACGTAAGGAATGACCGTGTCGAGGCACGCCTGCATGATGCCGAGCTGGAGCCCGGCGAGCACGACGCGTTCATAGTCGAGCCCCGACATCAGCACGCCGACGCCGCCATTCTCGGGCCCCATCACCTGCTCTTCGGACACTTCGCAATCGGTGAAGACCAGCTCGGCGGTCGGCGAGCCGCGCATGCCGACCTTGTCGATCTTCTGTCCGATGCTGAATCCCGGCATGTCCTTTTCGATCAGGAAGGCGGTGATCCCGCGCGATCCCGCCTCGGGGCTCGTCTTCGCATAAACGACGAGCGTGTCGGCGTGCGTCGCATTGGTGATCCAGAATTTGGTGCCGTTGAGGACATAACCGCCGCCCTTGCGCTCGGCCTTCAGCTTCATCGATACGACGTCGCTGCCCGCGCCGGCCTCGGACATCGCGAGGCTGCCAACATGCTCGCCGCTGATCAGCTTGGGCAGGTATTTCGCTTTCTGCTCGGCGTTGCCCCAGCGGCGGATCTGGTTGACGCAGAGGTTCGAGTGCGCGCCGTAGGAGAGGCCGATCGCGCCGCTCGCGCGGCTCACTTCCTCGACCGCGATCACATGTTCGAGATAGCCGAGGCCGAGCCCGCCGAACTCTTCCTCGACCGTAATGCCGTGCAGCCCGAGGTCGCCCATCTGCGTCCACAATTCGTCGCGCGGAAACCAGTCGTCGGCGTCGGCCTTGGCGGCGAGCGGTGCGATCTGTTCGTCGGCGAAGCGGGCGGTGGTGTCGCGGATCATGTCGGCGGTTTCGCCGAGCGCGAAATCGAAATCGGGGGTGGCGCGCATGGATTACCTATCGATCGAGGGGGCAGGACTGCGCGCGATAGTGCATCAAAATCCCATCATATGGAAATTGAAACGAAACGAAATTCTGCATAAAGAAAATTTATGATAAAGCGCGCGCATATCCGCCAGTTCCTCGCCGTCGTCGACGCCGGCAGCTTTACGCAGGCGGCGCTGCGCATCCGCGTCACCCAGCCGGCGCTGTCGACCGGCATCGCCGAACTCGAAAAACTCGTCGGCACGCCGCTGTTCATCCGCAACCGCCGCCAGATCCGGCTGACCGAGGCGGGCGGGCGTTTTCTTCCAATTGCGCGCGACCTCGAACGCGGCTTTCGCGCCGCGGACAGCTTCGGGCATGGGAGCGAGCGTCAAGCGGCCGAGCTCAAGCTTGGCGTGATCCGCTCGGCACCCGCCGAATTGCTGCAGGCGATCGCGGCGGCGCTGCGGCCAAGCTTTGCGATCGAACTGGTCGAAAACAGCGATTCCGAACTCCGCGCCGCACTCGGCAGCGGCCGCATCAACATGGCGCTCGTCCCGCTGCGGCCGGGCGAGCGCGGCGACCATGTGCTGCCGCTCTACGAAGAACCGCTCGCGATGTTCATCGCATCGGACCATCCGCTCGCCGGGCGCATCGAGGTCGGCCCGGAGGAACTCGCCGCCGAAACGATGATCGCGCGTCGCGCGTGCGAATTCCTCGATGCGACGAGCCGCTTCTTCACGCGCCACGGCGTCCGCCCGCGCTTCGCGCTGCGCAGCGAAAGCGACGAGCGTTGCCTGCGGATGGTCGCGGCGGGGATCGGTATCACCACCGCGCCCGTCTCGCTCGCGATCGACGGCATCGTGCCGCTGAAGGTCGCGGGCTATGATTTCCGCCGCGAACTCGGACTGATCACCGATCCTGCGTGGCGCACGCTTCCCGAAATCGCGCCGCGGCTCGCGCACGCGCTCGAAACGATCGGCGCGATCGCGGACGAGTGGCGGCAGATGAAGGTCGATACCGCCGCATGACCCGTACACCCAAGTCTGGCTTGCAGCGTCGAAAGGCCATAACGTTTGCCCCTTCACATCCCGCAGCGGTACGGCGACGTCCTTCACCCCGTCCATTTGGACGTATGACCAGATGAAAAATACCCTATTCCGCTCTCCACGGCGGAAGCGCGAGGAGGCGAGTTTGTTGTCGTCTGAGTTACAGACAAAATCACTGGAACTGACCCATCTCGACCGGCTCGAGGCCGAGAGTATCCATATCATGCGCGAAGTGATGGCCGACGCGGCCAAGCCCGTGATGCTGTACAGCGTGGGCAAGGACAGCGCGGTGATGCTCCATCTCGCGCGCAAGGCTTTTTATCCTTCGCCGCCGCCGTTCCCGCTGCTTCATGTCGACACGACGTGGAAATTCCAGGCGATGTACGAACTGCGCGACCGCATGGCGCGCGAGAGCGGCATGGAGCTCATCGTCTATCAGAATCCCGAAGCCAAAGAACGCGGGATCAACCCGTTCGACCATGGTCCGCTCCACACCGATATGTGGAAGACCGAGGGGCTGAAGCAGGCGCTCGACCTCCACGGCTTCGACGTCGCCTTCGGCGGCGCGCGCCGCGACGAGGAAAAGAGCCGCGCCAAGGAGCGCATCTTCTCCTTCCGCACCGCGAGCCACGGCTGGGATCCGAAGAAGCAGCGCCCCGAGCTCTGGAACCTCTACAACGCCCGCAAGGCGAAGGGCGAAAGCATCCGCGTCTTCCCGATCTCGAACTGGACCGAGCTCGACATCTGGCAATATATAGCCCGCGAAAACATCCCCATCGTCCCGCTCTACTTCGCCGCGCCGCGCCCGACCGTGGAGCGCGACGGCCTGCTGCTGATGGTCGACGACGACCGCTTTCCGCTGCTGCCCGGCGAGACGCCGGTCGAGCGTTCGGTGCGCTTCCGCACCCTCGGCTGCTACCCGCTTACGGGTGCGGTCGAGAGCGAGGCCAGTACGCTGTCCGAAGTGATCCAGGAAATGCTGCTCACCACCACCAGCGAGCGCCAGGGGCGCATTATCGACAAGGACGGCGGCGACGCCAGCATGGAGAAGAAGAAGCAGGAGGGGTATTTCTGATGACCGATCCTGTTTACGTCACCGACGCCCTCATTGCCGAGGATATCGACGCCTATCTCGAACAGCATCAGCAGAAATCGCTGCTGCGCTTCATCACTTGCGGCTCGGTCGACGACGGCAAGTCGACGCTGATCGGCCGCCTGCTTTATGACTCGAAGATGATCTTCGAGGACCAGCTCGCCGCGCTCGAAGCCGACAGCAAGCGCGTCGGCACGCAGGGGCAGGAGATCGACTTCGCGCTACTCGTCGACGGCCTCGCCGCCGAGCGCGAGCAGGGGATCACGATCGACGTCGCCTACCGCTTTTTCACGACCGAGAAGCGCAAGTTCATCGTCGCCGACACACCCGGGCACGAGCAATATACCCGCAACATGGTCACCGGCGCCTCGACCGCCGACCTCGCCGTGATCCTGATCGACGCGCGTAAGGGCGTGCTCACCCAGACGCGCCGCCACAGCTTCCTCGCGCACCTGATCGGCATCAAGCATATCGTGCTCGCGGTGAACAAGATGGACCTCGTCGATTACGACAAGACCATCTTCGATCGCATCACGCTGGCGTATCGCGCCTTCGCGAGCGAGATCGGTATCACCAATTTCACCGCGATCCCGATCTCGGGCTTCAAGGGCGACAATATCACCGCGCTCTCGGACAACACGCCCTGGTTCAAGGGGCCCGCGCTGATCGAGCATCTCGAAAATGTCGAAATCGGCGCCGCCGCCGACGAAGCCAAGCCCTTCCGCCTGCCGGTGCAATGGGTCAACCGCCCGAACCTCGATTTCCGCGGCTTCTCGGGCCAGCTCGCGAGCGGGACCGTAAAGCCCGGCGACGCCGTGCGTATCCTGCCGAGCGGCAAGACGACGACCATCGAGCGTATCGTGACCCTCGACGGCGATCTCGAGGAGGCCGTCGCGGGCCAGTCGGTCACGCTGACGCTCGCCGACGAGGTCGACTGCTCGCGCGGTGACGTCATTGCCGCCGCCGACGCCCCGCCCGAGGCGGCCGACCAGTTCGAAGCGACTCTGGTGTGGATGGCAGACGAGGCGATGATCGCGGGCCGCGCCTATTGGCTCAAGCTTGCGACGCAGAGCGTTTCGGCGACGATCCAGCCGCCGAAGTATGAGATCAACGTCAACACGCTCGACCATCTCGCGGCGAAGACGCTCGAACTCAACGGGATCGGCGTCGTCGAGCTGTCGACCGACAAGCCGATCACGTTCGAAGCCTATGGCGACAACCGCACGCTCGGCGGCTTCATCCTGATCGATAAGCTGACCAACGCCACCGTCGCCGCGGGCATGCTGCACTTCAGCCTCCGCCGCGCGCAGAATGTCCATTGGCAGGCGACCGACATCAGCCGCGACATGCGCGCCAGTCTCAAGAACCAGCGGCCCGCGCTGCTCTGGTTCACCGGGCTGTCGGGATCGGGCAAGTCGACGATCGCGAACCTCGTCGAGAAGAAGCTGCACCGGATGAACCGCCACAGCTTCCTGCTCGACGGCGACAATGTCCGTCACGGGCTCAACCGCGACCTCGGCTTTACCGAGGCCGACCGCATCGAGAATATCCGCCGCGTCGGCGAGGTCGCGAAGCTGATGAGCGACGCCGGCCTCATCGTCATCACCGCCTTCATCTCGCCCTTCCGCGTCGAGCGCGAAATGGTGCGCAGCATGTTGCCCGAAGGCGAGTTCATCGAAGTCTTCATCGACACGCCGCTCGCCGAGGCCGAGCGCCGCGACGTCAAGGGTCTCTACAAAAAGGCGCGCGCGGGTCAGCTCAAGAATTTCACCGGCATCGACAGCCCTTATGAGGCGCCCGAGAGCCCGGAAATTCGTATCGACACGACCGCGATGACGCCCGAAGAGGCGGCGGACCTGATCATCGATCGCTTGTTGGGATAGATATGACTGTGGGGGAAAGCGACGAACAGCTGGCCGAACGGCTCGCAACCGCTGCGGGCGCGATCCTGCTCGACTTGCGGGCGCGGGGCGATCTCGAAGGCAAGGCGCTGGGAAAGGCCGGTGACGAGCAGGCCAACGCCATGCTCTGCCGCGAGATTCGCACCGCGCGCGCCGACGATGCGCTTCTCTCCGAAGAGGAAAAGGACAATGTCGCGCGCTGTGGCCAGTCGCGCGTCTGGATCGTCGACCCGCTCGACGGAACGCGTGAATATGGCGAGGGCCGCGACGATTGGGCGGTGCATGTCGCGCTCGCGGTCGATGGTGTCGCGACGGTGGGCGCGGTCGCGCTGCCGGGCCTCGGCATCACGCTGACCTCCGGCGCTCCGGTCGCGCTTCACGCCGCACACCAGCCGCTCCGCATGCTTGTCAGCCGAACGCGCCCCGCCGCTGAAGCGGTCTTTGTTGCCGGGAAACTCGGCGCCGAACTCCTCGCCATGGGCTCGGCGGGCGCCAAGGCGATGGCGGTCGTGCGCGGCGAGGCCGATATTTATCTTCACACCGGCGGCCAATATGAATGGGACAATTGCGCCCCCGTCGCGGTAGCGCAGGCGGCGGGTCTGCACGTCAGCCGCGTCGACGGCTCGCCGATCCGTTACAACAATCCGGACACTTATCTTCCCGACCTGCTGATCTGCCGGAAGGAGCTTGCGGCCGAGGTACTGCGCCTTGCCGCGGAATATTCGCCAGACTGACGGGCAGGGCATTGCCAGCGGCGCGACCGCATCCTAATCCGTTGCATCGAGAAACCGAAAACGGGAGATGCGCGATGACCGACCTGCCTGAAACCAACCTCACCATGCTGACGCTTGTGAAGCCCGAAGGGCAGCTCGAAGTGTCGCTTGAACCGCGCCCGATGCCGACGCCGAAACCGCACGAGGTGCTGGTGAAGGTGCTTGCGGCACCGATCAACCCGTCGGACCTCGGCCTGCTGTTCGGCGGCGCCGACATGTCGACCGCGCGTGCATCGACCAGGGACGGCCAGCCGCTCATCACCGCCGACGTCCCGCCCGCGGGCATGCGTGCGATGGGCGGGCGCATCGGCGATGCGCTGGCGATCGGCAACGAAGGCTGCGGCACCGTCGTCGCGGCAGGAGACACGCCCGAGGCGCAGGCGCTGCTCGGCAAGACCGTCGCGCTGCTCGGTGGCGAGATGTACGCCGAATATCGCTGCCTGCCGGTGCAGATGGTGATGCCGCTGCCCGACGGCACCGATCCCGCCGATGGCGCCTC
This sequence comes from Sphingomonadaceae bacterium 3R27C6, assembly GCA_005503215.1. GTDB lineage: Bacteria > Pseudomonadota > Alphaproteobacteria > Sphingomonadales > Sphingomonadaceae > Sphingopyxis. The sequence continues at coordinate 270,383 of SCNS01000002.1, read as the reverse complement.
CTGCTTCGTCAATCCGCTGACCTCGCTGGCGTTCACCGAAACGATGCGGATGGAGAACCATAGCGCGATCGTCCACACCGCTGCGGCGTCAAACCTTGGTCAGATGCTCGTCAAGATTTGCGCGAAGGACGGCATCCCGCTCGTCAATATCGTGCGGAGCGACGCGCAGGTCGAAATCCTGAAAGGCATCGGCGCGAAATATATCGTCAACAGCAGCGCCGACGATTTCATGGAGCGACTGGTCGACGCGATCGTCGAGACCGGCGCGACGATCGGCTTCGACGCGACCGGCGGCGGCAAGCTAGCCGGCCAGATCCTGACCGCGATGGAAGCCGCGGCGGTCAAGCGCATGACCACTTACAGCCGCTATGGCTCGGACACGTTCAAGCAGGTCTATATCTATGGCGCGCTCGACCTGTCCCCGACGACCTTCTCGGCGCGCAGCTTCGGCCTGACCTGGGCGCTCGGCGGCTTCCTGCTGACGCCGTTCATGGCGAAGGCGGGCATGGAAACCGTCGGTCGGATGCGTAAGCGCGTCGTCGATGAACTCACAACGACCTTCAAGAGCCACTACAGCCACGAGATCTCGCTGACCGAGGCGCTGAATGTCGATACGGCGCAGGCGTATAATGCGAAGCGCACGGGTGAGAAATATCTGATCAAGCCGCACGGCTGATCGAGAAAAGCCTGTCCTACAATGTCGGGTTATGTTCCATCCTGATGGATGGAGCCCAGCGGATCATATCATTGCTCTTCAACCTGGTTCCCCGGCGAAAGCCGGGACCCGCAACGGAGCGCGGGCTTAAAGCCACAAAAGTCACAATTCGCATGCGTGCATGCGGGGCTTTTGTGACTTTATCGCCGAACGAAGTGCGATTTCAGAGTGAAGTTAGGCGGAATTCCGCCATTTCCTGAATCAGCGCTTCATGCACTGGCGCACGTCGTCGCGCTTATATTCGCTGCAATTCCACAGCGCCTTTTCGAACCCGGCCTTGTCGTCGCGGAGGTAGGAGAAGGTCATCGCGGCGCGCTGCGTGTCGCTCATCGCATCGCTGTCGGGCTTCAACACCGGATTGGTCCAGCCCATGAACTTGCAATAGGGCTTGTCGCCGCACAGCCGCAGCGCGGTGGTGACGAAGCTCTCGGGCGCGGCCTTGCGGTCGAGCTGGGTATAGATGGTATCGCGGCCCGCGCTCTCGCCCGCGCCGGCGACGACGCGCGCTTCGCCGACCGCGGCATTGGCATCGACGCCCGCCATTTCGACCGGCAAGCCGAGTGCCATCGCGTGCAGCGGCGATATCGCCGCGAGCTTCGCCACCGGCCCGTCGCTCCCCGACACCGCGCCGCGGAACGCGCCCGGGGTGCCCCAATAGCCCGGCCAGCGGAAGAAGAGGTGGGTGTCGACGATCGCGATCTTCTCGAGGCTGTCGCTCCAATAGGGGCGGACCCAGTCGGTGTGATAATGGGTGGCAAGGCCGACGGGCGGATAGGTGCCGCCCGCCAGCATCATGTCGGCATTGCCCCGCGCGCGCTGCCACGCCGCGTCTGAATAGCGGCGGCTCAACGCCCCGTCGCACGTGAAGGTGAACTGGCATCCGGTCGTGCGTTCCGCCCCCTGGAACACGACGCCGCAGATCGACTTGGGGAAGGCGGGGTGGCGGGCGCGGTTGATCACGACCTGGCCGACCGCCTGCTGTCCCTTGGCGTCGTCGCCCGCCTCGTAAAGCATCGCGGCGGCAAGGCAGTCGCGAGCCCGGGCTTTCGCGTCGCCGCCGCCGGCATAAACGAACGGCCGCGCCGCGACGAAGCCCTTGGTGACCAACGCGACCGCGGCGTTCTGCGTCCGTGCATCGTCCTCGGTGACTGGTGCAAGTACCATCGGCTGGACTTCGGGCACGATGTCGGCGGGCGGCGCCACCGGCTGCCGGTGCGTCACATGCTTTCGCGTGCCCGTCGAGTGACTCGCATAGATCACCGCCACCACCGCCGCGACGACGATCAGGACGAACAACCAGCCCGTCCAGTCGCGCCGCGAGGGCAACGCCGTTTGATCGTCTTGGGGATGCACGAGCGGTCCTCAGATCTCCGGGAGGAAATCGGGAACCGACAGGTAACGCTCGCCGGTGTCATAGTTGAAGCCGAGCACGCGGCTGCCGGCAGGAAGCTCGGCAAGTTTCTGTTCGATCGCGGCGAGGGTGGCGCCCGACGAGATGCCGACGAGCATGCCTTCCTCGGTCGCAGCGCGGCGCGCATAATCTTTCGCGGCGGCGGCATCGACCTTGATCACCCCGTCGAGCAGGTCGGTGTGCAGGTTGCGCGGGATGAAACCGGCGCCGATACCCTGGATCGGATGCGGCGCGGGCTGGCCGCCCGAAATCACCGGCGAGGCTTCGGGCTCGACCGCATAGACCTTGAGGTCCGGCCAGTGCTGTTTCAGGAATTGCGCAACGCCGGTGATGTGGCCGCCGGTGCCGACGCCGGTGATCAGCACGTCGATCGGGCTGTCGCTGAAATCGGCAAGGATTTCGGGGCCCGTCGTGCGCACATGGACGTCGATATTGGCTTCATTCTCGAACTGCTGCGGCATCCACGCCCCGGGGGTCGTCTCCACCAGTTCGATGGCGCGCTCGATCGCGCCCTTCATGCCTTTTTCGCGCGGCGTCAGGTCAAAGGTGGCGCCATAGGCGAGCATCAACCGGCGGCGCTCGACCGACATGCTTTCGGGCATGACGAGCACGAGCTTGTAACCCTTGACCGCGGCGGCCATCGCGAGGCCGATGCCGGTGTTACCCGACGTCGGCTCGACGATAGTGCCGCCGGCTTTCAGGCTGCCGTCCTTCTCGGCGGCTTCGATCATCGCAAGGCCGATTCGATCCTTGATCGATCCACCGGGATTGCTGCGTTCCGACTTCACCCAGACTTCGGCGTCGGGGAACAGCTTGGCGACACGGATGTGCGGCGTGTTGCCGATGGTCTCGAGGATCGAATTGGCTTTCATGGTCGGTGCGCTCTTTCCTTGAATTCGAATCGCGGGTCGCGGCGGACACGATTTGGCCAGTCTCCGGCGCGCAGCCAGAGTGCCTCGTCCGCCAGCGCCGGCGTCGTCGCGGGTTGTAACGAGGCGAGCAGATACTGTCCATAAGGCCAGTCGGCGATGCCCGAGTCCGCGTTGATATGGCCGAACGGCCCGGCGTTGACGAACCGGGCGTCCCAGTGCCGCGACAGGCGCCAGACATAGGAGGTTTGGGCATAAGGATCGTCATCGCTGGCCACGACGATCATCGGCGTCTGCGACGAAAGCGGCGGCGAGTCGGTGAAGCTTTCGACCCGCTTGTCGCGCCTCAGCTGCGTCAGGTCGGGCGGCGCGACGAGCAGCGCGCCGGCGATCCGGTCGCGCGCGACGCTGCTGGCGGCGGCGAACCAATGGGCAAAGGCATGGCAGCCAAGGCTGTGCGCCGCAACGAGGACGGGTTCATGTTCGGCATCGATCGCGGCGGCGATCTGCTCGACCCATTCGTCCTTTACCGGCGCGTCCCAGCCGCCGAGTTCGATTCGCTCGCAGCGGGCGAAGCTTCGTTCCCACAGGCTTTGCCAGTGGGTCGGGCCGCTGTTGTAGAGGCCGGGAATGGTCAGGATTTTGCGGCGGATATTCGAATTGTGCATGGCGGTCGCTCCATCGGGGGAGAGAGGGGAACCGCGGTGACGGGTGAGCCCTATTTAACTCAACTGATTAAATTGACAATATGCTTTTGACGAAATGAGCGCGAGGTGCGGCGAATGGTTTGGCCTTATCCGTTAGACTGTCTGAACTGCGGCTCGAACGTCCGTGCACGTCGCAGTTCAGGGAATATCCAGGCCCAGAGCGCGGTCACACCGACCGCCGCGGCGCCGCCTATGACAACCGCGCTGACGGGACCAAGCGCCGCCGCCATCGCCCCGGCGCGCATTTCGCCGAGCTCGTTCGAAGCGGAAATGGCAAGCCCCGAAGCGGCGCTGACGCGGCCTCGCATATGGTCAGGCGTGTTGAGCTGGATCAGCGTGCCGCGCACGAAGACCGAGAACATGTCGGCGGCGCCCATCAGGACAAGCACCCCGAGCGATAGGATGAGGTCGGTCGACAGGCCGAACACGACAGTCCCGGCGCCGAAGGCGGCGACAGCCCACAGCATCTTCACGCCGACGTTGCGCTCGATGGGGCGGATGGCCAAGCCGACGGCGACGCCGACCGATCCGAAGGCGACGGCGGCGCGCATCAGTCCGGCGCCTTCGGGGCCGGCGTGCAAGATATCGCGGGCGAACACGGGGAACATCGCGGTCGCGCCAGCGAGCAGCACGGCGAACAGGTCGAGCGTGATCGTCCCGAGCAGGAAGCGCTCGACCCATACGAACCGCAGCCCGTCGACCATTTCGCGCAGCGGGTGGCGGCGGACTTCGGCGGGCGGCGGCTGGACCCGCCGCACCCGGCTGAGGGTGAAAGCCGATATGGCAAGCAGGATCGCCGAGAAAACATACACCGCCCCCGGATGCGCCGCATAGATGAGGCCACCCGCAGCCGGGCCGATCACCGACGCCGACTGCCACGCGATGCTGCTCATCGCGATCGCACGCGGGAGGACCGCGGGCGGGACGATATTGGGCGCGATCGCACTCATCGCTGGCCCCGAGAACACGCGTGCGACGCCGTGGAGCGCGGCAAGGGTGAAGAGCAACGGCAGCGTCAACTGGTCGTGCCAGGTGAACCAGCCGAGCGTGGCGGCAATGAGGAGATCGATGAGGTTCGAAAAGATCGCGACGCTGCGCCGTTCGAACCGGTCGGCCGCCCAGCCGGCGACGGGCGTCAGGATGGCGAGCGGAACGAACTGGAAGAGGCCGAGCAGCCCGAGCTGGAACGATGCCTCCTTGATCGACATGCCATAGTCGGTGCGCGCGGTGTCATAGAGCTGGTAGCCGATCACCACGACCATCGCGATTGTCGCCATCACCGCGGTGAAGCGCGCGAGCCAGAAATAGCGAAAGTCGGGAAAGCTGAGCGGAGAGGGGGCTTTGGGCGTTGCTTCCGGCATGACCGGGTCTTCGCCTTCGGGGGGAGGAATCGTCGCCATTGAAGACCGCCGTAGCCCGCTTTTCGGGACTGTCCAGATGGCATAGCTTTGCCGTTCGTCGATTATCGGATGCCATTGATCGGGGCCGCTGGCAGAAGCGCCTCCACAGGAGTCAGGGAGATATTCGTATGAAAAACAGGTTTGTCCATTTCGGCGGCGCTGCAATGGCCGCGACGCTGCTGGTCCTCACCGCGTGCAACGCATCCGACAACAAGTCGGCGACCGCGCCGAGCGCGAAGAACTGGACCGAATTCCGCGATAATTTCCTGAAGGGTTATTTCCCGCTCAATCCGAATTTCGCGGTCTATCAGGGCAAGCATGAGTTCGACGGACAACTGCCCGACTGGTCGCCCGAGGGCCTCGAAAAGCAGGCGGCCTATCTCGAAAAGGCGATTGCCGACGCGAAGGCTTTCGACGGCGAGATGACCGATGCCGAGAAGTTCGAGCGCGACTATCTGGTCCACGTCGCGCAAGGCCAGCTCTTCTTCCTCCGCGATACCGATTTCGCGCAGAAGAACCCGTCCTTCTACACTGGCGCGCTCGACCCCAATGTCTATATCGCGCGCCCCTATGCCGACGCGACGACGCGGATGAAGGCGTTCATCGCCTATGCCGAAAAGGTCCCCGCCGCCGCCGCGCAGATCAAGGCGAACCTGAAGCTGCCGTTGCCCGCCACCTTCGTCAAATATGGCACCGCGGGCTTCGGCGGCTTCGCCGATTATTATAAGGGCGACGCCAAGGCCGCCTTTGCCTCGGTCAAGGATGCGGCGCTGCAGAAGCAGTTCGACGAAGCCGCCGCGAAGGCCGGCGCGGCGATGACCGATCTTGCCAAATATGTCGGATCGCAGCCAGGTACTCCCGACGGCTATGCGCTCGGCGCCGCGAAATTCTCGAAGATGATCCTGACAAACGAAGGCGTCGACACGCCGCTCGACGAACTCGAGCGTATCGGTCAGGCCGACCTCAAGCGCAACCAGGACGCGCTGAAGGCGGCTTGTGCGACTTATGCCGCCGGGATGACGATCGCCGACTGCATGAAGAAGATGAACGCCGACAAGCCTGCCGATGGTCCGGTCGCCGAAGCGCGGCGCCAGTTGCCGACGCTGCGTGCCTTCCTGATCGAAAAGGATATTGTGACGATCCCCGGCACCGAGCAGGCGCAGGTCGAGGAATCGCCGCCGTACAACCGGCAGAACAGCGCCTATATCGATATCCCGGGGCCGTATGAGAAAGGTCTGCCGTCGGTCTATTATATCTCGCCGCCCGACCCGGCGTGGGACAAGGCGACGCAGGACGCGTTCATCCCGGGCAAGAAGGACCTGCTCTTCACCTCGGTTCACGAGGTATGGCCCGGCCACTTCCTCAATTTCCTCCACTCGAACCGCGCCGAAAGCATCTTCGGCAAGCTGTTCGTCGGCTATGCCTTCGCCGAAGGCTGGGCGCATTATACCGAGGAAATGATGTGGGACGCGGGGCTTGGCGAGGGCGATCCTGAGACGCATATCGGCCAGCTGTCGAACGCGCTGCTGCGCGATTGCCGTTATCTCTCTGCGATCGGGCTGCACACCAAGGGCATGACCGTCGCCGACTCCGAAAAGCTGTTCAAGGAGCAATGCTATCAGGACGAGGGCAACGCCCGGCAACAGGCGGCGCGCGGCACCTATGATCCCGCCTATCTCAATTACACGATGGGCAAGCTGATGATCCGCAAGCTGCGCGAGGATTGGACAGCCAAAAACGGGGGGGCGGGCGACAAGACGAAGTGGAAAGCGTTCCACGACGAGTTCCTGTCCTATGGCGGCCCGCCGATCCCGATGGTGCGCGCGGCGATGATGAAAGAGCAGGCGCCGAAGGCGGTCTTCTGAGGCTGGCGAATCGAACGACCGACGGCTAGCCTCTTCAAAACAGGGGGCTAGCCGATGGTTGACGTGTTCATTTCCTATTCGCGCGACAACAAGGCGCGCGTCGCCGACATCGCAGCGGCCGTAACCGCAGCGGGCTATGATGTATGGTGGGATGCCGAACTGCCGCCGCACCGTTCGTACGGCGACGTCATCACCGAAAAGATCGGTAGCGCGAAGGCGGCGATCGTCGTCTGGTCGCATACTTCGGCGCAGTCCGAATGGGTACGCGCCGAGGCCGACGTCGCCCGCAACCAGAAGAAGCTGGTCCAGACCGCGATCGACGATGTGATGCCGCCGCTGCCGTTCAACCAAATCCAGTTCGCCGATTTGCGCGACTGGAGCGGCGATCCGGCGCACAGCGGCTGGCGCAAGGTTCTGATGAGCCTCGAAGAGCTTTGCGGCCGCGAAGCGGCGCCCGCACCGGTGGAAAGAAACGCACCGGCGCCGGTCGCCCCTCCACCAATCGCTTCGGGTGATTGGCAGGCCGCACCGCCGCCATCAAAGTCATCATTCCTCCCTTGGGCCCTGCTCGGGCTGGCCGTGATCGCCGTCGCACTGCTGGCGTGGAAGTTGTTGCAGCCGGCGGCGGCGCCCGAAGCGACCGTGGTTGCGACTTCGACGGGGCCCAATGCCGCGCCTGCTGCGGCCGATAATGCCAAGGCCGCGCCGAGCGAGCCAGCCGAAGCCTTCACTTTGGCCGCCGTCATCGATGACCCAGAGGGCTTCACCAACATCCGGTCGGGACAGAGCGCCAAGACGACGATCGTCGGCAAAGTGCTCGAGGGTGAGAAATTCCTGACGTACAAGCAACCCGGCGCGTGGTGGCGCGTGCGCAAGGCCGATGGTACGACGGGCTTCATGTTCCGCAAATATATCCAGCTCGTCGAAGGCGGCGCGCCGGCGATCCCGGCCGGCTCTGTGCCGTCCGGCGTTGGCGGCAGCGGCGTCGTCATTCCCGACTCGTCGGACCGGCTGCTTTCGGCCGACGAGCTGGGCAATTACAGCGCGCTCGAACTCCGGATCGCGCGCAACGAGATTTTCGCACGCAACGGGTTCCGCTTCAGCGATCCGTCGCTCCGCCAGCATTTCAGCCAGTTCGGCTGGTATAGCCCGACGAGCGACACGGTCGAGCTGTCCGCCACCGAGAAAGCGAATGTCGCGTTGCTGAAATCGGCCGAAACAGCAGCACGATGACGCGATCGGCGGACCGAAGCACGGCCGCCGAAGCCGAGGTCGCACACCGGTTGGCCGAGGGCGACGCGCTGAGCGCGTTCGACTGCGCCGCTGCGGCCAGGCGCAAGGGAGTCGACAGTCCGCGCCTGCGCTACCTGATGGTGCGGGCGCTCGCCGCTTCGGGCGACAGTCTGGGCGCGATGCACCTCTATGAGCAGCTGGGCCTCGCCACGTCGGGCGATGTCGACAGCCTCGCGCTGGCGGGGAGGATATGGAAAGACGCCGCCTTCGACAATAGCGGCGACCGCCGCGCGGTGTTGCTAGGGCAGGCCGCGGCCGCCTATCATCATGCATGGACGCTTTCGGGCGCCTCCTTTCCGGCAATCAACGCCGCGAGCCTCTATGCGCTGCTCGGCGAACGCCAGCGCGCAGCGGCGTTGGCGGGGCTGATTGCCGCAAATGGCGCTGCCGATAATTATTGGGACCTGGTGACGCTGGTCGAGGCACTGCTGCTGCTGAACCGCGGCGAGGAAGCGCTGCGCCCCGTACAAGCGGCCAAAAATCAGGCTGGGATCCGCGCCGGAGACCGCGCCTCAACGTGCCGCCAGCTGTCGCGCCTTGCCGCAAGCGGTGCGATTGACGCAGGTCATGCCGGAGCGGTCGTCGACCTGCTCCGTCCGGCCCCGGTCGGGGGCTATTGCGGGCGGATGTTCCGTGCGGGCGGGGTCGGCGAGGCCAACGCCCGCGCCGCCATCGCCACCGCGCTCGATACGCAGCCGCTTTCGGCGCTGATCGGTCCGCTGGCTTGCGGTGCCGACATCCTGTTCGCCGAAGAAGCGCGCGCGCGCGGGATCGACCTGACTGTCGTGCTGCCCTTCGCCGAGGAAGATTTCATCGCGCAGTCAGTGTTGTCGGGCGGCGAGGCGTGGCTGGCGCGCTATGTCGCATGCCGCGACGGGGCGGCGATGGTCCATTTCGCCAGCGGTTCGCGTTATGTCAGCGACGATTGCCAGTTCGTCCTCGGGTCGAACACGATGATGGGCCTCGCGAAGCTGCGCGCGCGCGAACTGGAAACGGCCGCGATCCAGCTAGCGGTGGTCGATCCCGAAGTCGCGGCGCGTCCCTCGGCGGCGATCGCCGGGACGAATGCCGATATTGCGCTGTGGAAGGAGCATGGCGGCGAGACCCTGACGATTTCTGTTGATGCTCTCGACCGCAACCTCGACTTTCCCGCAGCGCCCACGCCGCCGCACGGGACGCGCCGCGGGCTTTACGCCATCTTGTTCGCGGATTTCGCGGGCTTTTCGAAGTTGGGCGAAGCTGAGCTGCCGATCTTTGCCAGTGAGGTGATGGGCGGGATCGGCCGCATTCTCGATGATTTCGGTGATGCGGTGTTGTTCCGCAATACCTGGGGCGACGCAGTCTATGCGATCATCGACGACCCGGCGACGGCGGCGCGGATCGCGCTCGCTATGCAGGAGCGGCTCGATGTCCTGCCGCCCGGGCTCGGGCTCGACGGGCAAAAGGCCGGAATGCGGACGGGCATTCATTTCGGGCCGATCTATCGCGGCGTCGATCCCGTCGTCGGGAACGAGCTATGGTACGGCACTGAGGTGACCCGCACTGCGCGGATCGAGCCGGTCACACTGGTGGGGCAGGTGTATTGCACGCAGCCGCTCGCGGCGATGCTCGCACTCCGCAACGCCCGCGATTTCGATTGCGATTATGTCGGCAAGGTGCAGCTCGCCAAGGATTATGGCGAGCTTGCCCTCTATCGATTGTCGCGCAGCTCAGTCTGATGGGGCGCGTAGCCGCGCGACGAAAAAGCCATCGAGACCGCCCGCGTCGGCGAGCATGGCGGGGAGCGTGCGGATCAGGCCCTTCTCGTCAGTAGCAATCGCTTCGGGCAGTTCCTCGGCGCCTGCGGGGGCAATGGTCCATCCGGCATGGTGGTCGAGGAAGGTCGACACCTGATCCTCACCTTCGGCCTGCTCGAGCGAGCAGGTCGCATAGATCAGCGTCCCGCCCGGCTTGACCCAGCGCGCGGCGCGCGACAGCAGTTCGGCCTGCAGCGCAGCCATTTCCTCGATCTGTCTGGGTTCGATACGGTGGAGTACGTCGGGATGACGGCGGAAGATGCCGGTGGCGGAGCAGGGCGCATCGAGCAGCACCGCGTCGGCCTGATTCTCGGGCGCCCACGACCGGATATCGCCTTGGACGATGTCGGCGGACAGGCCCGTGCGTTCCATGTTGGCGCGGAGCCGTTCGAGCCGTTTCGCGCTGGAATCGACCGCGACGACATTCCATCCCGCCGCCGCCAGTTGCATCGTCTTGCCGCCTGGCGCGGCACAGAGGTCGAGCACGGTCCGGCCTTCGCCCGCGCCGAGCAGGCGCGCGGGCAGGCTGGCCGCCAGATCCTGCACCCACCAGCCGCCTTCGCGATAGCCTGGCATCGTCTCGACCGCCTGACCGCGCGGCAGGCGGCGATGGCGCGGTGCGAGCGAAACGGCGTCGGGCCATTCGTCCGCGCCCGATTCGGCGACGAAGCTGAGATCGATCGGCGGCGGTGCGCTCCAGGCCGCTTCTGCCGCTTCGACCATCGGCAGGCTCCATTGCTCGGCCCAGCGTTCGGCGGTGGGCAGGGGAAGCGTTGCCCGGTCGGGAAGTTGCCATTCTTCTTGCTGCGCGCGCGACAGGATCGCGTGGACCAGCCGTCGCGGCCCGCCATCGACGAGCGGCAGGGCGGTCGATACGACCGCATGGCCGGGGCTTTTGAGCACCAGCAACTGCGCCAGCGCAATCCGCAAAACCGCGCGTGATTTGACGTCGTCAGGGAGGATTTGCGCCGTCGCGCCGTCGATCAGCGCGTCGAGATCGACCATCCAGCGCAGCGTTTCGGACACGATCGCCACGGCGAAGGCGCGGTCGGCGCCGGTCAGCCCCTGGGTGGCGGCATGCATGGCGATATCCAGCGGGTCGCCGCGTCGCAGGATCGCGTCGAGCAACCGCAACGCGGCACGGCGCGTCGCCGTGCCCGCGGGATCGGCTCCGCCGGACGATCGCGGGCGCCGGGGCGGGCGGCGATCAGCCATGATGGGCAACGGCGTGGTTGGCGTGACGCATGAAAAATCCTATAAGGTGGGTATCATGACCGACAGCAGCCAAAATGGAACCATCGGCGGAACGCCGCGCGCTGTAAAGCGCCCTGCGCATGTGAAGGCTCCCGCGGGCTGGACGAACAGCGCATTGCCGTCGCCCGAGCCCATCCGCGAGGAGAAGGCCGAGGATCAACCCGGTGGGCGCAACCCGGTGCGCTACGGTGACTGGGAATTGAAAGGGGTCGCGGTCGACTTCTGATCGCGGCGCCGCTGCGGCCGATAATCTAGAGATAGTGCCGGAATTTAAATGGCCGCCCTTGCTCAGTGCAGGGGCGGCCACAGTTTCTCGTGATTAGACGGCCGGAAGCTCGGTGTTGAGGGGCATCTTGCCGCTCTTCACCTGTTCGGCGAACACTTCGCGCATCAGCTGCAGCGAGAAGAGGTGCGCGAAGATCAGGCCGAGGATGCCATTCTGCATCAGCTTGCGCAGCACGTCGCCGCGCAGTTCGCGCAGCTTGTTCTCATCGACCATCTGGAAGCCGCGATAGACGTACGGCTTGTCATTGCCTTCCTGCTGGATGGCGACTTCGCCGTCCATCAGCAGGTCGGCCTTCTTCAGTTCGTCCATGAACATGCCGGTGCGCTGGCCGGCTTCTTCGAAATTCTTGCAGAATTCGAGCACGGCCTGAACCTGTTCCGACGGCTGGCCATCGACGAACAATGCATCGCCCTCGTCGAACTTGCCGATCGCACCCGACGTCGGGTCGAAGCACAGCGACAAATCTTCCGAATCGGGCTGGAGCCGTGCGAGGAGGAAGGGGTAGCGGCGGATGTAGGCCGGGACATAGACCGGATTGATCAACTTGCCTTCGTCGTCGACGAAGGTGTTGATGCCTTCATTGAGGCCCATCAGCGCGAGCGGAACGGGATTGTCGCCGGCCGAGAAGACGATCGGGAAAAAGCGGCAGGCCGAAACGAACTCGTCCGAGGTCAGCGGGATGGCGTGCTGGCCCACGAGGAATTCGGCGCTGTCGAGCGGGCGTGCGTGGAAATCGCCGTGCTCGACGCTCGAAAGCGGGGCAAGGTCCTTATAGAACAGGGGCAGATTGGCAGGTGCGGGCGCGGTGGCCATGTTTGAACTCCGGTATAGGTCCCGCAGTTCGGGACGAAAAAGGATAAGGCGCCTTATTGACCCGCGCAGCGCGGCGCAAGAGGGCGATGATATGGGGCGGCGATATGCCGCGTGCTCGACCGGGTAGAGGTCAGGCGACCAGTTTGCCCGGATTGAAAATGCCCGCCGGATCGAGTCCGGCTTTGACCCCGCGCAGGGCGGACAAGCGCGCCGGGCTGTCCAGTTCGGCGAGGACGTCGCGCTTCATCTGGCCGATGCCATGTTCGGCCGAGATCGATCCGCCGAGTTCGAGGACGTGCGAATAGACCAGCCGGCTGACCGTCGCGCCATGCTCGGCGAGCCATGCCGGGCCATCGGCGCCCGCCGGTGGCTGGACATGATGGTGGACATTGCCGTCGCCCAGATGTCCGAAAGAGAGCGCGCGTGCGCCGGGAAAGGCCATGTTCAATCGGCCGGGATTCTCTGCGATGAAGGCAGGCATCAAATCGACGGGCACGCTGATGTCATGCTGCAGCGCCGGACCTTCGGCGCGTTCGGCTTCCGAAATGGAATCGCGCAGACGCCAGAAATCCTCGCTTTCGCGGTCGCTTTTGGCGATCACGACATCGCGGATCAGCCCGGCGTCGAGCGCCGCAGCGAGTTGCCGTTCCAAGGCTTCACCCAAAGCCTGATCGCTTTCGCCGGCGAGTTCGAGCAGGACATACCACGGCTGTGCGGTCGCAAGCGGCGCGCGCGTCTGGGGAATATGGCGCAACACCGCGTCGAGGCAGGCGTGCGGGATCAGCTCGAACCCCTCGAGCTCGCGCCCGATCGCGGCATCGACTTGGCGCAGCAGCAGCAGCGCGCGTTCGGGCGAATCGATCCCGATCCACGCCGTCCGCCGTGCCGCAGCCGCGGGAACGAGACGCAGCGATGCGGCGGTGACGATCCCCAACGTCCCTTCGGCACCGCAGAACAGGTGCCGCAGGTCATAACCGCGGTTATCCTTTTTGAGCGGGGCCAGCCCATCGAAAATGCTGCCGTCGGGCAAAACCGCTTCGATGCCTGCAACCAGCGCGCGCATCGATCCGTGACGGAGTACTTGGGTGCCGCCGGCGTTGGTGGATACCAGCCCGCCGATCGTCGCCGACCCCTTGCCCCCCAAGGTGAGCGGGAAGCGGAGCCCGTGCACGAGGACGGCGCCGTGAAAATTCTCCAGGATCACGCCCGCCTCGGCAACGGCAAGCTGCCCCGCCTCGTCGATATGGCGTATCCGGTTCATGCGCCGCAGGCTGAGCAGAAGCTGGTTGCCGCTGGCATCGGGGGTCGCGCCGCCGACCATGCCGCTGTTGCCGCCCTGCGGGACCAGTGCGACTTCCGTCTCGGCGCAGAGGCGCACGATGGCGGCGACTTCTTCCGTTGTCGCGGGCGACAGCATCGCGGCGGCGCGGCCGTGATATTTGCCGCGCCAGTCGGTCAGCCAAGGCGCCATCGCATCGGCGTCGGTGCTATAGCCTTTGGGACCGAGCAAATTTGCGAATGCATCGAGCAAAGATTCAGACGGCGGGCGCGTCATGCCGGTCCACTCCGGAAATTTCCTGCTCCGCAAGCGGGCAGGGGGTGACAGCAGTTCATTTGATGTTCAATCATCCTTGTTAAAGGGAGCGATGGACGAATAGTATCTTTTCGTCCAGCGGGCATGGACGCGGGAGCCATAGGTGAGCGAAATCTTCGGTCAGGACGCCAAAGGAGCGGCAGCGGAACTGTGCTGACGGTGGCATTCCTGTGGTTCGTGGCCGCTGCGCCGGCAGCGGACGCGGCGGTGCCCGTTGCGGCACCGGAGCCGTTGGTCGCAATTTCCGCGCCGACGCCCGAACAGGCTTCTTCCTTTTGGCAGGTGGTGATCGAACAACAGCTGATCATTCGCGTGCCGGCCCAGCGTTCGCAGATCAACAATTTCGCCGCGGGCCCTTCGGCGTCCAGGCGCGCGACCGAATTGCCCGTCGTCTGGAAAGAGAAAAAGGCGCCAAAATGCGTCGCTATGCGCAATATATTGGGGATGCAGGCGGTCCAGCGCGACAGCATCGATATTATCACGCGGCAGAAGCAGCGGCTGCGCGCGCAGCTCAACCGCGGTTGCCGTGCGCTCGATTTTTATGCCGGTTTCTACATGCAGGGCAGCAAGGACGGAAAGCTGTGCGAGGATCGTGATCAGATCCACGCCCGGACCGGCGCAAAATGCGAGATCGACAAGTTCCGGCTGATGGTTCCGGTCCGCGAAGACGATTAATCGCGTTTATCGCGGCCTTTCCTTGACTTTTCCTCGCCATTTGCCCAATGGCCGCGGCAACGTCCGCCTGCGTGGGAGGCTGGGCGCCAACTCTTTTCCGGACATGTTGATCTTATGAAATTTGCCGACATCGGCCTTTCCGACGAACTTTTGCGCGCCATTGACGAGTCGGGCTATAATGAAGCGACCCCGATCCAGGCGGGCGTCATTCCGTCGGTCTTGATGATGCGCGACATCATCGGCATCGCCCAGACGGGCACCGGCAAGACCGCGTCGTTCGTGCTGCCGATGATCGACATCCTCGCCCACGGCCGCGCCCGTGCGCTGATGCCGCGCTCGCTGATCCTCGCGCCGACGCGCGAACTCGCGGCACAGGTCGCTGAAAATTTTGAAAAATACGGCAAGTATCACAAGCTGTCGATGGCGCTGCTGATCGGCGGCGTGCAGATGGGTGATCAGGTCAAGGCGCTCGAAAAGGGCGTCGACGTGCTGATCGCGACGCCGGGCCGTCTGATGGACCTGTTCGAACGCGGCAAGATCCTGCTGACCGGTTGCAACCTGCTCGTGATCGACGAAGCCGACCGGATGCTCGACATGGGCTTCATCCCCGACATCGAAAATATCTGCACCAAGCTGCCCGCGACTCGGCAGACGCTGTTGTTCTCGGCGACGATGCCCCCGCCGATCAAGAAGCTCGCCGACAAGTTCCTGTCGAACCCGAAGACGATCGAGGTCGCGCGTCCGGCAAGCCGGAACGAGAATATCGAGCAGTTCCTCGTCAAGACTTCGGAGCGCAGCAAGCGCGACACGCTACGCGACCTGCTCGAGGCCGAGGATATCGCGACCGCGATCATCTTCTGCAACCGCAAGACAACGGTGCGCGAACTCGCGAAGTCGCTCCAGCGCTATCGCTACAAGGCGGGCGAGATCCACGGCGACATGGATCAGTCGAGCCGCATCGCCGAGCTTGACCGGTTCAAGGCGGGCACGATCAACATCCTGGTCGCGTCGGACGTCGCGGCGCGCGGCCTCGACGTCAAGGGCGTCAGCCATGTGTTCAATTTCGACGCTCCGTGGCACCCCGACGACTATGTCCACCGCATCGGCCGCACCGGGCGCGCAGGCGCCAAGGGGCGCGCGTTCACGCTGGTGACCCCGTCGGACGACGAGGCGATCGACAATATCCAGAAGCTGACCGGCTACAAGATCCCGGTTCATGGCGGGCGCGCGCCGACGGCCGATGTCGCCAAGCCCGACCGCGATGCGGAAGAAGGCGAGCCGCGGCGCGGGCGTTCGCGCGGCGGACGCGGCAAAGCTGCTGCGAAGCCCGAGAAGGCGCCGGCGCGTCCGGCTCCCGCCGAAGCGAAGCCGCGCGAAGAACGCAAGCCGCGCGGCGATCGCAAACCGGCGCCGGTCCGGCAGGACGATCTCGACGGCCCCGATGATGGCTGGAACGGCCCGATGCCGGGGTTCCTTTCGGTCGGATTCGACAACTGACCCCAAGCGGAATGGGCGGGCTGGTCAGATTCTGACCAGCATTTTCCCCATATTGCTGCCGGAGAACAGACCGAGGAAGGCGTCGGGCGCCGACGCCAACCCGTCGTGCACGGTTTCACGCATCGTGACCGCCCCGCTGGCGATCAGGCCGCCCATGTCGGCATAGAATTCCTCCATGCAGTCGATGAACTGGTCGGTGTAGATAAATCCTTCCATGCGGATCCGCGCCGGAATGGCCCGGATGATATATTTCATCTCCTGCGGCTTCGCGTCATTGTAGACGTCGATCATGCCGCAGATCGCGAAGCGCGCAAAATCATTCGCCGTTGCAAAGGCCGCATCGAGATGCTCGCCGCCGACATTGTCGAAATAGACATCAATGCCCGGCTTGCCGAGGCGTTCGAGCGCGGCGGCAAGCTGCGGAAGCACTGGCCCCGCCTTGTAATCGATCGCCGCGTCGGCACCGAGATCAAGAACCCACGCGCATTTGTCCGCGCCGCCGGCCGAACCGATCACCGTCATTTCGCGCGCCTTGGCGATCTGTACGACCGCCGAACCGACCGCACCCGCGGCCGCCGAGACAAATATTGTGTCGCCGGGCTTGGCCGCCGCGACGCGGAGCAGGCCGATCCATGCGGTTCCGCCGGTCAGGCCCATATTGTGCAGGAAGGTTTGCGGGGTCAGGCCCGCGGCCAACATGTCGCCGGGCAGCTTGTTCGGCATCATGTCGAGGCCGATGACGCCGCCGTCGCGCCAACCGCCCATGTGGAGGATCAGGTCGCCCGGAGCGAAGCCCTCCATCCTGCTTTCGATGACCTCGCCGATCGCGCCGCCGGTCATCGGCTGGTCGATCTGGAAGCTGGCGGCATAGCTTTTGGCCTCATTCATCCGCCCGCGCATATAGGGATCGACCGACAGCCAGAGATTGCGGATGCGGAGCTGGTCCTTTTCGAGCGGCTCGTCGGGCACTTCGCGCAACGCAAAATTGTCGATCGTCGGCAGCCCCTGCGGACGACTGGTCAAATGCCATGCCTTGGCCATCGGAATCCCCCCATTCCCAATTTCGCCGGCGACGGTAGGCATCGTCAGAAAAGCCGTTGCCACTGCCAATCAGCGTCGTTAATACGCTGCCGGTCGCGGGGCCGTAGCTCAGATGGGAGAGCGCTGCAATCGCACTGCAGAGGTCAGGGGTTCGATTCCCCTCGGCTCCACCAGCGACATTTCCCTACATTGCTTGGCGGCACCGGCCCGCTCCCCCACCCGGCCTCCCTAACGATAGTAGCCTATGGGAGGCCGGGTGGGGGAGCGGGCCGGTGCCGCCGGCTTTAGCCGACAAAATCGCGAATCATATTCTTCGCGATCACTAGCTGCTGGATCTGCGTCGTCCCTTCATAAATGCGGTAAATGCGGCAGTCGCGATAGAAGCGTTCGGCAAGATATTCCTTGAGATAACCCGCGCCGCCGTGGATCTGCACGACGCGGTCGGCGACGCGCCCGCACATTTCGCTGGCGAACATCTTGGTTGCCGCGGCCTCGACGAGGATCTTCTCGCCGCGATCGGCGCGCGCGCAGGCGTCGGCGAGCATGCACTCGGCGGCATAGATTTCGGCCTTGCTGTCGGCGAGCATCGCCTGGATCAACTGGAAGTTGGCGATGGGCTCGCCGAACGCCTTGCGCTCCATCGCATATTTGAGGCCGGCATCGAGCATGCGCTTCGCATATCCGACGCTCGCCGCCGCGACTGACAGGCGCCCATTATCGAGGCTCTGCATCGCCGCGCGGAACCCGATGCCTTCTTCGCCGCCGAGCAACGCATCGCCGTCGACATGCACATCCTCGAGGATCACGTCGGCGATCTGCGACCCGGCCTGGCCCATCTTCCCGTCGGGTTTGCCGATCGACACGCCGGGCGCATTGCGCGGGACCATGAAGGCGCTGACATGGGCGTTCTTGGGCAGCGCCTCGGCATTGGTGCGCGCCATGACGAGGATCACGTCGGCGAAGGGTGCGTTGGTGATGTAGCGCTTGGTGCCGTTCAGGACATAACCATTGCCGTCGCGCACCGCGCGGGTCTTCATCGCCGCGCTGTCCGATCCGCTGTCGGGCTCGGTGAGACCGAACGCCGCGATTTCTCCGGCGGCGAGCTTGGGCAGCCAATGCTCCTTCTGTTGCTGCGTCCCGAAACCGACGAGCGATTTGCAGACCATGCCGATGTTGATCGAGACGATCGAGCGATAGGCGGGCGAGGCGTAGGCGAGCTCGCGGATGAAGCCGACATACTGGCTGACATTCATGCCCGCGCCGCCATATTCCTCGGGCATCGTGACCCCGAACAGGCCCATGTCGCGCATTTCCGCAAGGATATCGTCGGGAACGCGGCCGAGTTCCTCGAGCTGGTCCTCCGCCGGGATCAACCGCTCGCGGACATAGCGCTGCAGCTGTTCGATGAAGGCGTCATAGATGTCGGCGTCCATTCCCGGATTGGTCATCGTCTTCCTGTCCATTGATTATTGTTCGGCGTAGGTGTCGATCGCCGAGAAAATACGCGTGAGTTGTTCGCGTTCGTGGGCGTCGATGTCGGGGCGCCAGATTTCGAACAGCAGGATCGTGCGGTCGCTGGTGCCGCGGTTCCATGCCTCGTGCTCGAAGCTGTCGTCGAAGATCAGCATCTCGCCCTCTCGCCAGCTCCGCGTTTCGGCGCCGACACGCAGACCGCAGCCATCGGGGACGATCAGCGGCAGATGGCAGATAAGGCGCGTGTTGAGCAGGCCGTGATGCGGCTGGATATGCGTGCCGGGCGTGAGGCGCGAGAAGAGCGCGATCGGTGCGCCGCCTGGGATCACCGGCTGCGGCGCCAGTCCGAGCGCAGCGAGGGTGGCGGGGCAGCGTTCGTCCATCCCGTCGGCAACAACCCCGTCCTTCCACAGCCACGCCGCGCCCCAGTCGGGTTTGTCGAGCAGGGGATTGTTGGGCGGCGGGCGGTCGGGGCTGGCGGTCACATAGGGACCGAAGCGATCGGACGAATTGTCGATCAAGGCCCGGAGTTCGGCGCGGATTGCCCCCGTCGCGGCTTCGACTGCGGGAACCCAATCGAAGTCGGCCCGGTCGAAAAAGGGGCGCTGCGCGAGGCCGGGGAAGTAAAACATGCTGGGTTGTTGCAAATAAAGCGGCTGTTCGCCCGCAAGCATTCGGAGGGCCTCGGCGACGCGCGGCGTTGCGGTGCCGGCGTCGATCCCGGCACCGCGCAATTGGCCGAGAAGATGCTCGGCAAAGGCGCGGTCGGTTTCGGCGAGGAATTGTTCGGCGCGCTGGAGGCCGGGATGAAGAGCTGAAGGGACGCTCCGGGCCTGCGCTGCGGTGCCGAGTGCCAGGCGATAGAAGCTGCCAGCCGCGCGGTCATCGGCGAGGCGGCGCTTGAGTTCGGCCATGGCGAGCAGCACCGCGATATTGCCGCGGTCGGCGCGTATTGCATCGTCGAGCGCTGCGGTTTCGGCCGCAATATCGCCGCGGCGATGGGCGTCGCGTGCCCGGTCCAGCCATGTCGTCTGCTGCGTCATGGCCCTTGCCATAACGCAGCATCGGACCTTTGCAAGCGACGCCCCGCGATGATCAGGCTGCAGTAAGGGAAGCTTCGGGCGGCTTGGTCGCGCCGCGGAGCCATTTCCGCGCTCCAAGCATCGGTCGGGTTCGCCAGATCGCCAGCAGCAGCGCGAAGAGCGCCGCCCACGGCAGGATGGCGGCACCAACGATAAGGAGGAAGGACAGCATCACGCTGCCGCTGTGAACCAGCATGTTCAACGCGTCGCTGAACGGGTTGCCATAGCCGATGCCGGGCAGCCCACCGGTGCCGACATAGTCGAATTGCATCGGCGTGGTCGCAAGCATTGCTTCACCTGTTCTACGGGTGTCGCGTTCGCCGTCGAGCTGCTGGCGTAGGCCGGCAATCTGTTGTTGCAGTTCGGAGCGTTCGCGATCCCCGATCCCGCCCTGTTTCAGTCGTGCTTCGAGGCGGGATATCTCCGAATTGATGTCGGCGCTGCGGCGCTGCGAGTCACTGATCCGGGTCCCGACATCCTCGCCGCTGATCCGCGTCGCCGCGAGCACGCCTTCCGCCTTTTCGACGCTTGCGAGCGCATCGCGGCCGAATTTGCGGGCTATCGCAGGATCGAGCTTGAAGAGAAGTTGGGCTTCGACCTCATTTTCGCGCACCAGGCGATAGGTCATGCCGGCGATCCGGCAACGGTTGATCCCCAGCGCTTCGCACGCGGCGGCATGTTCCTCCTGAACCTTTGCGATGCGATTGTCATCGAGACGAAAGGCATAGGAATAGTTGAAGGCGACGCCCGGTGCCGATGAGACGCTGATACTGGGACTGCGCATTTCAGATGGGGGAGCGGCAGCGGGCGCAGGAATGGCTTGGGTCGGAATCGCTTCGGAGGCGTCGATCGGCGCCATGTCATAGGACGGGGATTCTCGCAGGGATTCTGAGTTTTTTTCCGAACAGCCGATCAGGGCGAGCGCCATCGCGCCCGCTAAGAGCTTGGTTTTCATGAAGTCTCTCCCAACATACGACTCATGGTCGCATGATATTACATATCATAATTGAAAGAGTAGACAATCGATTTCAGGCGAGCTTGACGAAGCTGTCCAATACCCTCTTGCTGCCCGCTTGTTCGAACTCGACTTCGAGCTTGTTGCCGTCGATGTCCGTGATGTCGCCATAGCCGAACTTCTCGTGGAACACGCGCATCCCGATCGCGAGGTCCGATCGCGCCTTCGCACCGACCGAGGCGGCGGGGCCGCGTTCGGAGGGGGCGGGTGCACGGGTTATCGTCGACGATTGCGCCGCCGCCCGCTGCCACGCCGGACCGCGTGTCATCGTGCGCGCGGGTTGACGTTCGGCGACATGCGCGAAGGGGTCGCCCTGCGCCGACCAGTTCGCACGCCACAGGCTCTGCCCACCGCCGAAGCTGTTCTCGCTGTCGACATGCTCGGGCGGGATTTCGGCGATGAAGCGGCTGGGGATGCTGCTCACCCACTGGCCATAAATGCGCCGATTGGCGGCGTGATAAATGCTCGCGCGCTGCCGCGCCCGCGTGATCGCGACATAGGCGAGGCGGCGCTCCTCCTCGAGGCTTTGCGTGCCACCTTCGTCCATCGAGCGTTGCGACGGGAAGACGCCATCCTCCCATCCGGCAAGGAAGACATGGTCGAACTCAAGCCCTTTCGCGGCGTGGATCGTCATGATCGTAACGGTTTCGGTGGTGTCGTTGTTGTCGCGGTCCATGACGAGGCTGACATGTTCGAGGAACGCCTCGAGCGATTCATATTCCTCCATCGCGCGGACGAGTTCGGAGAGGTTCTCAAGCCGGCCTGCGGCCTCGACGCTGCGGTCGGCCTGGAGCATCGCGGTGTAGCCCGATTCGTCGAGGATCAGCTGGGTCAGCTCGGGATGCGACAGCTCGTTGGCCTTCGCCTGCCAGCCGCGCATCTGGGCAATGAAATTCGCGAGCTGGCGGCGCGCCTGCGGCGTCAGCTCGTCGGTTTCGGTGATGCGCGACGCGGCGTGAAGGAGCGGCGCCTGCTCGATACGCGCAAATTGATGGATGCGGGCGAGCGCCTTGTCGCCGAGCCCGCGCTTCGGCGTGTTGATGATCCGTTCGAACGCCAGATCATCGGCGCTCGACTGGACGAGGCGGAGATAGGCGAGCGCATCGCGGATTTCGGCGCGCTCATAGAAACGGAACCCGCCGACGATCCGGTACGGCATGCCGATTGCGATAAAACGATCCTCGAACTCGCGCGTCTGGAACTGCGCGCGCACGAGGATCGCGGCGCGGTCGAGCGACACGCGGCGGCGCTGGAGCGTCTCCAACTCCTCGCCGATCCGTCGCGCCTCCTCGGGCCCGTCCCACACGCCGACGACGCGCAGCTTGTCGCCGGGTTCGAGGTCGGTCCACAGCGTCTTGCCGAGGCGGCCCGAATTCTGCGCGATCAGCGCCGACGCGGCGGCAAGAATCTGCGGCGTCGAACGATAATTTTGTTCGAGGCGGATCACGGTCGCGCCGGGGAAATCGTTTTCGAAGCGCAGGATGTTCGCAACCTCGGCGCCGCGCCACGAATAGATCGACTGGTCGTCGTCGCCGACGCAGCAAATGTTCTTCCGCTGCTGCGCAAGCAAGCGGAGCCAGAGATACTGGCTGGCGTTGGTGTCCTGATATTCGTCGACGAGGATATATTTGAAGCGGTCCTGATATTGCGCGAGTACGTCGCGGTGGGTCTTCAGGATTACCAGCATGTGGAGCAAAAGGTCGCCGAAATCGCAGGCGTTGAGCGTCTTCAGCCGCGCCTGATAGAGCGCGTAGAAATGCTGGCCCTTGCCGTCGGCGTAGGATTCCTTGTCGGCGGCGTCGAGGTCGGCAGGAACGAGCCCGCGGTTTTTCCATTTGTCGATGAGGCCGGCGAGTTGGCGCGCTGGCCAGCGTTTCTCGTCGAGTCCCTCGGCCTGAATCAGCTGTTTGAGGACGCGCAGCTGGTCGTCGGTGTCGAGGATCGTGAAATTGCTTTGCAGGCCGACCAGCTCGGCGTGGCGGCGCAGCATCTTGGCCGCGATGCTGTGGAAGGTGCCGAGCCAGGGCATGCCTTCGACGACGTCGCCGACCATCCGCCCGATGCGTTCGCGCATTTCGCGCGCCGCCTTGTTGGTGAAGGTCACTGCGAGGATTTCGGACGGCCACGCACGGCGCGTCGCCATGATGTGCGCGAGGCGCGCGGTCAGCGCGGCGGTCTTGCCTGTTCCCGCGCCCGCAAGCATCAGCACCGGACCTTCGGTCGTCAGCACTGCTTGGCGCTGCGGGCCGTTGAGGCCCTGCAGATAGGGCGGGTCCGACGGGTCGGGCGTGGGCAGGTCGGGCAGGGAGGCAGGGGTATCGTTCACGCGCGAACGATTAGGGAACAGCGAGCAGGCTGTCCAGTGCGGTGAGGCGAGAGGAAGCGCCCGTTCCGGTGCGCCTCAACTCGTCGATCGTGGCGAGCGCCATCGCGCGATACGCGGGCAGAAGCTTCGGCGAATAGGCGGCGAGCGCGTCGATATGGTCGCTTATCGTCCGGTCATCTCCGCGTAGCAACGGCCCCGATAAACCTGCAAAACCCTGATCGAGACTGTTTTCCAGCGCGGCCCGGACAAGCGGAGCGAGCAGCGCCGCCGGATCGTCGACCCCGGCGTCGGCCAGCGCGTCCGATGCACCGGCGATCAGCGTCACCAGATGGTTGGACGCATGGCACAATGCGGCGTGATAGAGCGCGCGCTGCTCCTCGGCGATTTCGACGGCGACGCCGTTCAACAGGCCCACTATATGTTTGGCCTGACCGGTGGCTTCGGGTGTCGAGCCGGTGATCGCGAACCGCGCCCCGGCCATGCGCCGCGCCCCGCTTTCGGGGTGTACGGTGAAGGTCATCGCGGGATGCACCGCCGCCGTCAGTCCTCCCGCCGCGCGGACGGGTTCGAGAATCGCCGCGCCGCTGCGTCCGCTGACGTGGAAGACGAAGGGCGTGCCGCCCGTCGGCAGCATCTTTCCAATGTCAGAGGCGACCTCTGCCAAGGCGTCGTCCGACACCGCGATAGCGATGATATCGCACGCGGCCATCACGCGATCGGCACCCGCGGCGACGTCGGCACAGCCGACCCGCGCCGCGGCAGCGCGCGCGCTTTCGGGGGAGCGGCTCCAGAGCAGCGGCGGGGCGGCCGAATGCGCTGCGAACGCGATGGCGAGCGCCTGCGCGACGCGGCCCGCGCCGATGATGCCGAACTGACGGGATGGGGGATTGTCCATGCCAGCGCTGTAACGTGTCGGCAGCGGTTTCGCCAATGTAGCGAACGGGCCTCTGTCGTCACGGCTTTCGATTGACCGAAGCGCATACGAACCATATATGATTCGTATATTGGTCAACTGGAAGAGAAGCCCATGGGCATTGTGAAAATCGACGACGACCTGCATGAGGAAGCGCGGCGGGCCAGCACGGTGATGTGCCGGTCGATCAATGCGCAGGCCGAGTTCTGGATGAAGATCGGCATGCTGGCCGAAGCCAATCCGACCCTGTCCTTCAACGATATCGTGCAGTCGCAACTCGTTGCGGCGCAGGTGCGCCTTGTGGATGTGGCCGCCGGCCTGACATGGTCAAGACCTCGGACGAACTGGCGCTGATGCGCGTATCGGGCAAGCTGCTGGCGTCGGTTTTCGAGATGCTGGACGGGCTGGACCTGGCCGGCATGTCGACGATGCAAATCAATGACCTCGTCGATCGCTTCATCAGCGTCGACCTTGCCGCGCGTCCGGCGAGCAAGGGACAGTATGGCTTCAAATATGTCCTGAACTGCTCGATCAACCATGTCGTCTGTCACGGCGTGCCCGATCCGGACGAGATCATCCGCGACGGTGACATCATCAACCTCGACATCACGCTCGAAAAGAGCGGCTTCATTGCCGATTCGAGCAAGACCTATCTGGTGGGCGATGTTCCGCCGGCGGCAAGGCGGCTGGCGCGCGTCGCGCAGGAGGCCATGTGGAAGGGCATCGGCCGGGTGCGCCCCGGGGCACATCTGGGAGACATCGGCTTCGCGATCGAGCGGCATGCCAAAAAGAACGGCTATTCGGTCGTGCGTGAATATTGTGGGCACGGCATCGGCCGCGAGATGCACGAGGAGCCGCAGGTGCTTAATTACGGACGGCCGGGAACGGGCCTGAAGCTGCGCGAGGGCATGGTCTTTACCATCGAGCCGATGGTGAACCAGGGCACCCGCAAGGTTACGACGGCACGCGACGGATGGACCGTCGTGACCAACGACCGCAAACTCTCCGCTCAATTCGAGCATACGGTCGCGGTGACGGGCGGTGGCGTCGAGGTCCTGACGCTGCGCCGCGACGAGACGCCGATGCTGGAACGGCGGGGGTAATGTCTCCAATGGCCGTCTTTTAGCGACGGTCGGGACTTTATCTCGACATTCTCCGCATCTACGGTCGGGCGATGCACGCATATCCCACAATCCGGCTGGCGAGCGCCGCCGCGGTGATTTCGATTCTTTCGGCCTGTGCCGGCGGCAATTTCCGGCCCGTAGCCGACGCGCCGGTCCGGATTGGGCCAGCCTATTCTATCCGCGGCACGACCTATGTGCCCGCCGCCGCCCCTGGCTATGACGCGGTCGGCTATGCCAGCTGGTACGGGAGCGAGTCCGGCAACCGCACCGCTAATGGCGAACAATTCCGCCCGGGCTGGATCACCGCGGCACACACGACGCTGCCTTTGCCGACCTATGTCGAGGTGACCGCGCTCGACACAGGGCGCCGCGTCATCGTGCGCGTCAACGATCGCGGACCATTTGCGCTGGGTCGGATCATCGACCTCTCGCGCGGCGCGGCCGAAGAGCTCGGTATCAAGGCACAGGGCCACGCCCCGGTGCGCGTGCGCCGGGTCGAACCGTCGGAAAAGGACCGCAAACGGCTTCGCGAGGGCAAACCCGCCAAGGGGCTCCAGCCTTTGTCGGGGCAGGAACTACAACGGCTTCGGGCACAGCTTCCGGTGAAGGGGCGCTAGGCGGAGCGCATTCCGGCTTGCGCCGGACCGGGGAACGCGTTCAAAGCGGCGCCGATATCGAAAGGCGTTCACCGTGGATCTGGCACCCTATCGCGCGCATCGGCGCATCTTGACCGCGAGCCTCGTCGGCACCGCGGTCGAATTCTATGATTTCTATATCTACGGCACCGCGGCCGCGCTCGTGTTCGGGCCGCTCTTCTTTCCGGCCGAGTCCGCATCGGCGCAGCTGATGTATAGCTTCATGACCTTTGGCCTCGCTTTCTTTGCGCGGCCGGTCGGGGCGATCGTCTTCGGCCATTACGGCGACCGGATCGGGCGCAAGTCGACGCTTGTCGCTTCGCTGATGCTGATGGGCGCGTCGACGCTGCTGATCGCCTTTCTGCCGACCTATGCGATGGTCGGCTGGGTTGCGCCGTTGCTGCTTTGCATCCTGCGCTTTGGGCAGGGCTTCGGGCTCGGGGGCGAATGGGGCGGGGCGGCGCTGCTGGCGGTCGAGAATGCCCCGCCGGGATGGAAATCGCGCTTTGGGATGTTCCCGCAATTGGGGGCGCCGGTGGGTTTCATCGCGGCGAACGGCCTGTTCCTGTTACTCGGGCTGGGCCTCAGCGATGCCGATTTTGCGGCATGGGGCTGGCGTATTCCGTTCCTCCTGTCGGCGGTGCTCGTCGGGCTGGGGCTGTGGGTGCGGCTCAAGATCGGCGAGACGCCGGATTTTGCCGCGGCGCTGGAGAAGGAGGCGCCCGTCGCGGTGCCGCTGGGCGAGCTGTTCCGGCACCATCTGGTGGCGACGCTTGCCGGCACCTTTGCGGTCGTCGCCTGCTTTGCGATCTTCTACCTCGCGACCAGCTTCGCGCTGGCGCACGGGACGACCACGCTCGGTTATCCAAAGGAACAATTTCTGCTGATCCAGCTTGGCGCCATCCTGTTCATGGCGGTTGGGATCGTCTTTGCGGGCTATTGGAGCGACGCGTCGAGCGCGCAGCGCGTGCTGACCTGGGGCTGCGGCGCGACGATACTGGTCGGCTTCCTGTTCGGCCCGTCGTTGGCGTCGGGAAGCTGGCTGATGATCTTCCTCGGGCTCGCGGCTGCGCTGTTCGTGATGGGACTGGTCTATGGCCCGCTCGGTAGCTGGCTCACCGAGCTGTTCCCCGTTCGCGTGCGCTATACGGGCGCCTCGATCGCGTTCAACGCCGGCGGAATCATCGGTGGCGCGATGGCGCCGATTATCGCGCAGGCACTCGCCGAGCGCGGCGGGACGGCCGTGGTGGGGCTCTACCTCGCGCTCGCCGGGATCGTCAGCTGGCTCGGGCTGCTGATGGTGCGGAAGGACGCGGCTACGCGCGCCTGAGCAGCGTGAGTTTTGCCTTGCCGACCTTGCGGTCGGTATCGATTTCGAAACCCGCGACGTCGACTGTTTCATTGTGCGCGGTCTCGATCGACACCCAGCTGTCGGGGCCGATCCAGCCGAGCCGGCCCAGCTTGTCGAGCGCGACGCTGCCCGCTCCGGTATCGTAGGGCGCGTCGAGCAACAGCAGGTCATAGGTGCGCTTGGCGGGGCCGAGGCTCATCACCGAGCCGGCGCGGATGTCGGCGCGTGTGGTGGCCTCTAATGCGCTGAGATTCTTGCGCAACACATCGAGCGCGTCGCGATCCTGCTCAGCGAACAAGCATTGTTCGGCGCCGCGCGACAGCGCCTCGATCCCGAGCGCGCCCGACCCCGCGAAGAGATCGGCGACGACAAGCCCCTCGAAACTGCCGACGCGGCTCGTCAGCATCGAGAAGAGCGTCTCGCGCGTGCGGTCGGCGGTCGGGCGCGTCGCGTCATTCTTGGGCGCGAGCAGCTTGCGGCCACGCCATTCGCCAGCGATGACGCGCATCAGCCGAGGTGCCGCCGGAATTTGAACAATTCGTCGCGCGGCACGACATCGACCGCGCCGAGCGGCATGCCGCCGAGTTCGAACGCGCCGTAACGGGTGCGGATCAGACGGCTGACCTGCAGGCCGAAATGCTCGAGCACCTTGCGGACTTCGCGGTTCTTGCCTTCGGTCAGCGTCATTTCGACCCACTGGTTGCGGCCCGTGCGGCGCTCGAGGTTGGCGTCGATCTTGCCGTAGCGGACGCCGTCGATCTCGATCCCCATCGCCAGCTCCTCTAGCTGCGCCTGGCTGATGTCGCCGAAGGCGCGCGCGCGATAGGTGCGCTCGACCCCGCTCGCGGGCAGTTCGAGCTGGCGTTTGAATTCGCCATCGTTGGTGAGGAGCAGCAGGCCTTCGGTATTATAGTCGAGACGGCCGACGGGCATCAGGCGCGGAAGGTCCTTCGGCAGCAGGTCATAGATCGTCTTGCGTCCCTTGGGATCGCGCGCTGCGGTGATGCAGCCCGCGGGCTTGTTGAAGCGGTAGAGGCGCGTCGAGACGGGCTTGGCAACGGGGTTGCCGTCGACGGTCAATCCTTCGAGCGAGGTGAGCAGCGGGGCGGGATGGACGATGACCTGGCCGTTGAGCGCGATGCGCCCCTCCTCGACCATCCGTTCGACGTCGCGGCGCGAGCCGACGCCGGCGCGCGCGAGCAGCTTGGCGATGCGCTGCGGTCCGTCCTCGCGCTCGGCCTCGGCTGGTTTGGTTTTGAGCGCGGTTGCGGCGCCGCGTGCGGCGCGGCGGCCTTTGGGTGCGTCGCGATCGCCAGGGGTTTTCGACGCCGAGCGGGGCGCGGGGCGGGGTGGGCGGCGTGTGCTCATGGGAACAGATGCGACTTTCTTGTCGTTATTCGGGAAAATAGTGTTGCGTTGTGATCACGCTCATAGCCGGAAAAGACCCGCTTCGTCGATGGCAAGCAGAAGCGATCTTGCAGGACGGCGCGGAGCGAGTCATGGCGATGTTAAAGGGAGTCATCATGCTCTTCGCCCACCGCCCGTCCTGTATCAAGCGGTTGCTGATCATCGAGGATGATCCGCTGACCGCGTTCGACAATGAGCACACGCTGAAACTCGGCGGGTACGACATCGTCGCAACGGTCGATTCGGGCGAGGCCGCGGTGGCGATCATGGCCGCCGAGCCGATCGATGCGATCGTTCTGGACCTTGGCCTTGCCGGACATATGACGGGGCGTGAAGTCGCCCGGCTGGCGCGCGATCGCGGCATCGCCGTGCTGCTGGTGACCGGCCAATGTCCCGAGGACGGCGCCGACATCGCGGTCGCCTGCCTCGGCAAGCCGCACAGCGCCTCGGCGCTCGTCGCGGCGCTGCGCGCGGTCGAGACGATGGCGTGCAAAAACCAGGCGCCGCGCAAGGTCAGCGGCCTCACGACCTTTTGGCGTCCCGAAGCGGCGTGAGATGCGACGGACCGACCGCGCACGGCGGATCGGCAGCCAATTAGCCGCTTCCAATTTGTCCCCAACGCTTTAGGCCAAGATATGACGGGCCGCGGCCCGTCACAGGTCCAAAAGGGGGAATATGATGGCGACAGATGCGGCGATGCCGGCACCGAAGGGGTGGCGCGACAGTCTGCGTCCCTATCTGGAGCCCGCGCCTCTGGCTGCGCTGTTCCTTGGTATATCGTCGGGTTTCCCGTTCGCGATGATCGGCGCGACGCTGACGACGCGCCTCGCACAGGACGGGATCGAGAAGTCATCCGTCACCGCCTTTGCGCTGACCTTTCTCGCTTATAATCTGAAATGGGCGTGGGCACCCGCGATCGACCGGTTCCGCATCCCGGTCCTCGGGCGGATCGGCCAGCGGCGATCGTGGCTGATCCTTGTCGGCGCGCTTGTTTTCGTCGCTGTGTCGGTACTGGGCAACCTCGATCCGAAGGCTTCGCTGGCGGTCGTCGCGCTCGCGGCGATCGCGGTCGGGCTTGCCGGCGCGACCTATGACATCGTGATCGACGCCTATCGAATCGAGCTGCTGGCGCCCGAACAATTGGGCACGGGTTCGGGCATGTCGCAATATGGCTGGCGCATCGGTGCGGCGGTGGCGGGCGCCCTGGCATTGGTCGTCGCCGAACGCGCCGGTTGGGGCGCTGCCTATATGGTCTGCGCCGCGCTGGTCCTCCCGGCAATCATCACCGGGTTGGTGATGGGCGAGCCCGAACGCAAGATCGAGCGCCATTGGCCCGCGTTCCTGTCGCGTGCGCATTATGCGCTCTTCATCGGCAGCTTCCCGGTCGCCTTCCTGATCGCGCGGCAGATCGACCAGTGGCTTGGCGTCGATATCCTGACGCTGATGGTGCTTGTCGGATATTTGTTCCCGTTGTTCGACCTGAGTGCCCGGCGCGCCCGCGACATCGGGTGGAGCGGGCACATCAACTGGATCATCGCGCTGCCGGCGCTGGCGCTGGTCGCCGTGCTGGCGGCGGATTGGGGGACGATCGCGGCCTATGTCGGGTCGACGCTGCTTTGGGTGGTGCTTGCCGTGGGCGCGCTCGTCATCGGGGCGCTGGTCGCCTTGCCGACCAAGTCGCGTGCGGGTCAGGCAGCCGACAAGGGCGCCGTCGGACCGCTGGCGGAGTTTTTCTCGCGCGAGGGGGCGATCCTGATCCTCTTCTTTCTGCTGTTGCACAAGATCGGCGACACGCTCGCCAACCTGACCTTCCGGCTCTTGTTCGAGGACCTCGGCTACACCAACGACGAAATCGCCTTTTACGATGTCGGTCTGGGGTTCTGGGCGCTGCTTGCCGGCGTGTTCGTCGGCGGCATCATCTACGCGCGGCTGGGTATGAAAAAGTCGGTGCTGCTCAGCCTTGTCCTGATGGCGATTTCGAATTTCAGCTTTGCGGGCCTTGCCGCCGCCGGGCACAGCAATTGGGGCATGGCCGGCGCGATCGGGTTCGAGAATTTTGCCAGCGGGATCGGCGGCGTCTGCGTTGTCGCCTATCTGTCGGCGCTGGCCGACCTGCGCTTTACCGCGACCCATTTCGCGCTTTTCTCGGCCGCCGCGAGTATTCTCGGGCGGTTCCTCACCGGGACCAGCGCGGGCAAGCTGATCGAACAGTTCGGCTATGTCGATTTCTATCTGCTGACCACCGCATTGGCGGTTCCCGGCATCCTGATCTTCTGGTGGATGATGCGGTCGGGGCTGGTCGATCGCTCGATCGGTACGGCGGGCGAGGTCGAGATACCCGAGGCATCGCCGCAGGCCGTCAGTCCGGAAACTGCAGGTTCGCGCTGAGCACTTCGCCGGCGAGATAGAGCGAGCCGGCGATCAGGACGATTTCGCGCGCGGGATCGACAGCGAGATCGCTCAGGGCGTCGGCAACCGAAGCGGCCGCCTTTGCATCGGCGCCAAACGCGGCGGCGCCATGATGCTCGTGCCCCTGGACGGGGACGACGGTCAGGCTGGCGAGGCGATCGGCCAGCGGCGCGACAATAGCCGCCGGATCCTTGTTCGCGAGCATGCCGGTGATCAGGTGGACGCGCCGCGGCTCGTCGGCGAACTGGCGTGCAAGCGCGAGCCCGGCGTCGACATTATGGGCTCCGTCGAGCCAGATTTCGGTGCCGCCGGGCAACAGCGCGGCGAGGGGGCCGGCGCCGAGGCGCTGCATGCGGGCAGGCCAAAAGGCGCCCGCGACGCCGCGGGCGATCGCTTCTTCGGTCGGCTGCGAGCCGGGCGCGAGGCGCAGCATCGCGATGGCGAGCCCGGCGTTGCGCATCTGGTGCGGCCCGGCCATGCGCGGACGCATCGGTTCGGCGACCGAACCGAGTTTCGAGGTCCAGCGAAAGCTGTCGCCGCTGGCCTCTATCGCCCACCCGTTCCCTTCGGGAAATAGCGTGGCGCCGACGGAGGCGACCTTGGCGGCGATGGTGTCGCGCACGCCCGGCGGATAGTCGAACGTTGCGACGGGCGTGTCGGGTTTGATGATACCCGCCTTTTCCCACGCGATGCGTATCGCCGGATCGTCGGGCGTTCCGGTTTCGGGGGCGAGCAGGAAGGCTTCATGGTCGATGCCGAGCGAGGCGATGCCGCAGACGGCGGGCGGCGGAATGATGTTGGTCGCGTCGAGCCGTCCGCCGAGGCCCACCTCGATGATACAATCGTCGGCGGGGATGCGCGCGAAGGCGAGGAAAGCAGCGGCGGTGGTGACTTCGAAGAAGCTTGCGTGCAGGTCGGCGGCCTCGTCGAGCACTTCTTCGAGGAGCGCGGCGAGCAGCGCGTCGTCGATCAGCGTTCCAGCAAGGCGGATGCGCTCGTTGAAGCGCACGAGATGCGGGCTGGTGTAGCTGTGCACGCGCCGCCCGCTCGCTTCGAGGATTGCGCGGAGGTAGGCGCAGGTCGATCCCTTGCCGTTGGTGCCCGCGACATGGAAGGTGCGCGGCAGCTGGAGTTGCGGGTTGCCGAGGCGCGCGCAAAGTTCGGCGATGCGCTCCAGCCCGAGGATGTCGCGGCCCGGCGACAGGGCGGCGAGGCGATCGAGCTGGGTTTGGACCGCGGGGTCGGAGCTGTGGGCGTGGTCGGGCATGGTCGTAGCTCGATTAGAGGAAAACAGCATCCCCATCATCCGTCATGCCGGGCCTGACCCGGCACCCGCCATTTCCTTCAAGAAAGGCAGGCCCCGGATCAAGTCCGGGGTGACGAGAAAGAGAGCTCGCGTTCCGTTGCGACGGTCTGCTCAGGCCGCCTTTTCGGGCGCCAGATAACCGATCAGGCGGCCCAATGTTTCGGGCAATTCCTTGCGGTGGACGACCATGTCGATCATCCCATGATCGAGCAGATATTCGGCGCGCTGGAAGCCTTCGGGCAGCTTTTCGCGGATCGTATTCTCGATCACGCGCTGGCCGGCGAAGCCGATCAGCGCTTTGGGTTCGCTGATCTGGATATCGCCGAGCATCGCATAGCTTGCGGTGACACCGCCGGTGGTCGGATCGGTCAGGAGCACGATATAGGGCAGGCCGGCGCGGCGCAGGCGCGCGAGCGCGACGGTGGCGCGCGGCATCTGCATCAGTGACAGCGTGCCTTCCTGCATGCGCGCGCCGCCCGCTGCGGTGATCGCGATATAGGGCGTACCGCGCTTGATCGCCTGTTCAACCCCGGCGACAAAGGCTTCGCCGACCGCAACGCCCATCGACCCGCCCATGAAGGCGAAATCCTGGACGCCGATCACGACCGGCTGGCCGTCGATCTTGCCCGCCGCGTTCTGATAGGCATCGCGGTCGCCGGTTTGCGCGCGCGCCGCCTTGATGCGGTCGACATATTTCTTGGTGTCGCGAAACTTCAGCGGGTCTTCGGGCGCCGCTGGCGCGCTGATCAGTTCGTGGAGGCCGCCGTCGAACAGCTGCGCGAAACGTTCGGTCGCGCCGATGCGGTCGTGATGGTCGCAGCGCGGGCAGACGTTGAGATTATCTTCCCATTCCTTGACGAACACCATCTGCTGGCACTGGCGGCATTTGTGCCAGAGATTGTCGGCGGTGTCGCGTTTGGCCCCGAAGGGCAGCGCGTTGCGAACGCGGTCGAGCCAGCTCATGCGGCGATCTCCTTTGCGCCGTGGATAGCATCGGCGAGTAAGCGGGTGAAGGCCTCGACGTAAGGCGCGGCGGCGTCGCCATGCTGCGCGATGATGTCGATGAAGGCCGATCCGACGACGACGCCGTCGGCGACCTTGGCGATCGGGGCCGCCTGTTCGGGGGTGCGGACGCCAAATCCTACGGCGACGGGAAGGTCGGTGGCGGCTTTGAGGCGTGCAACAGCTTCGTCGATGCTCGCCTGTGCCGCTTGTTGCTGGCCGGTGATCCCGGCGACCGAGACATAATAAAGGAAACCACCCGCGCCATCGAGCACGGCGGGCAAGCGCGCCGGATCGGTGGTGGGCGTGGCAAGACGGATCAAGTCAACGCCAGCGGCGCGAAGACTCGGGCCGAGTTCGGCGTCTTCTTCAGACGGAATGTCGACGCAGATCACGCCGTCGACGCCTGCTTTGGCACATTCGGCGGCGAACCAGTCGGACCCGCGGATCGTCATCGGGTTGGCATAGCCCATCAGGACGAGCGGCGTTTCGGGATGACGCTGGCGGAAAGCTGATGCGATGGCGAAGATGTCGGCGGTCGTCGTGCCTTTCGCGAGGCTGCGCAAATTCGCGGCCTGAATCGCTGGGCCATCGGCCATCGGATCGGTGAAGGGCATGCCAAGCTCGATCACATCGGCACCGCCCACGACGAGCGCGTCGAGGTTGGCGGCGGTGTCGCCGTCGCCCGCGGTGATGAAGGCGACAAGCGCGGGGCGCGGCTTGGCGAAGGTGGCGGCGAAGCGGGTCATTCGGCGGACTTTTTCTGGTTTGCAGCTTTGTCGAGCCACACGAACATCAACGATACGAGCACCACAACGACCCAAGAGGGCGACTGAAACCGATCACCCAAGGCGAAAATCTTGCTGATCAGCGGGAAGCCGAGCGCCTGAACCGCTGCTGCGATTGCGAAGACGATGATCGCGCGACGTTGGCCGGGCTTCACAGCTTCACCCCCAGCGCATCGGCCACGGTGAAGATATCCTTGTCGCCGCGGCCCGAGCAGTTGACGATGATGATCTTGTCCTTGTCCATCGTCGGGGCGATGCGTTCGGCGGCGGCGATCGCGTGCGCGCTTTCGAGCGCGGGGATGATGCCTTCGAGCTTGGTCAGTTTCTGGAAGCTCGCGAGCGCTTCGTCGTCGGTGACGGGTTCGTAGCGGACTCGGCCGATTTCGTGGAGCCAGCTATGTTCGGGGCCGATGCCGGGATAGTCGAGACCCGCCGAGATGCTGTGCGCCTCGGTGATCTGGCCGTCCTCGTCCTGCAACAGATAGGTCTTGTTGCCGTGGAGAATGCCCGGGCGCCCGCCCGCGAGGCTGGCGGCGTGC
Organism: Sphingomonadaceae bacterium 3R27C6; assembly: GCA_005503215.1. Lineage (GTDB taxonomy): Bacteria > Pseudomonadota > Alphaproteobacteria > Sphingomonadales > Sphingomonadaceae > Sphingopyxis. Next base: position 235,797 of record SCNS01000002.1, on the reverse strand, counting down.
TTCTTGTCGAGCCCTTCGCCCGCGGCTTCGACACCGACGATTTCGACGCCACCGTCGTCGAGGAAGGGGTGGAAGAGGCCGATCGCGTTCGAACCGCCGCCGACGGGGGCGATAAGCATGTCGGGTAGGCGGCCCTCAGCCTCCAATATCTGCTCACGCGCTTCGTCGCCGATCACCGACTGGAAATCGCGAACCAACTCGGGATAGGGGTGCGGGCCCGCGACGGTGCCGATGATGTAGAAGGTGTCGTGGACGTTCGCGACCCAATGGCGCAGCGCCTCGTTCATTGCATCCTTCAGCGTCTTCGCGCCGCTTTCGACCGCGACGACTTCGGCGCCGAGCAGCTTCATCCGGAACACGTTCGGCTGTTGCCGCGCGACGTCGACCGCGCCCATGAAGATCGTGCAGGGCAGGCCGAACAGCGCGGCGACGGTCGCGGTCGCAACGCCGTGCTGGCCCGCGCCAGTTTCGGCAATGATCTTGGTCTTGCCCATGCGCTTGGCGAGCAGGATCTGGCCGATGCAATTGTTGATCTTGTGCGCGCCGGTGTGGTTCAAATCCTCGCGCTTCAGATAAATCTTCGCGCCGCCAAGATGCTCGGTCAGCCGCTCGGCGAACCACAGCGGGCTCGGGCGCCCGACATAATGTTTCAGCAGATAGTCGAACTCGGCCTTGAAGGCGGGGTCGGCCTGCGCGGCGCGATAGTGGCGTTCGAGGTCGAGGATCAGCGGCATCAGCGTTTCGGCGACATAGCGGCCGCCGAACTGGCCGAAATGGCCACGCGCGTCGGGGCCGGTGCGGAGGCTGTTGGGTATGTCAGTCATCGGCCCGCCGCTTTAAGGAAAGCAGCGATCTTGTCCACATCCTTGACGCCCGGCGCGCTTTCGACGCCTGACGAGACATCGACCAGCGGCGCGCCGGTTTCGGCGATGGCCTGCGCGACATTTTCGGGCGTGAGGCCGCCCGCGATGCCCCAGTCGATGCTGTGGCGATGGTTTTTGAGCAGCGACCAGTCGAAGCGCGTGCCGGTGCCGCCGGGCATCGCGGCGGCGGGGGCGTCGAACAGGATGCGGTCGGCGACGCCGTGATATTTCTGCATCCGCACGAGTGTGTCGGCGTCCTTCAGGCCGACGGCCTTCCAGACTTCGGCGGGGGTCAGCCGCTTCACAGCACCCAGCCATTCGGGCGTTTCGGTGCCGTGGAACTGGATGATGTCGGGGCGCACCATGCCGAGCGCGTCGCCGGTGAGTTGCTGCGGCGCGTTGACCAACAGCAACGCGACCTTGACGTTGGCCGCGCCTGCGCGCTTGCGCAGCTCGGCCGCGGTCTTGAGGTCGATATAGCGCGGGCTCGGTTCATAGTGATTGAGACCGATATGCGTCGCGCCGTGGCGGATGGCGGCATCGACCTCTTCGATCGTCTTGAGGCCGCAGATTTTGACGAGTGGGGGCATGGTCAGACTCTATTTTGTCCGTTCGCATCGAGCGAAGTCGAGATGTCTCTCGATCTTGCGCTGCTCCGATGGATGTCTCGACTTCGCTCGACACGAACGGGAATGGGAATTGAGCTTAAAGCGTCGCTTCGATCTCGCGCGCGGCAAGGTCGGGGTCCGCCGACTGGCTAATCGGGCGGCCGACGACGAGGATCGAGGCGCCGTCGGCCATCGCCTGCGCCGGCGTGACGACGCGTTTCTGGTCGCCGATCTTGCCGTTCGCCGGGCGCACGCCGGGGACGACGAAATAGCCGCCGGGCCACGCCTTGCGCGCCGCTTTCACTTCCTGTCCCGAACAGACGATGCCGTCGAGACCGGCTTCGCGGGCGAGCGCAGCGAGGCGCACCACCTGTTCGTGCGGGCTGCCGCCGACGCCGATGTCTTCCAGATCGGGCGCGTCGAGGCTGGTGAGCACGGTCACCGCGACGACCTTGGTGTTCGTGCCCGCGGATGCCTTCGCTTCTTCGAGCATCGCGCGGCCGCCAGCGGCGTGGACGGTGATGATTGCCGGTTCGAGCGAGCGCAGCGCCTGGATCGCCTTGGCGACGGTGTTGGGAATGTCGTGGAGCTTGAGGTCGAGAAAGATCGGCAAACCGAGCTTCGCCATTTCATGCACACCGTGGTGCCCGTTGGCGCAGAAGAATTCGAGGCCGAGCTTCAGCCCGCCGACGTGACGCCGTACCTTTTGCGCCAGCGTCAGCGCCGCATCGAGGTGCGTGGTGTCGATGGCGAGATAAAGCGGGGAGGTCATGGCTTGTCCGTGGAGAAAAGGTCGGATGGGGCGGGCGGGATGTCGTTGACCGGCGGAGTGGGCGTGACCTCGACGGGCCGGTTGGCGAGCGCGCGCAAATCGGCCGCCTGCCGCTCGCTGGCGTCGAGGCGGCGCTTCATCGACCAGCGCGTCGTGCGCAGCGCGATCCACATCGGCACGCTGCCGATCAGGAACGCTGTGAGGATCAACACGGGCAATTTGGTGTCGAGCACCTGTCCCGGCCAGATCGTGACGGTGACCGGAATCCAGTTCGCCATCGCGAAAATGACGAGGATGGCGGTCAACGAGACCCAGATGATCGTTCGCAGGATGCCCACTTCGTCTTGCTCCTCTGTCGGTCTGGCGCCGACCCTATGACAGATTGCCGCGCGATTCCAGTCCGCGAGCTATGCCGCCCCGAACACCCGGTCGAAGATCGTATCGACATGCTTCATATGATAGCCGAGGTCGAACAGCGCGGTGAGTTCGTCGGCCGAGAGCTTTGCGGTGACGTCGGCGTCGGTCTTGAGCAGTTCGAGCAGCGAGAGCTGGCCGTCGGAATCCCAGACCTTCATCGCGTTGCGCTGGACGAGGACATAGCTTTCCTCGCGGCTCGCGCCTGCCTGCGTCAGCGCGAGCAGGACGCGCTGCGAATGGACGAGCCCGCCCATGCGGTCGAGATTCTTCTGCATCCGTGCGGGATAAACGAGCAGCTTGTCGACCACGCCGGTCAGGCGTCCGAGCGCGAAGTCGAGCGTGATCGTCGCGTCGGGGCCGATGAAGCGTTCGACTGACGAGTGACTGATGTCGCGCTCGTGCCAGAGCGCGACATTTTCCATCGCCGGGATCGCGGCGCTGCGCACCATGCGCGCGAGGCCGGTGAGGTTTTCGGTAAGCACGGGGTTGCGCTTGTGCGGCATCGCCGACGAGCCTTTCTGGCCGGGCGAGAAATATTCCTCGGCTTCAAGCACTTCGGTGCGCTGGAGGTGGCGGACTTCGACCGACAGGCGTTCGATCGACGAGGCGACGACGCCGAGCACGGCGAAGAACATCGCATGGCGGTCGCGCGGGATCACCTGCGTCGAGACGGGCTCGATCGCGAGGCCGAGCTTTGCCGCGACATGCGCTTCGACGCGCGGGTCGATGTTGGCGAAGGTGCCGACGGCGCCCGAGATGGCGCAGGTCGCGATTTCGGCGCGCGCGGCCTGGAGGCGCAGCTTGCAGCGCGAGAATTCGGCATAGGCTTCGGCGAGCTTGAGCCCGAAGGTGACCGGTTCGGCGTGGATGCCATGGCTGCGGCCGATCGTCGGGGTCAGCTTATGCTCATAGGCGCGGCGCTTGATCGCCTCGAGCAGCGCGTCGAGGTCGGCGAGCAGGATATCGGCGGCCTGGCTGAGCTGAACCGCGAGGCAGGTGTCGAGCACGTCCGAGCTGGTCATGCCCTGGTGCATGAAGCGCGCTTCGTCGCCGACATTCTCGGCCACCCAGGTCAGGAAGGCGATGACGTCGTGCTTGGTAACCGCCTCGATCGCGTCGATCGCGGCGACGTCTATCACCGGGTTCGTCGCCCACCAGTCCCACAGCGCCTTGGCTGCCGATTTCGGCACGGTGCCCAGTTCGGCAAGGGCATCGGTCGCGTGCGCTTCGATCTCGAACCAGATGCGAAACCGATTCTCGGCCGACCAGATCGCGGTCATTTCCGGCCGTGCGTAACGCGGAACCATTGAATTTCCTTCCTTTTCGGGCGCCTTATCGCGGAATCCACGCGGAACCACGATGGGGCGCCCCGTAGCAGGGACGGGGCGTTTCGCCAAACGCCGAGGGCGCGCAACTTTGCGGAAACACGATGGGTTGCTCCTATGCCCCATCAGAAAGGCGACGGGTCGCAGGACCATCGAAGTCGCCGTTACAGGAGAATAAATGTGTTGAAACAAGTGCTTTTGATCGGTGCCGCGGCAATCAGTTTCCCCGCTTTGGCCCAGACGACTGCTCCGGCCGAAGAGCCGGCCCCCACGACGCAGTCGCAGCCGGCGCCGACCGATACCACGGCCCCCGCGCCCGATAGCAAGCCGACGGACGAAACGAAGCCGACGGATGAAACGGCGCCCACCGAGGACGCGACCCCGAGCGATACGCCCCCTGCGGCTGAGCCCACGCCTCCGGCTGACCAGCCCGCTCCGGATTCCGAAGAAAAGCCTGAATCGGAACCCGAATAACCCCGCACACAGGAGATAGACCATGTTGAAACAAATGCTTTTGATCGGCGCCGCAGCCGTGAGTTTCCCGGCCCTGGCGCAGACGACTGCCCCGGCGTCGGACCCGACCACCCCGCCGATGGCGAGCGAACCGGCGCCTGCTCCGGCGCCTGACGCATCGACGCCCCCGGCTGACCCCGCCCCGGCACCCGATGCGTCGACCCCGCCGGCTTCGGGCCAGCCCGCGCCTTCGGGTGGGGCGGCAACGCCGACCCAGATCGCGCAGATCGTCGACCAGGAATTCCCGACCTATGACGGGGACAAGAATGGCGACCTGAACGAGGCCGAGTTCGGCGCGTGGATGAAGAAGCTGCGTGCAGCAACCGATCCGAGCGCCGACGTCGAATCGGCCGAGGTGAAGACCTGGATCGGCCAGGCTTTCGCATCGGCGGACGGCGACAAATCGGGCGCGGTTAACAAGACCGAATTGACCGGTTTCCTGTCGCGCGGCGCCTAAACGGCGTCCCGCGGGGTGGTGCAGCCGTCGGAGCGATCCGGCGGCTGCATCGCCGTTTGCAGAAAGCTAATTGGGCTGCTCGACCGCGACGATCGTTAGCCGGTGTTCGATGCCGCCGCGATCGGGCCAGTTGATCGACTGGCCGACGCTGAGGCCGATCAGGCCTGCCCCGATCGGCGTCAGGATCGACATCCGCCCGGCCGATATGTCGGCTTCGGCGGGATATACGAGGCGCACGGTCCGTTCGGCGCCGCTTTTTTCATCGATGAACGTCACATTGGAGCCCATGGTCACGACGTCGGGCGGGATTCTGGTGCGTTCGCAGATCGAGGCGCGATCGATCTCATCGAGCAGTAATTCATAGAAGCGAACCGAATCGCGCTGCTGCTGCAGGGTCAGTTCGGTGAGCACGTCGGCTTCGCTGTCGATCATGCGGATATGGGGCATCGCAGCCCCGTTTTTCTTCTTGGTCATGGCGCGGACTTTCCGGCTGGCGCGCGGCGGCTGGCCACGCGCGGCAATGTCTGGACGGAAGGTGCCCCGGGTTCGGGGCGAGCGCGCCGGAACCCGGGGCTAAATGCCCGCGAGAAGCTGTCCCCCGTGATGGCGGAAATGGAGAAGGCTGCGCCGAATCTGCATAGCCATGATGATGTGGCCGCGGACGACGGAAGTCAAATGACGGGCTAGAGCAGCCCCATCGCGCGGAAGCTGCGGTAATCGGACCCGCCGATAATGATGTGATCGTGGAGCGCGATTCCAAGTTTCGCGGCGGCGCCGGCGATATCCTTGGTGATCGCGATATCCTGCCGGCTCGGTTCGGGGCTGCCGCTGGGGTGGTTATGGACAAGGATGATCGCCGAAGCGCCGAGTTCGAGCGCGCGCTTGATGACTTCGCGAACATAGATCGCCGACTGGTCGATCGAGCCTTCGCTCGCGAGTTCGTCGCGGATCAGCATGTTGCGCGAATTGAGATAGAGGACGCGAACGCGCTCGACGTCGATCGGCCCCATGTCGGCGCGCAACCAGTCGAGCAGCGCGTCCCAGCTGGACAATAATGGTTTGTCGCGAAATTCGCCCTTAAGCAGGCGCAGGCTCGCGGCCTGGACGATCTTCACCGCCGCAATGCCGGTATCGCTGAGCCCGTCGACCCGGCGCAGCGATTCGGGATCGGCGCTGACCAGCTGAGCCAGCGAACCGAATTCGCGGAGCAGCGCTTTGGCGAGGGGCTTGGTATCGCGGCGCGGGATTGCGAGCGTGAGCAGATATTCGACCAGCTCGTAATCGGCGAGGCCGTCGGCGTCGTCGAGCAGGCGAGCCCGCAACCGCGCGCGATGCCCAAGATGGTCCGGCGTATCCCCCATGGCGCGGCAATAACCGCCTTGTGAGGCGCACTCAACGGTCATAGGGTAAGGAAGATGGCGAAGCGGATCAAATTCCTGCATCGAAACGGGATTTCCGGCGTTTGTGCCGTGAACAGGGTTCGGGTCGAGGGACGAGATTTTGCCGCCATGACGTCATCGGCTACATCCCATGACTGACGCGGAAGCGGTGCCGCCGCCGCGGTGGAAAGTCCGGACGTTGCTGTTCAAGAAACGTTGGCTGACGGCGGGCGCGGTGATCATCCTCGTCGCAGGGGTCTGGATCGCGCGCGAGCCGATCGCCGATGAATTCATTCGCGACCAGCTCGAAAGCCGCGATGTTCCGGCGCGCTATACGATCGACCGGATCGGCTTTCGCAGCGAGCAGCTGTCCGACATCGTGATCGGCGACCCGAAGCGTCCCGACCTGACCGCGAAACGCGTCGAAGTCCTGCTCGGCTATGGCTGGCGCGGTCCCTATGTCTCGGGAATCAATGCCGAGGGCGTCCGGCTCTATGGCCGCTTCGTCGACGGCCGCCTGTCGTTCGGTTCGCTCGACAAGTTCCGCGATCCGACGAGCAAGGATCCGTTCGCTTTGCCCGACCTGTCGGTCGCGCTGCGCGATGCGCGGGCACGCGTTGAGACGCCGTGGGGCAATATCGGTGCGGCGCTGCACGGCGGCGGCAATTTGCGCCGCGACTTCACCGGCAAGCTCGCGCTCGTCGCGCCGCGCATTGCGGCGGCGGGGTGCAGCGGCGACGATATCAGCTTCTATGGCACGGTTCTTGTTCGCGATGTCCGGCCGCAGCTGGTCGGCCCTCTGCGCGGCGGCGCGCTTGCCTGCGCCAACGGGCGTGTCACCGCCGCATCGCCGCAGGTAGCGCTCGACCTTTCGCTGTCGGAGGATCTGCAAAGCTGGAAGGGCAAGGCCGACGCGAGCATCGCGCGGCTCGTCGCGGGACCCGTCGCCGCCGACCGGATGGGCGTGGTCGCGCGCTTCGACGGGACGGCGGTGCTGACAAAGCTCGACATCGATGCTGACATGGCACGCCTGCGCGGCGCCGATTTTGCGGCCGAGACGGTAAACCTCGAAGCCAAGGGCAGCGTCGGTAGCGCGGCGCCGAAGTTCGACGGGCAGATCAGCTTCGCCCGCGCCAGCGGCAGTGCCGATTTGCGGCGCTCGCTCGCCGAAAGCGCGCGCGGGCTGGCGGGCACGCCGGTCGGGCCTCTCGCGGTGAAGGCCGTCGGCGCGCTGAGCCGCGTGCTCGCCGATGCGAGCGGTAGCGCAGGCTTTGCGCTCGCGGGCGAAGGGCCAACGGCGCGCGTCGACCTGATCGCGCCCGAATTGACGAGTGCGAGCGGCGCACATTTCACCGGCGGCGCGGACAGCCGTATCGGCTATCTCTATGGCGCCGACGAGCCCGCGGTGATCGCGACGGGACGCTGGAGCATCGCGGGTGGCGACCTGCCTTCGGGAACGCTGAGCATCGATCGCAGCGCCGAGGGAAGGGTGACGGGGCTCGCCAGCTTCGATTCTTATAGCGCCGGAGGCGCGCGGCTGACGCTGACGCCGGTGCGTTTTTCGGGCGGCGCGGGCGGTCTGATGCGCTTCGCAACCGCGGCGACGCTGTCGGGGCCGCTCGCGGACGGGCGCGTCGAGCGGCTGACGATGCCGTTGAACGGCTTTCTCGCCCCGACCGGAGGAGCTCTCGCATTCGACGGCGGATGCAGCCGTGTCGCGGCGGATCGGATCGAGGTCAGCGGCGTCCGGCTGGGCCGCAGCGCGATCGACCTGTGCAGTCGCCCGGGCGCGCCGCTGCTCAGCGCCGGACCCGACGGGCTGCGCGGCGATATCCGCATTCCCGTTATTGCACTGCGCGGGACGAGCGGCAGTTCGCCGTTCAGCCTGAAAAGCGGGCCGGCGAATATCGACCTCTCCGCGATGCGCTGGTCGCTGGCGCGCGCCGATATCCGGCTGGGTGAGGGGGAGAGCGTGACGCGCTTCAGCGCGCAAAGCCTCAGCGGCCGTTCGACGCCGCAGGGCATGGTGGGTGACCTCAGCGGGGCGAGCGGCAAGATCGGCGCGGTGCCGCTGAACATGAGCGAGATTGCGGGGCAATGGCGCTTCGCGAATGGCGCGCTGACGCTCGATGGCGGGCTGCTGCTCACCGACGCGGCGCCCGATCCGCGCTTCTTCCCGCTGGTCAGCAATGAAGCGAATCTGCGCTTCGCGAACGGGATGATCGAAGCGAAGGCGGCTTTCCACGAGCGGAAGACCGGGACAAAGATCCTCGACACGCTGATCCGCCACCGGCTTTCCGACAGCAGCGGTTCGGCTGACCTTGTCGTCAAGGAACTGCGCTTCAACGAGGCGTTCCAGCCCGACCAGCTGACCAGCCTCGCGCTCGGCGTCGTGGCCAACGTGCAAGGTTCGGTGGTCGGCGACGGCCGTATCGAATGGACCGCGGACGGCGTCACGAGCCGCGGAACCTTCGCGACCGCCGACGCCAGCCTCGCCGCGGCGTTCGGACCGGTAACGGGGCTGACGACGACGCTCAGTTTCGACGACCTGATTGGCCTTAGATCGGCGCCGGGTCAGATAGCGAAGATCAAGGAGATCAACCCGGGTATTCCAGTTGTCGACGGCGAGATCGAATATCAGTTGCTCGACAATAATCGTGTCCGGGTCGAGGGTGGGAGCTGGCCCTTTGGCGGCGGGCAGTTGCTCCTCCATCCGACGACGCTCGATTTCGGCACGGAGAAAGCGCGGCGGCTGTCGTTCGATATCGTTGGGGTCGACGCGGCGGTGTTCCTGCAAAGCTTCGGCTTTGACAATATCAACGCGACGGGCGTGTTCGACGGGACCTTGCCGGTCGAGTTCGACGGGATGGGCGGGCGCATCGTGGGTGGCCGCATCGATTCGCGCGGCGGCGGCGGCACGCTCGCCTATGTCGGCGAATTGTCGAACCGCAATCTGGGTGTCATCGCCAATTTTGCCTTTGGCGCGCTGCGCAGCCTCAAATATGACGACCTCACGATCATATTGAACGGGGACCTCGACGGCGAAATGGTGACCGATATCCGCTTTGGCGGCGTGGGGCAGGGGGAAGGCGCGACGCGTAATTTCCTGACCAACCAGGTCGCAAAACTGCCGCTGGTCTTCAATGTGAAGATCACGGCGCCGTTTCGCCAGCTTTTGACGTCGGCGAAGGGGTTCTACGACCCATCGCTGCTCATCGAACAGAATCTGCCCGCGTTGATCCGCGCGCAGGAAGAAGCCGAAAAAGTAAAGATCGTCCCCGTTCAGCCCCCAGAAAGCGAGCCCGTGCAATGAAGATACCCAAGACTGGAGCTAGGAGGCTGGCCATAGGCGATAGGTGTGTTGCAGTGACGATGGGGGCGGCCGCCCTTGCGGGCTGCGTCCAGATCGACACTCCCGACAAGCCGATCGAGATCAACCTGAACATCAACATCCGTCAGGAAGTGGTGTACAGGCTGGATGGCGACGCCAAGAAGCTCATCGAGCAGAATAGCGAGATATTCTGATGGGGAATAAGAAGATGACCAAGACGATGTGGAAACCGACCGGACTGGCACTTGCTGCGATTGCGGCCACCGCCGCCGTTGCGCTGGCCGTGCCGTCGGCGATGGCGCAGCGCGATCCCGCCTATGCCGCCGCGCGTGCCGCGGGGCAGATCGGCGAGCAGGTCGACGGCTATCTGGGGTTCGCGACCACGCCGACCCCGGCGATCCGCGCGCTGGTGCAGGACCTCAATATCAAGCGCAAGGCCGCCTATACCGCGAGCGCGCAGTCGACCGGCAGCACAGTCGAGCAGTTCGCCTTCACCAGCGGCTGCAACCTGATCGCGCAGACCAAGCCGGGCGAGAAATACCAGACGCCTGGCGGCGCCTGGAAAACCCGCGACGGCAGCCCGCCCGAACGCGACGCGCGCTGCCCGTAACCGAACAAGCCGCATAATAGGGCCTGCGGGCCCTCAGATGCCGCCGCGCCCCTAAACGCGGCGGCATTTTTGCGCGCCCCGACGGCGACATTTTTGTGCGCCTGCGCACAAGCATTGACTTAATCGGGTGTCGTTCCTAAACGGACCGCGCCTTAGGGGTCCCCCGAATTTTCGGGCCTTTTTTCGCAGGCGGAATCGATGGATATCGGCTCTGTTTCAGGAGGATGGCGCAAATGACGGGGAATGGCAGCGATCCGGAACCAGCTTCGGAGGATTCGCGCCTGGTCTCGCTCGAAGAGCGATTGGACCGGGCCGAAGCCGCAGAAGCGAAACGGACCGCAGTGAACGCCGGACCGGAGACCGATGCGAATTACAAGCTCGGTAACCGTGTTCTGGCCGAACTGCTGGGCGGTATCGGTGGCGGCGCCTTGGTCGGTTGGACGATCGATCATTTTGCCGGCACCGCACCCTGGGGCCTGTTGGTGGTGCTGTTCCTCGGAATAGTCGTCGCCTTCAGAAGCATATTTCGAATAGCGAATATCCGGCCTTCAAAGCCGGATTGAAGCTGGATTACTGGGATTTAGGCGAGGTATCGCGTGGCGGATCAAGGCAAAGTGGACCCGATGCACCAGTTCGAGGTGCAGAAGATGTTCGACATGTTCCATGTCGGCAATCATGAGGTTGCCTTTACGACCAGCGCGATGTGGATGGTCATCGCCGGCCTTCTCCTGTGGGTCTTCATGATCGGCGGGATGAAGCGCCAGCTCGTCCCCGGCCGCTGGCAGGTCGCCGTCGAAGGCTTCACCGGCTTCATTTCGGGCATGATGAACGCCAATATCGGCCCCGAAGGCCGCAAGTATACGCCTTATGTCTTCTCGCTCTTCATGTTCATCCTGATGTTGAACGTGATCGGCCTGATGCCGCTCGGCCTGTTCGGCGTACATCCCTTTACCGTGACGAGCCACTTCACGATCACCGGTTTCCTCGCGATCCTGAGCTTCTCGATCGTGCTGATCGTCGGTTTCTGGCGCCACGGCCTGCATTTCTTCTCGCTTTTCGTCCCGCACGGCACGCCCTGGTGGCTGCTGTGGCTGATCCCGGTGATCGAGCTGGTGTCGTTCCTCGTCCGCCCGTTCAGCCTTGCTCTCCGACTGTTCGTCGCGATGACCGCGGGCCACGTGCTGATGAAGGTGTTCGCCTCGTTCATCATCGACGGGATCGCCGCCGGTCCGGCGGTCGGCCTCGGCGTCGGCATTCCCAGCATGGCGCTGATGGTCGGGATCAGCGGCCTCGAGCTGCTGGTTGCGGGTATCCAGGCTTATGTGTTCGCGCTTCTCACGTCGCTCTATCTGAACGACGCGGTCAATCTGCACTGATTTTTCAACTGTATAATTAACGTTTTTCCCAAGGAGTATAAAATGGACGTTCAAGCTGCTTCGCTCATCGGCGCCGGTCTGGCCGCTATCGGTGCCGGTATGGCCGCCATCGGTGTGGGCAACGTCTTCGGTAGCTTCCTCGAAAGCGCGCTGCGTAACCCGGCTGCTGCCGACGGCCAGCAGGGCCGCCTGTTCATCGGCTTCGCGGCTGCAGAACTTCTCGGCCTGCTGTCGTTCCTTATCGCGATCCTGCTGTACCTCAAGGCAGCCTGATTTCGTCTGCGGGGCCGGCTCGCTAAAAGCGGGCCCCGCGACTGCTTTTCTTTTGTCGGTCGAGTAAATCCATGCCTCAAATCAGCCAATTTGCTGAAAGCTGGTACGCCGCATCGCAGATTTTCTGGGTGCTGCTGACCTTCGGCTTCGTCTTTTTCGTCATCGGCCGCGGCATGCTGCCGAAGATCGAGGCGACGGTGGACGCACGCGACCGCAAGGTGGCGGACGATCTGGCCGCGGCGAAAGCGGCGCATGCCGCCGCCGACAACCTCGAAGAAAGCTACCGCCAGCAGAGCGACGCAAGCCGCGCCGCTGCGCAAAAGGCGATAACCGACGCCAAAGACAAGGCCGCGAAAGACGCCGAAAAGCGTCTTGCGAAGGTCGACACCGAACTCGCCGACAAACTGTCGGCGGCCGAAGCCGACGTCAATGCGGCGCGCACCTCGGCGATGGCTGAAATCGAATCGGTCGCGGCCGAAGCAGCGGGCGACCTCGTCGCCAAGCTGTCGGGCGTGAAAATTGCCGCGGCGGACGCCAAGGCAGCGGTGAAGGCGGTGCTCCATGGCTAATGTTCTGACCATTCTGTCCGAAGCCGCGGGCGAAGTGCATGTCGAGCCGGCATCGTTCGGTTTCATCGACGCGACCGTCTGGGTTTCGATCGCGATGGCGATCTTCATCGCTATCCTGCTGTGGAAAAAGGTGCCGGCGATGGTCGCGGGCATGCTCGACAACAAGATTGCCGAGATTTCGAAGCAGCTCAAGGAAGCCGAAGCGCTGCGTCTCGACGCCGAATCGCTGAAGGCGGAGTATGAAGCCAAGCTCGCCGACGCGGCGAAGGAAGCCGACGAAATGCGTGCCCGCGCCGATGCCGAAGCCGAAGCACTGGTCGCCAAGGCCAAGGCTGATGCGACCGCGCTGATCGCACGCCGCAAGCAGATGGCCGAAGACCGCATCGCCGCGGCCGAAGCCGGCGCGCTTGCCGAAGTCCGCACCGCGGCTGCCAAGGCCGCGACCGACGCAGCGGCGAAGCTGATCGCCGACAAGCATGACGCCACAGCCGACAAGGCGCTGGTCGATCAGGCTATCGCGGGCGTCGCCAAGGGCTGAGCCTTTCGACATTGCCGATTACCGAAACGCCCGCGGATTTCCGCGGGCGTTTTGCTTTGAGGCCTAGTGCGCTCCGGCCAACCCCGCGACCCACGCCTTTGTCGCGGGGAAATTGTCCATGGCGCGCTGATATCCCGCGCGCGACGTGGTTCGTTCGATATAGCCCAGTTCCACCGCGCCAAAGGTGAAGCCGATCGTGCGCTGGGCGAATTGGAGCGCGTAGGTCACCGAGATATCGGCCGCGGTGAAATCGTCGCCGGCGATATGGGGCGTGTGCGCCAGCTGGCGGCTCACGAGGCCGAGGCGGCTCTTGAAAATGCCGAGCGCCCAGCCGGTCGTCCAGTTTTCCCGTTCGGTTTCGGGGGCGAGGATGTGCGTCGCGACAATGGCGTTGATCGGACCCGCAAGCCCCGCCTCGCCCATATGGAGAAACTGCTGGTAGGTCGCGAACGCCGCGTCGTCCGGCGTCGGCGCAAGCGAGTCCGGTCTGTAACGCGCGAGCAGATATTCCATGATCGCGATCGATTCGACCATCACCGTGTCGCCGTCGACGATCGCAGGGATGAATCCGGCGGGGTTGATCGCCAGAAACTCGCTGTCCTCTTCGACGCCATCGAGCAAATCGACCGGCCGCACACGATAGGGACGCCCCATTTCCTCGAGCAGCCAGGCAACCCGAAAGCCTCGTCCTTCGCCGTATAAAGTGATCATGCGGCAATCCTCAGAACTGGATCATGATGCGCCGCGCGAGCGCGGGCGAGACACTGTGGACGAACTGCAACATTTTCACCATCCCGGCATTGACTTCGCGCTTGCGGGTACGGATGCCGCGCACGATTTCGGCGGCACAGTCGTGCGCGCTCATCTTCTTGCCCGCGCGGCCCGCGGTCATGTTCGTTTCGACCACCGGTGGCAAAGCCTCGACCACGCGGACATTGCTGTCTTTCAGCAGATGCCGGATCGCCTGCGTATAGCTGCGCAGCCCCGCCTTGGTCGCGCAATAGACCGACCCGCCCGCGCGCGGCGCGATCGCGAGGCCCGATGTGACGTTGACGATCGCCGCCTCGGGCTGCCCGCGAAGTACTGGCAGCAGCCGCGTGCAGAGCGCGATCGGCGCGTCGAGGTTGGTGCGGATGCAATGCGCCGCATTTTCCAGCGTCGCGGCATCGTCTAGCTCATATTCGCTGCCTACCCCGGCATTGTTGACGAGCAGCGCAAGCGGCTTGCCCGCTATCCCGCTCACGACGGCATCGACGCCCGCCGGGGTCGACAGGTCGCCCGCGATCGTCCCGAAGCCCAGCGCCGCCATGGCCTGCAATTTCGCCGCCGAGCGGCCCGTGACGATCACATCCGCGCCCGCACCCTGCAGTTGCAGCGCGATCTCGCGCCCGATCCCGTCGCTGCCGCCGGTCACCAGCGCGAACTTTCCACGTAGTTCCATAAGACCCCTCCTATGTTTTACTTCGCACACTATGGCGGGCCGCACCGCCATCGCCTACATGCAAAATCATGGCCCGCCCGAACGCTCCCGACCGATTCAACGAAGAAAAAGCGACCTATGTCATCCGCGGCGGCGACGGCGAGGGTGACCAGCCCGACCTTGAGCGCGGTGCCGAGGCGATCCGCAGCGTCGTGCGCAAATTGCCGACGCGCCCGGGCGTGTACCGGATGCTCGATGCACGCGGCGACGTGCTCTATGTCGGCAAGGCGCGGGCGCTCAAGAACCGCGTGACCAATTACACACAGGTCGCTCGGCTGCCGCAGCGGTTGCAGCGCATGGTATCGCAGACGCGCGCGATGGAGATCGTCACGACGACGAGCGAGGCCGAGGCGCTGTTGCTTGAGGCGCAACTGATCAAGCGTTACCGCCCGCCGTACAACGTGCTGCTCCGCGACGACAAAAGCTTCCCCTTCATCCTGCTGCGTACCGACCATGATTTCCCGCGCGTCCAGAAGCATCGCGGCGCACGGCGCGCCAAGGGACGCTATTACGGGCCGTTCGCTAGTGCTGGCTCGGTCCACCAGACGCTCAACGCGCTGCAGAAAACCTTCCTGCTGCGTAGCTGCACCGACAGCTTCTTCGCCAACCGCTCGCGCCCGTGCCTGCTGTATCAAATAAAGCGTTGCAGCGCGCCATGCGTCGACCGCATTTCGAAGGAAGATTATGCCGGGCTGGTGAGCGACGCGCAGGATTTCCTCGAGGGGCGCTCAACGGCAGTCCAGAAACGGCTGGGTGCCGCGATGACGCAGGCCGCCGAGGCGATGGACTATGAGCAGGCGGCGGTGATCCGCGACCGGCTGAAATCGCTGACCTTCATCCAGGGCAGCCAGTCGGTCCACGCCGACGGGCTCGGCGACGCCGATGTCTTCGCTCTCGCGGCGAAGGGCGGACAGCTCTGCATCGCGGGCTTCTTCATCCGCGGCGGGCAGAATTGGGGGCATCGCAGCTTCTTCCCTGCGCATGTATCGGGGGTGCCCGAAGCCGAGGTGATGGCGAGCTTCCTGATGCAATTCTACGAAGGCGTGCCGCCGCCGAAGCTGATCCTCGTCGACCGCGAGCCCGAGGAATGCGCGCTGCTCGCCGAGGCATTGGGCGAAAGCGGCAGCCGCAAGATCGAGATCAGCGTGCCGCAGCGCGGCAATCGCCGGCGCCTGCTCGAACAGGCGGTGCGCAACGCGGGCGAAGAGCTCGACCGGCGGCTGGCCGAGAGCAGCAGCCAGGCGAAACTCGGACGCGAACTTGCTGAGCTGTTCGACCTGGAGAATCCGCCACGGCGCATTGAAATCTACGACAACAGCCATATCCAGGGCACCAATGCGCTCGGCGCGATGGTCGTCGCGGGTCCCGAAGGCTGGATCAAGGGCGCGTATCGCAAGTTCAACATCAAGCGCGCCGAAACGCAGCCGGGCGACGATTTTGCCATGATGCGCGAGGTGTTCGAGCGCCGCTTCGCGCGCGCGATCGAGGAGGATCCCGAGCGGACGAAGGGCGAATGGCCCGACCTCGTGCTGATCGACGGCGGCAAGGGGCAGGTGTCGGCGGCGGGCGCGGTGCTCGCCGAGCTAGGGATCGACGATCTGACGTACATCGGCGTCGCCAAGGGGCCCGACCGCAACGCCGGGCGCGAGACTTTCTATCACCCCGACGGGCGCGAATTCACGCTGCCGCCCAACAATGCCGTGCTTTTCTATATCCAGCGGCTGCGCGACGAGGCGCATCGCTTCGCGATCGGCGCGCACCGGGCGAAGCGCGCGAAGGCGATGGGCTCGTCGCCGCTCGATGAGGTTCCGGGTATCGGCCCGTCGCGCAAGAAGGCGCTGCTGATGCATTTCGGCACCGCGCGCGCGGTGCGCGGCGCCAGCCTCGAGGATTTGCAGAAAGCGCCGGGGGTCAGCGCCGCGGTCGCGCAGGCGGTGCATGATTTCTATCATTCGGGACGGTGAGGGGAATATTATGGATTTTGCAGCAGCCATGCCGCTCGCGGGAACGCTGGGCGTCACCATTCACGAAGGCAGCAAGGACCGTATCGCGGGTAAACTCCCCGTGCGCGCCGAAATCTGCACCGCGGGCGGGATCGTTCATGGCGGAGCGATCATGGCTTTTGCCGATTGCCTCGGCGCGGTGGGCGCCTTCCTGACCTTGCCCGAGGGGGCAAACGGCACGACGACGATCGAGAGCAAGACCAACTTTCTGGGCGCCGGCCCCGTCGGTTCGGTGCTGATCGGTGAGGCAACCCCGGTGAAGATCGGCAAGCGCTTGTCGGTGTGGCAGACGCGCATCCGTACCGAAGATGGCGCCGAGGTCGCGCTGGTGACGCAGACGCAGATGGTGCTTTGGCCAGCCTGACCGCCGATGCCATCGTCTGCGCTGTCCGCGCGCATGGCGAGCATGGCGCGATTTTGCGCGCGCTGACCGAAGAGGCGGGGCTGGTCGCCGGCTATGTCCGCGGCGGACGCTCGCGGCGGGTGCGGCCGATTTTGGTGCCGGGCAACCTGATCGCGCTCGAGCTTCGCGCGCGAACCGAAGAGCAGCTTGGCGGTGCGACCGTGGAGCTTCTGGAAAGCCGCGCGCCACTGCTTGCCGAACCGTTAGCGGCGGCTGCGATCGACTGGGCGACGAGCCTCACCGCGGCGACCTTGCCCGAAAGCCAGCCCTATCCGGCGCTCTATTCGGCTCTGTCGGCCGTTCTGGACGCGATTGGAGTGGCTCCTTCGGCGCGGCAATGGGCCGCGGCGCTGGCGCGTTACGAGTTGCTGCTGCTCGCCGAATTGGGCTTCGGCCTGAACCTGGAGGAATGCGTCGTAACCGGTTCGCCCGACGACCTCGCTTTCATAAGCCCTAAATCGGGCGGTGCGGTGAGCGTCAGCGCGGCGGCTGGTTATGAAGAACGGCTGTTCCGCCTGCCGCCGTTCCTGCGCGGACAGGATGCCGGTCCGCCGATGAGCGATGTCCTCGACGGCCTGATCATCACCGGTCATTTCCTCGACCGCGACATTCTCGACGGCCGCAACCGCGACTTGCTGACCGTAAGGGAAAGATTGGTCTCCCGGCTGGGCAGGGCGGTTGCGTGACGCGCCGCCGCTGTCTAAGCGGCTGGCGAGACACGAAAGGGCGACGCATTGAAAATCCTGCTGCTGGCTGGCGATGGTATCGGTCCGGAAATCATGGTGGAGGCCGAGAAGGTCCTGACCGCGCTCGCATTGCCGGTGACGGTCGACCGCGCGCTTGTCGGCGGCGCAGCGTATGAAGCGACCGGCCACCCGCTGCCCCCCGAAACGCTGGCGAAGGCGAAAGCCGCCGATGCGCTCCTCTTTGGCGCCGTCGGCGATCCGCGCTTTGACAATGTCGAGCGTCATTTGCGCCCCGAGCAGGCGATCCTCGGTTTGCGCGCCGAGCTCGGTCTGTTCGCCAATCTGCGCCCGGCCAAGCTGTTCGCGGGGCTGGAGGACAGCTCGGCGCTGCGCCCCGAGGTCGCGTCGGCGATCGACCTGCTGATCGTCCGCGAACTCAACGGCGACGTCTATTTCGGCGAGAAGGGCACGCGCACGACGCCCGGCGGCGAGCGCGAAGGTTATGACGTCATGTCGTACAGCGAGAGCGAAGTGCGCCGGATTGCGCATGTCGCGTTCCGCGCGGCGCAGGGTCGTCAAAAGCGGCTGTGCTCGGTCGACAAGGCGAATGTGCTCGAAACCTCGCAGCTGTGGCGCGACGTGGTGATCGAGGTCGCCGCCGATTACCCCGACGTCGCGCTGACCCATATGTATGTCGATAACGCCGCGATGCAGCTCGTGCGCAACCCCGGCCAGTTCGACGTCGTCGTCACCGGAAACCTCTTTGGCGACATATTGTCCGATCAGGCGTCGATGTGCGTCGGGTCCATCGGGCTGCTCGCGTCGGCATCGCTGAGCGACGGCAAGCTGGGATTGTACGAGCCGATCCACGGCAGCGCGCCCGACATCGCGGGCAAGGGCGTCGCCAACCCGTTGGCGATGATCCTGTCGCTCGCGATGCTGCTGCGCCATTCGGGCAGCGACGAGGCGAACGCGGCGCGGATCGAGGCGGCGGTCGCCAAGGTGCTCGCGGACGGGTGCCGCGGTGCGGATCTGGGGGGCAATATGGAAACGGCGGCATTGGGCGATGCGGTTGTTTCGGCTTTGAACGGATAGATAAGATGAAAAAAACGACGGGTTTCGACCGCAGCAAGACGAGAAACTGGCATCCCGCGACGCAGGCGGTGCGCGGCGGGACGTGGCGCAGCGAGCATGGCGAGACGTCGGAAGCGCTCTTCCTCACCTCGGGCTACACCTACGACAATGCCGAGGAAGTCGCGGCACGCTTTGCCGGCGAAGAACAGGGCATGACCTATTCGCGGCTGCAGAACCCGACCGTGGCGATGCTCGAAGAGCGGATTGCGCTGATGGAAGGCGCCGAGGCGTGCCGCGTTCAGGCGACCGGCATGGCCGCGATGACGACGGCCTTGCTCTGCCAGCTCTCGGCGGGCGACCATATCGTCGCTGCGAAGGCGGCCTTCGGTTCGTGCCGCTGGCTCGTCGACCATCTCTGTCCGCGCTTCGGCATCGAGACGACCGTCGTCGACGGCCGCGACAATGACGCGTGGGAAAAGGCGATCAAGCCGAACACCAAGGTCTTCTTCTTCGAAACCCCCGCGAATCCGACGATGGATATCGTCGACATGAAACATGTGTGCGGCCTCGCGAAGGTGCATGGTATCACGACCGTGGTCGACAATGCTTTTGCGACCGCGGTGCTCCAGCGCCCGATGGATTTCGGCGCCGATGTTGTCGCTTACTCGGCGACCAAGCTGATGGAAGGGCAGGGGCGCGTGCTCGCCGGCGCGGTATGCGGGACCGAAAAGTTCATCAACGACGTGCTGCTGCCGTTCCAGCGCAACACCGGGCCGAACCTTTCGCCGTTCAATGCCTGGGTGGTGCTGAAGGGGCTCGAGACGCTCGACTTGCGTGCGCGGCGCCAGTCGGAAAATGCGCTTGCGGTCGGCAAGGCGATCGAAAGCCGTGTCGCGCGGATGCTTCACCCGGGGCTTGCGAGCCATCCGCAGCATAATCTGGCGAAGAGCCAGTCGAGCGCGTGCGGCCCGATCTTCTCCTTCGTGCTCGATGGCGGCCGCGAGCAGGCGATGGCGTTCCTCAACGCGCTCGAACTCGTCGACATCAGCAACAATATCGGCGATTCGCGGAGCCTCTGCTGCCACCCCTGGTCGACCACGCATTATGGCGTGAGCGAAGAAGCCCGTATCGACATGGGCGTCGTCGAGGGTATGCTGCGTATCAATATCGGCCTCGAAGATCCGCGCGATGTCATCGCCGATCTGGAGCAGGCATTGACCAAAGTGGGGCTTTGAGCGACGCTGACGCCATGAACACGATGATCGACTCCTTCTTCCCCTTTGCGGCGACCACCGGGTCGATCACCGTGCGCGTGGCGGTCAGCTATCTGCCCGAACAGTCGCACCCGGCGCTTGGCCGCTGGTTCTGGGCCTATCATGTGCGCGTCGAAAATCATGGCGAGGACGCGGTGCAGTTGATCAGCCGCCACTGGCGGATCGCGGACGGGCGCGGCCAGATCAGCGAAGTCGAGGGCGAGGGCGTCGTCGGCGAACAGCCGCTGATCGTGCCCGGCGGCGCGTACGACTATGTCTCGGGCTGCCCGCTGCCGACCCCCGAGGGGTCGATGGTTGGGAGCTATGCGATGGAGCTCGGCGACGGATCGCAATTGCTCGTCGCGATACCGCATTTCCCGCTCGTGGCGCCTGCGACCGCGTTATGAAACGCACGCACCTGCCGCTGAACGCCCTGCGCGTGTTCGACGCCGCTGCGCGGCACCTGAGCTTCACGCGCGCCGCCGACGAGCTGGCGGTGACTCCCGCGGCGGTCGGGCAACAGATTCGGGCGCTCGAAGATATGCTCGGCGTCGTGTTGTTCCGCCGGACGCCCAAGGGGCTTGAGCTCACGGGCGAGGCCGATGCCGGGCTCGACGCGCTGCGGCAAGGCTTCTTGCAGTTCGAAGAGTCTGTGCGTGCGATGCAGGCCGGGCAATCGTCGCAGTCGCTGACGATCGCCGCGCCGCGCGACCTCACCGCCAAATGGCTCGCGCCGCGCCTCGCGCGCTACAGCCAGCAGGCCCCCGATGTGCGCTTCACATTGGTATCGGCCGACAGCGGCATCGATTTCACCGAAGCCAACCTCGATCTCGCGATCTTCTGGACCGACGGGGCGGGCGAACATGAAGGCGTGGCGCTCGCCGACGCGTCGATGGTTACCGTTACCGGGCCGGGGAGCACTAGCGAGACGCGCATCGCGTGGCCGGGCTGCCCGGTGGCCGACGGCGAACCTGCGCTGCGCCTCGGCGATGCCGGGCTCGCGATCGATGCCGCGGCCAATGGGCTCGGACAGGCGAATGTCCCCGCGATGCTGGCCGAGGCCGATATCGTCGCGGGACGGGTCCGGCAGGTCGGTGAAGCGGTCGCGGTGAAGCGCGGTTACTGGCTCGTTGCCCCGACGCCACAGTGGCGGCAGGCGAAGGTCAAAGCGCTGGTGGCGGCGCTGACGGCCGCCTGATGTAACTAAACCGGGATCACGCACGAATACCCCCCGCAACGGTCATTCAGGGGGGACTCATGTACAAAATTCTGGACAAGCTGCCGGCTCAGACTGTCGCCGTCGGCGCGCTTCGTTGGTCGATCGTCTTCATCTTCGCTTTATTCGGAATCGCCAAATTTGCGGCTTATGAAGCCGAAGGCGTCGCGCGTACGGCGATGCACTATCCGCTGTTCGCCTGGATGTACCCGCTGATCGGCGTTCAGGGGACGAGCAATGTGATCGGGACGATCGAATTGTCGACCGGCGCGCTGCTCGGGCTGGGCGCATGGTCGCATCGTGCGGGTCTGCTTGGCGGCTTGATGGGGATGGCAACCTTTCTTATCACGCTCAGCTTCAGTTTTGGTGCGACCTTGTGGGAGGAAGGTTATGGGTTCCCGTTTATGGGGTCTACCGCGCAATTCCTGTTCAAGGACGCCGTCCTGCTTGCCGGCTGTCTGGCGCTGGTACTTCACGCCGGCCATGCCCTGCGGGAAACTCGGGACGGCCGAACGATAGCTTGAGTCAGGAAGTCGTTTTCCCGGTCAGCGCAAGCAGGCGGGTGACGAGGCCAATCAAAGGGCCGGTATCGACATTGGCATCGGGATTGTTCCAGCTTGCGGTGACGACGAACCATTTGCCGTCCGATTTGCGTTGGCCGAGCAAGCTCATCGACAAAACGCCATTTTCCGACCCGCCCTTGTAACCGAGATATGTCCAGTCGGCCGCAGCGACCGGGCCGACCCCATTGTTGATCGCCATCGCGGCGAGCAGGGTCCTCGACTGACGTGCGCGTAAGTCAACCATCAGCCGTGCAATATCGTTGGGGCTGGCGAACCATTCGAGGCTGTCGATGAAACGCGGTCCGTCGGTGAAACTGATCCCGTCGACATTGGCGAGGGTCAGGCGGTTCTGGTTGCTCTCGATCAGCTTCCGCTGCGCGGCATCCTCGCCCTTGATAAAGACAGGCCGCAAATCATTGAAATTATTTCCCTTGAGAGCAAAGGCTTCGACCGTCGTGAGCAGCGGGATGTTGCGCGACGGATCGCTGTGCCCCGCATCCTTCATCCGCGCTTCGATTGGCGCGCGGCCAAGCAGGTGGATCAGCGTGTCGGTCGCGCCATTGTCGCTGACCGAGATCATCCAGTTGGCGAGCGTTTGCAGCGTCACCGGCGTATCGGCGGGCCAGTTCGCGGTCCCCGCCGACGAAAAGCTGAAATGCGACAATGGCACAACGTCCGACCATTTGCGCTTGCCGGCAGCGACCTGCGCCGCAAGTTCGTCGAG
Source organism: Sphingomonadaceae bacterium 3R27C6 (assembly GCA_005503215.1). GTDB lineage: Bacteria > Pseudomonadota > Alphaproteobacteria > Sphingomonadales > Sphingomonadaceae > Sphingopyxis. The sequence goes on along the minus strand of SCNS01000002.1, from coordinate 213,364 downwards.
GATATAGAGCTTGATCGTCGATCCGACCGCGAATTGACGGTCGGCGTTGGCCGAGGCGAGGGGCCGGATGCCGGCTCCGTCCAGTTCGGCGACGAGAAAGCCTGTTAACCCCGGCAGCGCGGCGATTTCGGCCGCGACCTTGTCGAAGCTGTCGTTGGCCACGGCGACGCCGGTGACGCGCAGCCCGGTGACGCGCTCACCGGCCGCTACGCCGACGTCCAGCAGCACGGTTGCGACGCCCCTTTCGAAGCGAAGCAGGACCGTTCCCGAACGGCCGCTGGTCGGGGTGGCGCTGTCGATGGCGACCGGCTTTCCATATTGCGCAATCAGGCCGGCGATGAACGTTTTGAACTGCGCCTCGGGCACGGCCTTCTGAAAGGACGGGTCGAAATAGTCAGCAAAGGCGATCCTGCCGTCCAACAGGTCGACAAGCTGCGCCGCGCGTTTGTCGAATTCGCTGACGGTCGCAGGCGCCGATGCCGGCGGCTGGAGCGCGAGCGTCGCCGACGGCGTGCCGAGTACGATGCTCGCCGCGATCGCCGTCCTTGCGAGCAAGCGGGTCATTTTACTCTCCTTCCGTTGCGGCGTCGAGCCGGGCGATCTGTTCGCGGAGCATGGCGGCGGCGCGGCGGTTGAGCAACCAGATGCCAAGCATGACGAGCGCGGGAATGGCCGCGAAGGCCGCAAAGCCGAGCGCGCTGCCAAATTGACCGGCGAGACTGGCCATGAACAGGGCGAGACCGGGGAGCATCGGGCCGATATACCAGAGTCCGACGTGCGCCAGCATATGCTCCTCGTTAACGAGCCGCGCACGGTAATAGGCGCGCACGTCGGCCGCTTCACCCGCGGGATCGGGCCGCGAGGTACGGTGCGACAGCTGCCATGCGATCACAAGGCCGCCGGTGATGATCAGCAGGCTGCCGATCTTGAGCAGCGTTCCGGGCAGGATCAGCGCGTAGAGGCCGAAAATGAGAATCACGAAAACGGTCGCGATATACTCGCGGCGGTTTCGCTTGCCGATCGCGCGGTCGAAGGCTGCGGCGCGCGACTTGACTTCGGCGAGCGGCAACGGTTCCAGAGCATCGCCATCCTGCCGCCACAGGCTATGCAGGCTGTCGTCATTCGGGCTGGTCATGATACGTCTCCCGACGGGGCGTAGCGGTTTGTCAGCATGGTCTTGAAACGGTGGATCTTCGTTGCGACGAGCTCGGGCGAGACGCCGGTAATCTCGCCGGTCTCGGCCGCCGCGACACCTTCCAAATAGAGCAGCAATATCTGCCGGTCGGGCGGGTCGAGCCGGTCGATGATCGACAGGATCAGCGCCATCGCCTGATCGCTCGTCGCGCGCTCGAACGGCGTCGGATCGTCGGTGGGCAGCTCGATATCTTCGATATTGGCCCAGCGCCGCTGCGTGTGGCGCCGCCGCGCGACGATGTGCGAGGTCGCGCGGTTGTGCGCGACGCGCCAAACCCATGTGCTGAGCGCGCAGCGCCCGTCGAAGCGGGCGAGGCTTTGCCAGAGCGCGACCTGGATATCCTGTTCGAGGTCGCGGCGCAGGTCGGCATCGGCCTCATAGCCGCGCGCCATGCGGGCGATCGCGCCGCCGAAGCGCGCGATCGCGTCGGAAAAGGCCTGATCCTGTTCGGTTTCGGTCACCCGAAATCTCCAGCAACTATCGTCGTCTGGCTATTTAGTCGGCCGCGGTCGGGCTTTCTGACAGGGAGGGACGATTTTTTCGTCAGGCGTCGATGGCCGCCTCGTCGAGCGTCGCGGCATTGGCCTGGATGAACTGGAAACGGTGTTCGGGGTGCTTGCCCATCAGCCGGTCGACCAGATCCTTGACCAGGTGCCGCTCCTCATATTCCTGCGGCAGCGTCACGCGCAGCATTGAGCGCGTCGCCGGGTCCATCGTCGTTTCCTTGAGCTGGTTCGGGTTCATCTCGCCGAGGCCCTTGAAACGACCGACGTCGACCTTCTTGCCCTTGAACTGCGTCGCTTCGATCTCGGCGCGATGGGCATCGTCGCGCGCATAGACCGAGGTGTTGCCCGAGGTGATGCGATAGAGCGGCGGCTGCGCCAGATAGACGTGACCGCGCCGCACGATGTCGGGCATTTCCTGAAAAAAGAAGGTCATCAGCAACGTCGCGATATGCGCGCCGTCGACGTCGGCGTCGGTCATAATCACGATTTTTTCGTAGCGCAGCCGGTCGGCGTCGCAATCCTTGCGCATCCCGCAGCCGAGCGCGAGCGCGAGGTCCGCGATTTCCTGATTGGCGCGGATCTTGTCGGCGCTGGCGCTTGCGACGTTCAGGATTTTGCCGCGAATCGGCAGGATCGCCTGCGTCTTGCGGTCGCGCGCCTGCTTGGCGCTGCCACCAGCGCTGTCGCCTTCGACGATAAACAATTCCGTGCCTTCGGGGCCGTCGTTCGCACAGTCCGTGAGCTTGCCGGGCAGGCGGAGCTTGCGGCCGCTCGTCGCGGTCTTGCGCTTGACCTCGCGCTCGGCCTTGCGCTTGAGGCGCTCGTCCATCCGGTCGAGGACGAGGCCGAGCAGCGCGCGGCCGCGGTCCATATTGTCCGACAGGAAATGGTCGAAATGGTCGCGCACGGCATTTTCGGTGAAGCGCGCCGCCTCGGGGCTCGAGAGGCGATCCTTGGTCTGGCTCTGGAACTGCGGCTCGCGGATGAAGACCGAGAGCATCATCTCGCCGCCGTTGAACACGTCCTCGGCGGTGATCTGTGCGGCCTTTTTCTGCCCGATCAACTCGCCAAAGGCCCGTAAACCCTTGGTCAGCGCCGAACGCAGGCCCGCCTCATGCGTCCCTCCGGCGGGGGTAGGGATCGTGTTGCAATACCAGCTATACGATCCATCGGACCATAACGGCCAGGCGATCGCCCATTCGGCGCGGCCCTGATCGCCGGGAAACTCCTGCCGCCCAACAAAAGGCTCGGCGGTCGCGCATTCGCGCGTCCCGATCTGTTCCTTGAGGTGATCGGCAAGGCCGCCGGGGAATTGAAACACCGCCTCAGCGGGGGTGTCGTCGCCGATCAGTTCGGGCGCGCATTTCCAGCGGATTTCGACGCCGGCGAACAAATAGGCTTTCGAGCGCGCCATGCGATAGAGGCGCTGCGGCTTGAACCGCCCGTGATCGCCGAAAATCTCGGGGTCAGGAACGAAACTGACGCTCGTTCCGCGCCGGTTGGGCGTCGGGCCGAGTTCCTCAAGCCCGCCGAGCGGTGTGCCGCGTGAAAAGCGCTGGCGATACAGTTGTTTGCTTCGCGCTACTTCGATTTCGGTTTCGACTGACAGTGCGTTGACGACGCTGACCCCGACGCCGTGCAGTCCGCCCGACGTCGCATAAGCCTTACCCTCGAACTTGCCGCCCGAGTGGAGCATGGTCATGATGACCTCGAGCGCCGATTTGCCGGGAAATTTCGGATGCGGATCGACCGGCATGCCGCGGCCGTTGTCCACGACGGTCAGCCGATTGCCGACGTCGAGTTCGATCTCGATCCGCGTCGCGTGGCCCGCGACCGCCTCGTCCATGCTGTTGTCGATGACTTCGGCGGCGAGGTGATGCAGCGCGCGTTCGTCGGTGCCGCCGATATACATGCCGGGGCGCCGGCGGACGGGTTCGAGCCCTTCCAGCACCTCGATCTGCGAAGCGTTGTAGCTGTCGGTGGCGGGGGTCGCGGCGTCGAACAAATCGTGACTCATGACCCAGCTATAGGGGGCCGCCAAGGCGGCTGGCAAGGGCGCTTTTCGGTGACTGTGCGGCACTCCGTTCAACCTGTTTCCGTGCGACACGGGAACCTTGGATGCGCGCGGTGGGTTAGGGTTCGGACTGCAAAGTCATTCAAAAAGTGGAGTAAAAAATGAAAGACCTCTCTCTCCTCGCTGCACTTGCGGCCACCGCTATCACCATGCCCGCTATGGCACAGGAAGGCCGCGACACCTCGCAGGATTTCAACGGACCCTATATCAGCATCGGCGGCGGCGGCACGCTCCAGGGCAACGACCGCGGCGAAACGCTCGTCTTCGATACGAACCGCGACGGCACCTATGGCGACCAGGTGACGACGTCGGGCGGCGCCAACGCCTTTTCGCCGGGCTTCTGTAATGGCGCGGCGACGGCCACCGCGAACCTCGGCTGCCGCAACGACAAGGATGGCCCCGAATTCTTCGGCCGCATCGGCCTCGATCAGCGCATGGGCAATTTCGTTGTCGGCGCGCTTCTGGAAGGCGGCCGCAGCGTCGCGCGCGATAGCGTCAGCGGCTTTTCGACCACGCCCGCGAGCTATACGATGAGCCGCGAGGCCGATTATCAGGGCAGCCTTCGCGTCCGCGCCGGCTATACGCCCGGCGGCGGCGCGCTCTTCTATGTCACCGGCGGCCCGGCTTACGCGCGCCTCGACAACAAGTTCGTGACCTCGAACACCGCGAACAGCTTTGCCGACAATGGCAAGACGCACGCTTGGGGTTACGCCGCCGGCGGCGGCGCCGAGCTGATGCTCACCAACAAGATCGCGGTCGGGCTGGAGTATCTCTATTCCGACGTGAAGGACGACGATTACCGCGTGAACGTCGGGCCGGGGACCGCGCCGCCGACCAATCCCTTCCTGCTGAACGGCGGGGGCACCGATATTCAGCGCAGCGGTTCGCATTTCCGGACGCACAGCGTCCGCGGGAGCATCAGTTACCGCTTCTGACCTCTTGGGAGCGGGAACGGGAGGCGTCGGGTGGAAAGACCCGGCGCCTTTCGCCTATCGGGCCGATGGAGCCGCGAAAATCGCGAAATTGCCGTTCGCGCTGCTGACGAGGCGGCCGTCTTGATAGAGCTTTGCTTCGATATTGGCGATGCGCTTGCCCTGGTGAAGGACGGCGGCCTCGCACGTCAGCCGGCCTTCGCGCACGCCGACATGATAGTTGAATTTGATTTCCAGGGTCGCGCAGACCAGCCCCTCTTCGAGCAGGCTCATCAGCGCGCCGCCCATGGCGGTATCGGCGAGCGAATAGGCAACGCCGCCGTGCGCAACGCCGTTCGGGTTGAAATGGCGTTCGCGTTCGATATCGATCGCCATCGTGCAACGCCCGTCGCCGCGCTCGACCATTTGCAGGCCGAGCGCGCGCGCGAACTGGAAATCCTGGCCGAACGGCCTCACCGGACGCGCCTTAACGAACTCGGGGACCACCGAAGGGCGGCGGCGGGGGCGGGCGGCGCGTGCCGCGCGGCAGCTGTGCCTGATAGGCGCGGCCGCAATGCTCGACGCAATAGGGGAAGCCGGGGTTCACCGCTTCACCGCAGAAATGGAAATCGGGCTCGCCCGGGTGCCCCATCGGCCAGCGGCAGATGCGGTCGTTGAGGTCGAGCAAGGTCGTCTTGTCGGCGATCTCGGGGCTCGGCTTGGCGGGCACCAGCCGGCGCGGCGGCGCGGGCGGAATCGGCGCCTGCTGATCGCCGGGGCCTTGGCGGATGAAACCGCCGGGGCCGATCGAGACGATGCGCGGCGCATCGGCCTTCGGCGTCGGATCACCCAATCCGCCGTCGGCGTTCGGCGTGTCGACGACCGGCTTGGCATCGAGTTTCGGGGCAGGTGCCACCGGGCGCGGCGCCACCGGTGCGGCCGCACGCGGCGCGGAAGCGGGGGCTGCGGGTTTCGGTGCGGCGGGTGCCGCGGCCTTGACGGGCTTGGCTACCTTCTCGGTCGCCTTCACGGGCGAGGGGCGCGATTTCAGGCCGAGGCGATGCGCCTTGCCGATCACCGCATTGCGGCTAACGCCGCCGAGTTCATCAGCGATCTGGCTGGCGGTCAGCCCTTTTTCCCACATGGTGCGCAGGCTTTCGATGCGCTCGTCGGTCCATGACATAATCTATTCCTCATCATTCACGCTGCGGGCGGTCAGGCGATCCGCGTTGTCGATCCTTTCGGGACCGGCATTCAATCGTTGCCCAGCTTGCGGTAAGATCGGGGAGGCGATAGGCGAGAACGCCATGAACGACCAGCCCCAAATTTCGCGCCCCGACTCGACAAATTCCGCCGCGACTCCAACTTTTGCCGAACCCGGCGTTCCCCATATTCGAACGCTGAACGTGCCCGGCATGCACGCGCTATATGTCAAGGAGGTGCGGCGGTTTTTCAAGGTCCAGCTGCAAACAATCTGGGCTCCCGCGATCACCACGCTCCTGTTCCTCGTCATTTTCACCGTCGCGCTGGGCGGGGCAGGGCGGACGGTCATCGGGGTTCCCTTCGCCGATTTCATCGCGCCCGGCCTGATCATGATGGCGATGCTGCAGAACAGCTTCGCCAATTCGAGCTTTTCGCTGCTCGTCGGCAAGATTCAGGGAACAATCGTCGATTATCTGATGCCGCCGCTCGCCGTCGGCGAATTGATCATCGCGCTGGTCGGCGCGGCGATCACGCGGTCGATCCTCGTCGGCCTGGCGCTGTGGCTCGCGATGCTGCTGTGGCCCGGTGTGCATGTCATGCCCGACCATCTGTGGGCGGTGGCGGTCTTTGGCGTGCTCGGCGCATCGATGCTCGGGTTCCTTGGCCTCATCACCTCGGTCTGGGCCGAGAAGTTCGATCATGCCGCCGCGGTGACCAATTTCGTCGTGACCCCGCTCGCGCTGCTATCGGGGACCTTCTATTCGGTCGACAAGCTGGCGCCGTGGTTTCAGGCGATCGCGCACGGCAACCCGGTCTATTATGCGATCATGGGTTTTCGCTACGGCTTCATCGGCACGGTCGATTCGACGATAGCCATCCCGGTGCTGACCGCGGCGCTCGTGCTGGTTGGGGTCAATATCGGGCTGGGCCTGCTGACTTACCGCCTGCTTGCCTCGGGATGGAAACTGAAAGCCTGATTTGCCTTAGTGGCGATGGATGGCGCGGACGCGGTAGCGGCCTCGTTCCAGCCCCTCGAACATCGCATCGATTTGCGGATGATCGATCGGCCCGCTGTCGCCGTCGGCGACCAGATTCTGCTGGCTGACATAGGCGATGTACGACGAATCGCCGTTTTCGGCGAGCAGGTGGTAGTAAGGCTGCTCTTTCGCCGGGCGAATGTCCTCGGGGATCGCCTCATACCATTCGTCACTGTTCGCAAAGACCGGGTCGATGTCGAACACGACGCCGCGAAAGTCGAACATCCGATGGCGCACGATATCGCCCGGCGCGAAACGCGCGCGACCGATCAGCGGTGCAGTAACGGTGGCGGGAAGTTCGGAAGTGGATTCGGGCGTCATAGGACCAATCTATGGCAGTTTACGCACGTTTCAAGTCCGTTACATTCCAATCCGGCTGTGGTTTGCCGAATCGGGCTGTGATCAGCGTTACAGATGCATTGGCGATGCGGGCTAAAATGCTCTTCTGGCTTTTGCATTTCCCATTCGGGTTGTGGGCCGCACGATCAGGGGAGACGCATTATGACGGACTTACCACCTAACATCTCAGGCCCGGCTTCGGGCATTGTCCAGCGCGCGAAGGACATTCTTCTCAAACCCAAAGAGACATGGCCGGTCATCGCCGCCGAGCCGGCGACAGTGCAATCAATCTATGTGCCCTATGTGCTGGTACTGGCGGCGATCGGCCCGCTCGCGGGGTTCATCGGCGGGCAGGTTTTCGGGTTCACCATGCTCGGTGTGACATACCACCCGCCGCTCGTGGGCGCGCTTGTGTCGGCGATCGTCTCTTATGGTCTGTCGCTGGCGACGATTTTCATCCTCGCGCTGGTCATCGACGGCCTCGCACCGAACTTCGGCGGTCAAAAGGATCAGGTCCAGGCGCTGAAGGTCGCGGCCTATTCGGCGACAGCCGGCTGGGTCGGCGGCATTTTCGGGATATTGCCCGCGCTCGCCGTCATCGGCCTCCTGTTTGCGCTCTACGGGCTTTATCTGCTGTATCTCGGCCTGCCGGTGCTGATGAAGGCGCCGCAGGACAAGGCGCTCGGCTACACGGCGGTCGTGATCATCGTTTATATCGTACTGTTCCTGATCGTCGGCGCGGTCGTCGCGGCGCTCGCCGCACCGTCGCTCGTTACCATCAGGTGACGGCCCCCGCGAGCTGCCCCGGTCATCACCGGGGCGGCTTGCTGTGGTCAAAAATGTAGAAAAATGGAGGAGAGTGAGGGATTCGAACCCTCGGTACCGTTGCCGGCACTTCGCATTTCGAGTGCGACGCTTTCGACCACTCAGCCAACTCTCCTCGCTGAGAGGAGACGCCCCTAGCGGCGGTCCGAACGTCTTGCAACCCTCTCGTCACAAAATTACGGCCCGCCGCTTGGTATCGTCACCCGATCAGGGCTTGTCGGCCTCCCACCAATAGGGCTGGCGCTTACGCGTTCCCGTCTCGGCCTCGTTCATCGTCAGCGGATCGTAGAGGCGTCCGCCGAGCATCACGCGGTGGATTTGCTCGGTATTGCGGATATTTTCGGTCGGATCGGCATCGAGGATCAGTAGGTCGGCAAGCTTCCCGGCCTCGAGCGACCCGACATCCTTTGCATAGCCGAGCGAGGTCGCAGGCATGATCGTCGCGGCGCGCAGCGCATCGATGTTGCTCCAGCCGCCGCGCACGAACGACCAGATTTCCCAATGCGCGCCGAGGCCCGATTGCTGGCCGTGCGCGCCGATCGACACCATGCGACCCGTCGCGGCGATCTTGCCCGCCTGACGCGCCGAATCATCGTCGACATAATCGCCCTCGGGCGCGATCACCCGGCGCTTGTTGTTCGCGGCGAGCTCGGTCGGCGGGGCATGGCGCGACAGGATCGGATGCTCCCACACATTGGTATGCGCGCGCCAATAGGGATCGCCTGCGGGTCCGCCATAGGTGACGACGAGCGTCGGGGTGTAATCGACCTGCGTCTGTCCCCACAGTTGCACCAGATCCTTGTAGAAGATGTGCAGCGGGATGTTGTGCTCGACGGTCGAATTGCCGTCCTGGATCAGCGTGACGTCCTGCGTGAACAGCGAGCCGCCCTCGGGCACGACCGTCATGCCCTCGACCTGCGCCGCCTTCACGACCATCTGTCGCTGGTCGCGGCGCGGCTGGTTGTAGTTTTTGACGCTATGCGCACCTTGCGCCTTCAGGCGGCGGACGTGGGCGAGCGCGTCGTCATACCCGTTGATCTCGGCATAAACGCCGGCCGCCTTGGCGCCATAGATGACCTCGCCCGTCGAGAAGATGCGCGGCGCGAGGATCAGTCCGGCACGCTGCATTTCGGACGAGACGAAAATTTCCGACGCGCGCGACGAGGGGTTGTGGCTCGTCGTCGTCCCCATCGCGAGGTTGACGATCTCCGACCAATTCTGCTGCGGGACCAGTTCGTCGTCGCCGTGCGAGCCGTGCGCGTGCGCGTCGACGAAGCCGGGGACGATCGTCTTGCCGGTCGCATCGACGGTGACCGCGCCCGCCGGGACCGTGATTGCGCCCGCCGCACCGACTGCGGTGATGCGGTCGCCGTCGATGACGATCGCGCCATTTTCGATCACGCCGCCGTCCTTGTCGGCCATCGTCACGATCTTGGCGCCGGTGATGACGACAATACCCTTATGCTTCGACGCCGCCTGCGTCATCGACAGCGACACACCATCGCTTGGCGGAGTGAACTTGGGCGCCTTTTCGTCGACCGGTGCGTTCGTGAAGAAGCTCGCCAGATCGGCACTGAACAAGGTCGCGCCGCGGCTCCAGTGGAGGCGGCGGCCACCGTCGGACCAGTGCATATATTCGGCGCCGCTGCCGCTGACGCGCGTAACGGGGAGCGCCCCGCTCTTGGTGCCGAGCGAGACATCCTGTCCGCCGGGCATCAGCGGGGTGACATAGGCGTCGTAATTTTGCCGGAACGCCAGCGTGCGGCCGTCGGGCGAGATTTCATAGTCGCTGACCAGCTCGCCATTGGCGTGGACGCGCTTGTCCTGACCGCTCATGTCGGTGCTGACGAGCTGGCTCTTGCCGTCGCCGGCGGTGACCATGAAGACGCGGTCGCTGGTTGCAGCGAACTGCGGCTTGGCGCCGTCGCTGCTGATCCGTTCGGCGGTGCCGCCGCTCGCGGCGATACGATAGACGCCCGGATCCTCGCTCCAGCGCGCCGAGGTCAGCCCGCCGCTGCCGCGCCGTTCGAACACAATCGTCTTGCCATCGGGGGAGAAGCGTGGTTCGGCATAATGGCCGGGGTTGGTGGTCAGCTTGCGCGATGCGCCGCCGCCCGCGCCAACGACGTGGATTTCACCCATGCCGCCGTCGGTCCAGCGCACGAATACGAGCGACTTGCCGTCGCGCGACCAGCTGGGCCACGCTTCCATCGCGTCGTCCTTCGCCGCGGTCAGCCGCCGAGCGGTGCCGCCGGTCGCGGGCTTGACCCACAGCTTGCCGAGCGTCTCGAACACGACGCTGCGCCCGTCGGGCGACACTTCGGCCCAGCGCGGCATTTTGGTTGCGAAGCTATCAGGCGCGACTTCGACCGCCGGGTGCGTCGCATCGACGATCGTGCGGTCGTCGTTGACGCTGAACGGGATGATGCGCGCGTCGCCGCCGGCACCGCTGACGCGGCGCAGCTTGCCGCCCGCCCAGAAGAGGATGTCGCGGCTGTCCGGCGTCCACGCCATGTTCGGATAGACGCCGGTCACGGCCCAGGTTTCCTGCACGTCCTGGTCGAGCGCGTCATAGACTTTCTTCTCGGCGCCCGAGGCGAGATCCTTCACATAGAGCTTCGACTGCGTCCCTTCGCGGCGCACGAAGGCGAGGCGCTTGCCGTCGGGCGAGGGTGTCGGGCGCACCGCGCCGCCGGGACCCGATGCCGCGGTGCTGACCTTGCCATCCTCAAGGCTGTAGCGTTCGATATGGAAGAGGTCGGTGTTGCTGTCCTGCGCATATTCGAAGATCGCCCCCGGCGTGACGTTGCGCGTGTAGAAGACGCTCTTGCCGTCGGCGGCGAAGATCGGCTCGCCGAGCTCCTTCTGGTGGCGCTCGTTCGGCTTCTTGACCAGCGGAACGCCCGCGCCGCCCGAGACATGGTATAGCCACACCTCGCCGGTGCCGAGCGAGCGGCCCGTCGTGAAATGCTTCTTGGCGACGATGAACTGGCCGTCGGGCGACCAGCTCGGCTGGTTGAGCAGGCGGAAATCTTCCTTCGAGATCTGCTTCTTGTCGCTGCCATCGCGGTTCATCAGCCAGATATTGTCGCCGCCCGCGCGGTCGGAGACGAAGGCGATACGCTTGCCGTCGGGCGAGAAACGCGGCTGATGCTCATAGGCGAGTCCTTCGGCGATCCGCGTCGGCGTGCCGCCCTCGATCGGCATGGTGTAGATGTCGCCGAGCAGGTCGAACGCGATCGTGCGGCCGTCGGCCGCGACATCGACATTCATCCAGCTACCCTCGTCGACCGCGAGCTGGACCTTGCGTGTTGTGAGGCCCGGCGGGGCGTTGACGTCCCATTTGTCGGGTTTCGCGTCGGCGGCGGGAGGAGAGGCGGGCGCGCTCTGCGCCCAGACCGAGGTTGAACAAGCCAAAGTCGCCGCGAGGGCGAGAGCGAAGCGCGCCATGAAATTATCCCCGTTTGAAATTATGTGCCGACCATATGGTTCGCCCGCGAACATGCAAGCGGCAGCTTTCGACGAAGGTGCTGGCAGGGTCGACAAGCGGCTGCTAGCCCGGTCAAAAGAACAGGGTCGGGAGAGAAAAGCGTGCCGCTCAAGGGAATCAAGGTACTGGATTTCGGCCGCTATATCGCCGGACCCTATTGCGCGGCGTTGCTCGCCGATTATGGCGCCGATGTCATCCGCATCGAGGCGCCGGGGGGCAATGACGATCGCTATTCGGTGCCGGTCGCCGACGACGGATCGGGCGCGATGTTCATGCAGATGAACCGCGCCAAACGCTGCCTGACGCTGAAACCCGGCAGCCCCGAGGGACGTGAAATCGTCCGCCGGTTGGTCGAAGCCGCCGATGTCGTGATCGCGAACCTGCCGCACGATGCCTTGGTCAAGCTGGGGCTCGATTACGACAGCCTCGCCGCGATCAACCCGCGCATCATCCTGGCGACCGCGTCGGCATTCGGCAGCGAGGGGCCACTCGCGAGCCGCGTCGGGTTCGACGCGGTGGGGCAGGCGATGTCGGGGACGGTGCACCTCACTGGCACGCCGGACCAGCCCTATCGCGCGCAGGTCAATTATGTCGATTTCGGAACCGCGCTCCACTGCGCGTTCGGCGTCATGCTCGCGCTGCGCGAGCGCGAGGCGACGGGGAAGGGGCAATGCGTATCGGGATCGCTGCTCGGCACCGCGCTCGCGATGTCGAACGCGCTGACGATCGACCATGCGGTGAACGGCATCGATCGCCAGCCGATCGGCAACCGCGCCTTCAGCTCGGGCCCCACCGACATCTTCCGCACCCGCGACGGATGGATCATCACCCAGATCGTCGGCAATGGCATCTTCGCGCGCTGGGCCGAACTGGTCGGGCGGCCCGATCTGGTCGGCGATCCGCTGTATGCCAGCGATATCTTGCGCGGCGATAATGGCGGGGAACTGAGCGCGATCATGCAGCGCTGGTGCATCGAGCGCACGAGCGCCGAGGCGATCGATGAGCTCGCCGCGGGTCGCGTCCCGGCTGCCCCGGTCCTGCGCGCGGGCGAGGCGCTGGCGCAGCCGCAGGTCGCGGCGATGGGACTGGTCGAGCCGGTGGGTTATCCGGGCACGCCGGGCGAGGTTCCCATGATCCGCGCGCCGATCCGCCTTTCAGCTAGCGACAAAGGCACCGCACGGCGGGCGCCGCAGGTCGGCGAGCATAGCGACGCGATCCTCTCGGAACTCGGTTACGACGGCGAAGCCATTGCGGCTTTGCGCGCGGCAAAGATTATTTGAGCCGGGGAGGGTGGACAAACGGCAATCGCCACTTAAGTTACCGGTCAGTATAAAAATCAGCCCAGGAGTTCTCCATGACCGATACCAGCGAATATGTGCCGCCGAAAATCTGGACCTGGGACAAGGAAAGCGGCGGGCGTTTCGCCAATATCAACCGCCCGGTCGCTGGCCCGACGCACGACAAGGAGTTGCCGGTCGGCAAGCATCCCTTGCAGCTCTATTCGCTCGGCACGCCCAATGGCGTGAAGGTCACCGTGATGCTCGAAGAACTGCTCGCGGCGGGACACAGCGGCGCCGAATATGACGCATGGCTGATCAATATCGGCGAAGGCGACCAGTTTTCGAGCGGCTATGTCGCGGCCAATCCGAACAGCAAGATTCCCGTGCTCGTCGACCGCAGCGGCGCCGAGCCGATCCGTATCTTTGAATCGGGCGCGATCCTGATCCATCTCGCCGACAAATTCGGCGCCTTCCTGCCGACCGAAACCGCGAAGCGTGCCGAGGCGCTGTCTTGGCTGATGTGGCAGATGGGCAGCACGCCCTTCCTCGGCGGCGGCTTCGGGCATTTCTATGCCTATGCGCCGACGAAGCAGGAATATCCGATCAACCGCTATGCGATGGAGGTGAAGCGCCAGATGGACGTGCTCGATCGCCGCCTCGCGGAAAGCGAATATATCGCCGGTGCCGATTACACGATCGCCGACATGGCGATCTGGCCCTGGTATGGCGCGCTCGCCAAGGGGCTCGTCTATGACGCCGGCGAATTCCTGCAGGTCGACGACTATAAGAATGTGCAGCGCTGGACCGACCAGATCGCGGCGCGCCCGGCGGTCAAACGCGGGCGGATGGTCAACCGTGTAACGGGCGATCCGGCGAGCCAGCTGCGCGAGCGGCACGACGCGTCGGACTTCGAACTGCGCACGCAGGACAAGTTGGAGGCCGCCGAATAATTCACATTATTCGTTGGAAGGCGCCGCGCCGACATTAGCGGTTCCTCAACGCTCGGTGCTGCGCCGTGAAATCGGTGCGGTTCCGGCGCGGCCAAATCCTGTAAAATACGCAAAAGCGGCGTCGGGCTCTCTCGACGCCGCTTTCATTTGCGGGCGGCCATATTGCCCGCATGGCAGGTTCCATCCGACTTTCGCGGCGCGTCCGCAAGATTGCCCTGACGGGTCTTACCCTGGCGCGCGGGGAACGTGGCGCCGCCATCGTCGAAATGGCGCTGGTGCTGCCGCTGCTCCTCGCGCTGCTGATGGGAATATTGGTCTATGGTCAGTATTTCATGCTCGCGCACAACGTGCAGCAGGCGGCCAACGACGGCGCCCGCGCGTCGATCATCGGCCTCGACGCGGCCGATCGTAGCGCGGTCGCGTCGCGCGCGGTCGGCCGCAGCCTGCAGGCGGTCGACGGCACGCACGCTGTCGCCGTATCCGAAACGGCCGAGGCGATCACCGTCGCTGTGACCTTCAACGTGCCGCAGGACAGCCTCCTGAGATCGAGCTTCGTTCCGTCGCCGGGCAACGTCATCCATGCCCGCGCGACGTTCGAATTGCCGGTCGATTGACCATGACGATCCTGTCCCTTCTTCGCCGTATTGTCCGCCATCGCGGCGCCAGCATCAGCATCACGACGGCGTTCGGCATGACGATGCTGATCGGGTCGGCGGCATTCGCGGTCGATCTCGGCTCGCTCTATCTCGACCGCCGCAAATTGCAGGGCATCGCCGATGCCGCGGCGATGGCGGCGGCGGGGCGGCCCGGCGAGGAGCGCGCGGCGGCGGAGCGGATCATCGCCGCCAATTGCGATTGCGGGATCCGGATCGCGGTGCTCGACCCCGGCACCTACACCGCCGATCCGTCGATCCAGGCCGAACAGCGCTTTACGGGCGGCGGTGCGTCGCCGAACGCCGTGCGGATCACGCTGACGCGCGATCGCCCGCTGTTCTTCGGCAGTTTTCTGACGGGCCGGCAGGACAGCATCATTCGCGCGACCGCGACTGGAGCTCGGCGCGGTTATGCGGCCTTTTCGCTCGGGTCGCGCGTCGCGGCGGTGAATGGCGGCCTTCCCAATGCGCTGCTGTCGAGCCTGACCGGCAGCCAGGTCAACCTGTCGGTGATGGATTATAATGCGCTGGCGAGCACCGATATCGATTTGCTGGCTTTCTCTGACGCGCTGCGAACCGAACTTAACGCCGACGTGCTGACCTTTGGCCAGACGCTCGACGCGCAGGCGACGTTGCCGCAGGTCGTGTCGGCGCTCGCCAATGCGTCGGACGGGCAGGCGGCGACCGCGCTCGAGCATATCGCCGATCGCGCGCTGCCGCGCGCCCTCCTGCCGTCGCGTGCGATCGACCTCGGCCCGCGGTCGTCGAGCATCCGCGTCGATGCGGCGAACCCGGTAAAGGTCAACGCGCTCGGCCTGCTGCGCACGATGCTGCTGCTCGGCAATGCGAACCGGCAGGTCGACCTGTCGCTGGCGGGCAGCCTGCCGGGCGGATCGGGGGTCAATATCGCGCTGATGATCGGCGAGCCGCCGGTGGGCTCGCCGCTGATCGCGGTGACCGACACCAATGACGTCATTGTCCGCACCGCGCAGGTGCGGCTGAAAATCGATACGCGTGTCGCGACGCCGCTCGCCAGCGTCCATCTCCCCGTGCTCGCCGAACTGGGGTCGGCGTCGGCGCGGATCACCGACATCGATTGCCGGCCGAACAGCGGCGCTGCGGTGTCGCTTGGCGTCGTGACCTCCCCCGCGATGGTGGCGATCGGGACGGTTCCCGACAGCGATTTTCAGGACATGAAGCGCCCGCTGGATCCGGGGCCGGCGCGCGTCGTCACCTTGCCGCTCGTCAGCGTCGATGCGGAGGCCGAACTCATCCTGTCGGACCTCAATGAGAAGCCGGTCGCTTTTTCGCGCGCCGAGATCGACGACGGCGAGGTGAAGACCGTGTCGAGCACCGGCCTGGTCGCGGGCGCCGCGAAATCGCTTTCGGACCGGATGGACCTCGACGTCAACGTCCTTGGGCTAGGCTTGAACCTGAAGCCGCTGACGACGGTGATCGGCGAGACGGTGGCGCTGGCTGCGCCCGTGCTCGACACCGTGTTGTCGGACCTCACCGGCCTGCTCGGGGTTCATGTCGGGCAGGCCGATACAAGGGTCAACGCGCTGCGCTGCGGGAAAGCGCGACTGGTCTGATCGCTCGCGCAATGGTGCCGTTCCGGACACGACAGCCCGCCGATTGATCCCTTCCCGACCGAAAGTAGGACGGCGCCGCGCTATAAGGGCAAGGGATTGACCGGTTTTCAGGGGGATATGGTGGCAACGGCACAGGAACCGCAGCGCGTATCGGCGGCTGATTTCATTCGCGGCTTTGCTAATTGGCGATTGCAGTCGGCGCGCAAGCCCGTGGTCGTGACGCATCACGGCAAGGATGCGCATGTGTTGATTTCGCTCGACGACTATCGCCGTCTCGATCGCGACGTGGCGCGGGAGGTCGCGGCGGCGTCCGACATATTGCAATCCTCGCTTGCCGCTCTCGTGGAATCGGTCCGCGACGGCGTGATCCTGATCGATCGCCAACGGTGCGTCGCCGCGCTCAACCCCGCGGCGTCCGATATGCTGGAGATCGCGGCCGCCGGTCTGGTCGGGGAGGAGTTGACGGTCGCGGTGCCGGGCCTGAGGGACAGTCTGATCTTTCATCACATCAATCGGTTGCTCGACCATCGCGAGCGGTTCTCGGGCGATGTCCCCGGCATATTGCGCCCTCGCCAATGGCTGCACGTCGACCTTGTCCCCCTGCCGGTCGGCGGCGCGATCGTCCTGCGCGACGTCAGCGACGCGATCGAGGGCTTTGCCGCCGGCGATATGCGGCAGGCGATGCTCGATGCCGTCGAGATCGATGGCGGCATCGGCCACGCCCGCATCTCGGTGCGCGAAACGGTTGAGGCGGCGAACGCCATGCTGACCGACCTGCTCGGGGTCGATGCGACTGCGATCCGGCGTGTCCGCTTTTCGGCGCTACTCGCGGTCGGGCAGCGGTCGGCGTTCGTCGAGGTGCTCGAATCGGTTTTTCGGTCCGGCGTCCCCGCACGCATCGCATCGCAGATGGTGACGCGCGACGGTTCGGTGGTCGACGTTGCCCTGACGATAGCCGAGGTGCGCGGCCCCTATGCCAGCGACGGCGCGGTGGTGCTCGTCACGCGCGGACACGGCTAAAACCTGCTCCCGCGATCGATAGCCATGTTGCCGGTGGGCAGCTGCGCGTGCTGGACAAGCCGGGATGTTAAGCGCAATCATCGGGGCAAGGAAGGTTGCAAGACGCAACTTGCCGTTTACGTAAAGGTGAGCGCTCAGTATAAGAGCGCCATTGCCCAATGGGAGATTCGTGATGGACATGGAATTCAGCCCCGAGGATCTGGCCTTCCAACAGGAAGTTCGCCAGTTCATCGCCGAAAATTACCCCGCCGACCTGCGCGACAAGCAGGATGAAGGCGAAGAAATGTCCAAGGAGGATTTCCTCTCCTGGCACAAGATCCTGTACAAAAAGGGCTGGATCGCGCCGGCATGGCCGGTCGAATATGGCGGCACCGGCTGGACCCCGACGCAGCGCTTCATCTGGTCCGAGGAAACCGCGCGCGCCGATTGCATTCGCCTGATGCCCTTCGGCCTCGCGATGGTTGGCCCGGTCATCTACACGTTCGGCACCCCCGAGCAGAAAGCCCATTTCCTGCCGCGCATCCTGTCGGGCGAGGATTGGTGGTGCCAGGGCTATTCAGAACCGGGCTCGGGTTCGGACCTTGCCTCGCTGCGCACCACCGCGGTTGCCGATGGCGACGACTATATCGTTAACGGGCAAAAGACCTGGACGACGCTCGCGCAGCACGCCGACTGGGGCTTCTTCCTCGTCCGCACTGACAAGGAAGCGAAGCAGCAGGAAGGCATCAGCTTCCTCCTGATCGACATGAAGTCGCCTGGCATCACCGTGCGCCCGATCATCACATTGGGCGGCGAGCATGAAGTCAACGAAGTGTGGCTCGAAGATGTCCGCGTGCCGCAATCCCAGCGCGTTTACGAAGAAAATAAGGGCTGGACCTGCGCCAAGTTCCTGCTCGCGCACGAGCGCACCGGCATCGCCGGCGTCGCGGCGTCGAAGCGCGGGATCGAGAAGGTGAAGGCAATCGCGCGCACCGAACTTGACGGCGACAAGCCGCTGCTCGCCAACGCCTTCTTCAAGCGCAAGGTCGCCGAGCTGGAAGTCGATCTGGCGGCGCTGGAATTCACCGAACTGCGCAGCCTCGCGGGCCCCAACGCAAATCGCGGTCCGGGGCCGGAATCGAGCCTGCTCAAGATCAAGGGGTCGGAGATACAGCAGCGGCTGACCGAGCTGACGCTCGAAGCGGTTGGCCATTATGGCGCGCCTTATTTTCGTGGTTTTGGCGAGGGCGACAACGAGCATCCGATCGGGCCCGATTACGCGCACCGCGCCGCGCCGACCTATTTCAACATGCGCAAGACGACGATCTATGGCGGGTCGAACGAGATTCAGCGCAACATCATCGCGAAGATGGTTTTGGGTCTCTGAGGAGTGCGTCGCCCCCGCGAAGGCGGGGGCCGCCACCGACCTGACCTGACGCCGCAGCATAAACCTACAGCGGCCCCCGCCTTCGCGGGGGCGACGGGGATAAAAAATGGATTTCACCTACACCGAAACGCAGGACATGATCCGCGACACGCTCGCCCGCTTTCTCGGCGACACCTATGATTTCGAAACGCGCCAGAAGTTCACGAGCAGCGACACGGGTCGCGATCCGGCGATCTGGACCGCGCTCGCGCAGGAACTTGGCATGCTTGGCGCGCCTTTTGCCGAAGAACATGGCGGGCTCGGCGGCGGCGCGCTCGAAAACGCGATCGTGATGGAGGAACTCGGCAAGGTTATCGGGATCGAGCCTTATCTTCCGACCGTCGTCATCGCCGGCGGCGCGCTCAAGGCCGTCGGCGGGACTCAGGCCGATGCGATGATTCCCGAGATCATCGCGGGCAATGCAATTATCGGCTTTGCCTATGCCGAGCCGCAGGGCCGCTATGACCTCGCGAACCTCCGCACCACCGCGAAGAAGGATGGCGCGGGCTATGTGCTCAATGGACATAAATCGGTCGTCTATGCTGCGCCCTGGGCGACGCACCTGCTCGTCACCGCGCGCACGGGCGGCAACCCCCGCGACCGCGATGGCGTCTCGCTGTTCCTGATCGACGCGAACCTGCCGGGCATCGTCCGCCGCGACTACCCGACGGTCGACGGCAGCCGCGCATCCGAGATCTATTTCGAAAATGTCGCGATCCCGGGCGACGCACTGCTCGGTGGTGAAGGCACCGGCCTGCCGCTGATCGAGCAGATCGTCGACGAGGCGACGGTTGCAGTCTGCGCCGAAGCGACCGGCGTGATGCAGAAGCTGCACGAAGGCACGCTGGAATATACCCAGCAGCGCAAGCAGTTCGGCGTGCCGATCGCGAAGTTCCAGGTGCTGCAGCACCGCATGGTCGACATGTTCATGGAAGTCGAACAGGCGCGCTCGATGACGATCATGGGGACGCTGAAGCTGGGCCTGCCCGCGAACGAGCGCATGGCGGCGGTCTCGGCCGCCAAGGCGAAGGTTGCGCGCGGCGCGAACTTCGTCGGGCAGAATGCGATCCAGACGCATGGTGGTATCGGCATCACGCAGGAACTCGCCATCGGCCATTATTTCAAGCGCGCGACGATGATCGAAGGCCAGTTCGGCAGCCACGATTATCATATGGACCGCTACGAGCGGATCACGCTTAACGACTGACGGCTCCGCCGTCGGGGGCCGATTGATTTGGGAGAGTTGTCGGCGTCGCTTTAGTAAGCGACGTCGACGGCGATCCGAAGCGTGCGCGGGCGGAGCGGTGTGAGAAAGCCCTCATTGCCCTCGAGGAACGGTGTGCCGAGCGAAAAACGATTGCCGCGCGAATCGAAGAGATTGGTGAGCGTCAGCGACAGGCCGCGGCGCTCGTTGCCGACGCGCATCGCAACCCCGGTATCGACATAGTCGCCCTGGCTCTCACCGAGCACTGGCCCGATACCGAGCCGCGACGGTCCGATATAATTGGCCCAGCCGTTCACGCGGAAATCCTCGTCACCGACGACGGTCGCATAGTTGACCGATCCGCGCACCGCATGGCTCGCGACATTGGGGATGCGTCCGAGACGGCCCGGTGCGGCGTCGAATACCGGCAGGATCTGCGGCGCGAGATCGTCGACGCGGCTATGGTTGTAAACCGCGCCGAGTTCGAATGTCAGCGCGGCGGTCGGCCGCATCGCGACCGCGCCCGACAGGCTGGTGATGCGGCCGTCACCGATATTGGCGGTCGTTGGGAAGCCGGTACTGTCGATGAAATCGGCCTGGATGTTACGCCAGCGGCTGTGCGAGATCGAAAGGCTGGCATCGAGCAGGCTCTGCCCCTTGTCGCCGAAGCGCATTCCCGCCTCCCATGTGCGGACCTGGTCGTTGAGGAAGCGCCGGACGAAATTGCCATCGACCGCAAGGCCGCCGGGGCGAAAACCTTCCTGATAGCGCGCATAGAGCCGGACATTGTGGAGCGGCGTCGCGAGCAGCGAGAAGGACGGCAGCAAGTCGGTTTCTTTGCGCGATGCGGTCGTTGCGCGGTTTGCCTGCGCCAGGGCAAAGGACACCCCTTCGGCCGCGCCGCCCAGTTTAGCGTGCGACAGGCGGACGCCGCCCGACGCGATCAGGTCGGGCATTACCTCGACCGTCGCCTCGGCATAACCGGTGAATTCGGTGATCTTGTTGGTCACGCCGGGCAGGGTCGCACGAAGCGGGCCATAGCCATATTCGCGGTCCTGCCGCGCGCGATTGTCGATAAAGCTCGCGCCGATCACCCAGCCGAGCCCATCGCGATACGGACGCGACAGGCGGTTTTCGCTGACGAACATGCGCGTCGCATTATGCTGGTCGAGCACGCGCGGAACATCGTTCAGCGGAATGACCTCGATCGGCGCGAACAGGCGCTCGACATCGACGCTTCCAACCGAAGGAGGCGCGGGAACGCCGCCGCTGGATATATCGGTCCCTTGCCGGGCTTCGGGCAGGCTGGCGTCGAAGCGTTCGAACAGGCGGTGATCGATATAGGCGTTGGACGACTGGAAATGCAGATCGTCCCAATCCTTCATCACGACGACGGTGCCCATGCCGTAACGCGCGGTCGCATTCTGCTCGACCATCGAATTACGGGTGAGCGGCGCGCCATTCTTGTCGGCATATTGCGCGTCGTCGGAGGTGATCGCCTGATAGACGCCGCCCAGATCGATCGTCCAGTCGTCGCCCGCCTCGAACCGGAAGGTGCCGCGCCCGCCGCGGACATGGACGCGGTTGACGTCATTCTGCCCGCGCAGCGGATTGTCGATATAGCCGCCGTCTGTGAGCATATAGCCGACAAGGCGCAGCGCGTGGCCGTTGTCGCTGACCGGGATGTTGGCGATCGCGGCGATGTCACCGCCGGGGTCGCCATGCTGGGTGATCGACAGGCCCGCGATCGCCTGCACCGTCATCTCGCGCGGGTCGGGGGCCTTCGGGACGACGCGGATGATCCCGCCGAGCGACCCGGCACCATAAAGCGTGCCCTGCGGCCCTTCGAGAATTTCAACATTGTCGATGTCGTAGAGGCGGAGGTCAGGGTCGGGCGCATTATAGCTGAGCCGGATATCGCCGAGATACTGGCCGACGGTTGATTGCGTCGGGCCGGTGAAGCTCGAATCGGCGATACCCCGAATGAACAGCTTGTTGCGCCCCGGGCCCAGATGGGTCGAGGAGACCGTCGCGGTTCGCGAGAGGATCGAGTCCATCCCGCGCTCGCCGCCAAACGCCAAATCGCCGCCATCCAATTTGGTGACGACGCCGGCGAAGTGCGAAAGGGGCAGGTCGGTCTTCGACGCGGTGACGATGATTTCGTCTTGCGCCGCCGCGACCGCATCTTGCGATGGCTCGCGTGCCCTTGGCTGCGGTGCGTGTCGCGGTGCCGGTGCCGCTCGCGCGACACGGACGGGGGCAGGGCGACGCTCGATACGCCAGCTCGTCGCGCTGACCCTTACGGCGCGCGCGTCGGACCCCGCGAGCAGGCGGCGGATCGCTTCTTCGACGCTCATCCGCCCGCGCACCGGTTTGACGCGGCCTTGCCAGAGTTTCGCATCGCCGACGCTGATACTAACCCCGGCCTGCCGGCTGATGACCGGCAGCGCGGTCGACAGACTGCCTTTGGGTACGTCGAACGCGCGCTCCTCTGCCGCCTGAACCTGCGCGGGCAGGCACAGCGCTATTGCTGCTGCGGCAAGGGAAAGGCGCGGATGCATGCTCAGCGGGTCAATATCCAGCCATCGCCTTGCCGCTCGGCCTTCGTTCCCGACAGCGCGGCAAGATCAGCGATCGTGCGGTTCCGGTTCTTGTCGATGATCAACGCGCCGCGGAACGACAGATCGCTTGCTTCGGGCGCGATACGGACCTGCATCCCGGCGGTGCGCTTCAGATCTTCGGCGACGACGGCGAGCGGAGTGCCGTTGTAGACGAGCAGGCCGCTGCGCCAGCCGCCGATGCTGGCCACGTCGACATCCCGAACGACCGGGGGCTGACGGTCGCCATCGCGTGCCTCGATACCCTTGCCGGCAACGAGGCGGACCTTGTCGCGGTCTGGGTTGTAGAGGACGATGCCTTCGGACACCGCGACCGACGTCTGGCGGTCACGGCGCACGACGTTGAAGGCGGTGCCGAGGTCGACGATCTTTGCGCCGCCGGTTTCGACCACGAACGGGTCGTTGTCGCGGTGGACGACATGGAACATCGCCTCGCCCGATTCCAGCCGGGCAAAGCGCGGGCGATCCTTGTCGATCTCGATCACCGAGGCGCCGTTGATCTCGATCTTCGACCCATCGGCGAGGGCAATCGTGCGATGCTCGCCAGCCTTGGTTTCGATCCGGCCTCCGTTTCCGAACAGGCCGAGGCCCGACATGCTGATCGCGCCGACCAGCGCCGCCGCCATCGCCCCGCCGAACCACGCACGCCGTGACGGGCGGCGCGGCGCATCGGGTACGATTACGACCGACGGCTTGGGCGCCGCGGGCAGGGCGTCGAGATCGTGGTCGAGGCTCGCGAGCGCATCGTAGATTGCATTATGCTCGGGATCCTCGGCGAGCCAGTCGGCAAAGCCGTCCCAGTCGTCGAAAGCGGGGTCGCGCTGGCGGATCAGCCAGTCGATCGCGCGCGCCTCGGCGTTTGTCGCGTCAGCTTGCATCGAACTGCCTCCGGATCACGGCGAGCGCCGCATAGACCTTGCGCAGATCGGCTTCGACGGTGCTCAGGCTGACCCCCATTTCACTGGCTATATCGCGCTGGCTCTGGCCGTCGACGCGGAACCGGCGGAAGATGCGTGCCGGCCGCTCGCCGGTCGCGGTGATCGCCGATTCAACGAGCGCGAGCTGTTCGCGCGAGATCAACGAGGTTTCGGTCGAGGGACTTTGCGTGGCAGAAGCCTCACCCCACGCCTTGTCGCGCAGGTCGCTCTGGCGCGCCGACCGGTAGCGGTCGAGCATCAGATTGTTGGCGGCGCGCATGATATAGGGCAGTGGCTCGGCGACGGGCCCAGTCTTGCGGTCGGTCAACCGCATCCACAAATCCTGGAACAGATCCTCGGCGCCGTCGCCCGCGCCGCGCGCTTCCAGAAAGCGGACGATACGATCCCGGTTGGCGAGCAATACGCCTTCGATGCCCTGGGCAGCGTCGGTTCGATCACGCGAATCGTTCATGAATTGCTTGCTTTGGAACGCCATCTTCTGTCGGTAAGCGCCGCTTCGCCCTGCGCCATACGTCCCCCTGATGACGCCGTCATATAGCGCCATTGCCGAGCCGCGCAACTGCGGCGGAAAGAGCGGGGCGGTGGCGAGTATAAGCATCGGTTCGTTCATTCATTTCTGCCTAGGCAAGGGGGAAGCGTGGGTAGGGGTTACGCTTCCCCCTTGCGGGCGGGGCCGGCCGGGGGGCTAGAGGCCGACCCGCAAGCTCGCACGGAAAGCCCAGCCGATATGGCTTTGCTGTTCTTCCGCGGACACTTCGCCGGCGACCTGGAAGGCCGAATTTCCGGCGATGCCACGGAAACGGCCGACCCAGCCGCTCGTGCGATCATCAGGAACAAGGGTGAAAGGCGTGCCGTTCTTGAACGACGCCGTCGTCGTGCCGAGGGTGCCGCTGACGATCTGGCGGCGGCCGCCTTCGAGCTCGAAGCGCGTCCAGCCGTCATATTCGTCGGCACCGCCAAAATCGAGACCGATGGCGACGGTGCCCGATACGGCAAGCTCGTCGCTGTCACGGCTCAGCACCGTGAGATCGAGCGCGTCGCCGCCGCCGGTTTCCTGATAGCCGTCTTCCTTCAGCTTGAAGTAATCGACCGCGACCATCGGGCGGAAGCTCAGGCCGCCGACGCGCGTGTCGTAAGCGACCGAACCCGAAGCCGACCACAAAGTGCCGTCCCACTTGCCCTTCATCGTCTTTTCGATGTCATCGGCGCCGGCTTCGGCGCGGAAGATGCGCGTGCCCTTCAAGCTAATCGGCGCGCCCGAAACGCGGGCGCTCGCCATGAAACCGTCCGAACGCAGGCGCCAGTGCAGCGCGCCTTCGAACTGGCTGGTGCTGACTTCATTGGCGTTGCTGCCGTTGCCGTCCTTACCACTGAGAAAAGCAATCGAGCCGCCGAAATTGCCGAGGTCGCTCTTGATTTCGGCGCCGCCCGAAATGCCCCAGCCGCTTACGTCATAGCTCGCGGTGTTGCCGACGCTTTTCGACGTGCCCCAGACAGCCTGGTTGACCCAGTAACCCCATTTGCCTTCGTCCTGGAACGGCGCATTGGGATCCTGCAGGTAGCGCGACAGCGCGCGCGAGCCCGAGGTGACGGTTTCGAAGACGCCGCCTTCATGTTCGGGCAGCATCTGGCCAAGCTGGTTGTGGAACTGATCGCCGTCGGTGATGCCGAGGAAGACGTCCTCGATCTTCTGGTCGGCTACCACCGCGTCGAGCACGGCGTCGAACGCGCTCGATTCCGAGCGGTTGAGCCCGAGTTCGGTCGTGGTCTTGCGCGATACGTCGACGATCAGCTGGGTCGCGTTCGATGTCAGCGTGCCCTTGTAGAGGAAGGGCAGCAACGTCTGCGATGCGGTGAGGTTGCTCGCGCCGGTGAGCGTCCCCGCGGTCAGCACGATATGCTGGCCCTCGGCCTTTTCGAGGCTCGACAGCTTGAGCGCGAGCTTCGATTCGGCGCCGAAGCTGGCGTTGCCGGTGACCTGAAGGTTGGTTCCCGTGGTGCCGGTATCGAGCATCACGCCAAGCGTGCCCTTGTCGGTGACCGCGAGCGACGAAATCGTCGCGGCGCCGCCGACGTCAAAGGTGCCGCCAGCGACCGAAACCGCCAGACCCTGCGAATTGGCGAGCGTGCCCGAGAAGATCGAGGTGCCGCCGATCGTCAGCGTATCGGCACCGCCGCCAAAGTCCGCCAGGCCGGTGAACTTCGAGGTGCCGGCCAGCGTCATCGTGTCGCTGCCAGCGCCAAAGCGGGCGTTGCCGGCGTAGGTCGCGTCACCCGACAGCGCGAGCTTGTTGTTGCCGGCGCCGAAGAAGCTATTCCCCTTTACCGAGCCATCGGCGATGTCGAACACGTCGTTGCCGCCGCCGAAACGGACGTCGCCAACGATGCTGGGGGCGGTGATGCCTGCCGCGACCGCGGTCTGCTTGACCGTCGCGCCGTTGTTGTTCGCCGACAGGTCGATCGCGATGTTGCGGTCGGAGGAGGCGAGCGCGCCGGTGGCGCTGATTGTGCCGCTGTTTTCGACCGTACCGACCTTGCCCGACAGATCGACGATGGCGCGTGCCGTGCCGTTGTCGCCGCCGGTCTTTGCCGTGATCGAACCGCTGTTCCGGATCAGCGGGACATCGCCGCCGGCCTCGACCAGCACCGCGGTTGCGACCGCGCCCGCGGCGTTGCCGCCGGTCGTCGCTTCGATCTTGCCCGCATTGCGAAGTTCGGGGGTGGTCGCGCCGCTGCCGATGCGGATGGCGGTTGCCGCCGTGTCTTTCGACAATGCCGTTACGCTGCCGGTCGCGCCGATGCCGATACCGCCCGCGATGGTGACCGCACCGCCGAGGCCGCCAATCTGCATGCCGTTGCCGTCCTTGCCGGCGTAGAGGCCGTTGCCGAGTACTGCGCCATCGATGATGAGGCCGAGACCGGTGCCCGTTCCGGCAACCGGGCCGATCGTGACGGCGCGGTCGGCCGATCCGATGCGGATCGCGGCGGCCGAACCGAAGGAGCGCACGACGGCGTTGCCTTCCTTGTCGTCGTCGATGCCGTCCTTGTCCTCGTCCTTGTCGTCGGGCTTCGTATCCTTGGGCGCGACGGCGAGGACGATGCCGCCGGTGACATTGCCTTCGATCGACAGCGCGTTGCCGCCGGTCAGCAGGTCATCGGCGTCGAGCTTCGAGGGATCGGCAGGCGGCGTCGTGAAGCGGTAGCCGGTGGCGGTCAGATTGCCCTGGACGACCAGTGCGCCGTTGATGTTGCCGGCGAGCCGTGCGCCGATCGCGTCGACGCCTTGCGCGCTGATCGTGCCGGCCAGGCGGACGTTACCCGTCACATCCTGCAACCCGACGCCGAGCGCGCGGTCGCCGATGACGCTGATGGTGCCGTCGTTGGTGAAATTTCCGGTCAGCGGACCGCCGAGGCGGATGCCCGCCGAATTATTGCCTTCGATCGCGATCGCGCCCGAATTGACGATATTGCCGGTAAAGGCGCCCGCCGTCGCGATGCCGACGCGGTTGCTGCCGATGGCGAACGCGCCGTCGATGTCGCCGTCATTGTCGATGTCGGTCGGCGCATAGGTTTCGCCGATGGTGATCTTGCCGCTCGCGCTGTTGGTGATCCCGCCCGACGTACCGGCGTTTGCGAGGATACCCGTGGCGCCGTCGACGTTGCTGAACTCGATCGTGCCTTCGTTGACGACCTTGTGATTGCTGTCGATGGTGACAGCAGGGCCGGTGACCGTGGGCTTGATCGAGCCGGCTGCGACGATCTTGATGTCGTCGGCGGCGCCCGATTTGATCGTCGACGTGCGCACCGGCGCCGTGGTGGCGGTGCTGATCGTCGTCTCGGCATAGGCGGCGGTCGAAAGGAGGGTGGCCAGGCAGGTGGAGGCCAGCAAGGTTTTGCGCATCGGGTTCCTCTTGAGATCGGGGCCGGGATGTCTTCCCGGCGACAATCACAAGACGGAGCGGTGCCGGCGTAGCCTTGGAAAAAAAATCAGATCAGTCGCGCGCGGTCTGGGCGCAGCTAATTCCGTGCGGTCACAATCCACGCCGCGCCGTCGATCTGCACCGACGTCTCGCCGGGGCGTTTCGCGAACGCCGCGCGAACAGCTGCCGCCGATTTCGCGCGAACATCATCGGATTGGTTGGCAAGTGCGCGCGACAGCGGACCCGCCTGGAACGCCATGTCGAGTGCGTCGTCGATCGCCTCTTCGCGCGTTGCGCCGCGGCCATAAGAAATACTCGTGTCAAACGGCGTGATGTCGATCGCGGTAAAGCCCGCTGCCGAAAGAATATTCCCGACCTTCTGCCGATCGCCAAAGGCGAAAGGTCCGGGTGCATTTGGATCGGCGGGCGCCGGCTGCACGATGTCGCGGATCGCCGCCATGGGCAGCCGCACCCAGTCATTCTCCTGCGCCCCGCGCCAGCACACGAACGCCAGCCGTCCGCCGGGTTTCAGTGCCCGGCGCATATGCGTGAAGGCCGCAACGGGCGCATCGAAGAACATCACGCCGAAGCGCGAGAAGAGAAGATCGAAATTTCCTGCGGCCAGCGGTGCCGTCGCGGCATCGGCGCATCGGAATTCAACTGGCATGCCCGCGGATACGGCGGCGCGGGCGATCTCGACGAGCTGTTCCGATATGTCGACGCCAAGGACGTGGCCGCTGGGTCCGACCTGCTCCGCAAGCGGAAAGGTCGAGGTGCCCGATCCGCAACCGATATCGAGAATCTGTTCGCCGGGCCGCGCATCGGCCGCTGCGATCGCGGCCCTGCCGAAGTCCTCGAGCATCACATCCAGACGCGTCAGATTCGCGGCCCAGCGGTTGCCGCTGTCGCCGTTCCAGTCGTGCGTCGGGATGGTCTCGACATCGGACATGCGCTTGCTCCTTTGTTGCGAACTATTCGCAACTACGCCGGTCTCCGGCGGAGCGCAAGGGGCGGCGAATAGCTATGCCCTGTTGCATCGCCCCCGACCATGCGACATTCCACGGGCAGGACCGGCCGCGTGGGACCGGCAAGGGAGAGACATGAGCGAACAGATCGTCACGGTGGACATCGGCGGCACGCACGCGCGCTTTGCGATCGCCGAGATCGAAGGCGGGCGCGTTCTGACGCTTGGCGAGGCGACGACGCTCCATACGAAGGACCACGCAAGTTTCCAAACCGCCTGGCAGGATTTCGAACGTCAGCAGGGCGGAACTTTGCCGCGCGCGGTTGCGATCGCCATCGCGGGGCCGACGCGCGGCGAGATCATCCGCTTTACGAACAACCCGTGGATCATCCGCCCGGCTTTGATCAACGAGAAGCTGGGCGTCGATCGTTATGCGCTGGTCAACGATTTCGAGGCGGTCGGCCACGCCGTCGCGCAGGCCGACGAGAGCTATTTCGAGCGGTTGACGGGTCCTGACGAGCCGCTTCCCGCGACCGGGACGGTCACCATCATTGGCCCCGGCACCGGCCTTGGCGTTGCGCATGTCTGGCGCGACGGTGCCGACTATCGCGTCCAGGCGACCGAGGGTGGACATATCGACTTCGCGCCGCTCGACAGCATCGAGGATGCGATCCTCGCGCGGCTGCGCAAACGCCACCGGCGGGTGTCGATCGAACGCATCGTGTCGGGACCCGGAATCGTCGACATCTACGAAACGCTGGCGGCGCTTGAAGGGCGCGCGATCCCGCGGCTCGACGACAAGGCGATCTGGACCAACGCGCTGAGCGGCGAGGACAGCCTGGCGGCGGCGGCGGTTGATCGCTTCTGCCTGTCGCTCGGCAGCGTCGCGGGCGACCTTGCATTGGCGCAAGGTGCCGGTGGGGTGGTCGTTGCGGGCGGGCTGGGCTTGCGTATCCGCGACAGTCTGGTGCGTTCGGGTTTCCCCGAACGCTTTATCGAAAAGGGACGTTTCGAAGGCTTTATGTCCGCGCTGCCGGTAAAGCTCATCACCCATCCACAGCCCGGCCTGTTTGGTGCCGCGGCGGCGTTCGCGCGCCAATACGCCTGAATCCGTAAATTCCGCTGGCATCGGGCGGCGAAAATCGGCAGCAATGGAACTTCGATTTTTGAAGGATTCCATCGCTCGTGTCCGCCCGTCCCGTCCTCGGCATCATCGCCTGTAACCGGCAGGTCGGCTCCGAATATGCGCAGGCGGTGATGAACCGCTATGCGAAGGCCGCGATGCGCCATGCCGACTGTGCCGCGCTGCTCATTCCGTCGCTTCCCGACTATATGCGCGCCGACGAGATCGTCGGGCGGCTCGACGGCGTTTTGCTCACCGGCTCGCCATCGAACGTCGAGCCGGCACGTTATGGTGAGGAAGATGCAGGGGAGGGGCCGTTCGATCCCGACCGCGATCGGATGATGCGTGATCTGGTCGAGGCGGTGATTGCGGCGCAGAGGCCGCTGTTCGGCATCTGCCGCGGGTTCCAGGACATCAATGTCGCGCTCGGCGGGACGCTGCGCCGCGACACCGCGACGAACGGCGAACTGCTGCGCCACCATACGCCTGACGGGACACTGTTCGATGCGATGTTCGATCATCGCCATCATGTCGACCTCGTCGATGGCGGTATGCTGGCGTCGGCCTATGGGGCATCGGCGCTGGACGTGAATTCGGTTCACTATCAGGGCATCGGGCGGCTTGCCGACGGCTTGGCGGTCGAGGCGCGTGCGCCCGACGGACTGGTGGAAGCGTTCAGCGCGCGGCCGAACGGTGCGCCGCTCCTCGCCGTGCAATGGCACCCCGAATGGGCGGTCGACGGCAACGAAGAAAGCCAGACCTATTTCCGCCTGCTCGGACAGGCGCTGCGGGGCGGGCTATGAACCGGCGCGTCACCCGTTACGATCGCTATCTCGCGCGGCTCTGCTTCTCTCCCTGATTCAAACCGGAACGCTCGTTTCCGCTCGTGTCGAGCGAAGTCGAGACACCCATCGTCGCAGCGCAAGATCGAGGAGCATCTCGACTTCGCTCGATGCGAACGGTTTTTACGAATTCAGGAGTTTTCCCATGCCCCGCAATCACGACATCGCCGAACTGCGCCGCCTCGACGTCGCGCACCACTTGCCCGCGCAGGCCGACTGGGCCGAAATCGAAAAGCTCGGCGGCAGCCGGATCATCACCCATGCCGAGGGCTGTTATATCCATGACGGCGACGGGCACCGCATCCTCGACGGGATGGCCGGCCTGTGGTGCGTCAATGTCGGTTACGGCCGCGAGGAACTGGTCGAGGCGGCGGCGGCACAGATGCGCGAGTTGCCTTTCTACAACACCTTCTTCAAGACCGCGACGCCGCCGACAGTGACGCTGGCGGCGAAGATTGCCAGCCTGACGGGTAACCGCCTGCCGCACATCTTCTTCAACGCATCGGGCAGCGAGGCGAACGATACGGTTTTCCGGATGGTGCGCCACTATTGGAAGCTGAAGGGCGAGCCCCAGCGCACCGTCTTTATCAGCCGCTGGAACGCCTATCACGGCTCGACCGTCGCGGGCGTCTCGCTCGGCGGGATGAAGGCAATGCACGCGCAGGGCGATTTGCCGATCCCGGGCGTCGAACATGTCCGCCAGCCCTACGCCTATAATGAAGGGCTGGGGATGACCGAGGAGGAGTTCTGCGATGCCTGCGTGAAGGCGATCGAGGACAAGATTCTCGAGGTCGGCCCCGAAAATTGCGCCGCCTTCATTGGCGAGCCCGTGCAGGGCGCGGGCGGCGTGATCATTCCGCCCAAGGGCTATTGGCCCAAGGTCGAGGCCGTCGCGCGCAAATATGGCCTGCTCGTCGTTGCCGACGAGGTGATCTGCGGGTTCGGGCGCACAGGCAAGATGTGGGGGCATGAGACGATGGGTTTCACCCCCGACCTGATGCCGATGGCAAAGGGGCTGTCGTCGGGTTACCTGCCGATCTCGGCCACCGCGGTTGCGGCGCATGTCGTCGAGGTGCTGAAGACCGGGGGCGATTTCGTCCACGGCTTCACCTATTCGGGGCATCCGGTCGCCGCGGCGGTCGCGCTCAGGAATATCGAGATCATCGAGCGTGAAGGCCTCGTCGAGCGCACCGGCAGCGTCACCGGCCCGCATCTAGCCAAAGCGCTCGCCACGCTGAACGATCATCCGCTGGTCGGCGAAGCGCGCTCGATCGGCCTGCTCGGCGCGGTCGAGATCGTCGCCGACAAGGAAACGCGCGCCCGCTTTGGCGGAGCCGAGGGGACCGCCGGGCCGATGGCGCGCGATGCGTGCATCGCGAACGGGCTGATGGTGCGCGGCATCCGCGACAGCCTCGTCATGTGTCCGCCGCTGATCATCACCACCGAGCAGATCGACGAGATGGTTGCCATCATCCGCAAATCTCTCGATGAGGTGATGCCGAAACTCCGCGCGCTCTAAACAGGAAAGACCAACACCCTATGCCCTCCGGCCTTTTTGCCCTGCTCGACGATATTGCGACGATCGCCAAGGTCGCTGCGGCGAGCATCGACGATATCGGCGCCGCGGCGTCGAAGGCCGGGGTCAAGGCGGCGGGGGTGGTGGTCGACGATACCGCGGTGACCCCGCGCTACGTCACCGGCTTCACCCCCGACCGCGAGTTGCCGATCATCTGGCGGATCACCAAGGGATCGATCTTCAACAAGCTGGTGCTGATCCTGCCGGCGCTGCTGCTGCTGTCGACCTTCGTGCCATGGGCGATCACGCCGCTATTGATGATTGGTGGCGCCTATCTTTGCTTCGAAGGCGCCGAAAAGGTGCTGCACTCGTTACAGAAGGATAAGACGAGCCTCGCCGAGGACGCCGCGATCGTCGCCGATCAGGACCATGAAGAGGCGATGGTGAAAGGCGCGGTGCGCACCGACTTCATCCTCTCGGCCGAAATCATGGTCATCGCGCTCAACGAAGTGCTCGACGAGCATTTCGCGATGCGCGCCGCGACGCTCGCGGTGGTTGCGATCGCGATCACAGTCGCGGTCTATGGCGTCGTCGGGCTGATCGTGAAGATGGACGATATCGGCCTGCATATGGCGAAAGAGGGCAATGCGGCGCGAAGGTCGATCGGGCGCGGGCTGGTTGCTTTCATGCCGAAGCTGCTCTCGGCGCTCGCGCTGATCGGCACCGCGGCGATGCTATGGGTCGGCGGGCAGATTTTCCTTCACGGGCTGCACGAATATCATATCGGAGGCATTGCCGAAGGGCTCGATGCATTCGCCAAATCCGTCGCGGGCAACCTGCCGGGAGCCGGCGTTTGGGAATGGCTGATCAATGCCGCCGGTGCGGGCGTGTTCGGCCTGTTGCTGGGCGGCGTGATCGTCGGCGTGCTTCACTTGCTGCCGGGAAAGAAAGCGGCGCATTAATCGCGTCATCCAGTTCGGTGCACCCTGGCGAAAGCCGGGGTCTATTTCCCTTGCATCCCGATCTGGGCCCCGGCTTTCGCCGGGGTGCACGGCGCCGCTATCGCTAAAGCCACAAAGACCCGCATGCGCGTATCGAAACTGCGCCCTTTGCGGCCTTAAGGAGACAAAGGATACGGACGCGCACGTCGATATTGTCTCCTTTGTCGCTTTAAGCCGATGGGCGATGCGGACCAACTAGACGAAGAGAAAGAGCCAAGCCGAAGGCTCTCACACCGAAGTAATGTAGGAAAGTCCTATATTAGTCGGCTGTCAGCCCAGCAACACCACCGGGCTATCGGCGCGCCAGTGCATGCTCACTTTGTCGCCCCAGGTGAAATCGTCCTGGTCGTGGCGCGACAGGTTCGGGCGCGACACGCGCAGGCACGCGCCCGATTCCAGCTCGATCTCGAATAGGGTGATGTCGCCGAGATAGCTCATGCCTTTGATCTTGCCGCGCGCAAAATTAAAGCCGTCAGGCGCGTCCTGCGCAGCGGCCTTGACCGCCTTGCCCTCGCCCGGGACGTGGAGGTAGATTTTCTCGGGGCGCAGCGCGATCCACACATCGGCGCCGTGCGGTCCGGTGACGCCGTGGTTGAGGTAGACTTTGCCAAGCCCGGGGCAATCGACCGCAGCCTTGTCGGGATCGTCGAGCGTCAGCTTGCCTTCGAAGATGTTCACCGATCCAACGAAATCGGCGACGAAGCGGTTGGCGGGATATTCGTAGAGATCCGACGGCGTTGCGAGCTGCGCGACCTCGCCCTTGTTGATCACGCCGATCCGGCACGCCATCGACAGCGCCTCGTCCTGATCGTGGGTGACGGTGACGAAGGTGATGCCGACCTTTTCCTGCAGGTCCGACAGCTCGAACTGCATTTGCGCGCGCAGCTTGGCATCGAGCGCCGACAGCGGCTCGTCGAGCAGCAGCACCTTGGGCCGCATCACCAGGCTGCGCGCGAGCGCGACGCGCTGGCGCTGGCCACCCGACATCTGGTCGGGCATCCGCGTTTCGAACCCGCCGAGCTTGACCAGCTCGAGCGCCTCGGCGACACGGTCCTTGATCTCGCCGCCCTTCACGCCCGCAATTTTGAGGCCATAAGCGACATTGTCGGCGACGCTCATGTGCGGGAACACGGCATAGCTCTGGAACACCATGTTCACCGGGCGCTTGTTCGGCGGGATGCCCGCCATATCCTGCCCGTCGATCAATATCTGGCCCTCGCTTGGCAGCTCGAAGCCCGCGATCATCCGCAGCAGCGTGGTTTTACCGCACCCTGACGGGCCAAGCAGTACGAAGAATTCACCCGCATTGATGTCGAGGGTGACGTTGTCGACCGCGGTCACCTTGCCGAAGCGTTTCGAGACGTTCTGGATCTGGATGATCGGGCGTGCGGTTTCGGTCATGGTCAGTGGGTTTCCGCAATGGCTTTTACGCCCTGAAGCTTGAGCGCGACGAAGGTCAGGGCGACGGTAAGGACGATGAGCAGCGTCGAGGCGGCGTTGACCTCGGGCGTCACCGAGAAGCGGACCATCGAATAGACCTTCACCGGGAAGGTGATCGTATCGGGGCCGCTGGTGAAATAGGTGATGACGAAATCGTCGAGGCTGAGCGTGAAGGACAAGAGCGCGCCGGCGACGAGCGCGGGCTTGATGTGCGGGATCAGCACGTCGCGGAACACCTGCCATTCGCTCGCGCCGAGATCCTTGGCCGCTTCCTCCTGCTCGCGGTTGAAAGTCGCGAGCCGCGAGCGCACGACCATCGTCACGAAGGGAAAGCAGAAGGTGATGTGCGCGATGGTGATCGCGCCGAGGTTGAACGGCCAGATGAGGTCAGTCGGCCAGTTCACCGCGGCGAAAAACATCAGGAAAGCGACGCCGAGGCAGATTTCGGGAACGATGATCGGCAGCGAGATCGTGCCGTCGATCGCGCTTTTGAGCGGGAAGCGGAAGCGCCACAGCATCACCGCGGCGACCGCGCCGAGAACGAGACTGACGATAGTCGCCAGCGCCGCGATGGTCAGCGAGTTGAGCAAAGCCTCGACGAGCTGGTCATTGCCCATCGCTTTCTCGTAATATTTGGTCGTGAAACCGCGCCACACGACGTTGCGCTTGCTGTCGTTGAAACTGAAGATCACCAGCACGACGAGCGGCGCATAGAGGAAGATCATCACCGCGCCGACCCAGAGGCGCATCCACAAGGTACGGCTATATTCGAGCGGCGCTACGGGTGTACGGGCGAAGAGGGCCATCAGCCGACTTCCGGCACTTTTTTGCGCATCGACTGAATCGCGATCAGCGCGAACATCGCATAGATGAGCAGGAAGGAGAGGGCGGCGCCGAACGGCCAGTCATTGGCCTTCTTGAACTGGCGCTCGATGACGTTGGCGATCATCTGGCTGTCGGTCCCGCCCATCAGGTCGGGCGTGAGGTATGCGCCGAGCGCGGGGATCAGCGTGATCATCACCCCCGCGACGATGCCCGGCGCGGCGAGCGGCACGACGATGCGCATGATCGTGCGGAAATGCCCGGCACCGAGATCAAGGCTCGCCTCGATCAGGCTGCGGTCGAGGCGGTCGAGCGCGGCGTAGAGCGGCAGGACCATGAAGGGCAGATGGACGTACACAAGCCCGAACACGACCGCGAAATTGTTGAAGAGTAGCTGCACCGGCTCCCACGTCGGGAGCGGCTGGAGCCCGACGAGCGTCTTGATCCAGCTCGTCCCTTCCCAGAGCGCGCCGAGCCCCTTGTTCGCGAACCCCTGCGTCCCGAGGAGCATCATCAGCGCGTAAGTGCGGATGAGGAGGTTCGTCCAGAAGGGCAGCATGATGCCGAGCAGCAGCCACGGCCGCCATTTTTCGCTGGCGAAAGTGATCGCCATCGCAACGGGAAAGCCGACGATCAGGCAGATCAAGGTGACGAGCGCGGCGACCGCGAAACTCTTGCCGAAAATGGTCAGGTACAGCCATTCGGTCGCGCGCTTGTAATTGTCGAGCGTCCCCGAAATGTCGATTTCGGTCAGCCCCTTATTCTCGCCAAAGCTGTAGAGCCAGACGATGGCCATGGGGACGAGGAAGAAAAGGATGATCCAGAACAGCGTCGGTAGCGATACCGCCGCAAAGACCCCCTTGTTCGTTTTCCAGTCCTGTTCGGCCACCCCCCGATGCCCCCTTCAGACCGTCAGGCCGCCCGGACCCGCGTGAAGGCTTCCTCGTACAGCGGCTGCAACTCGGGATTGAAGCGCGCATATTCGCATTTCGCGAGCGCTTCGGGAGGCGGGAAGATCACCGGATTATTCTTGTAGCTGTCGGGCATCAGCTTCTTCGCGGCGGCATTGGGCGTGGGGTAGAGGATCGTCTCGGTAATTTCCTTGTCGACGTTGGCATCGAGGATATAGTTTATGAAGGCGTGGGCGTTCTTCGGATGCGGCGCGCCTTTCGGGATGCACAGATTGTCCGAATTGAGCTGGCTGCCTTCCTTGGGGATGACGAAATCGATGTCGGCGTCCTCGACCATCGCCTGCGCGATGTCGCCATTATATTCGAGCACGACGTCAACGTCGCCCTTGAGCAGCAAATCCTGCCCGTCATCTTCGTGGAATTTTTTCACATTGGGCTTTTGCTTGATCATCATCTTTTCGATCGTCGCGATGTCCGCGGGGGTCAGCGCATTGACCGATTTGCCGAGATACTTGCCGTAAAGGCGGAACATGTCGCCGGCTTCCGACAGCCAGGCGATGCGGCCCGCATATTCGGGGCTGTCGAACAGCACTTTCCAGCTGTCGGGCTTTGCCGACACTTTCGACTTGCGATAGCCGATGCCGAGCGCGAGCCAGGTGTAGGGCATCGAAAATTTGCGCTGCAGGTCATATTCGACGTTGATGTAGGCCGGGTCGATATTTTTCTTGTTCGGGATTTGCGCATGGTCGAGCGGCAGCAACATGCCGGCCTTGCTCATCCGCTCGACAAAGTCGTTCGAGGGCACGATCACGTCGTAGCCGGGGTTGCCCGCCTTGAATTTCGCGAACAGCACGTCGTTGCTGTCGAACAGGTCCATCGTGACGTCGACGCCGGTCGCTTCCTTGAAATTGTCGAGCGTATTCTCGCCGATATAGGTATCCCAGTTGTAGAAGTTGAGCTTGGCTTCCTCGCCGTTGGAGAGCTTCTTGCCACCCTCCTTGCTGCACGCCGCGAGGCCGCCGAAGCTGATGCCGATGGCCGCGACTCCCATCGCTTGCAGAAGCGAGCGGCGCCCGCGGGTTTGCTTGATCAGTTCGAACGGATCCATGTCGCAGCCTCCCTGTATGTGACGTCAAGCTGACTCAATAAAGTCGGCTTGAAAAGAGCTTTTTTGCGCCGCACCAAGTTTCTTTGAAACTTTCATGCGTTGCGCAGATACCAATCGTAATCGAGCGTCGGAACCACACCGAAATAGCGGTCCTGCTCGACGCGCTTCACGATGCTGAACATGTCGACGAACCGCGC
The DNA here is from genome assembly GCA_005503215.1 of Sphingomonadaceae bacterium 3R27C6. Classification (GTDB taxonomy): domain Bacteria; phylum Pseudomonadota; class Alphaproteobacteria; order Sphingomonadales; family Sphingomonadaceae; genus Sphingopyxis. Next base: position 176,280 of record SCNS01000002.1, on the reverse strand, counting down.
GCCGAGATAGTCGCGCATCAGCGCCGATGCATGGAACCGGTCGACCGCGGCGAACCAGTTCGAGGGCGGCTTGTCGTCGCCGCTGTTGTCGCGGTCGTAGCCGTTGCCGACCACCGCGGTGCCCGGATCGATCTTGTTCGTCATGCCGTGGTGCATGCCCGCGAGGACCGCCGCGACCGCGAGATAGGGGTTCGCGTCGGCGCCGCACGCGCGATGCTCGACATGGCGGCTCGGCGGAGGGCCGGCGGGGATGCGGAACGATACGGTGCGGTTGTTGACGCCCCAGGTCGGCGCGACGGGCGCATAGCTGTTCGCCTTGAAGCGGCGATAGCTGTTCGCGTGCGGCGCAAAGAGCGCGAAGGCGTCACCGACGCTGCCGATCATCCCGCCGATCGCATGGCGGAGCGCGGGGGTGCCTTCGGGATCGTCGCTGGCGAAGATGTTGGTGTCCTTGCTGTCGTTGACCGACACATGGATGTGCATGCCGCTGCCCGCCTGCTCGGCGAAGGGTTTGGCCATGAAGGTGGCCTCGAGGCCATGTTGCTGCGCGATCGCCTTGACGAGCCTTTTGTACATGATCGCATCGTCGCACGCCCGCAGCGCATCGGGCTTGTGGCGCAATGTCAGTTCGAACTGGCCGGGCGCGAATTCGGAGATTGCGCTTTCGAGTGGCAGGTCCTGCACATCGGTCGCGGCGTAAAGCGCGTCGAAGAAGGGGCGGAAGTCGTCGAGTTCGCGCAGGCCGTAAACCTCGACGTTGCGCGGGGTGTCGCGGCTGTAGCCGGGGCGGGCGGGGCGGATGGCGCCATCGCGCGCGCGGCGCGGGTCGACGAGGTAGAATTCAAGCTCGACCGCGAGCACAGGAGTTAGCCCGTCGGCGGTAAAGCGGTCGATCACGCCGCCGAGCACATGGCGGGGATCGAGATCGTGCGGGGTGCCGTCGAGTTCGTAGAAATCGACAAGGAATTGCGCGGCATGGTCACCGCCCCATGGGGTGCGGACAAGCGTTCCGGGGATCGGCTTCATCGACCGGTCGGCGTCGCCATCCTCCCACACGAGACCGGTTTCGACGGTGTCCTGCCCGGTGATGTCGACGACGGTGATCGAACCGGGGAACATGCGCCCGCTTTCGTAGACGGCAAGCACCTCATGCTGGCGCAGCCGCTTGCCGCGCGGCACACCGCCAAAGTCGGTGTAGATCATCTCGATCGAATCGACGTCGGGATTGGCCTTGAAAAAGGCCTCGGCCTCCGAACGCGGCGCGATCACGCCCGATGACTTCGACATCGCCCCACTACTCCTTCAATGCACGCACGCAGTCGGCGAAAGCGCCGACCAGCCGGTCGATCTGGTCGCCCGCGGTAACCGGGCTCACCAACATCATATTGTGGAACGGCGCCAGCAAAATCCCGCGCGTTGCGAGGAACAGGTGGATCGCCGCCTCCAGCTCGGGATGCATCGCCGCCTTCGCCTCGCCGCCGTTACGCGGTGGGGTCGGGCAGGTCAGGAATTCGACGCGGGCGTTGACCTGCGTGACGTGCCAGTCGAGACCGGCGGCGGCGATTTCCTGTTCCAGCCCGGCGACGAGCCGCGCCGCTCCGCGCAGCATGTGATCATAGGCGGCGGGCGTGATGACGTCGGACAGCATCGCATCCATCGCCGTGATCGCGAGCGCGTTGGCGGATAGCGTGGTTCCGATGCCGCTATGCCCCGAAGGGCGCGTAGCATTGAGTGCTGCCATGCGTTCCGCGACAGCGGCCGAAAATCCATAGACCGCACAGGGAACGCCGCCGCCGATCGACTTGCCGACGACGATAAGGTCTGGGGTGGGGCCGTGCGTGACGCCATGGCCGCCATATCCCGACGAGATGGTGTGCGTTTCGTCGAAGATCAGCAAAGTGCCGGTCTCGTCGCAAAGCCGGCGGAGCGTCGCCAGAAAGCCGGGCGCATCGCGCACCATGCCGACGTTGGTCATCACCGGCTCGGCGAGTACGCACGCGATATCGCCGCCGAGGAGCGCCGTCGCCAGCGCTGCTTCGTCATTGAACTCAATCACCGTGGTGGTGTCGCATAAGTCGTGGACCTGTCCGACCAAGCTCGCCCGCATGACCGGCGCGCCGCCTTTCAGGTCGACAAAGGCATCGTCGACCGCGCCATGATAGGCGCCAGTAAACGTCAGGATTCTCGGCCGTCCGCTGATCCCGCGGCACCAGCGGATCACGGCGCGATTGGCTTCGCTGGCGGTCGTCGTGACCTGCCACAAAGGCAGGCCAAACATCGCCGCGAGCCGCTGTGACAGCGCCGCGCCGCGCTCGGTCGGCAGCATGTAGCTCAGCCCTTCGGTCGCCTGCTTCGCCAGCGCTGCGGCGAGTGCTGGCGGCGAATGGCCGAACAGGCTCGCCGTGTCGCCGAGGCAGAAATCGTCGTAGCGCTGCCCGTCGATGCTGGTCAGCGTCGCGTCTTTCGCCGATGCGGCGACGATCGGCACGGGGCTGGGCCAGTCGCGCATCCAGTGGAACGGAACCGACTGAAACCAGCCCCTCGCGGCCGCGTGATGCGCGAAAGCGCGCGGGTTGGCGGCGCGGAAACGCTCTGCCTCGCGGCTCGCGACGCGCGCGATGGCGGCGCCCGATATCACCCGAGCTTGTCCTTCATCGCATAGTAGAGCAGCCCGAGCGTCGCGAGCGGCTGGCGCAGCCATTTGCCGCCGGGGAAGGGCTTGGACGGCAGATTTGCGAGCACATCGAAGCGTTCGGCGGTCCCGGCCATCGCCTCGGCGATCAATTCGCCGGCGAGCGTCGTAACCAGCGCACCGTGCCCCGAAAAGCCATGCGCATAAAAGACGTTCCCGCGCCGTCCGATATGCGGCAGCCGGTTCATCGTCACCGCGACCGCGCCGCCCCAGCCATAGTCGATCTGCGCATCGGCGATTTGCGGGAACACCTCTGCCATGAAGGGGCGAACAAAGGCGGCGATATCGCGTGGCGGCGTCTGCGAATAGCGCTCGCCACCGCCGAAGATGAGCCGCTTGTCGGCCGAGAGGCGGAAATAGTTGAGAACGAAGCGGCTGTCGGCAACCGCTGCGTCGCTGGGCAGCAGCGCGTCGGCGTTCGCTAGTGGCGCGGTCGCGATATTATAGTTCATGATCGGCACGGTGTAGCGGCCGAGGTCGGGTTCGACGTCGCCGATCCAGCTGTCGGTGGCGTCGATGACATAGCGCGCGGCGACGTGCGCGCGATCGGTCATCACGCCCAGTCCATCCGGCGTGTCGGTGATCCTGTGGGCGCGTTGATCTTCCCAGATGCAAACGCCCGCGGCCTCGGCGGCGTACGCAAGGCCGATCGCATAGTTCAGCGGATGGAAATGCCCGCCCTGCGGATCCTGGATGCCGCCGTGGTAAAGCGGGCTGGCGATATGCGCGCCCATGTCGCTCTTCTCGATGACTTGGCTCTGGTAGGCAAAGCGCGTCGCCAGAAACTCGGCCTCGCGCTTCATTGCGTCGAAATCCTTCGGCGTCCACGCGGCCTCAAGATGCCCGGTCTTGAGATCACAATCGATGCCGTGTTTTTCGATGCGCGCTTTCACCGGATTCGCGCGCCAGCACAGGTCGAACAGCGCCTCGGCGCGCTCGCGACCGAATTCGCCCTCAAGCTCGGACGCTGACCAGCGAAGGCCAGGGATCAACTGTCCGCCGTTTCGGCCCGACGCGCCGAAGCCGACATGTTCGCGCTCGATCAGGATCACCGAGAAACCGCGCTCGGCACAGGCGAGGGCAGCGGACAGACCAGTGAAGCCGCCGCCGATGATTGCGACATCGAACGAAAGCTCTTCGCCCATTTCATATGCCGAACGCCACCGATGCGCGGTTGCGGCATAATAGCTGTTGGCGAGCGGGTCGGTCATGTTCGCGCCGCGAGTCAGACCCGCATCAACAGATGTTCGCGCTCCCAGCTCGACACGACCGACTGGTAGTTGAAGAGCTCATAATCCTTCACCGCGAAGAAGATTTCGAAAAAGTCGTCGCCGAGCAGGTTGCGAACCTTCTTGCACGAAGCGAAGCGGTCGAGCGCCGCCTCGAGCGTGCGCGGCAGGGTGCGGGCGCGGTTGTAGGCGCTGCCGGCGATCGGCTTGGCGGGCACCATGCGGTCGACCATGCCGATATAGCCGCAGATCAGCGAGGCGGAGATTGCGAGATAGGGGTTGCTGTCGGCGCCCGGCAGGCGGTTTTCGACGCGGCGGTTATTCTTGTCGGAGATCGGAACGCGAAAGCCGCACGAGCGGTTGTCCTCGCCCCACTGGACATTGATGGGCGCCGCGCTGTCGGGGCGCATACGGCGGAAGCTGTTCACATTCGGCGCCCACAGCGGCGAGATTTGCGGCATGTAGCGCACAAGCCCGGCGATATAGCTGCGGAACATCGCGCTATCGCGGCCATTGGCGACCGAAAACAGGTTCTTGCCCGTCGCCGCATCGACCACCGACTGGTGGATATGCATCGCGCTTCCCGGCTGGCCCGCCATCGGGTTCGCCATGAAGGTCGCATAGACATTGTGCTGCTTCGCGACGTTGCGCACGACGCGTTTGAACAGGAACACCTCGTCGGCGAGCCGCAGCGGGTCGCCATGCTCGAAATTGACCTCGAGCTGCGCGGCGCCCATTTCGTGGATCATCGTGTCGATATCGAGCCCCATAAGCTCGCAATCGTCATAGATATGATCGATGATATCCTCATATTCGTTCATCGCCTCGAGCCCGTAGGGCTGGCTCGCGGTTTCGCTCCGTCCCGACTGGCCGACCGGCGGGGTCAGCGGGAAATCGGGGTCGGCGTTCTGCGAGACGAGGTAGAATTCGACCTCGGGCGCGATGATCGGTTTCCAGCCCTTTTCGGCGTAGAGGCCGAGCACCTTCTTGAGGATCGTGCGCGGGGCGATGTCGACCTCGGTCCCGTCGCCATTATAGGCGTCGGCGATCACGAAGGCGGTGGGCGAGGTGAAGCCGGGCGCGACGCAGATCGTGCTCGGATCGGCGATCAATATCTTGTCGGGATCCTTGTCCCAGATATCGTCAATATCCTCGGGATAATGGCCGTCGATCGTGCAGATGAAGACGCTGCCCGGGATGCGGAGCGACTTGTCTTTGACCGAGGAGAGGAACTTCTTGGCCGGCAGCACCTTGCCGCGCTGGACCCCGTTGATGTCGGGGACGATGCATTCGACTTCGTCGATTTTATGGTCGCTGATCCATTGTTCCAGATTGACTGACATGAGCCCCCGATTGGGCCGAGGAGTCGGCCCGTTGTGGAACGGGCAGCGTATCGCAAGCTTTGGGGGAGCGCCAGAGGGGGCCGCTATTCGGCCATTTTCGGCATGATTATATGCTGGATTCTTTGCTTGCTCGAAAGCCGGTTGTCATTGCGAGCGAAGCGAAGCAATCTCCAGCTATCGGCCATTCCCAAGGCCGATAGCTGGAGATTGCTTCATCGCTGCGCTCCTCGCAATGACAGGATTAAAGGAGATCGGAATGAGGGGTGAAAACGACCAGCTGGCCTCTTTCTGGATGCCGTTTACCGCCAATCGATCGTACAAGGCGCATCCGCGGCAACTCGTGTCGGCGAATGGCATGTATTACCAGTCGGGCGACGGGCGGCAGGTTCTCGACGGCACGTCGGGCCTCTGGTGCAGCAACGCGGGCCATTGCCGTCCCGAAATCACCGAAGCGATCGCCAATGCCGCAGCGACACTCGATTTCGCACCCACCTTCCAGCTCGGCCATCCGCTGCCATTCGAGCTCGCGCAACGCCTAGCGGCGCTGATGCCCGATGGACTCGACCGGATATTCTTTACCAACAGCGGCTCAGAATCGGTTGATACAGCGCTGAAAATTGCGCTGAACATCCAGCGTGCCAAGGGGCAGGGAACACGCACGCGGCTGATCGGGCGCGAGCGTGGCTATCACGGCACCGGCTTTGGCGGGATCAGCGTCGGCGGCCTTGTGAACAACCGCCGCGCGTTCGGCGGCGGGCTGCCCGGGGTCGACCATATTCGTCACACGCACGACGTCGAACGCAACGCCTTCACGCGCGGTTTTCCGCAGCATGGCGCGGAACTGGCGGACGACCTCCAGCGGCTCGTCGACCTGCATGGTGCCGACACCATTGCGGCGGTGATCGTCGAACCGATGGCGGGCTCGACCGGTGTGCTCGTCCCGCCGGTCGGCTATCTTCGGCGCCTCCGCGAAATCTGCGACAAGCATGGTATCATCCTGATCTTTGACGAGGTCATAACCGCGTTCGGCCGAGTAGGCGGCGCGACCGCGGCGGGGACCTGGGGTGTGACGCCCGACATCATAACCATGGCAAAGGGGCTGACCAACGCGGCGGTGCCGATGGGCGCGGTCGCGGTGAAACGCGACCTCCACGATGCGGTGATCGAAAGCGTGCCCGGTGGGATCGAGCTGTTCCACGGCTACACCTATTCGGGGCATCCGCTTGCGAGCGCCGCAGGGCTTGCGACGCTCGATCTTTATGCGCGCGATGGCCTGTTCGACCGCGCGACCGAACTCGGCACCTACTGGGAGGACGCGGCGCACGGCCTGAAAGGCGCGCGCCATGTCATCGATATTCGCACGATCGGGCTGGTCGCGGGCATCGAACTCGAGCCGCGTGCGGGAGCACCGACCGCGCGCGCGATGGAATTGTTCCACGCCTGCTTCGACAATGGTTTGCTTGTTCGCGCGACGGGCGACATCATTGCGCTGTCGCCGCCGCTGATCGTCGAAAAGGCGCAGATTGACGAGATGTTCGGGAAGATTGTCGAATTGCTGGGCCGCATCGACTGAGGGGAATAGCCGTCAGTCGGCGGCGACGTTGGCTTCCGCCTTGGCGGCGGCCGCAGCGACTTGCCGAGCGCGCGTGGCTTCGGTCTGGATCAGGCGCTCGGCCATCGTGCGCCACGCCTGTTCGGCGCGCAGATTGCGGTCGCGGACCTGCGACAGCGTGCTTTCCGCCGCGTCGGCCGCGCATTTGTCCGCCTGGATCAGGTAGAAATCGCTGGTGTTCGACATGGCGGAAATCCTTAGGGTTGGGGTGTTGAAGGTCGGTTTGAACCGGAGAGGTCAGTCGACCATTTGGGCGATCAGGCGGCGAAGTTCGCGCCGCGTCAGCGTCGGCGATCGCCGGGCTGGCTTATCGGCCCGCGCATCGATCGCGGAATAGGGCCGAAGAAGGGAAGGAAATGCATTCAAATTAAAGTTCATAATATCCTGTAATCATTGTTTTGTTCTGGTTGGGTATTCAGCGTCGATTGCCCTTGCGTGGGCCGCCTCCGGCCGGACCGGCGCCGCGATCGCGATAAACGATGCGGCCCTTGGTCAGGTCATAGGGCGTCATTTCGACGCGTACGGCGTCGCCGACGACCGACCGGATGCGAAAACGTCGCATCCGGCCTGCCGTGTAAGCGATGATCCGATGATCATTTTCCAGAACGACGCCAAAGCGTCCATCGGGAAGGATTTCATCGATCTGGCCGTCGAGGGTCAGTAGTTCCTCTTTGGCCAAAAGATCAGGCCTGCTGGATGTTGACGGCGGCGGTCTTGCCGCGCTGGTCGGTTTCCAGATCATAGGAAACGCGCTGATCCTTGTTCAGCGTCGTCATCCCGGCGCGTTCGAGGGCGGTGATGTGGACGAAATTGTCGCCCGAACCGTCTTCGTTCGCGATGAAGCCATAACCTTTTTCGGTGTTGAAGAATTTTACGGTGCCGATGGGCATGGGGTCGTTCCTTTCACGGAAGCGGAGTTGCCATCGGCCATATGCCGATGGCGCCAGGTAGCGTGAGGATGGAAGTGTCCGCCAAGCAGGCAAAAAAATCCGTCGTAGGCGACGATAGCCTGCTGAAGATGGGCCTTGAGCTATGAAAAGTCAAGGATAGGCCCGGAGTCGCGCGCCGTCATGCCTGTGCGAGCAGCGGAAAAGTGACCGAAACGCGGGTACCTTTGCCGACTTCGCTGTCGATATCGAGCTGTCCTTGATGACGCTCGCTGATGTGTTTGACGATCGCCAGGCCGAGGCCGGTGCCGCCGACCGAGCGGCTGCGCGCCTCGTCGACACGATAAAAGCGTTCGGTCAGGCGCGGCAGATGATCGGGCGCGATGCCGTCGCCCTCGTCGCTGACCGAAAGCCGTACGCGGCGGCCCTCGCGCACCAGTTCAACCGTCACCGGCGTTCCCGCGTGGCCGTATTTCATCGCGTTCGCAATGATGTTGTTTGCGAGCTGCCCCAGCTGCGCCTCGTCGCCCAGCACCGGCTGTGGATCGCCGCCCAGCCGCGCGACGATGTCTTTGGTGCGCGGCTGTTCGCTATCGCGCAGCTGCGCGATCGTGGTCTGGACGATGACGGCAAGGTCGACCGGGGTGGTCGGGCGACGAAAGCGGTCGGCCTCGACGCGTGAAATCGACAAAAGGTCGATGACGAGTTGCTGCATCCGCCGCGCCTCGCGATCGATGATCGAAAGGAAGCGATTGCGCGTCGGCGCGTCGGCCTCGCCATTCATTTCCTGGAGCGTTTCGACATAGCCGAGAATCGCGGCGAGCGGCGTGCGCAGTTCGTGGCTGGCGTTGGCGACGAAGTCGGATCGCATGCGGTCTGCGGCATCGATCGCCGACCGGTCGGACAGGAAGATGATATATTCGCTGCCCGACAGCGCCGCGATGCGCATCGTCCAACGCTGGCCGGGGCGTGGAAAATCGATCAGATTGACCGTTTCGAGCGGATCTTGCCCGTCGATCCGCGACAGCCAGTCGGTCGCCGCGGGATGGCGGATCGCGGTGCGGACGTCGGCGCCGACGATATGCCGGCCCAGCAGCCGGATCGCGGCGTCGTTGGCGATGGTGACGATATTGTCGGCGGTGCCGATCAAGGGCTCCTTTTCCTGATCGACCCAATGGGCAAAATCGGGATGGCGGAGCAAGGAGACGGGCAGGGCGGCCGCGGGTTCGGGCCCGGCGCCCTTCGTGTCGGGCAAGGCGACGGGAAGCGCGCCGTAGACTGTCGCGGCGGCGAGGAAGCCCGCGAGTAGCATGATGGCGATCGACAGCGGATCGCCGCCCGTCAGCGTGGCGAAAATCGCTGCGATGGCGACCAGCGTCAAAGCGATGACCAGGCTGGAAAGGCGATCGAACATCGTCGCTGCGCCTCGCACGAAGCGGTGACGATGCGCAAGGATGTTTACCGCAATTAACGTCTTGGCCGCGAATGTCCCAAAGCGGGAAGGGCAGGGCCGCGACCCGTCTTTTGCTTTTCCTTGGTGCTTCATTGGGTTATGCGCGCGATATGGAAAATAGCGACATTCCCGCCGAAAACCCCGTGGAGACGGACGAAGCCATTCCGTCGCGGCGCAAGATGCTCGCGCTCGGCGCCGTCGGCGTATCCGCCGCGCTGACGATCCGTCCCGCCTTTGCGCAGACCGCGGTGTCGGTGATGAATTGCCAGATTCCCGTTCCCGGCCCGACGGGCGCCGGCAAATATATCAGCACCGCGGGCAAACTGGTCCCACCGGGCACCAAGGGCGCGTTTCCGGGCTCGGTCCGCCCATTCACGGGCGAGGAAGTAAAGCGGGCATTCCGCGGGCAGACGCTGCCCGGTACGACGTACAACCAGTCGCAAGCCTATCTCCAATATATCCGGCGCTTGCAGGCGGGGCAGAGCGGCTTTACCTGTTTCGCATCGATCACGATGACGCGCTGATTTTCGCTCCTTTGAGGCGATGTCGGTTCAGCCGCATCGTCAGCCAAAGGAGTTCCCGTGAAACTAGCTTCGCTCAAACAGGGCCGCGACGGACGCCTGGTCGTCGTTTCGGACGACCTTGCCTGGTACGCCGACGCCGGTCAGATCGTCCCGACGATGCAGGCGGCGCTCGACAATTGGGCCTATGCCGCTCCCCGCCTCGCGGCGCTGGCAGAGGATCTCAATCACCACGCGATCCCGAAAGACCGCTTTCACGAACATGACGCCGCGTCGCCGTTGCCGCGTGCCTATCAGTGGGCCGACGGCAGCGCCTATGTGAACCATGTCGCGCTGGTGCGGCAGGCGCGCGGCGCCGAAATGCCCGACAGCTTTTGGCACGATCCGCTGATGTATCAGGGCGGCAGCGACGCCTTCCTGGGGCCGCGCGATCCGATCCCCCTCGGCGACCCCGACTGGGGCTGCGATATGGAGGCCGAAGTGATCGTCGTGACGGGCGACGTGCCCAAGGGTATCGATGCCACCGCGGCGCGCGAGACGATCCTGCTTGTCGGTCTGACCAACGACGTGTCGCTGCGCGGCCTGATCCCGGCGGAGCTCGCCAAGGGCTTCGGCTTTTTTCAGTCGAAGCCGTCGAGCGCGATGTCGCCCGTGTTCGTGACCCCCGAAGCGCTGGGCGATCGCTGGAAGGACGGCAAGCTGCACGGCACATTGTCGGTCGACCTCAACGGCCAGCCGCTCGGCCGCGCCGACGCCGGCGTCGACATGACGTTCGATTTCGGCGCGCTGATCGCGCATGCGGCAAAGACGCGCGACCTGGGTGCGGGCACGATCATCGGGTCGGGCACGGTGTCGAACCGCGATGCCGATGGCGGGCCGGGCAAGCCGATCGCCGCCGGCGGCCTCGGTTATAGCTGCCTCGCCGAAGTGCGTACGGTCGAAACGATCCAGCAGGGCGAGCCCAAGACTCCGTTCATGCAAAAGGGCGACACGGTCCGCATCTGGATGGATGACGACCGGCATCACAGCATCTTCGGCGCAATCGAACAGAGCGTGGGCTGATAGCAAAAGAGGGCGGAACTGCTTCCGCCCTCTCCCGATTTCGTGCCGGTGTTGCCGGGCTATTTGGCGCCGAGGCTGCCGCCCGCCATGGCGTCGCTCAGCGAACAGGCCGCCGGGCCAAGAATGACGACGAACAGCACCGGCAGAATGAACAGAATGAGCGGCACCGTCATGATAGCGGGCAGGCGCGCGGCCTTTTCCTCGGCGCGCATCATGCGCTCGTTGCGGAATTCGGCCGACAGGACCCGAAGCGCGCTGGCGAGCGGCGTGCCGTATTTCTCGGTCTGGATCATGGTCGTGACCACGCCCTTCACCGATTCCAGATTCACGCGATAGGCGAAGTTTTCGAAAGCCTGCCGGCGTTCGGTCAGAAAGCCGAGCTCGATCGACGTCAGCGCGAACTCTTCGCCGAGCTCGGGATACGCCCGGCCCAGCTCCTTAGAGACGCGTGAAAAGGCGGAGTCGACCGTCAAACCGGCTTCGGCGCAGATGACGAGCAGGTCGAGCGCGTCGGGCAGGCCTTTGCGGATCGCGTGGGTACGCTTCTGGCGCTTATTATCCACGAAAAGGTCGGGTGCCTTGTAGCCGAGTATCAAGGCGCCCATCGTATACATGGAGCGCTTGAACGACGTCAGGTCGGGCCACATATCGACCCAATAGATCAGGAAAAGAGCGAGGCCGCCGAAGATGATCGGCAGGACCATGCGGCCGAAAATGACCGCCACGGCGAGATCCTTCGACCGGATACCGGCCTGCGCCAGCTTTTGCTGAACCTCCTTGACCTGTTCTTCCTGCAGCACCTGGAGCCGGCCCAGGAAGGTCCGCATCTTGTCGGCGGTCTGGTTCTTGCGGACGAGCCGTGCGCGGCGTTTCGCGGTCGAGGCGGTGATGCCCGCCTTCAACTGCTCGCGCCGATCGTTCAGCGCCTTGACGCGCTTGGTCATCGGGTTGCGAACGGTCAGCGCGTTGTAGATCGCGAACAGGACGGCAAAGACGCCGACCGCCGCAAGCATCGTGCCGGCCCATACGACGTCGATACCAAGGATCTTCGGTCCGGCTTGTGCGCCAGAGAAAGCCGAAGAGAGAAGGAGGCCGCTGTTCATTTCTATGCCCCCGTCAGATTTCGAAGTTGACCATTTTGGCCATGATGCCGGCGCCGATGCTCATCCAGATCAGGCCGCCTATCCCCGCAATGATGAGGCGCTCTTCGACAAAAAAGCCCGCCAGATAACCGGGGTTCACTGTCCAGACGACGCCGAACACAAAGAAGGGCAGTGCGCCGACGATATAGGCGGAAGCTTTTGCTTCGGACGACATCGCGCGGATCTTGAGCTTCATTTGCGCCCGCTTGCGCAAAACGTCGGACAGGTTGGCCAGCGTTTCCGCGAGGTTGCCACCCGTTTCGCGCTGGATCTGGATCGTGATGCAGAAGAATTGGAATTCGGGCGTGCCGAGCATTTCGGCCGTTTCCTGCAACGCCGCTTCCATCGTGTTGCCGATACGGATGCGTTCGACGACGCCCTTGAATTCCTCCCCGACCGGCCCGGGAAGTTCCTGGCTCACCACTTGAAAGGTTTCGGTGACCGGCAGACCGGATTTCAGGCCACGTACCAGCAGATCGATAGCGTCGGGAAAGCGGGCGTTGAACGCCTTGACACGCCTGTTGATCGTCATGCCGACGATCAGATAGGGCAAGCCGAGCCCGAGGAGCAATCCAACCAACGCGGCCATCAGGAACGGCGCGCGCACGATGAGCATGCCGCCGGTTGCCACGACAAACACGATCATCGACGCGAACATATATTGTGTAAGCGACCAGTTTTTGCCGGTCCGGCGGATGCGCTTTTCCAGCTCGTCCCTGCGCGGCAACAAAGCGATCAGCGATGAATCGCCGTTGCGGCCCGACTGGATCGTCTTGCGCATCTGTGCCGCCACCACCGCTTCGGTCGAGGCGGCGTGGCGGTCCTTGACCATCGCCAGTCGCCGCGTCTTTGCCTTGCCGGACGAAGGCCCGCCAAGCAAGATCACGAGGAGGGCAAAGGCCAGGAAGGCCCCCGCGATGATAAGGATGACTGGCAGATTCATGGTCAGCTGATGTCCGCTTCTATCGCTGGAGGTGGTGACGGCCCGTCAGGCGCGCCGTCACGCCGCCTGTTTCACGCCCTTTTTGGTCAGCCCGAGCTTGCCGAGCAGCGAGCCGCCCGATTTGCTCTTTGCGGTGACGATCTGCGCTTCCTCGGCTTCGACATCGGCGCCGTCGAGGATGATGCGCATCAGGTTGCTCCACACCTGCGCCGACTTGGTGCCCTTGCAGGTTTCGGCATAGGATTTGCCGAGCTTTGCCGATTGGGCGACCAGCTTCGGATCGAACGGGATGACGATGTCGATCGGTCGTTCGATCGACGATTCGAATTCCTTGCGCGACAGCTCGCCGATGGCGTTCTGGAACTTGTTCGCGACGAGCACGACACGCGCGCCCGGGATGTTCTGTTTGAACCAGGACAGGAGGCGGATCGTGTCGCGCGCGGCGGCGAGCGTCACATCGCTGACGAGCAGGATCGTGCCGGCTTCCGACACGAGGTGCGGGAAGGGGATCAACACCTGGCGCGGGATGTCGACAATCGTCATCTCGAAGGCGGAACGCAGCTCTTCTTCCAGCTGGAAAAAGGCCGAACCGTCGGTCATCACCGGCTGATGGATCGGCGCTTCGGCTGACAGCAGGCTAAGCTTGTCCGACGCTCGCACCATCGCGCGTTCGATGAACAGCCCGTCGATGCGGCTGGGATTGTCGATCGCGTCGATCAGGCCGCGCCCCGGTTCGAGGTCGAGCGTCAGCGCGCCCGTGCCGAAATGGATGTCAAGATCGAGCAGCGCCGTCTGGCGGCCCGCCTGTTCGCTGATCGCCCAGGCGAGCGAGGTCGCCACCAGCGACGCCCCGACGCCGCCGCGTACACCGACAACGCCCATCATATGATGCGGCTTGTCGTCGTGCATGTCGGCATGTTTCGGAGCCGACAGCATGGCCTGCGCCATGGTGAACGATTCGCGGACCTGGTCGAGCGACAGCGGCTTCAGCAGATAATCCTGGATGCCGCTGGACAGGAGGTCGCGGTACAGGCGAACGTCGTTCACCTGGCCCGCGGCGATCACGACAGTGCCCGGCTCGCAGACTTCGGCCAGCGCATTGATGTCGTTGATCGGATCGCCCGATTCCGACATGTCGACGAACAGGATGTTCGGGCTGGCGGAGACCGAAAGCGATTGCACAGCGTTGCGCAGTCCGCCCTTGTTACATTTTTCGATCGGCCAGCCCATGTCGTTGACCGCGGCGCGGATCAGCTCCAGCGTATCGTCGTCGCAAACGAAGGCGTTGAAGGGGTCACGCGCGCCTGCTGATTTGAAAGGAGCGTTCATTGGCTGCCTCCGCTGGTAGGTGTCTTGGTCAGTTCGCCGGCACCGGTTTGGGGTTTGGTACGATAGGTTTGGATCGCACGCGTCGCCGCCGTCGGATCGCTGCCCGTATTGCTGGCGCCCTTGATCAGGTCGTTCGGATCGGCGACCATCGAGGCAAGATTGCTGTTGATCGCGCAGCCATAGTTCGACGATGTCGAGTTGGTCGGGTTGATCGACGATTTGCTCTCCCAATTGGGGCAGCCGGGCACGGATGCCGTCGCCCGCGTCACGACGACGCGCAGGTGGTCCTGCGGCACCGCGCCGGTCGTTACCGGGACATCCCTGCTGAGCAGCAGCCCGCGGCGTTCGATCATCGACCGGACGGTCGCCAGTGCTGAGCCGGCGCCATAGGCCGACGGATCCTCGATCGCGACGCGGTCGCCATAACGAACCCCCATCGAATCGAGCCAGCCTTGCAGGCGGCCCTGTTCGCTGGGCGGCAGTTCGCCGTTCGAAGCGGCAACATCGAATTGATAGATGGCGTTGCGCACGACAGGCTGGTGGACCGACTCGAGGCTGCGGTTGCTGACCGCCGCGCCAGTGCAGCCGGCGAGCGACGTGGCCAGAGCCAGGACCGTCCAAGTTGCGATTTTTTTCATCACTTTGCTCCTGAAATCCAGCGCGTCACTTGATGCTGAAGCCGGGCGACGCGTCGCCGCTGCCCCGCGGGCGATCGGCGTCGCCGATCGAGGTGTCGAGCCGCGGTTTCGGCCGGTCCCCCCCCGTCACGCCGTTGCTCGTCTGGTTGAGCAGAAGCCGCTGCAGGTCGTCGGAATCCTGGAAGGCGTCGGTGGGCAGTTTGATGTCGTTCGCCGACACCGGCTGGACCAGATAGGGCGTCACGACGATGACGAGTTCGGTTTCGCCGCGGCGGAAGCTGTCCGATTTGAACAGCATGCCGAGTAGCGGAACGTCGCCGAGGCCGGGCATCTTGTCGATCGCGCCGATCGAACGATTGTTCATCAACCCCGCGATCATGAAGCTTTCGCCCGAGCCGAGTTCGACCGTCGTTTCGGCGCGGCGAATCGTCAAGGCGGGAACCTGGAACCCCTGCATCACGATCGCGCCTTCGGTCGACAGTTCGGATACTTCGGGGCGAACGCGCAGGCTGATCCGGCCATTCGACAGCACGGTCGGCGTGTAGGCGAGGCTGACGCCATATTTGCGATATTCGATCGTCGTGCCGGCAAAATTGCCGGGGACCGGAACCGGGAACTCGCCGCCGGCAAGGAAGTCAGCGGTTTCGCCGGAAATGGCGGTCAAATTGGGCTGCGCCAGCGTTGCGACCAAGCCCGATCGTTCGCCGATATCGAGTGAGGCGATCAGGTCGAGCCCGAACAGGCGGCCGGCACCGGCAAGGCTGCGCGTGCCGGAGGGCGTAACGACCTCATAGGAGGTGCCGAGAAACGGCGAATTGATCGGCTGGCCCGTGACAGGATCATATGGGCGCGGCGCCGGGCTCCCGGGAAACACGGCGGTCGGTGCAGGGATGCGAGTGATCGTGCCGGGATTCCGGCCACCAAAGACTCCGCCGAGAAAACCGCCGGTCGAGTCGAGGGTCTTCAAGTTGCCGCTGATTTCCTTGACCAGCGAGCGGTTCACTTCGGCGATGCGGACCTGCAGGTTGACCTGTAGCGGCGTGGCCGTGCGAAGACGCGACAAGACCTTGGTCGGCTCGCCGACGAACGCCTGGACGAGCCGTTCGGCTTCGGCGGCATCGTCGGGTGACTGGACCGTACCGGTGAGCAGCACGAAGCCGTTCATCGTATTTGCCGAAATGCTGGCGTCGGGCATGGCGAGCGACAGCATCTGGTCGATCGTCTCGATATTGTTGCCGACGCGGGCGACGGTCGAGAAAACGACACGGCCGCTGGCGTCGGTGGCATAGATGCTGGTTTCGCCCGGCTTCTTGCCAAAGATATAGAGCTGGCGGCCCGAACGCACCTGGACGTCGGCGACTTCGTCATTGGCGACAAAGACGTCGGACATCGAGGCCGGAAGGCTGACCAGGCGGCCACGGCCCACCGAGAGTTCGATGCTGCTGCTGGCATTCTGGACGGCCTGGGCGATGGCGGGCGCCGAAGGTGCCGCTGCCAGCGTGGCTGCCACCAGGCCGATGGCCAGGGTGCGGGCCAGAGCCGCCGCCTTGAATTTGGCTGTGCTGTTCATCTTACTTACCCCCAACCGGAACTTCGGTCATCTTGTCGCCGCGGGTCACGCGCACGACCGGACCGGTCGGAACGGACACGGCGCCCCCATTAGACGGCATGAAGCCGCCGCCATTCGTTGCAGCCTGCGGCGCCCGCGCGGAGTTCACGCGGCCGCGCACCGGGATCCAGAAGCGCGACACGTCGCCGCCCGTGGTCACCGTCGAGCGGCTGGCAACCGGACGTGCGGCGGCTTCGGCGAGCATCCGTTTTTCCGCCACGGAGCCGCCCTTGGCCGGCACATTGATGTCGCCCGACGCGATGGCCGCATCGAGTTCGCCGGCGCTTTCGGCCAGCGGACGCAGTGCGAGCGACAATTTGCCCATGTCCTGCGCGACGGCGATCTTCTCGGCGATTTCCGGCGTGGCTTCGAGCGTCACCGAGCCAAAGGTGCGAACCGGGGTCTTCCCGGTTTCATCCTCGGCGTCATAACGCTGATCGGTCGCCAATATGCGGACATTGCGAACGATCGTCTCGGCCGTGAATATCTGCTTGTCGGGAAAGCTGCTGCCTTCCTCGACCGAGATCGTCTGAGCCAGCACCACATCGACGCGGTCGCCCGGAAAGACGAAACCGGCGACGCCCTGTTCTTGGCTGACCTTTACGGTAACGGCACGCATGCCCGGGCCAAGCGCCGCGGCGAGGAAGCCGCGATCGTCGGGATGGACGAGTGCGCCTTGTGTCAGCGGCTGGCCGGCGGTGATCGGATAGCGCACGACGGTGCCGACCAACGTGTTCACGTCGGTCTTGTCCTTCATGAAATAGGCCTTTTCGACCAATTCCTTGGGCCAGGGCTGGAAGCGGAAGCTGTCCGGGCCGACAATCGTGCCGACGGGCAGTTGCCGCGTCGCGACAAGGATCATCGGACCGGTAATGTCCGGCGCCGCCGCTGCACGCGCTTGCGGAGTGGCTGCTCCGCGCATCATCTGGTTGACCCCGAACGCTGCGCTGATGGCAATCACCAGCGCGCCGACGATCAGCATAATCTTTCGCGTATCCATGACGATTTGTCGCCCTCCTGCACCCACCAGAGACGGTCGTGCTTTTCCCTCAGGTCATCCGATAACCTGAAACTGGTTAAGATATTGTTGGTGAAGCGCCCAAAGGCCCGCAGCGGCGATGGCAACCCCATAGGGAACCTCGACCGGTTTGTCCGAAGGGCGCAATTTCATATGGATAAGCATCGCAGCCGACAGGATGCCACCCCCAATGGCCATGACCATCAGGGTCGGCATGAACAGCGGAAGCGGGATCCACAGCATCACCGCGCCGATCATCTTGACATCGCCGCCGCCCATCGCGCCGATCGCGAACAGGCCGGCAAAGACAAGAAAGACCGCGAAGGCGGCGCCGAACTGAAGCGGCACGTCGGGCCAGAGGGCGAGGCCGCTGGCGATCCAGAAGGGGATTGCGAGCAGCGCCATCGCGGCGTTGAGCTCGTTGGAAATGGTGCGCGACCGGACGTCGCTGATTGCCGCGGCAATCATCAACAGGCCGAGTATAGCCATCAGGCCGAGCGAGATTGTGCCGCTATCCATCGGTTTTCTCCTACCCAACATGGCTTACTAAAGCGTAACCATGTCGGCGTGGACGCCGCGGCTTGCATTCCGCGGTCCAGCCGATATGCGGCGGGCATGACCGACGCGCCGCCTTCCGCCACCGATGTGCTGATTGTCGGCGCCGGAATCGCGGGTGCGAGCCTCGCGGCGGCGCTGGCCCCCTGGCGCCGCGTCCTGATGGTCGAGGCCGAGGACGCGCCGGGCTATCACGCGACGGGCCGGTCGGCCGCCTTCTGGCACGAAAGCTATGGCGGGGTGGGGGTGCAACCCCTGACCCACGCATCGCTGGAGATGTTGAACGACCCGCCGCCCGAATTTTCGGATCATGGCTTTCTGTCACCGCGCGGCGCACTGACGCTGGGCCAGCGGTCCGAGGCGGCGGCGGTCGACGCTTTCGCGGCCGAATTCGCGGCGCAAGGCGTCGATGTCGCAAGAATGTCGGGGGAGGCGGTTGCGCGCATGGTTCCGGGCCTTCGCCCCGAATGGAGCGAAGCCGCCTATGAGGCGGCGTGCCGCGACATCGATGTCGGGGGCTTGCATGCGGCCTATCTTCGCGCGGCAAAGCGCGCCGGCGCGACGCTGGTCACGCGCGCGCCGTTGCGGCGGGCACGCCGTGTCAGCGACGGCTGGGACGTCGAACTGGGCAGCGGACGGGTCCGTGCGGCGCTGATCGTCAATGCCGCCGGGGCATGGGCGGACGAGGTCGCGGCCGCGTGCGGCATCGCGCCGGTCGGCATCCAGCCCTATCGCCGCACGGTGATGCAGGTTCGGCTGGGCGTTCCAGTTCCCGCCGACCTTCCGCTCGTCATCCACGTCGGCGGCGAATTCTATTTCAAGGGTCAGAGCGAGGGGCGCGTCTGGCTGACCCCTCACGACGAGACGCCGACCGCCCCGCACGACGCGGCGCCGGAGGAGTTGGACGTCGCGCTCGCGATCGACCGGATGCAGTCGGTGGTCGACTGGCCGGTCGTTGCGGTCGAGCGCAAATGGGCGGGGCTGCGCAGCTTCGCGCCCGATCGCATCCCGGTTTTTGGCGCCGATCGGCATGAGCGCGCCTTCATCTGGTGCGCAGGGCAGGGGGGCTTCGGCATCCAGACCGCGCCGGCGATCGCCGCCTTGCTTGCGGCCGAGCTTGGCGCCCCGCCGCCCGGCGGCGCCATCGGCCGCGTCGATCCGACGCCCTTCGCGCCATCGCGCTTCGCCTGAACCATCTGACCGCTTGCGCGGCGAAATGACCGCATTAACATGGGCTTGGCTGTGTCGCCCCCGGCACGGCCCGACCTGTGGAGGATGGCATGGCCCATTATTTCGAGATCAAGAAGAACAAGGCCGGCGAATTTGTCGCCTATTTCAAATATAATAGCGAACCTATCTTCTGGACCGAGGGCTATAGCAGCAAGGCCTCCGCACAGAATGCCATCGACTCGATCCTGAAGAACGGCCCGGGCGCCGAAGTCCGCGAAACCGAATGATTCTTAGCGCGCGGGTGCCCTGCGCGCCCGCGCGACTTCGAGAGCGGCGTCGCTCGCGAGCTGGTCGGCCAGTTCATTGTCGCCGTGACCCGCATGGCCCTTGACCCAAATCCACTCGACCTTGTGACGTGCGTTTTCCTTGACCAGACGCTGCCACAGATCGGCATTGGCGACCGGCTTTTTCGCCGCAGTTTTCCAGCCGTTCTTTTGCCAGCCGAAAATCCATTTGGTGATGCCGTCGCGGACATAGACGCTGTCGGTCGACAGCTCGACGTTGCAGCTGCGCTTGAGTGCGGCGAGCGCTTCGATCGCGGCCATCAATTCCATGCGGTTGTTCGTCGTGTCGGGCTCGCCGCCCGACAGCTTTTTCACGACGTCGCCCCAGCGCAGCACGGCGCCCCAACCACCGGGGCCGGGGTTGCCCTTGCACGCGCCGTCGGTAGCGACGATCACGGTCTTGCCGGTGTTTTCGCTCATGCGACTGCGAACAGGCTGGCGGCGTCGGGGGCGCTATAGCGCTGCAAGCGGGCGAGGAAGGGCGACGGGTCCTTACGGGTGACGAGCGCGTCGGCAGGCGTATGCACCCAGTCATGCGCGCGCGTCAGCAGGAAGCGCAGCGATGCGCCGCGCGCCAGCAGCGGCAACGCAGCGACTTCGGCGTCCGACAGCGTGATTTCGCGCGCATAGCCGCGCATCAGCGCCTCGGCACGCGCGGGATCGCATTGCTTTCCGTCGGCAGAAAAGGCCCAGGATGCGTGCGTGATGACGAGGTCGTAGGCGCGGAAATCGCTCGCGGCGAAATAGAAGTCGATAAGGCCGGTGACCCGGTCGCCGAGCATCAGCACATTGTCGGGAAACAGGTCGGCGTGGATGACATGCGCGGGCAGGTCGCTCGGCCAATGGACATCGAGGTACGCCAGCTCCGCGTCGACGATCGACTGAAGCCCCGGCAGCACCACATCCAGGTCGCCGGTCGCTTCGGCAACGGCGCGCCAGTGAGTATGGCCCATGCTGTTCGCGCGCGCACCAATATAGCCCTCGAGCGCACGGTGCATCGCGCCGAGCGCGGCGCCTGCGGCTTCGCACTGGGCCGGGGTCGGCTGCGTCAGCGAAATGCCGGGCAGAAACTGGATGACGCACGCCGCGCGGCCCGAAACCTGCTGGATCGCGACGCCGCTCCGGTCGCGGATCATCGCCGGGACCGGGCAGTTCTGGCTGGCGAGGTGGTTCAGCAGGTCGACGAAGAAGGGCAGGTCGCCCTCGCTCACCCGCTTTTCATAGAGCGTCAGGATGAAGCGCCCGCCCGTCGTTTCGAGCAGGAAATTGCTGTTCTCGACGCCCTCGGCGATCCCTTTGCACGATACGACGGTTCCGATGTCGTATCGTGCGACGAGGGCGGCAAGATCGCCGGGCTCGACGTGCGTGTAGACGGCCATCAGGCGGCTTCGAGCCCGCGCGGCAATTTGAACACCATATGCTCCTCGGCCGTCACCACGATATCCTCGACGATCGGACGAACCGCGGCGACGGCGTCGATTACTTCGCGGACCAGCGTTTCCGGGGCGCTGGCGCCGGCCGTGATGCCCAGCGTGGCGATATCGAGCAGCCACGCCGGATCGATGTCGGTGCCGCGCTGGACGAGATGCGCTGGGGTTCCCAGCCGTTCGGCGACTTCGACGAGCCGCAGGCTGTTCGAGCTGTTGGGCGCGCCGATCACGATCATCCGGTCGCACTGTCCGGCGATCGCCTTCACCGCATCCTGTCGGTTCGACGTCGCATAACAAATATCCTCGCCGCGCGGACCCGAGATGGCGGGAAAACGATGCTGGAGCGCCGCGATGATGTCGCGCGTATCGTCGACCGACAACGTTGTTTGCGTCAGGAAGGACAGCATCCCGGGATCGGGCGGCCACAGCGCCGCGACGTCGTCGACCGATTCGACCAGCGTCATCGCGCCTTCGGGAAGCTGGCCCAGCGTCCCGATGACCTCGGGATGGCCGGCATGGCCGACAAAGACGATATGACGTCCCGTCTCGTGCGCGCGCTCGGCCTGTCGGTGGACTTTCGACACCAGCGGGCAGGTCGCGTCGATATAGTCGAGCCCGCGCATTTCGGCTTTCGCCGGCACCGCCTTGGGCACGCCGTGCGCGCTGAACACGACGGGCACGCCGTCCGGAACCTGGTCGAGCGATTCGACGAAAATCGCGCCCTTGGCCTTCAACGAGTCGACGACATAGCGGTTGTGGACGATTTCGTGCCGGACATAGACCGGCGCGCCATATTTCTGCAGCGCCAGTTCGACGATGCGGATGGCGCGGTCGACCCCGGCGCAGAAGCCGCGCGGCGCCGCGATCAAAACCTTGAGTTCTGCCGCTTCGCTGCCTTCAGCTTGCGTCATCGGATGGGGAGCGTTCATGATGCGCGCGCTCTAGCGCAGCAAGCCATCCGGGGTAAAGCCGCTTCATCCCCCTTCGCATTCTTGTTCTCTTTGTTGCGCCGCGTTCATCGCACCGATAAGAAGCGGCGCGCATGAAGCGGGATCAACTGTCCCGACGCCTGTCAAAGCGCCTGTTTGGAAAGCCCGTTTATCATGATGTCCATTTCGTTTCCGTCCCGTAAGTTCCTGACCGTGCTGTGCGGCACGGCGGCCATGGCGACGGTGGCGGGCTGCGCGAAGGACAATGAAATCGACCTCGCCGGCGGCGTTGGCATCACCTCCACCCGCACCGCATGTCCCGCGGTCGCGGTGCCGCTGCACACCGGCGACATCACGCTGTTCGACCCCGCAACGAGCCGTGATGCGCGCGCGGTCGATGTCGTCGCCGCGATCACCAATGTGACGCCGGTATGCAACGACGCCGCGGAAAAGGTTTACCAACTCGCGAGCTTCGACGTGGTCGCGACGCGCCGCGATGCCGGACCCGCGCGCACCGTGACCTTGCCCTATTACGCCACCGTGCTGCAGGGCGGCACCGCGGTTGTCGCGAAACGGCTGGGCAATGTCGCCGTGACCTTTGCCGAAGGGCAGGTGCGCGGCACCGGCCGGGCGCAGGCGTCGGCCTATGTCGATCGCGCCGCGGCAACGCTGCCCGCCGATATCCAGGAACGCATCACCCGCAAGCGCAAGGCGGGCGATCAGGACGCCGCGATCGATCCGCTCAGCCTTCCCGAAGTGCGCGCCGCGGTGCAGCGTGCGAGCTTCGAACTGCTCGTCGGCTTCCAGCTGACGCAGGAACAGCTCGAATATAACGTCCGACGATAGGACCGCGGCGGCGCTGCGGCGCCGTTCGCATCTTCACGCCCCGCGCGCCGATCGGCGACGCGGGGCTTTTCGCGCCCGCCCAGCTGTTATAGGGCGCGCGCAAGACTTTCCTGATCGAAGATAGGCCAGCCCCGTGACTCTGTTCAGCCGCTTTTCCGACCATATCGGCGCCGCGCTCGATGCGCTTGCCGCCCGCGATGCCCTGCCGGACGGCCTCGACCGCGGCGCGATCAGCGTCGAGCCGCCGCGCGATCCCGCGCATGGCGACGTCGCCACCAACGCCGCGATGGTGCTCGCCAAGCCCGCGGGTATGAACCCGCGCGCACTTGCCGACCTGCTCGTCGCCGAGCTCGGCGCGCTCGATGAAGTGACCGAGGCGAGCGTCGCCGGCCCCGGCTTCATCAACCTGCGCCTCGCCGACGACAGCTGGCGCGACGAACTCGCGCTGATCTTCAGCGAGGGCGGCGACTATGGCCGTTCGACGATGGGGCAGGGGCGGCGCGTCAACGTTGAATATGTCTCGGCGAACCCGACCGGCCCGATGCACGTTGGCCATTGCCGCGGTGCGGTTGTCGGCGATGCGCTCGCCGCGCTGCTCGAATATGCGGGGCACGAGGTGATCCGCGAATATTATGTGAACGACGCTGGTGCGCAGGTCGATGTACTCGCGCGCTCGGTGCATATGCGGTATCGCGAGGCGCTCGGCGAGGACGTCGGCGCGATCCCCGAGGGGCTGTATCCGGGCGATTATCTGATGCCGATCGCGGGCAAGCTCGCGGCCGAATATGGCGACCGCTTCGTCGGCGCGCCCGAAAGCGCGTGGCTTGGCCTGTTCCGCGCCGAGGCGGTCAGCGCGATGATGGACATGATCCGCGCCGACCTCGCCAAGCTTGGCATCCATCACGACCTTTTCTCGTCCGAAGCCGAATTGCAGGCCGAGGGCAAACCCGCCGCCGCCGAAAAATGGCTGCGTGACCATGACCTCGTCTACGACGGCCAGCTCGAGGCGCCGAAGGGCGAGACGCCCGAGGATTGGGAACCAGTCGAACTGCCGCTGTTCCGCTCGACGCAGTTCGGCGACGATCAGGATCGCCCGATCAAGAAGTCGGACGGCAGTTGGACCTATTTCGGCGCCGACCTCGCCTATCATTTCCAGAAAAGCCAGAATGCCGACGAGCTGATCGACATCTGGGGCGCCGACCACGCGGGGACGGTCAAGCGGATCAAGGCCGCGGTCGCGGCGCTCACGGGCGGCAAGACGCGTTTCGACGTCAAACTGGTGCAGATGGTGCGGCTGCTCAAGAATGGCGAGCCGTTCAAAATGTCGAAGCGCGCGGGCAATTTCGTCACGCTCGCCGATGTCGTCGACGAGGTCGGCAAGGATGCGGTGCGCTTCACGATGCTGACGCGCAAGGCTGACGCGCAGATGGATTTCGACTTCGCCAAGGTCGTCGAAGCGTCGCGCGACAACCCCGTCTGGTATCTGCAATATGCCAATGCCCGAATTTCGCGGCTGCGCAAAAAGGCCGCCGATGCGGGGATTGTGCTGCCTGCGCCTTTGCCTGCGCGGCTCAATGCGCATGAGCTGGGGCTGGTAAAACTGCTCGCGCAATTCCCGCGGATCGTCGAAGCCGCCGCGTCGGCGCGCGAACCGCACCGGATCGCCTTTTACCTTGCCGATGTCGCCGCGGCATTCCACGCCTGGTACAATCTCGGCAACGACGACCCCAGTTTGCGCATCGTTCTCGACAATGACCCCGAATTGACCGCGACGCGACTTTATTTGGCCGACGGAATCGGGCAAGTCATCCGCAACGGGCTGTCCCTGATGGGGGTAGAGGCG
The DNA here is from genome assembly GCA_005503215.1 of Sphingomonadaceae bacterium 3R27C6. GTDB lineage: Bacteria > Pseudomonadota > Alphaproteobacteria > Sphingomonadales > Sphingomonadaceae > Sphingopyxis. The sequence goes on along the minus strand of SCNS01000002.1, from coordinate 151,685 downwards.
CTCGAGGAGATGAATTGATGGCGGGCGACAGGAACGCAGAGCAGGGGGATGCAGGTCTCGGTCTCGATGACGAGGATCGTCTGCCCTGGCTCGAAGCCGCCGACGGGTTCGAGGAGGATGGCGAAGTTTCGCCGGCGCGCCTGCTCGTGATGGTGCTTGGTGGGCTGCTGCTGATCGGCGTGGTTCTCGGCGGCCTTTGGTGGGTCCAGAACGGCGGTGCCCGCGGGAAGGGCGAACTGATCGCGGCACAGCAGGGCGACTATAAGGTTGCACCCAAAAATGACGGCGCCAAGGCGTTCGAGGGCGAGGGCGATGCCAGCTTCTCCGCCAGCGAAGGCGCCGAACCGGCGGGCCGGGTCGACCCGACGCGTATGCCCGAAGAACCCGCAGTGACTCCGGCAGAACGCGAGGCTGCTGTAAAGAAGGTCGCAGCGGACAAGGCCGCCGCAACGAAAGCGGCTGCTACAAAGGCGGTGCCGGCGGACAAGGCGAAGCCCGCCGCGGCTCCGGTGAAGACCGCCGACGCTCCCAAGGCCGCGCCGGCATCGGGTTCTGCGATGATTCAGCTCGGCGCGTTCAGCAGCGACGCCGCGGCGGCGAAGGCATGGACGAACCTGTCGAAGCGCTTTGCCTATCTGGCTGAGCTCAATAAATCGGTGTCGCCCGCGAAAGTCGGCGACGGCACCGTTTACCGGCTGCGCGTCTCGGCAGGGACAGCCGCCAATGCCAAGAATTTGTGCGGAAAATTGCGCGTTGCCGGTGAAAATTGCGTCGTCGTTCGCTGATTCGGCCCGTTTGGCCGCAGACTCTGTTGGTGCAAATCCGCCGCCATGGCATGGTTGCCGCTTGGTCATCGCCTGAGGGGTCGGCGATCGATGGAGTTTGATGCACGATGATACCGGCAATTTTCGGCCTGTCGGGCCTGACCCTCACCGACGACGAGCGCGCTTTCTTTCGCGATAGCGATCCTGCGGGCTATATCCTGTTCGGACGCAACATCGAAAATCGGGAGCAGCTGCGGCGGCTGACCGATGAACTGCGCGATCTCGACGGGCGCGCCAATCTGCCGATCCTGATTGATCAGGAGGGCGGGCGTGTCGCGCGCATGCGATCGCCCGAATGGCCGCTTTTCCCGAGCGGCGCGGCGTTCGATGCGCTGTATGACCGCGCGCCCGCCAGCGCGATCGAGGCGGCGCGGCTGAACGCGATGGCGCTTGCGGCGATGCTGTCCGAGGTCGGGATTACCGTCGACTGCCTGCCGCTGCTCGACGTGCGCCAGCCGGGTGCGAGCGATGTCATCGGCGACCGCGCGCTCGGCAGCGAGCCAATGCGCGTTGCCGCGCTCGGCCGCGCGATCCTCGGCGGGTTGCAGGCCGGCGGCGTCGTCGGCATCGTCAAGCATATTCCCGGCCACGGCCGCGCGCTGCTCGACACGCATGAAGCCTTGCCGATTGTCGCCGCGCCCGACCGCGATCTTCAGACCGATCTCGCACCCTTTGCGGCGCTCCGCGACGCGGCGATGGCGATGACCTGTCACGTTATCTTCGAAGCGTGGGACCCCGACCGCCCCGCGACGCTATCGCCGATCGTCATCGACAGCGTCATCCGCCAGCGTATCGGCTTTCACGGGCTGCTGATGACCGACGATCTCGACATGAAGGCATTGTCGGGCGACGTACCGTCGCGCGCCGCCGATGCGATTGCCGCTGGCTGTGACATCGCGCTCAACTGCTGGGCGAAGATGGACGATATGGTCGGCATCGCCAACGCGCTCGACCCGATCAGCACCGTGTCGCGCGCGCGGCTCGAAGGCGCGATGGACCGGATTTCGGGCGACAGCGACGCGCGCGCGTTCGCAACGCTCGTCGATCAGCGCGACGCGCTGCTGGCGACGGCCTGATCGCCGATGGAGGAACTGCCGCTCGATTTCGAAATCGTACCGGCAGCGCCCGAGCGCGACGATGCCTTGCAGCTCTCGTTCGAAAGCTGGGAGGGCCCGCTCGACCTTTTGCTCACGCTCGCGCGCAGCCAGAAGGTCGATCTCAAGCAGATTTCGATTCTCGGGCTGGTCGAGCAATATCTGACTTTCATCGCCGAGGCGCGCGAGCTGAAGCTCGAGGTCGCGGCCGATTATCTCGTGATGGCGGCGTGGCTTGCCTATCTCAAATCGGCGCTTTTGCTTCCGAAGGATCCGCTCGAGGATCCGTCGCCCGACGAGCTGGCGCTGCGTCTGCAATTGCGGTTGCAACGGCTGGCGGCGATGCGCGAGGCCGCGGCGCGGCTGCTCGCGCGCGACCGCGTTGGTCGCGACGTCTTTCTGCGCACGAAGCCCGAGGGGCTGCGCGACATCAAGGTGCGGCGCTGGGACGCCAGCCTTTATGACCTCCTGTCGGCCTATGGACAGGTCAAGCTGCGCTCCGAACCCGTCGTGCATATGGTGTCGCGGCGCCCGGTGATCACGCTCGACGCGGCGCTCCACCACCTCCAGCGGATGATCGGCGTAAAGCTCGACTGGGCCGAACTCTCCGACTTTCTGCCAGCAGACTATGACGGGCCGCTGCGCCGGTCGGCGATCGCGTCGAGCTTTGTCGCGGCGCTTGAACTCGCGCGGCAGGGCCGCGTCGACCTGAAGCAGGAAGGCGCATTCGAACCTCTCTATTTGAAAGCAGCTGGGGCATGATCGACGATCTCGAACGCGCGATAGAAGCGATGCTCTTCGCGAGCGACACGCCGCTCGACGCGCGGCAGGTTGCGGGGCGGCTGGGCGACGAAATGACGCCGGGCGAGGTTCGCGCAATCATCCAGACGATCGCCGCGCGCCATGCCGGAAGCGGAATCGAACTTGTCGATCGCGGCGGGCATTGGCATTTCCAGACGCCTGCCGATCTCGCGCATCTGCTCCGCCGCGAACGCGACGATCCGCGCAAATTGTCGCGCGCGGCGGCCGAAGTGCTCGCCATCGTCGCTTATCACGAGCCCGTCAGCCGCGCCGAAATCGAGGCGATCCGGGGCGTCCAAACCTCGAAGGGAACGCTCGACGTGCTGATGGAGGCCGAATGGGTCGTACCCGCCGGGCGGCGCGAGGTGCCGGGGCGGCCACTGATTTACAAGACGACCGACGCGTTCCTGCAACATTTCGGCCTCACGAGCCGCAAGGACCTGCCGGGAATCGAGGATTTGCGTGCGGCAGGGCTGCTCGACCCGGTCGATCTCGCTTTCGAGGAAGCGATGGGCGAACTGGACCTAGTAAAAGACGGCGAAGAGGCTTAGATGACGGCCTCAAGGAGAATTTAAGATGGGTAGCTTCAGCATCTGGCACTGGCTCGTGGTCGGGATTCTCGTCCTGCTGCTGTTCGGCAAGGGCCGTTTTTCGGACATGATGGGCGATGTCGCCAAGGGTATCAAAAGCTTCAAGAAGGGTATGTCGGAAGACGACGCGCCGACGACGCCCGCACCCAAGCACATCGAGGGCCAGCGCGCGCCCGATGCCACTCCGATGTCGACGCCGACGGCCGAGCACGACAAGCTCTGATCGCCACTCGCCGGCGGGGAATTTTAAGCGATGTTCGATGTTGCGCCCACCGAGTTGCTGCTCGTCGTGGTGGTGGCCTTGGTGGTTATCGGCCCCAAGGACCTGCCCAAGGCGATGCGCTTTGTCGGCAAATGGATGGCAAAGGCGCGCGGCATGGCGCGCCATTTCCGCTCCGGGCTCGATACGATGATGCGCGAAGCCGAACTCGAAGAGCTTGAAAAGCAGTGGCGCGAGCAGAATGACGCGATCATGCGCGAATTCCCGCGTATCGACGATGTGAACGCATCGACCGCGACGCCCTCGGCGAACGCAGGATCGACCGAACCGGCGAAGACCGAACCCGTGACAGAGGCCGAGGTCGACGAGGCCGCCGCGGCCAACCCGCCCGAAACGCATGCGATACCGCCGAAGGACGGCCCGCTGCCGTGACCGAAGAGACGACGACGGAAGAGGATGGTGCCGGCGGCAAGATGCCGCTGCTCGATCATCTGATCGAACTGCGTTCGCGCTTGCTGAAATCGCTGATCGCGATCGGCCTCGCCTTTGGCATATGCCTTTATTATGCCAAGCCGATTTTCGGCATTCTCGTCCAGCCGCTCGTTCGTGCGGGGCAGGGGAAGCTAATCTATACCCAGCTGTTCGAGGCGTTTTTCGTCGAGATCAAGGTCGCGCTGTTCGCAGCGATGATGATCGCGTTTCCGGTGATCGCGAACCAGCTGTGGAAATTCATTGCGCCGGGGCTGTTCAAGCAGGAAAAGCGCGCGCTGCTGCCCTTCCTGCTCGCAACACCGGTGTTGTTCGCAATCGGCGCCAGCTTCGCCTATTTCATCACCATCCCGATCGCGCTCAAATTCCTGCTCGGATATCAGGGCGACATTGGCGGGATTACGCAGGAAGCGCTGCCTTCGGTCGGCAATTACCTGAGCTTCACGATGCAGTTCATCATGGCATTCGGCATCGCGTTTCTGCTGCCGATCCTGTTGATGCTGATCGAGCGGTCGGGGCTGGTTACGCGCGAGCAACTGGTTTCGGCGCGCCGCTATATGATCGTTGCGGCCTTTGCGATCGCCGCGGTGTTCACGCCGCCCGATATTTTGAGCCAGCTGCTGCTCGCGGTGCCTTTGGTGTTCCTGTACGAAATGTCGCTGCTCGCGATCTGGTTTACCCAGCGCCGACGCAAAACAGGCGCCGGAGAGGCGCCTGTCGAGCCTCTCGAAGAGGCTTAGGGTAAGTTAGTCTCAGTCCCGATTAGTCGATGGCATCGCTGCCAGCTTGACCGACAGATTCGATGTCGCGACCGGCACCCTTTACCGTGTTACAGCCAGCGACCAGAAAGCTTGCCATCAGGGCGAGAAGGATTGCGCGGTAACTCGTCATATTTCTACCTCTCAGGATGGGGGTGCAAAATGGCCCGGCACGCTTTCGAGGGGGGGGAGGGAATGCGGGCCGGGCCAATGTTGCTGAGCAGCGCTGCGGGGGGGCGATGACCGCTGCTCGAATGGGAAACGACCAAAGCGGAGGATAAGTTCCGAAAAAAAATTGCGATAATGAATTTTTTTTCGAGGCCTTTTGAATCGCTTGAATTTCAGCGACTTGCCTTCAGAGCGTGGTCAATCCGCTGAGCACCGCGAGGCCCAGGAAGGCCAAAAATCCCATGGAATCGGTCGTCATCGTGACGAATATCGAACTCGCGACCGCGGGATCCTGATCGAGCCGATCGAGCAGCAGCGGGATCGCGACCCCGGCGACACCGGCAACGAAGATATTCACGATCATCGCCGCCGCGATGACGGCGCCAAGCTGCGGATTGCCGAACCACAGCGCGGTCGCGGTCCCCGCGATCAGCGCGATCGTGCCGCCGTTGAGCAAAGCGATCTTCATTTCGCGCCAGATCGCACGCCAGCTGTTCGAATCGGTCAGCTGGTTCATCGCGAGCGCGCGCACGGTGACCGCCAGCGTCTGCGTGCCCGCATTGCCGCCGACGCCCGCGACGATCGGCATCAATGCCGCCAGCGCGACCATATGCTCGATCGCGCCGCCGAAAAATCCAACGATCGACGAAGCGAGCAGCGCGGTGCCAAGGTTGGCGATCAGCCAGCGCACCCGCGCGCTGTACGTCTCGCGGATCGGTTCGTTGATGTCGCCGTCGCCGGCGCCCGACAGGCGCAAAATGTCCTCGCCCGCCTCTTCCTGAATGATGTGGACGACATCGTCGACCGTGATCATGCCGACGAGCCTGCCGCCCTTATCGACGACCGCGGCGGAGATCAGCGCATATTTCTGGAAGCGCAGCGCGACCTCTTCCTGATCCATGTCGACCGGGATCAGCGTCTGCTCGCGTTTCATCACGTCGCTGATCGCGATGTCGCGCGGGGTGCGGAGGATCCAGCTCAGCTGGCACGTGCCGACCGGGCGGTGTCGGGGGTCGACGACGTAAATTTCCCAGAAGTCGCTGGTGAGGTCAGCCTCTTCGCGCAGCCGGTCGATCACGTCGCCGACGGTCACATGTTCGGGCACCGCGACCAGATCGCGCTGCATCAGACGCCCGGCGGATTCCTCGGGGAAGGAGAGGGCGTCCTCGATCGCGGCGCGATCTTCGGGCTCCATCGCCTGGAGAACGGCCTGCTGCTCGTCCTCCTCCATATCCTCGATGATCGCGACGGCGTCGTCGGTATCGAGTTCGGACGCGAGTTCGGCCACTTGCTCGGGCGCGAGAAGATCGATCAGTTCCTCGCGAACATAATCGTTCATTTCCGCCAGCACGTCGGCGGACAGCATGTCGCCGAGCACCGCCGCGAGCATCGGGCGCTCGTCGGCGCGCGCCAGCTCGAACAGGTCGGCGATGTCGGCGGGGTGGAGGCGGCCGATCCGTTCGCGCGCGGCTTCGCCTTCGCCGGCTTCGGCCAACTCGATCACGTCGCGTACGAATTCGGGCCTCAGCCGGTCGTCTTCGTCGAGTTCGGTGTCGGTTTCGCGTGCCGGTTGTTCGCGGTCGCGGTCATCGGTGATGACAACATCTTCCGGCGGCAGGGATTCTTCGCGTTTGTCCATCGCGCGGTCCTCCCTGAAAGTTGCGGCGTTCGAGCTTTCCCCTAGTGCTGCGGCCCGCGGATAGCAACGCCGCGAACGCCTTTTCGCGATTTAATGCGTGGCTTTGGCCGCCGCCCCGGCTATGGGACCGCCAACACAGACCGCAGGAGTTCTACCATGTCCGACACTCTCACCCTTTCGCTGTCGACCGGCGATGTTGTCATCCGCCTTCGTCCCGACCTTGCGCCGCAGCATGTCGAGCGCATCACTGGTCTTGCCAGCGAAGGCTTTTACGACGGCGTCGTGTTCCACCGCGTGATTCCGGGCTTCATGGCACAGGGCGGCGACCCGACGGGCACCGGCATGGGCGGCAGCGAGCTTCCCGACCTGCCGCAGGAATTCAGCAGCGAACCGCATGTTCGCGGCGTTTGCTCGATGGCGCGCGCGCAGAACCCGAACAGCGCGAACAGCCAGTTCTTCATCTGCTTCGACGATGCGCGCTTCCTCGACAAGCAGTACACCGTGTGGGGCGAAGTGATCGAAGGCATGGACAATGTCGACGCGCTGCCCAAGGGCGAGCCGCCGCGCGAGCCCGGCAAGATCGTCAAGGCGACCGTTAGCTGATCTGATAATCCCTTCCCCCTTGATGGGGGAAGGATACAGAGCCTTATCGCCGCAGGCGGTTGGGCGAAGTTGGATGGGGGTGACGGTGCGTCCTTCGACCGCCGCTTGAGACTGAGAGCGCACCCCCACCGCTGCAACTAGCCAGCAAGCTGGCAAGTTTCGCTGCCTCCCCATCAAGGGGGAGGGGTTGCGTTCATTCCCCCAGAAAACCATTCAGCCGTTCGCAGGCCGCGACCCAGTCTTCCTTGAACTCCTGCACGACCTGCCCGGCGCCCATCGCTTCGTTCATCAGGCCGACGCCTTGGCCGACCCAATAGGTCGCGAGCGCCTTCGCGCCTTCGTGGCCGCCTTCGGATAATTTATCGACCTTGCGCAGCGCCGGTTCGCTGACCAGCGATTGCAGCGGCATCGGTAGTGGCTTCGGCGCGTCTTCGGCTTCCCATGCGTCGGTCCATGGCGAGCGGAGCTGGCGTGAGGGTTTGCCGGTGCGGCTCTTCGACCGCACCGTGTCGCGCGACGACGCTGCGAGCATCTTTTCCTTCACGACCGGGTTGGTTTCGGCTTCGGCGGTGGTGAGCCACACCGAACCGGTCCAGGCGCCATGCGCGCCCATTGCCATCGCCGCCGCCATCTGGCGCCCGGTGACGATACCGCCCGCGGCGAGGATCGGCGTGTTCGCGCCGACGGCTTCGACCGCCGCGGCGACTTCGGGCACCAGCACCATGGTTGCGACTTCGCCGCAATGTCCGCCAGCTTCGCCGCCCGCGACGACGAGGATATCGACCCCGGCGCGCACCTGGGTCAGCGCATGATCGCGCGTCCCGACGAGCGCCGCGACGGGTACGCCGTGGCGCTTGCCGAGTTCCAGCATCAACGGCGGGGGCACGCCCAGCGCATTGGCGATCAGCGCGATCGGGTGACGGAACGCGACCTCGAGCAACCTGCCGGCGCCGTCCTCATGCATGTTATCGCCGAAACTCTGCCGGCCTGCCATCGCCTCGGACAAGCCCGTCGGATCGACACCATGTTTTTCGAGCAGGTCGGCGGCAAAGCTCAGATGCGTCTCCGGCACTTTCGCGGTGGCGGAGGAAGGCGCCTCACCCTTGCCGACGAAGCTGTTAGGGACGATCAAGTCGACGCCATAAGGCTTGCCGCCAATGTGCGCGTCGATCCATGCGAGCTCTTCCTCGAGCCGCTCGGGCGGCAGTGCGGCCGCGCCAAAGACGCCCATGCCCCCCGCCTTCGACACCGCGACGATGACGTCGCGGCAGTGCGAAAAGGCGAGCAACGGAAATTCGATGCCGAGCATTGCGCAGATCGGGGATTGCATGGGGAACCTCTCCAATTTGTTTATTTGCACGCATGTCAGCGCCAGTTGACGTAAACGTCAAGTTGATTTGCTGGGCGGGCGGATTATCGCGGACCAATGACCCAATTTTCTCTGCCCGATTTCGACCTCGATGCCTTCGTCCGCGCCACTTTGGCTGAGGATTTGGGGTCGGGGGGCGATATTACCTCGATGGCGACGATTCCCGCCGACGCGCGCTTTGGCGGGGTGATGGACAGTCGCGACGCGATTACCGTCGCGGGCTTGCCGATTGCCGAGCGATTCTTTCGTGCGCTCGAACCCGCCATGGAGATCGAGATACTGGTCGAGGAGGGCGCGCAGGTCGCTTCGGGCAGCGACCTGATGCGCCTGTCGGGCAACGCGCGCGCGATGCTGACGGCGGAACGGTCGGCGCTCAATACCGTCCAGCATCTGTCGGGTATCGCGACGATGACTCGCCAATATGTCGACGCACTCGCCGGAACCGGCGCGACCTTGCTCGATACGCGCAAGACGATCCCGGGCCTGCGCGTGTTGGAGAAATATGCGACGCGGATGGGCGGGGCGACCAACCACCGTATGGGCCTGTGGGACGCGGCGATGATCAAGGACAATCATGTCGCGGTCGCGGGCTCGGTCGAGGAAGCGGTGCGCCGCGCGGTCGCCGCCGGGATCGAAAGCATCATCGTTGAGGTCGACCGTGTCGCGCAGGTCGGACCCGCGCTGAGCGCCGGAGCGACGCACCTGTTGCTGGACAATATGACGCTCGACGAGCTTCGCGAATGCGTGGCGCTGGTCGGCGGCAAGGTGCCGACCGAGGCGTCGGGCGGGGTGCGGCTCGATACGATCCGGGCGATCGGCGAAACCGGCGTGACCTATGTGTCGGTCGGGCGGCTGACCCAGTCGGCGCCGGCGGCGGACATCGGGCTCGATTTTGCGCTGGCTTAGCGCCGCCGCGCTGGCGTTGATGCCGGTCGCGGCGCAGGCGCAATCGCTCGCGTGCTCGATGCCCGACCGGATTCCGGTTCCGCGCCTTGAACAGCCGAAGCGCGGCGAACCCATCCGCGATCCGGCGATCACCGGTTATCTATTGGCCATGAGCTGGTCGCCGCAGCATTGCGCCGACTTGCGCAATCCGCGCGACGCGCGTGACCGCTTTCAATGTTCGGGCGAGAACGGCCGTTTCGGCTGGGTGCTGCACGGGTTGTGGCCCGAAACCGACAGCCCGGGCTATCCGCAATGGTGCCGCCCGGCGAAGATCGTGCCGCAGTCGGTGCTGAAAAAGCATATGTGCATGACGCCGTCGGCGCAGCTGCTCCAGCACGAATGGGCGAAGCACGGCACCTGCATGAGTCCGAACCCCGCAGCCTATTTTCGCTCGGCCGAAATCCTGTTCGGCGCGGTGCGCTTTCCCGATATGAAGGCGCTCGCCGCCAAACCGCAAACCGCTGCCAGCATTCGCCGCGCTTTTTCCGCTGTCAATCCGGGCGTGACCGCGCCGATGATCGCCGTGTCGGTCGACCGGCAGGGATGGCTGGACGAGGTGCGGCTGTGCCTGGGGCCGCGCATGAAGCCCACTAGGTGCAAGCCATTCCAGGCCGGGGCGAAAGACGGCCGCCAGATCCGCGTCCGACCGATGCCCGCGCGTTAGGGCGAATCCCGAAAAGCGTGCCAGTGCGGGACGACACCGCGTTAACTCTCTTTTAACCTTATCGACTCGTTAACATGGCCCTAGCTTCGCCTGCATGGACTCGAGCGATCAGATCGACATTCGCGGCCGCGTTCGCGATCATGGCAAGCGGCAGCTGGTCATCGCGCGGCTCAGCGCGCCGGCGGACTGGCAGGGCGAGCTCCGCGCCGCGCTGGCGGCACATCGCGAGCCCGTCACGATCTTTTCGGCCAATGATTTCCGTCTGTTTCTTCAGAGCTTCGCGATCTTCTTCACCGCGACGATGATGTTCCTGCTCTGAATTCGATCAATCGCAGGCGCGGTGCAGCTTCTGCGCGAGCCATGCCGACACCAGGCACATCGCGGCGCTCATCAGCAGCTGGTCGACGACGCCCACGCCGGCGAATCCCAGCCCCATCGCGAGCAGCGATCCCGCGACCATCGCGCCCGAATTGACGATATTATTCGCGGCAACGGTGCGTGCGGTCTGGTCCTTGGGCACGGTGGTCGTCAGGAAGGCATAGAGCGGCACGACGAACATGCCGCCGCTGATCGCGATGCCAAGCAGGCTGAGCAGAAGCGGAATGACGTCGGCGTGGTTCAGGAAGCCCGAAATGCCGTACATCACGCCCGACGGATCATGTTCCCAGTTGCGGCAAACCCAATAGAAGGCGACGACGAATAGGCCCATGACGATAACGCTCGCGGGGCTGTATCGCGCCGATACCTGCCCCTTCAGCAGCCGGTTCACCGCGACCGAGCCGATCGCGATGCCGATCGAGAAGATCGCGAGGAAAAGGCTGGCGACGCTCTTGTCGGCGTGCAGGATATTCTTCACCAGCGGCGGGAACTGGATGAACAGCACCGCGCCGATCGTCCAGAAAAAGCTGATCGACAGGATCGCGAGATAGAGGCGCGGGATATGCATCGTGCCGCGGACGAGCGTGATCGACGAGCGGACGATATGCCAATCGATGCCGGTTTCTTCATGTTCGGGCGGCGCGGGAGGCACCTTTCGACCGGTCCAATAGCCGATCGCGGCGACGAGGACGACGCCGAGCGCGGCCCATTCGACATCGATGACCCCGGCGAGGATCGTGCCGGCGAGGATCGCAATATAGGTTCCCGCCTCGACGAGCCCGGTCCCCGCGAGGACTTCGTCGCTTTTCAGATGCTGGGGCAGGATCGCATATTTGATCGGGCCGAAGAAGGTCGAGTGGATGCCCATCGCGAACAGCGCGAGCATCATCAGCGGGATCGCGATCAGGTGGACCGCGAAACCCAGCCAGGCGAGCACCAGCCCGGCGCCGCCGACGAGCATGATCAATATTTCGCAGAATTTGACGATGCGGATGATCCGCGCCTTGTCGCGCGTGTCGGCGAGTTGCCCGGCGAGCGCCGAGAGCAGGAAGAAGGGCAATATGAACAGGCCGGTTGCGACCGCGCTGAACAATGTTTCGGACGCTTCGTCGTTGAACACGCCGTAAACGACGAACAGCACCATCGCGTTCTTGAACAGATTGTCGTTGAAGGCGCCGAGGAGCTGCGTGACAAAGAGCGGAAGGAACCTGCGTTGTTTCAGCAGCGCAAAGGAACCGGTCATTGAAAATCCATTTTTACAGCCCGAAATGTCAACACCGGCTGCCGCGTCAGGCAATTCGGTTGTCGCCGGGGGGGCTTATCGGTTAGGGCATTCGGGGTCAAAGCCCATTTGAAGGATATGCCGACAGCGATCATGCTCAGCCTTCCCAACATCCTGACATTATCACGTATCCTGGCGGTGCCGATCCTGCTGTTCCTGCTGTGGCCCGGGGTGGTTGAAGGGTCGCACCAGCCGAAGCCGATCGACTATGCGCTCGCCTTTGGCCTGTACTGCCTGATGGGCATTACCGATTATTTTGACGGCTATGTTGCACGCTCGCGGGGGATCGTGTCGCGGCTGGGGGCTTTTCTCGACCCGATCGCCGACAAGATCATGATCGCTGCGGTGATCCTGCTGCTCGTTTTTACCCGCGACATCGCCGGCTATCATGTCATCGCGGCGCTGATGATCCTGCTGCGCGAAATCATCGTGTCGGGTCTCCGCGAATTCCTCGCGACGCTGCAGGTATCGATGCCCGTGACGCAGCTCGCCAAATGGAAGACGACGTTTCAGCTCGTCGCGTTCGGCGCGCTGATCCTGGCGGGGGCGCTGCCCCAAATGGCGTGGATCAAGACCGTCGGGCTTGCCTCCTTGTGGGGCGCCGCAGTGCTGACGCTGATCACCGGCTGGGACTATCTGCGCGTCGGCCTGAAGCATATGGATTGAACGTCCGATGATACTCGAGATCGCCTATTTCGCCTGGGTACGCGACCGCATGGGAGTCGCCGACGAGACGGTCGACCTCCCGGCGAACGTCACGCATGTCGGCGCGCTGGTCGCATGGCTTGCTGCGCGCGATGGGCGCGGACAGGTCGCCTTTGCCGAACCGCAGCGTATCCGCGCCGCAATCGACGGCGTGATGATGGGCCACGACGCGCCGCTTGCCGGGGCGCGCGAGGTCGCGCTTTTTCCGCCGGTGACAGGCGGATGATCCGCGTCGCGGTCCAGCCGGCGGCGATCGACATCGCCGCCGAACTCGACCTGCACGACGCGGGCGGGCATGGCGCGAGCGCCAGTTTTATCGGGCGAGTGCGCGGTGACGGCGATCTGACCGAGCTGTTCCTCGACCATCATCCCGCGATGACCACGGCGGGACTGGCCGATCTGGCGCACGCCGCAGCCGATCGCTGGCACCTTTCGGCGCTGACCTTGATCCACCGCGTCGGTGCGATGGCGCCGGGCGAGACGATCGTGTTCATCCTCGCCAGCAGTCCGCACCGCGCCGAGGCGCTGGCGGCGTGCGAGTTCCTGATCGACCGGCTGAAAACCGACGTCATGCTTTGGAAGCGCGAAACCTTCGCCGACGGGCGCGTCCAGTGGGTCGAACCGCGCGAAGGCGATGAGGCGCGCGCGGAAAAATGGTCCCGGTAAACGGGAGCGGTTCGGTCTAATCCGCCTGATGTTTGCGGAAAATGTCCGCGAGCATCCGGAATTCCTCGGCGCGCGGGCTTCCCTTGCGCCACACCAGCGCGATCGTACGCCAGTCATGTTCCGAATCGAGCGGGCGGGTGTCGATGTCGGTGTGGTCGAGGATGCCGGCCTCGATGGCCATTTGCGGCAGCATCGTGATGCCAAGGCCGTTGTCGACCATCTGCACCAGCGTGTGGAGCGAGGTTCCCATCATCCGGGCGCCGGCGCGCAGTTCGGGGCGGTTGCACGCGGCGAGGACGTGGTCCTTCAGGCAATGGCCATCCTCGAGCATCAGCATCTGCGACGGGTCGATCTGGTCGGCGCTGACCATCGCGGGCAGGTCCTCCGACTGGTCGCCGGGGAAAGCGACGAACAACGCATCGTCGAACAAATTCTCGGCTTCGACATCGCCGCACGCGTAGGGGAGCGCGAGCAGGACGCAATCGACGGTGCCATGGTGCAGCGATTCGCACGCTTGCGCGCTCGGTTCCTCGCGCAGGAAAAGCTTGAGCGACGGGCGTTCCTTGCGGAGCCGCGGCAGCAGGCCGGGGAGGAGGAAGGGGGCGATCGTCGGAATGACGCTCATCCTGAGTTCGCCGACGAGCGGCGCGGCGGCGGCGGCGGCCATGTCGGCGAGTTCCTCAGCCTCGCGCAGCACGCGGTGCGCCTTTTCGACGATCGCGTTGCCGAGCCCGGTAAAGCGGACGACGCGGCGGGTGCGTTCGACGAGCGTCTGACCAAGCAGCGTTTCAAGCTCGCGGATGCCCGCCGACAGCGTCGACTGGGTGACGTTGCAGCCGTCGGCGGCGCGGCCGAAATGGCCATGCTCGTGGAGCGCGACGAGATATTGCATCTGTTTCAGCGAGGGGAGGTAATTGTGCATTGATCGAATGTAGCAATGATTGATGAGATTTTGAACAAGTTTACCGATTAAAAATTCGCCGCCAATATGGCGCCGTTTATTGTCGCTGTCGGGCGTGTCGTGATAGCCAGTCCTATCAACCGGCGCGGAGGGGCGTATGGCAGTTTCCCGTTTTCTGATTGGCGGCGTGGCGAGCGCGCTGTTGCTGACCGGCGGGCTCTTCATGTGGAAGGGCTATACCCAGATCGCCGAGGAAGAGGTGTTGCCCGATCCGCCGCCCACCTTGCCGGCGATTCCGGTCGCTGCAGCCGGCGCGCCCAAGCGCGGGCCCGCGCCGCCGGCGCTGCCCGCCGCCAAGGAGGCGTCGCGCGAGGAGCGGCGTTTCAACCGCTTCGACCGCGACCGCAACGACCGGATCAGCCGCGTCGAGCTGATGTCGTCGCGCACCGCGGCATTCCGCAAGCTCGACAAGGACGGCAATAATCTGCTGACCTTCGAGGAATGGGCGGCGGCGACGGGGCAGCGCTTTGCCGGGGCCGACGGCGACAAGTCGGGCGACCTGACGCGCGCGGAGTTTTCGACGACCGCGCCGAAGCAGGCGGCGAAGCCAAAGTGCAGCTGCTAGGCAGCGACCCCGTCGGCCTGCTTGATCCACGCCGCGAGTGAAGCACCGGCGCGCGCGGTATAGCCGAGCTTGCGGTCCTTCTTGCGGACGTCCTCTGCAAGCGGCGGGAAGAGGCCAAAATTGACGTTCATCGGCTGATAGCTCGCGGCATCGGCGCCGCCGGTGATGTGGCCGAGCAGCGCGCCGAGTGCGGTTTCGGGCGGCGGCGGTGCGAGGTCGCGTCCGGCGAGCTCCGCAGCGGCGAAGCGCGCGGCAATCAGGCCGATCGCGGCGCTTTCGACATAGCCTTCGCAGCCCGTAATCTGCCCCGCGAAGCGGATGTGCGGCGCCGATTTGAGGCGGAGCTGCGCGTCGAGCAATTCGGGCGAGCGGATGAAGCTATTACGGTGGAGGCCGCCGAGGCGCGCGAACTCGGCTTTTTCGAGCCCGGGGATGGTACGGAACAGCTCGACCTGCGCGGCATGTTTGAGCTTCGTCTGGAAACCGACCATGTTCCACAGCGTGCCGAGCGCATTGTCCTGGCGCAGCTGCACGACGGCATAGGGCCAGCGCCCGGTGCGCGGATTGTCGAGGCCGACGCCCTTCATCGGGCCGAACCGCAAGGTTTCGGGACCGCGCTCGGCCATCACCTCGATCGGCATGCAGCCTTCGAAATAGGGGGTGTCCTTTTCCCAGTCCTTGAACTCGGTCTTGTCGCCGTCGACGAGTCCCTGGACGAAGGCGTGATATTGGTCCTTGTCCATCGGGCAGTTGATATAATCCTTGCCGTCGCCGATCGGCCCGACCTTGTCCCAACGGCTCGCCATCCACGCGACGTCCATGTCGATGCTGTCGCGGTAGACGATGGGGGCGATCGCGTCGAAGAAGGCGAGGGCGTCCTTGCCGGTCGCCGTGCCGATGCTCGAGGCAAGGCCCGCCGCGGTGAGCGGGCCGGTGGCGACGATCGTCAGGCCTTCGCTCGGCAGCGTATCGATGCGTTCGCGCACGATGGTGACGTTCGGGTGATTTTCGAGCGCGTGGGTGACGCCGCCCGAGAAGAGGTCACGATCGACCGCGAGCGCCGAGCCCGCGGGCACCTTGTGGACATCGGCCTCGCGCATGATGATCGATCCGAGCGTGCGCATTTCGCGGTGGAGCAGGCCGACCGCATTGCTGTCCCCATCGTCGCTGCGAAAGCTGTTCGAGCACACCATTTCGGCGAGCGCGTCGCCCTGATGCGCCGGGGTCATGTCGCCGCCCCCGCGCATCTCCGACAAACGCACGCGAATACCCGCCTCGGCAAGCTGCCACGCGGCTTCGGATCCGGCGAGGCCGCCGCCGATGATGTGAATATCGTATGTCATTTACCGTATCCGTTGACTTGCCCTGCGTGCGCCGCGCGCGTTGTTTGGGCTTGCGCTGCGTTCGCCGCGCACTAGGCCGGTTGAAGACAAGATGCAAAGGGGCGGATGATGAGCGGGGAACAGGGCTGGGATCGGGCGCGCTGGTTGTGGCTGTTGGCACTGGCCGGCGGGATCAGCTTTTTCGTGGCCGTTTATCTACGGCTCGACGGGCCCGCGATATGGGCGTGGAAGACGAGCGGCGTCGGCTTGCTGGCGGTTTGGGCGGCGGCGAATGCACGCGAGAAGAACGGCTGGCTGATCGCGGCTGCCCTCGGTTTTGGTGCGCTTGGCGACTATCTGCTCGATGCGAAGGGGCTCGAGGTGGGTGCCGTGGCGTTCGTGGTGGGGCATGTCATCGCGATCACCCTCTATCTGATGAACCGGCGCGCGCAGACGACGTTGTCGCAGCGCCTGCTGGGCTGGCTGACCATGCCCGCGACGCTGGTGATCGTCTGGGCGATGCTGAGCCCCGCGCCGGGCTGGTGGCATGCCGCGGTCTATTCACTGTTCGTCGCCGCGATGGCGGCGGCCGCCTGGACCAGCCGCTTTCCGCGTTATCGCACCGGGATCGGCGCGATGATGTTTCTAGCCAGCGACCTCTTCATCTTTGCGGGCGAGGGCGGGGTGCTGCCCAAGGACGTGACGATGTGGCTCGTCTGGCCGCTCTATTTCGCGGGGCAGGCGTTGATCGCATGGGGTGTGGTCAGCACGCTCGCGAAGGAAGCGCGCGGCTGATCAGGAGGGCGGCGCCGCTTCGCCGACGAGCAACGCTTCGATGTCCGCGACGGGTCGGTCGGTCATGGCCTTGACATGCTCGCCGACGAGGCGGGCGCTCACCTCCTTGTGCCAGAGCGGGCGTAATTCGCCCATCGTACGCGCGGGCGCGATCACGACCAGCGCGTCGAACTTGCCCGCGAGCGCCATCGCGTTGATCTTTTCGGCAAGGTCGCGTGCGAAGCGGTCTTCCTCCTGCTGGTGGAAATCGGGCTCGCCCATCGTGCCGCCGGGCAGGCCGGTTCCGGCAGGGGCGGGCGACTGGCCCGAAGCGTCGGTCTTGATGTCGCTGTCCTTGCGGTCTTCGCGTTCCTGATGCGATGTCGTGCGCAGGTCGATCTGCCGCGCGTCGCCTTCATTGCGCAGGAACAGAGCCTTGCGGCCATCGGCGACGAGGACGAGGGTGTTGGGGGCGAGGGTCATGCTGTTGCTCCTTCTTCAAGGCAGCAACGCATGGGCTATCGCGGAAGTTTCGCTATCCTTCCCATGCCGCGATCGTCGTGCGGTGGAGCAGGCGGTCGTAGCCGTCGTAACCGCCGGTCGCGCGATGAAGCACCGAACGATTGTCCCACATGATCAGCATGTCGGGTTCCCATATGTGGCTGTACCGAAATTCCTCGCGCCCCTGCCACTGGATCATTTCGTAGAGCAAGGGCAGTCCCTCGGCATCGTCGACCCCGTCGAAGCCGATGATATAGCCCGCGCAGCCGAACAGCCCCAAGCGACCCGTCTCGGGATGCGCGCGGACGAACGGGTGAAGCTGCGTGTCGAGGGCCTCGTCTCCCGATCGGATATCCATGCTGCGATCCTTGTCGTTCGCGCCATACATGCCCGAGGGGGCGTAACCGGCGCGGGCGCTGTGGATCGCCTGCAGCTCCTCGATGCGCCCGCGAAGGTCGGCGGGCATCGCGTCGAGTGCGGCGTGCTGGTTGGAAAATTCGGTGTTGCCGCCGACGGGCGGGATGGTGATTCCGAACAGACAGGTTCCCGCGGGCGGCCGCGCCTGAAAACTCCAGTCGCTGTGCCAGTTCTCGGCGAAAAGCGGTGCGGTCTCGTCCGCCTTTCGTTTCACCGCGATGATATGCTCGTGGCCCGGGATCGGGCGGATGAACGGGTCGTCGCCGAAACCGCCGAAATAGCCGGTAAAACGCTCAAGATCGTCCCCGCTCATCTTCTGATCGGGAAAGGCCAGGACGTGATGGTCGAGCCATGCCGAACGGATTTCGGCAATGGTTTCGGGAGCGAGCGGCTGCGTCAGGTCGACGCCGGCTACGCGCGCGCCGCACGCCTGACCGCTGGGGGTGATGGTAAGCGTCATGACACGATGCTGCGCCGATCGGGGCGCGGGGTCAATCGGGCGCGGCGATCCAGCGGTCGATCTGCGCTTCGAGCACCGGCAGCGGCACCGAGCCCCGGCCGAGGATGATCTCGTGAAACACGCGCTGGTCGTATCGTGGGCCCAGTGCCGTCCGCGCCCGGTCGCGCAGTGCGAGGATGCGCTGCATTCCGACCTTGTACGAGGTCGCCTGACCCGGGGTGACGAAATAGCGGCGAATTTCGGAGCGAATCTTGCCAATCGGCTGCGGCGAATTGGCGGTGTAAAAGGCCAGCGCCTCCGCCTCGCTCCACCCCTTGGCGTGGATTCCGGTGTCGACCACCAGGCGTATGGCGCGCCAGATCTCGCGACCCAGCCGTCCGAAATCGCTGTAGGGATCGGTGTAGAAACCCATCTCCTTCGCAAGCCGTTCGACATAGAGCGCCCAGCCCTCGCCATAGGCGCCGTAAAAATAATTCTTCCGGAACTCGGGCGTGCCGGTCATTTCCTGCGCGAGCGCGATCTGCATATGATGGCCGGGGTGGCCTTCGTGATAGACGGTGCCTTCGATTTCATAGGTCGGCGTCGCGCGCGTGTCGGCGAGGTGGACATAGAAGATGCCCGGCCGCGACCCGTCGAGCGCCGCGGGTGAATAATGCGCCGCGCCACCCGGCTCCTCGCGAAACGCCTCGACGCGCTTGACGATCAGGTCGGCCTTGGGCAGCCGCCCGAATTGTTCGGGCAGCCGCGCGCGCATGCCGGCGAGATAGTCTTCAGCCTTCTTGAGATAGATCGCGCGGCCCGCGTCGTCGTTCGCGACGTAAAAGCGGTCGTCGCTGCGCAAGAAGACGAAGAAATCCTCGAGCTTTCCTTCAAATCCGATCTTCGCCTTCAGCGCCTCCATCTCGGCGCGGATGCGCGCGACTTCGGACAGGCCGAGCGCGTGGATTTCGTCGGCGGTCATGTCGGT
Source organism: Sphingomonadaceae bacterium 3R27C6 (assembly GCA_005503215.1). Classification (GTDB taxonomy): domain Bacteria; phylum Pseudomonadota; class Alphaproteobacteria; order Sphingomonadales; family Sphingomonadaceae; genus Sphingopyxis. The sequence continues at coordinate 132,523 of SCNS01000002.1, read as the reverse complement.
CGTCGTCTGCAGGCGCAGCATCGCGTTATAATAAGCCACGCCATCGGGAAGCGAGCCCGCGCCGCGCGGCTCGGCCGACGCCCTGGACCGGTCGGCGGTGAGCCATGCGCTGAGCCGGTCGTAAGCGGGCTTCATCGACCCGGTCATCGCCGCGACCGCGCGTGCGATGTAGCGATCGGCCGCGGCGGCGTCGATCTTTCCGGCGGTCACGAGACCCGTCGCCTTCGTTTTGGCATCGGCGAACAGCGCATTGTCCGGACCATCGCCGAACGGCGCCCCGGCGATAAGACGCCCGACGAGTTCGATCGACTGGTCATAGGCGAAGCCGGGCATGCGTACGCCCTTCGCCGCCGACGCCTTGGCGCGTTCGAGGTAGGCGTCGAGCGTCGGGCCGAGCGCGGTGACCCGGGCGATATAGGCCTCCATATCCGCCGCCGTGTCGACGCGGTGCTGGTTGATCAGGAAATTGGGCAGACCGGTATGCGGCCCGTTGCGGTCGAAGATGTAATTATGCCCGCGCCATTTCGTCGACGCCTCGGCACGCTCGAGCTCGAGCACCCACATGTCGTAGGAGACCCGCGCGTCCTCGCCGAGTTTCGCGCGATCGAATTGCCGCTTCATCGCGGCAACATTGTCCCGGCGCCACTTGAGCCGCGCCGCCGCCGCCGCATCGCTGGGGTCGGTGAGCCGGTCCTGCTGTTCCTTACGGCCGAGTTGGGTCAGCTGTTCGGGGTCGAGCGCCAGCTCAGCCTCGAAGGCCGCGTCGAGAAAGGCGGTGAGCGCCGCGTCGCTCGTACCGCCCTGGATCGCCGCGCGTGCCGCCGGTGCCGCAACCAGGCTGGCCCCCAGCGCCCATGAAAATTCCCGTCGTGATAGCCGCACCGGACCCCTTTCTCTGTTATTTTCAGAATCATCGGTAACGCGATTGGCGTGCCGCGGCCAAGGCTAAATTGGCCAGCCGCGGGCAGGCCGCTTTTGGCGCGGCCGCGCAGCGCGGACGATCGATGTAGACGCCGCCATATTTTTTCATCATCTTGATCCGGCGCCGCAACTTTTGCCCGATGCCGGCGAATATGGACATGCTCCATGTCCAAGCTGGAGAACCGCAGATGAAAACCCTGATGAAGATTGCGATGTCGTTTGGCCTTGGCCTGTCGCTCGCGGCTATTCCGGCGCAGGGTATCGCCGCCCTCCAGCAGGGCGCGAAGGCGCCCGACTTCACGCTGAACGCTGCGCAAGGCGGCAAACCCTTCGTCCTGTCCTTGAAGCAGACGCTGAAGAAAGGACCCGTCGTGCTCTATTTCTTCCCTGCTGCCTTTACGCCGGGCTGCACGATGGAAGCGCATCTGTTTGCCGAATCGAGCGACGACTTCAACCGGCTGGGCGCCCGCGTGGTTGGCGTCACCGCCGGCAACATCGAACGCGTCGCGGAATTTTCCAAATCCGAATGCCGCGACAAATTCGCCGTCGCCGCCGACCCGGGTGCGAAGATCGCCGCGAAATATGATTCAACGATGCGGCGCCCCGACGGCACGACGCTCTCCAACCGGACATCCTATGTCATCGCGCCGAACGGAACGATCCTGCTAAGCTACACCGACAGCAAGCCGCAGGCGCATGTCGAAAAGACGATGGCGGCCGTTCGCGCGTGGAAGGCCCGGCAGCGCTGATTTGGGTTCGGGTGTCGATAGCGGTCGACCGCTACTTCGGCGTTCCGCTGTAACCCGCGGCTTTCCGCAGTTCGTTCGCATCCATCACATAGCCGTCGCTGACGACCGTCACCACGCGGCGGAGCGCGCCGAGGTCGGTCGAGGGGTCGCCGTCGACTAAAACCAGATCGGCCTCCTTGCCCACCGCGATCGAGCCGGTGCGCTTGTCGGCGCCCACGACGCGCGCGGGGACGATGGTCGCGCTCTGGATGGCTTCGGCGGGGCTGAAGCCGGCCTGCTTGTAGATTTCGAGTTCGCGGATCAGCTCGATCCCCCAGCCGTCGGTGCCGGCGACGATGGGCACGCCCGCCTTGTGCAGCTTTCCGACCAACTGGACCATTTTCGCATAGCTCTTGCGGTAATCGTCGCGCGTCAGCCCTTCGACCAGCGGATAGCCGCCGGCGGTGAACACCGAGCGTTCGAGGACGGGGGAGATGATGCCCATATAGGGTGCGTAAGCGGGTTGCGGTTTCCCGCCGTCCTGCGTCAGCATGCCCTCGAAGATGACGATCGTCGGATCGACGAGCGTTTTCCTGGCCGCAAGGTCGGCGATGAAACGCGACATCACGGGTCCGTCGAGATCGACATCCTTGAAATAGCGTGCGGGTCCTTCCACGCGTTGCCGCGTGTTCGCCTTGTCGATCACCTCGCGCGGCATCGATTCCATAACCACGAAGTTGAGGTGGGTGAGCTCGTCATAGCCGGCGGCGACGGCTTCGCTCGGCTTCATCGTCGCGGGGACATGGCCGTGGACGTGCAGGCCGAGCTTGTGGGCTTCGGCGGCGGCGGGCGCGATCCATGCCGGATTCATCGAGGTGTAGAATTTGACGCCCCAGAGGCCGGCGTCCTTCACGCGCCGCACCGCGGCGACCGCCTCCTCGGCGCTGCTGACCACCTCGGCGCCCTGCGCGGCCAGCGGATCCTTCTTGTCGATGATCACCGAGATGAAGGGCTCGCCCATCAGCAGGCTACCGTCCGCGCGGCGCTTCGTCGCCTCGACCGCGCGGTCGAAGGTCGTTCCGGGGCTGCGGAAACTGGTGATCCCGTTGGCCATGTTCGAGAGCACGTCCCAATCGTCGCCGATGTGGAGATGGCTGTCCCAGATGCCCGGCACCAACGTCTTGCCACGCCCGTCGATGACCTGCGCTCCCGCAGGTGCCTTCACCGATCCGGCGGCGCCGATGGCGGCGATCTTGCCGCCCTGCGCGAGCACCGCGCGAGCGGGAAGAAACACGCCCTTGTCAGCGTCGAACAACTGGACATTGTCGAAAAGCACTGGGGCTTTCGCGGCGGGCGCAAGGAAGCGTTTGGCGATGCCGGCGACGGCTTCGGCGGTCGCCGCTTCCTGTGCGTTGCGCAGTTGTTTCAGCGCGCCCTCATATCCCGCCGGGATCACCGAGATATAGCTGATGTCGGCGAAATAGCGCTTGTTCTCGTCGAGCCAGACGGGGAGCGGCGAGGGCAGGATGCCGCTGACGAAGGCGAGCTGAACCTTTTTGGGGCCGCCGGGCCCCTGGATCACCTGTGTCGGGCCGAAAGTCATTCGCCCCTTGCCGCTCGGCAGGAAATTCAGCCCGGCGTCGCCCGCCGCGGCGAGCGCGTCCATCAACGGGGCATTCGCGATGCCGACCCCGCCGGCGGGGATATACCAGCCACCGGAGGGCGCCTCGCCTGAATCATTTGCCGTTTTCCAGTTCGCGCGGCCGTTCGCGACGCGAAACTCCTCGGCGGCGTCGCCCGAGGTCGTGACGCCGCGGACGGTCAGCGCGTCGATCTTGCCGCCGGGGCCAAAGGTCGTGACCTGATCCATCTCGGTGATCCAGCCGCGCAGCTCCTGCGACCAGCGATAGGCGGTGCGGCCGTCGGGGAGTTGCCAGCGCCACTGGCTGCCGTGCTGGCCGGCTTCGGACACGACCATATATTGCACCGCGTCGGCGGGCGGCTTCAGCAACTGTTCCTTGGGGACGGGTTTCGATTGTGCGACGGGGGCGGCGGTTTCATGCGCATAAACCGGACCGGATGCGGCCGAGGCCAGCAGGGCGGCAATCAAAACGAGGCGCATCTTTTATCTCCCCCATGCACGGACGGTGCAAAGCCCGACACTGGTAGGAGTTTTTCGGTGTGCGAAGCAAGATGCGACCAACGCCGACGAGCGTTCGATCAAAAGGGTGCGCTCGCGTTCTAGCAGTCGCACCCATCAGCGGGGGATTATTGGTCGCGTTTCTGCAACCCCACCACCGCGTGGATCGGCAGCTCGGCATAGATATGCGGGAACAGTTCGCCGCCGCGCGCCGGTTCCCAGCGGATCGCGTCGCCGAGGCAGATCAGGTCCACCTCGGCGATCATCAGGCAGCTTTGCCCGGCGAAATATTTGGCGATGGTCGTTTCAAGCTGCTCGGCGGTCGACAGGTGGATATAGCCGTCGGCGATATCCACCGGGGCGCCGCGGAACACGCGTTCGCGCTCGAAATCGGCCCATTGCTGCTGGGTCAGCACTTTGAAGGCCGTCGCGGTTGTCATTCGGGCGCCGCCTCGGTCGGAGTTTCGGCCTCGGGTGCCGTTGCTTCGCCTTCAGCGCCTTCGACTTCTTCCTCGTCGCTTTCCTCGATGAGTGCCGCCGAGACGACATGCTCGTCCTTCGCGACGTCGAACAGGCGTACGCCCGCCGATCCGCGGCCGATGACGCGCATCGAATCGAGGCCCATGCGGATCAGCTTTGCCTGGTCGGTCACCAGCATCAGCTGATGCACCTTGGTCGCGGGGAAGCTGGCAACGACAAGGCCGTTGCGCGCGATATTGTCGATATTGGTGATGCCCTGACCGCCGCGGCCCGTGCGCCGATATTCATAAGCCGACGACAATTTGCCATAGCCGTTGGCGCAGACGGTGAGGATGAACTGTTCGCGCGCGGCCAGCTCGGCCATGCGCTCGCCGTCGAGCGTCGGTTCATTCTCGTTATCCTTCCACGGTGCGGCGCGCAGATAGGCTTCGCGCTCGTCGCCGGTGGTGCCGACGCGGTGCAGGATCGAGAGCGAGATCACCTCGTCGCCCTCTGCCAGCCGCATGCCGCGCACGCCGGTCGAATTGCGGCTCTGGAATTCGCGGACATCGTCGCCGGCGAAGCGGATCGCCTTGCCCTGGCGCGTCGCGAGCAGGACATCGTCGCTCTCGTCGAGGAGCGCGACGCCGATCAGGCGATCGTCCTCATCCTCGCCCTCGAACTTCATCGCAATCTTGCCGTTCGAGGGCACGTTGGTGAAAGCGTCCATGCTGTTACGACGCACGCTGCCCTTCGCGGTTGCGAACATGACGTGCAGCTTGCCCCATTCGGCCTCGTCCTCGGGAAGCGGCAGCACGGTCGAGATCGTCTCGCCCTGCGCGAGCGGCAGCAGGTTGATCATCGGGCGGCCGCGCGTCGCGGGCCCGCCTTCGGGCAGGCGCCACACCTTCATGCGGTACACCTTGCCCGCGGTCGAGAAGAAGAGCACCGGCGTGTGCGTCGAGGTGACGAACAGCTCGGTGACGACATCCTCGTCCTTCGTCGCCATACCGGCGCGGCCCTTGCCGCCGCGGCGCTGGGCGCGGAAAGTGTCGAGCGGAGTGCGCTTGATATAGCCGTCGAGGGTGACGGTGACGACCATCTCCTCGCGCTCGATCAGATCCTCGTCGTCGATGCCGTCGGCGGCGGGAGCGAGGAGGGTGCGGCGCGGGGTCGCGAATTCCTCGCGTACCGCGACGAGCTCTTCGCGCATCACGCCATAGAGTTTGACGCGGTCGGCGAGGATCGAAAGCAGCTCCTCAATCTCGGTCGCCAACTCACCGAGTTCCTTGCCGATTTCATCGCGGCCGAGCGCGGTCAGGCGGTGGAGGCGGAGGTCGAGGATCGCCTTCACCTGCACTTCGGAAAGGCGATAGGTGGCGCTTTCCTCCATCTCGCCCTCGATCGCTTCGACGAGGCGGATGTAAGGGGCGATTTCGCCGATCGGCCATTCGCGCGCGAGCAGCGCTTCGCGGGCGGCGGCGGGCGAGTTCGAGCCGCGGATGATGCGGACGACTTCGTCGAGATTGCTGACCGCGACGACGAGGCCGAGCAAGATGTGCGCGCGGTCGCGCGCCTTGGCGAGTTCGAACTTGCAGCGGCGGGTGATCACTTCCTCGCGGAAGGCGATAAAGGCCGAAAGAATGTCCTTCAGCCCCATCATTTCGGGGCGTCCGCCGCGGATCGCGAGCATGTTCGCGGGGAAGCTCGACTGCGCCGGGGTGTGGCGCCAGAGCTGGTTGAGCACGACCTCGGCGGTCGCATCGCGCTTCAGCTCGATGACGACGCGTACGCCCTCGCGGTTCGATTCGTCGCGGATGTCGGCGACGCCCTCGATGCGCTTGTCGCGCGCCGCCTCGGCGATCTTCTCGACGAGCCCCGACTTGCCGACCTGGAAAGGAATCGACGTCAGAACAATCGATTGGCGGTCGTTCCGGCCTTCCTCGATGATATGCGTCGCGCGCATCATGATCGAGCCGCGGCCCGTGGCATAAGCGTTGCGCGCGCCGCCCTGGCCGAGCATCATCGCGCCGGTCGGGAAATCGGGACCGGGGACGATCGCCATCAATTCCTCGAGCGTGACGGGTTCGCCGCCTTCGAGCTGGCGGTCGATCATCGCGAGCGTCGCGTCGATGATTTCGCCGAGGTTATGCGGCGGGATATTGGTCGCCATGCCGACCGCGATGCCGCCCGCGCCGTTGACGAGCAGGTTCGGGAAGCGCGCCGGGAGCACCGTCGGCTCGTCGCGGCTGGCGTCATAGTTGGGCTGGAAGTCGACCGTATCCTTGTCGAGATCGTTCAGCAGCACCATCGCGGTCTTGGCGAGGCGCGCTTCGGTGTAACGCATCGATGCTGGCGGATCGGGGTCCATCGAGCCGAAATTGCCCTGACCGTCGATCAGCGGCACGCGCAGCGACCAGTCCTGCGTCATGCGCGCGAGCGCGTCGTAAATCGCGCTGTCGCCATGCGGGTGATAGTTACCCATCACGTCGCCGACGATCTTCGCCGATTTCTTGTACGGGCGGCCCGGGATGAAGCCGCCTTCCTGCGCCGCGTAAAGGATGCGGCGATGCACCGGTTTCAGTCCGTCGCGCACGTCGGGCAGCGCGCGGCTGACGATCACGCTCATCGCGTAATCGAGGTACGAGGTCTTCATTTCGTCGACGATGTTGATCGGCGAAACGCCATCCTCGGACGGCGGCGTAGGCGTATTTTCTTCGGTCAAGACCCGGCCTTTTTTCTGCTTTTCGGGAGATGATTTTTTCCTAGCCGATGGTGGGTGGAAAGACCAGCGATTCGGTCATTTTTCCGCTATTTTTTTGCGCGCAGAAATGGCGCGTAAAGTGCGGGAAAACGGGGTGAAGGCGTGGCGTCATCGAGCGTCATCGCGGGGCTTGCCAATCGCTTCGTCGTCCCTAAAGCTGCGCGCCGATGACCGCTGTTATATGCCCTCGGCGCCGATGGCCCTGATTGCGCTGGTCGGCGCCAGCGAAACGCTGCCCGACGGGTCGCTCCGCGCGCTCGTCACCGTGGCGGGCGAGACGCTGATCGAGCGGCAGGCGGCGCGCCTTTCCGACGTCGGCGTGACGCATATCGCGGTTGCGGTCGGCGCGGTCCCCGCCGAATTGCTGGCCACGTGCGACCGCATCCGCCGCCGTGGGCTGAAGGTGACGGCGGTACGGGCCGCAGCCGACCTGATGGGGCTGGTCGAGCCCGACGATCGCATCATCCTCGTCGCCGACGGCCTTCGCGCGGGCGGGACGCATTATGCGGCGATCGCTCGGCCCGGGTCGCCGGCAATCCTCGTGACCGGCGATACCCCGCTGACGCAGGGGTTCGAGCGCATCGACGCGACCCGCCGCTGGGGCGGGCTCGCGTGTATTTCGGAACCGATGGTCGCCGAACTCGCGGCGATGCCGGGCGAGTGGGACATGATGCTGACGCTGCTGCGCCTCGCGGTGCAATCGGGCGCACGGCGGCTTTACTGCGAGCCCGCGCTGTTCGAACAGGGCGAGATCGCGATCGTCGCCGATCGCCCCACCGCGGCGCTGATCGAGCAGTCGAGCCTGCAACAGGTCGAATATGGCGGCATGGGGCTCGGCCGTTCGGCGATCATGATGCCGCTGATCCGGCTTGCCGGACCGTTGCTGGTCAAATCGCCCGCCACCGCGCGCTACCTGCCCTATGTCACCGCGTTGCTATGGGTGATCGTCGGGTTGCTGGCGGCGACCGGGCTTGCCGCCGCAGGCGCTTTGGTAGCGATCTTCGGCGGGCTCGGCCTGGCCGCGATGCGCTTCCTGTCGGCCTTTCGCGCCGAAAGCGCGGCGCAGGACCGGACCCGCGAGGTGATCCGTACCTTTGCATGGGTGCTGCTCGCGATTTTCCCGTGGCTGCTGTCGCTTGCGGGGCCGGCGCACAAGATGCCGCCGTTTTCGGAGGCCGCGCTCGCGCCGTGCCTCGCCGCAACCATCCTGCTTGCACGTTGGCTTTACGAGGATTCGGGCGAGCGCCGCCGGTTCCACTGGCTGCTGCCCGACGCCGATCAGGCGTGGATCATGCTTGCCCCCGCGCTGTTGTTCGGGGTCGCGCCCTTGATGTTCGCTATCCTGCCGCTGCTCGCGCTGCTCCAGATATTGCTCTGGCTGCGGCTCGCGCGGCGCCCGGAAGGGCGCTAGAACAATGGCCTTGAAGGTTTAAGGCCTATTAACGCCATGCTGTTATTGGCGGATGCGCATGAGTGAATCCGTCTCCTCTCCCGGCATCGACCCGCCGTCGCCGACGCTGTCGGCGCGCCTGCGCGAGCTGGCGGGCTATCTGGCCGCGCCGGCTGCCGGGCGCCTCACCGAGGAGCAGCGCGCGCTGTCCTTGGGCGTCGCGCGCCGACTGGTCGTCGATGTCGCGGCACGGCTCGATCCCCGCATCGATCCGGGCCTCCTGTGGAACGAGTGGCTGCGCGGCGGATTGCCGTGTGCGGCGCGGCTGGCGGGTGTTTGTTTCGCGCGCGCCGAGGAGCATCGCTGGCGCGAGCAATCGGGGCAACGAACCAGCCCGCCGCCGGTCCTGTCCGAACCCGAAACAGCCCACGCCGATGCGCCAGCGGAGAGCGTGCCGCTGTCCGATATCGATCGCGCCTATCTGGCGCTGCAGATCGCCGACCGCCGCCGCTTCGACGCGCTGGGCAATCCCGCGCTCGCGATCGCCGATCTCGACGGCGAAACCTTCCGCACCCTGCTGCTCGATATCGCCGCGTGGCGGCTGGCCGAGGTGAGCGGGGACAAGCGCCGCGCCGCCGACCTGGGCGACGCGGTGCGCGTCGCGATCGAACGGCAGGCCGAAGAAACCGGGATGGCGCATGCGGGACAGGCCTATCACGAGATTTTGGGCGCTGAGTTGCCCGGCGCGGCCGCTGCGGCGATCGCACGCCACAATTGGCCGACGCTGATCGCGCTCGCCGCGTCGGCGCACCGCCGCGCCTATGACGATATGGCGATGACGCTCCTGACCGCCGAAACCGCCGCGCTGCCTTCACTGCTCGCGCCGCTGCGCCTCGATCATGCGGCGCTGGCGCCGCTCGAGGCGTCGCTGGTTATGCTGCCCGCGCGCGCGGTGGCCGATGTGAACAACGGTGAGTGAGCGCATCATCCGGGGCCGGGTCGACCGGTCGGGGGCGCTGGTCAGCGCCGATACGCCGTTGTTGCGTCTGCAGCAGCGTGCGGGCGCGGGGCTCGATAAGCCGCTCGCGCTGCCGCACCTCGCGCGGCTCGTCGCGCTGGCGCAGCGGCTTCACCGCGACATCAGCCGGCCCCTATACGCCGCCGACGACCATAGCGACATCCACGCGCTCGTCCGAATCACGCCCGATGCCGACGGCGCGAGTCTCGAGATCAGCGACTGGCGTACACGCCCGGTGATGCAGCCGCAGGTGCCTGTGATTGCCGACAGCGCCGCCGTACCGCAAAGCTGGACGTGGGAATGCGACCAACAGCTGCGCCTGGTCGCACTGCACGCCGCGCCCGATGCACCCGCCATTCCCGACGGTTGGGAAGGCCGCTCGCTGTCGGAGCTGTTCGAACTCCAACCCGACGAAGACGGGCGCTTTCCCGTCTTGCGTGCGCTGGCACGCCAGTCGCGCTTTGAAAGCCAGCGCGTACAGGCGGCGGGGATCGCGATGACCTTGTCGGGCGAGGCCTTGTTCGACGCGACGGGGCGTTTCACGGGGTTTCGCGGGCTTGCGGTCGTCGCCGAAGATCAGGTGCCCGCCGAACCGAAGGGGGGCGCAACGCTCGTCGATCCGGCATTCGGATCGCTCCCGTTGTCCGATCCGCAGTTCGGCCGCCGCATCGATGGCGCGCTGCGCGGCCCGCTGAGCCGCATCATCGCGACGGCGGAGACGATTTCGGGGCAGTTCGACGGCCCGATCCGCGCCGATTATGCGCGCTACGCCGGCGATATCGCGCACGCAGGGCGGCACCTTCTCGGCCTCGTCGACGATCTGGCCGATCTTCAGAATATCGAGCGCCCCGGATTCAAGGCCGCGCGCGACGAAATCGACCTTGGGGATCTCGCGCGCCGCGCGGTCGGCTTGCTCGGCATGAAGGCCGAGGAAAAGGGCATCCGCATCGATGCGCCGCGCACCGACGACCGGGCGCCGGCCACGGGCGAATTCCGCCGCGTTTTGCAGGTGCTGCTCAACCTGCTCGGCAATGCCATCCGCTATTCACCCGAGAATTCGCAAATCTGGATCCGCGTCGACCGCGAGGACGACCGCGCAATGGTTACCGTCGCCGACCAGGGGCAGGGGATCGACGCCGAGCAGCAGGCCGTCGTGTTCGAAAAGTTCGAGCGGCTCGGCCGCACCGACAGCGGCGGTTCGGGCCTCGGCCTCTATATCGCCCGCCGCCTGGCGCGCGCGATGGACGGCGAACTGACCGTCGATAGTGCGCCGGGGCAGGGCGCGCGCTTTACGCTGAGCCTGCCGGCGCGCGACATCGCCTGACGACGGCCACCTATCGGTTGATCGAACGGCGCGCCTGCGCAGCTTGTTCGCAATATTCGCCGCTATCGCGGCACGCTCTTTCCAGTGCCTGAATCGATTTCTCCCATTGATCGATGACATAGGGATCGTTCGATATGGTGGGAGAATAGACTTTCCGGCTGGCCGCGCGGCCCGTGGTGCGCATTTGGCTCGAATAACCCGAAAGAGCAGTTCCATCGCTTTTGGTCGGCGATATCGCGACGATGAGCACGGCGAAGAGCCCTGCCATGACGAACAGGACGATCAGCGACGCGAACATCCATCGTCTTCTTCGCATCACAGATCCTTCGCGATGGTCATCGAGCGATGCTCTCATCCCCATGGCCAAAAGAAAAGGGGCCGCAGATGCGACCCCTTGTCATTCTTTACGAAGCCAGTCGGCTTGCGACTTAGCGCTTGTCGACCGGGACAAACGGACGATGCGCCGCGCCGGTGTAGAGCTGACGCGGGCGGCCGATCTTCTGCGCGGGGTCCGAGATCATTTCGTTCCACTGCGCGACCCAGCCCACGGTGCGGGCGAGCGCGAAGAGCGCAGTGAACATCGTTGTCGGGAAACCGATCGCCGACAGGATCACGCCCGAATAGAAATCGACGTTCGGGAACAGCTTCTTCTCGATGAAATAGGGATCGTTGAGCGCCATTTCCTCAAGCTGCAGCGCGACTTCGAACACGGGATCGTTGACCTTGAGCGCTTCGAACACTTCGCGCACCGTCTTCTGCATCACGGTCGCGCGCGGGTCATAGTTTTTGTAGACGCGGTGACCGAAGCCCATCAGGCGGAACGGATCGTCCTTGTCCTTCGCGCGCGCGATATATTCGGGGATGCGTTCCGGGCGGCCGATTTCGCGCAGCATGTTGAGCGCGGCTTCGTTCGCGCCGCCATGCGCGGGGCCCCACAGGCAGGCGATGCCCGCGGCGATGCACGCGAAGGGGTTGGCGCCCGACGAGCCGGCGAGGCGGACGGTCGAGGTCGATGCATTCTGTTCGTGATCGGCGTGGAGGATGAAGATGCGGTCGAGCGCGCGTTCGACGACCGGGTTCACCTCATAGGGCTCCGCGGGAACGCCGAAGGTCATGCGCAGGAAATTGCCGGTGTAGCTCAGCGAATTGTCGGGATAGACGAACGGCTGGCCGACCGAATATTTATAAGCCATCGCGGCGATCGTCGGCATTTTCGCGATCAGCCGGTGGCTGGCGATCATCCGCTGGTGCGGATCGTGGATCTCGGTCGAGTCGTGATAGAAGGCCGAAAGCGCGCCGACGACGCCGCACATAACAGCCATCGGGTGCGCGTCGCGGCGGAAACCGCGGTAGAAGGTGGCGAGCTGTTCGTGCAGCATCGTGTGACGCGTGATCGTGTTGTCGAAATCGGCGAGTTCCTGCGCGTTCGGCAGTTCACCGTTGAGCAGCAGGTAGCAGGTTTCCATGAAGCTCGAATGTTCGGCGAGGTCGCCGATCGCATAACCGCGGTGGAGCAGTACCCCCTCGTCGCCATCGATATAGGTGATCTGCGATTCGCAGCTCGCGGTCGAAGTGAAACCCGGATCATAGGTGAAAGCGCCGGTCTGGGCGTAGAATTTGCGGATATCGACGACGTCGGGGCCGACGGTGCCCGACAGGACAGGGCTGTCGACGGTCTTGTCGCCCAGCGTGATTTTCGCGGTGTCGGTCATATTTTATTCCCTGTACTGACGGCGGGGAGAGAGAGTGGCTACGCCCCTGCCGGATAATGTTGCGCTGCGTCAAGTCGGGCCAGACTGACATCTCGTCCGAGCAACAGCAGCACGTCGAAAATTCCCGGGGAAATGGTTCGGCCGGTTAGTGCAGCGCGTAGGGGTTGCGCGAGTTTTCCGAGCCCCAGTTCGGCGGCTTCGGCTTCGGCGCGCACGGCCGCATCCAGCTCTTCTATCGTCCAGTCGTTCAGCCCGCGCAGCCGCTCTGTCACCGCGGCCAGCAGGCCTTCGGGCGAGGCCCTTAACACCTCGGCCGCCTTTTCGTCCACTGGCAACGGGTCGGGCTGGAACAGGAAAATTGCGCCATCGGCGATTTCGTCGAGCGTCTTGGCACGCGGTTTCAGCGACTCCATCGCACGCGTCAGCAGATCGCGGTCGAGGCTGCCTAGCGCGCGGCCGACCAGCTTTTCGACTCGCGACGCCACCAGCTCGGCGAGCCGGCCATCGTCGGCCTCGCGGAGATAATGGCCGTTCAGATTCTCGAGCTTTTTGAAATCGAAACGCGACGGCGAGCGGCCGACATGCGCAAGGTCGAACCACTCGGTCGCCTGTGCGCGGCTGATGATTTCATTGTCGCCATGTCCCCACCCCAGGCGGAGGAGATAATTGTTCACCGCTTCGGGCAGATAGCCCATTTCGTCGCGATAGGCGTCGACGCCGAGCGCCCCGTGGCGTTTCGACAGCTTCGCGCCGTCGGCGCCGTGAATAAGCGGAACATGCGCATAGACCGGCTCGCGCCAGTTCATCGACCGGATCAGCGCGAGCTGGCGGAACGCGTTGTTCAGGTGGTCATCGCCGCGAATGACGTGCGTCACGCCCATATCATTATCGTCGACGACGACGCTGAGCATATAGGTCGGCGTGCCGTCGCTGCGTAGCAGGACGAAATCGTCGAGCTCGGCGTTCTGAACGGTCACATCGCCCTGGACCTTGTCGGCGATCGTTGCCGCGCCATCCTGCGGCGCGCGCAGGCGGATGACATGCGGAACCGACGGGTCGCCGTCGTCGCGGTCGCGCCACGGGCTGCGGACGCGGAAGGGCAGGCGCTTTTCCTGCGCCTCGGCGCGCATCGCGGCGAGTTCGTCCTGCGTCAGGTAGCAGCGATAGGCTTCGCCCTTCGCGAGCAGTTCCGCCGCAACTTCGGCATGGCGCGGAGCGCGCGCGAACTGGAACACCGTCTCGCCATCCCAGTCGAGGTCGAGCCACTGCATTCCGTCGATGATCGCGTCGATCGCCGCATCGGTCGAACGCGCACGGTCGGTATCCTCGATACGGAGCAGGAATTTCCCGCCGTGATGCCGCGCGAACAGCCAGTTGAACAAGGCGGTGCGCGCGCCGCCGATGTGCAGGAAACCGGTGGGCGAGGGGGCAAAGCGCGTCACCACGTCGGCGCCGGTTGCCTCGCCCGTTGTCTTGGGAGTCGCTTCTGCCACTTTGGTTTGGTTTTCGGTTGCCACTATGGCCTCTTTCACTCAATTTGCCGCCCTTCTGGGCGGGGATCGGGGGTGCCCCTAGCATGGCGACAAGGCAGCTTCAAACGCCCATTGCCGCACGCTGGACAAGTATCTGGCGCGGTGCGGGTAACGCGCTCGAAACGCGGCTGGAAGCCGAGCGCGAACGGATCGGGCTCTGGCTGCCGGTCGCGCTCGGCGCCGGTATCGCCGCGTGGTTCGCGCTCCCCGCAACGGCGCACTGGATCGGGTTGTTGCTCTTGCTCGCGGGCGGCTTGTGCGGGGGCCTGCTGCTCGGCTGGCAAAGCCGCCTCGGACGGTCCGTTGTCGTGGGGTGCGGCGTGATAGCGGCGGGCGTGCTGCTCATCTGGACGCGTGCCGTCTGGGTCGCGGCGCCGGTGCTGGCCGGACCGGTGGTGACCGAATTTTCCGCGATCGTCGAGCGCGCCGAGCCGCTGCCCGCCAAGGGACAAATTCGCATTCTCGCTCTACCGCAAAACCGTGCCGACCTGCCGCCGCGCGTGCGACTGACCCTGCGCAGCGAGCAGGCGGCGACGCTTACCGATGGCGAGACGATCGGGGTCAGGGCGCGCCTGATGCCGCCACCGACGGCGAGCCTGCCGGGCGGATATGATTTCGCGCAGCGGGCGTGGTTCGATGGGATCGGCGCCGTCGGGACGGTGCTGGGCGACATCGCGCGCGCGCCGGAGAGCAGGGCCGCGACGCCGCCGCTGCGGGCGCGACTCAGCGCGCATATTCACGCGCAAGTCGATGGATCGGCGGGAGGTATCGCCGCGGCGCTGGTGACGGGTGATCGCGGCGCGATCAGCGAAGCGGACGAGGAGGCGATGCGCCGCAGCGGATTGGCGCACCTCCTGTCGATCAGCGGGTTGCACGTGACCGCCGTTGTCGGTTTCGCGATGTTGCTTACGATGCGGTTCCTCGCGCTGAGCCGAAAGCTCGCACTGGCGGGCTATGTCCTGCCGCTTGCCGCGGCCGCGGGGGCGCTTGCCGGCGGCGGGTACACGTTGCTCGCCGGGGCCGAGGTGCCGACACTGCGCTCGTTCATCGCCGCGCTGCTCGTGCTCGTTGCTTTCCTCATGGGCCGCGAGGCCCTGACCCTGAGGCTCGTTGCGGCGGGCGCGCTGATCGTGTTGATCTGGCGCCCCGAATCGCTCGCCGGACCCAGTTTCCAGCTGAGCTTTGCAGCGGTCACCGCGATCATTGCGCTGCATGAAAGTCGGCCGATGCGCGCCTTTCTCGCCCGGCGGGAAGAGTCGGTGGTGATCCGTTTGGGACGCAGCGTGGTGGGGTTGCTGATCACCGGATTGGTCGTCGAGATCGCACTGGCACCGATCGCGCTGTTCCACTTCCACAAGGCGGGGCTGTATGGCGCGCTCGCCAACGTGGTCGCGATCCCGCTGACGACCTTTGTCATCATGCCCGCCGAGGCGCTCGCCTTGCTGCTCGACAGCGTCGGGCTCGGAGCGCCCTTTTGGTGGATTACCGAACGGGCCCTGCTCGCGTTGATCGGGCTGGCGCACGGCGTCGCCGATGCACCGGGCGCGGTCGCCATGATGCCGAGTTTTCCGGGCTGGGGCTTTGCCTTGGCGGTATTCGGTGGGCTCTGGTTGCTGCTTTGGACGACAGGGTGGCGCCGCGTCGGCGCGGTGCCGCTGGTGATCGGCATGGCGGCGCTGCTTGTCCAGCCGCGCCCCGACCTGCTTGTCACCGGCGACGGCCGCCATATCGCGGCCGCGTTGCCCGATGGCAGTTATGCGCTGCTCCGCGACAGGGCGGGCGACTATGTGCGCGACAGCATGGCCGAAGCCGCCGGGATCGATGCCCCGCTCGCCGCCTTGGCCGAACTCGATCATGTCGAATGCAATCGCGATTTCTGCCGCTGGAGCCAGGGCGAGGGTGCTGCGCGGCGCATCATCCTCGCCTCGCGTGGCCGCGACCGGATCGAGGGTGCCGAGATGACGGCGGCCTGCGCCGCCGCCGACGTCGTGATCAGCGACCGCTGGTTACCGCACGAATGCGTCGGGCGCTGGATGACGATCGATCGCGACAGCCTCGCGACAAGCGGCGGGCTGGCGCTCTATCTGGGCGAAAAGCCCGAAGCCGTCGCCGCGCTCAAAGCGGGCGACGGGCATCCTTGGCGTTTGCCGCAGCAGCTTAGTGGTAACGACGAAGCAATCCCGACAGCCGGCCCTGCACAATGACGCGGTCGGCGGGGTAACGCTGCGGTTCATAGGCGGCGTTCGCGGGGTCGAGGCGGATCATCTGGCCTTCGCGGCGGAAATATTTGAGCGTTGCGTCCTGCCCATCGACCAGCGCGACGACGATGTCGCCTTCGCGCGCGGTGCTGGCTTTCTGGATCAGCGCATAATCGCCGTCGAAAATGCCCGCCTCGACCATCGAGTCGCCGGACACTTCTAACGCATAATGTTCGCCCGAACCGAGCAGCGCGGCGGGGACGGCGAGATTGTTGTGATCCTCGAACGCCTCGATCGGTACGCCTGCTGCGATCTTGCCGTGCAGTGGAACTTCGATGATGTCGTTGGCCGCGATCGGCTTGAGTGCCGGGGGCGCCTTGCGGAGCGGGACGACATTTTCACGTGCCGGCGCGGCGGCTTTCGCAGCCTCGGGTACCTTGAGCACCTCCAGCGCGCGTGCGCGGTTGGGCAGACGGCGAAGAAAGCCCCTTTCTTCCAAGGCGCTTATCAGGCGATGTATGCCCGATTTCGACTTCAGGCCCAGCGCCTCCTTCATCTCCTCGAACGAGGGCGAGATGCCGCTCGTGTCGAGACGTTCCTGGATGAAGTGGAGCAGCTCATGCTGCTTTGCGGTCAACATCGGTCGTTCTCCATGATGTCAGTTCCGGACATATTGAGAACGATAGTGGAACAAAGCGGAACTTGTCAAGCGATGACGATATAGTCCGCCATGTCGCCCGCCGCGCGCGCCGGCGCGCCAATGTCGCGGATCAACAAGGCATTGGCCGATGCAAGCGGCAGCGTGAGCCCGCTTTCCTGCCCGAAGCGCGGCGTCAGCTGCCCCCCCTCGAGTCGCGCGCGAAGATAGTCGCGGCGCGTCCCGCCCTCGGCCAGCGCCGCGGCGAGCGGCGCCCGGTGCACGGCGGGAAAAGGATCGCGCGCGCCGGCGAGGTGACGGACGAGCGGGAGGAGGAACAGCGTCGCGGTGACATAGGCCGACGACGGATTGCCGGGCAGGCCGAGCAGGACCGCATCGCCGATCGTCCCGGCAATTAGCGGCTTGCCGGGCTTCATCGCGATCTTCCAGAAATCGAGCTCGCCGCCGGCGTCTTCGAGCGCGCCGCGGACATGGTCGTGATCGCCGACCGAGGCGCCGCCGACGGTGACGACGACGTCGTGACGTCGCGCCAATTCCTTGAGAAGCTTGGCAAGTGTCGCGCGATCGTCGCGGATATGGTGCGGCAGGACCGCCTCGGCGACCTCGCCCGCGAGCATCGCGGCGAGCATCGCGCCGTTGCTGTCGGGGATCTGCCCGGGGGCGAGCGGATGCCCCGGCTGGACGAGTTCGTCGCCGGTTGTGAGGATCGCGACGCGCGGACGGCGGCCGGCGGCAAGCTGGCCCGCACCGCTCATCGCCGCGGCGGCGATCGCACCGGGGGTCAGGCGCGTGCCCGCCGGCAGCAGGCAATCGCCGGCTGAGAAATCGGCGGCGCGCGCGCGGATATGGCGGCCTTGCGTTCCGGGGCCATCGCCGGTCAGGGTCAGCCGTTCGCCGTCGCGGGCGACGTCCTCCTGAACGATCACCGTGTCGGCGCCGGCGGGAAGCATCGCGCCGGTGAAAATCCGCATCGCCTCGCCGGCTTCCACGCTGCGGTCGGGTGCGGCCCCCGCGGCGGTTTCGCCGATGACGGACCAGGGCCCGGGCAGGTCGTCGAAGCGGATCGCATAGCCGTCCATCGCCGACAGCGGCGCGGCGGGCTGGTCGCGTAAAGCGACGACATCGTTCGAAAGATAACGGCCAAGCAATTCGGAAAAGGTGATATTTTCGCTCGCGAGCGGCGCGCGCAACGCGAGAAGGCGAGCTTGCGCTTCCTCGACGGGAAGCAGGCCGCTCATTCGGCGCGCCAGTCGCCCGAGCGCCCGCCGCTCTTTTCAAGCAGGCGGATGTCGCCGACGATCATCGCGCGGTCGAGCGCCTTCGCCATGTCGTAGAGCGTGAGCAGCGCGACCGACACCGCGGTGAGCGCTTCCATTTCGACCCCGGTCGGGCCCGTTGTCTGTGCGGTAGCAGTGACCGATATACCGCTGTCTTCCCACGCGAAATCCACGCCGACCTTGGTCAGCGCGAGCGGGTGGCAAAGCGGGATGAGGTCGGCGGTGCGTTTCGCGGCCATGATCCCGGCGATGCGCGCGGTCGACAGCACGTCGCCCTTGGGCGCATTGCCGCTACGGATCGCGTCGAGCGCGGACGGCGACATGGTGATGCGGCCGCCGGCGACGGCGCGGCGCTGCGTCGCGGGTTTGGCACCGACATCGACCATCGACGCAGCCCCGCTTTCGTCGAGGTGCGTCGGCCGCGTCATGCCGCGGCGCCCGTCAGCAGCGCCTTCGTTGCCGCCGTGACGTCATCCTGGCGCATCAGGCTTTCGCCGACGAGGAACGCGCGGACGCCGCTTTCCGCCAATCTTTCGCAGTCGGCATGGCTCGCGATGCCGCTTTCGCCGACGAGCAGGGTGCCCGGCGGGACGAGCCTTGCAAGGCGTTCGGTAACGGCGAGGTCGGTTTCGAAAGTGCGGAGGTCGCGATTGTTCACCCCGATCAGCCGCGACTGGAGCCGGGTCAGCGCGCGGTCGAGTTCGGCTTCGTCGTGCACCTCGACGAGCACGTCCATCCTGCGCTCGATCGCTGCGGCCTCGATCTCGTGCATCACGCCGTCTTCGAGCGCGGCGACGATGATCAGGATCGCGTCGGCGCCGATCGCGCGCGCTTCGGCGACCTGCCAGGGATCAACCATAAAATCCTTGCGCAGCGCGGGAAGCGGGCAGGCCGCGCGCGCGGCGATCAGATAATCCTCGTGCCCTTGAAAATATGGCGCGTCGGTGAGGACCGACAGGCAGGCGGCACCGCCCGCGGCATAGGCGCGAGCGTGACCGGCAGGGTCGAAATCCTGTCTTATCAGCCCCTTGGAAGGCGAAGCCTTCTTCACTTCGGCGATCAGAGCAAAGTCACCCGCATCGATCTTTGCCTGCAACGCGGCGGCGAAGCCGCGCACCGGACCCGCGTCGATCGCATCGAGGTCCGCCAAGGAACGCGCGGCGCGGCGTTCGGCGACTTCGTCGGCCTTGGTGGCAAGGATTTGCGTAAGCTTGTTCATTTATAGGCGATCCAGCAATTGAGCAGCGCGTTGGCAAGACCCTTATCGATCGCCTCGGCGGCTTCCTCGACGCCTTCGAGCGGCGTTTCGGCCGCACCCGCGACGATGAGCGCTTCGGCGGCGTTATAAAGCACCGCGTCGCGATAGGCGCCGGGCTCGCCTTCGAGCAGGCGGCGCAGCGCCTTGGCATTATATTCGGCGTCGCCGCCGCGGATTTCGGCGAGCGAACGCGTCGGAAGCCCCGCATCGGCGGCCACGCTGCGCTGCATGCGCACGCCCTCGGGCGTCACGACCGCGACCTCGTTGCCGCCCGCAAGCGACAGTTCGTCGAGGCCCTCGTCGCCCGAGATGACGCGCGAATGCTCGGTGCCGAGCCGGTGCAGCGCCTCGGCATAGACGGGGACATAGGCGGGGCGGGCGATGCCGACGAGCTGGCGCGTGACGCGCGCCGGGTTGGCGAGCGGACCCATCAGGTTGAAGATCGTCCGGCGCCCGATCGCCTTGCGGATCGGCATGATGCGCTTCATCGCCGGATGGCGCGTCCCGGCGAACAGGAAGCAGATGCCGAGGTCGGCGAGCTGTTCCTCGGCCATGCGGTCGGCGCGGTCCATGTCGAGGCCGAGTGCCTCCAGCGTATCGGCCGCTCCCGATTTCGAGGATGCCGCGCGATTTCCGTGCTTTGCGACCGGAACCTCGCACGCCGCGACGACGATCGACACCGCGGTCGAGACGTTGAGCGTATGATGACCGTCGCCGCCCGTGCCGCAAACGTCGATCGCGCCGGCGGGGGCATCGATCGGAATCAACCGGTCGCGCATCGCCTGCGCCGCGGCGGCGATTTCGACCATCGTTTCGCCGCGATCGGAGAGCGCGGTCAGGAATTCGACGATATTCTCGTCGCTCGCGCCGCCGTCGAGCATTGTCGCGAAGGCATCGGCCGCCTCGTCATGCTCGAGCAGCCCGGCGGGATCGGGAAACGGACCGAAACGGCTCATGCGGCTTTCCGTTCGCCGATCGGCAACCCCGCGATTTTCAGGAAGTTGGCGAGCATCGCATGGCCATGTTCGGTCGCGATGCTTTCGGGGTGGAACTGGACGCCGTGGATCGGGAGGTCGACATGGCGGAAGCCCATCACCGCGCCGTCGTCGCTCGTCGCGTTGATCACGAGGCTCGCGGGAATATCGACGACCTCGAGGCTGTGATAGCGCGTCGCCTGAAAGGGTGAGGGCAGGCCGGCGTAGAGCCCGCTATTGTCGTGGCAGACGGGCGAGGTCTTGCCGTGCATCAGGTGGCCGCGCTGGACGGTGCCGCCGAAATGCTGGCCGATCGCCTGATGGCCGAGGCAGACGCCGAGCAGCGGGCGCCGCGCTTCGGCGCAGGCGGCGACGAGGTCGAGGCTGATTCCCGCTTCGTTCGGCGTGCAGGGGCCGGGCGAGATCAGGATCGCGTCGGCCCCGGTGGCGAGCGCTTGCGATGCGGTCAGCGCGTCGTTGCGTTCGACGCGGACATCGACCCCCAGCTCGATCAGATAATGAACGAGGTTGAAGGTGAAGCTGTCATAATTGTCGATGACGAGGATCATGGGTTGGGCCGTAACGATTTTGGAGCGGTGGGGAAAGAACAAGAAGCTTTTGACGGTTCAACTCTTCCTTCGTCATTCCCGCGAAGGCGGGAATCCCGCTTCCTTCCCGGCTTCGTCCGCGCACCAATAGCGGGATCCCCGCCTTCGCGGGGATGACGAAAAGGGGCCTATTGGGCCATCAGTTTCGCAAGGTCGTTCTTCCAGAATTTTGCCCAGGTGTGGGTGCTGTGGCCCTTGGTTTCGGGGCTTGCCGCGATCAGGATGAACTTCGTCGTCTTCAGCCGCGCGGCCGCCTTTTCGGTGATGCCATAGGCGGGTGGGTTGATGAAATCGTCGGCCGAGTTGATCCAGAGCACCGGCACCTTGATCTTTTCGAGGTTCGGCCAGGGGTTGTAGGTCCGCGAACTGTCGAGCTGGTAAATCGTATCGTTCGCATCGTTGCGGCCATAGGTGCGGGCGAACGCCTCATCCTTGTATTTCTCGGCCGCTTCGCGCGTCGGATATTGCGCCTGCAGCGCGTAGGGATTGGCGCCGGCAATCATGCTGAGCGAGGCCGCAGTGCGCAGGCCAGCTGCGGGTGGATCGGTGTAGTTGCCGTCCTTCCACAGCGGATCGGCTTTGATCGCGTCGATGGACAACGTGCGCCACATGCGGTTCTGCCCCGCGATCTCGACGGGCAGGCAAGCGAAGGGCGCGAGCTTTTCGGCGAAATCGGGCCAGGTCTCGCCCCAGATGAAGGCGTGCATGCAGCCCATCGAGGTGCCGAGGATGAGCTTCAGCTTCTTCACGCCGAGCTTTTCGGTGAGCATCCGGCGCTGAGCGCTGACCATGTCGGTGTAATCGTAGCGCGGGAATTTCATCCGCATCCCGTCGCTCGGTTTCGACGAGCCGCCGTGACCGATATTATCGGGCAGGATGACGTAATATTTCTTCGTATCTAGCGACTGTCCGGGGCCGAAAAGCTCGTTTGCGAACTGCGGCTGGAAGAATTGCTTTCCGGTGCCGCCGGTGCCGTGGAGGATCATCACCGCGTTGGTGACATCGCCCTTCGCATCGCGCTGCGGCGTACCGAGCGTCGTATAGTGGATCTTGAGCTCGGGCAGCTTTTCGCCGTTGGCGAAAGCGAAATCCTTGAGGATCGCATCGCCTTCTACAGCACCCTCGACGGTCTGAGCGTGAGCGGGGACAGGGCCGGCGAGCAGCAGGGCGAGCGGGGCAAGATATTTATGCATGGCCGGACGCTAGCGTCCGCTCGGCACCCGTCAAGCTATTGCCCGTACCCTGGCGTACCCGCCAGCTTCACCGCCTCGCGCGCCGCGGCGAACAGTGCACCCGCCTTGGCCTCGCACTCACGCTGTTCATAGGCCGGGTCGCTGTCGGCGACGATGCCTGCGCCCGCCTGCACATGCATTTCGCCGTCCTTCACGATCGCGGTGCGCAGCACGATGCAGCTGTCCATATTGCCGTCGGGCGCGAAATAGCCGACGCCGCCGGCGTAAGGCCCGCGTGCATCGGCTTCGAGCTCGGCTATAATCTGGCAGGCGCGGACCTTGGGCGCGCCGCTGACGGTGCCCGCCGGGAAGCCCGCGAAGAGCGCGTCGATCGCGTCCTTGTCGGGCGCGATGCGGCCGATGACGTTCGAGACGATGTGCATGACGTGGCTGTAGAATTCGACGGTGTAGCTGTCGGTGACGGCGACCGATCCGCCGATCGCGGCGCGGCCGACATCGTTGCGGCCGAGGTCGAGCAGCATCAGATGCTCGGCGCGTTCCTTGGGGTCGGCGAGCAGGCTCTCGCGGTTCTCGGCGTCCTCGGCGCTGGTGCGGCCACGCGGGCGGGTGCCGGCGATCGGGCGGATGGTGATTTCGCCATCGCGGACGCGGACGAGGATCTCGGGCGACGAGCCGATCAGCGCGAAGCCCGGCAGGTCGAGGAAATAGAGGAAGGGCGAGGGGTTGATGCGGCGGAGCGCGCGATAGAGGTCGAAGGGCGGCAGGTCGAACGGGGTCGAGAAACGCTGCGACAGCACGACCTGAAAAATGTCCCCCGCGGCGATATACTCTTTCGCGGCCCTGACCATCTGCGCGAAATGCGCGGGCGTCGTTGCGGGGTTCGCGGCGATGTCGGTCGGGAGCGCGTCGGTCGACGCGCGGTCGGTGTGCGCGCTGACGCTCGACAGGCGCGCGGCGATTGTGTCGAGGCGGTCCTGCGCGGCGTCGATCATCCGGTCGATTGCACCCTCCGGATCGGGCCAGATCGGCGCGATCAGAAACAGCTCGTCGGCGAGGCGGTCGAAGACGAGGATCACCGTCGGGCGCACGAAGACCATGTCGGGAAGGCCCAGCCCCGCGCCCGGCGCGCGTGGGATGCGCTCGACAAGGCCGATCGTTTCATAGGCGAAGAAGCCGACGAGCGTCGCGAGCGCCTTGGGCAGTCCCTCGGGCACGTCGAAGCGGCATTCGGCGACGAGGTCGCGCAGCGCTTGAAGTGCGGGGGTTTCCAGTGGTTGGAAAGCTTCGCGGTCGCGGCGCCAGTCGCGGTTGATCCGCGCGGCGTCGCCGGTGACCTCGAACATCAGGTCGGGGTCGAGCCCGAGCAGGCTGTAGCGCCCGCGCGTTTCGCCGCTCTCGACCGATTCGAGCACCCAGTCGCCGCGCCCCGGCTCGATCAGCTTGAGCGCCGCCGAAACCGGCGTTTCGATGTCGGCGATCAGCCGCTGCCAAACGACCGCGCCGCGCCCCCCGGCCAGCGCTTCGAGCGCTGCGGCTCTCCCCTCGAGGCTCACCCTTATTCGGCGACCGGCGCGGTGCCGGTCAGCTCGGCGCGCAGCTGGTTCACGAGATCTTTGTTGATCGTCACGCCGACGCGGCGCTTGGCTTCGGCGGCGAGCTGCTCGATCAGTTCGTTGCCGAAGGCGGGTGCGAGCGGCTGCGCGATCGCGGCGACGCGTGCCGGTTCGATCGACTTCGGATCGGGCCGCTGAACGTCATTGAGCGCTATCACCATCCAACCGCGATTGCCCGGAATTTCGAGGGTCTTGACGCTGTTCTTCGCCATCGAGAAGAGCAGCGCGAGTTCGGGCGGAACGGGCTTGCCGCCCGCGCCGAGTTCGGCACGGCGGCCACCGATCGTCTGGACGTTGCCGATGTTCGGGCCGGCGGCGGCGACGGCTTCGCTGAGGCTCTTGCCGCCTTCGACCGCCTTGACGATCGCGCGCGCCTTGCCGCGGGCGACCTTCTGCCCCTCGGCAAAACGCCATTCGCTGAGCAGGTCGCCGCGGATCTGCGCGAAGGGCGGCGGCGCCGCGGCGGTGATCGATTTCACCGAATAAACCGCGAATTTCTCATTCTCGACGAGCGTCGCGATATGGCCTTCGCCTTCGCCGGCGGCCTGGAAAGCCTGCGCGACGAGCGGCGCCAGTTCGGGCGCGGGGGTGAAAGCGGGCTGGGCGGGGGCGCGGCCGCTGGGCAGGATCGCGGGGGTTTCGATCAGCTGGAGCTTGCGGTCGGCGGCGACTTCCTCGACCGACGCGCCGCCGTTCACGGCATCCTGGATCGCGTTATAATAGTCGACGATCGCCTCGTTCGCCTTGTTCTTGGCAAGCTCGGTGCGAATCTCGGCGCTGGCGTCGGCGAGGCTGCGCGCGGGCTTCGCGGTCACATCCTCGACGCGTGCGACGGTCCAGCCGAGGCCGGTCTGCGTCGGGCCGATCAGGTCGCCGCGCTTGGCGGCAAAGGCGGCCTTGGCCGCCGCGGCGCTGCTCGTCGCGGCATAGGCCGACTGGGTGAGGTCGCCGGTGGTCGATGCCGAGAGGCCTGCCGCCTGCGCCGCCACAGCGAGCGGGGTGCCGCCGCGAACCTTGGTAGCCAGCGCGGTCGCCGCCGCCTGATCGGGAACGATCACCTGCGCAAAGCGGCGCGTCTCGCTCGCCGTGTATTGCGCGGCATTGTCCTTATAGACTTTGGCGATTTCGGCGTCGGTGACGGCGGGAACCGGCACCGCGGCGCGGTCGAACAGCGCGTATTGGATCACGCGGCGCTCGGGGACGGTGAACTTGGCGCTATTCTGCGATAGGAACGTCTTCAGCGCGGCGTCGCCGGGATCGGCGGTCGGCGCGAAGGGGCTCGCCGGAATGAAGGTCGCCTGCCCGCGGCGCTGTTCCATCAAGAGCGCGGCGTAGGGCTGCGCCATGCCCGGCGCGATCCGCGGCATCATCGCGATCGGCGCGGCGAGCTGCTCGATCAGCAGCTGCTGGCGCAGGTCGCGGCGAAGCTGGGTTTCGGTGAGGCCGTTCTGGCGCAGGAAATTCTCGAAGACCGTCTGGTCGAACTTGCCCGACACGCCCGCGAAGGCGGGCAGGTCGGCGATGCGCCCGTCGATCAGCCGCTTGCTGACACCGAAGCCCATTTCCGTTGCGAACTGGTCGAAGGCGAGCCCCTCGACGAGTTGATCGAGCACCTGGTCGAGCCCGCCGCCTTCGACGAACGCCGCCATCGTCAGCCCCGGCTGGCGCTGCCGCGCCTGATCATATGCCTGGCGCGCCCGGTCGCGCAGTTCGCCGACGCCGATCTGTTCGCTGCCGACCTTGGCGACGTTGGCGCCGCCGAGCCCGCCGAAACTTGAATTGCCCGTCACATCGCTCAGCGCAAAGGCGAGCCCGACGAGGACGACGAAGCCGAGGGCAAGGAATTTGCCGATCGTCGAGGAAAACATGGCGCGGATAGCGGTAATCATGGAGCGGGCATTCTTTCCGGCAGGGCGCGGGTCACGCGCGATTGCGCGCTGCTTTAGGCGGGAGGCGGGACCGCATCAAGGCCGGAAAGGGGCTTTATCGCTTGTGCGCGACGCGGCTTGCCTATCGCGCCCGTGCGCCGCTAGGGCGGGGCAAGGTTCGAACAGAGGGAGACGCAGACAAATGACGCGGCGCAAATATGTGGTCGGCAACTGGAAGATGAACGGGCTTTCGGCGGCGATCGGCGAAGCGCAGGCGATCTTCGCCGCGGCGGACGATCATGCCGCCGTCGATGTCGCGATCTGCCCGCCCTTCACGCTGATCGGCGCGCTGGTCGCCGCCGCGCCGGGCAAGGCAGTCGGCGGACAGGATTGTCATAGCGCCGCATCGGGAGCTTTCACGGGATCGGTCGCGGCGGAGATGCTCGCCGACATCGGCGCGAGCGTCGTGATCGTGGGGCACAGCGAGCGGCGCGAAGGTTTCGCCGAGAGCGACGCCGATGTGCGCGCCAAGGCCGAAGCTGGCCTTGCCGCCGGCCTGTCGGTGATCCTGTGCGTTGGCGAGCCGCGCGAAATCCGCGAATCGGGCGGCGCGATCGACTATGTGCTCGCGCAGATCGCGGAATCGGTGCCGGAAAGCTTCGATCCGTACCGGCTCGCCATCGCTTATGAACCGATCTGGGCGATCGGGACCGGGCTTGTGCCGACGGTGGCCGATGTCGCGGCGATGCACGGTGCGATCCGCGGAGCACTGTCGGCGCGGTTCGGCGGTGCGGCAGAGGATATGCGCATCTTGTACGGCGGGTCGGTCAATGGCGAGAACGCCGCCGAACTGCTGGATGCCGGTGACGTCGATGGCGCGCTGGTCGGCGGCGCGAGCCTGACCGCGGCCAAGTTCGTGCCAATCATCGCCGCAGCGAGTACACTCGCGGGTTGAAGCGAAGCGGCTTCGTCTCTATGTGCGCCGCGGGCGCGGTCCGTTTGAGGCCGCGCAAGTTCGGGAAAATATGATGTCCAGTCTCTTCACCTTCATCCTCGTCCTGCAGGCGCTCGTCGCCGCGGTGATGATCGGCGTCATTTTGATGCAGAAGTCGGAAGGTGGCGGTCTGGGCGTCGGCGGCAGCCCCGCGGGGCTGCTTTCGGCGCGCGGCGCCGCGGACTTCATGACCCGTGCGACGACGATCCTCGCGACGGCCTTTGTCGCGCTGTCGATCGTGCTCGCGGCGATGGCCTCGGTCGGCCGCAGCGGCTCGACGATCGACACCTCGCTGTCGAAAACCGCGCAGACGAGCGGCGCTGCTCCGGCCTCGTCGCTGACTGCTCCGGCACAGCAGGCTCCAGCCAATGCGGCGCCTGCCGTGGCAAGCGACGACCCGCTCGCCGCCGCCGCCGCCGCCGCGGCGGCAAGCCAGGAAACCGCACCGGCACCGGCGCAGGCACCGCCCGCCAAGAAATAACCGGCGGCTTCGGCCCTCCACCTTAAACCCGCCCGGCGGAAAATATTTCCGCCGGATGCGATTCGACGGCTTGCGCCGTCCCCCTCCCGTTGAGTAAGTCTTTCCTCCCATGGCGCGGTTCATTTTTATCACCGGCGGCGTGGTCTCCTCGCTTGGCAAAGGTTTGATGGCGGCTAGCCTCGCCGCCTTGTTGCAAGCGCGCGGCTATCGCGTCCGTATCCGGAAATTCGATCCCTATCTGAACGTCGATCCGGGCACGATGTCGCCCTATCAGCACGGCGAGGTCTATGTGACCGACGACGGCGCCGAAACCGACCTCGACCTCGGCCATTATGAACGCTTTACCGGCGTTGCCGCGCGCCAGAGCGACAATGTCACCTCGGGCCGCATTTATCAGGGCATCATCGCCAAGGAACGCCGCGGCGACTATCTGGGCGCGACGGTGCAGGTCGTTCCGCACGTCACCGACGCGATCAAGGAATTTGCGCGCGCCGAGATCGACGACCTCGATTTCGTGCTGTGCGAAATCGGCGGCACCGTCGGCGACATCGAATCGCTGCCGTTCATCGAGGCGATCCGCCAGCTCAAGAATGAAGAGGGGCGCGAAAACGCGATCTCGGTCCACGTCACGCTGGTGCCGTACATCGCCGCCGCGGGCGAGCTTAAGACCAAGCCGACGCAGCACAGCGTGCGCGAACTGGCCTCGCTGGGCGTCCAGCCCGACATATTGCTCTGCCGCTGCGAAAAGCCGCTGCCCGAGAGCGAGCGCGCAAAAATTGCACTCTTCTGCAACGTCCGCAAGGAAGCGGTCATCCCTGCGCTCGACGCCGACAGCATCTATTCGGTCCCGGTCCAGTACCATGGCGAAGGGCTCGACACTGAGGTTTTGCGCGCGTTCGGCATCCACGACGCGCCCGCGCCCGACCTGTCGCGCTGGTACGACATCATGGACCGCAAGCAGCACCCCGAGGGCGAAGTCACGATCGGCGTCGTCGGCAAATATGTCTCGCTGCCCGACGCCTACAAGTCGCTCAATGAAGCGCTGGTCCACGGCGGCATGGCGCACCGCGTCAAGGTCAATATCCGCTGGCTCGACGCCGAGATGTTCGAGCGCGACGAGGATCTCGCCGCGAACCTCGAACCAATGCACGGCATTCTCGTCCCCGGCGGGTTCGGCGAGCGCGGGTCCGAAGGCAAGATTTCGAGCGTGCGCTTTGCGCGCGAACGCAATGTGCCCTTCTTCGGCATTTGCCTCGGCATGCAGATGGCGTGCATCGAAGGCGCGCGGAACACGAGCGGCATTGCAGACGCGTCGAGCACCGAATTCGGCCCGACCGACGAGCCCGTTGTCGGTATGATCACCGAATGGATGAGCGACGAAGGTTTGCAGAAGCGCGGCGCCGACACCGACCTCGGCGGCACGATGCGGCTCGGCGCCTATGAAGCGAAGCTGTCGCCGAACAGCCATGTCGCGAGCGTCTATGGCGCGAACGACATCAGCGAGCGCCACCGGCATCGCTACGAGGTCAACAACGCCTATCGCGAGAGCCTGGAGAAGGGCGGTCTCGTCTTTTCGGGCATGTCGCCCGACGGCATGTTGCCGGAAATCGTTGAGCGTCCGGATCATCCGTGGTTTATCGGGGTGCAGTTCCACCCGGAACTCAAATCGAAGCCGTTCGACCCGCATCCCTTGTTTGCGGGGTTCATCGAAGCGGCGGTGAAACAGAGCCGGCTGGTCTAGCGCCGGGCAAAAGGGGTGTAGGGGCATGGATCACGCGAAACTCGCCGAGTTGCAGGGCCCCGACAGCATCTTTTCCGGGCTTTCGGTCGAAGATTGGGCCGAAATCGCCAGCCGTGCGGTGCAGGTCAATTTCGTCAAGGGCAAGGAACTGCTCGTCCAGGGCGACCCGGGCGACATGATGCTGATCCTGACCGAAGGCACGGCGCGTGTGTCGATGCTGACCTCGGGCGGGCGCGAAATCGTGCTCGCCTATGCCGAGCCCGGCGCGATACTGGGCGAGATCGCGTTGCTCGACGGCGGCGAACGCACCGCATCGGTGACCGCGACGAGCGCGGGCAGCGCGCTCCAGCTTGGCCGCAACGCGCTCAAGGATTTCGCCGCGAGCCACCCCGAATTCGCATGGTCGCTGATGCAGCAACTCGCGCGGCGGCTGCGCACCGCCGACCAGACGATCGAGAGCGACCGCGCCTATGCCTCGGGCCCGCGGCTCGCGCGTTATCTCAAACGCCTGATTCGCAAGGATGTCGAGGCATCGCAGCGTGTCGAACTGAGCCAGACCGAACTCGGCAATTTCGCGGGGATGAGCCGCGAGCATATCAACCGCCAGCTCAAGAGCTGGGAGGAATCGGGGGTGATTTCGCTCGAGCAGGGGCGCGTGCGCGTGCTCGATGCCGATATGCTGGAAGATATTAGCGAGAGCGAGGGGTAGGAAGAGCCGTTTGGCCGATTTGCGACCGGTTTCCGGCGTTCTGGGCACCCTGTAATGTGCTGCATGGGAGGTGCCGATGGCCCAAGCTGAGCGAATGAATTCCGCATCAAATGCCTGGGAAGCCGATCCTTGGGACGCTTCCGATGCAGTCGCCGAAGCGCAACTGGCTGGATTTCTTGAGAGAGCGGCGAAGGCTATAGCGTGGACGTCGGTGCGCAACGTAGGCGCCTCGGTATTCGATATTGAAATTGAAAAGCTTCTTGGTGCCGACGTCGCATTCTTCGCTACGCATGATGGCGAGGAGTTGCTGTTGATGCAGTCGGTCTGGCACGGCTTTCCTGATCCGCCGGAATGGAAATTGGCGACACGATCAAGCAAAAGCGATGACTTATGGACATCGTGGGGCCACTTCGCCGATCTCCCGGAGAATTGGCAACTACCTCCAAACAGCCGCTAAGCCGCTCACCATCCCTCAGCGATCCCTATTCCAGGAATCACAACGCCCGGGCCTCGCTTTGCGAAACCCGGGCGCCTGTG
Source organism: Sphingomonadaceae bacterium 3R27C6 (assembly GCA_005503215.1). Taxonomy (GTDB): domain Bacteria; phylum Pseudomonadota; class Alphaproteobacteria; order Sphingomonadales; family Sphingomonadaceae; genus Sphingopyxis. Next base: position 102,426 of record SCNS01000002.1, on the reverse strand, counting down.
ACGAACACTCGCCATCCCCCTTTGTTGCAGGCCTGGCGAAAGGCCTGCACTCCCTGGAGCCGGGCCTTTGGGCCGCGTTGAACCAGAAGCAGCGTGGGTAGGTCCGCGGGGGGGCTTTGTCACTCTCTGACGGGCACTTGACCCTGCTTTTGCCGGGCGCTGTGACCTATCGGCAACACATTCAGCAAATCATTTGCGGTTTGACGCCATGCCGGCGGCCATTGCCAGCGATGGCGGTGCTGCTTAAAGCGGCGCTATGCGTGTCATTCCTCATGCGCCGCAAAGGCACACCGCTCCATGATCCTGCGTCCTTACGAACGCACCATCTTCAAACGCTATATGCTTCCGCAGCGCGGCGAAGGGTTCATCTTCGTCGCGGCGGCGTTCAGCTTCACGGCCGTCATGCTCGGCGTTGCGGCGCTGGTGATCGTGATGAGCGTGATGAACGGGGTGCGCAGCGACCTGTTCGACAAGATCGTCGGTCTGAACGGCCATGCGGTCGTGCAGGGCTTTGGCGGGCGGCTCGACGACTGGCAGGACGTGCTGAAACAGGCGAAGGCGACGCCGGGCGTCGTTTCGGCGACGCCGCTGATCGAACAGCCCCTGCTTGGAAGCTTTAGCGGGCGCGTCGAGGGCATATTGGTGCGCGGCATGCTGGTGCCCGATATCCGCAACAACGAAACGCTGAACGGTAAGGTGCTTCAGGGCAGTCTCGATACGCTGACCCCCGGTTCGGGCAATATCGCAATCGGCAGCGAACTGGCGCGCAATCTCGGCGCGACCGTCGGGTCGAACCTGACGATCATCAATCCGCAGGGGCGCTCGACGCCTTTCGGCACCGTGCCACGCGAGATCAGCTATCGGATCACCGCGATTTTCGAGATCGGCGTCTATGATTTCGACAAAGCCTATGTCGTCATGCCGATGGAAGATGCCCAATTGCTCCTGCTAACCGGCGACCAGGTCGGGATGATCGAGGTGAAGACCAGCGATCCCGACAAGGTCGGCGAAATATTGCGGCCGCTCGCCGAAAAGGTCGCGGCGCAGGCGGTCGTGTCCGACTGGCGATCGATGAACGCGAGCCTGTTCGAGGCACTGTCGATCGAGCGCGTCGCGATGTTCGTGATCCTGTCGCTGATCATCCTCGTCGCCGCATTCAACATCGTCTCGTCGCTGATCATGCTCGTGCGTGCAAAGACGCGTGACATGGCGATATTGCGCACGATGGGCGCGCCGCGCGACGCGGTGATGCGCATCTTCATGGCGATAGGGCTTTCGATCGGTGTTGCGGGAACCATTGCGGGGATGATCGTCGGTTTCTCGCTGCTCTATTTCCGCCAGGGCGTGCTGCGCGGGGTCGAGTTCCTGACCGGCCAGCCGCTGTGGGATCCGTCGATCCGTTTCCTTACCGAACTGCCGTCGAAGCCCGACCCGTTCGAGATTACAGCGATCGTCATCATGGTGATCGTCTTCAGCTTCCTCGCGACGCTGTATCCGGCCTATAAAGCCGCCAATACCGACCCCGTGCAGGTGCTGCGTTATGAGTGATGTTGCGCTGGAACTGGTCGAGCTGAAGCGTAGCTTCACGCAGGGCGACGTCACGATCGATGTATTGCGCGGCGTCAATGCCTCGCTGAAGCGCGGCGAAATCATCGCACTTCTCGGGCCGTCGGGATCGGGTAAGTCGACGATGCTGCAGGCCGTTGGCCTGCTCGAAGGCGGGTTCGACGGGACGATCAGCATCGATGGCCGTGATGTCACGCGCTACGATCAGGGCGAACGAACGAAGACGCGGCGCGAGAAGATCGGTTTCGTCTATCAATTCCATCACCTGCTCCCCGATTTCAACGCGATCGAGAATGTGATCCTGCCGCAGCTGATCCGCGGCGCGGGACAGGCCGAGGCCGAAGAACGCGCAGCGGACCTGCTCGGGCGGCTCGGGCTGGCCGAGCGGCTGCATCACAAGCCGAGCAAGCTGTCGGGCGGTGAGCAACAGCGCGTCGCGGTGGCGCGCGCGCTCGCGAACCGGCCCTTGCTGGTGCTTGCCGACGAGCCGACGGGTAACCTAGACGAGGCGACCGCCGACCGGGTGTTCGACCAGTTCGTCAAGCTCGTGCGCGACCATGGCTCGGCGGCGCTGGTCGCGACGCATAACGAGCGGCTCGCGGCGCGGATGGACCGCGTGCTGCGCTTGCACGATGGGCGGATCGAGGCGTAGGTTCGGAAAAGTGGAGGGGATGAACGATGGCGCTTTATGATCTTTCGGCGAAGCTGCCCGGCGGCGGCACGCAATCGCTGGCCGACTATCGCGGCAAGGTGCTGCTGATCGTCAACACCGCGTCGAAATGCGGCTTCACCCCGCAATATGAAGGGCTGGAAGAACTCTACCGCAACTATAAGGACCGCGGGCTCGAGATCCTCGCTTTCCCGTGCAACCAGTTCGGCGCGCAGGAACCCGGCGATGCTGCGGAAATCGCGAATTTCTGCTCGCTGACCTATGACGTCAGCTTTCCTTTGATGGCCAAGATCGACGTCAATGGCGACGACGCCGATCCGATCTTCAAGCATCTGAAGAAAGAAAAGACCGGCCTGCTCGGCAGCGGGATCAAGTGGAATTTCACCAAATTCCTCGTCGATCGCGACGGCAAGACCGTATCGCGCCACGCGCCGACGACCAAGCCCGAGCAATTGTGCAAAGAGATCGAGGAACTGCTGGGTTAAGCCTTGGCAGAATCACCGCTGTCACTGTAGCGTCATCGGATGGCCTTCAGCCCCTTTGTCCCCCTGCGCGTCTTTTCCAGTTTCACCATGCTGGAGGGGGCGATCGAGCCCAAGTTGATCGCCAAGGCCGCGCGCGAACGCGGGTTTCCGGCGATCGCGGTCGCCGATCGCAACGGGCTCTACGGCGTCATGGCCTTTGGCGAGGCGTGCAAGGCGGCGGGCGTGCAGCCGATCGTCGGCACGCTGCTGAGCGTCGCACGCCCCGGACAGCGCCTCGCGAACGGCGCGCCGATCATCGACTGGCTCGCGCTCTATGCACAGGACAATGCCGGCTATGACAATCTCTGCGCGCTCGTGTCGGCGGCGCATCTCGGCCGCCCGGTCGAGCAGGACCCGCATGTCCTGCTGTCCGATATCGCGGGCAAGACCGACGGGCTGATCTGCCTGACCGGCGGCGGCGAAGGCGCGCTCGCGCGGCTGCTCGCGGGCGAGCAGAAGAGCGCGGCCGACGATTATGTCGAACAACTGGAAGCGCTGTTCGGCGGGCGGCTCTATATCGAACTGTCGCGGCGCGGCGACGCGACCGAGATCGCGGCCGAAGCGGCGCTGATCGATCTGGCGTACGCGCGCGCGCTGCCGATCGTCGCCACGAACCCTGCGAATTTCGTCGAACCCAACTTCCACCCCGCGCACGATGCGATGCTGTGCATCGCGCAGTCGGCCTATGTCGAGAGCGAGGACCGGCGCGTTTCGAGTCCCGAGGCCTGGTTGAAACCCGCCGAGGCGATGGAAGACGCCTTTTCGGACCTGCCCGAAGCCATTCATAACACGCTCGTCGTCGCGCAGCGCTGCGCGTTCATGGCACCGAAGCGCGCGCCGATCCTGCCAAGCCTCGCCGGCGATCGCGAGGGCGAAGCTGCGCAGCTCAAGGCTGACGCGCATGCGGGACTGACAGCGCGGCTCGCGCATTATCCGGATCTGAGCGATGAAGAGCGCGAAGCCTATGTCACGCGCCTCGATTTCGAAGTCGACGTCATCGTCCAGATGGGCTTCCCCGGCTACTTCCTCATCGTTGCCGACTTCATCAAATGGGCGAAAAATCACGACATCCCGGTGGGTCCGGGGCGCGGCTCGGGCGCGGGCAGCGTCGTCGCCTGGGCGCTGACAATCACCGACCTCGATCCGCTCAAGCTCGGCCTGCTGTTCGAACGCTTCCTCAATCCCGAACGCGTGTCGATGCCCGACTTCGACATCGACTTCTGCGAAACGCGGCGCGGCGAAGTGATCCGCTATGTGCAGGAGAAATACGGGCGCGACACGGTGGCGCAGATCATCACCTTCGGTAAGCTGAAGGCGCGCGCGGTGCTGAAGGACACCGGGCGCGTGCTCCAGATGAGCTATGGCCAGGTCGACCGGCTCGCGAAGCTGGTGCCGAACCATCCGACCGACCCCTGGACGCTCGAACGCGCGCTGAACGGCGTCGCCGAGCTGATGACCGAATATAAGCAGGACGACGGGGTACGCCGCCTGTTCGATATGGCGCGCCAGCTTGAGGGCCTGCCGCGCCACAGCTCGACCCACGCCGCGGGCGTGGTGATCGGCGACCGCCCGCTCGACCAGCTCGTCCCGCTCTATCGCGATCCGCGTTCGGACATGCCGGTGACGCAATTCGACATGAAATATGTCGAGAGCGCGGGGTTGGTGAAATTCGACTTCCTCGGGCTCAAGACCTTGTCGGTGCTCAAGGAGGCGCGACGGCTGCTCGCGCTGCGCGGGATCGACGTCGATCTTGATACGTTGGCATGGGACGACACCGCGGTGTACGAACTGCTCCAGCGCGGCGAGACCGTCGGGGTGTTCCAGCTCGAATCCGAAGGTATGCGGCGCACGCTGTCGGCGGTGAAACCGACCAATTTCGGCGACATCATCGCGCTCGTCGCGCTCTATCGTCCGGGGCCGATGGACAATATCCCGCTGTTCGGGGCGCGCAAGAACGGGCGCGAGCCGATCGCCTACCCGCACCCGCTGCTCGAAGGAATCCTCGCCGAAACCTACGGCATCTTCGTCTATCAGGAACAGGTGATGCAGGCGGCGCAGATTCTCGCCGGCTACAGCCTCGGCGGCGCCGACCTCTTGCGCCGCGCGATGGGCAAAAAGGTCCAGGCCGAGATGGACGCGCAGCGCGAGACCTTTGTGAAGGGCTGCGGCGAGCATAACCAGATCGCGCCCAAGGCGGCGAACGAGCTGTTCGACTTGATCGACAAATTCGCGGGCTATGGCTTCAACAAGAGCCACGCTGCCGCCTATGCATTGCTGTCGTACCAGACGGCGTGGCTGAAGGCGCATTATCCGCACGAATTCTTCGCGGCGTCGATGTCATTCGACAGCCATCAGACCGACAAGCTCTCAATCTTCATCGACGATATGCGGCGGCTCGACGTCGGGATCGCGCCGCCGTCGGTCAACGACAGCGAGGCCGATTTCTCGGTCGGCCGCAGCGACGATGGCCTGACGGTCCGATACGCACTCGGCGCGCTCAAGGGTGTGGGCGAAAAGGCGATGGAGGCGCTGGTCGCCGAGCGCGCCAAGGGCGATTTCGCGTCGCTCGACGATTTCGCGAGCCGCATCGATCCCAAGCTGCTCAACCGGCGCCAGATCGAAGCACTGGCGGGGGCGGGGGCGTTCGATCCGATCGAGCCCGACCGTCCGCGCGCCTTTGCCGGCGCCGAAAGCCTGCTCGCCTGCGCGAACAGCTCTGCGCACGAACGTTCAACGGGGCAGGGCGGCCTGTTCGGCGGTGACATCGCGATCGCCCCGGCGTTGCAGCTGCCCGCCGCCGAGCCGTGGACGCTTGCCGAACGCATGACGCGCGAAAAGGACGCCTTCGGCTTCTATTTCTCGTCGCATCCGGTCGAGCAATATGAGGCGATCGTCGCGGCACGCGGCGCGCGGTCCTATGGCGATATTTGCGCCAATGTCGAAATGACGCCGGGCACGCGCATCCCGATGACGATGGCGGGTATGGTCGAAAGCGCGCGGCCGCGGGTATCGCAGCGCGGCAATCGTTTCCTCAACCTGACGCTGTCCGACCGCAGCGGGCAATTCCAGTCGAGCTGTTTCGACGAGCAGGCGAGCAAGATATTGGAGGCGCTCGCGGCCGACGGCGGCTGCGCGATCCTGTCGGTCGAGCTCGACCTGCTCGAGGGTGAAGAAACGCCGCGTGTCACGGTGCGCGGCGCGCAGCCGCTGGCCGAAATGGCGGCGACCGCGGCGCTGGAACTGACATGCCGGGTCGCGCTGCCCGATGCGATCGCGGAAATGGCACGCCTGCTCGAACGGCGCGACGATGCGCGCGGGCGCGTGTTCGTCCTGACCGAGGATCCCGACACTGGCGACGAGCTTCGCATCAATCTCGGCCGCGGCTTCGCACTAGGCCCCGATGTCGTTTCGCGGTTCGAAACGGTCGCTGGGATCAGCGACGTGGCGCTGTCGCTGTTCACCCCCAAGGATTTTCGGGCGCGTTAGCGTTCCACGGTCGCCGGAGTCCTTCGATAGCCGTCCAGCATAAAACAGGAGGGGCGGAATGACCCGAACGATTGCCGGCGCGTGCCTTTGCGGCGTTGTAACCTTTGAAATTGTTGGTGAATTTCACGCCTTCTATCTTTGCCATTGTTCGCGATGCCGCAAGGGTAGCGGATCGGCGCACGGCGCGAACCTGTTCTCGGCAACGGCAAAGCTCAACTGGTTGTCAGGAGAGGACAAGGTGAAGTCCTATCACCTTCCGGCGACCCGCCATCAAAGAAACTTCTGCACCGAATGCGGATCGGGGTTGCCGCGCAAGGTGATGCAGCGCGCGATGCTCGTCGTCCCTGCCGGAAGCGTCGACAGCGCGATCGATATCCGGCCAACCGCGCATATCTGTTGTGACAGCCGCGCCGGATGGGACGCCGATCTGGAGACGGTCCCAAAGATCGGCGGGCTTCCCGGCTGATCGCGCATCGCGGTTTTCGCGCCGGCCCATCCGTTGACGCTTGCGTAAACCGTATTCCTCGCCTTATCCGTAAGGCAAATAAGAGAGAGGAATGCCTGATGTCCGGAATGCAGAGCCAGCCGCTGCTGGTCACCAGCCTGATCGACCATGCCGCGCGCGAGCATGCCGATCGCGAAATCGTCTCGCGCTGGGCCGACGGCAGCCAGACCCGCACGACATGGGGCGAGATCGGGCATGACGCGCGCCGCTTCGCCGCGGCGATGGTCAAGCTAGGCATGACTAAGGGCGACCGCATCGCGACGCTGGCGATGAACCATGCTCATCACCTTGTCAGCTGGTACGGCAGCGCCGGGATGGGCGGGGTGCTCCACACGGTGAACCCGCGCCTGTTCGACGAGCAGCTGATCTATATCGTCAACCATGCCGACGACCGCGTGCTGTTGTTCGATGTGATGTTCCTGCCGATCGTCGAGCGGCTGCGTCCGCAATTGCCGACCGTTGAGCATTTCATCCTGTTCGATGCGCCGGCGCGCGACGGTTATCTGTCGTACCGCGACCTGATCGACGCCGAGGACGGCAGCTTCGAATGGGTGCAGCTCGACGAGCGCGATCCGGTCGGGCTTTGCTATACCAGCGGGACGACGGGCAATCCCAAGGGCGTGCTCTACGAGCATCGCTCGAACGTCATTCATGCGATCACCGAGATCCAGCCCGACGTGTTCGGCCTGTCGAATCGCAGCGTGATTCTACCGATCGTGCCGATGTTCCATGCCAACAGCTGGGGCGTGCCCTTCGCCGCGGCAACGGTCGGGGCCAAGCTGGTGTTCTCGGCGACCAACGACGCGCAGGTTCTGTGCGACCTGATGCATGACGAGGGCGTGACGCACAGCGCCGGCGTGCCGACGGTGTGGATCGCGATGTTCGCGCATATGGACGCGACCGGCATCGGTTACGGCAAGCTCGAACGCGTGATCATCGGCGGGTCGGCGGCGCCGCGCGCGATGATCGAACGCTTCATGCGCGCGGGGATCGCGGTCGGTCATGCGTGGGGGATGACCGAAACCAGCCCGATCGGGACGATGGGCAAGCGGCCGTGGAACTGGGACGAGCTGAGCTTCGACGAACAGGTCGACATCGTCTGCCGTCAGGGCTGCCCGCCGTTCGGGGTCGAACTGCGCATCGTCGACGACGAGGATCATGTGCTGCCGCGCGATGGGGTGACGAGTGGGCGACTGCAATGCCGCGGGCCGTGGATCATCCAGCGCTATTTCAAGGCCGATGAGGATGCCGCCGATGCCGACGGCTGGTTCGACACCGGCGACGTCGCGGTGCTGCACCCCGACGGCGTCATGCAGATCACCGACCGTGCCAAGGATGTGATCAAGTCGGGGGGCGAATGGATCAGCTCGATCGAGCTGGAAAACGCCGCGGTCGGCGCGCCGGGGGTGCAGGAGGCGGCGGCGGTTGGCGTTTATCATCCCAAATGGGACGAACGGCCGATCCTGTTGATCGTCAAAAAGCCCGGCGTCGAGGCGAGCGAGGCCGCGATCGTAGATTATCTGAAGGACAAGGTCGCCAAATGGTGGCTGCCCGACGAGATCGTCTTTGTCGACGAACTGCCGCACACCGCGACGGGCAAGATTTTGAAGCGCCAGATCCGTGACGATTATAAGGATTACAAGTTGAAGTCGCTGGTGGGGGCATAGAAAAAGGACGTCGCCCCCGCGAAGGCGGGGGCCGCTGCCGGTCTTGCTCAGACGTGGAGGGTTTCGAACAGGTCAGCCCATTCGGAGTTCGCTTCTGAAATGAGGTGGAGTTTCCAGACTCTATTCCATTTTTTCAGAGCTTTCTCACGGATGATAGCCTCATCGATCCGATCAAAGGGCTCGGCGTAAACCAATCGGGTCAAACCCCATTTCTTACAAAACTCGGAACCGGTGCCGGATCGGTGCGCAAAAATGCGAGCCGGCAGATCGTCGGTTACGCCGATGTAGAGAATCCCGAGGGGCTTGTTGGTCATGATGTAAATATAGGCGTTTCTCATCGGCCTTGCTCCATGACGCCAGCGGCCCCCCGTCTCCGCGGGGGCGACGGTTAAAACATCGCTGTTCGCATTCAAAACAACTCCATCTGCCCGTCGCGCTCTGGCGGCCTGAACAGGTCGCTTCGGATCGGCGGAAAGCTCCGGTCCATGCCATGTTCGCGCGCGGCGCGTTTGACGCGGGTGCGGATGAGTTGCGCCCAGACGCCGTGGCCCCGCATGCGCGTGAAGAAATCGGGGTCATTGTCGCGGCCGCCGCGGATGTCCTGCACCATATGCATCACCTTGTCGGCGCGGTCGGGATAATGCGCCGCGAGCCAAGCACGGAACAAGGGTGCGACCTCGAACGGCAGGCGCATCAATATATAGGATACGCGGATCGCGCCCGCTTCGGCGGCGGCCGCCATGATCGCCTCAATCTCGTGGTCGGTGATCGCAGGGATGATCGGCGAGATATTGACCTGCGTCGGCACGCCCGCGTCGATCAGCTTGCGGATCGCCGCGAGGCGGCGGCGCGGGTGCGGCGCGCGCGGTTCGAGCGTGCGCGCGATAGCGGGGTCGAGCGTCGTTACCGACACCGCGACGCCGACCAGATTGTCGCGTGCCATGTCGGCGAGCAGGTCGATATCGCGCAGCACGCGGTCGGACTTGGTCGTGATGATTAGCGGGTGCCGCGTTTCGGCGAGGACCTCGATGACCGACCGCGTGACACCCCATTCGCGCTCGATCGGCTGATAACCATCGGTGTTCGTGCCGATCGCCAGCGGCGCCGCGGTATAGCCACGCTTCGCGAGTTCGGCGCGCAGCAGCTTCGCGGCGTCGGGCTTGGCGAAGAGCTTGCTTTCGAAATCTAGCCCCGGCGACAGGTCATGGAAGGCGTGGGTTGGGCGCGCGAAGCAATAGATGCAGCCGTGCTCGCAGCCGCGATAGGGGTTGATCGAGCGGTCGAAGCTGATGTCGGGCGATTTGTTGCGCGAAATGATCGTCTTGGGATGCTCGACCGTCACCGTCGTGCGCAGCGGCGGGGCGTCGCCGTCGATGCCCTCGGCCGCGTCGAGCCAGTCGCCGTCGAGGACGCGCTCGGCCGATCCGGTGCGCGTCGGCCGCAGATTGGTCGGCGCGCCGCGGCCAGAAATCGGGGGGAGGGGTTTGGGCGATTCCATCGCCGCAAGATACCCCGCCAATGAGAACAAAGAAAGAACATAATCGTCGCCCCCGCGAAGGCGGGGGCCGCTGGAGATGCAGCGCAAGGCCGATAGCGGCCCCCGCCTTCGCGGGGGCGACGGCCATTATTCCGTCAGCCGCGGCATCAATTCGACAAAATTACAGGGCTTGTGGCGGCTGTCGAGTTGGGTCGACAATATGCCTTCCCACGCGTCGGTCACCGCGCCGGTCGAACCGGGGAGCGCAAAGATATAAGTGCCGCGCGCGACCACGGCGCAGGCGCGCGACTGAATTGTCGAGGTGCCAATCGTCTGATAGCTGAGCCAGCGGAACAGCTCGCCGAATCCGGGAATGTCCTTGCCGTCGAGCCGATGCAGCGCCTCGGGCGTCACATCGCGTCCCGTGAGGCCGGTGCCGCCAGTGGTGATCACGACATCGACCTCGGGGTCGTCGATCCAGTTGTGGAGGCGCGAGACGATCAGGTCGGTCTCGTCCTTGATGATCGCGCGCGCGGCGAGGATGTGGCCCGCGCCGGTCAGCAACTCCTCGAGCTTGTCGCCCGACCGGTCATCGGCTTCGCTGCGGCTGTCCGAGATCGTCAGCAGCGCGATGCGGACGGGTTTGAAGACGAGGCTCTCGTCAATCGGCATTCGCGAGGCCGCCCGCATAAGTCAGGCGGGTGCGGTCCTTGCCGTCGGGGAAGCGCGGCCATTTGCCCTGCGCGAGCGCGGCGCGGCTGACCGACGGCTTGCCCTGCTGCGCTTCGTACATCCAGTAATTGCGCAGCACGATGCCGACATAACCGCGCGTCTCCCAATAAGGGATCGATTCCATGTAGAGCAGCGGGTCGCCGTTATCGCGGATTTCCGACTGCCAGCGCGCAACGGGCGTGGGGCCGGCGTTATAGGCGGCAATCACCTTGGGAAGCTGTCCGCCGGTCGAGGGATCGCGGCTGAGATATTGCAGATAACGCTGGCCGAGATCCATGTTCACCGCGGGCGTCTTGAGGTCGCCCAGTGCAGCGACCGCGCCTTCCCAACGCACGATGTCGCGCGCCGTGCCGGGGCGCACCTGCATCAGCCCGGTCGCGCCCGCCGGGCTCACGACGCCGCGTTGGAAGCGCGATTCCTGGAGCGTGTGGGCAAAGACCAGCGCCGGATCGACGCGCCAGCCACCGTTCGGCTCCCATTTCGGCTGCGGATAGCGCGTCTGCGCCGCGAGCTTGCGGCCTTGGGGGGTGTTATGCGCAAGATAGAGCTGCGTCTCGGGCAAGCTGAGCGCGCCCGCCATTGCGAGCAATTGTTCGTGCTGGCGTGCGTCGCCGATCAGCGCCTGATGACGGAGCAGCGTCCCGGCATATTTATCCTCGCCGATCTCGGCGAACGCCATCGCGGCGCGGACGTTGGGCAGACCTTCGAGCGCTCGCCAGGCGCTGCGGTCGGCACGGACATTCTCGCGCTGGCTCTTTACTTCGACGCCGAGCGTTTCGACCGCGAGCAGGCCGTAGAAGGTCTCTTCGTTGGCAGCAGCAGCGCGGAGGCGCGACTGGACCGACGCGGGTTCGCCCGCGGCGACGGCCGCACGCGCGGCCCAATAATAGCCGGCGGCGCGCAGTTCGCTGTCGGGCGCTTCCTTCGCGACGCGATCGAAGGCGGTGAGCGCGGTGCGATAGTCGCGGGTGCGCCACGCGGCGAGACCCTTGACCCATGCGCCCTGCGTCGACCAGGCGCCCTGACCCTCGCTGCACTCGCTGGCGAGGCGGAGCGCGTTGGCGTCGTCATTCTCGATATAATAGGACCAGGCGACTTTCTGCCGCCATTCGTTGCGCGCCTCGGGGCTCAGCTGGTCGCCGACGGCGTTGAGCAGCGCTTCGGCGCCCGCGGGATCGTCATTCTTGATCCGATCCGGAATCGAGCGGGCAAGCGCCGCCGCCGCGGGATCGCCGCTGATCGCGTCGGCGCCTAAGCGGCGCGGGGCGCTGCCCGACCAGGCGAGTCGCGACTGGGACGGTAGCGTGGGAAGGTCGGTTGCGCCGCGCCGCGTCGCCAGCCGGCCAAGCTGTTCGGCCTGCGGCAGGAAAGGCGATCGCGACAGGATCGGCATGATGTCGGCGACTTCGGCGCGCGGGCTGTTCGCGGCGGTGAGCAATTCGGCGCGCAGGAAATCGGTGAGCGGGCCGTTGTCGGCGCCATCGAGCAAGGATTTGGCTTCGGCCCAGCGCTCGCTGCGGATCGCGGTCAGCACCTGCGTATAGAGCTGCTTCTGTTTCGACGACAAGATGTCGGGCACCGTCTGCGGCGCCGACGCGAGATCGCGATTGCCGGCGTCGGCGGCGAATGCCGGTGCGGAGCTCAGGGAGATCGCCAGAACGGCGCATGAAATCAGGGTTTTGGTCATATTCTGCATCCGTCAACGTCCCCGGTTGAACAGTTTCAGGCTATCCCACGCCGCCGCCTTCTGCGCGGGCCTGGCCAGCAGCATCACGGGATGCGCTACTGCCACGGCCTCCATCTTGCCGCCATCTTGGTTAATATTGAGTAACTTTCCGCGCGCGTCGGGCAGGGGCAAGCTGGCCGCCATGCGGACGATGTCGCTGCCGATCAGCAGCAAACGCCCCGGTTTCGCGAGCCGCAGATGATGCCAGAGCAGCCGGTCGAGTTCGGCCGCCTCTTCGCCGTCGCAGCGCCCGCCGGCGGGGCGCGTCACCGCGAGGCTCGCGACATAGCAATCGCCGCGCGCCCTGCCGATCGCCTGCAGCATCGCGTCGAGCAACTTGCCCGCCGGGCCCGCGAAGAGCGTGCCGTCGCGCTGATCGTCGATTTCAGGCCATGCTGTGAGCAGCATCAGCGGCGCGCCCGCTTCACCGGCGGGAAGCACGCGGCGCGCGTCCCACTGACTGCCCGGGACATCGTCGCTCGTCGCAAGCCAGCTTTGAAATTCGTCCCAATCCTCCGGGAACACGACCGGACCCTTGGCTTCGGCCACCTCGGGCGCTTCCTGTCGCTGGAGCGCGGCGGGGAGCGGGGGCAGTTCGGGTTCGGCGTTGACGACGCGTTTCGGCTTGGCCGCCGCAACGTCATTTGCCAGCGGCATGGCAAGCCAGCCCGCCGGTTCCTCACCGACAAGCATGTCGACGCCCGCCAGCGACCACCAGTCGCTATAGCTTTCCGCCATCAAGGCTGATTTTTGCCCACCCATGAATTTGTTTCAAACAGGCAGTTGACGGACGCGTCAATTGGCGGGCATCGCATTTCGTGACAGAATGAGCGCGGGACACGATGAATGATCCCGCGCGGGGACGGCAGAAAGGTATTTGCGGTGAGCGAACGGGAATCGATGCCCTATGACGTGGTCATCGTCGGCGCAGGGCCGGCGGGGCTTTCGGCGGCGATCCGCCTCAAACAATTGGCGAATGACGCGGGCAGCGAATTGTCGGTGTGCATCCTCGAAAAGGGGTCCGAGGTTGGCGCGCACATCCTCTCAGGCGCGGTGATCGATCCCAAATCGCTCGACGAGCTGCTTCCCGAATGGCGCGACCAAGGCTGTCCGCTTGCCGAAGTCCCCGTGAACGACAACCAGCATTGGGTGCTGACGAAGGCGAAAAAGTTCGCGCTTCCCGAATTCATCTCGCCCGGTTTCATGCACAACAAGGGCACCTATACCGGCAGCCTCGGCAATCTTTGCCGCTGGCTCGCCGAACAGGCCGAAGGTCTTGGCGTCGAAATCTTCCCGGGCTTTCCCGCCGCCGAAATCCTCTACAATGAGGATGGCTCGGTCAAAGGCGTCGCGACGGGCGACATGGGCGTCGCGCGCGACGGCAGCCATAAGGGCGACTATGCCCCCGGGCTCGAACTCCATGCGAAATATACGTTTTTTGCCGAGGGCGTGCGCGGCCATCTGACCAAGATGATCAAGCCGCAATTCGCGCTCGACGCCGATTGCGAGCCGCAGGTTTACGGCCTTGGCGTCAAGGAACTGTGGGACATCAAGCCCGAAAACCACGCGGAGGGCCGCGTGATCCACACGCAGGGCTGGCCGCTCGACGAAAACGCCAATGGCGGCGGCTTCCTCTATCATCAGGCGAACGGGCAGGTCGCACTTGGTTTCGTGACCTGGCTCAATTATCGCAACCCGCACATCTCCCCGTTCCAGGAGATGCAGAAGTGGAAAACGCACCCCGAGATCGCCAAGATCCTGAAGGGCGGCAAGCGCGTCTCGTACGGCGCGCGCGCGATCAGCGACGGCGGGTTGCAGTCGGTGCCGAAGCTGGCGTTTCCGGGCGGCGCGTTGATCGGTGATACCGCGGGTTTCCTCAACGTCCCGCGTATCAAGGGTACGCATACCGCGATGAAGTCAGGGATGATGGCAGCCGAAGCGGCATTCGAGGCGGTGACCGCGGGGCGCAGCAGCGACACGCTCGACGCCTATCAGGCCGCCTTCGACGACAGCTGGGTTAAGAAGGAACTCAGCGTCGTGCGCAACGTGCTGCCGCTCGTCGAGAAATATGGCGACCTGGCGGGAACGCTCCTGTCGGGCATCACGATGTGGCTCGAAACGCTGAAGATCAAAGTCCCCTTCACGATGAAGCATCATCCGGACAATGAGAGCCTGTACCGCGCTGACATCATGCCGAAACCCGATTATCCGAAACCCGACGGCGTGCTGACCTTTGACCGCCTGTCGTCGGTGTTCGTTTCGAACACGAACCATGAGGAAGACCAGCCGGTCCACCTGCAGCTCAAGGATCCGTCGATCCCGGTCGCCTACAACCTGCCGCTCTATGACGAGCCCGCGCAGCGTTATTGCCCGGCTGGCGTTTACGAGATCGTCGGCGAAGCGGAGGGCGATCCCAAATTCGTGATCAACGCGCAGAATTGCGTCCACTGCAAGACGTGCGATATCAAGGACCCGACCCAGAATATCAACTGGGTCACCCCCGAAGGCGGCGGAGGCCCCAATTACCCGAACATGTAAGCCCGCGCGCTTCTTTCTGATCGTCGCCGCGATTGCGGCGGCGGTTCCGGCGCATGCCGTCGACGACAATGGCGCCGCGCTCAACGCGCTCGTGCGGGCGCGGCTCGCGGAGGAAGGCGGCGAGCCCGCTGCCGCGCTGTCGGCGCTGACTGCCGTTTCGAGCGTCGCGCCCGACCTGCCGGGGCTGCGCGGACGGATGCTCGAACAGGCGATCGAGGCGGGCGATCTGGAGGCGGCACGCACCGCGGCGCTGCGCCTATGGACGGCGGGTGACCGCCGCTTCGATGCACAGCTCGTGCTGATGGTCGACGCGATGCGCCGGTCCGACTGGAAGGCCGCGCGCGATTATGCGGCGGGCCGGATCGACAAGGCGGGGGCCGATACGATCGGGCGGTTGATCCTGCCCACGGTGAACGCTTGGGTCGATGTTGGTTCCCGCGAAAAGCAACCCGAGCGGCATTTGCTTGCTGTCAACAACCGCCAGCGCCCCGAACCGGCGCTGACGCTGCAGGTCGCGCTCGTCCAGATCGCGACCAAACGGGTCGGTGAGGCGGCGACGCTGACCGACGGCATAACCTTGACCGACCGGACCAGCCAACTCGTCGGGCTGCGCGTGGCGGCAACGCTCGACAAGGCGGGGCAACAGGATACGGCGCAGCGGCTGCGCGGGCGGATCGCGCTCGCGTCGGGACAGCGCGAGGACCCGATGCTGTTGCTGCCCGATCAGCCCGTCTCGACGCCGCAGGCGGGTGTGGCGCAATGGCTTGGCCTGCTCGCCGATGGGCTGGCCCGCACGCCGGGGGGCAGCGCCAAGCTGCCGCTGCTGTTCGCACGCGCCGCCTATTGGCTCAACGCGGAGGATTTGGCGGTGCGGACGACGCTCGTCGAGGCGCTCGATCGCAATGGCCAGCGGGGCGATGCCATGGTGCTGCTCGAAACCGTGCGGGCGCCGCTCCCGCCGGTTCTCGCGATGCGGCGCGCCGAATTGATGGCCGATGCCGGCGACCTGACCGGTGCGGCCAAGCTGGCCGAGGCCGCGGCGAAGGATAATGACGCGCGCAGCATGCTCGTCCGTCTCGCCGATATCGCGCGCCGATCGGGCGATCCGGCGGCGGCGGCACGCGCCTATGAGCGCCTCGAAGCTTCACTGGGGAACGGTGCTGGCGACAATATGCTGCGCGGCACGTTGCTGATCGCCCGCGCCGAACTGTTGCTGCAGGCGGGGCAATGGGATGCGGCGGCGCCGTTGATGGAAAAGGCGGTCGCACTGAGGCCCGATGACGCCTCGATCCTCAATTTCGCGGGTTATTCGGCGCTAGAACGGCGCAAGGATGTGAAGCAGTCGCTCGCGCGGATCGAGGCTGCGTGGGCGCAGGAGCCGCAGAATGCGAGCATCGCCGACTCGCTCGGCTGGGCCTATTTCCTGACTGGTCGTACCGACGACGCGGTAAAGCTGCTCGAAAAGGCGCAGCTCGGTGAACCCGGGAATGCCGTCATCGTCGAGCATCTGGGTGACGCCTATTGGAAGGCGGGGCAGAAGTTTCAGGCGCGCTACAACTGGCGCGCTGCCGCGCTGCTCGCCGAGGCCGAAATGGCAACGCGACTGGAGGCGAAGCTGCGCGACGGGCTGACCCCCGCAACCACCGCGCCGTGACCGCGTTTCGCGAGACGGGCTGGGCCAAGATCAACCTCGCGCTCCACGTCCGTGGGCGCCGGGCCGATGGCTACCATGCGATCGAGACCTTGTTCGCCTTTGTGGGCGACGGCGACGCGATCGTCGCCGAGTTCGCCGATGCCGATGCGTTGACGATCGACGGTGAATTCGCCGGGGGGCTGAGCGCGGGCGGCGACAATCTGGTGATGCAGGTGCTGGCGCTGCTGCGCGAACGCTATGGCGCCGACCGGGTGCCGCCGCTCGCGGTGACGCTGACGAAGCGGCTGCCGGTCGCGGCGGGGATCGGCGGCGGGTCGGCCGACGCTGCGGCGATGGCGCGGCTGATCCGGACGCATTTCCTGCCCGAGCTGGGCGATGCAGCGCTGGCGCGGCTCGTCGGCCCGCTCGGCGCCGATATCGCCGCCTGTGTGGCTAGCACGACCTGTCTGGGCGTCGGCGTCGGCGAGGAACTGAGCGCGGTGCCCGAACTGCGGCTTGGCGGAACGCCGGTGCTGCTGGTCAATCCGCGTCAGCCGGTCGCGACGGGGCCGGTTTTTGCGGCGTGGGACGGGATCGATCGCGGGCCGCTGTTCACCGGTGCCGATCTCCGCGCGCAGTTGTTAAGCGCGCGCAACGATCTGCAACGCCCGGCGATCGCGCAGTGCCCGGCGATTGCCGACATCTTGCTCGAGCTCGGCGGACTGCGCCCGTGGCTCGCGCGCATGTCTGGATCGGGCGCGACCTGTTTCGCTTTGTTCGACGCGGCCGCCGGACGCGACGCGGCGGCGGCGCAGCTGGCGGAGCGGCATCCGAACTGGTGGTCGATGGCGGGGACATTGCGATGAGCGAGGCATGGCGTCAGATCGGCAAAGCGCGCGCGGGCGGCATCTTGCTGATCGCCGACCATGCCTCGGCCCATGTGCCGGACGACCTCGACCTCGGCATCGGTCCCGCGTTGCTGGCCAATCATATCGCGATCGACATCGGCGTCGCCGAGGTTGCGGCGCTGCTCGTCGAAAGCGGCGCGGTCGATGCGGCGATCCTTGGCGGCGTGTCGCGGCTCGTCGTCGACTGCAATCGCGAGGAGGATGCGCCGGGCGTGCTTCCGATCGCGAGCGACGGGCATGCGGTGCCGGGCAATGCGCTGGACGATGCGGCGCGCGAGGCGCGATTGGCGCGCTTTTTCCGTCCTTATCATGCGCATATCGCCGGGACGATCGCGGCGCAGCGCCCGGCGATGATCCTGTCACTACACAGCTTCACGCCGTCGCTTGCCGCGCACCCTGATCAGGCGCGGCCGTGGCACGTCGGGGTGCTTTATAATGAGGACGACCGGCTCGCGGCGGCGGCGATTACGGCCTTGGAAGCCGAAAACATGATCGTCGGCGACCAGCTACCCTATTCGGGCAAGCTGCTCAACGCGACGATGAACCGCCATGCCGAGGCAAACGGGATTCCCTATGTCGGGATCGAGATGCGGCAGGATTTGGTCGGTGATGCGGCGGGGCAGGCGCTCTTTGCCGGGCGGCTTTCTCGCATGTGCAGCAAAGTTGCATTGAATCTGGCCGAATAGGCGTGTAGAGGCGCGTCTCTTCGCTTATTTTTGAAATAAAATTATCAGGACTGTTTGAAATGCCTTCATATCGTTCGCGCACAACCACCCACGGCCGCAACATGGCGGGCGCGCGCGGCCTCTGGCGCGCGACGGGGATGAAGGACAGCGACTTCGGCAAGCCAATCATCGCGGTGGTCAACAGCTTTACGCAATTCGTGCCCGGTCACGTCCACCTCAAAGACCTCGGCCAGATGGTCGCGCGCGAGATCGAGGCGTCGGGCGGCGTTGCCAAGGAATTCAACACGATCGCGGTCGATGACGGGATCGCGATGGGGCATGACGGGATGCTTTATTCGCTGCCCAGCCGCGACCTGATCGCGGATTCGGTCGAATATATGGTCAACGCGCATTGCGCCGACGCGATGGTGTGCATTTCGAACTGCGACAAGATCACGCCGGGCATGCTGATGGCGGCCCTCAGGATCAATATCCCGGTCGTGTTCGTGTCGGGCGGGCCGATGGAGGCCGGCAAGGTGATCCTGAAGGGCAAGGAAGTCGCGCTCGACCTGGTCGACGCGATGGTCGCCGCCGCCGACGAGAAATATACCGACGAGGAAGTGACCGAAATCGAACGCGCGGCGTGTCCGACGTGCGGTTCGTGCTCGGGGATGTTCACCGCAAACTCGATGAATTGCCTGACCGAAGCCTTGGGGCTGTCGCTGCCCGGAAACGGCTCGACGCTGGCGACACATGCCGACCGCAAGGAATTGTTCCTGCGCGCGGGGCGGATCGTCGTCGAAATGTGCAAGCGCCACTATGAGCAGGACGACGACAGCGTGCTGCCGCGCAATATCGCGACCTTCGAGGCGTTCGAGAATGCGATGAGCCTCGACATTGCGATGGGCGGATCGACCAACACGGTGCTCCACCTGCTCGCCGCGGCATTCGAGGCGGGGGTCGATTTCACGATGGATGACATTGACCGGCTGTCACGCCGTGTGCCGTGTCTTTCGAAGGTCGCGCCCGCCAAGTCGGACGTCCATATGGAGGATGTCCACCGCGCCGGCGGGATCATGGCGATCCTCGGTCAGCTCGAACGCGCGGGGCTGCTCCATGCGCACCTGCCGACGGTGCACAGCGCGACGCTGGGCGACGCGCTCAACAAATGGGACATTTCGCGTACCAACGATCCCGAGGTGCAGAAATTCTTCATGGCGGCGCCGGGCGGGGTGCCGACGCAGGTCGCGTTCAGCCAGGAGCGCCGCTGGGACGCTCTCGATCTCGACCGTGAGACGGGCGTGATCCGCTCGGCCGAGCATGCGTTCAGCCAGGACGGCGGCCTCGCGGTGCTGTCGGGCAATATCGCGCTCGACGGCTGCATCGTGAAGACCGCCGGCGTCGACGAGAGCATCCTGAAATTTACGGGTCCGGCGAAGGTGTATGAAAGCCAGGACGCTGCGGTTGCGGGCATCCTGACCGGACAGATCGAGGCGGGCGACGTCGTCGTGATCCGCTACGAAGGACCCAAGGGCGGGCCGGGGATGCAGGAAATGCTCTACCCGACGAGCTATCTGAAGTCGAAGGGGCTGGGCGCCGTATGCGCGCTGGTCACCGACGGACGCTTTTCGGGCGGCACGTCGGGACTGTCGATCGGCCATGCCTCCCCCGAAGCGGCCGAGGGCGGGACAATCGGGCTGGTCGAAAATGGCGACCTGATCGAGATCGACATTCCGAAGCGCACGATCAACCTGATGGTCGCCGACAGCGTTCTCGCCGACCGCCGCGCCGCGATGGAAGCGAAGGGCGACGCCGCCTGGCAGCCCGCCAAGCCGCGCCCGCGCAAGGTTTCGGTAGCACTTCAGGCCTATGCCGCGATGACGACCAGCGCCACGCGCGGTGCGGTGCGCGACCTGTCGCAGCTGAAGGGCAAGGGATGAGAAGACTCGGGGGGGTATTGCTGGCGTTGGTTGCGCTCACGGGCTGCAATCGCGCATCCGACAACAGCGACCTTGCCGAAGCCGAAGCGCGGGGTTCGCGCGAAGCCGCCGAGAACGGCCGCATCGAATGCGCGCTCGAGGGCGCCAAATTGTTCGACCGCACCTGCAGCGTCGAGGAGATGAGCGGCGAGGGCGGGGCGGTTCTCGTCGTCGGGCGCAGCAATGTCGGTTACCGCCGCCTGCAGATTACGACCGATGGACGCGGCGTGGTGTCCGCCGACGGCGCCGAGCCCGCGAAGGTGACGATCGTCGGCAACAATGTCATCGAAGTCGCGATCGGCGACGACCGCTACCGCTTGCCCGCCAACACCGGCGGGGCGAAGTAGGCGCTTTCGCGCGATCGTGATAGGGCAGGGTGCATGTCCGTTCCCGCCGACGCCCCGATCCTGACCGCCAAGGCGATGCGCGAGGCCGAGGCCGCGTGCGCGATCCAGGGGACATCGCTCTCCGAATTGATGGAGCTTGCGGGCGCGGCGGTTGCCGATACCGCGTGGCGAATGGCGGCGGGCGCGCCGATCCTGATCCTGTGCGGCCCCGGCAACAATGGCGGCGACGGCTATGTCGCGGCGCGCTTGCTCGCGGCACGCGGCGCCGCCGTGCGCGTCGCCGCGCTGGCCGAGCCGGCAACCGATCTGGCGAAGGCTGCGCGGGCAGGGTGGAGCGGGCCTGTCGAGCCGCTGAACGGCCGTCTTGCCCCTGCGCCCTTGATCGTCGACGCGCTGTTCGGCGTCGGGCTGTCGCGGCCGATCCCGGACGGGCTGGCCATAATCCTCCGGCATTTTTCCGACCGGCGCATATTGGCGGTCGACCTTCCGAGCGGGGTGGAGAGCGATGGCGCCGAAGACTGGACACCGCCGCTCGCCGCCGATGTGACGCTGGCGCTGGGCGCGCTCAAGCCCGCGCATGTCCTGCTACCGACCGCGCCGGGGTGCGGACGCGTCCTGCTCGCGCCCATCGGCATATCGGCGAGCAAGGCGATGCGCAGCTTGCCCGCGCCGCAGACGGCCAAGCCCGATGTGACGGCGCACAAATTCACGCGCGGCATGGTGCTTGTCTTCGCCGGGCCGATGCGCGGCGCTGCCGGACTGACCGCCGCGGCGGCGCAGCGCGCGGGGGCAGGCTATGTCGTGCTCGACGGCGCCCAGCGCGCACCCTTTTCGGCGATCATAACCGAAAGCGACGAAAAATTCGGCGAGCGGCTCGACGATCCGCGCGTCGGCGCGGTCGTGATCGGACCGGGATTTCCGGCAGGCGACGAATTGCTGTTCGATGTCGAGGCGGCGCTCGATTCGGGCAAGCCGCTGGTGCTCGACGCGGCCGCGATCGACGCCGCGCTGCCGCGCCTGTCCGAAACGCCGCGCAAGGCGATCCTGACCCCGCATGAGGGCGAGTTCGCACGCGCTTTTCCGCAGCTCTACGGCAGCAAGATCGACCGCGCCAAAGCGGCCGCCGCGCGGACGCGCGCGGTCATCATCTATAAGGGCGCGGACACCATCATCGCCGCGCCCGACGGCCGTGTTGCCGCCGCCTGGCCGGGCAGCCCGTGGCTCGCGACGGCGGGAACGGGCGACGTGCTCGCGGGGGCGTGCGGCGCGATGCTCGCGCGCGGCGGTGATGCGTTCGATGCCGCGGTCGCGGCGGTGGGCTGGCATATCGCGCGGGCCGCGCGTATAGGCCCCGGCCTTGTCGCCGACGATCTGGTCGCCGACGATCTGGTTAGGGAATGAAATGACTGAAGCTGCGCTGATCGAGCGCATTGCCGCGCGCGGCGATGGCGTGACGGGCGACGGCCGCCATGTGGCGGGCGGCGTGCCGGGCGACCGTATCCGCGACGACGGGATCATCATTCCGGGACCGAACCGCACCGATCCCATGTGCCGTCATTTCGGCAAATGCGGTGGCTGCCAGTTGCAGCATGTCGCCGAACCCGCGCTCGCCGACTTCGTTCGCGACCGCGTGGTAGGCGGGCTGGAAGGGCAGGAGGTGACAGGCATTCAGGTCTTGCCCGCCGTGCTATCACCCGCACATAGCCGCCGCCGCGCTGTCCTGACTGCGCTTCGTACCGGCAAGCAGGTAGCGATCGGTTTCAACGCCGCGCAGAGCAACCAGATCGTCGACATGCGGATGTGCCCGCTGCTGCTCCCCGAGCTGTTCGCGCTGATCGCGCCGGTGCGCGACCTGCTGGTGATGATCGCGCAGCCGCGGCGCCCGGTGAAGGTCAAGCTGCAGATGCTCGATCAGGGCGTCGAGCTGATACTCGAAGGCGTGAAAGCCGAGGGGCTCGATGCCGCGATGGCGCTGCAGGATTTTGCCGGCGCGCATAAATTGGCGCGCTTCGCGATCGATCAGGGCGACGGGCTGGAAATCCTGTGGCAGCCGGAGCCGCCGACGATGTGCTTTGGCGAAATCCTTGTCGAAGTGCCGCCCTTTGCCTTTCTGCAGCCGACGAGCGCGGGACAGGCCGCCCTGATCGAAGCGGTGACCAAGGCGATCGGCAATGCTGGCGCGGTGGCCGACCTGTTCGCGGGGGTCGGCACCTTTGCACTGTCGGTGCAGGCGGGACGCAAGGTCTATGCCGCCGAAGGCGCGCGCGATGCGATTGCCGCGCTGACCGGCGCGGCGAACCGCGCGCGCGCGCTCGTCGCGACCGAGCATCGCGACCTGTTCCGCCGCCCGCTCGTCCCCGCCGAACTGAACCGCTTTGGCGCGATCATCCTCGACCCGCCGCGCGCCGGGGCGGAGGAGCAGGTGAAGCAGCTCGCGGCGTCAGCTGCGCCCGTGATCGCCTACGTCAGTTGCAATCCCGCAAGCTTCGCACGCGACGCAAAGACGCTGATCGAGGGCGGCTACATGCTCGATTGGGTGCAGCCCGTGGGCCAGTTCCGTTGGTCGACCCATGTGGAACTGGCCGCAAGGTTTTCGAAATAGTCGCTCCCCTCCCGCAAGCGGGAGGAGCATTCAGCTCAATGCAGCACGAAACCCATGAAAGCATGCAGGCACAGCGCGATCAGCGCGAGGCTGGCGAGCACGAAGACGGCGAAACGCCATAGCACCCGGTTAACCGTGACCTGGATCAAGCTGTGCAGGATACGTAGGCCCACATAGGCCCACGCGATCTGCGCGTTGAGCCCGCCGCCCATGCCGCCGATCGCGAGTGCGAGCGCGACGGCGTAGAAGACCGTCGGCTGCTCCATCAGATGATTATAGTTGTGCGCCTTCCACTGCACTTCCTGCGGCAGCACATCGTCGAGCCCCTTGCCAGTGCCGCCGACCATCTTTGCGGCGTCGATCTTGGCGCGGCTCATCGCGGGGATGCGCGTCGCGTACATCCAGACCCACATGACCATCGACCAGAGCGCGAGCGCCGCGACCGGCCCCAATATTGCGTTATTTTCCATCGTCTCTTCCCCTTCAACCCAAAGTGGCAATCACCGCCAGCAACGCCAGCGCGAGCAGGCAGAAAGTCGACAGTCCGAAGATCGCGAAGCGAACCGGCACGCGGTTCACGCGCGCCTGCCACAAGCTGTGGACGATCCGCAGAACGACATAGGCCCATGCAAGGCCGCGCGTCAGATCGGTGCTGCCGCCCGACAGGTGCAGGAAGATGATCACCGCATAAAAGAGCGTCGGCTGTTCGAGCAGGTGCGTGTAATTATGCGATTTCCAATTCACCTGCGGCGGCAGGATATTCTCGAGGTCGGCCCCGCGGCCGCCCGGCGGCGCCGCTTTCAGATCGATGCCCGACTTGGCGAGCGCCGGAAACCGCGTCGCGGCGACCCAGCCGAGCATGATGAGCGTCCACAGCGCAAGGACCGCGCCGGGCGCGAGCAGGCTTTCAGGCATATATATTCCCCCTTATTTTGTGGGCCGGGATGCTAGAGCGCATCGCCGACAATGCAACGGCAGACGTTCAGGGCTTGTCGCTCGCCAGTTCCGCCCGGATCGCCGTCCCGTCGCCGTCGACGCGCGGAGCGAAGCCCAGGTCGCTGGGCGGCATCGCACCATATCGAACCGGCGGCTGCATTTCGTGGAAGGCGCCGACATCGGGATGCGTACGGTGGCGGAAGAAGCCCGTCGCGACGAAATGGGGGTCCTCCCTGATGTCCTGAAGGTCGCGCGCCGCCATCGCCGGAATGTCGTTGGCGGCGAAGAGCGCCAGCCACTCGGCGCTGGACTTCGCCGGGGTCTTGCGCGCGATTTCGCTATAGATGATCGGCATATGCCGTCCCTCCGCTTTCGCCGCCGCATATTCGGGCGTTTCGAGCAGGTCGGCGCTCCCGAGCAGCGCCATCAGCCGCGCGGTCGATTCGGGCGTATAGGGGACGATCGCGAGATGTCCGTCGCTGGTCGGGAAGGGCTGGCGCGTCGGGTCGAGCTGGCGCGGATAACCCGCGGGCCCGATCGGCGGGTCGAGCGCGGCGTCGCGCAGATGCTCGGTGAGCATGAACGATGCGAAGCATTCGAACATCGGCACCTCGACCTCCTGCCCCTCTTCGGTGCGCAGCTTGTGGACCAGCGCGGCAAGGATCGCCTGCGCGCCAAACTGGCCGGCGATCTTGTCGGCGATGAGCGAGGGGAAATAGCGCGGGCTGGGGTTCCCGTCGACGCGCGGGAGAAGACTGGTTGTACCCGTGGCGGCCTGGATGACATCGTCATAGGCTTGGAGATCGGCATAGGGACCGTCCTGTCCGAAGCCGGTGCCGTGGACGTATATGATATCGGGCTTGATGGCCTTGCAGCCTTCATAATCGAAGCCCAGCCGCGCGATCGCGCGTCCACGGACGTTATGGAAGAAAACATCGGCGGTCGCGATCAGATCGCGCAGCGTCGCGGCATCCTCGGGCTTCTTGAGGTCGAGCGCGATCGATCGCTTACCCCGGTTCACCGTCAGGTGGATCGACCCCATCGTCGGATCGGGAACCCCGCTGCCGAGATAGCGCGAGATATCGCCCGTCCCCGGCGTTTCGACCTTGATCACCTCGGCGCCAAGGTCGGCGAGCATCTGCGTCGCATAGGGTCCGAAGATGACCGTGGTGAGGTCGATGATCCGGATCCCCGACAGCATAGGCATAGCTCCTCCTCTTCCGGCGCAAAGGATAGAATGATTGCAAAGTAAAACGGAAGAGGCTTCCGCGATTTTCCTTACGCCGCAGCCGGCGCCCCTTCGCCACTGCGATTTCCGGCAGCATAGGCGGCCGAGATCCGGCGGTAGGATCGCGACGCGAACGCCACCAGCGTCAGCGCCACGCCGAGGACGCCGGCGATCGTGAAGACGAGCGCGATCCCGCGTTCGGGGCCGCGGCCGTACCAGTCCCCAACCGCATCGGCGCCCGCGCCGTCGGTCATCAACGGCACAAAGACGAACTGAGTGAGCGGCGCGATGAGGAAGGCGGTGAGCGGCGAGGCGGCCTGCTCCACCGATTGGGCGAAGCCGAAGACGCGCCCCTGCCGCTCGAAGGGCACGACTTTCTGCAGCGCGGTCTGTTCGGCCGCTTCGGCATAGGGGCCGAGGAACATCCAGATGAAGCAGCCGACGGCGAGCAGCGGGATCGACGACTGGATCGTGAAGACGGCGGCGACGATCCATTCGACGAGGCACACGAAGAGCAAGGTGCGGATCGGGTTCTTGCCAAGGCCGGTCCGCGAAATCACGATGCCGCTGAGGATGAAGGCGCACGACAGGACGGCCCAGAGCAGACCCCATTCCTGAACCTTCATCAGCGACAGGCCGTAGGCGTCCATCAGCGCCATATACACACCGCCGAGGAGGTTGTTGAAACAGGAGAATAGGATCAGCGCGAGGAGGCCCGGGATGCCGAGCACGACGCGCAGCGTCCCGGCAAGGTCGATGCGTCTCGGTGCATCGTGCGCTTCGGCGTCGCGCGGCTCGTCGACGCGAATGAAAAAGAGGTGGATTATCGTAATCAGCGAAAGGGCGACCGCAAATCCCAGCGTCGCGACCATCCCGCCCCATGCGACGAGGAAACCGCTGATCGCGGAAGTGGTCAGAAAACCGATCCCGCTGACCATGCCGACGAGCCCGTTCGCCTTGTCGCGCCGGTCCTCGGGGACCAGCAACGTCACCAGCGTCGGCAGCGCGATCATGCGGATGTTGCCGGCGATAACGGCGAACATTGAAACGAGAATGAAGAGCCACAGCGTGACGCTCGCCACCTTGGCGCTGCGGATATCGGGGTCGAGCATATAGCCCGCGAGCGCGAGCGCGTAGAGCGCCAGCGAGGCGATGCTCGACACCATCATCATGTTGCGCTTGCCATGATGGTCGACAAGGCTGCCGAACCAGATACCGAGCGCCGCCGTCAGCACGAGATAGATGCCCGCGATCATCCCCGTCGCAAACACCGACTGGGTTTCGAGGAAGGTCCAGAAGGTCAGCGCGAACCACACCGTGAAATTGGTGATGTTGGCGATCAGGTTATTGGCGAGGAGATGATGGAAGGGCTGCATGGGCCGCGCAATCTAGCGGCTTGGCCCGAAAGAGAAAGGGCCGGTCGCATCGCTGCGCCGGCCCTCGGTTTTTCGTGTGGCTGTCAGTCAGAACAGCTTGGTCACCGTCGCGCTGCGGCGTTCCTGTTCGACTTCGCCGGTGTAGAGGCTGACCATCGGCTCGTCGCTGACGACGTGGGTCTCGTCGGCACCGAAGCCGTTGAACTTCGTCCGCATCGCGCAGCCATAGGCGCCGAGCATGCCGATCTCGATGAAATCGCCGGCCTTGATGTCGGCGGGCAGGAAGAAGGGGCCTGCCATATGGTCGAGATCGTCGCAGGTCGGGCCATAGAAGCTGAACGGCACCATCTCGGCGTCGCTTTCGTCGTCGCGCTGCAGCGACACAGGGAAACGCCAGCCGACATGCGCGGCGTCGAACAGCGCGCCATAGGCACCGTCGTTGATGTACAATTCCTCGCCGCGGCGCTTTTCGACGCGCACGATCAGCGAGCTATACTCGGCCGACAGCGCACGGCCGGGCTCGCACCACAGTTCAGCCGAATAGCTGATCGGAAGGCTTTCGAAGCTGCGGTGGATCGTGTCGAAATAGGCGTCGAGCGGTGGGGGCTCCATGCCGGGATAAGACGACGGAAAGCCGCCGCCGACATCGATGATGTCAACGGTGACCGACGCCGCGACGATCGCCGCGCGGACGCGTTCCATCGCCTGCGCATAGGCATGCGGCGTCATCGCCTGGCTGCCGACATGGAAGCAGATGCCGAGCGCGTCCGCGGCCTGGCGGGTTGCCATCAGCAGTTCGACGACCTCGTCGGCTTCGGCGCCGAACTTGGCAGCAAGGCTGAGCTTCGAATGATCGGACGAAACGCGCAGGCGCACGAGCAGGTTCAGGTCCTGCGCGCCCTCGGTCGCGCGGACGATCTTTTCGAGTTCGTCGAGCGTGTCGAGCGAGAAGGTGCGCACGCCATGTTTCCAATAGGCTTCGGAAATCGCTTCCTCGGCCTTTACCGGATGCATGAAGCACAGCGTCGCTTGCGGCAGTGTGCGCGCGACGAGCCGGACCTCGGCGATCGAGGCGACGTCATAATGCGTAACACCCGAATCCCACAGCACTCGCAGCAGGTCGGGCGACGGATTCGCCTTGACCGCATACATGGTCGTGCCGGGAAATCGCTCGATGAAGAAACGCGCTGCACGCCGCGCGGCGTGCGGGCGGACAAGCGTAACAGGTTCGATCGGCGAAAGTGCCTGAATCAGCCCGTGGGCGCTATGATGCTGGTGCAACTCAAGGGACCCCCAAAAATAACGTTCAACACAAAGGCTGCCTTGCGGTTATTGGAAGTCCCCCTGGGGCAGCGGAGGGCGATATATGCAGGGGGGTCCCCCCTGTAAAGACCCTATCGCGCAATTTTGTAATAGCGCGGTAACATGAAGGGCGAACCGGGGCGGGCGTACGCCAAACCGCGCGAATGCGAGACAAGGCCGCTCGCCGGCGCTAGGGACGAACGTTATCGAACCCGGAAAGGATCTGCTCGCCATGGTGTCTCGCGCCGAGGTCAATTATAATTTCACCGACGCGGAACTGGACGAACTGCGCGCGTTCGGCACGGTCGAATCGCACAAAGCGGGCGACCTGCTGGTCGAGGAAGGCGCGATGGCGCCCGATTGCATCATCACCCTGTCGGGGCACACCGACATCTTTGCGTCGACCGACGAAGGGCGCAAGCGCGTCGGCTGGATGGAGCATGGGCAATTCGCGGGCGACCTGTCGGTGCTGACCGGGCAACGCCATTTGTCGCGCGTTGAGATGGGCGCCGACGGCGAGATCATCCGCATCGCCCACACCGATTTCCAGCGCCTGATCGCGGGCAACAGCCATTATTCGGACATTTTCGTCCGCATACTGTCGGCGCGGCGCGAGTTCAGCAAGCATCGCGGCTTTGCAGTGACGATCGTGATCGGCGCGGCGATGGACCGCAGCGTCTATGCGCTGCGCGACCTGCTGATGAAGCATGGCGTCGCGCATCGCTGGTTCGACCCCGCCGACGGCCCCGTCGCCGCGCATCTGCTGGCGGAGCGCGGGTTGAGCGAAGACCAGCTTCCGGTGGCCATCCTCGGCGCGGCCGATGTGCTGGTCCAGCCGACACCCGAACAACTCGCGGCGGGGCTCGGGCTCGACCTGCTGCCCGACGGCGCGACCGCCGACGTACTCGTGGTCGGCAGCGGCCCCGGCGGGCTCGCGGCGGCGGTCTATGCCGCATCCGAAGGGCTGACGGTGATCGCGCTCGATTCACTCGCGCCCGGCGGGCAGGCGGGGACCTCGTCGAAGATCGAGAATTACCTCGGCTTCCCGACCGGCATTTCTGGGAACGAACTCGCGCGCCGTGCGACGGTGCAGGCGCAGAAATTCGGCGCGCGGCTGGTATCGCCGGTGCGCGCGGCGTCGATCAACCGCGACGGCGATGCCTATTGCCTGCACCTCGCCGACGGGCGCAAGCTGCGTAGCCGCGCGGTGGTCGTCGCAAGCGGCGCGAAATATCAGAGCCTGCCGATCGACGGCATCGAATCTTATGAAGGCCGCGGCATCTATTATGGCGCGACACCGATGGAAGCGCAGCTGTGCAGCGACGCCGAAGTGACGATCGTGGGATCGGGCAATTCGGCGGGGCAGGGCGCGATCTATCTCGCGAGCGTCGCGAAGAAGGTCCATGTCATTTTCCGCCGCGGAAGCCTGCGCGAGACGATGTCCGAATATCTCGTCAAGCGGCTGGAAGAGCATCCGAATATCGAGATCATCCCATCGACCGACGTCGTCGCGCTGCATGGCGAGGACCGGCTCGCCGGCCTGACCTATCGTTGCCGCGAAACGGGCGACGAGGGTCATTGCGATTGCGGCTTCCTGTTCCTCTTCCTCGGCGCGAGCCCGAACACGACATGGCTGCCCAAGGAAATGGTGTGCGACGAGCGCGGCTTCGTGAAGACCGGCACCGACATCGCGCCGCTCGAACTGGTCAAGGCCGGCTGGTCGCTCGACCGCATGCCGAGCCGGTTCGAGACGAGCTGGCCGCGCATCTATGCCGTCGGCGACGTGCGCAAGGGATCGGTGAAGCGCGTCGCGTCATCGGTGGGCGAGGGGTCGGTGGTGGTCAGCGATATCCATCAGGCGCTGGCGGAGGTCGACCCCGCGGCGTCGTGAGAGTTCGTGCGGTCAGGCTTTCGGTTGTTGCTGCGTGGCGCAATGAATGCCGCCGCCCGATTCGCCGATCGCATCGATTTCGATCATCTCGATCGTGCGTCCGGGATAGAGCGTTTGCAGCATTTCGCGCGCGCGGCCGTCGGCGGCCGTGTCGCCGAACTGTGCCGCGATGACGGCGCCGTTGCAGACGTAATAATTGACATAGCTGGCAACAAAATCGGGCTCGGCCGACCGGATGTCGACCGGATCGGGCAGGCGAAGGATTTCGAGCCTTTTTCCCCGCGCGTCGGTTGACCGCTGCAGGATTTCCAGCGTCTCGTGCCCCGATACCGACCAGGGATCATCGGGATCGATTTCGTCGGCGAGCTGGATCAGCAGCTTGCCCGGCCCGACGAACCGCGCCAGCGCGTCGATATGATAGTCGGTGATGTCCTTGCCCGCGATACCGGGCGCCCAGATCATTTTCTCGCCGCCGAGCGCCTGCAGCAGCTTTTCGCCGACCTCGTCCTGGCTCATCGGGTTGCGGTTGGGATTCACCCAGCAGCTTGCATGCGCCAGCAGCGTTCCCGCGCCATCATGCTCGACCCCGCCCTGCTCGCCGACAAGGCCCGTTTCGATCAGCGGCATTCCGAGCCGCTCGGCCACGCGCTCGGCAATTCGGGCATCATTGGCATGCGGCTGTTTGTTGCCCCAGCCGTTGAACCGGATATGCGCGACCGCAAGCTTGCCCGAAGTGTCGCGAACAAAGGTCGGCCCGGAATCGCGGCACCACAGATCGTCGGTCGGGATGTCCCAAAGCTCGACCTCGCCGGCCAGCAGGGCGCGAGCGCTCGCCGCATCGGCACTCGCCACCAGCATCGCGACGGGTTCATGGCGAACGATCGTGTTGGCGATCCGTGCGATGGCACGCTGTACGCGTCTTAACGACGCGCGGTCATAGACGTCCAGATTGACCGGCCATTGCATCAGCGTCCGCTCGTGCGGTTCCGATTCCAGCGGCATTTCGTAACGGGCGCCGGCCTGGACCATATTATCGCTCACCTCGCCGCAGGCCCATATCGCGGGCGCCAGTGCCGCGCCCGCACCGGCGCGCAGAAAATGCCGTCGATCCAACGCTTCACTCCCGCCGTCGCGCGGCTCGTCGCTAACCCAGCCGCGTCTTGAAATCCTCGTAACCGAATTCGCGGATCAGCCGGAGCTTATCGCTCTCGCTGTCCCAAAGCCAGATTGACGGTAGCGGGACGCCATTGAAGGTGTTGGTCTTCACCATCGAATAATGCGCCTGGTCGAGGAAGGCGAAGCGCTGGCCGATACGCGCGCCGCCGGGCAGACGATAGTCGCCGATGACGTCGCCTGCGAGACACGACGGCCCCCCGAGGCGCATCGGCATGCCTTCGCTGCCTTCGCTCAGCATCGCGGGGCGATAGGGGGCCTCGATCACGTCGGGCATATGGCAGGTCGCCGAAATGTCGGTGATGCCGATCGCCATGCCATTGTCGAACAGGTCGAGTATTTCGCCGACGAGAATGCCCGCGTCGAGCGCGATCGCCTCGCCGGGTTCGATCATCACGTCACAGTCGGTCGATGCGCGGACCTGCTTCAGAAAGGCGATCAGGTCATCGACTTGGTAGTCGGCGCGCGTGACATGATGCCCGCCGCCGAAATTGATCCATTTGAGCTGGTTGAAGAAGGGGCGCAGCATCGGCTGCACCGCTTCCCATGTCCGCTGAAGCGGCGGGAAATCCTGCTCGCACAGGCTGTGCATATGGATGCCGTCGATGCCCTCCATATGCTCGGGGAGCAGCTGGGTGACCGGGAAGCCGAGGCGGCTGCACGGCGCGGCGGGGTCGTATTTCGCGACTTCGCCCTCGCTGTGCATCGGATTGATGCGGAGGCCAATGTCGAATGTCACGCCCTTGGCGCGAAGCTCGTCGAGCAGCGGACGGAAACGCGCGATCTGGCCCGGCGAGTTGAAGATGAGGTGATCGGACAGCGCCGCGATCTCGGGGAGGTCGGCTTCCTTGTAGCCCGCGCAATAGGTCGCAACCTCGCCGCCATATTCGCCGCGGCCGAGCCGGGCTTCATAGAGCCCCGATGCGCAGACGCCGTCGAGATATTCGGCGACGACGGGCCCGAGCGACCACATCGAAAAGGCCTTGAGCGCCGCAAGCACGCGCGCGCCCGACGCGTCGCCGATATGGCGGAGCACCGCCAGATTGGCGCGCACTTTCGCGGCATCGACGACGAAGGCGGGGGAGGGCACGCTGGTCAGGTCGAAGCGGGCAAAGGCTCCGGGATCGCCGGCACGGGTTTCCATGTCGCTGTATATTCCTGTCAGACCGCAATCGGTCCCTTGAAGATGAAGAACGCCCCCGCCGCAATCAGACCGAAGCCGACGAGATGGTTCAAGGTCAGCTTCTCACCGAGCCAGAAGACCGCGAACCCGGCGAATATGACCAGTGTGATGACTTCCTGCAAGGTCTTGAGTTCGGCGGCGGTGTAAACGCCGTAACCGATGCGGTTTGCGGGCACGACGAGGCAATATTCGAAAAAGGCGATACCCCATGCGATCAGCACCGCGAGCCAGATCGGCCGCGACACTGCGCCGAGCTGCCCGTACCACGCAAAGGTCATGAAGATGTTCGATACGAACAGCAGCCCGATGGGCGCGAGATAGGCGGTCATTTCGGGTCTTTCGTCAATGGCAGCACATCGCGAAGCAGCGCGGCGAAGAAATGCCCCGGCTCCTCGACCATCGGCATATGTGCCGAATGTTCGAGCCAGACGAGCTTCTTCGAGGGTGCCTTGACCTGTCCGAACCACTGGGCCGCCACCGGCGAAGGGACCGTATAGTCATGCCGTCCGAGCAGGAAGACGAGCGGAACCTCGACCTTCTTCACCTTCGTGAAGCTGACGTCGGCGAGGCGCGGCCAGAGCGTCGTCACCGAAAATTCGCTGCCCTTGCCCCATGCCTTGCGGTCGGCCTCGGTGTATTCGGGGGAGAGGCGCGGGGTCTGGAAATAGAGATTGAGGTCGGGCTTGTTATACATCAGCGAGCCATAGGGAATCGCATATTTGCGCCAGCCGTCGGCCTTGGCGATGGTGAACTCGCTCTGCGGATAGGGCGCGAGCGCGTCGATCGCGGCGACGGCTTCGCTATTGCCCGCCGCGAGCGCCTTTGCGCGGGTCCACGCCATGCCAGCCTTTTCGCCTTCGCGAAAATCGATGCCCTGACCGACGCCGACATAGGCGTGGAGCAGGTCGGGGCGTTTGACCGCGACCGACAGGCCGACGATCGAGCCCCAGCTGTGCCCCATCAGCACGACCTTGCGCTTCGCGTAGCGCTTCTTCAACAGTTCGATCAGTTCGACGGCATCGTCGCGATAACGCTCGACCGTCATCGTCGGCGCGAGCGCCGCGGGATCGTTGAGCGGATAGCTGCGCCCCGCACCGCGTTGGTCATATTGCACGACGGTGAAGACGTCCTCCCAGGGACGCTGGAATGCCCACGCGAAAGGCATTTCGACCGCGCCGGGGCCGCCATGGACGAAAATCAGGATCGGATTGTCGCGGTCCGATCCGCGCACGTTCACAACCTGCCGCGCGCCGCCCAGCGTGACCTCGAACGTTTCCTGCACCCCGTTCGGCGTGACGATCTTGCCGATGTCGGCGACGATCGCGCGGGCGGGGGCATAGGCGTCGTCGGGTTGGGCCGCCGCAGGCGCGGCGAAAGCAGCAAGCACCGCGAACGCCGCAATTCGTAATTTCATTTGGGCCACCTCTCGTCATTCCCGCGGAAGCGGGAACCCAGTTCCGCCGTGGCTACTGGGTTCCCGCTTTCACGGGAATGACGAAAATGGAAGGTCGATCAGAAATCCAGCGGACCGTCGAGTTCCTTCACCTGCCACGGCAGGCCATGCTGGTTCAGCATCTCCATAAAGGGATCGGGATCCATCTGTTCCATGTTGAACACGCCGTCGCCGCTCCACGTGCCGGTGACCATCATCGCCGCCCCGATCATCGCGGGCACGCCCGTCGTGTAGCTCACCGCCTGATTGCCCGTTTCGGCATAGGCGTCCTCATGGTCGCAGATATTATAGAGGTAGAGCGTCTTTTCCTTGCCGTCCTTGCCGAGACCGGTGGCGATGACGCCGATGTTGGTCTTGCCCTTGGTCGTCTCGCCGAGGCTCGACGGTTCGGGGAGCACGGCTTTCAGGAATTGCAGCGGGACGATCTCGCGGCCTTCGTAGATCACCGGATCGATGCGCGTCATGCCGACATTCTGCAGCACGGTGAGGTGGGTGATATAGGCCTCGCCAAAGGTCATCCAGAAACGGATGCGCTTGATCTCGGGCAGGTGCGTTTTGAGGCTTTCGATCTCCTCATGATACATGAGGTACATCGTCTTTTCGCCCACGGCCTCGAAGTCGAACTTCTGTTTCACCGACATCGGCGGGGTTTCGACCCAGTCGCCATTTTCCCAGTGACGTGCGACCGCGGTCACTTCGCGGATGTTGATCTCGGGATTGAAGTTGGTCGCGAAATGCTGGCCGTGGTCGCCGCCGTTGCAGTCGAGGATGTCGAGCGTGTCGATGCGGTCGAAATGATGCTTCTTCAGCCAGGTGGTGAACACGCTGGTCACGCCGGGGTCGAAACCCGATCCGAGCAGTGCCATCAGCCCCGCGTCCTTGAAGCGGTCCTGATACGCCCACTGCCAGTGATATTCGAACTTCGCCTCGTCGCGCGGCTCGTAGTTGGCGGTGTCCATATAATGCGCGCCGGTCGACAGGCACGCCTCCATGATCGTGAGGTCCTGATAGGGAAGCGCGAGGTTCACGACATGCGTCGCGCCGATCGAGCGGATCAGCGCCGCGGTCGCGTCGATATGGTCGGCGTCGACCTCGGCGGTCTTGATCGTGACGCCGGTGCGTTCCTTGACCGAGTCGGCGATCGCGTCGCACTTGAACTTGCGGCGGCTCGCCAGCGTGATGTCGGGAAAAATGTCGGGGTTCATCGCCATCTTGTGCACCGCGACCGAACCGACGCCGCCTGCGCCGATCACCAGAACCTTGCTCATCGAAAAATCTCCTGCGCCTAGCTATGTGGCTTGTCTTGTATGGCCGGCCCTATAGGACGAAGCCATGACACAGCAAAGCCCCGATCCCTTGCTCGACCCGAACCGCGCACCCATGCTTGCGGGTGTCGAACGCGCCGCGGCGAAAGTCGCTGCATTGCTCCCGCAAACGCCGCTGCTGCCGCTCGAAGTCGACGGCAAGACGGTGTGGTGCAAGGCCGAATGCCTGCAGCCCGTCGGCGCGTTCAAGATCCGCGGTGCCTGGCACCGATTGTCCGACCTGACGCCCGAACAGGCGGCGGCGGGCGTCGTCGGCGTGTCGAGCGGCAACCATGCGCAGGGGGTCGCGTGGGCGGCGAAACGGCTCGGGATCAGGGCGACGATCGTGATGCCGAGCAATGCGCCGGCGATGAAGCTCGCCGCGACGCGCCAGCTGGGCGCCGAGGTCGTGCTTTACGACCGCGTCACCGAATCGCGCGACGCGGTCGCGGCGAAATTGCTCGAACAGCGCGGCGGGACGCTCGTCCATGCCTATGGCGACCCGTGGATTATCGAGGGGCAGGGCAGCACCGGAACCGAAGCGAAGGCCCAGATGGCCGCGCGCGGGGTTACGGGTCCCGACAAGGTCGTTGCGTGCTGCGGTGGCGGCGGCCTGTCGGCGGGGCTCGCGCTTGCGCTGCCCGATGCCGAGATCGTCGCGGTCGAACCCGAGGGCTGGGACGATGTGACGCGCAGCCTCGCCGCCGGCGAAATATTGTCGGTCGAGGACATGGCCTATCCGACCGAGTGCGACGCGCTCCAGACCCCCGAGACCTGGCCGATCAACTTCGCGGTGTTGCAGGCGCGCGGGGTGCGCGGTGTCGTCGTGACGCGGAGCGAAGTACGCCACGCGATGCGCACGGTGTTCGAAAAACTGCACCTCGTCGTCGAGCCCGGCGGCGCCGCCGCGCTCGCCGCGGTGCTGGCGGGCAAGGTGCCGCTGACCGACGCGACGCTCGTCACGCTGTCGGGCGGCAATGTCGACCCGCTGAAGTTTGCGGAGATCATCACCGAATAGGCTGGCGGAAACTTATCCGCGCCCGAGCGTTTGGACGGGGAAGGAGAAGCATGATGCAGAAGAGTGCAATTTTGGCGAGCGCCGCGGCGCTGGTGCTGTTGGCCGGCTGCGAAAAGGCCGAGGCGCCC
Source organism: Sphingomonadaceae bacterium 3R27C6 (assembly GCA_005503215.1). Classification (GTDB taxonomy): domain Bacteria; phylum Pseudomonadota; class Alphaproteobacteria; order Sphingomonadales; family Sphingomonadaceae; genus Sphingopyxis. The sequence goes on along the minus strand of SCNS01000002.1, from coordinate 66,409 downwards.
GCGCCGGCGCCGACCGATGCCACGACCACCGAGGTTCCGGTCGAAACCATGCCGCCCGAAGGCGCAGAAGCCACCGATCCCGCGACCGCGCCGCATCGCTTTGCGAGCTGGGCGGGAAAATGGACCGGGGTCGAGGGCATGTACGCCACGATCACCACCGCCGCGCCGGGCAAGTACAAGCTCGAAATGCAGTCGGACCTCGACACCAAGGGGACGTATGACGGCGAAGACAGCGAGCATGGCATCAAGTTCAAGCGCGGCACCGAGGAACTGAGCCTGCGCCGCGGCAACGGCGACGAAACCGGCCTCAAAAATCTCTTCGGCAAGAAGGAATGCCTGATCGTCAAGACCGGCGAAGGCTACTGCCGCGATTAGCAACTAACTTCGTCATTCCCGCGAAGGCGGGAATGATGAGGAAAGAATTTCGCCCTGTCGCCGGATTGTCATCGAACCGGCACGGAAATCGCATGAAAGCCTGTCATGCGCGGCCCCGGATCCAACATTGTCCGGGGAACCCATTCGCATGGCCAGCCAACCCAATCGCAAGATCGCCGCCGCCGTCGTCCGTGAAGATGGCGCACAGAAGCAACGTCTGCTCGACCGCGCCTTTGCGCTCGCGTTCAAGGGCCTCGTCTATGCCCAGATCTGGGAAGACCCGGTCGTCGACATGGAGGCGCTGGCGATCGAGCCGGGTAACCGGATCGCGACGATCGCCAGCGGCGGCTGCAACGTCTTTTCCTATCTGACGGCCGACCCGGTGGAGATCGTCGCGGTCGACCTCAACACCGCGCATGTTGCCCTCAACAATCTGAAACGCGTGGCGATCCAGCGGCTGCCCGATCACGCCAGCCTTCGCCGTTTTTTTGCCGACGCCGACAGCAGCAGGAATATCGCCGATTATCGCGCCTTCGTCCGCCCGCATCTCGACGAGACGAGCCGGCGCTATTGGGAGGGCCGCGACCTCGTCGGGCGGCGCCGGATCAACGGCTTTGCGCACGGGCTTTACAAGCGCGGATTGCTCGGCAGCTTTATCGGGCTCGCGCATCTGGTCGCCCGGATGCACCGCATCGATCCGCGCCAGTTCCTCGAGGCGAAGACGATCGCCGAGCAGCGCTCGATCTTCGAGACGAAATTCGCGCCTTTCTTCGACCGCAAATTCATTCGCTGGGTCACCGACCAGCGATCGTCGCTGTTCGGGCTCGGCATTCCGCCGGCCCAATATGACGCGCTGGCCGACGGGAAGCCGATGGCCGATGTTCTGCGCGCGCGCCTCGAAAAGCTGACCTGCGATTTCCCGCTCGAGGACAATTACTTCGCCTGGCAGGCCTTTGGCCGCGGTTATGGCAAGGGCAGCGCAGCGTCGTTGCCGCCCTATCTGCAGGCGGGCAATTACGACGCCGTCCGCGCGCGCGCCGAGCGGGTGACGATGCTGCACGCGAACATGACCGACATGCTCGCCGCCGCCGACGCCGCGAGCTTCGACCGCTATATCTTCCTCGACGCGCAGGACTGGATGAGTGACGCGCAACTGACCGCGCTGTGGAGCGAGGTCACGCGCACCGCGCGGCCCGGCGCACGCGTGCTCTTCCGCACCGCCGCCGAACCGACGTTGCTCCCCGGGCGGCTCCCCGACGACCTGCTGCGGCGGTGGGATTATCGCGTCGCCGAATCGCTCGATTACACGCGGCGCGACCGCTCGGCCATTTATGGCGGGGTCCATCTCTATATCTTGAAAGGCTGATGCCATGACCGGGGGGGAGGGGCATGCCGCACGCATGGACGGCGTCTATCGCGGTCAGCGCCATATCTATGATTTGACGCGCAAATATTATCTGCTGGGGCGCGACCGGTTGATCGACGAGCTGACGCCGCCGGTCGGGGGGCATGTGCTGGAAATCGGCTGCGGCACCGGGCGCAACCTGATCGCAGCGGCGCGCTGCTGGCCCGGCGCGAAATTCCATGGCATCGATATCTCGGAAGAGATGCTGAAGACCGCTCGCGCCGCGATCGCCCACGCGGGGCTGACCCGAAGGGTGAGCGTGGCGCAGGCCGACGCGACGGGTTTCGATCCGAACGCGCTATTCCGCACCGCCAGTTTCGACCGCATCTTTCAAAGCTATACGCTGTCGATGATCCCCGACTGGCAAGGCGCGATCCGCGAAGCGATGTGCCACCTGTCGGCCTATGGATCGCTGCATATCGTCGATTTCGGCCAGCAGGAGGATATGCCCGAGTGGTTCCGCGGCGCGCTGTTCGCCTGGCTCGCACGCTTTCACGTCGAACCCCGCGCGCTGTTGATCGAAGCCGCGCGTGAGGCCGCGAACGACGCCGGCGCGCGGCTCGCGGTGACGCGGCTCTATCGCGGCTATGCCTGGGCGCTCCGGCTCGACAAACGCCCGCGCTAGTCTTGCCAAGCGGCGCAACAGCTGCTCCTCTGGCGCGGGGAGGCGCGATGACCGATATGATCTTGCCGGCAGGGCCAACCGAACTGACGTCGGTTGCCGAAACACTGGCGCAGGCGTTCCAGCGCGATCCGGCGCTATCGTGGATCTTGCCCGATCCCGATCATCGCGCCCGCGCGCTCCGCAGCCTGTTTCGGACCCTTGTCCCCGCCGACGTCCGTGCCGGGATCGCGCTGCGCTCGCCGGGCGACGAGGCGGCTTCGCTCTGGCGTACACCGGGACAGGCGCATAGCGGTCCAGTCGAATTCCTGCGCACCGTCATCCCGCTCGTCGCGACTTTCGGCACCGCATTGCCGCGGGGGTTGAAGGTGCAGGGCGGCATCGATGCCCACCGCCCCAAGGGGCGCTTCTGGTATCTCCATTATGTCGGCGTCCGCCCCGGGCATCAGGGCAAGGGGCATGGTGGGCGGATTATCCGCGCGCAGACCGCTGTTGCGGATGCCGAAGCTCTGCCCTGTTGGCTGGAGACCGCGACGCCCGAAAATGTACCTCTCTACCAGCGGCTGGGCTTCATCACGCAAGTGGAGTGGGACGTCCCCGGCGGCCCACATTTCTGGGGCATGATGCGCCCGTCATCCTGATCGATCAGGACGCGGGGCGCGTCGCGTTGAAGGAAAAGGCGATATCCACCCCGGCGGCGATCGCGTCGGTTGCGGCCCATTCGCCCTGGCCGACACCGAAGGCAGTGCGGTCGATGCGCGCGGTTCCGGAAACGCGCGCGCGCTCGCCGTCGATACGCAGCGTGAAGCGCAGCGTCGCGGGCTTGCTGGCGCCGCGCAGGTCGAGCGTGCCGCGCGCCTCATATTTATCCCCGCCAAGGTGGCGGATGTCGCGCGCGGTAAAGACCGCGCTCGGGTGCGCGCCGACATCGAAGAAATCGCTGCTCTTCAGCGAATCGTCGCGCTGCCCGTCGCCGGTGTCGGCCGAAGCGAGGTCGACCGTGACGCGAATGGTCGATTTGGCGAGCTCGTCGGGGCTGAAGCGGATCGCGGCGCGCCAGCGATCGAAACGGCCATCGACCGCCTCGCCATTCCAGCGCGCCGTAAAGCCGAGCCGTCCGCCGGGCGCGACCGTCCAGTCGGCGAGCGGCTGGGCTGTATCCTCGGGCGCTTCCTCCGCCGCCTCGATCGCCGTCGTTTCGTCATCCTTCGCCGCCGGAACGATAGCCGATGGGGTTGGCGTGGCGACCGGAGGCGGCGCCGCTTTTTCGGCAGCGGGCCGGGGCTGTTCGGGATAGACCGTCTGGCCCGCGACAAAAGCAGCACCGACGAGCGCCAGCGCGCCGATCGCGACCCCCGCCGCCTTGCCGCGCGCAAAGGGAAGCATCCGTTGGAGTTCGGGCTTGCCGAGCAGCCACTGGTGACGCAGCGCGCCCGCGATATGGAGCGCGAACAGCCCGATCGCGAGCCACGCCATCGCGCCGTGGATCGATTCCGCGGGCTCGTGCCAGCTCCGGCCAACGGGCAGGTGCGGCCAGGGGACGAGGCCGTAGAGCAAAGTCGGGACCTGAACGCGCGCGGTTGAGACGAGCAGCCACCCCGTGAGGGGGCCAAGGATCATCACGAGATAGAAAAGCCAGTGCACCGTACTGGCGAGCGCGCGCGTCCATGCCGGGCCGTCGGACGCGGGCGGACGCGCTGTGAACAGGCGCGCCGCAAGGCGCGCAAGGCTGAGCAGCAGGATCGTGATGCCGATCGATTTGTGCAGCTGGTATCGCGCAAACAATTCGGGGCTGTTGTTCCCCTCGAGCGCCCAGCCGAGCGCGATCTGGAATGCCAGCAGCAGCGCGATGAGCCAGTGAAGCGTGATGGCGGTATAGCTATAACGCTGTGTCGGCATGATAATCTTTCGCGAGCGGGGAGGGATTCGGCCTCCACCCTATCGCGTCGTGCCGACCTTGTCGAAGGGGCGCTAATCGTCGAAACCGACGAAGCGCACTGCGTCATCGACGCCCTTGCGGTTCGATACCACCGCATTGGCCGGGAAATCCGCATCGGGCCAACCCATCGCGACGCAGATCATGATGACCTGATCGTCGGGGATGCGCGCATGTTCGCGCACGACGGGGCTTTGCATGATGCCCTGGCTGTTGATCACGCATCCGAGCCCGCGCGACCAGGCGGCGTTGACGAGCGCGTTGGTGACGGCACCGCAGTCGAACGGCGCGATATCGCTGCCCAGCAACACGCGGTCATAGGTGACGACGACGCTGACCGGCGCGTCGAACTGGCGGAAACCGCGGAGCACCCAGTCCTGCCGCGCATCCTTGTCGTCGCGCGCGATGCCCATCGCGCCGAAAAGTTGCTTGGCGATCTCGACCTGGCGGGCGCGATGATCGTCGGCGATGCCGTCGAAGCGGCGAAATTCGCGGCTGTCGGGCTTGCCCGCGAGGATGCCGTCGGTGTTGCCCCGGCGGATCGCCGCGAGCGGTTCGCCCGTGACGACCGAGAAGTTCCAGCACTGGTTGTTGAACGACGAGGGCGCGCGCATCGCGACCCCGAGGATTTCGGCGATCAGCGTCTTGGGTACAGGCTTGTCGAGGAAGCCGCGGATCGAGCGGCGCCCGACAACGACGTCATCGAAACCGGGTGCGCCCGTCACGCGGCCTTCTGAAGCTGCAGTTCGAGCCGGTCCCAGATTTCGACCAGCGCGCTCGTCAGCTCGCGCATCATCGCTTCGTCATGCGCCGGGCCCGGCGTGAAGCGCAGGCGTTCGGTGCCGCGCGGCACGGTCGGGAAATTGATCGGCTGCACATAGACGCCATATTCGGCGAGCAGGATATCGCTGATCTTCTTCGCGCGCACCGGGTCGCCGACCATCAGCGGGACGATGTGCGTCGTCGAATCCATCACCGGCAAGCCGGCGTCACGGAAGCATTTCTTGAGGTAAGCCGCGGCTTCCTGCTGCGCGTCGCGTTCGACGCTCGACGCCTTCAGGTGGCGCACGCTCGCGAGCACGCCCGCGACGAGCACCGGCGACAGGCTGGTCGTGAAGATGAAGCCCGGCGCATAGCTGCGGATCACGTCGATGATATTCTTGTCGGCGGCGATATAGCCGCCCATCACGCCGAACGCCTTGCCGAGCGTGCCCTCGATGATGGTGATGCGATCGGCCGCTTCATCGCGGTCCGAAATGCCGCCGCCGCGCGGGCCGTACATGCCGACGGCATGGACTTCGTCGCAATAGGTGAGCGCATTATATTTGTCGGCGAGGTCGCAGATCGCGTGAATCGGGGCGACGTCGCCGTCCATCGAATAGACGCTTTCGAACGCGATCAGCTTCGCCACCTCGGGATCGTCGGCCGCGAGCAGTTCCTCGAGGTGGGCGAGGTCGTTGTGGCGCCACACGCGCTTTTCGCAGCCCGAATTGCGGATGCCCGCGATCATCGACGCGTGATTAAGCTCGTCCGAATAGATGATGCAGTTCGGCAGCAGCTTGCCGAGCGTGCCGAGCGTCGCCTCGTTCGAGATATAGCCCGAGGTGAACAGCAGCGCGCCGTCCTTGCCGTGGAGGTCGGCGAGCTCATGCTCGAGGTCGATATGATAATGGGTGTTGCCGCCGATGTTGCGCGTCCCGCCCGAACCCGCGCCGACGTCGTGCAGCGCGCCTTCCATCGCTTCGATGACCTTGGGATGCTGGCCCATCGCGAGATAGTCGTTCGAGCACCACACGGTGATCGGCTTCGGCCCGTTGTGGCCGGCAAAGCAGCGCGCGTTCGGAAAAGCACCGCGATTGCGCAGGATGTCGATGAAGACGCGGTAGCGCCCTTCTTCATGCAGCCGGTCGATTGCCCGAGCGAAGATATCGTTATAGTTCACGTTTCAGCCCCGCAGTCAGGTGCTAATGCAGCTGTCGAGCCGCTCCCTCCGGCGGCACTTAACAGGCGGCCCAATAACGCCGAATCTGGCTGAAATCCAGTGCGAACGATTCGCAACTTATGGGACAAATTGTCCTATCAGATCGTCTCGATCGACCCGATGCCATAGGGGGCCAGCGCGGCGAGCGGCGGCGGCGGGCGGTCGTCGCTGCGCGTAAAGACCGCGACACCGGGGGCAGCCGCGGCGGGCCACGGCTGGCCTTCGGTCAGATGGGCAATGCGCCGCGCGATGCCCGCGGCGCCGTCGATCAGCTTCACCCCGGGTCCCGCCGCAGCCTGCAGTTCGTCCTGCAACAACGGAAAATGCGTGCAGGCGAGGACGATCACGTCGATCCGGTCGCCGCCGGGCTGGTCGCGCAGGCCCGCGATCGCGCGCGCGATCACGTCGGGATCGACCGCCTCGCCGCGCAGCTTCGCCTCGGCGCCCGTGACGAGGCCGGGGCTGCCGTGGCGCAGCACCGTCTTGCCGTCCGCAAACCTTGCGCTGAGATCGTCGACATAGGGCTGGCGCACCGTCGCCTCGGTGCCGAGTACGCCGATGACGCCGCTTTTGGTCAGCTCGGCCGCGGGCTTGATCGCGGGCACCGTGCCGACGATCGGCAGGTCGAGCGCGGCGCGGACGTGCGCCAGCGCGATCGTCGAGGCGGTGTTGCACGCGATGACGGCAAGCCGCGGCTGATAGCGTTCGACGAGGCGCCCGAGCAACGCGGGGACCCGCGCCGCGAGTTCCTCGTTGTTCTTCTTGCCATAGGGCAGTCCGGCATAATCGGCCACGTACACGAAGGGCGCGGTCGGGAGCAGCGCGCGCGTCGGTCCCAGCACGGTGAGCCCGCCAAGGCCGCTGTCGAAGAAGAGAATGGGTGCATCGGGCGCGGGAGCGTTCATGGGCTTTCGCCTAGCAGCGACGGCAAAGGCACTCAATGGGGCGGCGAGTTCGTCCAATTCGGTTGCCACTCTTGCCGAATCCATTGATTGATTCCGGTAACGGCTCCACATTGATCCAAAGCGAGCGGGGAGCGTCATGACTTTATATTTGCTGATTGCCGCGGGCTATCTGCTGGGATCGATCCCGTTCGGCGTGATCCTGACGCGCCTGTTCGGCGCGGGCGACCTGCGCCAGATCGGATCGGGCAATATCGGCGCGACCAATGTGCTGCGCACCGGGCGCAAGGGGCTGGCGGCGGCGACGCTGATCCTCGATGGCGCAAAGGGCGCGGTGGCGGTGCTGCTCGCGCGGCATTTCGTCCCCGAACTCGGCGACCATGCGGCGATGATCGCGGGCGCCGCGGCGATGATCGGCCATTGCTATCCGGTGTGGCTGAAATTCCGTGGCGGGAAGGGCGTTGCGACATTGCTGGGCCTTGCGCTCGCGCTCGCCTGGCCGATCGGGCTGGTGTTCGCCGTCGTGTGGCTCGGCACCGTCTTGTTGCTGCGTATCTCATCGCTCGGCGGGATGCTCGGCGCGGTGTCGGCACCGATCGCAGCGCTCGCCTTCGGCCATCAGGTCTATGCCATCGGCCTCGCGGGCCTCGCGGTGATCGTGCTGTGGCGCCACCGCGAAAATATCGCGCGGCTGCGTGCTGGGACCGAGCCGCGGGTTGGCGGAAAGAAAGAAGCGGCGTGACCCACGCCGAGCGGCTGGCGCGGCTGCGGCTGATCCGCACGCCGCATGTCGGCCCGGTCAGCTGGCATCAGCTCATGCTGCGCTTCGGGTCGGGCGAGGCCGCGCTCGATGCGCTGCCCGATCTCGTCCTGCGCGGCGGGGCAGGGAAGGCGCGCATCGCCCCGGTCGAGGCCGCCGAGCGTGAGATCGAGCGCGTGGCCCAATTGGGGGCGCGCCATATCTTCAGCGACGAGGATGATTATTCGGCAATGCTGCGCGAGGTCGAGGGCGCGCCGCCCGTCGTCGTCGTGCGCGGCGATACCGCGATGCTGCGGCGCCCGTGCGTCGCGATCGTCGGTGCGCGCAACGCATCGGCGATCGCGTGCCGCTTTGCGCGCCAGCTCGCGGCCGATCTGGCGGCGCGCGACGTGACGGTGGTCAGCGGGCTCGCGCGCGGGGTCGATACCGCGGCGCATATCGGCGCGCTCGGCGGATCGACCGTCGGGGTGATTGCGAGTGGCATCGACATCGCCTTTCCGCCCGAAAACGCCGCGCTGCAGGAAAAGATCGCGAGCGACCAGCTGCTGATCGCCGAGCAGCCGCCGGGAACCGAGCCGCTCGCGCGCCACTTCCCGTCGCGCAATCGCATTATCGCCGGGGTCGCACACGGAACGGTGGTGATCGAAGCCGCCCCCCGGTCGGGATCGCTGATCACCGCGCGGCGTGCGGGCGATTATGGCCGCGAGGTGATGGCGGTTCCGGGCTCGCCGCTCGACCCGCGCGCGCAGGGCTGCAACCTGCTGATCCGCGAGGGGGCGACGCTGATCCAGACGGTCGACGATGTGCTCGAAGCGGTCGGACCGATCGATATGCGCATGGTGCGTGAGCCGGCGCAACGTTACGCCACCGCTCCCGCCCCGGTCGATGCAGGCGAGGGCGAACGCCGGTCGCTGATCGACCTGCTCGGCCCGACGCCCGTCGCGGTCGATGAGCTGGTGCGGCAGTCGGGGCAGGCGGCGGCGACCGTCCAGCTCGTCCTGCTCGAACTCGAGCTGGCGGGGCGCGTCGAGCGCCACGCCGGAGCGAAGATTTCGCTCGTGTGACCCGGCGATCGGGAAATCATCCGCAGCGCAGGCAAATAGGACGCGGGCACATGCATCCTGCCCCCGCATCGCACGGGTGCGGGGCAACCAAATCCCTCTTGACGGGATAGCGAAGCACCCGCCACCCTTGCGCGTCTGAGAACAGGGCCCGGGGGAACAAAATTGCAATTCGATGCCAGCTTGGTCGCGCCGGTGGCGCGCGACACATATGTCCACATCAAAGCGAATTGGCGGACGTTCGCGCTGATCTTTCTGGCATCGACGGCGGCGGGCGTCGGAATGGACCTGAGTCCAGCGCTCGGCGAAGCCGCGCTCCTCTATGTTTTCGCCTTCACCTTCTTCAACCTCTTCTTGCAAGCCTGCATCATCATCGCGGTCCTGAACAGCGGCGGACACGCCGTCTCATCGCGCAAATGGCGGATCGCTTCGTTGTTCGGGGTCGGGCTGGTGACCGGGCTCGGGATTGTATTTGGACTGCTCGTGCTGGTCCTCCCGGGGCTATTTCTCGTTGGCCGCTGGTTTCTTGCCGCCCCGGCGCTGTTCGCCGAAGATATATCGGTATCCGAAGCGATCCATGCGAGCTGGGATGCGACCGAGCAACACTGGTTGGCATGCTCGATCATCGGCGTGGTTATTTTCCTGTGCCAGGGGGTTCCCCTTGTCACGAGTCTCTATCTTGTTCCGGAAGGCGACATCACGCGCATCGGAACGCTGTTGGTCACCAATGCCTTGTCGCAGGGCGCGTGGGTCTTTGGGATCGCCGCCGCCGCCACTATGTATCTGACGATCGGTCGCCGCGCGACCCGCAGCGCCGAAATTTTCGGTTGACGCGGCGTCCGTCGGCGCCACCCTCACGCGTACGTACGTAAGGGACAGTCAGAACTAAAGGTTTTTCATGCAATTGGTAATTGTGGAATCGCCCGCAAAGGCGAAGACGATCGAGAAATATCTGGGGCGCGATTTCAAGGTGCTGGCGTCCTATGGCCATGTCCGCGACCTGCCGCCCAAGGATGGGTCGGTTGATCCCGACGACGGCTTTGCGATGCAGTGGCAACTGTATCCCGACAAGACGAAGCGGATGAAGGAAATCCAGGACGCGGCGAAGACCGCCGACCGATTGATCCTCGCGACCGACCCTGATCGCGAGGGCGAGGCGATCAGCTGGCATGTGCAGGAATTGCTGCGCAGCAAAAAGGCGCTGCCGCAAGAAGTCGACCGCGTCACCTTCAACGCGATCACCAAGGATGCGGTGCTCACCGCGATGGCGCAGCCGCGCGCGCTCGACGACGACCTGATCGACGCCTACCGCGCCCGCCGCGCGCTCGACTATCTCGTCGGCTTCACGCTGTCGCCGGTGCTGTGGCGCAAGCTGCCCGGCGCCAAATCGGCCGGCCGCGTGCAGTCGGTGACGCTGCGCATGATCGTCGAACGCGAGCGCGAAATCGAAGCCTTTGTTGCGCAGCAATATTGGTCGATCACGGGCCTGTTCGAAATGTCGGGCACGCCGTTCAAGGCGCGCCTTGCGCAGTGGCGCGGCGACAAGATCGAACGGCTGTCGATCACCAGCGAGGCCGATGCACGTGCTGCCGAGGCCGATGTGAAGGCGGGGCATTTCACCGTCGATGCGGTCGAAACCAAGCCGCTGACGCGCAATCCGCCGCCGCCCTTCACGACGTCGACCCTGCAACAGGAAGCCGCGCGCAAGCTGGGCTTTTCCGCCAGCCACACGATGCGGGTCGCGCAGGGCCTCTATGAGGACGGCGCGATCACCTACATGCGTACCGACGGCGTCCAGATGGACGGCGCCGCGATCAGCGCGGCGCGTGCCGCGATCGCGAACCGCTATGACGGCGGCTATGTCCCCGACAAGCCGCGCCTCTATCAGACCAAGGCAAAAAATGCCCAGGAGGCCCACGAAGCGATCCGTCCGACCGACTTTTCAAAAGACAAGGCGGGCAGCGGCGACCATGCGCGGCTGTACGAGCTGATCTGGAAGCGCGCGATGGCGAGCCAGATGGCCTCGGCGCGGTTGGAGCGGACCAGCATCGACCTGACCGACGGCACCGGCAAGACGATGATGCGCGCCACCGGACAGGTCATCAAATTCCCCGGCTTTCTGGCGCTGTATGACGAAGGCCGCGACGACAGCAACGACGATGACGACGCACGCCTGCTGCCCGCGATGGCCAAGGGCGATGCACCCGCGAAGACGGGGGTCGAGGTCGAAAGCCACGAAACCCAGCCGCCGCCGCGCTATTCCGAAGCCAGCATGGTCAAGAAGATGGAAGAGCTGGGGATTGGGCGTCCATCGACCTGGGCGGCGATCCTGCAGGTTCTGAAGGATCGCGCCTATGTGACGGTCGAGAAGAATCGCTTTATTCCGGAGGAAAGCGGGCGGTTGCTGACGGCCTTCCTCGAACGCTTCTTCTCGCGCTATGTCGAATATGATTACACCGCCGGCCTCGAGGAAGAGCTCGACGACGTGTCGGGTGGCCGCGCGCAGTGGCAGGCGGTGCTCGATCGTTTCTGGCGCGACTTCAAACCGCGCACCGGCGAGGTGATGGAGCAGAAGCCGTCGGAAATCACCGCGGCGCTCGACGAATTTCTCGGCCCCTATCTCTTCCCCGACAAGGGCGACGGCAGCGACCCGCGCCTCTGTCCCAATTGCGGCACCGGGCGGCTCGCGCTGCGCGGCGGCAAGTTCGGACCGTTCATCGCGTGCAGCAACTATCCCGACTGCAAATTCACGCGGAAATTCGCGCAGCCCGGCGGCAATGGCGAGGCCGACACCGGTCCCGAAACGCTCGGCACCGATCCCGATAGCGGGCTGGAAGTCACCAAGCGCAGCGGCCGCTTCGGTCCCTATATCCAGCTCGGCGACGGCAAGGAGGCGAAGCGTTCGTCGATCCCCAAGGATATCCCGGGCGAGGATTTCGATCTCGATTATGCGATCCGGCTCTTGAACCTGCCGCGCGAGGTCGGGACACACCCCGAAAGCGGCAAGCCGATCATGGCGGGTCTCGGGCGCTATGGCCCATATCTGCTCCACGACGGCAAATATGCGAAGTTGACCGGCACCGCTGAAATCTTCGACATCGGCATGAACACCGCGGTCGTCCGCATCGCCGAAGCGGCAGCCGGCGGCGGGCGCGGGCGCACCAAGGCCGAACCGCTCAACACCTTCGGCCCGCACCCGACCAGCGGCGGCGAGATGAAGCTGATGGAAGGGCGCTTCGGCCCCTATGTGACCGACGGCACGACCAACGCGACGCTGCCCAAGAGCGCCGATCCGGCAACGCTGACGCTCGAAGAGGCGATCGCGCTGATCGACGCGCGCGCGGCAAAGGGGCCGGCGAAGGGCAAGAAGAAGGCGGCGCCAAAGAAGGCTGCGGCGAAGAAGGCCCCGGCCAAGAAAGCGCCTGCAAAGAAGGCTCCGGCAAAGAAGAAGGCGGCCGAATAACGCCGGCGGAAAGGCGTTCGCCCCTTTATCTCCTCATTCCCGCGAAAGCGGGAACCCAGCTGCAACGGTTGCTCGCTGGGTTCCCGCCTTCGCGGGAATGGCGAATTTTTGGGGGACGTTACAGTCCGCGTTCCCGTCGCCGTCAAGCCGTGTTACGGTGGTCATCCGGGAGACTGTCTATGCGCCACCTGCTTGCCGCCGCCCTGCTCACCATATTCTCGGTATTTTCGTTGCCCGCCGCGGCGCAGTCTTCCCGATATTTGATCTCAGCCCAGCCCATGACCGACGCGCCCCCGGGCGTGCAGGCGTGGCGCGTGCAATATTGGACCACCAACGGCAACGGTCAGCGCTTCGCCGTCACCGGCGTCGTTGCCGCGCCGATGGAGGCGATCCCACCGCGCCAGCGCCGCGTGATCGCCTGGACCCACGGCGCGTGGGGCGTCGCCGAGAAATGCGCGCCGTCGCTCAGCCCGAACTTCTTCGCCTATAGCGCGGGAATGGACGCGGTTCGTAGCGGCTATGTCGTCGTCGCGCCCGACTATATCGGCCTCGCCAGCCCGACGATGCATCCTTTTCTCGTCGGCCCCGACACCGCCAACGCGGTGCTCGACGCCGTGCGCGCGACACGCGAGATTCCCGGCGCGGCGGCGGGCAGCAGCTTCGCCGTCTGGGGAGAATCGCAGGGCGGCCATGCCGCGCTGTGGACCGCGACCGCTGCGCGCTCCTATGCGCCCGACCTGACGCTGGTCGCCACGGCCGCAGCCGCGCCGCCCACCGACCTCGCCGCCAATCTGCGTGAGGGAAGCGACAAGAATGCCCGCGCCTTATTGCTGTCCTTCGCGCTGCATAGCTGGTCGACGCTCTATGGCTTCTCGATGGACGGCATCACCAACCGCACCAATCAAGGCATCATCACCCGGCTGGCGCAGAATAATTGCGTCGCCTTCAACAAGAAGCCCAAGCTCGGCACGATCCTCGGCATCCTCACCATCGCCCGCGCGACGAAGAACAAGGATATCGCCAAGATCGAGCCCTTCGGTTCCTTCGCAAGCACCAACAGCGTCGATGCGGCGCGCGTTCCCGGGCCGCTGCTGATCGCGCAGAGCCGCAACGACACGATCGTCGCGCCCGCAGTCACGCGCAAGTTCGCCAAATCGGTCTGCCGGCGCGGAACGCCGCTGCGCTGGATCGAGATGACCGGCGATCATGGCGCCAGCGCGCGCGAAAGTTCGCGGGAAACGATCGGCTGGATCACCTCGCGCTTCGACGGCAACCCGCCGCCGAACGACTGCCGGCGGATATAGCCGCCCTCTTTGCTGCCGCTATACGAGCATGTTAGGACGGGACGGGAGGTGACGCCATGCGCCTTGTGATTGCTTCATTGTTCTTTGCTTTGATAACGATCGCGCGACCTGCCGCGGCGCAACAGGCCGGAACATTGTCGTCGGTCGAGCCGCTCGCCGAGGCGCCAGCGGGCGCACAGGCGTGGCGGGTGCGATACTGGACGAGCAACCAGGATGGGTTGCGGCAGGAGGCGACCGGCATGGTCATCGCCCCGCGCGTGTCCGTGCCGGCGCAGCCGCGCCGCGTCATCGCCTGGGCGCACGGCACGACGGGCGTCGCCGAAAAATGCGCGCCGTCCGCGACCCCCGCCAGCTACGCCGCCGCTCCCGCGATCGACCAGATGATTGCGCGGGGCTATGTCGTCGTCGCGCCCGACTATCCGGGGCTTGGTTCGCCGATGCCGCACCCCTATCTGGTCGGCCGCGATACCGCCTATTCGGTGCTCGACGCGGTACGCGCGGCGCGGATGATCCCTGATGCGGCAGCGGGTGGACGCTTTGCCGTGTGGGGCGAATCGCAGGGTGGGCATGCGGCGTTGTGGACCGCGGCGGTTGCCCGGTCCTACGCCGCCGACCTGACGCTGGTCGGCACGGCCGCGGCGGCTCCGCCGACCGACCTGGGTGCCAACATGCGCGAAGCGAGCGACGCCAATGCGCGCGCTTTCCTGTTGTCGTTGACATTGTACAGCTGGTCTCGGCGGTTTGGCTATTCCCTGAATGACTTCGACAAAGGCAATCAGGGCGTCATCCGGCGGCTGGCCGAGAATAATTGTCTCGAGCTCGGCAAGAAGCCCAAGCTTGGAACCCTCCTCGGCATCCTGTCGGTCAAGCAGACGATCAAGAAGAAAGATTTTACGCGGATCGAACCGTTCGCCGCAACGATGCGCGCGAACAGCGTCGATCCGGCGAGCGTTCCCGGACCGATCCTGATCGCGCAGGGAACTAAGGACACGCTCGTCGCGCCCGCGGTGACACGCAAATTCGCAAAAGCGGTGTGCAAGCACAGGACGCCGGTGCGCTGGATCGAGATTCCGGGCGGCAGCCACGTCGACGGCGCGCGCGGCGATCGCGCGGGCGAGACGCTGGCGTGGATCGAGGCGCGGTTCGAAGGGAGTGCCGCGCCGGATGACTGCGGGCGGATCTGACCAGGGGTCAATCGACCCAATCAAGCCCCATATCGCGATAGACGCCGCGGTCCTCGTCCCAGTTCGCCTTGACCTTCACATGCAGGAACAGGTGGACCTTGCGGCCGAGCAGCTCAGTCAGCTCGGCGCGCGACTTGCTACCGATCTCCTTGATCCGCTCGCCCTTGTGGCCGAGGATGATCGCGCGCTGGTTGTCGCGCGCGACGAGGATCTGCTGGTGAATTTCGGCGCTGCCGTCGGGGCGCGTCGTGAATTTCTCGGTCTCGACGGTCGACTGATAGGGCAGTTCCTCGTGGAGCTGGCGATAGAGCTGCTCGCGCGTGATTTCGGCGGCGAGCATCCGTTCGGGCGCGTCGCTGACCTCGTCCTCGGGGAAATGCCACGGCCCCTCGGGCATCAGCGCCGCCAGCACCGCCTTGAGTTCGGGAACCCCGTCGCCGGTGCTCGCCGAAATGAAGAAAGTCTCGTCGAATGCGACGCGCTCGTTGAGCTGCGTCGCGATGGTCAGCAGTTTGTCCTTCTTGGTCAGGTCGACCTTGTTGAGGACGAGGAACTTCTTCTCGGGCCGCCCCTCGATCCCTTGCAACACGCGCTCGGCGCGCTCGCCGAGCTTCGCCGCGGCGTCAATCATCACGAGGATCGCCTCGGCCTGATCGAGGCTGTTCCATGCGGCGGCGACCATCGCGCGGTCGAGCCGGCGGGTGGGGGCGAAGATGCCCGGCGTATCGATCAACACGATCTGCGTTTCGCCGTCCATCGCGACACCCATCAACCGCGTGCGGGTCGTCTGCGCCTTCGGGCTGACGATCGCGACCTTCTGGCCGACGAGCGCGTTGACGATGGTCGATTTGCCCGCGTTGGGCGCGCCGACGACGGCGACAAATCCGCAACGGTGGGTCATAACTTCATTCCTTCGAGTTCGGCGAGCAGCGCCGCCGCCGCGGCCTTTTCGGCCGCCTGTTTTGATGCGCCTTCGGCCTCGGCACGCGCAAGCTTGCCGATACTGACCGCGATGCGGAAGCGCGGCGCATGGTCGGGGCCTTCGCGCGCGATGATTTCATATTCGGGCGGGCGGCGTTTGCGCGCCAGCGCCCATTCCTGCAGCGCCGCCTTTGGGTGTTTCGGCGCCGCCTGCTGGCCGTCGATCATCTCACCCCAATGCGCCAGGATGAAGCGGCGCGCGGCGTCGGCGCCCTGGTCGAGGTACAGCGCGCCGATCAGCGCCTCGATCGCGTCGGCGGCGATATTGTCGCTATACCGTCCGCCATCGTTGCGCGCCTGGGCGCCAAAGCGGACGAGCGCGGTCAGGTTGAGCCGCTGCGCGATCGCGGCGCAGGTCGCGCCCGACGCCAGCACGTGCAGGCGCGACGACATCTCGCCCTCGCTCGCCGAGGGAAAGCGCGTGTAGAGTTCGGAGGCGATGACGAGCCCGAGCACGCGGTCGCCGAGGAATTCGAGCCGCTGATAATCGGCACGCCCGGTGCTGCCGTGCGTCAGCGCCAGATCATAGAGCGCCGGGTCGTCCGGGGTGCAGCCGATGATCTCGGCCAGCGCCCCGGTGTTTAGCGGATCGTTCAAAAACCGTCCCCGATGCGGCCCCAGCGCGCGGCGGTGAACCAGCTGATCGGGTTGATCCAGCTCGCCGATCCGTCGGTCGAGAACATGCCGACCAGCGCGTGGCCGACCAGATTTTCCTCGGGAACGAGGCCGATGCCCTGATTTTCCATCGCGGGGAAACGGCTGTCGGCGCTGCGGTCGCGGTTGTCGCCCATCAGGAACAGGTGGCCCGCAGGCACGACGACGAGCGGGGTATTGTCCTCGGGGATCGTCGTGATGTCGAGGATGTTATAGCTTTTGCCGCTCGGCAGCGTCTCGCGAAACTGCTTGTACCGGCACTGGCGCTGGCCGTCGGCGGCGATCTCTTCGAACTCCGGCGAATAGCAGGGGAGGGTGCCCGTCATGCGCGAGGCCTCGACCATGTTCGGCGTCACCGGGATCACGAAATCGGCGATGGCTTCGCGCTTCAGCGGCTTGCCATTCAGCCAGACGATGCCCTCTTTCACCTGAACGCTGTCGCCGGGCACGCCGATGACGCGCTTGATATAATCATTGTCGGCAACCGGCGGCGCCTTGAACACGACGACATCGCCGCGTTCGGGGGTGCGCGCGAAAATTCGGCCCGGGATCAGCGGCGCGCTGAACGGCAGGCTGTATTTCGAATAGCCATAGGCCATCTTGTTGACGAGCAGATAGTCGCCGATCAGCAGCCGCGGCTGCATCGATTCCGACGGGATGTTGAACGGCGACAGGAAAAAGCTGCGGAAAATCAGCACCGCGATCGCGAGCAGCGCGAGGAAACGGACGGTGTCGACCGCCTCTTCCTTGGCGGACACCGGCGCCGGGGTCGGGGACGACGGCGCGGGTCCGGTCGGGGGCGTCACATCGGCGGTAAAGCTGGCATTGGTCATGTCGCGCATTGGCGATGAATAGGTTGCCACGTCAAGCAAATATCGGTGGACGACACTGGCGCGCGGGTGGTGGCGGGCCTATGAAAACGCCCAAACAAACCCGCTCGCATCGAGCGGAGTCGAGATGCCCATCGGGCAACGCATGCCTTCGGGGTGTCTCGACTTCGCTCGACACGAACGGAAAACTGGAAAGAAGAATGATGACGACAGCCGATCACTCATGGCAAGCTCTCGCCGACTGGCAGCCGAGGAAACTCACCGATCTTGTCGCCGCAGATCCCGAAGCGCGGCTGCAAGTGCTGGTACGCAGCGTCGCCGACATCCGCTTTGATTTCGCCAAGACGCATCTTGACGGCGCGTCGGTCGCGATCCTGTCGGGGCTCGCCGAGGTGCAGGATTTCGATGGGCGCCGGAAGACGCTCTTCTCGGGCGGCATCGCCAACCCGACCGAAGACCGCGCCGCCGAGCATAGCGCCGAACGCGGCGACGGCGCGCCGGATTCGGTCCACGCCGCGCAGGCGTTGCACCAGCGGATGCGGATGATGATCGACGCGATCGAGGCGGGTGCGTTCGGCGAGATCCGGCACCTGCTCCACATCGGCATCGGCGGATCGGCGCTCGGTCCCGACCTGCTCATCGACGCGCTCGGCCGCCACAGCGACCGCTATGACGTCGCGGTGGTGTCGAACGTCGACGGCGCCGCGCTCGACGAAGCCTTCGCCCGGTTCAGCCCCGAACATACTTTGGTCGCGGTCGCCTCGAAAACCTTCACCACGACCGAAACCCTGCTCAACGCGAATTCGGCGCTGCTCTGGCTCGAAGAAGCCGGGGTCGCCGATCCGCTCGGCCGCTTCATCGCGCTGACCGCGAAGCCCGAGCGCGCAATCGAGTGGGGCATCGACGAGACGCGCATCCTGCCGTTCAACGAAAGCGTCGGCGGACGCTATTCGCTCTGGTCGTCGATTGGCTTTCCCGCGGCGCTCGCGCTCGGCTGGGACGCTTTTGCCGACCTGCTCGAAGGCGCCGCCGAGATGGACCGCCATTTCCGGCTCGCCGACGGCGCCGACAATATCTGCCTGCTCGCCGCCTTCGCCGACCAGATCTATGTGAACCGGCTCGGCTGCCAGACGCGCGCGGTCTTTGCCTATGACGAGCGGCTGCGGCTGCTTCCCGATTATCTGCAACAGCTCGAAATGGAATCGAACGGCAAATCGGTCACCCTCGAAGGCCAGCCGGTCGGCCGCAACAGCGCACCGATCACCTGGGGCGGCGTCGGCACCGACGCGCAGCATGCGGTGTTCCAGCTGCTGCATCAGGGCACGCACCTAACCCCGGTCGAATTCGTCGTCGCGCGCGAGCCCGATCACCTGCTCGACGATGCGCATCACGAAACGCTCGTCGCGAACTGCATCGCGCAGGGCGCGGCGTTGATGACCGGGCGCGCCAGCGAGGATGGCGCGCGCAATTATCCGGGCGATCGTCCGTCGACGACGATCCTGCTCGATCAGGTCACGCCGCGCAGCCTCGGCGCGCTGATCGCCTTTTACGAACATCGCGTGTTCGCAAATGCCGTGCTGCTCGGCATCAACCCGTTCGACCAGTTCGGGGTCGAACTGGGCAAGGAAATGGCGAAGGGGCTTGCCGAGGGCACGGTCGAATTCGACGCAGCGACGCAGGCGCTGATGAAAGCCGCGCTCGGCGAATAGCCCTCCGCTCCATCACTGTGACCGCAAAATTCGATTGGCATCGTGGGCGGGGGTAACCACATAGGCCGCCGACGCGAACTGCACGCGACCATAAGATCAGGGGTTTTGAATGAGCGAGTTTGATTACGACCTGTTTGTCATCGGCGCCGGGTCGGGCGGGGTTCGCGCCTCGCGCATCGCCGCATCGCACGGCGCGCGCGTCGCGCTGGCGGAGGAGTATCGCGTCGGCGGCACCTGCGTCATCCGCGGCTGCGTGCCCAAGAAGCTGCTCGTTTACGGCGCGCATTTCGCCGAGGATCTGAAGGACGCGCGCCAGTTCGGCTGGGACGTCCCCGACTGCAAGTTCGACTGGAACCGCCTCCGAGACAATGTGCTCGCCGAGGTCGACCGGCTCGAGGGCCTCTATGGCCAGACGCTCGACAATCACAAGGTCACGCTGTTCAAGACGCGCGCGACCGTCATCGGCCCGCAAAAGGTGCGGCTCGCCGACGGGCAGGAAATCAGCGCCGAACGCATCCTGATCGCGACCGGCGGCTGGCCGCACGTCCCCGAATTCCCGGGCAGCGAACATGCGATCACCTCGAACGAGGTCTTCCACCTCGAAACGCTGCCGAAGCGCGTCGTGATCGCGGGCGGCGGCTATATCGCCAATGAATTCGCCGGCATCTTCAACGAATTCGGCAGCAAGGTGACGATCGTCAACCGCGGCGACACGATCCTGCGCGGCTATGACGAGCAGATCCGCGACCGGCTGCTCCAGATTTCGATGACCAAGGGAATCGAGTTCAAGTTCAACGCGCCCTTCCAGTCGATCGAGAAGAACGACGACGGCTCGCTGACGGTCCATCTGGAGAATAGCGATCCGATCCACGCCGACGCGGTACTCGTCGCCGCGGGGCGCGTTCCGAACACCAAGGGCCTCGGCCTCGAAGAGATCGGCGTCGAACTCGACAAGGATGGTGCGATCAAGGTCGACGAGACGAACCAATCGTCGGTGCCGAGCATCTATGCGGTCGGCGACGTCACGAACCGCATCCAGCTCACTCCGGTCGCGATCCGCGAGGGGCAGGCGTTTGCCGACAGCGTTTTCGGCGGCAAGCCGACGGTCGTCGACTATGCCAATGTCCCGAGCGCGGTGTTCAGCCATCCGCCGATCGGCGCGATCGGGATGACCGAGGCCGAGGCGCGCAACAAGCTCGGCTCGATCCGCGTCTACACGAGCGACTTCCGCGCGATGAAGAATGTCCTCGCGGGCCGCAACGAGCGTGCGCTCTACAAGATGATCGTCAACGCGGCGACCGACCAGGTCGTCGGGCTGCACATGATCGGCCCCGACGCGCCGGAGATCCTTCAGGCGGCGGCGATCGCGGTGAAGGCGGGGCTGACCAAGGCCGATTTCGACGCCACCGTTGCGCTGCACCCGAGCATGGCCGAGGAATTGGTGCTGCTGAAATAATCCTGTTACCCTCCTTGCTCAACGAGCGAGGAGGGGCGCATGACGGGAACGGCATTGGTCACCGGGGGCAGCGGCTATATCGCGGGCTTCCTGATCCGGCAGCTCATCGACAATGGCTGGGCCGTCCACACGACCATCCGCAGCCTGAAACGCGAAGCCGAGGTGCGCGGCTGGCTCGGCGTCGACAACGCGAGGCTGCGCTTCTTCGCCGCCGATCTCGAAAACGACGCCGGCTGGGCGGAGGCGATGGCGGGATGCAGCCATGTCGCGCATGTCGCGTCGCCCTTTCCGCTCGATGTGCCGAAGCATGCCGACGAGCTGGTCGTCCCGGCGCGTGAAGGCGCACTGCGTGCTTTACGCTTCGCCAAGGCGGCAGGCGTTAGGCGGTTCGTTCTGACCTCGTCGATGGCGGCGATCGCTTATGGCCATGGCAAGGGCCGCGACATCTATAGCGAGGCCGACTGGACCAATCTCGATAATCCCGAGGTCATGCCCTATCCACGCTCGAAGACCGTCGCCGAGCGCGCCGCGCGCGACTGGGTGCGGGCCGAGGGCGGCGGCATGGAGTTCGCCTCGGTCAATCCCGCCGCGGTGTTCGGGCCGTTGCTGTCTGACGACCTTTCGACCTCGATCGAGCTGGTGAAGCAATTGCTCGAGGGCAAGGTGCCGATGTGCCCCGACATCGGTTTCGGGATCATCGACGTCCGCGACGTCGCGGATCTCCATTATCGCGCGCTGACCGCGCCGGGCGTTAACGATGAACGATACGTCTGCTCGGCGCCGTTCCTGAAGATGATCGATGTTGCCAACCTGCTCCGCGCGAACCTTGGTGAGCAAGCACGGAAAGTGCCAGCGCGGAAGATGCCCGACTGGCTGCTCAAGCTGCTCGCGCTCGTCCGGCCCGAGCTGAAACAGCTCGTCGCCGAACTCGGTAACGTTCGCGGCGGCGACAGCAGCCATGCGATGAAGATGCTCGGCTGGACGATCCGCCCGCCCGAGGAGGCGATCCTCGCGACGGCGCACAGCCTGATCGAGCGCGGGATCGTGAAGGTCTGACAATCCCCCTCCCATTTATGGGAGGGGCTAGGGGAGGGCATGTCTCGGACGTCCACGACATAACAGGCCCTCCCCCGACCCCTCCCGCAAGCGGGAGGGGAGAATAGGCTACCCAATCCGGTAAGGCACAACATCCCGTCGATCCGGATCGACCAAAATCGGGCGATCGCTCGGCGGAAAAGCGCGCTGGTCGCAATCGTCGCGCGGACAGATGCGGCACGACAGGCCGATCCGCGTCGCGGCTTGTGGCGCGGCGACGTCGACGCCGTCGGCATAGACGAAATCGCCGGCATATTGTGCCTCGCAGCCGAGCGCGACGGCGTAGCGGCGCGGACTGCGTGCATAGCTGCCCGACGGCTTCACCAGCCCCTTCGCCATCGACACATAGCGCAGGCCGTCGGGCGTCTCGGCTAGCTGGAAGAGAATACGATCAGGGATCGCCACGGCCTCATGCACAATCCACAGCGGGCACGCGCCGCCAAAGCGCGCGAACTGAAGCCGGGTGGCTGAATGCCGTTTGGTAATATTGCCCGCCATGTCGACGCGGCAGAAGAACATCGGAATGCCGCGCGCACCGGGGCGCTGGAGGGTCGAAAGGCGGTGGCACGCCTGTTCGAAGCTCACCCCATATTGCATCCGCAGCCGGTCGATATCGTGCCGCACCGCGCGCGCGCTGGCGCGAAAGGGCGCATAGGGCATCAGAACGGCGCCGGCGGCATAATTGGCAAGCCCGACATGGAGCAGTTGCCGCGCCGCCGCGGTGCGCAGCGGCGATGCTTCGACCACCGCCGCGATCTCGTTCGCGAGCGCAAGTGCGGCGAGCTGGTGCGCGAGCTGGAAGCGCCGGCTTTCGGCAGGCTGCGACGGGTCGATCACCAGATGCCGCATCGTCGCATCGAAATCGCGCAGCGCCTGCGTCTGGCCGTAAACGATCGAAATGCCGAGCGCGTCGCGCAACCGGCGCTCGATCGTTTCGACGGGCGGCGAGGGGTCGCGCACGCGCAGCTGGCCCGCCAGCGCTTCCGCCGCGCGGTCGATGCTGTCGACATAATTCCCCGCATCGTGGAACCAGTCGCGCACCTCTTCCCACGGCAGGCGGCTACCCTCGGCAGTGCCGCCGGTCAGCGCCTCGTCGATGATCTGCAATCGCTGCCCCGCGCGGCGATAGGCTGCGTGGAGCGCGACGAACTGGTCGGCGAGCTGTGGCTGTTGCAGCGCGGCGCGTTCGAGCTGTTCGGGGGCGAGCGGCGATGCGGCGAAAAGCGGATCGGCGGCGGCTTCGCGAAGCGCGCCCGCGCGGCGGTCGCCGGCGTCCGCTGCGACCTCTTCCCATTCCAGCGGAAACAGCTTTTGCAGCCTGTCGAGCAGCGCCGGCGTGAGCGGGCGGTCATCATGCTCGATCTGGCTGAGGTAGGAAATGGAAATGCCGAGCCCGCCCGCAAAATCGGCCTGCTTGGCCCCCCGCGCGATGCGGAGTTCGCGGAGCTTTGCTCCAGCAAAAATGCGCTGCCGTGCCATCGAAATGCGCTCCATTGCGATGGGTGTCGAGCCGCCGCGGGGGTTTAGGGAGGGGTATTGCGACGTCTCGACACCCTTAAAACGTTTGAGCCGACAATATACGGCTATTTGCAAAGTATCAATTTACAACTTTGCAAATTCACATTTGCGCGGACCGTGCAATCGGAGCAGACGACGCCTTCCAATTCCGATGGAGAAACCAGTGTCCGCCAATATCGCCGAAATGGAACGCCGCCGCGCCGCCGCAGCCCTCGGGGGCGGGCAGAAGCGTATCGATGCGCAGCACGCCAAGGGCAAGTTGACCGCGCGCGAGCGGCTCGACGTGCTGCTCGACGAAGGCTCGTTCGAGGAGCTCGACACGTACGTGGAGCATAATTGCACCGATTTCGGGATGCAGGACCAGATCGTCCCCGGCGACGGCGTTGTCACCGGATCGGGCACCATCAACGGCCGCCTCGTCTATGTCTTCAGCCAGGACTTCACCGTCTTCGGCGGCTCGCTCTCGGAGCGCCACGCCGAGAAGATCATGAAGGTGATGGACAATGCGATGAAGGTCGGCGCGCCCGTCATCGGCCTCAACGACAGCGGCGGCGCGCGCATCCAGGAGGGCGTCGCGTCGCTCGGCGGCTATGCCGAAGTGTTCCAGCGCAACGTGCTCGCATCGGGCGTCGTGCCGCAGATTTCGCTCATCATGGGCCCCTGCGCGGGCGGCGCGGTCTACTCGCCCGCGATGACCGACTTCATCTTCATGGTGAAGGACAGCTCGTACATGTTCGTCACCGGTCCCGACGTCGTGAAGACCGTGACCAACGAGGTTGTGACGCAGGAAGAGCTTGGCGGTGCGATCACGCATACGACCAAAAGCTCGGTCGCCGACCTTGCGTTCGAAAATGACATCGAGGCGCTGCTCGCGGCGCGCGATTTCTTCGACTATCTGCCCGAGAACAACCGCAGCGGCGTTCCGGTCCGTCCGACGAGCGATCCCTATGACCGCGCCGAGGCGAGCCTCGACACGCTGATCCCGCCGAACGCGAACCAGCCCTACGATATGCACGAGCTGATCCGGAAGACCGTCGACGAGGGCGATTTCTTCGAGGTGCAGCCGGCGCATGCGGCGAACATCATCTGCGGCTTCGGACGGATCGAAGGGCGTACGATCGGCATCGTCGCGAACCAGCCGCTCGTGCTCGCGGGCGTGCTCGACATCAACTCGTCGAAGAAAGCCGCGCGTTTCGTTCGTTTCTGCGACGCGTTCGAAATCCCGATCATTACCTTCGTCGATGTCCCCGGCTTCCTGCCCGGCACCGCGCAGGAATATAACGGCATCATCAAGCATGGCGCGAAGCTGCTGTTCGCCTATGCCGAGGCGACAGTGCCGAAGATCACGGTGATCACGCGCAAAGCCTATGGCGGCGCGTACGACGTGATGGCGTCGAAGCATCTGCGCGGCGACCTCAACTACGCCTGGCCGACCGCCGAGATCGCCGTGATGGGCGCAAAGGGCGCGGTCGAGATCATCTTCCGCAGCGACATCGGCGACCCCGAAAAGATCGCGCAGCGCACCAAGGAATATGAGGACCGTTTCGCGAACCCGTTCGTCGCGGCGTCGCGCGGCTATATCGACGAGGTCATCCACCCGCACAATACGCGCAAGCGGATCGCGCTGGGGCTGAGGAAGCTCAGGAACAAGCAACTCGAAAACCCGTGGAAGAAGCACGACAATATTCCGCTCTGATCGCGCGGCGCGGATATTATCCGTGTGTGTGATGCCCGGCACATGAGAAACACCGGACTGGAGGCAAGGACGGGAGGCGGTTAGAACATGGCCGCCATGTCCTTGATTCCGAAAGAGGTTTGAAGATGCGTAAATCCCTTCTTGGTGCTCTGATTGCTCCCGCCCTGCTGGCCTCGCCGGCGGCGTTTGCGTTCGATCCCGACACCCCCGTCGGCGAGCCGAAACCTGCTTTTCCGGTGACGCTGGACAGCGACGAGAACAGCACGATCGGCCTCGCGTTCCGGACGGCTTTCGGGCTTCCGAAAGGCGCCGAAGCGACGGCCACGCGCGAGATCGATGGGCGCACTTACACATTCCGCCCCGCCGCCATCCATCTGCTGCCCAACCGGGTCGGCGTGCTGCTGAGCCTCGGCAGCCTCGACGAAGCCGGCCACAGCGAGGGCGGGATCAACGCGATCCATTATCTGCAGGGCGGCCCGTCGGGCTGGCAGCGCAAGGGCGAGTGGCTGAACCTCGGTGCGGTCGGCAGCGTAGGCAATGCGGCAACCGCGTGGGGCTTCAGCGACGCGCTCGGCAAGAATCCCTTTCTCGTCACCTCGGGCGGCGGCGTGTGGCAGGGCTGCGCGATCAGCAGCGCGACGCTGACCGAGCTGGCACCCGATGCACCGGTCGATCGCGGCAGCTTCACCGGCAGCATGAGTTCGGGGGCCGGTCTGAACCAGAAGGAACAGAGCTTCGACGGGCAGATCACCGCGGCGGTTCCCGACAAGAGCTTTACCGTCACCTATACGGGGACACGCGCGATCAAGCAGCAATATGCGCTCAAGAACGGCAAATACGAACTGGTCGGCAAGGACCAGATCCCGGGATGTTAAGGCGGATCTGAGGATAGGAAAATGGCGAAATATCACGCATTGATCGAATGGGAAGCGTCGGCCACCGACGATGTTCCCGGCGGAAAATATGGCCGCGGCCATCGTTGGACATTCGACGAGAATGTGAGCGTTCCGGCGTCGTCGTCGAAGCATGTCGTGCCGCTGCCCTGGTCGGTCGAAGCCGCGGTCGATCCCGAAGAAGCTTTGGTCGCCTCCGCGTCGAGCTGTCATATGCTGACCTTCCTCTACCTCGCGGCCAAGGCGGGGTATGCCGTTCAATCCTATCGCGATGCCGCGGTGGGCACGATGGCCAAGGGCGATGACGGGCGCGTCCAGATTACGGGGGTCGAGCTGTCCCCCGATATCGAATGGCAGGGCGCGGCGCCCGACGCCGCCACGCTCGAACAGCTGCATCACGACGCGCATGATCAATGCTTCATCGCGAACAGCGTCAAATTCCCGATCGAGGTGACGAAATGAAACTCGGCCGCCTCAACCATGTCGGCGTCGCGACGCCGTCGATCGCCGACAGCATCATCTTCTATCGCGACGTGATGGGCGCGACGCAGATCCATGAGCCGTTCGACCTGCCCGAACAGGGGGTGAAGGTGTGCTTCGTCGATACGCCCACCGACAGCGGCCTCAACGGCACACAAATCGAGCTGATCGAACCATTGCCGGGCAATGCATCGATCGCGGCTTTCCTGCAAAAGAACCCCGCAGGGGGGCAGCATCATCTATGTTACGAAGTGCCCGACATCCACGCCGCCAAGGCCGAGTTCGAAGCGCTGGGCAAGCGCGTCCTCGGCGAGCCGCGGATCGGAGCGCACGGGACGCTGATCTTCTTTGTCCACCCCAAGGATATGGGCGGGGTGCTGACCGAGATTATGGAGACGCCGAAGGGCGACCACTGAATTATTTCCTCGCCCCTTGCGGGAGAGGAAAGAGAAGGTTGGGGACTTGTCCCCTACCGGAACTTGGAGAGGGGTGGCTGGCGAACCCGCGGTTCGCGGCCCCTCTCCCAGCTACGACTAGCCGGTGAACCGGCAAGTCTTCGCAACCCTCTCCCGCAAGGGGAGAGGGGAATGAGGCAAGAGACGAGACTATGACCGACAAGCCAACGCTGGACCAATGGGCCGCCGCCGCCGACAAGGAAGTGAAGGGCAAGGACCTCACCTGGGCGACGCCCGAGGGGATCGACGTCAAGCCGCTCTACACCGCTGACGATGTGGCGACCGATCCGGGCCTCCCCGGTTTCGCGCCCTTCACGCGCGGCGTGCGCGCGTCGATGTATGCGGGGCGGCCGTGGACGATCCGGCAATATGCGGGCTTTTCGACCGCCGAGGAATCGAACGCCTTCTATCGCCGCAACCTCGCCGCGGGGCAGAAGGGCCTGTCGGTCGCCTTCGACCTCGCCACCCACCGCGGCTATGACAGCGACCATCCGCGCGTCGTCGGCGACGTCGGCAAGGCGGGGGTCGCGATCGACAGCGTCGAGGATATGAAGATCCTCTTCGACGGCATCCCGCTCGACCAGATGTCGGTTTCGATGACGATGAACGGCGCGGTGATCCCCATCCTCGCCTTCTTCATCGTCGCGGGCGAGGAGCAGGGCGTCGACCGCAAGCTGCTCGACGGCACGATCCAGAACGACATCCTCAAGGAGTTCATGGTCCGCAACACCTATATCTACCCGCCCGAACCGAGCATGCGGATCATCTCGGACATCTTCGGCTACACGAGCCGCGAGATGCCGAAGTTCAACAGCATCTCCATCAGCGGCTACCATATGCAGGAAGCCGGCGCGACGCAGGTGCAGGAGCTGGCCTTCACCATCGCCGACGGCGCCGAATATGTGCGCTACGGCGTCGCATCGGGCCTCGACATCGACAAGTTCGCGGGGCGCCTGTCCTTCTTCTTCGCGATCGGCATGAACTTTTTCATGGAGATCGCCAAACTCCGCGCCGCGCGCGTACTGTGGCACCGCGTGATGACCAACCTCGGCGCCAAGGACGAACGCAGCAAGATGCTGCGCACCCACTGCCAGACGTCGGGAGTCTCGCTCACCGAGCAGGACCCGTACAACAATGTCATGCGCACGACCATCGAGGCGATGGCGGCGATGCTCGGCGGCACCCAGTCGCTCCACACCAACGCGCTCGACGAGGCGATCGCGCTGCCGACCGACTTCTCGGCCCGCATCGCGCGCAACACCCAGATCGTCATCCAGGAAGAGACGGGGATGACCAAGGTCGTCGATCCCTTGGGCGGCTCCTATTATGTCGAGGCGCTGACGCAGGAGCTGGTCGACAAGGCGTGGGAGATCATCGAGCGCGTCGAGAAGGAAGGCGGCATGGCGAAGGCCGTCGCCGCGGGCTGGCCCAAGGCGATGATCGAAACCGCCGCCGCGGCACGGCAGGCGCGCGTCGACCGCGGCGACGATGTGATCGTCGGCGTGAACAAATATCGCCTGAAAGACGAGGATCTGCTCGAAACGCTCGAGGTCGATAATGCCAAGGTGCGCGAGGGCCAGATCGCGCGGATCAACCGCATCAAGGCGAGCCGCGACGAAGCGGCCTGCGCAGCCGCGCTCAAGGCGCTTCGCGACGGTGCCGCGCAGCCTTCGAGCATCGAGAACAACCTGCTCGCGCTCGCGGTCGAAGCCGCCCGCGCCCGCGCGACGCTCGGCGAGATTTCGTCGGCGATGGAGGAAAGCTTCGACCGCTACGGCACCCAGCCGACCCCGGTGAAGGGTGTCTACGCCGCGCCGTATGAGGGCGACGACCGCTGGCAGCAGGTGCTCGACGGCGTCAAGGCGGTCGAACGCCGCATGGGGCGCAAACCGAAGCTGCTCGTCGCCAAGATGGGGCAGGATGGGCACGACCGCGGCGCGAACGTCATCGCGTCGGCGTTCGGCGACATGGGCTTCGACGTCGTCTCCGGCCCGCTGTTCCAGACCCCCGACGAAACCGTCGTGCTCGCGCTCGAAAGCGGCGTCGATGTCGTCGGCGCGTCGAGCCTCGCGGCCGGGCACAAGACGCTCATCCCCGAACTGATCGGCAAATTGAAGGAAGCCGGGCGCGGCGACATCAAGGTGATCGCGGGCGGGGTCATTCCGCCGCAGGACTATCAATATCTCCGCGACGCCGGGGTGCAGGGCATCTATGGGCCCGGCAGCAATGTGGTCGAATGCGCCGCCGACGTGCTGCGCCTGCTCGGCCACAACATGCCGCCGCTGGAGGATGCCGCTTGAACCCTTCGCTTCGCCTGATGATCGCCGGACTTGGCGCCGTCGCGGCCGTTGCTGCGCACGCCGAGTCTGCGAGCCGTCCGAGCGAATTCCGCAAGGATGTCGCCGTCGAGTGGATCTACAAGCAGCAGATCGACGATGTCTATTTCACTAACTGGTACGGCCGCCTCGAAAAGACCGACGGCCCCTGGCGCGACATCTATTTCGAGACGAGCGACAAATATGTGAACAAGGGGCTGGCCCGTCTCAACTGCGACGATCCCGAAGCCGATATCGCCTTCACGCTCTACGGCGTCGGCGAATATGGCGATGCCGAAACCGCGCGGCAGGTGACGATCAGCTATGGCGACCGCCGCCCATGGGCCGACGGCAATTATCAGGACATGTTCGGCGAAACGCCGACGATCGAATTTTACGGCGCCGCGCTCGAGCGCTTCTGCAAATAACATCAAAGGGCCGATAATCCATGAACCTCTCCCAAACTGCCCCGCAAGACGATCAGCCGCGCACCGACTGGACTCGCGAAGAAATCGCCGAGCTGTTCGACCTGCCGTTCGACGAACTGATGTGGGAGGCGCAGGGCGTCCACCGCCGTCATCATGCGCATGGGCAAGTGCAGCTTTGCACATTGCTGTCGATCAAGACCGGCGGCTGCGTCGAGGATTGCGGCTATTGCTCGCAGTCGAAGAGCGCCGACAGCGGGCTGAAAGCCACCAAGCTGATGGACGTCCGCGCGGTGCTGCAATCGGCGGCGCAGGCGAAGGATTCGGGATCGAAGCGCTTCTGCATGGGCGCCGCCTGGCGCAACCCCAAGGACCGCGACATGCCCGCGATCGTCGAGATGATCGAGGGCGTGCGCCAGATGGGCATGGAAACCTGCATGACGCTGGGCATGCTGACCAAGGAACAGGCGCAGACGCTCGCGGTCGCGGGGCTCGATTATTATAACCATAATATCGACACGAGCCCGGAGAATTACGAGAATATCATCACGACCCGCACCTTTCAGGACCGCCTCGACACGCTTGAGGAAGTCCGCAACGCCGGGATCAACGTCTGCTCGGGCGGCATCGTCGGGCTGGGCGAGAACCGGCAGGACCGCGTCGGCTTCATCCACGCGCTCGCCACGCTCGAACGCCATCCCGAAAGCGTGCCAGTCAACGCGCTGGTCCCGGTGAAGGGCACCGTGCTCGGCGACATGCTCGCCGACACGCCGCTCGCGAAGATCGACGATATCGAATTCGTCCGCACGATCGCGGTCGCGCGCATCACCATGCCCAAATCGATGGTTCGCCTGTCGGCTGGCCGCGAGAGCATGTCGGAGGCGACGCAGGCGCTCTGTTTCATGGCGGGCGCGAACAGCATCTTCACCGGCGACAAGCTGCTCACCACCGGCAACCGCGGCGACAATGCCGACGCGGCGCTGTTCGCAAAGCTCGGCCTGCGCCCGATGGAGAGCGAAGAGCCGATGCGCACGCAGATGGAAGCGGCGGAATGATCCTTTCCACCCTTTTGGCGTTGGCAGCGGCCACGCAGGAGCCCGAGATCGATTGCGACAACGCGATGGCGCAGTTCGAGCTCAACGCCTGCGCCTACAAGGAATTCGAGCGCGCCGACGCGGCGATGAACGCCCAGTGGAAGATCACCGTGGCGCGTATGAAGGCAATCGACGCCGACTTCGACCGCACGCAGGACAATCGTCCCGGATATTTCGACACGCTTCTCGCCGCGCAGCGCGCGTGGCTGACCTACCGCGACAAGCATTGCGCCAGCGAGGGCTACACGATGCGTGGCGGCTCGGCTGAACCGATGGTGATTAGCGGATGTCAGATCCAACTGACCGAAGCGCGCACCAAACAACTCAAAGATTTGATTGAGGAATATTGAGGGCCATGTTCAAGAAAATCCTGATCGCCAACCGCGGTGAAATCGCCTGTCGTGTCATCAAGACCGCGCGGCGCATGGGCATCGCGACCGTCGCCGTCTATTCGGACGCCGACGCGCGCGCGCCCTTTGTGCAGATGGCCGACGAAGCCGTGCATATCGGACCGTCGCCCGCGTCCGAATCCTATCTGATCGCCGACAAGATCATCGCCGCGTGCAAGGCGACCGGCGCCGAGGCGGTACATCCGGGCTATGGCTTCCTGTCGGAGCGCACCAGCTTCGCCGAGGCGCTCGCCAAGGAAAATATCGCCTTCATCGGCCCGCCCGTGAACGCGATCGCCGCGATGGGCGACAAGATCGAGTCGAAGAAGCTCGCGAAGGAAGCCGGCGTCAACGTCGTCCCCGGCTTCGTCGGCGAGATCCGCGATACCGAACATGCCGTCGAGATTTCGAACGAGATCGGCTATCCGGTGATGATGAAGGCCAGCGCTGGCGGCGGCGGCAAGGGCATGCGCCTCGCCTATGACGAAAAGGACGTGCGCGAAGGCTTCGAGGCGACCAAGCGCGAGGGGCTCAACAGCTTCGGCGACGATCGCGTTTTCATCGAAAAATTCATCCTCAACCCGCGCCACATCGAAATCCAGATCCTCGGCGACCAGCACGGCAACGTCCTCTACCTCAACGAGCGCGAATGCAGCATCCAGCGCCGCCACCAAAAGGTCGTCGAGGAAGCGCCGTCGCCCTTCGTCACCGAGAAGATGCGCAAGGCGATGGGCGAACAGTGCGTCGCGCTGTCGAAGGCGGTTGGCTATTACAGCGCGGGCACGGTCGAACTGATCGTCAGCGGCGCCGACCCGACGGGCGAGAGCTTCTACTTCCTCGAAATGAACACGCGCCTGCAGGTCGAGCATCCGGTAACCGAGGCGATCACCGGCATCGACCTGGTCGAGCAGATGATCCGCGTCGCCGCGGGCGAAAAGCTCGAAATGACGCAGGACGACATCAAGATCGACGGCTGGGCGATCGAGAACCGCGTCTATGCCGAGGATCCCTACCGTGGCTTCCTGCCCTCGACCGGACGCCTCGTGCGCTACCGCACCCCCGTTCCGGCATGGGAAGGCGACGAGCGCGGCGTCGACGGCGTGCGTGTCGATGCGGGTGTGGAAGAGGGCGGCGAGGTGTCTATCTTCTACGACCCGATGATCGCCAAGCTGGTGACGTGGGGCGAAACGCGCGACGAAGCCGCCGACCTGCAGATCGCGGCGCTCGACCGCTTCGAGCTCGAAGGGCTCGGCCACAATATCGATTTCGTTTCGGCGATCATGCAGCACCCGCGCTTCCGCTCGGGCGAGCTGACGACGGGCTTCATCGCCGAGGAATATCCCGAAGGCTTTCACGGCGCGCCGACCGACGCGACGATCACGCGCGCGCTCGCGGCGATCGCGGGCTTCATGGCAAGCGCCGAGGCCGACCGTGCGCGCCGCACCGACGGACAGCTCGGCGACCGGCTCGAACCGCCCGCCAAATGGCAGGTCTCGATCGACGGCGCGCCGCACAAGGTCAAGGTCGGCGAAAAGCATATCAAGGTCGAAGGCGACCGGATCGACATCGCGCTCGAATATACGCCGGGCGATCGGCTTGTGGTCGCCGAGATCGACGAGACCGAGCTTGCGGTGAAGGTCGCGAAGACGCGCACCGGCTGGCGCATGACGACCCGCGGGCGCATCCACGACGTGCGCGTGCTGCCCTGGCATATCGCGCCGCTGTCGTCGCACATGATCGAAAAGATCCCGCCCGACCTGTCGAAATTCCTCATCTGCCCGATGCCCGGCCTGCTCGTCACGCTCCACGTCGGCGAAGGCGACAAGGTCGAAGCCGGCCAGCCGCTCGCGACCGTCGAGGCGATGAAGATGGAAAACATCCTGCGCGCCGAAAAGTCGGGCACGGTGAAGAGCGTCAACGCCGCGCAAGGCGACAGCCTCGCGGTCGACGCGGTGATTTTGGAGATGGAATAACCACTTTCGTCATTCCCGCGAAGGCGGGAATCCAGCTAAAGCACGGATAAGTTGGATTCTCGCTTTCGCGGGAATGACGGAGGTTGGGAATGCACGTAACTCATGACGCCGAAGCCATTGCGGCACCGGAAATCACCTTCGACGATTTCCTCCGCGTCGACATCCGCGTCGGCACGATCGTCGAGGCCGAGCCCTTTCCCGAGGCGCGCAAGCCCGCGTTCAAGCTGAAGATCGATTTCGGGCCCGCAATCGGGGTAAAGAAGAGCAGCGCGCAGATCGTCGACCGCTATGCGCTGGAAGAGCTTGCGGGGCGGCAGGTCGCCGCCGTCGTAAACTTCCCGCCGCGCCAGATCGGCAAGTTCATGTCCGAAGTACTGACGCTCGGCTTCGCCGACGAGGCAGGCGCGGTGATCCTGTTCGCGCCCGACCGCCCGGTCCCCGACGGGTCGCGGTTGTTTTAGCTACGGGGAGCTTTGGGGGAGGGGGTCATGACTTTACCGGTAACCGCGTTCGTCGCCGCCATATGCGCGCTGCTGTTGCTCGTCACTGCAATCGACACAGTGCGCCAGCGCCTGCGGCTCAAAGCCGCATTTGGCGATCATGGCGATGCCAAACTCATCAGCGCCAGCCGCGCGCACGGCAATCTGGCCGAATATGCGCCGATCACGATCATCCTGCTCGGCTTGCTGGAGACCGCGCGCGCCAACCATATGGCGCTGATGGTCATCGGGGCGATCTTCCTGATCGGCCGCGTCGCGCATGTAATCGGGCTCTACACACCGTCGGAGCCGGGCAAGGCGCCGCTCGGGCGGCAGATCGGCGTTGCCGCGACCTTTGGCACGTTGCTGGCGCTCGGCGGATGGACGCTTTGGATTCTGGTGACCCAAAATCTTTGAATTTTTCGTCACCTGGATGCCGGATCGGGTCCGGCATGACGAAGCGAGTCAGTCGATCAGCGCCACCGCGCGGATCCATCCCGCGCTCGCGCGCTCGATCTTCACCGGAAAGCAGCTAAAGGTGAAGCCCGTCGCGGGGATCGCGGCGAGGTTGGTCAGCTTCTCGATCTGGTAATAGGGCCGGATGCGTCCGGCCTTATGGCCTTCCCAGATGATCGACGGGTCGCGCGTTTCGGCCCAGCGCTTCGCGGTGTGGCTGAACGGCGCATCCCAGCTCCATGCATCGGTGCCGACGACCTGCACGCCACGCTCGGTCAGGTAGAGCGTCGCCTCGGCGCCCATGCCGCAACCCTGGTCGGTGAAATTGTCGGTGCCGTAAACCGCCCCCGACTGGACAAGCACGATGTCGAGTGGCTTGAGCTCGTGCCCGATCCGCGCGAGTTCGGCTTCGACCTCGCCGCCGCTCACGACATGGCCATGCGGCCGATCCGAAAAGTCGAGCTTCACCCCCGGGCGAAAGAAGAGGTCGAGCGGCGCTTCGTCGATCGACGGGGCAGGCGAGGCACCGCTGTCGGTCGTCGAATGATAATGCCACGGCGCGTCCATATGCGTGCCGTTGTGCGTGCTCAGCGACAACATCTCGACCGCCCAGCCTTCGCCGTCGGGCAAATCCTCGCGCGTCAGCCCGGGGAAGAACATCGCGATCTGCTCCCACGTATTTTCGTGGGTCATATAGGTGATGTTGGGGCGCATCACCGGCGGGTCGGACACGACGTCATTGGTGATCGGGATCGAAAGGTCGATGAACTGCATCACCGCATCCTGCCACCGGAATGACGCTACGCCAAGAAGGCTTGCGCGGCGGCGCTTGCCCGGTAGAGAAGGGCGAAAGCCCCATGCAATACGGGGCGGGGGAGAGCCTGATGACCGAGAGTGCCGCCGCCGGACCCGGCGCCGTTTACGAACCGACCGCGAAAGACATCCGCATGGTCATCGCCGCCTCGTCGGCGGGCACGGTGTTCGAATGGTATGATTTCTTCATCTACGGCACGCTCGCGGCGATCATCGGCAAGGCCTTTTTCCCCAGCGACAACGCGACGCTCGAAACTTTGCTCGTCTGGGCGGGCTTTGCGGTCGGCTTCGGTTTCCGTCCGTTGGGCGCCGTCCTCTTCGGCTTTCTCGGCGACCGGCTCGGGCGCAAATACACCTTCCTCGTCACCGTCACCTTGATGGGCATCGCGACCGCAGGGGTCGGCATGATCCCGTCGGCGGCAACTATCGGCATCGCCGCCCCGATCATCGTCATCCTGCTCCGCGTGCTGCAAGGGCTCGCGCTCGGCGGCGAATATGGCGGCGCGGCGGTCTATGTCGCCGAACATTCGCCCCCCGGAAAGCGCGGCTTCTATACCAGCTTCATCCAGGCGAGCGTCGTCGGCGGGTTCGTGCTCAGCCTGATCGTCGTGCTCGGGTGCAAGGCGCTGATGCCCGACGCGGTTTGGGAAAGCTGGGGCTGGCGCGTGCCCTTCCTCCTCTCGATCATCCTGCTCGTCATTTCGCTCTGGATGCGCCTCAAGCTGTCCGAAAGCCCGGTGTTCCAGGCGATGAAGGCGGAAGGCGAGCTGGCGAAGAACCCGCTCAAGGAAAGCTTCACCTATCCCGGCAACCCGCGCCGCATCTTCATCGCGCTGTTCGGGATCGCCGCGGGCCTCACCGTTATCTGGTACACCGCGATGTTTTCGGGCCTCTCGTTCCTCAAAGGGCCGATGAAGGTCGAGGATACCGCCGCCGAAATCATCGTCGGCTGCGCCGCTGCGGTCGGCATGGGCTTCTTCATCTGGGCGGGGCGCCTCTCCGACCGCATCGGGCGCAAGAAGCCGATCGTATGGGGCTATGCCGCGACGCTCGTGCTGCTGTTCCCGCTGTTCTGGTGGATGGGCAGCGTCGCCAATCCCGCACTGTCCGCCGCCGCGCAGCGCGCACCGGTGACCGTCACGGGGTCGCAGTGCAGCTTCGATCCCTTCGCGCAAAAGCAAGAGACGGCGTGCGGCCGCACGCTTGGCGAACTGACGAAGCTGGGCGTTCCCTACACCATCGCTCAGACCGATAGCGGCTTCGACAGCGTCAAGATCCGCATCGGCGACCGCGAAGTCGCGAGCGAAGATCCCGCGCTGCTCCAGCCCGCGCTCGAGGCGATGGGTTATGATTTCGCCAAGCAGATTCCGAGTGCGGCCAGCATCGTCATTATCTTCCTCGCCTTGCTCGGGCTCAGCGCGCTGTCGGGCTTCACCTATGGCCCCGTCGCGGCGCTGCTCTCCGAAATGTTCCCGCCGCACGTCCGCTATTCGTCGCTGTCGATCCCCTACCATCTCGGCACCGGCTATTTCGGCGGCTTCCTACCGCTGATCGCGAGCTTCATCATCGCCAAGACCGGTAACGCCTATTCGGGGCTGTGGTACACTTGGGGTGTCGTGCTCGTCGCTTTTCTCGTCACCGCCTTCATGCTCAAGGACCCGGTCGAGGGGCAGTGGGACAAGCCAGCAGCCCGCTGATCACCCCATTGGCGCAGCCCGCGAAGCTGTATAGGGGCGAGGCATGATCCACGTCCCATCGCCGCTCCGCCTCCGTCTCGACAGCAATGCCCTCATCGCCAACTGGCGCTGGCTGGCCGCCCAGAACGGCGGCGCGGCGTGCGGCGCCGCGATCAAGGCCGATGGCTACAGCCTTGGCGCGCGGGCCGTAATGCGGCACCTCACCGCTGCGGGCTGCCGAGACTTTTTCGTCGCGACCTGGGCCGAGGCGGCGGCATTGATGCCCTTGCCCGAAGGCGTATCGCTATCGGTGCTGCACGGCGTCGGGGCAAGCGACATGGTCGCGGCGCGCACTCTCCCGGTGCGCCCCGTGCTGAACAGCGTCGAACAGGTCGCCCGCTGGCGCGAAGCGGGCGAGGGGCGCCCGTGCGATGTGATGGTCGATACAGGGATGAACCGCCTCGGCCTCAGCGTCGACGAAGCGCTGGGCGGCGCGCTCGACGGGCTTTCCATCGAAACGCTGCTCAGCCATCTGGCGTCGGCCGACGAGGACAGCGACCAGAATGCGCGGCAACTTGCGGCATTCCAAGCCATTCGGCAGGCCATTCCCGCACGGCGATACAGCCTCGCCAACAGTGCGGGCATCTGCCTCGGCGCCGATTATGCGTTCGACCTGACGCGTCCCGGCATCGCGCTTTACGGCGGAACGCCGCGCGGCGAAGCGCAGGGTCATATTTGCCAGGTCGTTTATCCCGAGACGCGCGTGCTGCAGCTACGCACGGTGCGCAAGGGCGAAGCGGTGGGCTATGGCGCGACCTGGACCGCGCCGCGCGGCAGCCGGGTCGCGGTCGCCAATATGGGCTACGCCGATGGCTATCTGCGTTGTCACGCCGGGGCGGGCGGCGGTGCGTCATGGCAAGGAAAGGCGCTGCCGCTGATCGGCCGCGTTTCGATGGACCTCATCGCCTTTGATGCCAGCGACGCCGGCGCGATCGGCGAGGGCGACTGGCTTGCGCTCGATTACGACCTGCCATCGGCGGCCGCGCGCAGCGGGTTGTCGCAATATGAGTTGCTGACCGGACTTGGCATCCGGTTCGCGAGGCTGTGGAGCTAGCTCCCCCAACCGCGCCGCGGCTCTTCGCGCCGCACTGCGATATCGTTAAGGCATAGCCGCATCGCGCAACGGACCCTTGGCGCGGCGCGCTTGCATTCCGGCCCGCCTAAGAAATGGGGGACGAGAGCAAGCTCTCGTCCCCCGAATTCTGCGACAGGTTGAGCGATCAGAAGCGAGCGCGGGCACCTGCATAGAAGCTGCGGCCACGGAAGCCGTAGATCGCGCTACCCGCGCCCGTTGCGGTCGAACCGTACGGCGGCATCTTGTCGAGGACGTTGTCGACACCAGCATAGAAGTTGATGTTCGGACCGCCCGACGACTTGTTGACGTCCCATTCGAAACGCAGATCGTGGTAGAAGACGCGCGGATATTTATCGACATCGGCATAGTCGATGTTCGCCGGCGGAAGGCCATTCAGTTCGTTCAGGTCCTCATAGGTGTTGAGGTACATCGGCCCGATATAGCGCATCCGGTATC
Source organism: Sphingomonadaceae bacterium 3R27C6 (assembly GCA_005503215.1). Lineage (GTDB taxonomy): Bacteria > Pseudomonadota > Alphaproteobacteria > Sphingomonadales > Sphingomonadaceae > Sphingopyxis. The sequence goes on along the minus strand of SCNS01000002.1, from coordinate 28,438 downwards.
CGAAGGTGAACGGACCGACGCCCAGGTCGACGTCCCAGCGGAACTCGTCCTTCGGATCACCCAGTTCACCGAGAAGGCGGTTTTCGAAGTCCGGGTTCACCGAGTCCTGAAAGTTGCTGATCGTCAGATTGTGCGTGTAGATCAGGTTCGTGTTCAGGCTGACATCGTCGGTCAGGGCCGTGCGATAGGCCAGGTTGACGTCGATACCCTCACGCTTGCGGCGGGCGAAGTTCAACGGCGCCACGATCAGCGAGTTGGTCACAATACGACCCGGCTGATCGCCATTGACCGGAGCATTGGTCAGGTTGCGGCTGAACTGACGGCAGAACACGTTGTCGAGCGACGCCGAGTCATAGCAGCTGTTGAGGATCTGCTGTGCGGTGAGCGACGTGATGATCCCGTCCACCGTGATATCATAATAGTCGACCGACAGGTTCAGGCCCGGAATAAAGCGGGGCTGGATGACCACGCCATAGGTGTAGGAATCCGAGGTTTCCGCGACCAGGTTCGGGTTGCTGCCGCTGACGATGCCGAGCGACTGGTTGACGTCGGTGAGCAGGCCCAGCTGCGCGCCCAGAGCGGCCGTGCAATTGGTGTTACGGATGCCCGTACCGCGCTGCCCCGGGTTGCAGGGATCGGTGATCGTCTGGAAGTTCGGAACCAGCGGGAATGCCGTTTCCGAAACGTTCGGAGCGCGAACCGCGCGGCTGTAGTTGGCGCGGAAGCGGACATCCTCGATCGGCGCATAGTCGATGCCGGCGTTGTACGAATAGACCGTGCCGACATTGCCCTGATACTTCGCGACACGACCCGCGCCGCTGAGCGTCAGTTCATAGGCGAAAGGCACTTCCTTCAGCAGCGGAAGCTGGATTTCGCCATAGGCTTCCTTCACCTCGAAGGGCTTCGGACGGAACGACGGGATCGAAACGCCATTGGTGTAGCCACCGGTGACGAACGGATCCTGCTCGTAGAACGCCCGCTCGTTGCGGTATTCGGCGCCGATCGCGAAACGGACCGGACCGCCCGGCAGGTTGAAGAACCCGCTGGTGTCGCCCGCGACAAAGCCCGACGCAATGAACTGCGACAGCCCCGACGACGCGGTGAAGGTGCGGCTGAAATAGTCGATCGCACCGCTGTTATCGAGGCCGCCAAACGGATTGTAAGGCACGCAAGCCGCGATATCGGCAGCAAGACGGTTCTGGTTCACGACCGGGTCGCCGAAGCTGGCGTTCTGGAACCGGACGGCCGAAGCGGGGTCGAACTGCGAACGGCACTGGATCGCGCCGGTGACGGGGTTACGGCCCGCGTCCAGCGAGAGCATGAACCGCTGGCGGTCGATGAAGCCCGTGGTGGTCACGTCTTCGCGGAACTTGCCGTAGTTCATCGACAGTTCGTAGTTCCAGTCGTCGTTGAACGTGCCGCGGAGGCCGCCAACAACGCGCCAGGTATCGCGCTGGAACTTTTCGTCGCGAATGCCGACGTCGAGCAGCGAGCGCGCGAGGACGAAGCGGTACGAACCATCGGCGATCGCTGCGCGATCTGCTGCGCTGAGGTTGCCGCCGGCAGGGCAGGTGACCAGAAGGTCGGTCCGGCAGCCCGAAGCCGAGATCAGATTGGCCAGGGTCGTGCGGTCCGCGGGATTCAGGAACGGGTTATCGAGGCGCGTGCGCTCACGATAATCGAACTGCTGCAGCGTGCCCTGGATGCCGGCCGGACCAGCGTTGTTGCCGAGTGCGTTGACGCGGTTCCACTTGGCTTCGAGGAACAGTTCCGACTGCTCATTGACCTCGAAACGCGCCAGCATGTTGAAGTTGTAGCGTTCGGTGAACGGCAGCACCGAAAGCAGCTTGCCTTCGCGGCCCGTCTGGCCGTTGCCGCCGGCAATGCCGCCAAGAATGCCTGCACCGTAGCGCGACCCCGTCTGCGGGACCAGGCGGCCTTCGTTGGTGAAGATATAGGTGCAGTTGTACGGCGTGCCGAGGCTGTTCGGGCCGCCGTTGTTGGCGAGCGTGCCGTTACCGCAGGCTGCGCCCGGGGCGTTACGCTGGTTGATCGGAACAAGCCCGTTGAAGTGGATCGTCGAGCTGCGGATGTCGCGGATGAAAACGCGATCCGGGAAGCCGTCGCCGCCATTGACGATGCCGGCGCCGGCGTCGCTGTCGATCACACCGAAGGCATCCTGACGCTGGAACGCCGGGATGTCCGATGCGAACACGCGATCCTGGCGCGAATATTCGCCATGCAGCGTCACGTTGCCACGGCCTTCGGCGAAATTCTTGCCGTACATGGCCGAGAAATACTGGTTGCCGCCAAAGCCTTCTTCGGAAATGCCGCCCTGGGCGCGGAGCTGGAGACCGTCATAGTCGCGGCGCAGGATGAAGTTGACGACGCCCGCGATCGCGTCCGAACCGTAAATCGCCGAGTTGCCGCCCGTGACGATGTCGACGCGTTCGATCAGGTCGTTCGGGATGGTATTGACGTCGGGCGACACGGCATTGTTCAAAATGTCGGCGGGAACGTGGCGGCGGCCGTTGACCAGGACCAGCGTGCGCTGGGTGCCGAGGCCGCGAAGATCGAGCAGGTTAAGACCCGCGATACCGATGCCGAGGCCCGGGTTCTGCTGGGCGAACGTGCTGCGCAGCTGGGGCAGGTCGTTCAGCGTGTCGCCGATGTTGGTCTGACCCTGCTGGAAAAAGCTTTCGCCGGTGATCGAGGTGATCGGCACGGTCGATTCGAGGTTCGGACGGCGGATGCGCGAGCCGGTGACGACAATCGTCCCTTCCGAAGCCGCTTCGGCGCTTTCGTCCGCAGCAACGGCCTCTTGTGCCATCGCGGGCATCGCACTGAACAAAGCAAGAGTCAGGGCAGAGCCCCGCACCAGCAGGCTAGTCTTTTTCATGGTGTATTTCCCCGGTTGGCCGTTCAAAAAATTGGAGAGAACGGATTGCACGCTAGAAAGACGCAAATTTTCGGCGGCACAAGCTTTTGATGTAAATTTTCTGACAGTGGGGAGACTCCGATGCGGCGCTGTGTCATTTTTGCAACACGGCGCGTAATGGCGAGCGCCCGACGTTTGGAATCAAAGTGCTAGTTCGAGAAACGAATGAGCCAAAACGGCGACTTGAAGCAAAAAAAATACCAGAAATTTGATTACGGTTGAAACGAAATTGCGTAAAGCCGGGTCGGCTGTCACGAGATCGGTTGGCAAGCCAAAAAATCCCAATCGACGGATTTGTAGCGCAGGGTTCGGAGCAAGAATCGGTTCTTTCACGCGAAAGACCGCGAATCCGCGCATGTTGCGATGCATCATTATTTGATGCTAATGCGGGGGCTTCGAATGTCCGGGCGGCGCGGTCGCCATTGCACCGGAATATAGGGAGCGCAGGTCAAGATGGCGAAGTCCAGGGCGGGGGCGACGGAAGATGACGTCGTCACGATCAAGAAATACGCCAACCGGCGGCTCTATGACACCGAGCGCAGCTGCTACATCACGCTCGAGGATCTGGGCACGATGGTCCGCGACGGCCGCGATTTCCGCGTCGTCGATGCCAAGAGCGGCGACGACATCACGCACAATGTCCTCACGCAAATCATCATGGACGAGGAAACGCGCGGCGAAACGCTGCTGCCGGTCAATTTCTTGCGCCACCTGATCGGCATGTACGGCGACAAGATGCAGTCGATGGTGCCGCAATATCTCGAAGCCTCGATGACCGCGTTCCGTAAGAACCAGCAGGACGTCCGCTCGGCGCTCGAAGGCGCGCTGGGATCGAACCCGCTCGCCGAACTGACCCGCCGGAACATGGAGATGTTCCAACAGGCGGCGGGGGCATTCATCCCAGGCGCCGGCGGCAGCAGCAAGGCCAAGGATGCCGAGATCGCCGCACTCAAGGCCGAAGTCGCCGAACTCAAGGCCGCACTCGCCCAAAAGAAGCAGCAGCAGAATTAATCGGGCCGCCACGGCGCCCCAGCTACGGAAAATACGAAATATCATGGTCAAACATGCGCTCAGCGTAACCCGGCAGGCCGACTTCGCGGCCTGGTATCAGGATGTCATTGCCGAAGCCGATCTGGCCGAAGAATCGGGCGTACGCGGCTGCATGGTCATCAAGCCGTGGGGCTATGGCATCTGGGAACGCATCCAGACGGTGATGGACGCCGCGATCAAGGATGCCGGGGTCCAGAATTGCTATTTCCCGCTCTTCATTCCCTTGAGCTTCTTTGAGAAGGAAGCCGACCATGTCGATGGTTTTGCGAAAGAAATGGCGGTCGTCACGCACCACCGGCTGATCGCAGACGGCAAGGGCAAGCTCGTCCCCGATCCCGAGGCGAAGCTCGAGGAACCGCTGATCGTCCGCCCGACGTCGGAGACGGTGATCGGCGCCGCGATGAGCCGCTGGGTGCAGAGCTGGCGCGACCTGCCGCTCAAGGTCAACCAGTGGGCGAACGTCGTGCGCTGGGAAATGCGCACGCGCATGTTCCTGCGCACCAGCGAATTCCTGTGGCAGGAAGGCCATACCGCGCACGCCGACAAGGCCGATGCGATGGCCGAGACGCTGCGCGCGCTCGAAATGTATCGCAGCTTTGCCGAGGATGTGCTCGCGATGCCGGTGATCGCAGGCGAAAAGCCCGAAAATGAGCGCTTTCCGGGCGCCGTCGCGACCTATTCGATCGAGGCGATGATGCAGGACGGCAAGGCGCTGCAGGCCGGCACCTCGCATTATCTCGGCACCGGCTTCGCCGAAGCCGCGAACATCCGTTACCAGGACAAGGACGGCGGCCACAGCCTCTGCCACACGACGAGCTGGGGCACGTCGACGCGCATGATCGGCGGCGTCATCATGACGCACGGCGACGACGACGGTCTGCGCTGTCCGCCGCGGATCGCGCCGCACCAGATCGTGATCGTACCGATGCTCCGCGACAATGAAGAGGATCAGGCGATCCTCGACTATTGCCGCGACCTCGAAACCCGGCTGAAGGCGCTCGATGCGTTTCGCGAACCCGTGCGCGTGCTGCTCGATGCGTCCGCGAACAAGGCGCAGACCAAGCGCTGGGGCTGGGTCAAGAAGGGCGCGCCCATCATCGTCGAAATCGGCCCGCGCGACGTCGCCGGCGGCAATGTCGCGGTGATCCGCCGCGACCGGCTCTACAAGGACGATGGCAAGCTCAATTCGGCGTTCGTCGCCAAGGGCGACTTCGTGGCCGAGGTGGTGACGGCGCTGGAAGATATCCAGTCGAGCCTCCATGCCGAGGCAAGGGAACGCCTGCATGCGAACATTCGCCGCGACGTCACCGACCTCAAGGCGCATTTCGCCGGCGACGACAAATTCGTCGGCTGGGCCGAAGTGCAGTGGTCGCGGCCGAGCGGCGCAACGCTCGACGGGATTGTCACCCAGCTCAAGGCGCTCAAGCTGACGATGCGCAACACCCCGCTCGATGCCGCACCGGCGGACGGCGCCTGCTTCTTCACCGGCGAACCGGCGGTCGAACGCGTGCTGATCGGTCGGACCTACTAAGCCCGGTCGCCCTTGCACCAAAGGCGCCGCGCCTTTAGCCTTCGCGCCGAGGGGCTCGAAGGAGACTGTCGATGCGCTTTTCCCTGTTGATGGCGGCGGCGACGCTTGCGTTCGCCGCGCCTCCCGCCGCGGCCCACCATGGCTGGTCGTCCTATGACGAGACCAAACCGGTCACCCTGACCGCGTCGTTCACCGAATTGTCGTGGGGAAACCCGCATGGCAGCGCGAAGATGCGCTGGCAGGGCAAGGTCTGGGACGTCATATTGGCGCCGGTCGGCCGCATGGAAGCGCGCGGGCTGACGCGCGCGGAGATCGAACCCGGAAAACGCTTTCGCCTGACCGGCTATCTTCGGCGCGACGGCACCACCGAAATGCGGGTCGAGCGCGTGATGGTCGGCAAGAAGACAGTCGAGCTGCGCTGAGCGAGGCCGCATGGAGTCCATCCTGACCGCCGCCGCGGCGTGGCTCGACATGGCCGGCATCGGACCGTGGTCGCGCGGATCGGCGCTGGTCTATCCCGTTGCCAATACGCTGCATCTCCTGGGCCTTGTCATGCTGGTCGGCGGAATCGGCGTCGTCGACCTGCGGATCGTGGGTTTATGGCAGCGGCTCCCCGTGGCGGACCTGTCGCGCGCGCTGACGCCGGTTGCCGTCGCCGGACTGATCCTGATGGGGACCAGCGGCGTGATCCTGTTCGCCGCCGACGGCGCGGCGCTGGCGCGGTCGGCCATTTTCGAACGAAAATTGATCATCGTCACCGCCGCGCTGGCGAACGCGGCCGCCTTTCGATGGGCCTGGAACACGCACATGACGCGCTGGACCGATGGAGCGCCTCGCACAGCGCGGGTGATGGCGGGGGTATCGCTGCTCCTGTGGCTCGCTGCGGGCGCGTCGGGCCGCTGGATCGCCTATGGCTGACAAAGGGCGGACCTGCTGAGCGATCGCGCAGCGCGGTCGCGAAATCGGTTCGGCGCCTGTCATAAATCTGGTAGGATGCGGCGGCAAGATCGGGCGATGAACCCGGCCTGCGTCGGGCGCATCCTATTAGGCTTTTGACAGGGGAAAAGGTCATGAAACGACAGATTGCCGGATCGACGATCATCGCCGCGATGCTGTTTGGCAGCATCGCGCCCACCGCGGCCAAGCCGCCATCGGACATATCCGACCTGCCCGGTTCGCGCGCCGCCGGCGCCGAAACCGCGATGGAATCGCGCGGCTATGAAATGACGAAGACCAGCGGCGGCGCGCAATATTGGTGGAACAGCGGGACAAAGACCTGCGTCAGCGTCGTCGTCTCCAACGGACGCTACGCCAACGTCGACAAGACCGATTCCAGCAACTGCGGCCACGGCGGGGGCGGCAATGCAGCCGCAGCCGTTGGCGCGATAGCCGCGGTCGGCCTGATCGCGGCGCTCGCCAGCCACAAGAAGAAGCATGGCGACCATGGTGACGGCGACCATGATGGCGATTATGGCCGCGGCTACAATGACGGCCTCTATGGCGGTCAATATGACCGCGACGACAGCGAAGCCTATCACGACGGCTTCATGGCGGGCGAGGCCGAGGCCGCCAATCGCCGTCATGCCAACCGCTCCTATGCGCGCGGCGGCCCCGATGCGGCACGGACCGCGTGCGAACGCCGCGCCGATCAATATCAGAACGCACCCTGGGGCAGCAGCGTCGCGGTCAGCCAACGCACCACGGGCGGCGGCAACTATGAGTTCACGATGGCGACCGGCCATTATCGCTCGACCTGCAAAGCAAGCCCTTCGGGTCAGGTGATCGACATTTCGCCCTATTGATCCGCGCCTAGGGGATGAAGGGGGGGGTGACGGGCCGCCCGTTACCCCCTATCCGCAGACAATGGCCCGCAAACAACATCACGGACTGCCCAGTCCTGAGCAGATCCTTCGCTTCATCGAAGAGAGCAAGGACGCGGTCGGCAAGCGCGAGATTGCGAAGCATTTCGCGCTCCACGGCAACGACAAGATCGCGCTCAAGGCGCTGCTCAAGGACATGACCGACGAGGGGCTCGTCGATCTCGCGCCCGGACGCGCGTTCCACAAGCATGGCGGGCTGCCGCGCGTCACCGTGCTGCGCGTCGCCGCGATCGAGGGCAGCAATGTTTGGGCGGTTCCAGAGCGCTGGGAAGCCGCAACGCCGGCACCGCGCCTCCGCGTGATCGAGCAGGGACGCAAAGGCGCGCTTGGCGTTGGCGACCGCATCCTCGCGCGCACCGAGGAACGCGGCAGTGGCCATGTCGCGCATCCGATGAAGCGCTTGGCAGCAAGCGCCGAGATGGTGATCGGCGTGCTCGTCGAAGATGTCGGCCCCGGCGGCAAGCCGATGATCTGGCTGCGCCCCGCCGACAAGCGCGCGCGATATGATTTCGCGGTCGCGGACAAGGGCGATGCCGATATCGGTGACTTGGTCCGCGCCGAACTGACCGGACGCGGCGCGGCAATCAAGGCCAAGGTCGTCGAGCGTCTCGGCGACCCCTTCGCACCGCGAGCCTTGAGCATGATCGCGATCGCGCGGCACGAAATTCCGCACGTCTTCGACGGCGAAACCATCGCCGAGGCCGAGAAGGCGGCGAAGCTTCCGCTCACCCCCGACGGCCGCGAGGATCTGCGCGACCTGCCGATCGTCGCGATCGACCCGATCGACGCGCGCGACCATGACGACGCCGTCTGGGCGACCCCCGACGACGACACGTCCAACAAGGGCGGCTTCCGCGCGATCGTCGCGATCGCCGATGTCAGTTACTATGTCCGCCCCGACGGCGATCTCGACCGCGAGGCGCGGCGGCGCGGCAACAGCGTCTATTTCCCCGATCAGGTCGTGCCGATGCTGCCCGAGACATTGTCCGCCGGCGTCTGCTCGCTGAAGGCGGGGCAGGACCGCGCCGCGATGGCATGCCACCTCGTCATCGACAAGCATGGCAAGGTGACGTCATGGCGCTTCACCCGCGCGCTCGTCCGTCTGCGCGCGAACATCGCCTATGAGCATGCGCAGGCCGCCTATGACGCCGATACGCCGCGCGACGAATGGGATGCCGACGTCCTCCCCACGCTCAAGAATCTGTGGGCCTGCTGGACGCTGCTCGCGAAGGCACGCGCGGCGCGCGCGCCGCTCGATCTCGACCTGCCCGAGCGCCAGGTCATTCTCGACGAGCAGGGCGGGATCGCCGAAATCCGCGTCCGCGACCGGCTCGATTCGATGCGGCTGATCGAGGATTATATGATCGCGGCGAACGTCGCCGCGGCGAAGGCGCTCGAGGCGAAGAAATCGCCCGTGATGTACCGCATCCACGAGCCGCCGAGCCGCGAAAAACTCGTTAGCCTGAAGGATTATCTCGAAACCTTCGAACAGAGCTTCGCGCTCGGGCAGGTCATCACCCCCGCGGTGTTCAACCGCCTGATCGACGGCTTTTCCGAAGACGACCGGCTGCCCGAAATCATGCAAGCGATCCTGCGCAGCCAGACGCAGGCTTATTACGGCCCCGCCAACGCCGGCCATTTCGGCCTCGCGCTCGGCAGCTACGCGCATTTCACCTCGCCGATCCGCCGCTACGCCGACCTGATCGTCCACCGCGCCCTCGTCGACAGCTATAAACTCGAAGTGCCGGGCAAGCCCAAGGATCTGCCCGCGCGCACCGGGCTTGGCGAGGCCGACGCCAAGGGTCTGTCGCGCATCGGCGAGACGATCAGCGCGCTCGAACGCCGCGCGATGGAGGCCGAGCGCGAAACCGTCGACCGCTATGTCGCGGCCTATCTGTCGACCAAGAAGGGCGAGATCGTCGCGGCGCGTATCACCGGGGTGCAACCCTTCGGTTTCTTCGCGACCGTCGACGGACTCGGCGGCGACGGGCTGGTGCCGGTCTCGACGCTCGGCAGCGAACGCTTCTTCTACGACGAGGCCGCGCGCAGCCTCGACAGCGAGCATGGCCGCGTCAGCTTCACGACGGGCCAGCGACTCGACCTCCGGCTGATGGACGCGAACCCGATCAGCGGCGCCTTGCGTTTCGAACTTCCCGACGCGCCCGAGGGCGGCTTTCGAAACCGCCCGCCGCGCCGCGACGGGGTGAAAGGGAAGGGGACCGGGAAGGATAAGGCCGGCAAGCATATGGTCGGCAAGCGCGGGCGGCCCGCGAATATCAAGCACAAGGGCAAGCGGCGCTAACTCCACCCCTTCGTCATTCCCGCGAAAGCGGGAACCCAGCAGCAACGTCGAACTGGGTTCCCGCTTTCGCGGGAATGACGAAAACAGGTTATCGTGCGGCCAGCTTCTGCAACAATGCCGCGCTCTCCGCATCGGCCGGGAAAAACGCCTCGATCGCCAGCTCGGACAGCGTGATATCCACCGGCGTCCCGAAGATCGTCACCGTCGACACAAAGCGAATTTGCCCCATTGGGGTATCGAGGATCAGTGGCACCGCAATGCCGTTCGCCGCGCTTCGATGATGCTCCTCCGCCTCGACGGCATAGCCGGCCAGCTCCTCGCGCAACGCAATCAGCCCGGCGTCGGCGCTCGCATCGATCTGATGATCGAGCCGTTCGAGAATATGCGCGCGCCATTCGTCCCGATTGACTATATGCGGTGCGAGCCCCTCGGGGTGCAGCGCAATGCGAAGCACGTTGACGGGCGGTTCGAACAGGTGTGGCGCCGCGAGCCCCGCGAGGATTTCGACGGCACTATTCGCCGCCACCATATTCCAGTGCCGGTCGACCGCGAGCGCCGGGTAGGGCTCGTGCCCCTTCAGCACATGCTCGACGATCGCGCGCATCCCCGCCATTTCGGGACTGTCGAGCGGCCGCTCCTGATAGTCGGGGGCATAGCCCGCCGCGAGCAGCATCGCGTTGCGCGCGCGGTGCGGCACGTCGAGGCAGTCGGCGATCCGCTGCAACATCTGCGCGCTCGGCTTCGACCGCCCCGTCTCGATAAAGCTCAGGTGGCGCGTCGAAATCTCGGTATCGAGCGCGAGGTCCATCTGGCTCATCCGGCGGCGCGTGCGCCATTCGCGCAATTGCTCGCCCAGCGTCGCGACTTGCATGATCGTCTCCTTCGTCCGGAGAGCTATACCTCCGCCTTCCTGTTTTCCATTACCTCCGGCGTAATCGACGCCATTCACTTTCGAGTCCAGTTTGAGGGCGTCGAAAGGAGAACCCATATGTCGATCCTCAACCTGAAGAACATCCTCGTCGCCGACGCCATCACCTGCGGGGGCGTCTTTGCCATCGGCCTCTTCGCCGCCGCGCCGGTCGGCGCACTGCTCGGGCTGCCCGAAAATGTCGTCGCGATCGGCGGCTGGATCTGCCTCGCCGCCGCGCTCCTGATGATCGTCGCGGCGCGGCAGGCGGTGCCGAATCCGGCGCTCGTCAAACTCATCGCACTCGGCAATCTCGGCTGGGTCGCGGCGAGCTTTGCGGTCGTCGCGACCTTTGCCGCGCAGATGACCGGCCTCGGCATCGCGGTCGTCGTCGCGCAAGCCTTCGGCGTGCTCGGCTTTGCCATCCTCGAATGGAAGGACGCGGGCGCGCCGCGCAGCCTTGTCGTCTAACTCAGCGCATCGAGCCGGGCGATATCGATCCCGCCCGGCACCAGCATCACCGGACAGGGAAGCGTACCCGCATCCTGTCCGGTGAAATGCGCGACGAGCGGACCGGGCGCACCCGACGCCGCTGTCGCGAGCACCAGCGCCGCGATCTCGTCGCTCGCGCCGATCACTTCACGCACCACCTCGGCGGGCTTGCCCGACTTCACCATGATCTGCGGCGTGACGCCCGCTTCCTGCACCACCGCATCGGCGGCGGCGGCCACCAGTTCCTCGGCATGTTCGCGCGCTTCGGCCTCGATCGTCGCCTGGACGCCGCCGAACGCGACGAAATCCTGCGGCGGGATAATCGCCAGAACCATCACACCGCCGCCCGTCCGCGCCGCGCGGCGCGCGGCAAAGCGCAGCGCCAGCGTCGCCTCTGGGCTATTGTCGATCACCACCAGATATGTCCGCATCGCCCCGACCCCTCGTGTTTTTGCTTGGAGCGAAGAGTGCGTCACATTCGTATGAAACGCAAGTTGGCCCGCTAGACCTTGACCGATGCAGGGCTTATGGCGAGGAAGAATCCGTAGCGGCAGGCCCACGCCTGCAAGACTGACAGGGACAAGCCTGAATATGCCAATCGAACTCAAAATGCCCGCTCTCTCGCCGACGATGGAGGAGGGCACCCTTGCCAAATGGCTGGTCAAGGAAGGCGATACGGTCAAATCGGGCGACCTGCTCGCCGAAATCGAAACCGACAAGGCGACGATGGAGTTCGAGGCGATCGACGAAGGCGTCGTCAGCCAGATTCTCGTCGCCGAAGGCACCGACAATGTGAAGGTCGGCACCGTGATCGCGGTGATCGCGGGCGAGGGCGAAGATGCCGGGAGCGCAAAGGCGGCTCCGGCGCCGGCCCCGGCCGCGGCTCCCGCCGCTGAACAGAAGACCGAAGCGCCAGCGCCCGCCGCTGCGCCTGCTCCAACTCCCGCACCGGCTCCGGCTCCGGCAGCCGCCTTCGCTGCGTCGGGCGACCGCATCAAAGCCAGCCCTCTCGCCAAGCGCCTCGCCGCTGAGCAGGGCATCGACCTCAAGAGCCTGACCGGCACCGGCCCCGGCGGCCGCATCGTCAAGGCCGACCTCGAAGGCGCGCCTACTGGCGCCGCCGCTCCAGCCGCAGCCCCGGCTGCTGCCGCGCCCGCCGCCGCTGCTCCGGCAGCAGCGCCCGCACCGGCAACCGCCAGCGCCATCCCCGATTTCGGCATCCCGCACGAGGACGAAAAGCTCAGCGGCATGCGCAAGACGATCGCGCGCCGCCTGACCGAGTCGATGCAGCAATCGCCGCACATCTATCTCACCGTCGACATCCGCCTCGACGCGCTGCTCAAGTTGCGCGGTGAGCTCAATGCCAGCCTCGAAAGCCGCGGCGTCAAGCTCAGCGTCAACGACATGCTGATCAAGGCACTCGCGGTCGCGCTCGAACGCGTGCCCGCATGCAACGTCAGCTTCGGCGGCGATGTGATGCGCCAGTATAAGCGCGCCGACATCTCGGTCGCGGTCAGCATCCCCGGCGGCCTGATCACCCCGATCATCGTCGACGCTGGCGGCAAGTCGATGTCGAAAATCTCGACCGAAATGTCCGAGCTCGCGGCGAAGGCCAAGGAAGGCAAGCTCCAACCCGCTGAATATCAGGGCGGCACCGCCTCGATCTCGAACATGGGCATGATGGGGATCAAGCAGTTCACCGCGGTCATCAACCCGCCGCAGGGCATGATCATGGCGATCGGCGCGGGCGAAAAGCGGCCTTATATCGTCGACGACGCGCTCGCGATCGCGACCGTGATGTCGGCGACCGGCAGCTTCGACCACCGCGCGATCGACGGGGCGGATGGTGCGCTGCTGATGAAGACGTTCAAGGAACTGGTGGAGAACCCGCTGGGGCTGGTGGCGTAATGAACCCCTCTCCCTTCAAGGGAGAGGGAGGGGCCCGCGCGCGCCAGCGCGTGGGAGGGTGAGGGTGTGAAGGCGGGCTATTCGCGCCAAACGCTCGAACGCGCCAAAGCCTTGCGCCGCACCCTGACCGAACAAGAGAAGAAGCTATGGGGTGGATTGCGCGATCGTCGCCTAGGTGGCTTCAAGTTTCGCAAGCAGCAGCCGATCGGTCCGTTTATTGCAGATTTTGTCTGCCAGGAACGGCGCTTGATTGTCGAGGTGGATGGATCGCAGCATGCCGAATCGCAAACGGATGCGGGCCGCGACGCCTTCCTGAACGACAAGGGCTATCGCGTGCTCCGCGTCTGGAACAACGACGTGACTGGAAATTTGTCTGGAGTTTTGACGGCAATCCTTGCCGCGCTGTCGGACCCTCACCCTCCCATTGCTTCGCAATGGGCCCCTCCCTCTCCCTTGAAGGGAGAGGGGATTGATAATGGAGCAAACCTTGGCTGACACCAACTACGACCTCATCGTCCTCGGCTCCGGCCCCGGCGGCTATGTCGCGGCGATCCGCGCAGCCCAACTGGGCCTGAAAACCGCGATCGTCGAGCGCGAGAATCTCGGCGGTATCTGCCTCAACTGGGGCTGCATCCCGACCAAGGCGCTGCTGCGTTCGGCCGAAATCTATCATTATATGCAGCATGCGGGCGATTATGGCCTCGTCGCGGCGCAGATCAGCGCCGACATCGACGCGGTCGTAAAGCGCAGCCGCGGCGTTGCGAAACAGCTCAGCCAGGGCGTCGCCTTCCTGATGAAGAAGCACAAGATCACCGTCCATATGGGCGAGGGCAAGCTGACCGCACCGGGCAAACTCGAGGTGAAAGGCGAGAAGGGCACCGAAACCCTCACCGCCAAGAATATCATCGTCGCGACGGGCGCGCGTGCGCGCGACCTGCCGTTCGCGCCCGCCGACGGCAAGCGCATCTGGACCTATCGCCACGCGCTCGTCCCGCCCGAGATGCCGAAGAAGCTGCTCGTCATCGGATCGGGCGCGATCGGGATCGAATTCGCGAGCTTCTACAGCGACATGGGCGTCGATGTGACCGTCGTCGAAATGCTCGACCGCCTCGTCCCCGTCGAGGATGCCGACGTGTCGGCCTTCCTTGAAAAGCAGCTCAAGAAGCAGGGCATGACGATCTTCACCGGCGCCGGGGTCGAGGAGCTGAAGGCGACCGCCAACGGCGTGACCGCGAAGATCAAGACCAAGGACGGCAAGACCGAAAGCGCCGAATTCACCCACGCGATCGTCGCAATCGGCATCGTCCCGAACACCGAGAATATCGGGCTCGAAGCGCTCGGCGTAAAGACGACCAAGGGCCATATCGACACCGACGCGATGTGCCGCACCAACGTCCCCGGCATCTGGGCGATCGGCGACGTCACAGCGCCGCCGTGGCTCGCGCACAAGGCGATGCACGAATCGGTGATCGCGGTCGAGGCGATCGCGGGCAACCATCCGCACGCGATGGACCCGCGCAACATCCCCGGCTGCACCTATTGCCGCCCGCAGATCGCCAGCGTCGGCCTGACCGAAGCGAAGGCGAAGGAGCTCGGCTACGAGGTCAAGGCCGGCACCTTCCCCTTCATCGGCAACGGCAAGGCGATTGCTCTGGGCGAATCCGAGGGCTTCACCAAGACCGTGTTCGACGCCAAGACCGGCGAATTGCTCGGCGCGCACATGATCGGCGCCGAAGTCACCGAGCTGATCCAGGGCTATACGATCGGCAAGACCGCCGAGCTGGTCGAGGATGATTTCATCGGCACCGTCTTCCCGCATCCGACGCTCAGCGAAACGATGCACGAAGGCGTGCTCGCGGCGTTCGGCCGGCCGCTGCATATTTGATCTTCACCAACCTCGTCATTCCCGCGAAAGCGGGAACCCAGCGAGCTGACGTTTGCAACTGGGTTCCCGCTTTCGCGGGAATGACGAAGGGGGTCATGTGACAGCCAAATTCAATCGCTTTCCTGCCATCGCGGCGGCGCTCCTCCTCGCTGTCTCCCTGCTCGGCTTCGCGGTCGGAGCGGGTTGGACCGGGACCGCCGACTGGCAAATCTCGCATACGCTGGCGATCCGTGTCGACGAACGCGATCCCGCCTTCATCGCCTTCATGCAAGGCGCGAGCTGGATAGGCGGCGGCACGCCGCGCTGGATCATCGTCATCCTGCTGTGCGGGCTGGTCTGGCACTGGTGCGGCCCGCGCTGCGCCGTCGCGCTCGGCGGCGCGTCGCTGCTCTCCAACCTCGCCTCCAGCCTGCTGAAACTCGGCTTCGGCCGTGCGCGGCCCGACCTGATCGATCACCTCGATCATCAGACGAGCTATTCCTACCCCAGCGGCCACGCGACGAGCGCCGCTGCCGTCTATCTATTGCTCGCCTGGCTCGCCCCGCCGCGCTGGCGGCCATACGCCTGGACGCTCGCGGCGGCGATGGTCATCCTCAACGGCTTCTCGCGCATCATGCTCGGCGTCCACTGGGCGAGCGACATCGTCGGCGGCACGATGCTCGGCGCCGCCTTCGCGCTGCTCGGCGTCTGGTGGGTCGCAAGGCACCGGGCGACCGCCTGACGCATTTTCCGCTGTCCTATTTCGCACCGCTTTGCCATCACGATATCCGGGCACCAACAACAGGCGGGTAAGATATGCAATCGCGAATGAAGTTCGGCAGTTTTCTGCGGGGAATCGCTTTGGGCTCGACGGCGCTTCTCGCCGCCTCGATCGCCCCCGCAAAGGCGCAGGACGCGCCCGGTCAGACCGTCATCACCGCCGCGCGCTATATCGACGTGCTGACCGGCAAGACGGTCGAATTCCCCGCGATCTTCGTCGGCGCCGACGGCCGCATCACGAACATCGCCGACGCGCGCACCGTGCGCTGGGGATCGAACGTCAAACATATCGACCTCGACGACAAGACGCTCGTCCCGGGCCTGATCGATATGCACGTCCATCTCGACGGCCCCGCCGACATCGGCGGCTATCGCGGCCTCGAATTCACCGACAGCTTCTGGGGTATGACCGCGGTCAAGAATGCCAATGACATGCTCGGCGCGGGCTTCACCACGGTGCGCAATGTCGGGTCGGACAACCGCAACGATATCGGGCTCAAGCAGGCAATCGACGCTGGCTATGCGACGGGGCCGCGTATCGTCCCCGCGGGCTATGCGCTCGGCGCGACCGGGGGCCATTGCGACAGCACCTTCCTGCCGCCCAGCCTTGAGAAGAAGGACGGCAAGGAAGAGGGGATCGGCGACACGCCCGAGGAACTGCGCTTCCAGGTCCGCCGCCAGCGCAAATATGGTGCCGAGGTGATCAAGGTCTGCGCGACGGGCGGCGTCTTTTCACGCAACACCGAACCCGGCCAGTTGCAGGTGTCCGAAAAGGAGCTCGCCGCCATCGCCGACGAGGCGCATCAATGGGGCCTCCGCGTCGCAGCGCACGCGCATGGCGCGTCGGGCATTCGCGCCGCCATCGCCGCGGGGATCGACACGATCGAGCATGTCAGTCTGGTCGACGACGAAGGCATCCGCATGGCGCTCGCACGCAAGCAGCCGGTGTGGTTCTCGATGGATATCTACAACACCGAATATACGCAGGCCGAAGGCGCGAAGAACGGCGTGCTCGAGGATAATCTGCGCAAGGACCGCGAAGTCGCGCAGATTCAGCGCGACAATTTCCGCAAGGCCGTGAAGGCAGGGGTGCGCATGGTGTTCGGCTCCGACGCGGGCGTCATGCCGCACGGGCAGGTCGGCGGCCAGTTCCGCGTCATGGTCGAATATGGAATGACCCCGCTGCAGGCGATCCAGGCCGCGACGAAGAACGCCGCCGAAGCGCTCGGCCGCGAGAAGGATGTCGGCGCGATCGCTGTCGGGCGCTACGCCGACATCGTCGCGGTCGACGGCAATCCGCTGACCGACGTGCGCCAGCTCGAAAGCGTCGACGCGGTGGTGAAGGGCGGGGTGCTCGTCAGGGGCAAATAGCCCCTACAGAACCAGCCGGTCGACCAATGCTTCGCGCATGTCGGGGGTGAAGTTCAGCACCGCCTCGGCATAGGTGGGGATATCGCCATGATCGCGCCGCACTGTCGTAAGCGCGGCGTCGAGATAGGCGGGGTTGACCGACATCAAAGCGCGGATCGCATCGTCGTGGATTTCGGCGCCGTAACGCGAGCGGATATGCGCCGCGCCTTGGGCAATGCGCTCCTCGATCTTGCCCGCGGTGTTGGTGAGGAGATAATCCTGCATCAAATCGTCCTCATGGACCCCGAGCAGCCGGTGGACAATCGCGACGGCAAAGCCCGTGCGGTCCTTGCCCGCGACGCAGTGGACAAGGCTCGGCGCGTCATATTCGGCGAGCGCGCCGAGATAGAGCCGAAGCGTCGCGACGAGCGCAGGGCGATAGGGCATTCCGGCATAGGTATCGATCATCCGCTCGCGCGCCGTCTCGACGTCGATCGTCCCGCCCGCCGCCTGCAGATGCGGCGCGAGCCCGGCGGTAATGCCGCCCGCGAACAGCACGCGCGCCGAGAAAGTCTCGGAGCGCCGGCACGGGTGCAACTCGCGTTCGTCGTCACCGCGCAGGTCGATCACCGTCTCCAGCCCCAGCGTATCGAGTGCGTCCAGATCATCGTCGGTCGCGGCCTCATGGTGCGCCGAGCGCCAGAGCGTCCCGTCACGCAGCCGCCCGCCACCCTCGACCGCGTAACCGCCATAGTCCCGGAAATTGTGGACGCCGGCCAGTGGCAGGACACGCTCGGCAATCATCATCATTCTCCTGTAAACACCGGCGGACGCTTTTCGACGAAGGCATTGATCGCCTCGCGGTTATCCGCGGTTTCATGGACGATCGCCTGATAGGCTGCACTGAGTTCCAAAATATCGCTCATCCGGCTGTGCTGCGCCTCGCGCAGCAAACGCTTCGTCAGACGCAGCGCGCGCGGCGGGTTGCAGACGATCCGCTCGGCAATGGCGATTGCACGGTCGAGCAGTTCCGCATCGGGCACGACGTCCGTGACCAGACCATATTCCTTTGCCTGCACCGCGTCAAAGCGGTCCCCGGTCAGGAACAGTTCGGCGGCGCGCGGATAGCCGAGTATCTTCTGGAGCAGCCATGCGCCGCCGTCGCCGGGAACGATCCCGACCTTGATAAAGCTGCACGCGAATTTGGCGCTCTCCGCCGCGATGCGGATATCACAGGTGCAGGCAAGATCGGCGCCGAGCCCGATCGCATGGCCGTTGACCGCTGCGATCATCGGCACCTCGCAATCCATCAGCGCGCGGATCACCGCCTGCACTCCCTTGCGATAGTTCGCGCGGGTGGAATCGGGCTGATCGAGCACGCCGATGCCTTGCCGATCCTGCATGCCTTTCAGGTTGCCGCCGGCGCTGAACGCCTTGCCGCTGCCGGTCAGGATGATCGCGCTGACGCCGCGGTCGTCGCCGAGGGTGCGAAGCGTGTCGATGATGTCCTGACAGTCTTCGTGGGTGCCGATCGCATTCATGCTCTCGGGCTTGATCATCGTCAGGATCGCGATCTTGCCCCGCCGCTCGACACTCAGAAATTCGCCCATCTTCAATTATCCTTTGCTGACTAACCAAAGCTATTGCATGGCTGGTGTGACATGCAAGGCTTTGCGCTCTATCCTTTCGATCCACCCGGCGACATTGCCGCACTGCGCGCCGATTTGCGGAGCTGGCTTGCGGCGAACCAGCCGCAGGACGACGTGGTTTTCCGGGCGAATTGCTGGGCAAGTTTTGATCCCGATTTCAGCCGTGCGCTCGGCGCGGCGGGGTACGTCGGCATGACATTGCCGGCGCGATACGGCGGCGGCGACCGGCATCCGCTCGAACGCTATGTCGTGATAGAGGAATTGCTCGCAGCGGGCGCCCCGGTCGGCGCGCACTGGATCGCCGACCGTCAAACCGGCCCGCTCATTCTCCGTTACGGTAGCGAAGAACAGCGCCAGCGCTATCTGCCCGGCATCGCCCGCGGCGAGCTTTATGCGTGCATCGGCCTGTCCGAACCGGGAGCGGGCTCCGACCTCGCGGCCGTGCGCACGACGGCGCGCGAAACCGCCGAGGGATGGCGCATCAACGGCCAGAAGATCTGGACGACGGGCGCGCATTTCTCGCACATCATGCTGACGCTGGTGCGGACCGAGGAAGGCAGCGAACGCAACGCTGGGCTCAGCCAGTTGCTAATCGATCTCGATACCCCGGGCATCACGATCCGCCCGATCATCGACATGGCAGGGCACCATGATTTCAATGAAGTCTTTTTCGACGATGTGCTCGTCCCGCTCGGCGCGCTCGTCGGCGAGCGCGGACAGGGGTGGAAACAGGTCACAGCCGAACTGGGGCTCGAGCGCTCGGGCCCCGAACGCTATCTGTCGAGCCATGCGCTGCTCGTCGCGCTGATCGATGCGGCGGGCCCCCATCCCGACCCGGCGCTCGCGACTTTGATCGGCGAACTCACGGCGGAGATGTGGACGCTGCGCCAGCTGTCGATGTCGACCGCAGCGAAGCTCGCAGCGGGCGAAGACCCAATGGTCGAAGCGTCGGTGGTCAAGGAACTCGGCAATGCCTTTGAACAGGATATGCCGCGCCGGGTGCAGGCGATTGTGACAAGCGGCTGGGACGATGAAAATGATCTCGCGAAACTGCTCCGCGCCCTCCTCATCGCATCGCCCAGCTTCTCGCTGCGCGGCGGAACGCGCGAGGTGATCCGCGGGATCATCGCCCGCGGATTGGGCCTCAGATGAGCGCGGCACGCAACATGCTGTGCGATACGGCGCGCGCGGTCTTCGCCGAGGCTGCGATGGTGGGGATCGCTCCGGTCGGGGAAGCGGGCTTCGGCCTGCTGCTGGTTCCCGAAGCGGAGGGCGGTTTCGGCGGCGACTGGGGCGACGTGAACGCGGTGCTGCAAATCGCAGGTGTGGTCGTGCCGGACCTGCCGGTCGCCGAACTGATCGCCGGTGAAACGCTCCAGCCTGCGGCGACGGTGAGCTTGATGGCGGGCGCGATGGGGCAGGCGCTTGCGCTCTCGATCGACCATGTGAACACCCGCCAGCAATTCGGCCGCCCGCTCGGCAAGTTCCAGGCGGTGCAGCAATCGCTGGCCGTGATGGCGTGCGAAGTCCGCGCGGTCGAGGCGGCGGCGGCGGCGCTGGCGGCGCGGCTCGATGCCGTGGGTCTCGACGCAGCTGCCGCCGATTTCGAGATTGCCGCAGCAAAACTACGCGCCAATCGCGCCGTCGGCGTCGTCACCGCCATCGCGCATCAGGTGCATGGCGCGATCGGCTTCACCGAGGAATATGACCTCCACCGCGTGACGGTGCCGCTGATGCGCTGGCGCGGGGCACACGGAAACGATGCCTTTTGGGCCGCGCGGCTGGGACGTCAGGTTGCCGCCCTTGGCGGGCGCGGCCTCTGGGAAACGATGACGGCGCGCGGCGCCTGAGTTTAGCGCACCGCACCACCTTCGCGGAGTGCGGCAATCTTGCCTGCATCATAGCCGAGGCCAGCCAGCACAGCATCTCCATCGGCACCGACCGCCGGCGCCGGCCGCGGCGCGTCGTTGACCGTCGCCGAATAGCGCGGCGCAGGGGCCGGCTGCACCGCGCCGCCGACCGTCAGGAAGGTCTCTCGCTCGACATTGTGCGGATGCTGCGGCGCTTCGCTCAGCGACAGGATCGGCGCGAAGCAGACGTCGGTCATCTCCATGAGCGCACACCACTCGTCGCGCGTCTTCGTCTTGAAAAGCGCGGTCAGCCTTTCCTTGAGCGGTCCCCATTTCGACGGGTCGAGCTGCGCATCGAAATCGGGGTCGTCGGTCAGCCCCGTTTTCTCACGTAGCAGCGCATAGAATTGCGGCTCGATCGACCCGATCGAGATGAACTTGCCGTCGGCACAGGCATAGCTGTCATAGAAATGCGCTGCGCCGTCGAGCATGTTGACGCCGGCTTCGTCCTTGAGCCGCCCAGCAGCAAGGAATCCCCACGTCATGCCCGCAAGCAGCGCCGAACCGTCGGTCATCGCGCAATCGATCACCTGACCCTCGCCGGTCTTGGCGGCATGGACGAGCGCGCTCGACATGCCGAACGCCAGCATCATGCCGCCGCCGCCGAAATCGCCGACATAATTGACCGGCGGCACGGGCTTTTCACCCGCGCGTCCGATGCCGTGGAGGACACCCGACAGCGAGATGTAATTGATGTCGTGCCCTGCCGCCTGCGCATAGGGGCCGAACTGGCCCCAGCCAGTCATGCGGCCGTAAACGAGCTTCGGATTGTCGGCGAGCAGCACGTCGGGACCGAGCCCGAGCCGTTCCATCACGCCGGGACGATAGCCCTCGATGATCCCGTCGGCGCTCTTGCACAGTTCACGCGCGATCCGCACCGCGTCCGGGTTCTTCATGTCGAGCGCGATCGAGGTGCGGTTGCGGCTCAGCGGATCGCGCGGGTCCATGAAGCCGCCGGGGCGATCGATACGGATCACCTCGGCGCCATGGTCGGCGAGCATCATGCCGCAGAAGGGACCGGGACCGATGCCGGCAAATTCAATGATCCTGATACCCTTCAGCGGCCCGGACATGATGCTCTCCTGTTCCTCAGATACGTTCGATGATGATCGCGGGTGCCATGCCGCCCGCGGCGCACATGGTGACGAGGCCATAGCGGCCGCCCGAGCGTTCGAGCTCGTCGAGCGCGGTGCCGATCAGGATCGAGCCGGTGGCACCGATCGGGTGACCGAGCGCCATCGCGCCGCCGTTGATGTTCACCTTTTCGCGGTCGAGATCGAGGTCGCGGATGAATTTTTCGGCGACGACCGAGAAGGCTTCGTTGATTTCCCAGACGTCGATGTCGTCCTTGGTCAGCCCGGCCTTTTCGAGCACCTTTTTGGCGGCCGGGACGGGCGCGTTGAGCATCAGCGTCGGATCGTCGCCGATGTTCGCGTAAGCGACGACGCGCGCGCGCGGCTTCAGGCCATGCTTGTCGGCATATTCCTTCGAAGTGAGGAGCAGCGCCGCCGCACCGTCGACAACGCCCGACGAGTTACCGGCGTGGTGGAAATGCTGGATTTCGAGATCGGGGTAGCGGCGGTTGACCTGCTTCCTGAAAGTGAAGCCGCCGCCCAAGTCGAAATCGGCGAGGCCCGCAAAACTGGGCTTCAGCGCCGCAAGGCCCTCGGCAGTGGTTTCGGGACGCGGGAATTCTTCGCGGTCGAGCGCGACGCTGCCGTCGGGGTTGTGGACGGGGACCACCGACTTGTTGAAACGGCCTTCCTTGATCGCGCGATCGGCGCGCTGCTGGCTGACGAGCGCGAGCGCGTCGAGCGCCTCGCGGCTGATCCCTTCGATCGTCGCGATCGCGTCGCCGCAGATACCCTGATGCGATTGCGGGTGCAGCTCGTCGAGCGCCTCGTGCCCCGAGCCCATCAGGCGCGGCGGAAGGCCGGCGTTCGCCTGTTCGGCGGCAAAGACACTGGTGTAGCTCATCATCTCGGTCCCGCCGGCGATGACGCAATCTTCCATGCCGCTCATCACGCTGGCGGCCGCGAAGTTCACCGAGCTGATGCCGCCGCCGCAGAAACGGTCGAGCGTCGTGCCCGAGGCTTTGGTGTCATAGCCCGCCGAAAGCGCCGCCATACGGCCAAGATCGCCGCCCTGCTTGCCGTTCTGGCTCGACGTCGACCACACGATGTCGTCGACCGTCGCGGTGTCGAGATTGTTGCGGTCGCGGATCGCGGCGAGCACCGTCGCGGCGAGATGCTGCGGGTGGAGGTGCGACAATGCGCCCTTGCCGGGCTTGCCAACTCCGCGGGGAGTACGGACGGCATCGATGATATAGGCTTCGGCCATGGTGGAATTCCTTTCGATCGGGGAGTTAACGAGGGGCCATGCGGATCGCGCCGTCGAGGCGGACCGCCTGGCCGTTGAAATAGGTGTTGCGGACCATCTCCATCGCGAGGCTCGCATATTCCTCCGCCTTGCCGAGCCGCTTGGGGAAGGGGACCGAGGCTTCGAGGCTCTCCTTCACCTTCGGGTTCATATTGCCGAGCAGCGGAGTCCCGAACACGCCGGGCATGATCGAATTCACCCGGATGCCTAGGTCCATCAGGTCGCGCGCCATCGGCAGCACGAGTCCGTTCACGCCCGCCTTGGCCGAGCCATAAATGACCTGACCGATCTGCGCGTCCTGCGCGGCGACCGATGCGGTGAAGATGATCGCGCCGCGCTCGCCGTCATCCATTTCGGGAAGGTTCGCCATGCCTTCGGCGGCGATCGACCCGATGCGGTAGCTCGCGGTCAATATGCCCGCGACGCCATAGGCATAATCTTCGGTCGAGGTACGACGGAACTGGCCCGTCTCCTTGTCATAGGCGAGCGTCTTGCCACGGCGCGAGGTCATCGCGCAATGGACGCAGACGCGCTCCTGCCCATGCGCGGCGCGCGCCTTCGCATAGCCGTCGAGGACCGATTGTTCGTCGGTGATGTCGACGTGGACGAACAATCCGCCGATCGACGCCGCGACCTCTTCGCCCAGCGCGTCGTTGATGTCGAAGATGGCAACTTTCACACCCGACGCCGCGAGCGCTTCGGCAGTGGCGCGGCCGAGACCCGATGCGCCGCCGGTGACGACCGCTGCAATGCTGGAATCGATTTTCATGGGTGCCTCCTCAGGCGGGAATCTGGTTGAACGGGATGCCCTTGTCGGGGCGATGATCCTGCGGCAGGCCGAGCACTTTCTCCGCGATCGTGTTGAGCAATGTCTCGTCCGAGCCGCCGGCGATGCGGCCGGTGGGGGCGTTGATCCAGCTCGACGCCCAATCCTCCTTTTGCGAGGCATGTTCGTCGAAAAGAAAGGCGTCGCTGCCTTGAAGATCGAGTGCAAGCTCCGACAGCTTCTGGCGCGAGCGCACTGCGACGAGCTTGTTGAGCGAGCCTTCGGGGCCCGGCATCATCCCCGCCTGCATCATTAGTCGCGCGCGGACATTGATCGAATCGAGCCCCGCGCGCATCGCATAGTTACGCGCGATCTGCTGCCGGATACGGCCATCCTCGATCGCCGGGCGGCCATTGAGCTGCACGCTCTTCGCCAGATCGACGAACCGGTCGAGATGCGGACCGAACCCCGCGCTGTCGGTCGCGACATAGCGTTCGATCATCAGCGTCGCGATCGCGACCGCAAAGCCGCCGCCGACGGGCGACATGCGGTGATCGTCGGTGATCTTCACATCGTCGAAGAACACTTCGTTGACGTGACTGTCGCCGCCCGCAAGCTTGATCGGGCGCACCGTGACGCCGGGCGCCTTCATGTCGACCCAAAAATAGGTCAGCCCCTTGTGCTTCGGAACAGTCGGGTCGGTGCGGACGACGATGACGCCATAGTCGCTATAATGCGCCCAGCTCGTCCACACCTTCTGCCCGTTGATCTTCCATCCATTGCCGTCGGGTTCGGCCTTCGTGCGCAGCCCTGCCAGATCCGACCCGCCCGAGGGCTCGGAAAAGAGCTGGCACCAGATTTCCTCGCCCTGCAACGCTTTCAGCACACGTTCCTTGACGAACTCCCTGTCGCTGCCGAACTGCATTAGCACGGGCACTGGCATTCCCAGCGAGATACCGAAATAGAAGCTTGGGAAGCCGTGCTTCATTTCCTCGGCGTCGAAGGTGACTTTTTCGAGATGACCGAGGCCCTGGCCGCCATATTCGACCGGCCAGTTAATCCCGGCATAACCCGCGTCGAACTTCGCCTTCTGATAGCGGCGGCCGAGCGCCAGATCATCGGCTTCGGCCAGCCCCTTGCGCGCGTCGCGGCCAAAGGTCGGTGCCATCGAAACGAGCCACGCCGCCGCCTTGGCGCGATAGGCTTCAAGATCGCTCATGCGGCTTCTCCTGCCAGCCGGTCGACGAGGACATCTTCCCAGAACAGGCTGCTGCCCTGCTCGATCGCGAGGCTGCGCGCGCGGCGCATATGAAGGTGCAGGCCGATTTCCCACGTCACGCCGATGCCGCCATGGATCTGGATGCAATCGCGCGCCGCGGTGTCATAGGCCTCGGTCGCCGACAGGCGCGCCGCGGCCGCGGCGGTGATGAAATCGGCAGCGCCTTCGCGTGCCGCGGCGTGAATGCAATTTGCGCGTGCCAGCTCAACGAGCCCGTACAGTTCCGCGATGCGATGCTTGACCGACTGGAACGCCCCGATCGGCTGGCCGAAGGCGCGGCGGGTGAGGGCATAGTCGCGTGCGATCTCCATCAACGCCTCGGCGCCGCCGGTCTGCTCGTGCGCAGTAACGACCGACTGCAATGCCAGGACGCGAAGCGCCGTATCGCGCGCCGCGCTACCAACCGCGAGCGTTTCGGCCGGCGCGCCGGAAAAGCTGAGGTCGGCGACCAAACGGCTGTTGTCGAAGCTTGGAACCGCAGAGCGCTGAACGCCGCCCAGGTCGACAAGCGCGAGCACCGGCATGTCCGGGCCGTTCGCAAAGACGATTGCGACATCAGCGGCGAGCCCGGCCGAAACGCCGCGTGCCGTGCCTTCGAGCCCGTCACCGGTAAAAGTCACATCGGGCTGGCGCGGAAGCGTGTCGGGACCCGCCGCAAAAGCGATCGCACCGATAGTTTCGCCGCTCGCGAGCCCCGGAAGCCAGCGCGCCTTCTGCTCATCCGATCCGAACAGCTCGATCGCCTTGGCGGCGCCGAAGCTCGATGTCAGGAAAGGCGCGCCGCTAATGCTCCGTCCCGCTTGGTGCGCAATCAGCCCCAACTCGATCAACCCAAGCCCCAGTCCGCCATCGGCTTCGGGAAGCGCGAGCGCGGTCCAGCCCTGCTCCTTCGCAGTATCCCAGAAGGGGCGATGATATTCGCCGACGGTCTCGAGGAGCGGCAGCAGCGCGTCCTTGTCGACCCGCGCCTCCATTACGCGCCGCGACTCGGTCGCGATCGCCTGCTGGCTTTCGTCATAGAGGATCGTCATGCGCGCACCCGTCCTTCTCCCATCATCCTGTTCCCGCCAGTGAACCGGACGTTGACGTAAACGTCAAGCACTTTGACGCTACGCTTTTCGGACCGCAACTGGCGGTCGTATCAGGCCAGCCCGGCCTTCCAGTCGCGTTTGATCTTCTTTGCGAGGCTCCATTTATGAACCTCGGTCGGGCCGTCATAGATGCGGAAGGCGCGGACCTCGCGGAACACCTGCTCGACGATCGTCTTGTCCGTGACCCCGGTGCCGCCCATCACCTGGACGCAGCGGTCGGCGATGCGCATCAGCGCCTCGGACACCGCGACCTTCGCCATCGAGCTTTCGACCGTCCCGAGCGATCCTGTATCGAGCACTGACGCACACCAGTCGATCATCAGCTCGGCCTGTTTCAGGTCGATCATATTTTCGGCGAGCATGAAGCCGACGCCCTCATGGTCGATCAGCGGCTTGCCGAACGCCTCGCGGCGGTTGGCATAGTCAGTCGCGATCTCGTGCGCGCGGATGCACGCGCCGAGCCAGCGCATGCAATGCGACAAGCGGGCAGGGGACAAGCGCACCTGTGCGTAACGAAAGCCTTCGCCGGCCTCGCCCAGCATCTGATCGGCGGGCACGCGCAAATTGTCGATCGTCAGCGTCGCATGGCCGCCGGGCATCGAACTGTCGATCGTATTGGGGACATGGTCGATGCGGATCGCGGGGTCGGGCAGGTCGACGAGGAACATGCACGCGCCCTGTTCGGACTTCGCCATGACGATGCCGACGCGCGCACCCTGCGCGCCGGTGATAAAGGTCTTGCGCCCGTTGATGATCCAGTGATTGCCGTCGGGATGGCACGTCGTCTTCATCATCGACGGGTCGGACCCGGCACCGCCGTCCTCGGCGGGCTCGGTCATAAAGAAGGCCGAGCGAACGCGCCCTTCGACCATCGGTTTCAGGAAACGATCCTTGAGTTCGGGACTGCCTTCCTTGCCGAGCAGGTACATGTTGCCTTCGTCGGGCGCCATCGTGTTGCAGGCGAGCGGGCCAAGCGGTGACAGGCCGCTCTTGATCAGCACTACCGCAGTTTCGCGCTGGTTGAGGTGGCTGCCATCATCGAAGATATGCGGCGTCAATACGCCAGCTGCGCGTGCATGTTCGCGCATTTCCATCACCAGCTCGTCGGTCGGCGCGCCATGATGGTCGCGGCGCGGATCCTGCTCGTAGGGAATGATGGCTTCGCGAACGAACGCTTCGACCTTTGCGGCAATGGCCAACGCCCGATCCGATATGCCTTCGCCCGCCGTCATTTCGATTCCCTTCGCTATCTAACTATTTTCCTAGTCAACCCGACGTTGACGTAAGCGTCAAGTTATTTCATGGATCGGGGCGAAGATGCCGTAAGGGCAGGACCGCACAGGAGAGATCGAATGGCTTTCAAGACACGCATTACCGAAATGCTGGGTATCGAGCATCCGATCGTCCAGGGCGGGATGCAGAGCGTCGGCTATGCTGGACTGGCGAGCGCGGTATCGAACGCCGGCGGCCTCGGCATCATCACCGCGCTGACGCAGCCGAGCCCCGAAGCGCTGCGCGAGGAAATCGAAAAGTGCCGGTCGATGACCGACAAGCCCTTCGGCGTGAACATGACCGTTTTCCCGACGATCAACGCCCCCGATTACAAGGCCTATGCGCAGGCGATCATCGATGGCGGGGTCAAGATCGTCGAGACCGCGGGGACGCAGGCGGTGCGCGAAATCTGGGAAATGCTCAAACCCCATGGCGTCACGATCCTCCATAAATGCACTGCGGTGCGTCACGCGCTGTCGGCCGAACGCGCGGGCTGCGACATCATTTCGATCGACGGTTTCGAATGCGCGGGGCACCCGGGCGAGGACGATATTCCGGGCCTGATCCTGATCCCCGCGGCGGCTGACAAGGTGAAGATCCCGATGCTGGCGTCGGGCGGCTTCGGCGACGGCCGCGGCCTCGTTGCGGCGCTCAGCCTTGGTGCCGAGGGCATCAACATGGGCACCCGCTTCTGCGCCACCGTCGAGGCGCCGATCCACGACAATGTGAAGCAGGCCTATGTCGACAATGACGAACGCGGCAGTTTCCTGATCTTCCGCAGCCTCAAGAACACTGCGCGCGTCGGCAAGAGCGACGTGAGCGAAGAGGTGGTGCGCCGCCTAGCAGTGCCCGACGCCACCTTTGCCGACGTCGCAGAACTGGTGAACGGCAAGGCGGGCCGCGAATTGCTCGAGACCGGCGACCTCACCAAGGGCGTGTTCTGGGCGGGCATGGTGCAGGGACTGATCCACGACATTCCGACGTGCCAGCAACTCATCGACCGGATCATCGCCGAGGCCGATGCGATCGTCGACCAGCGGCTTGCATCGATGCGCGCGTAAACAAGCCCGGCGCGCTGGCGCGGCGCGGC